>CAVXHU010000037.1:0-316591 GCA_963761395.1 uncultured Alphaproteobacteria bacterium
CCTTTTTGGTGCCGGTCAAGTCAAGATGATCCCGCAAAGCGTCCAGCAGAGTGGTCCATGGTGCAACTTCGAGTGTGGTTTCGACGCCGTTGACGGTCATCGCTACCGAAACCTTGTCCGGTACCGGGATAGGATTCCTGTTTCGTTTCGCCGGACTTGTTTGAGCCATCCAAATCTCCGCACACCTGCAACGTAGTTCGCTCGCTGAAGTTTCGAAACTGTGGCGAATTTTTGAAACAATGCGCCGGTTACGGCCGGTGTTCGCCGATGGGATCGCGGCCGGCGACAGCCAATATGCGCGGGCCTATCCGCTTTGCGGAAAGATGAACCAGAGCATGGGGTTATTTGCCACTTACGCTCCGGCACGCGCTATGGCCCCCAGCAATCCAATACCGTCGGGAAGCGCTGCGCGGCGCTGCCTTCGGTACCGGACGAGATGTCAGCACAATTGCAAGGCGGGATTTTGAAGGTCTGGCCGATGTACAGGATACGCGAGGTCGACGGCCATGACGAAGAAATCGCAGACACCCTCGCAGACCTTCACCGCCTGACATTCTTTGACGGCGCTCCCATTCCGGAATTCGAGCAGGGACATTGGTGGCTCGCCCTTCACCAGACAATGCCGGTCGGCTTTGCCGGCGTCGTTGCGTCCACGCACGCCTACAACGCGGGATATTTCTGCCGTGTCGGCGTACTGAAAAAGCACTGCGGTAACGCTCTGCAATTGCGCCTGATGCGCGCTCTGGAATCGCGTTCGCGCCACAATGGATGGTGTTGCATCGTTTCGGATACCACCGACAACCTCGCCTCCGCCAACAACTTTATCCGGGCCGGCTATCGGCTGTATCAGCCGCAACATCCATGGGCCTGGCCCAATACGCTGTATTGGCGCAAATCCATTAAATGAGCGTGCGTGCTCACTCCTATAACCGGCTACTAGCCGTCGTGATGTAACAGCGGCTGCGGCGGGTGCATTACTTTCAGCTCCCGAGACACGGCAACGACTTGAGCGTTTGAACCGTGCCCTCATGGCGTTGCATAGCGCGTAGCATACTCCCGAAATCAAAAGACTCGCCCGGTGGCCTAACGGCCATCGGGCTTTTTTTGCGTTTTTAGGGGCTGTGCACGACCGGGTCGCCGAGGCGACTCCGCGTCCTGTCAAGCGACCATCTTCCGGCGTGAGGCCTAGCCGAATAGCGGCTTGCTATGCTTTGATCATCGTGCTGGCGTTCGGCATCGGCGACACTTCGAAAGTCGTAACATCGAGGAATCGGCCGCCTGATTATCGAGTCGGAGGCGCGGGCGGAAGCGTCGGGAATGATGGTCGCGGTGATCGTGCTGATGCTGGTCGGGGTAGCTCTTTCGGCCATGATCTGGCGACTGCAGGCCTATCTGTTGCGCTGGCAGCAGCATAATATGGTGGAGTAGGCGGCAGCCGAATACTGGACAAGGGTTTCTCCCGATGGGCATACAACTCTATGGATTTTGGCGATCGATTGCATCATTTCGCGTGAGGGTTGCCCTCAGGCTCAAGGGACTGCCGTTCGAGGAAATTCCGATCGACATTCTTTCCGGCGAGCAATTCAAGCCGGGTTATGAAGCGGTCAATGCCGAGCGTGTGGTGCCGACTTTTATTCATGACGGCCATTCCGTGTTTCAGTCGCTGGCGATCATCGAATATCTCGACGATATCCAGCCCACGCCGCGGCTGATACCCGCGGATGCGAAGGAGCGAGAGGAAATTCCGATCGACATTCTTTCCGGCGAGCAATTCAAGCCGGGTTATGAAGCTGTCAATGCCGAGCGTGTGGTGCCGACGTTTATTCACGACGGCCATTCCGTGTTTCAGTCGCTGGCGATCATCGAATATCTCGACGATATCCAGCCCGCAGCCGCGGCTGATACCGGCGGACGCGAAGGAGCGGGCCTACGCGCGCTCGCTGGCGCTGATGACGATTGCCGATGCGCATCCGCTGGTGGTGCCGCGCGTGCGCAATCATCTCGCCAAGGCGTTTGGCGCCGATGCCAAAGCGATCGAGGGTTGGGGCAAGCACTGGACGACTGAGGGTCTTGCGACATACGAGCGGCTTCTCGCGCGCCGGGCGCCTGCGCCTTTTGCCTTAGGCGCCGAGCCTGGCCTCGCAGACATCTGCATCGCCGGGCAGGTCGTTGGCGCGCATTTTCTCAAACTTGAACTGAGCGCGTTTCCGATGGTGTCTCGTCTCGCCGACCGCTGCTTCGAGATGCCGGCTTTCGCGACATCTCATCCGTTCGAGCAGCCGGGGTTCAAGACGGCAGGCGCGCATTGACCGCGCCTGCGCTTCAGACATCGAGGCCGAGCACCCTGGCGGCATTTCCACCTGCGATCTGGGCCAACGTTGCCTCGTCCATCCCGCGCACCCCCGCGACATGTCCGATCGGATTATATTCGGCCATGTCGAACGGGTAATCGGTACCCATCACGATACGATCGGGGCCGAACACGTCGATCAGGTACGCCAGTTGGTGATAGCTAAAAACCACGGTGTCGAGATAGACCTGCCGCAGATAGGTCGTCGGCGGTAATGGCAGCTCGCCATGCGAATCCTGCCGCGCACCCCAGGCGTGATCGATCCGCCCCGAGTAGCCGGGAAGATAGCCGCCGCCGTGTACGGCCATCAATTTCAGATCGGGGAAGCGCGCCAGCGTTCCCGAAAAGATCAGGTTGTGAAGCGCGAGCGTCGTATCCAGCGGATTTCCGAGAACATTGTTGAAATAGAAATGGGTCAGACGTTCGCCATGGGTAAATCCGTTCGGATGCATCATGATGAACGCTCCGAGCTGCTCGGCCTTTGCAAAGAACGGCCGGAATTTCGGATCGGACAGTTCCTGGCCATCGACGTTGGTCAGGATCTCGACGCCCTTCAATTTCAGCTCGGTCATGATGTAGTCGAGCTCGCGGACCGCGATTTCCGGCTCCTGCAGCGTAACAACGCCGAGCCCGACGAACCGGTCCGGCTTGCGCGAGCAATATTCCACCACGCCATCATTGGCGAGCCGATGGGCCGCTTCTGCGATCTTTGGATCGATTGAATAGTAACACTGGCCGGGAGCGGGGGCCACCACCTGAATATCGATGCCCATGCGGTCAAGATCGAACAGACGGCGGTCGATCGTCGTCATGACTTCGCGAACGTCATTCTCCTGCTGCGCATTGATTTCCTTGCTGGCGGCATCCGCAAAATGCGCGAGCGGGATTCGGCTGATATCGACATGCGGTTGCGCCAGCTTGGCGGCCTGGGGAACTACGATGTGCGCGTGAATATCGATCGTGGCCGACGACGGGCGCCGGGCGAGGCCGTCGGCGTCGTGGATGCGTGCGGCGGTGCGGCCATAGCGATTCTTGCGATCGATCATTTCATTTTCTCTGCTGTTGGATTGGCTGTTCGGGGGGTGTGATATGACGACAAAGTTTAATGATTTAAGATTTAGGTGCGGTGGCCAGGCGTTGGGTCCAGCGCACGGAAACCGCGGTTGCGTCGGCATCGCCCAGGCCGGCAGCTTCCGCTTCCTCGAAGCAGGCCAGGGCGCTTGCCGTGACGGGAAGCTCGGCATGGATTGACGCGCCGAATTGAACCGCTGTCGCCAGATCCTTTTTCGCGGCGCTAAGGCCGAAGGCGGCTTCGCCCATCGGCGCTCCGCCCAATACCTTGGCGATAGCAGCGCCGCGCCCTTTCATGGCGGTCGGCGTGCCGGCGGTGTCGGACAAAATATCGATCAGCCGGTCGGCGGGAAGATTGAGCGGCTTGCAGATCGCCAGCGCTTCGCCAAGCGCCTGCCAGTACACCAGCAGCGGCAGATTGACCGCAAGTTTCATGGTCGCGCCCGAACCGAGCGTCCCGACATGTTCGATGCGGCGGCACAATTGTTCAAGAACCGGCATCGCCCTGGTGACATCTGCCTTCGCACCCCCGACCAGACCGAACAGCTTGCCTTCCTTCGCCGGGCCGGTGCTTCCGCCCACCGGACATTCGACAAAGGCAGCGCCCTGCTGCGACACCGAAGAACCGTTCGATTTCATCGTGTCCGGGCGCACCGTGCTCATATCGATCACGAGCTTGCCGGCGAGCTTGGATGTCAGAATGCCGTTTGGCCCCCGGTAAACCGCCTCGGTTGCAGCGTCATTCAGCAACATCACGATCACGACTTCGCAGCCCTCCACGAGCTCGGCCGGAGACGCAAACAGCTTTGCACCCGCATCGATCAGGGGCTTTGTCTTTGCTGAATTACGATTCCAGACGCCGACTTCATGTCCGACCGACATCAATCGCTGCGCGATCGACGATCCCATCCGTCCAGTTCCGCATACACCGATTTTCATGGCCTGACCTCAACTCGAGAGTGGATTGTTAGCCTATTGAGCATGAAAGACGCCGAGATTTTGCGCAATCAGCTCCTCATTATCCAAAATTTCGTTGGCGCTGCCGGCGAACACGCACCGTCCGGTGTTGAGGATGACTGCCTGATCCGCAACGTCGAGCGCCAATTTTAGATTTTGTTCGACCAGAACGATGGATTGTCCTTCCTCCTTCAGACGCCTGATGGTGCGCCCAACCTCCGCCACGATCAGCGGCGCAAGGCCTTCCGACGGCTCATCGAGCAGAAGCACCCGCGGATTGCCCATCAGCGCCCGCCCGATTGCCAGCATCTGCAGTTCGCCGCCGGACAGCGTGCCGGCAAATTGCGCATGGCGCTCGCGCAGCCGAGGAAACATGGTGTAAATCCGCTCGACGTTCCATGGTTTGCCGGTCGTGCTCTCGCGCTGCTGCGCCACCACCAGGTTTTCCCGAACCGTGAGAGACGGGAAGATGCGACGCCCTTGCGGCACGAGACCGATCCCCAACTGCGAAATGCGTTCGGGACTGAGTCCTTCGATCGATTCTCCAAATAGCGTGATTTCGCCGCCCCGGGGCTTCAGAAAACCGATGATCGTCGAGATGCAGGTGGTCTTTCCCGCCCCGTTGCGCCCCAGCAGCGCCAGCACGCCGCCCGGCTGCAACGAAAAGCTTACGCCGTGCAATATATGGCTGTCGCCATAGAATGCATGGACGTTGGTCAAACTGAGCGCGTCAGACGCCAAGATACACCTCGCGCGTTCGCTCGTCCGCGATCACGGCATCGCGGTCGCCATCGACGATCACGCGGCCGTAATTCAGCAGCGTCACGGTTTCCGCGAGATCAAGGGCGGTATCCATGTCATGTTCGATCATGATCACGGTGGTCTGCCGCGGTATCGACGCGATCAGCGACTTCACGGTGGATCGCTCGGTGTTTGAAAGACCCGCCAGCGGCTCGTCCAGTAACAGCACGCGCGGCTTTTGCGCAAGCGCCATCGCAAGTTCAACGCGGCGCTTTTCGCCATAAGCGATATCGGACACCGGATGTTCGGCCAGATGCAGGAGGCCGACCGCATCGAGGACTCGATGGGCTTCGGTTGCGAGATCGCCGTAAAATGACAACGGCCGCCACATCTGCCAGCGCGAAGGGCGCAAACCGAGCAGGCCGAGCGTGACGTTGTGTTCGAGCGTATCGTCTGAAAACAGCGTAATGATCTGGTAGGTTCGCGACAGTCCAAAATGCGCGCGTCTGTAGGGCGCAAATTGCGTAACATCCGCGCCGAACAGTTTGATCTGTCCCGAATTCGGCCGCATGTCGCCGCTGATCTGATTGAACAGTGTGGTCTTGCCGGCACCATTAGGACCGATGATCAGACGGCGTTCGCCTGGTCGTATCGCGAGCGACACGTCCTGTGTCACCGAAAGGCCGCCGAATGCCTTCTTGAGATTGATGACTTCAAGTGCATAGTCCGACATCAGCGGGGTCATCGCGATCCCCTGCGTAATCCCGTTGCAAGCCTGCTTAAGCCGGGAACGATTCCCGTCGGCATTACGAGAACGATAAACAGGAACACCAGGCCCAGCAGCATGTTCCACCGTTCGATGTAGGCCGAGGCGTAGTTCTTCAATAGCAGCACGAGCGCCGCGCCGACCACCGGGCCGCCAAGCGTTCCCGAGCCCCCGGCAATGACGCCGAGTAATGCTTCAGCCGAGCTCGTGGTCGAAAGTGAGGTCGGGTGGATATATTTATTGTAATAGACATAGAGCAGTCCGGAAACGCCGCCCCAAAAGCCGGCATAGATGAATGTGATCCATCGGATCATCCAGGGATTGAAGCCCAGCGCGGCCATCCGACGTGGCTGGTCGCGTACGCCTTTCAACGACGATCCGAATGACGACGACACGAAGATCGCCATCATTAGATACGCAAACGATGCCACAACCAGCGCGAACCAGTAAAACGATGCTGCGCTGTCGAGCGAAATGCCAAACGGCATCGGCCTGGTCAGGCCGGCTATTCCATTGTCACCGTTGGTCACATTGGACATCCGATAGGCGAGCCCCCACAGCACCTGCGACAAAGCCAGCGTGATCATGAGAAAGCCCAGGCCCGTGGCGCGTAGCGCGATGACGCCGAAGAAGGCGGCCATCGCGGTTGTGCCGGCGATCGAGATAACGGCGGCCGGCCCGTGTCCAAATCCGTAGCGGCTGGTCAGCAGCGCGGAAATATAGGCGGCGACGCCGAGATATGAGGCGTGTCCCAGCGAGGTCATGCCGCCATAACCCACCAGGAGATTAAGGCTGAGCGCGAAAATTGCCGCGATCAGGATTTGGCTGGCCAGATTGATATAAAAATCGCCTGCGAAGGAGGGCAGCAGGAGAAGCAAGATAACAAGCAGGGCTGAGGCAATCCATTTCATGCGCCGACGCGCCCAAACAAGCCCTGCGGCCGGAACGCAATGACGAAAATCATCGGCAGGAACAGGATGATATAGGCCAGCTCCGGAAATAGCGCCGTGCCGAATGTATAGATGAACCCGATGATGAAGCTGCCGATAAACGCGCCCAGCAGACTTCCAATGCCCCCCAGAATGACGACGATCAGCGCCAGCGGAAGCATGTCGGCATCAAGCCCGGGATAGGCGGACAAGATCGGTCCGCCCAGCACGCCGCCGGCGCCGGCGATGCCAGCGCCCAGACAAAACACCAGCGTAAACAAATTCGAGACGGGGATTCCGACCGCGCGCGCCATCTGCCCGTCGTCGACGCCGGCGCGGATCATGGCTCCCAGACGCGTTCGCTCCAGCAGGAAATAAAGCATGACCGCGGCGCCGATGGCGCATCCCACCAGCACCAGCCGATAGGTTGGAAACACGAAACCAAGGACGCGCGTCGGCGATTGCAGGTTTTGCGGCGTCGGCACCGGTATCGAATCGCCTCCCCACAGCAGCAGGCACGCATCGGAAATGATGAATGACATGCCGAGCGTGACCAGCACCTGTCCGAGCGGGTTGGTCTTCAGTCGGGTCAGCACCAGCCGTTCGAAAAGACCGCCGATCGCCGCGACCGCAATTCCGGCGCCAAGCGCCGTCACCCAGATATTCAAGCCATCGTACGAACGCAGCGCTATCGCCCCGAAATACGTACCGAGCATGAAGAACGCGCCGTGCGTCAGGTTTGCCAGTCTCATCAGGCCGAAGATCAGCGAGAATCCCGACGAAAGCAGAAACAACAGACCACCAAGCGACAGGCTGTTGAGACCCTGGATGATCCAAAACTGCATCGTCTGCCGATCTTGTGTGGAAAAGTTGCGAGACCGCCGCTCCGCAACGGAAGCAGAATTATTGCTCCAGGTTCTTTGCCGGCGGATAGTCGCGCGAATACACCGGATTCTTCAGGAATGCGGCCTTGTCGTAGGTCCAGAACTGGGTGACATCCGGGTAAGTCTTGATGACCGAATTTACCAGCCGCCCGTCGCTCTTTGTTACTTTGCGGATGTAAACGTTGCCGATCGCATTGCCGAATTCGTCGAACTTGACAAGCCCGCGCACCGTCTCCGCGTTGCTGCCGCGGATCGCCGTCATCAGCGTCTTTCTTGTCTTCCACGTTTCCTTTCGTGGTTTTTAGCGCAGCCTCCAAAACCTCGCCCGAGACGTAGGTACTGCCAGCGTAATAGCCCGGATCGTATTTGAACTGCTTGCGGAATGCCGGCGCGAAGACCTTGTTGAGCGGATTGTCCAGTTCCGCCGAATACCAACTCGTGGTCAGAATCCCCAGCGCCTCATCGCCCATATTGCGAAGCACGGATTCATCGAGCGCCGTCATGCCGCCGATGACGGCCATCTTGTCTTTCAGACCGTATTCGATGAATTGACGAAGGAACCGGAATCCGTTCGAGCCGGCGGTGCCGAGGAAGATCGCATCCGCGCTCTTCACCTGGGCGACATAGCTGCCATAGTCCGGTGTCGCCAGAGGCGTGAAGATCTTCTGGATAATCTTGCCGCCATTGTCCTCGAAGGCGCGCTGGAAGCCGGCACACATTTCATGTCCGTAGGCAAAGTCGTCAGCGATGGTGACGATCTTTTTGTATTTCAATTCCTTGGCGGAATATTCGGCAAGCGGATAGGCGCATTGCGCCGACGTCGACGTCAGGCGGACAAACCATGGGCTCGGGTGCCGCTGCGTCATGTCCTCCGCCGCCGCGACGCCGAGCGTGGGTATTTCCTTTTCCGTGAGGTAGTCGGCGATCGCAAGCGCCTCGAAGGCGGCGAGCGGGCCGATGATGCAATGGATATTGTTCTTTTCGATCAGCTCCTGGGCTTTGGTGCGCGCGGTCGCCGGAACGCCGGCCGTGTCTGCGACAATCAATTCGACCTTGCGGCCCGCGAGGGTGTTTTCGCGCTCCTTCAGGAACATCGTCATCGCGAGTTCCATGTCGATGCCGCCGGAGGCCAGCGGTCCGGTCTTGGCCGCCAGCAGACCGATGCGGATCGGTCCACTATTCTGGGCAAAGACGAGATTGGGAGCCGCCATGCTGGCGATACCTGCACCGGCAACGCTTGAGACAAATTGTCGTCGCGATATCGTCATGGATCCTCCCCGAAACTCTGCTGACTATCAGTTCTGCTGTTGTTATTGTTTGAGTGATTTATCGGACGGAAGTTATAAATGATCAAGTGATAACCATGACACCACTGGGCATACCGGGATATTTTGATGGCGCCCGAGAAGGGATAGCTTGAAATCTACGAATGTCATTGATGCAGTGCGGTAACACGCGTCCCTTCATTTGCCTGGTCTGATCTCGCGGTTCGGCGACCCTCCCGAACGGCGATGCGTGGCGGCTATTTTCGACTCCGAGCGTCGGATTTGGGATCGGTAATAATGGTTTTCTTGAGCACTTCGAATACGGCGGCTGTGTCCTGATCGCCCAGACCCATCGCCATCGCCTCCGTATAGACGGGCTGGGTCAGCGTAAACAGAGGGGTTGCGCAGCCAACGTCGTCGGCAAACTCGGCAATGATCGCCATGTCCTTTTTCCAGGTAGAGACCTTCATGGTCGCGGGTTCATAAACGCCTTCGACCATCATGGGCGCGCGCATCTGAAACATCCGCGAGCCACCGGCGCCCGGGCCGACCATGTCGACAACCATTTTCGGATCGAGCCCGGCGCGCTCTGCCAGGATCATCGCCTCGGCAGTGGCGACGTTGTGAATCGCAACCAGGAGATTGGCGACGAATTTCATCCGGCTGCCATTGCCGAAGGTGCCAAGATCGGCGCTTTGCTTGGCGAAGTCGGAGAACAGCCCTGCACAACGGGCAATGGCGTGACCGTCGCCGCTGGCATAGACCACGAGATCGCGAACCTTTGCCTGCGCGCCGGTTCCGCTCAGGGGGCAGTCCAGCGCAATATGGCCGGCTTTCTTCAGGATGGCTTCGAAGCGAAGCTTGTCGGCGATGCTGAGCGTGGAGAGTTCGACCACAATCCGCGGCGACTGACCGGAATTGGCGATTTCATGCGCGACATCCGCCACCGCTGCCGGAGTGGGAAGGCTGGTCATGACGATGGGCGCGTCACGCGCGACCTGACCCGCGTCGCCGGCGATTGTGACGTTCGCCAGTGCAAGCTCGGCCCGTCGTGCGGCGTCGGTATCGAAACCGATCACTCGCCATCCACGATCGACGAGGTTGCGGGCGATTGCGCCTCCCATGATGCCAAGCCCGATAATTCCAACGGTCCTGTCCATAAGAGTTCGTTTCCCAGCTGTCGAATTCGGTTGACGGGCAACGCCGGCCGCGCCTTAATTAGTGATCGGGCGATAAACAATCGTCAAGTTGCTTCGACCGGTCAAGCAGGTTTCGTCGTGACGCGGCGCATTTTGCTTTTTGACGGAGGCGAGTGGTGAAGGTTACCGGCTTCAATCACCTTTCAATCGGCACCAGAAATCTCGCGGAGTCGGTAAGATTCTACGAGACCGTGTTGGGCATGCAGACCATCCCCAGCTACAATTTTGGCTTCAAGACGAAATATCTCCGCTGCGGCGATCTGCAATTGCACATCTTCGAACTGGAAGATCAGGTTCCGGTCTACCAGCACTTTGCGGTCGATGTAGACGACTTCCATGCGGCCTACGACGCAGCGAAGGCGATGGGCGCGCTGGACTCGACGGCATTTCGCAATCCGGTGAACGAACTGCCGGATGGCTGCGTTCAGATGTACTTGCGCGATCCCGCCGGAAATCTGATCGAGATCGACTGGCCTGACGTCGAGACGCTCGATCGTTCGCGAATTCCCGAGATGAAGCTGTTGACCGAGTTCGCCGAGCAAAACGAAGAAGGGCTGGCTGCGTCGCTGTATCTCGACCGGCCGCATCTCAAGACCGCACGCCGGGCGAGATAGCGAGGAGCCGCAAAATGGCAGGTGTTGGTCGAAAGCCAAATGCAACCCTGTCCTCGGGGTCGGATGCGGACGACCGCGCCTATGCGGCCATGATTGCCCGTGCCAAGGCGCTTATTCCAAACTTGCGCGACCGCGCTTCCCGGACTGAAGAGTTGCGGCGTCTGCCGCCGGAAACCGAACGCGATTTGCATGACACCGGGTTGTTCCGGATCGTGCAGCCGAAGCGAGTGGGGGGCTCCGAATTCGATTACGTCGCGTTGGTCGATTGCGCCGATGCGCTGGGGCAGGCCGACGCGTCGGTGGGCTGGAATTTTGCCAATCTCGCTAGCCATCAGTGGATGCTGGGTATGTTCGACAAGCGTGCCCAGGATTTGGTCTGGAACAAGAACGCTGACGCCCTGATTGCATCTTCCTTTATATTTCCGGCCGGCCGGGCCAGGAAAGTCGACGGTGGATATGTGCTGCGTGGCAGTTGGCCGTTCTCGTCGGGAGTGGATTCTTGCGAATGGAACATGCTTGCCAGCGTTGTTTCGTCAGATGATGAGGCTGACGGGATCGAATATCGGATCTTTCTGCTCAACAGGAGTGACTACAAAATCAATGACACCTGGAATGCGACCGGATTGAGGGGAACCGGATCGAACGATGTCGAGGTTAACGATGCCCTTGTCGCCGAGCCGATGACGCTTGCGGTAAGCGACCTCGCCGGTGGTCCGACGCCGGGCAGCGCCGTCAATCCGAATGCACTTTATGAACTGCCGGTCTTCTCATTGTTTCCCTATGTGCTTTCCGGCGTTGCCTTGGGGAACGCACAAGCCTGTCTGGACGATTATGTCGAAGTCGCGCGGCATCGCGCCTCGACCTACAATCGTGCCAAACTCGCCGACCTCCAGAGCACGCAGATCAAGATTGCCGAGGCTTCCGCCAAGATCGATGCCGCCCGCCTGATCATGCGTTCGACCTGTATCGAGGCGATGGCCGATGCGAGGCGCGGCCACGTTCCAGGTACAGCCGCCAAGACCAAATTGCGGCGCGATGGGGCTTATTCCGTCAATCTCTGCACCGAGGCGGTGTCATTGCTGTTCTCGGCGAGCGGCGCGCGGGGGCTGTTCACAATAGGAGCATTGCAACGGCAGTTTCGTGACGCCCACGCTATCAATTCGCACCTTGCGTTCAATTTCGATGCGGCTGGCACAAACTACGGACGAGTTGCGCTTGGCCTGCCATCCGAAAACCTGACGCTTTGAGGCCGGCGGATGACCGACGCGCCAAAGCATCCGATCAGTCCGGATCCAGCCAACGAGTTGGCCAGCGACAGTTCGGTCATCGATCCCAGGGATTTTCGCAACGCGCTGGGCACCTACGCCACCGGCGTCACCATCATCACGGCCGCCATGGCTGACGGGAAGCCCTATGGACTGACCTGTAATTCGTTCGCGTCGGTGTCGCTGAACCCGCCGCTCGTGCTCTGGAGCTTGGGAATATTTTCTCAAGGCATGAGCATTTTCCAGAACGCCAGCCATTTTGCGGTCAACGTCCTCGGCGCGTCGCAGCAGGCCCTCGCAACAAGATTCGCAAAGTCTTCGGAAGACAAATTCGCCGGCGTCGAATGGAAGCCGGGCCTTGGCGGCGCGCCGCTTCTTGCCGATAGCGTTGCCAATTTTCAGTGCCGCGCGGCCAACCGATACTATGGCGGCGACCATGTTATTTTCCTCGGTGCGGTTGAGGCTTATACCTATAACCGGCAGGAGCCGCTGCTGTTTGCTCACGGCGGTTACGGCCGATTTCTCACCGCTGACGACGTTTCAGCGACGCCTAAGCCATGAGCAAGAAAGCATCGCCCAAACGTGCGCGCGCGAAGCAGAAGCGGCTATCGCCGGATGATCGCCGCAAGGAGTTCGTCGCCAAGGCGACGGAATTCTTTTCGGAGCAAGGATTCGGTGGCGGGACGCGCGATCTGGCGCGCCGGCTCGGCGTCACCCAGCCGCTGCTGTATCGCTACTTTCCGAGCAAGGACGATTTGATCAAGGAGGTCTATCGCACGGTCTATCTCGAGCCGCTCGATACCGGCTGGGAGAAGCTGCTGACCGACCGCTCCCGGCCGATCCGTGATCGGCTGCAGGAATTCTACAATGCGTATACCAAGGTGATTTTCACCCGCAAATGGCTTCGCATCTATCTCTACTCGGGTTTGAAGGGCCTGGACATCAACCGCTGGTACGTCGGCGTGGTGCGCGACAAGATCCTGACGCGCATCATCAGGGAGTGCCGCCATGAAGCAGGGCTTCCGGTGCAAAGCAAGCCGACCGCGTCCGAGCTGGAAATGGCATGGGTGTTTCACAGCGGAATTTTTTACTACGGGGTACGCAAGTACATCTACGAATCTCCCGTGCTCGAGGACAAGGAACAGATGATCAGCGATGCGCTTGACGTTTTTCTGGCTGGCTTCGAACGCGTTTTTGGAGCCGCGGTAGCCCCCAGGCGGGCGCCGGTGAAGGCGGTGGGTTGAGCCGCCTCGGACTATTCCGCAGCGTTGGACTGTTTCAAAATGCCGGCATTGACTCGCGGCATGACCTTTTCGGCCATCATGATCATGGATTGCCGACCAAGCTCGCGGTCCTTCCAGTCCTTGCCCGCATACAATAGCGTGCCGAACTTGCCGACCTCGTCCTGGAAAGCCAGCAACTGATCCGCGACGCTCTCCGGCGTTCCATAGATGATCAGCTTGTCGCAGATCATTTCCAGCGTCACTTCATCGTCAGGTTGATCGCGGCGCGTTTTGAACAGCTCGATGCGGCCATTCCTTTTCAGTTTGGTGAACAGCGAGCGATAGTAGTAGACGTAAGGTCCGTCCGGGTCCGTCGCGTAGGCTTTTGCGGTCGCCGCGTCCTTCGCAACAAACACGCTCTTGGCAACGCGCCAGTTCGCCGGCTCGGCAGCGCGGCCGCCGCGCTCACAGCCCTCGACATATCTAGGCCAGTGGCTTTTCACCCAGGCCGGCATCAGGAAATTTGCCGAGATCGGATCCCAGCCGCGGGCGGCAGCCTCGGTGACGCCCTTTGAGAACGGCGCGACGGCGGTCACGACGATGGGGGGATGCGGCCGCTGCAGTGGCCGCGCAATGAAGCCCTGGCCGACCTCCTCGATCAGGGTCTTTTGCGTCGAGATGTTCCAGTATTTTCCGTTGAAATTATAAGGCGGCTCACCGGCCCAGATATCCAGAACCTGGTTGATGGCTTCAAGAAACATCTCGTTGCGGTTGGCGTCGAGATTGCCGAACAGTTCGGCGTCCGACAGCAGTCCGCCGGGGCTTATGCCGAAAATCAAACGTCCGTCGAGCATGTGATCGAGCATCGCCATGCTGGCCGCGACAGCGGCGGGATGGGTGTT
The DNA here is from genome assembly GCA_963761395.1 of uncultured Alphaproteobacteria bacterium. Taxonomy (GTDB): domain Bacteria; phylum Pseudomonadota; class Alphaproteobacteria; order Rhizobiales; family Xanthobacteraceae; genus Bradyrhizobium. Next base: position 14,167 of record CAVXHU010000037.1, read on the forward strand.
CGGCATGTTGATCGTGCCGGTTCCCAATCTGATCTGCTTGGTGGCGGCCGCGATCCAGGCGATGAACGCGATGCAAGAGGTAATGTTCTCGGCCTTGTCGGTGACGTGTTCGCCGACATAGGCTTCGGTAAACCCGAGCTCGTCGGCCAGCAGGAACGCTTCACGGTCTTCCTTCAGGGATAGCCGCCAATCCTTGTCAAGAGGATGGATCGGCATCGTAAAGAAACCCAGATTCATTGCCTGCTCCTCCCTGGGGCCGATTTGGTGAGAACCAAACCGTGCGTCGTTCGCGAGATTACCACAAGTCCAAAAGTCGAACCTTTCGAAATAATCGTTCGATAAACAAACTTGACCTTTAATGGTTGCCGCCGTCTAATCCTGACAAAATACGCCAAAATCCGGCCGGGGAAGGTCACGCCAATGAAAGCCTCGGCTTTCAGCTACGCACGCGCAACCAGCGTTGTGAACGCGTTGGAGTTGCTCGTCGCGCACGGGGACAAGGCGAAGGTGCTGTCGGGCGGCCAGAGCCTGATGCCCGCGATGAATCTGCGGTTGATTTCTCCGGAACTGATCGTCGATATCGGCGAGATCGCCGAACTGCGGGGCATCGGGGTGAGAGGCGATGTCCTACGCATAGGTGCGCTGACGCGCCATGTCGATCTCCTGAGATCGCCGGAGATTGCCGCGCACGCGCCGTTGCTGAAGGAAGCGGTGGCCCATGTCGCGCATCCCGCGATCCGCAACAGGGGAACCCTCGGCGGCAGCCTCGCTCATGCCGATCCCGCTTCCGAGCTGCCGGCCTGCATGGTCGCGCTCAATGCGACCATTGTCGTCAGCGGTCAGGCTGGCGAGCGGCGGATTGCGGCGGAGGATTTCTTCACGGGAATTTACGAGACGGCGTTGTCGGCGCAGGAATTGCTGATATCTGTCGAACTTCCGGTCGCGCAGAAAAATTCCAAGCATTTCTTCCACGAATTCGCCCGGCGGCACGGCGATTACGCCATCGCCGGCCTGGCGGCGCAGGCGATCGTGCAACGCGACGTGTTCACCGACCTTCGCATGACATTCTTTGCCGTGGGCGACCGGCCGGTACTGGCCAAGGCCGCGAGAAAGCTGGTCAACGTCGCTCTCACGCCTGCCGTGTTGTCGGATGCATCGACGGCGCTGGGCGATGAGCTCGATCCCCAGGAAGATCACCAGGCGTCCGCTTCCATGCGCCGGCATCTCGCAAAGGTGCTGCTTGCGCGTTGCGCGTCCGCGCTTCTCGGCCGCCCCGATCTCAATGCCGGGGGATTTGTGTGACGGCGCACATGGAGATCTCGCTCGACGTCAACGGGGAGCGCGTCGAGGCGCATGTTCTGCCGCGTCTCAATCTGGCGGACTTCCTGCGGGAGCATCTGAAGCTGACAGGAACCCATGTCGGTTGCGAGCATGGGGTTTGCGGCGCGTGTACGGTGCGCGTGAACGGGGAGATCGTTCGTTCCTGCCTGATGCTGGCGGTGCAGAGCCACGGGGCATCTGTCGAGACCATCGAGGGATTGTCCGACAGCGGCGAGATCGCCGATCTGCAGGCCGCCTTTCGCGATCGCAACGCGTTGCAATGCGGCTTTTGCACCCCGGCAATGCTGATGGCGGCGCAGGATTTGCTGAAGCAGCATGCTGATCCGGACAGGGAGCGAATACGCGAGCATCTTTCCGGCAACTACTGCCGCTGCACCGGCTACCAGGCCATTATCGATGCGATTGAGACCACGGCGCGCCAGCGCATGGGACGCAAGCCATGACCGGCTCAGCCAGACATCCCGAAACTCTCTCGGTGCTGGATCGGCCGAACTCGTATATCGGCAAGGTGGTGCCAAGGCCTAATCTTGAGCGGCTGATGCAGGGACGCGGACTTTATGTCAGCGACATGGAACTGCCGCGTATGGCCCATGTGGTGTTTCTGCGTTCGCCCCATGCCCATGCGAAGATCATTGGCATCGACGCCGGCGCCGCGAGACGCATGCCGGGCATTATCGCCATCGTAACAGGTAAGGAACTTGCGGCCGTCATCACGCCCTGGGTCGGCGTGCTCTCGCATTTAAAAGGCCTCAAATCCGCTGCCCAGCATGCGATCGCGATCGACCGCGTCTGCTGGCAGGGCGAAGCCGTCGCGGCTGTCGTGGCGACAAGCCGCGCCATGGCCGAGGACGCGGCGGAAACCGTCTCGGTTGAGTACGAGGAGCTGGATGCGGTGACGGACATGCGCACCGCGCTCGATCCGGAAACCCCGGTGATTCATCCGTCACTGGGCGATAACCTCGCCTTCGAGCGCAACCTCGACGCCGGTGCCGTCGATGCGGCGTTTGCCGACTCCGACGAGGTGGTGGAAGCGGAATTCATCTTTGGACGGCACACCGGGGTGACGCTGGAGCCGCGTGCGGTAGTGGCGGACTGGAACGCCGCCGAGGCGAGGCTGACGATCTATCAGGGCACGCAGGCGCCGCACATGGTGCAGAACATCGCGGCGCTCCATCTCGGGCTTGAGGAGTCCCAGGTTCGCGTGGTCTGCAAGGACGTCGGCGGCTCCTTCGGCATCAAGGTCCACATCTACGCCGACGAGATGGCCACCTATGCGCTGTCGAAACTGTTGCGGCGGCCGGTCAAGTTCGTCGCCGACCGGGTCGAAAGCTTCAACACCGATATTCACGCGCGCGACCATCGCTGCAAGGGGCGGATCGGCGTCAAGCGCGACGGGACGATCACGGCGTTCGAGATCGACGATCTCACCGGCATCGGTCCTTATTCGATGTATCCGCGCACCAGCGCGATCGAAGCGAACCAGGTCGTCAATCTGGTGGGTGGGCCGTATGTGACCAAAAATTATCGTGCGCGGGCCCGGGTCGTGTTCCAGAATAAAAACGTGATGTGCCAGTATCGCGCCGTCGGCCATCCGATCGCATGCTCGGTGACGGAAGGCCTGGTCGATCTGGCTGCGGCAAAAATCGGAATGGATCCGGTGGAAATTCGCCGCCGCAACCTCATTGCCGACGACGCCTATCCCTGCGCGTCGCCCTCGGGCCTGAGATTTGAGCAGTTGTCGCATCACGCCGCGATCAACAAGCTGATGGCGATGATGGACTTATGACAAGCTGCGCGCTGAACAGGCGGCATTGCGCGACAAGAACATTCATCGCGGCATCGGCATTGCCAGCTTCATCGAGGTCACCAATCCGAGCGCGGCATTTTACGGTGTCGGTGGCGCCCGCATCTCGTCGCAGGACGGCGTCGCCGTGCGGCTGGACGCCCAGGGTTCGGTGATCTGCCAGACCAGCATCACCGAGCAGGGGCAGGGTTCGGAATCGCTCACGGCGCAGATCGTCGGCAGCGTGCTGGGTGTCTCGATGGAGCGCGTCCGCGTCATTCTCGGCGATACCGACAACACGCCCTATGGCGGCGGTACCTGGGCATCGCGGGGCGCCGGCATCGGCGGCGAAGCCGCGCTCCAGGCGGCGAAGGTCTTGCGCAGCAATGTCCTGGATGTCGCGGCGGCGATCCTGCAATCTTCTTCCGCCGAACTCGACATCGTCAACAACGCGATTGTGAACGCGAGCGACGGCTCGCCCCGAATCGATCTGAAAGAACTGGCGCGGATCGTCTATTTCCGCCCCGACACGCTGCCGCCGGGCATTCAGCCCGAGCTGATGGCGACGCGGCACTTCGTGCCTCGCGAATATCCGTTCGCCTTCACCAATGGCGTTCAGGCCTCATGGCTTGAAGTCGACACCGACACCGGCTTCGTCAAGCTGCTCCGGCATTGGGTGGTCGAGGATTGCGGCACGATCATCAATCCGCAGCTGGTGGACGAGCAAATCCGGGGCGGCGTGGTGCAGGGCCTTGGCGCGGCGCTGTTCGAAAAATGCATCTACGATGAGCGCGGTCAGCTGACCAACGCCAACATGGCCGATTATCTGGTTCCGATGTCCGGCGAAATGCCCGATATAGATGTGGGGCACGTGGTGTCGCCGACATCGGAGACGGAATTGGGCGCAAAGGGCGCGGGAGAGGCCGGCACGGCGGGAGCGGCCGCGGCGGTGGCCAACGCGGTGAATGATGCGCTGAAGCCGTTTGGCGCACTTATATCGGAGATTCCGCTGACGCCGCAGGTTATCCTGACGGCGCTGGGGCGAATTTGAACGAGCGGGCGCATGTCCGCTTTGGCTTAAAAGCGGACGTGACGCTTTTTCATTGTGATGTTCGCTTTGTTCATCCAATATACCACCAAAAAACGAGACATATGGGAGGATCAATGAAACGCAGGACACTTCTCGGCGGAACGATCACCGTCGCCATGCTTGGGCTGACTTCACGCGTTGGCGCTCAGCAGCCACCGATTAAAATCGGCATGAGCATGCCGCAGACCGGCGGTCTTGCGGGGGGCGGCAAGGCTTCGCTGCTTGGCATCGAGATCTGGCGGGACGATGTCAACGCCAAGGGTGGCCTGCTCGGCCGCAAGGTCGAACTTGTCGTCTATGACGACAAATCGAGCGCTTCAGAGACTCCGGCGATCTACTCGAAGCTGCTGGATGTCGACAAGGTCGATCTCCTGTTTGCGCCCTACGCGACCGTGCCGACGGCGCCGATCATGCCGCTCGTCAAGCAGCGCGGCCTGTTGCTGATCGGCAACTTCTCGTTCCAGGTGAACAGCAAGGTCGGCCACGACATGTGGTTCAACAATGCGCCGTGGGGGCCGGCCGACAGCTGGGCGGTATCGTTCCTCGATATCGGCCAGAAGGCCGGCGGCAAGACGATTGCGCTTCTGGCGGCAGACCAGGAATTCGCCCAGAATCTGGCGCTGACCGCGAGGGATGTCGCAAAGAAGCGCAACATGCCGATCGTCTTCGACCAGGCCTACCCGCCCAACACGGTGGAATTCTCCAGCATCATCCGCGCGCTCAAGGCGGCCAAACCTGACATCGTCTATGTCGCGTCCTATCCGCCGGATTCGGCCGGCATTTTGCGCGCCGTGAACGAGATCGGGATCGGAGACAACGTCAAGATTTTCGGCGGCGGCATGGTCGGTCTGCAATTCGGCGCGGTGATGGCGAATTTGGGCTCGCTGCTCAACGGCGTCGTCAACTACAACTCATGGCTCCCGGAACCGAACATGTATTACGAGGGGACAAAGGCGTTCTTCGAAACCTACGCGAAACGGGCCGTGGAAGCCAAGGTCGATCCGCTGGGCTACTATCTTGCGCCGTTCGGCTACGCCAGCGGTCAACTTGTCGAGCAGGCCATCAAGGCGACGGGGTCGCTTGACCAAAAGGCCATGGCAAAATATCTGCACGACAACGAGCACAAGACCATCGTAGGCCCGATCGCGTTTTCGGCGGACGGCGAGCGCAAGGAAACCGCGGTGCTGCAGGCCCAGTTCCGCGGCGTCGTGGACAACAACATCGAGCAGTTCCGCAGCTCGGGCAAGCAGGTGATCCTGTTCCCGGAGAAATTGAAATCCGGCGATCTCGTCAGTCCCTTTGAGGTCGCCCGGAAGTAAGCCTCGCGGTTTTTTCGGAACAATGGCGCGGCTGTCCGGGATCAGGGCAAATGATCCCGGACAAGGAATCGGATAACCCGGCATGTGCGACCGGGGAAGCGGGCTCAAGGCGGTCAAGGGGGACCTCAATTGTTTTCAATGGACCTGCTGCGCGATGCGGTGGTGATCGGTGTGCTGCTCGGCTGCTTCTATGCAGCGGTCAGTCTCGGATTGTCCATCTCGTTCGGCCTGCTTGACGTCCCCCACGTCGCGCATCCGGCCTTTCTGGTGCTGGCGTCCTACGCGGTGTTCTTCCTCAACGAGCAGTATGGGATCGATCCGCTGCTGGCGGGGCTGCTGGTCACACCGTTATTCTTTCTGCTCGGTCTCGCCGTCTACCGCCTGTATTACGAAACATTCGAAAAGCGCGGCAGCGACGCCGGCGTGCGCGGCATCGCGTTTTTCTTCGGCATCGCATTCATCATCGAAGTACTGATCATTCTGCAATTCGGTGTGGACCAGCGCTCGGTCACCGCGACCTATGTCGGCAAGGCCTGGCGGATCGGCGAAATGCGGATTCCGTTCCGGCTGATGGTCGCGTTCGCGGTCGCCGCCGCGCTGACGATCCTGCTGACGCTGTACCTGTCGCGAACATTCATGGGACGCGCGATCCGCGCGGTCGCGCAGGACCAGGAGGCGCTGCGGTTGATGGGCGCCAACCCGATCCGGATCAAGCAATGGGCGTTCGGCATTGCAACCGCCGTGCTCGGGATCGCCGGTGCCTTGCTCATTATCGTCGCTCCCGTCGAGCCGACACTCGACCGCACCTATATCGGGCGGACATTCTGCGTCGTGGTCATGGCGGGGCTCGGCAGCATGACCGGAACGCTCGTCGCCGCCATCATCCTCGGCGTCGCCGAAACGATCGTCCTGACCCTGTTCGGCGCCTCCTGGGCGCCGGCCATTTCGTTCGGGATGCTGCTCGGCGTTCTCGCCGTCCGGCCGCAGGGCCTGTTCGGCAGGCTATCATGAAGCGCAACGGTAGCTTTTTCTGGATCGGGGCGACCCTGTTTCTCGCCGCCGCCCTGCTGATGACGCAGGTCATCGGCAACCAATATCCCTTCTTTGCCTGCTACGTGATCCTGCAGTTCATCGTACTCGCCGTCGCATGGAGCATCCTTGGCGGCTATGCCGGTTACGTGAATTTCGGCACCAGCGCGTTTTTCGGCGTTGGCGTCTACACGGCCGTATTCCTGTTCAAGGCTTTTGGCGCGCCGCTCGCCGTGCAGATCGCAGCCGCAGCCGCCGTCGGCGCCCTGATGGGGTTCGCCCTGGGCCTCCTGACCTTGCGCATGCAGGGCATCTTCTTCTCGATCGCGACGATTGCGCTGACGATTGTCATCGAGACGTCGATAACGAATTGGCGATACGTCGGCGGCGCGGCCGGCATTCAGATGCAGCGGCCGGTGGTGACGGAACCGTTCAACAACTATGTGCAGATGCTGTTTTTCGTCCAGGCGCTCCTCGTGGTGCTGGCGGTTGCGATCTCGCGCTACATTCAAAATTCATGGATTGGCCGCGGCTTGCAGGCGCTCAAGGACGACGAACTCGCCGCGGAATGCACGGGCGTGCCGACCCTGCGGCTGAAGCTGCTGGCGTGCGTCATCTCCGGGGCGCTGATGTGCGCGGCCGGCGCCCCCGCCGCGATGTATCTGCAATACGCGGACCCCTCGTCCGCGTTCAATCTCAATTACTCCGTCTCGGTGCTCGCGATGTCGCTGATCGGCGGGACCGCGCATTGGGCGGGCCCGATCGTCGGCGCGATCCTGTTGGGCACGACACAACAATTGCTGACCGTTACCATCTCGTCGGAAGTCAACGTGCTGGTACTCGGCGTGATGCTGGTGTTGTTCGTGGTGGCAGCACCTGAGGGCGTCATTGGCCTGATCCGAAGGGTTCGCCGCAATCGCAACGAGGGCAAGGCATGATGCCCCCCGAAACCCAGGCACCCTTGCTGCGGATATCAGCGCTTACCAAACGTTTCGGCGGCTTCACCGCGCTCGACAATGTCAGTGTCGACATCCGTCCGGGAGAGCGCTTCGGCCTCATCGGCCCGAACGGCTCGGGAAAGACCACGCTGATCAACTGTATTTCCGGCGCGTTCCGTACCGAGGCCGGCACCGTGGTGTTCCGTGACGAGGACATCACGCAGTTGCAGCCGCATATGCGCACGCGCCGCGGCATTGCGCGCAGCTTCCAGATCCCGCGGCCGTTCAAAAGCATGACGGTTGCCGAAAACCTCATGGTCGCTCTCGACTTCGCGGCGGTCACGGACGAACTCGTCTCGGCTGCGCAACGACGCGACACCATGATGTCAATCCTGACGCGGATGGGTCTCGCGTCGAAGGCCGACGTGTCGGCCACGAAGCTTAGCCAGGTGGAATTGCGCAAGATGGAACTCGCCCGCGCGATGGCGACGCGCCCAAACCTCCTGATTTCCGACGAGGCCATGGCCGGCCTTTCCAGCTCGGAAGTCGACGAGGTGCTTGATCTGCTCATGAGCCTCGCGAGTCAGGACATCACCATCATCATGATCGAGCACATCATGCAGGCGGTCATGCGTTTTTCGGACCGCGTGATGTGTCTCGACGCCGGCAGGATCATCGCGATCGGCACGCCGTCCGAAGTCATGGCTAACCAGCGCGTGCAGGAGGCCTACCTTGGCACTTAGCCTTGCCATCACTGACCTTGATGCGGGTTACGGCGCCGTGAAAGCGCTGCGCGGTGTCACGCTCCATGTCGAGGCTGGCGAGACCGTCGCATTGCTTGGCACCAACGGCAACGGCAAGAGCACGCTGATGAAGTGCGTCGCCGGCCTGGTTCGGCCCCAGCGTGGAACCATGTCGCTGACGATCGACGGAATGGCGCACGATCTGGCCAGGCTGTCGACTGAGGCCATCGTCGATCTCGGCGTGGCGCTGGTTCCCGAGGGGCGGCGGCTGTTTCCCAAGCTGACCGTGTTGGAAAATCTGATGCTCGGTGCCTTCCGCAAGGCCGCCCGGCGCAATATCGATCGCAATCTTGCGCTTGCCTTCGAAACATTTCCGGCCCTCAAGGGGCTACAGAGCCAACTCGCCGGCACCATGTCAGGCGGGCAGCAACAGATGCTGGCCATCGCGCGCGCGCTGATGTCGTCGCCACGCCTGTTGTTGATCGATGAGCCTTCGGTAGGCCTGTCGCCGCTGCTGGTCTCGCAGACCATCGCCAAGATCGGCGAGCTCAATCAGCATCTCGGTCTGACTGTGCTCATGGCGGAGCAAAACTTCAATCAGGCGATCCGGATCGCCGATCGCGGTTACATCATCGTCCATGGTGAAATCGTCGTCGCGGCCGATTCGGTCGACGAACTGAGAGGCAACGACATCGTCAAGCGGCTCTATCTCGGCGGGATCGCATGATTGCTCGCCAAGGGTTTCAGGCGCGCTGCGGTGAAAGTCGGTCGTGACGATCTTGTACGGTGCGTCCATGCCTTCCGGAACAGGGTAGGAACGAAGCCCGTGAACAGTTCGTCCCGTTCGGCAAGCGAAGGGACCATTTCTACTCCGCCGCCGCGCTGGTCAGCGTCTCTGCTTGCCGGGTGGTGACGACCACCTTGATGGCGTCTTCGACCCGATCACGCGCGTATCGGAGCGCGGTGGGCAGATCGGCGAGCGCGAAGGTATGGGTATGAATCTTGGTCGCGTCGAACCGCTTTTCCGCCATCAAGGCCATGGCGCGGCGCGTGGCGCTGCGGCCTTCGCCGCGAATGCCGTAGACATAGATATTGTTCTTCACCAGATGCGCCAGATCGGTCGTCACCGGGTCATGCGGGAATGCCGCGAGACATATTTTCCCGCCGCGATTGGCCATATGAATGGCCTGATTGACGGTAGCTTCGGTGCCGGCGCATTCAATCACATAATCTGCGCCGATGCCTCCGGTGAGCTCCTTGACGACATCGACCGCGTTCTCCTCAGTGATATTGACAACACGGTCGGCGCCTAACTCCTTGCCGATCGCGAGACGCTTGTTGCGCGTTCCCGTCAGGATGACCGGGCTTGCGCCCAGCGCTTTTGCCACCGCGACAGCGAGCAGTCCGATGGGTCCCGGGCCGATCACCACCACGCTTTCACCGGCAACGAGGCCGCCGAGTTCGGTCAGGCCGTACATGGAGGTGCCGGCGGTGACGACAAGCGTCGCTTCCGCGTCGCTCATGGTGTCAGGTACCCGCGCCAGCGTGTTGACATGATTGATCGCGTATTCGGCGAAGCCACCATCGGTGGTGAATCCGTTGGCGCGATGACCCTTGTCGAGTTTCCCATAGTTGAGGCAGGAGGTATACATGCCCTGTCGGCACCGTTTGCACTGACCACAACCGGCATGAATTTCCACGCTGACGCGGTCGCCGATTTCGAACTCGTCGACATCAGGTCCAAGCGCGACAACCGTGCCCATATATTCATGGCCGGGCGTGAAATTCTTGTTGAAGGGAAGGCCGCCCTGAATGCTCGCCGGCGAGCCGCCGTGAATGATCTCAAGGTCGGTTGCGCAGATCGCAACGGCGTCGATGCGGACCAGAACTTCCGCGCGTCCTGGAACCGGGGTAGGTTTATCGCGCAGGAGAACCTCGTCCGGATCGCCCAAAACCCAGGCCTTCATCTGCCCGGGAACGGGAAATTCGGGTAATGTCTTAACACCCGCAGGGTCGTACATTGGCGCGGATCCCTGGTTCAATTGGACGCTTCGATGTGAAAAGCATTTCTAACCGCCCTCTGCCCGACTGCAATTGGTTTTTCGTCCCTGACGTTCGAAAGGGGCAGCCTGCTAGACGCGGCCGCCCGTCAACCAAACGCGGGGGTTGACAGTTTATAGATTTCAAGCGCGTCAGCATCCGCGCCACGCGCTGATTTGGCCAATCTGAACAGTTGCGCGGCGAGCGCCGCCATCGGCACCGGACTCGATGTGTCGCGAGCGACATCAATCACCGTATCCAGATCTTTCAGCATTGTTGCGATATGTCCGAGCGGCGGGGAGTGAATGCCCTGCGCCATGCGCGGCACGAACAATTGCAGCGGTATGGAATCGGCGAAGCCGCCGGCAAGCGCCTCCGGCAGCCGTTTGGCGTCAATTCCGGCGTTGACCGCCAGCCGCGTCGCTTCCGCGAGCACCGCCATGGCGCATCCGACGATCACCTGATTGCAGAGCTTCGTGGTCTGGCCCGCGCCGGTCGGGCCCATATGCGTGAGCCTTCGCGCCATCGTCAGAACATAGGGCCTCACCCTTTCGATATCGGCGGCATCGCCTCCGGCCATCACCGCGAGCGTGCCTTCCTCGGCCCCCATGGTGCCGCCGGAGACCGGCGCATCGATCCATCCGATCCCGTTGGCTGCCTTCAGCCGCGCGGCAATGGCGCGTGCCGCATCCGGATGGATCGACGAGAAGTCAACGACAAGCTTTCCCTGGCCGCTGGCTGCCGCAAGGCCGTTGGCGCCGAACACGACCGCTTCCACGGCAGCGGCATCGGTGAGGCACGTGAAGATGATGCTGGCGGTGGCGGCAACGTCGCGCGGGTGGGACGCGGCCTTCGCGCCTGCCTCGACCAGTGCGGCGGCCTTGCCGGAAGACCGGTTCCAGACCGTGACATCGTGGCCGGCGTTCAGCAGCCGCCGCGCCATCGGAAATCCCATCATCCCGAGCCCGAGATAGCCGAGCCTTTCCGCATTCGTTACCTCGGCCTCGCCGATCCCAGCCATTCTATCTCTCCTGTTACCTGCATCCAGAACGACGACGGGTGCGGCCTAAGCACCCAAAACCACGACATGCCGCGGCTCAACGCTAATGTAAACTTCCCCGCCTGTCGCCAACGGCTCCAGCGCGGCACAGCGGGCGATCAGGTGCTGCGTGCCCCAACCGAGGTGAACCTGAGTGAAGTCGCCTTGAAAGACCGTCTGCTCAACTGGCACGCGCCACACGTTTTGTACCGCGGCGGGGGGCTCAGTCGAAATCCGAAGGTGCACGGTACGCACCGAGACCACCAGTTCGGTGCCAACGGGGCGTCCGTAGGCCATTCCGTAGACGATGTGTCCGGGAGATGTTTCGAGTGCGGTCAACCCGTCCAGTCGAGATCGGGCGCTCGATCAGTCCGTCACGCATCACAACAATGCGGTCCGACATCGCCAGTGCCTCTTCCAGGTCATGGGTGACATAGACGGAGGTGATGCCGAGGCGGTGCTGAAGCTCGCGCAGTTCGATCGCCCACGTCGACCGATGCGCCATATTGCGCGCAGTCTGAACCAATGCATCAAGTTTGACAACTGATGCATTTTGACGCCGCATCCGCGCTCATAACGCTTGTGCTCACTACTGCCGCGGCCGCGCCAATTTAGGGGTGGGCTCACCCACATCCCGACCTTGCCGGGCGACTACAAGCGATCCCGGCGGCTTGCCTGATCCTTTGAAGCATGAAAGGCTTGCGCGCGGGTTGTCTTGCGATGAGGCGGTTGGCATCGGGAAAGTGGAGTGGGCATGATGCGGATACCTTCGAAATGGATTTTGGCAGCCGGGGCGGCGGCTGCCGTTTTTGCCGGCGTGAGCTCATCTCACGCGCAACAGACGATCCGCGTCGGCTGGACCATTCCGGCCGAGGAATCGAAATACTGGATGATGCGCAGGCCGGCGGAATTTCCCAATCTCGGCAAGACCTACAATGTCGAATGGACGCAATTCCAGGGCACCGCACCGATGACCCAGGCGCTCGCCGCCGGCGCGCTCGACTGCGCCACGCAGGCGCCGTTGTCGCTCGCCAACGGCGTGGTCGGCGGAAATCTGAAAGCCTACATCGTGGCGCAGCACGTCTTCGAAAAGCCCGGCGGCTTCTCGGTCTATTGGGCCGTGATGGACGATTCGCCGATCAAGAAAATTGCCGATCTCAAGGGCAAGACCGTCGGCATCTCGGTGATCGGCGGCGGCACCTACGGGCCATTCGCGATGCTGCTGCAGAAGAACGGTGTTGACCCGAAGAAAGACATCAAGCTGGTCGAGGTCGGTTTTGCGGTTTCCGAGGACGCGCTGCGGCAGGGCCGCGTCGATGCCGTGAACATGAACCAGCCTTTCGCCGCGCGCGCCGAGGCCAAGGGCGGCACGCGCAAATTGTTTTCGCTGTCCGAGGAAATGCCGAACATCGTTCACATTCTGGAAGCCTGCCGCGCCGACTTCGTCGACAAGAATCCGGATCTGGTAAAGGCTTACGTGCGCGATATCACCTCCGGCATGAAAAAGGCGCTGGCCAATCGCGAGGAAACGCTCAAGGTCGTCTCCGAACAGCTGAAGGCGCCGATACCCGTGCTGGACACCTATCTGCTCAAGGACAATGATTTCGGCCGTGACCCCGGTGCCGCGCCGAATTTCGAGGCGATCCAGAAGATGCTCGACATCTACGCTGCGACGGGAATGCTGCCGAAGATGGACGTCGCGCAGTTCAAGCACCCGACCATCGTCGCGCCGCTGCAGTAAGAGAATCGTCATTGCGAGCGCAGCGAAGCAATCCAGACGGTTCCCAGGCTTGCTGTTGGATTGCTTCGTCGCTTTGCTCCTCGCAATGACGAGAAGCACAGCTCAGTGTTTTTCGGCGTTTCGAGATCAGACCGCATGAAATTGCACGCATGAAGAAGTGGCGATCCCGCGTGACGACCGATGGTCTCGATCGTGCGCCGCACCGCGCCTTCATGCGAGCGATGGGGCTCGACGACGAGGCGCTCGCCCGGCCGATGATCGGGGTCGTCAGCATGAAGGGCGAACAGACGCCCTGCAACATGACCCACGATTTCCAGGTCGATGCCGCCAAGGCCGGAATCGCGGAAGCCGGCGGCACGCCGCGGGAATTCACCACCATTTCGGTTTCCGACGGCATCAGCATGAACCATGAGGGAATGAAATTCTCCCTGGTTTCGCGCGAGTTGATTGCCGATTCGATCGAAGCCGTGGTTCACGGCCTTGCCTACGACGCCTTGATCGGTTTCGGCGGTTGCGACAAGACGCTCCCCGGCGTGATGATGGGGATGATCCGCTGCAATGTGCCGTCAATTTTCATCTATGGCGGCAGCGCGCTTCCCGGGCGGTTCGAGGGAAAAACCCTCACCGTGCTGGATTCCTATGAGGCCGTCGGCGGCTTCATGACCGGCGAGATCGACGAGGCGACGCTTGCCGGCATCGAGCGGGCGTGCCTGCCCACCATCGGCGCTTGCGCCGGACAGTTTACCGCCAACACCATGGCGATGGTGTCCGAAGCGATGGGGCTGACGATGCCCAACGTCTCGATGATACCCGGCGTCTACGCCGAGCGCGCGCAAGTCGCGCGCCGGGCCGGACGCCTGGTGATGCAGATGCTGCAGCGAGGCGGGCCATTGCCGCGCGAAATCGTGACGCGGCGATCGCTGGAAAACGGCGCGGCCATTGTCGCCGCTACCGGCGGGTCGACCAACGCCGCGCTGCATTTGCCGGCGCTTGCCAACGAAGCCGGCATTTCCTTCACGCTAGACGATGTCGGCGAGGTCTTTGCGCGAACACCCCTGATCGGCAATTTGCGTCCGGGCGGGAAATATACTGCGAAGGACGTCTACGATATCGGCGGTACCGCCGTCGTGATCCGCGCGCTGGTCGAAAGCGGTCACATCGACGGCAGTTGCCTGACAATAACAGGAAGGACGATTGCGCAAGAATATGGGGAGGCGAATGCTCCGGACGGCGAAATCATCTACTCTACGCGCACGCCGATCATGCCTGATGGTGGCGTCGCGGTTTTGAAGGGCAATCTCTGCCCCGATGGTGCCGTCATCAAAATTGCCGGCCTCAAGAACCTGATGTTCGAAGGAAGCGCGCGGGTGTTCGAAGACGAGGAGGAATGCGTCGATGCCGTCCGCCATCGCAAATACGCGGCCGGCGACGTTCTCGTCATCCGCAACGAAGGTCCGGTCGGCGGTCCCGGCATGCGCGAGATGCTGGGCGTCACCGCGCTGATTTACGGGCAGGGGATGGGGGAGAAGGTCGCCCTCATCACCGACGGACGCTTTTCCGGAGCGACGCGAGGGATGTGCATCGGTTATGTCTCGCCGGAATCGTTTATCGGCGGTCCGCTGGCGCTGGTGCGCGAAGGCGACCGTATCAGGATCGATGCCGGTAAGCGCCGCATGGATCTGTTGATCGACGACAATGAACTGACAAAGCGGCGGCAGGTCTGGAAGCCGCGGCCGCCGCGGCATCGGGCCGGAACGCTCGCCAAGTACGCGCGTCTGGTCGGGCAGGCGCCCGGCGGCGCGGTCACGCATGACGGCGCGGCGGAATGGCCGTGGTTCGATTAACGGTCGTGGGGCCCGTTGTTCGAAGTCTGATGCCTCAAGTTCCTGCGCTGGGAACGGCCGTGCGTGTTGATTGCGGGACTGCAGTGCCGTATACGACCGCAATCGGGGAGCATCATCATGACGCTGTTTGCAAAGATTTTTACAACGAAAACGTTGTTGCAAATTATCTTCGTTTTGGCCGCGACCGTCATGATGAAGGCGATGAGCACGCATTATGATTTCAGCTGGGCCACCGCGCTCGTTCAAGGATAAACTTACCGTCCTGCTTCCGGCCCATACCGTCCGGGTTCCTGCCGGCCGACCCTCGAAACAGCATCGCCAAGCCCCGCGGGTTTCCGCTATGCTCCGTCGTTGGCCGAAGAAATTCGGGAAGGCAGCTGTGTGCCGGGAAGAAAAGCGGGAATGAAGGTATTGCCATCGCGGCCCGATATTCAGGCTGAATCTGCGCCGGCGCGCAAGCCGGCGGCTGCGATGATCGAGATCGATCGGGTCTCGCAGATTTTCCAAACTTCCGGCCGTCAAGACCATCTGGCGTTGTCGGAGATATCGCTGACAATCGAGGATGGCGCCTTCGTCTCGATTCTCGGGCCGTCCGGCTGCGGAAAATCGACGCTGCTCTATATCGTCGGCGGCTTTGTCAATCCGACGCAAGGCGTGGCGAAAATGAAGGGTAGGGCGATCACCGGGCCGGGTCCCGATCGCGGGCCGGTGTTTCAGGAGTTCGCGCTGTTCCCCTGGAAGAGCGTGCTCGGCAACGTGATGTATGGGCCCCGCCAGCAGGGCGTCAAGCATGCGGAAGCCGAAGCGCAAAGCCGCCGCCTGATCGAGATGGTCGGCCTCAAGGGCTTTGAGAATTTTTATCCCAAGGAATTGTCCGGAGGCATGAAGCAGCGCGTCGCGCTGGCGCGCACGCTGGCCTATCACCCCGCGGTGCTGTTGATGGACGAGCCGTTTGGCGCGCTCGATGCGCATACGCGCACGCGGCTGCAGAACGATCTGCTCAATATCTGGGAACGCGACCGCAAGACGGTGCTGTTCGTCACCCATTCGGTCGATGAGGCGGTATTTCTGTCCGACAAGGTCGTGGTGATGACGCGTTCGCCCGGCCGCATCAAGCAGATTGTCGATATCGATCTGCCGCGGCCGCGTCGCCGGGCGGAGCTGCTGCTCGATGTCAGTTACCAGAAATATGTTGTCGATATCGAGCGCATGATCGATGACACCAGCGAAGACGGGTTGCGGCCATGATTTCAGGTCGCATCCTCGTCACGCGCTCGGCGCCGCTGCTCGCCTGCCTCGGCCTGCTCGGTATCTGGCAGGCCGCGGCGCTGATCCTGAACACCGACAGCTTCCCGCCCGCGATGGAAGCCATCCGCGCGATCCCCTCCATCCTTGGCGACAAGGAATCCCTGATCAACATTCTTGCTTCGCTCCGCCGCATGGCGATCGGCTTCAGCCTTGCGGTTGCTGTTTCGATTCCGCTTGGACTGATGATGGGCCGCAGCCGCGCCGTGGCGTCGTTCTTCAATCCGCTGCTGATGGTGACCTATCCGGTGCCGAAGGCGGCGCTGATGCCGATCATCATGCTCTGGCTCGGCGTCGGCGAAATCGCGAAGATATTGGTGATCTTTCTCGGCGTCAGTCTTCCCGTGATCTATCACAGCTTCCAGGGCGCGAAGGCGGTCGAGGAAAAGATGCTGTGGTCGGGCGCCGCGATGGGCCTGTCGGCGGCGCAGCGCATGATCCGGATCGTGCTGCCGGCCGCATTGCCGGAGATTCTCACCGGCTGCCGCACCGGGCTTGTGCTGGCGCTGATTACCATGGTCACAAGCGAGATGATCGCGCGGCAGTCCGGCGCCGGAAATATCCTGTTCAATGCGCTCGATATGGGCCAGTACGACACCGTGTACGCGATGATCATTATCATCGGCGCGATGGGTATCGGCCTCGATGCCGCGTTCGAGAAGCTGCGCAGCAGGCTGGTAAGATGGTCCGAGCCAGGCTTCGAAATTCCATTGAGCTTCGCATGAACGCGCGCGCCGTGACATCGGATGTTCTGCTGGGGATCGTGCCGATTGCGCTGCTGGTTGCGCTGTGGCAGGCGATCGCGTCGTTCGGATACGCGCCGGCGACGCTGTTGCCGCCGCCCGGCCTCGTGTTCATGCGGCTTGCCCAGCAACTCCTCACCAGCACCTTTCAGCAGGAGATTGGCGCCACATTATTCCGGCTGTTCGCGGGATTCTCGATTGCGGTAATTCTGGGCGTCACCGTCGGTCTTGCAGCCGCCGCTAGTCCGGCCATCAATGCCGTGGTACGTCCCATCGTGCGGGTGCTGGCACCGTTGCCCAAGGTTGCACTGTATCCGGCGCTGCTGTTGTTGCTCGGGTTCGGTCACGAATCGAAGATCACGCTGGTTGCCGCGGACGCGTTGTTTCCGATCCTGCTTTCGACCTATTACGGCGCCTCGATGGTGGAGCAGAAGCTGATCTGGTCGGCGATGGCGGCGGGTACGCCGCGCCGTCAGATCCTGTTCAAGGTGGTACTGCCGGCCGCGGTGCCCTCGATCCTCACCGGCTGCCGCATCGGGCTTGTGATTTCATGCATCGTGGTGTTTCTCGCCGAGATGATTACCTCGACCGATGGCCTCGGCCATCTGCTGGTGACGGCCGCGCGCACCTTTCAGGCCGTCGACATGTTCGTTCCGCTGATCACGATTTCGCTGCTGGGCCTGATTCTCAACGGCCTGCTGCAGGGGTTGCGGGCCTATCTGCTGCGAGGGTTTCCGGAAGTCTGATGCAACGTTTGAAGTGGAGATAAGGATGCTGGCGGATCGCATCGAAGCGAAATGGATCGACGCGTTCTGCGAGATTTTCGAGCGTTGCGCGGTCAAGTCCGGCGACACCGCCGCGATACTTTCGGAGACGCAGTCGCGCGCGCTCAACGTTCACCTGGCTGAACTCGCTCTGTTGCGGATGGGCGCCAAACCGTTTCACATCATCGTTCCGACGCCGCGCAACCGGCAGATCGTGCCGGTCCGCTCCACCGGCGCCAGCGAAGCGATCCAGCGGCTTGCGCCTGTCGTCACTGCACTACAGCAGGCAGGTTTTGTGGTCGATTGCACCATTGAAGGGCTGATGCACGCGGTGGAGACGCCGGAAATACTCAAAGCCGGCGCCCGCATCCTGGTTATTTCCAACGAGCATCCCGAAGCGCTCGAGCGCATGGTGCCTGATACGGCGCTGGAAAAGCGCGTGCGCGCGGCGGCGAAGATGCTGCGCGGAACCAAGCGGATGCGCGTGACCTCCAGGGCGGGGACCGAACTCGATGTCGACATGGTCGGCGCCTCGACGGTCGGCGTCTGGGGCTGGACCGACAAGCCGGGCACGCTGGCGCATTGGCCCGGCGGCATCGTCGTCAGCTTTCCCAAGAGCGGCACCGTCAACGGCACGCTGGTGATGGCGGCCGGCGACATCAATCTCACCTTCAAGCGCTATCTGACGTCGCCGGTCCGGATGACGCTAAAAAACGATTACGTCACTGATCTCCAGCGGCGAGGGCGCCGACGCGATGATGATGCGCGCCTATCTGGCGGCGTGGGGCGACCGCGAAGCCTATGCGGTGTCCCATGTCGGGTTCGGCATGAATCCCGGCGCGCGCTACGAGGCGCTGGCGATGTACGACCAGCGCGATACCAACGGCACCGAACTGCGCGCGGTCGCCGGCAACTTCCTGTTTTCCACCGGCGCCAACGAATTCGCCGGGCGCTATACCGCCGGGCATTTCGATCTTCCGATGATGGGTACCACGATCGAGCTCGACGGCGTTGCCGTGGTCCGCGAAGGCGTTCTGCAGGACGTGTTTGGTTAGTCGCAACTTGATCGCGCTACAAACTACCGCCGTCATCCCCGGATGAGCGCAATTGCGCTCACTCGGGAGGAGCGCGCCCTTGCGCGCGTCTCGAAGGATGGGCCGCTTGTACCTGGTTTTGTCATCCTTCGAGGCTCGCCGAGACGGCGAGCACCTCAGGATGACGGCGCACATTACTCTCGATCGAGCACCGGCGGCCTTGCCAGCCCAAAATGCCTGAGCAGATCGACCAGCGCCGCAAGCCGTTGCTCGCGATAGGCATCGACATCGAGGCCGGAATAATCGAGAAAGCCGGCGCCGGTCCGCAAGCCGATGCGGCCGTCGCGCATGTTGTTTGAAACCACGTCGGGCGCGCGATAGCGGTCGCTGCCAAGCGCGCCCTCGAGATAGCGGCTGGCGTAGTAGAGAATGTCGCCGCCGCCCCAGTCGATGAACTCCAGCAGGCCCAGCACCGCGTAGCGGAAACCGAAGCCGTAGCGGATCGCCTTGTCGATGTCCTCGGCGCTGGCAACGCCTTCTTCCACCATCCGCGCCGCCTCGTTCATGGCGAGCGCCTGGATACGCGGCACGATGAAGCCGGGCGTGGCCGCGCACACCACCGGCACCTTGCCGATGCCCTCGAGCAAGGCTTTCACCCGCGCGATGACGGCCGGATCGGTCGCAGCGCCCGGCGAAATCTCGACCAGCGGGATCAGATAGGCCGGGTTCAGCCAGTGCACGTTGAGAAAGCGCTGGGGAAGTTCGACCGCGCCCGAGAGATCGTCGACCAGGATCGTCGATGTGGTCGAGGCGATGATGACGTCAGGCCCGACGCATTTCGAGGCCGCCGCCAGCACCTCGCGCTTGAGGTCGACCACCTCAGGCACGCCTTCGAACACGATGCCGGCGCCGGCCAGCGCCGCAGCCATATTCTGCGCAGGCACCACGGAGACCCGGGCGACCACGGCCTCAGCGTCCTCGTCCGTCAGCAATCCGAACCGCGCCAGACTTGCCAGCGTCTTTCCGACTTCGCCGAGCGCCTCGGCCTCGAGTATCGCAAATTGCTCCGCGGAGCGTGCCTTGACGTCGATCATGGTGACGGCGTGGCCGGCATAGGCAAACGCCACTGCGATGCCGCGGCCCATGCGACCGGCCCCGAGACAGGCGATGGCGGGACGAGCGGTGGTCATCCCTGAAATCCCTCGCGCAACAGGGTCTGCAGTTGGTCGCGATCAAGGTGGCCGAGACCGAGGCTTGCGAGCGTGCGCCCGCTCTTCATGAAATCCTCGCCGCAGATCGCGCCGCCGATGGCGAGAAAAGATTTCGCCAGCGGCGTCGCAACCCCGGCCAGTTCAGCAACCGAAACCAGAAACGACAGGCCGAGCCGTAAATCTTCCCGCATGTAGCGATGCTCTGACAGTACGATGCGCTCGCGCCAGTCGCCGGAATCGGTCAGGCGATCGTGCGAGCCGCGGCCATACATCCACTGCTCGCCCTCGCTTGCGTAATGATGCGCCAGCGGAAAATGCGGGCCGCGATAGCCGAATCCTTCGCGTACCGCGATGCGTTCCGCATCGAGCGCGTCGGTGACGGCGCGGATCGAGGCTTGCGTGCCTTCCTTGTGAATATCCCAGCGTTCGAAATGTTCGATCGGGCCGGCATTCATCACGATCAGCGGTGGATGGATGATCGGCCCGGCATTCATCAGCGCTCCCGACAGCGCGTCGCCGCAGGGCTCGATCACGCCGGGAAACGCGCGTCCGATCACATCGAGCGCATGATCGGCAGCGTCAAGCGGAAATACCCCGACCGGCAGCCGTTTGGCACGTATGGTGATGGCGACCTCGAACGGCCCATGCTTGCGCGTCAGCCATGGCAGCGTGCCGGTCTCTGCAAAGCTTAACCTTGCGCGATTGCCGGCGTCACGCGCAGCTTTCGCAAAGATCATCGAGCCGAAGGTCGCCGGCGGCAGGAACACCACCTGCCCATCGGTGAGATGCGGCGCGAGCTGGCCAGCGATATCGTGCTGCGCGAAAGCCGGGGCAGGGCACAGGATCAGCTCGGCTCCGCCCACAGCTTCGGCAATGTCTGATGTCACCAACGCCAGTTGCGCCGTGTGCTGGCCGTTGGCGTCCTTGACGATAATGCGCGAGCCCGCCGCGCGATGGGCCGCTACCTGTGCTGCATCGCGCCGCCACAGGCTGGTATCGTGTCCCTGCAGCGCAAAATCGCCCGCGGCCGCAAACGAGCCATTGCCGCCGCCGAGCACCGCGATCTTCAAGACGCCTCTCCTTGCGTGGGCTCGTAAAGCTGCCTCAGCATGAAATGCTGGACCTTGCCCAGGGCCGTGCGCGGCAGATCATCGACGAAGACGATATCGCGCGGCACCTTGAAGCGGGCGAGCTGCGTCAGCACATGCGCTTTCAGGTTCTCCGCCTCGATCAAACACCCCGCCCGCCTGATCACATAGGCGACCGGCACCTCATCCCATCTGGGATCGGGCCGGCCGATCACGCCGCATTCCACGACATCGGGATGCTCGAGCAGCACGCGCTCGACCTCCGCCGGGTAGATGTTTTCACCCCCGGAGATAATCAGGTTCTTCTTGCGGTCGTGCACCCAGAAATAGCCGTCGGCGTCGCGCCGGCCGATGTCGCCGGTGCGATACCAGCCGTCGTGCAGCGCCTCCCGGGTTGCGTCCTCATTGCCCCAATATTCGTAGAATACATTGGGACCGCGCACCGCGATTTCCCCGGGCGTGTCCGGCGGCAGCTCAGCGCCGGAATCATCGATCACGGCCGCCTCGCAGCACAGGCCGGGCAGGCCGGTCGAGCCGACGCGCGAAAGATCGCCGCCAAGGCGGGTATAAATCGCGACCGGACAGGTTTCGGTCGAGCCGTAGACCTGAAGCACCGGCACCCCGCGCGCGACAAAACGGTCGATCAGATGCGGCGGCACGATGGTCGATCCGGTCGAGATCGCCTTTAGCGAGGACAGATCGGTTGAGGCCCAGTCGGGATGCTCGGTGACCGCCTGAATGGTCGCGGGCACCAGCACCGTCAAGGTCGGGCGCTCGCGCGCGATTGCGGCAAGCGTTGCGTCCGGCGTGAAGCGCGGATGGATCGTCACGGTCGCGCCGTGGTGCAGCGCCGGCGTGGTCTGGATGTTGAGGCCGCCGACGTGGAAGAAAGGCAGCACGGTCAGGATATGATCGCTCGAGGTGAGGCCGTGCATGTGCTGGCTCATCACGGCGTTCCACAGCAGCGCCTCCTGCCGCAGCACCGCCCCCTTGGGCCTTCCGGTTGTGCCTGAGGTGTAGACAATCAGCAGCGGACAGGACAGATCGGTATGCGGATTGCGGCCATCTCCGCGCGCCTGCGTCAGCAGCGCGTCGAATGCGCTTCCTTTGGGAGGTACAAAATCCAGCCCCACGATGCCGGTGTCGGGCAGGCTTTTTTCAAGCGCGGGCAGAATCTCCGCAAAAGCCTGTTCGAGCACCAGCACCTTTACCGAGGCGTCCGACAGGATGAACAATTGCTCGGCGACGGCGAGGCGCCAGTTCAGCGGCACCAGCATGGCGCCGAGCCGCGCGCAGGCATAGAGCAGGACGAGATAATCAGGCCGATTCAAGCTGAGGATGGCGACGCGATCGCCACGGCTGACGCCGAATTCGGCCTTCAGCGCGCGCGCAGTCTGTTCGATGCGTGTGCCGAATGCCGATAACTCAGAATCTCGCCCTCAAAGACGGTCGCGGGCTTGTCCGGCGTGAACGCCGCGTTCCGTTCGATGAGATCGGAAAGGTCCATTTTCGAACTAGTCGTCCGATTCGCCGGTCTCGTACAGCGCTTCGCGGCCGATGCGGTCGAGACAGAGTTCGGCGGTCCACGGCAGCATCAATGAGCCGCAGCGGCTGTCGCGGTAGATCCGCTCCAGCGGCAGCGATTTCAGCATCGCCTGGCCGCCGCAGGTGCGGATCGCCAGCGTCGCGATCTCGTTGGCGCCTTCCATCGCGGAATATTGCGCGGCGTAGGCGCGCAGCACTTGTTCCTTGCTCGGATTGGCACGGGCTTCGGTGATGGCCTGAAACCAGATCGCCTTGATCTGCTCGAGCTTGATCTGCATTTGCGCCACCGCGATCTGCTTGGTCGGATACATCCGTCGCTTGACCGGCGGCGTGCCCGGCACCTCGCCGCGCAGATAGCGCACGGTGAAATCGTAGGCTCCCTGCGCCAGGCCGATATAGGTCGGTGACAGCGTCAGGAACATGTGCGGCCAGCGCATCGCTGCCTGGAAATAGACGCCGCGCGGCATCAGCGCCGCATCCTCCGGCACGAACACGTCCTTGAACAATAGCGTGCGCGACACCGTGCCGCGCATGCCCAGCGGATCCCAGTCGCCGACCACGGATATGCCGTCGGCGTTGGCCGGCAGCGCGAGGTAGAGCGTGTTGCGGCGGGAGGCTTTCTCACCTTCCGCGATTTCGGTGCAGAGCACGCCGTAATAATCGGCGTGCCCCGAAAGCGACGCGAAAATCTTCTTGCCGTTGACGATCCAGCCGCCTTTGACCGGCTTCGCCTCGGTGCCGAACGCGACGCCACCGGCCGCGGCCGCGCCACCTTCCGAGAACGGCTGCGAATAAACAGCACCGTCGTCGACGATGCGCTTGTAATGTACGGCGCGCCGACGTTCGTGTTCGGCGCGGGTCGCGGCGTCCATGTCGAGATCGTCGGCCAGCGCACCCGACCACAGCGTCGAGCAGACGTGCATGTTCCAGGTCAGCGCGGTCGCGCCGCAATAGCGGCCGATCTCGGCCGCGGCTATCGCGTAGGTCTGATAATCGGCCCCGAGGCCGCCGTGTTTCCTGGGGATGGCGATGCCGAGCAAGCCCGCGCGGTGCAGATCCCGGTAATTCTCGGTCGGAAATTTCGCGTCGCGATCGTAGGCCGCGGCGCGGCCGGCGAACACGGTCTGGCCTAGCTCGCGCGCGGTCGCGATGATCGCGGCCTGTTCGTCGTTCAGCCGGAACGCTTGGGGATCGAAGATCGGCGCATCCAGATTGATCGCCGCCGTCACGCTCTTGCTGGCTTGCACCGTCATCATGCCGTCACTTGTGTTGCAGCCACATTGGCTTTCAGGAAATGGTCTAGCGCGGCGTTGAAGGCTACGGGGCGTTCCAGATTGGCGAGGTGGCCGACGCCTTCGAGTTCAACGTATTTTGCGGATGGAATATAGCTCGCCATCTTCGCCATCATCGGCGCCGGCGCATTATTGTCCTTCGAGCCCGACAGCACCAGCGTCGGCACCGCGATATTCTTAAGCGCGTTGCGCAGATCAAACCCCATCAGCGCCAGCATGGTGGCACGATAGGTCGCCTCGGGAACGCTGGCCATACAGTCGCGGGCAAGCTCCATACCGCTGATGTCGGGATCGTCACCAACCAGTTCCTTCACCAGCGACGGCGCCAGCGAGGCAAGCGTTTCGCCGCGATCGAGCGGGCCGAGCCGTGCGTCGATGAAGGCTTTTTGCCAGTCGCCGTCGGGTTTGCCGAACGCCGGACTGGTTTGCGCCAGCACGACGGCGCCGGCGATGTGAGGGTTTTTCGCCAGCCATTGCTGAACGATCATGCCGCCGATCGAATGCCCGACGATGATGGATTTGATCGCGCCGACTTGCTGCAGGAAATCCTGTAGAGCGCCTGCGAGGGCGGCAATGCTGACGGTTGGAAGTGGCGCCGAGCCGCCATAGCCCGGCATGTCCCATGCGATGGTGCGATAGCGATCTTTGAAAAAATCCAGTTGACCGCGCCACGCCCGTGCCGCGCCGCCGATGCCATGCAGGAACACCAGCGCGCGGCAAAGCGGCATCGCCGGCGGCCTCGTAACTGAATCGGCCATCGCTGGTTTTCATGGGCGCGAGATGAGACACGCCAGAGCTCCTGTGTTGTCGGACCTGCCGATGCTAGCAGGACCGCGATGCATGAAAAGCGATAATTTTATATTTAAAGCAATTGTGGGTCGTCGAGCGGCCCGCCTGTTATGCTGCCTCCACCTTGTAATCCGGAGCTGAGGCCACGAAACGTGCATAGGCGTCGGCGTCAGGCGGCGTGAATTTCTCGACCAGTGGGCTACGCCTGCGTATCGTCGTACCCATGTCGGCCAGCAATTCGTCGAAATGTTTGAAATGGTAGGGCGCGACGCATAGTCCGCCGTAAACGCCTGCAGCCGGTCGCTCGACACGCCTGAAGTGCAGCATCATGTCCATATTCTTGTGCATCTCGGCTGCGCTCGGCTGGTTCGCCAATTGACCATCGCAATAGCGCACCAGCCAGTTTGCGGCCATCTCGGCGCATAGCACCGTGCAGAAGCTGGAATTGAAGCCGACGAAACCCATGTCGGGAAGATCGGGATTGGCGATCAAACGGTACAGCCGATATTGGCCGTCAGGTTCCACGAGCTTGTTGCGGTAGGCCTCCGGCAGAAACGGTACGCCAAGCTTGAAGCCGATCGCGAGTATGGCGACATCAGCCGCAACCCGCTCTCCGCCCGTCATGACGATTGTCTTGCCGTCATAACGATCGAATGTGCCGCGAACGGCTTTGATCCGGCCGTCGGCCACCATCGGAAAGAATTCCGGTGTTGCGATCGGCACCGAACAATTGATGCCGTCTTCGATCCGCTGTTCCGGTACCATTCCACACTTCTTCAGCTTCAACTGCAGCTTGAGAAGACTTTCGAGCGCCCGCCAGTTCGCCCATACCAGCGGTTTGGCGATGGCATGGGCTGCGCGCGACATGGCGCCGATGCCCCAGCTGCGAAACATTTCCTCTTGGGCGCGGATGTAGAGAATCCTTTTGAAATTGACGAGCCCTCCGATGAAGTACGGAACTCGCCATACAGGCTCGCGATAGACCAGCGTGACCTCGCTTGCGCCCGCGTTGACGGAATTGACCGCAATATCGGTTGCGGATTTCGAGCCGCCGAGGATGACGACCTTCTTTCCCTTGACGAGGGAGGCGTCGGTGTGCTGCGCGGAATGCAGGATCTTGCCGCCTGCCGCCTTGAAGGCATCTTCGCCGGGATGGCTGATTGTCTGGGGTTCATTGAACTGGCCGGTGCAGACGGCTACGAAGTCAAATTCCTCGCGAGTGACGTTCCCATCTGAAGTCCGAATTTCCAGCAACCAGCCCGGGATGCCCGAATTCCGACGCGCCATGCCGACCACGGTGGAGTTTAAGCGCATCCGCGGCATCAGGCCGTGGTCCCTCGCGTATTCGGTCAGATAGGCATGAACCTGCGGCCCGTTTGGCCATTCCGGATACGAGTCCGGCATCGGCTTGTCCGTATACCGATAGAGCTCCTTGGGGCTTTGGGTTTGAACCTCGGGATAGGATCGCGCCGGCTCCCAGACGCCTCCAAGATCGCCGCTGCGTTCAAGGATGGTCACTCCGTGGCCGCGAGCGGCGAATGTCTTTGCTGCGACGAGGCCGGCGACGCCCGCGCCAATAATGCAAACAGTCTTCTGCTTGACCATTGATTATCCCCCTTGTTCGAATTCCGCGGAACGGATCGGGCCAGTGATTATTGCGGACGTACGGAGTTCGCGCGTGCCTGCGGATGCCTGTGGGCACGACAGATGAGCCGGATCTGCAATCCCGGACGCTAGGCGTTGGCGTCTTCAGGCAGAAAATTCACTTCGTGCTCTGCCGAGAGGCGGACTATTTCAGCCACATCCGTAAGGTTATGGAGTTGATCGAACAGCGCCTCCAGCTTCCTGGAAGGTGACACCCAGAACAGGGCGCGGGCAGGCTTGTCCGATTTGTTGAAATAGCCGTGCGAAATGCCTCGCGGCAAGCGTACCAGGTCTCCAGCATTGGCCTGCACCCAAACGCCATCGAGTTTGAGATCCAGCATGCCTTCCTGCACAAGGATAAACTCCTCTTGCGTCGGATGAATGTGGACAGGGACAAACTGCCCCGGGTCGCTGTTGGTCTCAAAGGCGAAGGTAGAGTCGGATACTGCCTTCGGGAAGTAGACCTGACCGAGGATGTTCCAGGTCTTGCCGGAATATCCCGTTCCATTCCGCGTGATGCCTTTTTCGAGAGCCGCCATGATATCTCATCCTCCTCCTTGTCAAGCCGACGCTACGCGCGGCGCTTTATCTGTCAAGCGTTCCTGAACGATGCGGTTGACCTGGTTGGGCTGAACGGGAGTTGATTTCTTGCAAAAGCTTGAAGTCTAAAATATACGCAAGTCTCTGCGTCGATGAATTCATTCGGGGAGGCCCGTGCATGTCCGGACTGCCGCGTTCCTCCCATGCGCTGGTCACCGGAGGCGGACGAGGCATCGGCCGCGCGATCGCATCTGCGCTCGTGCAGGCGGGAGCGACCGTCACCGTTATTGGCCGCAATCGCAATACGCTGGATGAAGCCGTTGCCGCCGGCGCGGCGCACTTCGCAGCCGTCGCCGATGTCGCGGATCAGGCCGCCATCAGCGCCGCGATTGCGGAAGTCGCGAGGCGGCAGCCGATCGACATTCTGATTGCGAATGCAGGGATCGCGGAATCCGCGCCGTTCGGAAAATCCGATGCGGCGCTGTTTCGGCGGATGATGGATGTCAATTTCATGGGCGTGGTTCATGCGGTCCAGGCCGTGCTGCCCTCGATGAAGGAGCGGCCTTACGGCCGCATTGTCGCGGTGGCATCGACGGCCGGTCTCAAAGGCTATGCCTATGTCAGCGCCTACAGCGCCGCAAAGCACGCGGTGGTAGGGCTTGTACGCTCGCTGGCGCTGGAGCTGGCGAATACGCGCGTGACGGTCAATGCGGTATGTCCCGGTTTCACCGACACCGATCTTGTTGCCGGCAGCATCGATAACATCATGAAGAAAACCGGCCGCAGCCATGCGCAGGCTGTGAGCTGAACTGGCGAGGCACAATCCGCAGGGCCGCCTTGTGACGCCTGCGGAAGTCGCCGATACCGTGCTGTGGCTTTGCGGCGAGGGCGCCGGGGCTATCACGGGCCAGGCAGTCGCGGTCGCAGGCGGAGAGGTCTAGGCGTGCATCGCTCGCAAAGCCTGAGAATAACGAACGACAATTCGTAAAGGAATATCCCATGAGCACGCCAGCCAATCCTGTCACGCTGCCATTGGCGCAGTATTCGCCCAGACATTTCCTTCTGGCAGTAGTTGACGGCGTGGCGACCGTGACGCTGAACCGCCCCGAGCGAAAAAACCCGCTAACCTTCGAAAGCTACCGCGAGCTGACGGATTTCTTCCGGGCCTGCGCGATGGACGATGAGGCAAAGACCATCGTGGTATCAGGCGCCGGCGGCAATTTTTCATCAGGCGGCGATGTGTTCGAGATCATCGGCCCACTGGTGCAGATGGATACCAAGGGACTTACCGCCTTCACCCGCATGACCGGCGATCTCGTCAAGGCGATGCGGGCCTGCCCACAGCCGATCATCGCGGCGGTCGAGGGTATCTGCGCCGGCGCGGGTGCGATCGTCGCGATGGCCTCCGACCTGCGTCTGGCCGCCACCGGCGCCAAAGTCGCCTTCCTGTTCAACAAGGTGGGGCTTGCCGGCTGCGACATGGGCGCCTGCGCGATCCTGCCGCGCATCATCGGCCAATCGCGGGCGTCGGAGCTGCTCTATACCGGCCGCTTCATGACCGCGGAGGAGGGCGAGCGCTGGGGTTTCTTCAGCCGCCTCGTTGCGCCCGAGCAGGTGTTGTCTCAGGCGCAGCTTCTTGCCAGGCAGGTAGCCGAGGGGCCGACCTTCGCCAACACCATGACCAAGCGGATGCTGGCGATGGAATGGGCGATGTCGGTGGAGGAGGCGATCGAGGCGGAAGCGATCGCGCAGGCGCTATGCATGACGACCGAGGATTTTGCCCGCGCATTCAAGGCGTTTTCGAACAAGGTAAAGCCGGTATTCCAGGGCAACTGATGAGGTACCCCCTCATGGTGAGGAGCGCGCTTCTTGGCGCGCGTCTCGAACCATGAGAAGTTCGGTCCATCCTTCGAGACGCCGCGCCAATGCGCGGCTCCTCAGGATGACGTAGTATGTGCGTCGGGCCTTGCCGCCAAATTGCTTTAGGTTTAAAATAACTGGATGGTCCGATAGCTGCGCCGGAGGCCTTCATGAAGATCGCGATCATCGGTGGTGGACCGGCGGGTCTATATTCCGCGATCCTGCTCAAGAAGCAGCGGCCGGAGGCCGAGATCACGGTTTACGAGCGCAACCGCGCCGACGACACCTTCGGCTTCGGCGTGGTGTTTTCCGACGCCACCCTCGACAATTTCGAAAAATACGATTCCCCAAGCTATCGCCGCATCACCCAGGAGTTCGCCTATTGGGATGATATCGCCGTGCACTTCCGCGGTACCGTGCACCGGGTCGGCGGCAACGGCTTCTGCGGCTGCTCGCGGCGCAGGCTGCTGCTGATCCTGCAGGAGCGGGCGCGCGAACTCGGCGTCACCCTGCTGTTCGAGGCCGACATCGACGACGAGGCCCGGTTTGCCGATGCCGATCTGGTGGTGCTGGCCGACGGCATCAACAGCCGCTTCCGCGACAAATATATCGAGCACTTCCAGCCCGAGGTGGATGTTCGCTCCAACATGTTCGCCTGGATGGGCTCGACCCGGCCGCTCGATGCCTTCACCTTTATTTTTCAGGAGACCGAGTGGGGCCCGTTTATCGCCCATGCCTATCAATACGAAGTCGGACGCTCGACCTGGATTTTTGAGACCGATCCTGCAACTTTCAAGCGCGCAGGGCTTGAGGGTCTGAGCGAGAGGCAATCCGCCGATCGAATGGCCGGGATTTTCGGCTGGTTCCTCGATGGGCATCAGCTCCTGACCAATCGCTCGATGTGGCGCAATTTTCCGATGATCCGCAGCAAGCGGTGGGTCAAGGACAACATGGTGCTGCTTGGCGATGCCAAGGCGACCGCGCATTTCTCGATCGGCTCCGGCACCAAGCTTGCGATGGAAGACGCGATTGCGTTGGCGGACGCCATGCAGCGCGCGCCCACGGTCGACGCCGCGTTGCAGCAATACGAGGAGGGACGCCGCGAGGAGGTCGAGAAGACCCAGCACGCCGCCGACGTGTCGCTGGTCTGGTTCGAGCATGTCGATCGCTTCTGGGATTTCGATCCGGTGCAGTTCGCCTTTGGTGTCATGACCCGTGCCAAGGCGATTACTTACGACAATCTCACACTACGCGCGCCCGATTTCGTCGCTGAGGTCGACAAGGCATTCGCAAAACAGGTCCGCGCCCAAGGTCACGACGTCGATGTCGAGAAGCCGGTGGCGCCGATGTTCCAGCCGCTGCGGTTGCGCGAGATGACGCTTGCGAACCGCGCGGTGGTATCGCCGATGTGCATGTATTCGGCAAAGGAAGGCGTGCCCGGCGATTTTCATCTGGTGCATTACGGATCGCGCGCCATCGGCGGCGCCGGTTTGATCGTTACCGAAATGACCTGCGTCAGCCGTGACGCCCGCATCACGCCCGGCTGTACCGGGCTGTGGAACGACGAGCAGGAAGCGGTCTGGCGTCGCATCGTCGATTTCGTCCACGCCAATTCGGCGGCGAAAATCGGCCTGCAGCTTGGCCATGCCGGCCGCAAGGGCGCCACCAAGCTGATGTGGGACGGCATGGATCGTCCATTGGAGGAGGGCGGCTGGGACGTGTTGTCGGCGTCGCCAATTCCCTATTTTCCCGACAGCCAGGTGCCGCGCGAGATGGACCGCGCCGCGATGGATACGGTCAAGGCGGCGTTCGTTGCCGCGGCTGTGCGCGGCGAGCGCTGCGGCTTCGACATGCTGGAGCTGCATTGCGCCCACGGCTACCTGCTGGCGAGTTTTATTTCGCCGCTGACCAACCAGCGCAGCGATGAGTACGGCGGCTCGCTCGAAGGTCGCTTGCGCTTTCCGCTGGAAGTGTTCGAGGCGTTGCGGGCGGTATGGCCGGTGCACAAGCCGATGTCGGTACGCATCTCCGCCACCGACTGGGCGGATGGCGGTATCACCGGCGACGACGCCGTTCATATCGCGCGCGCCTTCGCCGAGGCCGGGGTCGATCTGGTGGACGTCTCTACCGGACAGACGGTGCGCGATGCCCAGCCGGTCTATGGACGCATGTTCCAGACGCCGTTCTCCGAGCAGGTCCGCAACGAGGCGCGTGTCGCAACCATGTGCGTCGGCAACATCACCACCTCAGACCAGGTCAATACCATCCTCGCCGCCGGGCGCGCCGATCTGGTGGCGCTCGGCCGTCCGCATCTGGTCGACCCGGCCTTCACGCTCAAGGCTGCGGCCTGGTACGGCGCCGAGGCGGTCTTCTGTCCGCCGCAATATCTGCCGGGCAAGGAGCAGATTTTCCGCAACAGCGTCCGCGACCGGCAGGATTTCGACGACCTGAAAATTAAGGCTAAGCCGAAGACCCGCGCCGAGCTCAAGGCAGAGGCGACAAAGCCGCTTGCGGCGGAGTGACCGGCCATGCGAGTTTAGCTGCCGTTGCGTTAGGGTATTGCGTGGAGTTGGACGATGAAGGCGATTATCGTCGGCGGCGGTATTGGGGGCCTTACCACTGCGCTGATGCTGCGGGCCCGCGGCATCGGTTGCGAACTGTTCGAGCAGTCGGACACCATCCGCGAACTCGGCGTCGGCATCAACACGCTGCCGCATGCGATCCGCGAACTCGCCGGCCTCGGCCTGTTGCAAAAGCTTGACGACATCGCGATCCGCACCGACGAGCTGTATTACCTCAATCGCCATGGCCAGGAAGTCTGGCGCGAAGCCCGCGGCATCGATGCCGGCCATGACGTGCCGCAATTCTCGATCCATCGCGGCCGGCTGCAGAGCGTGATCCACCGCGCCGTCGAGGAGCGGCTGGGGCGGGATTCCATCCACACCGGCTGCAGGTTAGGGGCCTTCACCCAGGACGAAGGCGGCGTGTCGGCGTATTTCTTCGATCGCGCAGGTAGCCACATCAAGACCGTGCGCGGCGATATTCTGATCGGCGCCGACGGCATTCATTCCCGGGTGCGCGAGACCCTGTTTCCGGACGAAGGGCCGCCCTGCTGGAACGGGCTGATGCTGTGGCGCGGCGCCCGCGACTGGCCGGTGTTTTTGACCGGCCGTTCGATGATTGTCGCCGGCGGCCTGCATGCCAAGGTCGTGGTCTATCCGATCGCGGAAGGATCGAGCCCGGCGAACCGCCTGACCAACTGGGCGGTGCTGGTGAAGGTCGGCGACGGCAATGCGCCGCCGCCGCGCCGCGAGGACTGGTCGCGGCCCGGCAAGCGCGAGGAATTGATGCCGCATGTCGCGCGGTTCTCGGTGCCCTATGTCGACGTGCCGAACCTGATTTCGGCGACGCCCGAATTCTACGAATATCCGACCTGCGACCGCGATCCCTTGCCGTATTGGTCTGATGGACGCGTCACGCTGCTCGGCGACGCCGCGCATCCGATGTATCCGGTGGGGTCGAACGGCGCCTCGCAGGCCATTCTCGATGCGCGTTGTCTGGCCGACGCGCTGGCGCGTTCCGAGCATCCGCGCCAGGCGCTGATGGCCTACGAGCAGAAGCGCTTGCCGATGACGGCGGAGATCGTGCGCTCGAACCGCCGCGGCGGTCCGGAAGGCGTGATCGACGCGGTCGAACAATTGGCGCCCGACGGCTTCGACAATGTCGAGAACGTGCTGAGCTATTCCCAGCGCGAGGCCATCGTGCGCGGCTACGCCAGCAAGGCCGGCTTCGCGGCCGTGCCGGGGCTGGCGGCGGTGCGCGCGTAACTATCCGCTTTCGTCATCGCGAGGAGCAACGCGACGCAGCAATCCACGAACCGCGCATTCCACGCTCTGGATTGCTTCGCGGAGCCTGTCATCGGGCGCGCATTCGCGCGACCCGTTGGCTCGCAATGACGATCTCAAAGCCTCTCATTATCGGTACGCCCCCGGCGGCGGCGGCAGGAAGTGAATATTGTATTCCGCGGCCATCGCCACGACGTCTTCGGGCTTCTGTTCCTTCATGTTGTGAAGGCCCCAGAACAGATCGTACAGTTTTTGGCTCGGCGATACCCAGAACAGCACTTTCGCGGTCTGGTCGGATTTGTTGAAGATGCCGTGGGGAACGCCCATCCCGAGGCGTATCAGGTCGCCCGCCGTCGCCTGGGCGTCCGCGCCTGCAAGCATGAAATCGAGTTTTCCTTCCAGCATGTAAAGATATTCGTCCTGGTCGGGGTGGATATGCGGCGGCACGAAGGTGCCGGGCGGCAGCGTCGCATGCCAGGAGAAGCAATGGTCGGTGCAGTTTTTCGGCACATAGGTCTGGCCGAGGATATTCCAGGAAATTCCCTGCATGCCCTCGTTGGCCCGGGTGATACCGGTGATCTCGCTTTTCATCGCCTTGTTTCCTTCCAATCGTTATTTGGACGCGTTTTCTTCACGCGAACCGGTATCCACTTCGCTCGAAAACGCTTTGGATTGTTTAGTTGCCCGGCGTGCAATCCTTGGCGTAACGGTCGCCGTAATTCTCGAACACCTTCTGGGCGATCTCGGTCTGGAATTTGCCGTCCGCGCGTTTGGCGACCTTGGTCAGGTAGAAATCCTGGATCGGATAGCCGTTGGTGTTGAATTTGAAACCACCGCGCAGCGAGGTGAAGTCGGCCTTCTTCAATGCGGCCGCCACGGCTTCCTTGTTGGAGAGGTCGCCCTTCACCGCCTTCACGGCGCTGTCGATCAGCATCGCCGCATCGTAGGCCTGGAAGGCATAGGTGCCGGGCACGCTGTTGTAGGCGGCTTCATACGCCGCGACGAATTTCTTGTTCTGCGGATTGTCGAGATTGGGCGCCCAGTTCGAGCCGCCGAACATGCCGACCGCCGCATCCTGCTGCGCCGGCAGCGTCAATTCATCGACCGTGAACGCCGAAAGCACGGGAATTTGATCGGCGAGGCCGGCCTGCTTGTACTGCTTCACCAGGCTTACGCCCATGCCGCCCGGCATGAAGGTGAACACGGCGTCGGGCTTCAGCGATGCGATCTTGGACAGTTCGACCTGGAAATCCAGCGAACCCAGCGGCATGTAGGTTTCCTCGACAATTTCTCCCTTGTAGTCGAGTTTGAATCCGGCAACGGAATCCCTGCCGGCTTGATAGTTCGGAACCAGCAGATAGACGCGCTTGTAGCCGCGATCCTGGGCGACCTTGCCGAGGATCTCGAACACTTGATCATTCTGGTAGGAGGTCACGTAGAAAAACGGGCTGCAGTTCTTGCCTGCATAGCTCGACGGACCGGCATTCGGGCTGATCAGAAAGGTCTTTGAATCCGTAACCGGCTTGTGGATCGCCTGCAGGATATTGGAGAAGATCGGTCCCACCACGAAATCGACCTTGTCGCGTTCGAGCAAGCCCTTTGACCTTGGTCACGGCGCCGTCCGGCTTGAGTTCGTCATCGACCGCCACGACCTCGACGTCGCGGCCGCCCATCTTGCCGCCGAGATCCTTGACCGCGAGCGCGAAACCATCGCGAACCTGCTGGCCGAGCACCGCCGCCGGACCGGACAACGTCACGATCACGCCGATCTTGACCTTCTCCTGGGCGACGGCCTGACCGGCTGCGACGCTCAACAAAACCGCCAACCCGGCCAATTTCAGCTGCTGTTTCATGACCTCTCCCCTGATCGGCGGCGACCCGCAGCCGAAATCCACGCCAACATGATCCGAACTTTCAAGGCCGAGCTTATTCTGATGATGGCTATCGCCGCAAGCAAAGCTGCGGCAAGCCCAAGCCGTCGCAATAACGGCATGCAAGCCGCGCGCCAATTGTTTGAAACCTAAAGAAATTCGGAAAAGCCGCGCAGGCTGCCGGGGAGCCGGCTTTTGACTTGCGGCAATCCCCGAATTATTTGAAGGTCAAAATAACAGGGTGAAGCCCGACGGCCGCGAAATCGGCGACGCCGTATCCGTGCTTCCGCGAGGGCTCCAGGCAGGTATGATCGTATCATGATCCTTGATTCCGAGACCAAGGCCGTCGAACTGCCGGAAGATCACGGCAACGAGCTTAGATTATGGCTGCGCCTGCTGACCTGCACGACCCTGATCGAGGGCGAAGTGCGCAGCCGGCTGCGTGAGCGGTTCGATGTCACGCTGCCGCGCTTCGATCTGATGGCCCAGCTCGACAAGGCGCCCGAAGGCATGACGCTGTCGGATGTCTCGAAGCGGATGATGGTCTCCAACGGCAACGTGACCGGACTGGTCGAGCGCCTGGTCGAATCCGGCCATCTCGACCGGCGCACATCCGACACCGACCGGCGCGTTCAGGTGATACGGCTGACGAAAATCGGCCGCGCCGAGTTTCGCAAGATGGCGGCGGAGCACGAGACCTGGATCGCCGACATATTCTCGGATCTTTCCCCGAAGGATGTGCGCGAATTGATGCGTCTGTTGGCCAAGACCAAGGCCTCCGCGCAGAAATCCGCGCAAGCGCGAGCGTTGTGAGCCTTGAACGCGGATATCGACTACGAGGTCGAATACAACAACCGGGCGCGGGTTCCGGAGCACCCCTCGCTGATCGCCGGTTGGGCAAAAGACGCGGCGGCCTATCGCGAGCGGCACGCTCCGCGAACTATTCCTTACGGCCCCGGCGCGCGGAACAGGATCGATTTTTTTCCCGGCGATCATGAAGGCCCGATTGTCGTCTTCATTCATGGCGGTTACTGGCAGGCGTTGGACGGTTCTTCTTTCAGTCACCTCGCCGGTGGGCTCAATGCCCATGGGATCAGCGTCGCGATTCCAAGCTACGATCTTTGTCCTGATGTCACCGTCGATGACATTATCCGGGAGATGCGGATGGCCTCGCGCGAACTCGCGCGGCTCGGCCGGTCTCTGGTCATCAGCGGCCATTCCGCCGGCGGGCATCTTGCGGCCTGCATGCTGGCGACCGACTGGCCTGCGTTCGATGCCTCGCTGCCTGAAGACCTCGTGATCGCGGCCTACGCCATTTCGGGTCTGTTCGACCTTGGGCCGCTGGTCGAAACGTCCATCAACAATGCTTTGCATCTCGACCAGACAACCGCCAGGGCTGCGAGCCCGTTGTTCTGGAACGCGCCGCGGCGCGGAAGTCTGGATGCGGTCGTGGGCGAAAACGAAAGCGCGGAATATTTCCGGCAAAGCAGGACCATCGTCGAACGCTGGGGCGCGGCCGGGGTGGCGACACGGTTCGGCACGGTTCCCAACGCCAATCATTTTACCGCGATCGCTCCGCTGGCCGATCCGAACTCGCCGATGGTGTTGCGCCTGAAGCAATTGGCGGGGCGCTAGGTTTAAAAAAGGGCTGGATTGCCCGGATTTGGACACTTGCGCCAAATTACTTTAAGTATAAAATGTTTGCGAATAAAGCGCTGCCGGACGGCCTGGATATTGGTCTTAAAGCCTTTCATCCCGAGAACGAGGGGCGATGGAAATGTCGGGTGGAATTCCGAGCCTTGGCCCATCGGGTCACGTTGATGATTTTGCGCGGCGAAATCTTCCGCCAAGCCACCAATGGCCGGAATTGCTTCTCGACCGGCCGGAGTTTCGGTATCCCGAATATCTCAACGCCGCGGTCGAGCTGACCGATCGGATCGTCGAGCAAGGGCTCGGCGATCGTATCGCGCTGATCGGCAACGGTCGCCAGCGCACCTACAAGGAGCTGGCGGACTGGTCGAACCGCCTTGCGCATGCGTTGGTGGAAAATTACGGCGTAAAGCCCGGCAACCGGGTTCTGATACGCTCGGGCAACAATCCGGCCCTCGTCGCGGCATGGCTTGCGGCAACCAAAGCAGGCGCCGTCGTCGTCAATACCATGCCGATGCTTCGTGCCGGTGAATTGACCAAGATCGTTGACAAGGCCGAGATCGGTCTCGCGCTGACTGACAGCCGCATCGCCGACGAACTGGTCGCGTGCGCGAAGACCAGCCGGTTTCTCAAGCAGGTCGTGAATTTTGACGGAACGTCAAACCATGACGCCGAACTCGATCGGGTGGCGCTGAACAAGCCGGTTCGGTTCGATGCGGTCAAAACCGGCCGGGACGATGTCGCCCTGCTGGGATTTACCTCTGGCACCACGGGCGAACCAAAAGCGACGATGCATTTCCATCGCGATCTCCTGATCGTCGCGGATGGTTATGCCAGGGAAGTACTCAACGTCACTCCGGATGATGTCTTCGTAGGCTCACCGCCGCTTGCCTTTACGTTTGGACTCGGCGGTCTCGCGATCTTTCCGTTGCGGTTCGGCGCCACCGCGACGCTGCTGGAAAACGCGGCGCCCGGCGAGATGGTCAAGATCATTGAAACCTACAAGGCCACGATTTGCTTTACCTCGCCGACCGCGTATCGGGCGATGATCGCCGCGATCGACAAGGGCGCCGATCTGTCGTCGCTGCGTCTGGCGGTTTCGGCGGGGGAGACCTTGCCGGCGCCGGTTTTCGAAAGCTGGACCCGCAAGACGGGCAAGACGATTCTCGACGGGATCGGCAGCACGGAATTGCTGCATATCTTCATTACGAACCGAACAGGCGACGCCGTCGCCGGAACGACGGGCCACCCGGTTTCCGGTTACGAGGCAAAGATCGTCGACGATGACATGAACGAATTGCCGCCGGGCACCGTCGGCAGGCTTGCGGTTCGCGGCCCGACCGGATGCCGCTATCTCGCGGATTCGCGGCAGTCGAACTATGTGCGCAATGGCTGGAATCTGACGGGCGATACGTTCACCCGCGACGAGAACGGCCGCTTGTCTTTCGTGGCCCGATCCGACGACATGATTATCTCGTCCGGCTACAACATCGCCGGACCCGACGTCGAAGCGGCGTTGCTGACCCATCCGGCGGTGGCCGAGTGCGGCGTCGTCGGCGCACCCGACGAGGCGCGCGGCATGATCGTCAAGGCTTATGTGGTTCTCGCGCCCGATGTCACCGGCGATGCCGCGCTGACGACTGACTTGCAGGACCATGTCAAGCGTGAGATCGCGCCTTACAAATATCCGCGTGCGATCGAATTCGTTGCGCAATTGCCCAAGACGGAAACCGGCAAACTGAAGCGATTTGCCCTGCGGCAGATGGCCCAGGCCGGCGCGAGGTCGGGAGGCATGGCCGCGGAATGAATGCATCTGTGAAGGAGATCCGTCAGTGAGCACGCCAAAAGCGCCCACTCTCGCGGTGCTGCCGATGACGAAGGGCGAAGCCTTGGCCACGGGTCCGCAAGTGTTGCAGCCGAGCGGCTGGCCGGCGCCGAAGGGATACGCCAACGGCATGGCCGCCGACGGCCGCCTTGTGGTGACCGGCGGCGTGATCGGCTGGAATAATCAGGGCCATCTGCCGGCCGATTTTGTCGCGCAGGTCCGCCAAACCCTGAGCAACATTTCAGCAATCCTCGCCGAAGGCGGCGCGCGGCCCGAACATCTCGTTCGTCTCACCTGGTATGTCGTCGATATGGAAGAATATCTGGCGAACCTGAAGACGCTGGGGCAGATCTATCGCGAGATCTTCGGCGCGCATTATCCCGCCATGGCGCTGGTCCAGGTCGTGCGTCTCGTTGAAAACGCGGCGCGGGTCGAGATCGAGGCGACCGCGGTGGTGCCGCGGTGAACCTTGCCGTGACGCGCTCTCGCCGATGACCCGGTCGACACTCAGTGGTCGGGTTAGTTCGTCCCTGGTTTGCTAATTCCGATACGACGTATCGACGCGGTCGAGCTTGCGCAGCAGCGCCGGCCAGGCCAGTTCACCGTTGCGGTTGGGCAGATTTGCCCGCGGCTTCACCTTGTCGAAGGTCTTTTCCAGAACGTCCCGGGGCGGGTAGACCAGCTTGGTATTGCAGGACAACGCCATCACCTGCACCTCGCAGGCGCGCTCCATGCGATAGAGCAAGCTGAATGTCGCGGGGATGGTCCGCCCGACCACCAGCAGTCCGTGGTTGCGCAGCACCATCGCTTCGTGATCGCCGAGGTCCCTGACCAGCCGCTCGCGTTCGCCGACATCGTCGGCGATACCTTCAAAGTCATGATAGGCGATGTGGAGAAACCGCATCGACGTCTGCGCCAGCGGCAGCAGCCCGCATTCCATCGCCGAGACCGCCATGCCGGCGGGAGTATGGGTATGCGCGACGCAGTCGACATCGTGCCGGGCCATATGGATGGCGCTATGAATGACAAAGCCGGCCGCGTTGACGCCATAGTCCGAGGCGTTGAACAGGACGTTGCCGTCGAGGTCGACCTTGATCAGGCAGGATGCATCGATTTCCTCGTAGAGCATCCCGTAAGGATTGATCAGGAAATGGTCGTGCGAGCCGGGAACGCGGCATGAGATGTGGTTGGCGATCATTTCCGTCATGCCGTACATGGCGGTGAGGCGGTAGCAGGCCGCGAGATCGACGCGGGTTTGCCATTCCTCGGCGCTCACCTGTTCGCGGACCGACTTTACGACTTTCATCGCGGGAGAGTTCACAGGAGGGGTCATGGCGTTTCTCCACTACAACGGGTGATTTCCCAGGCGGGCCTGATCGACGCACCCTGAGGATACCTACAACGCCAGTTGCGCCGCAAGGCGGGTGTCACAGCAATCATTGCAATGCAGCCATGGCCACCTGCTGCGGTCGCAGAGGCCGCCCGGGCGCTTTCTCAAGGCAGGGCCGTCGGATGCGACGCATCGCTCCACAGCTTTGCTGCACAGCAAAAGATCGATCGTCGCAAATCCTTTATACGCGGCCTGTACTTGGTCAGCCCGTTGGTGTTGAAGTCCTGATCCCGGGAATGCTTTTTTTGAAATCGGAGCCAGTTTCATGAAGACCGTCCGTTTTGTCTTGATTTTGCTAGGGCTGTCGCTGGTGGCGCCGTGGCAATCCGCCAAAGCGGCTGACGTGATCTGCTACAACTGCCCGCCGGAATGGGCGGACTGGGCCTCCATGCTCAAGGCCATCAAGACCGATCTCAACTACGATATTCCCCACGACAACAAGAATTCCGGTCAGGCGCTGGCGCAAATTTTGGCCGAGAAAAGCAATCCCGTCGGCGACATCGGCTATTTCGGCGTCACCTTTGGCATGAAGGCAAAGGCCGAGGACGCGCTGGAGCCGTACAAGCCGGCCAATTGGGACCAGGTCGCCCCCGGATTGAAGGATCCGGACGGCTACTGGACCACGATTCATTCCGGCACGCTTGGCCTGTTCGTGAACAAGGACGCGCTCGGCGGCAAACCGGTGCCGGCCTGCTGGAAGGATCTGCTGAAGCCGGACTACAAGGGCATGGTCGGCTATCTCGATCCGACCTCGGCCGCGGTCGGATATGTCGGGGCAGTAGCGATCAATCTGGCGCTCGGCGGCTCCGCGTCCAATTTCGATCCCGCGATTAGCTTTTTCAAGGAACTGCGGAAGAACGATCCGATCGTTCCCAAACAGACATCTTATGCCCGCGTGGTTTCCGGCGAGATGCCGATCCTGCTGGATTATGATTTCAACGCCTATCGCGCGAAATATTCGGAGAAGGGGAATTTTGAATTCGTGATCCCGTGCGAGGGATCGGTGGTGTTTCCCTACGTCGTCGGCCTGGTCAAGAACGCGCCGGACAAGGACAAGGCCAAGAAGGTGATCGACTATCTCTTGTCCGACAAGGGGCAGGCGATCTGGACCAACGCCTATCTGCGCCCGGCACGCCAGATCGAACTGCCTGCGGCCGTCAAGGCGAAGTTCCTGCCCGACAGCGACTATGCCCGCGCCAGGAGCGTCGATTGGGGCCAGATGGAAAGCATGCAAAAAGGCTTTGTCGACCGCTATCTCGCCGAGGTCCGCTGATGCAATATGGTGTGTAGAGCCTATCGGTCCTGATTGAATCAGAACCGAGGCTCTATCTCTTTGTTTGAAGCGTTTTCTTCACGCGAACCGGCTTCCACTTCGCTTGAAAACGCTCTGCGTTTAGGGGCGCCATTGTTTCATGCCGCATAAATCCTTCGTCTGGCTGTGTCTGCTGCCGCTCGCCGTGGTGACGACGGCATTTTTCCTGCTGCCGATGGCGCGGCTGGTCGTGACCGGCGCTGAAGGCCCGCAAGGGCTGGCCGGATATCTGGCGATCCTGACCGAACCGCGTTACCGCGCGACCCTGATCAACACCGTTCTGCTGGCGACCGCCACCACGATCGTCACGCTCGCCATCGCGACGGTCGCGGGAATGTTCCTGCAACGTCACCGCTTTCCCGGCCGCGCCGTGCTGGTTGCGATGTTGACCTTTCCGCTGGCGTTTCCCGGCGTGGTCGTCGGCTTCCTGATTATTCTGCTCGCCGGGCGCCAGGGCCTGATCGGTGATCTTACCAATCGTTTGTTCGGCGAGAAGCTGGTCTTTGCCTATTCGATCTACGGGCTTTTCCTTGGCTATCTCTATTTTTCGATCCCGCGCGTCATTCTCACGATCATGGCGGCGGTCCAGAAACTCGACGTCGGCCTCGAAGAAGCCGCGCGTTCGCTCGGCGCGAGCCCTTGGGCCGTGCAACGCGATGTGGTGCTGCCGGCGCTCGGGCCGGCTTTCGTGGCCTCAGGCGCCATCGCCTTTGCAACCGCGATGGGCGCCTTCGGCACGGCATTCACGCTGGCGACCAACATCGATGTGCTGCCGATGCTGATTTATACCGAGTTCACCTTGGCCGCGAATTTCGCGACGTCGGCGGCGCTGTCGGTCGGACTCGGCATCATCGCCTGGGCCATTCTGGCGCTGGCCCGCTCTTTCAGCGGCGGCACCGTCGCGGCGGCTGGATGAGCCTATGCGCGATCGCCTGATCTTCACCGGCCAACTGCTGTTTACGCTGCTGGTCGCCGCGTTCCTGGTCGTCCCCGCCATCCTGTCGATTACCGCCGGCGTCACCGTGAACTACTTTCGCGGGATATCCTCGGGCGTGACGCTGCAATGGGTGTTTCAGGTCTGGGAGCTTTATGCCGGACACCATCCTGCTGTCGTTCGTGATCGCCTTTGCGACGCTTGCGGTCACGCTGCTGGCCGGCGTTCCCTCGGCCTACGCCCTGCATGTGCGCGGCGGGCGGCTCTCGCGCGTCGTCGAGGAAATCATCACCCTGCCGCTCGCGATTCCCGGCCTTGCGATCGCGCTGGCGCTGCTGCTCACCTATCAAGGCTTCGGCGATTTTCGCCGCTCATGGCTGTTCATCCTCACCGGCCATGTCATCTTCACCATGCCGTTCATGGTGCGATCGGTGATGGCGGTA
Organism: uncultured Alphaproteobacteria bacterium; assembly: GCA_963761395.1. Lineage (GTDB taxonomy): Bacteria > Pseudomonadota > Alphaproteobacteria > Rhizobiales > Xanthobacteraceae > Bradyrhizobium. The sequence continues at coordinate 56,159 of CAVXHU010000037.1, forward strand.
TTTGCCACCATCGACATCAAGACGCTCGACGAGGGCGCGGCATCGCTGGCGCGTCGCCATGGCGGCGCTTTCGCGATGTCATCGTCCCCAATGCGGTGCCTGGGATTCTCGCAGGCAGCCTGATGGTGGTGACGCTTTCGCTCGGCGAGTTCAATCTGACCTGGATGCTGCACACGCCACTGACAAAAACGCTGCCGATCGGGCTTGCCGACAGCTATGCCTCGATGCGGCTGGAAGTGGCTTCGGCCTATACGCTGATCTTCTTTGTCATGATCATTCCGCTTCTGATCGCAATGCAGATGTTTGCCGACAAGGAGCAGGCAAGATGAGTGCGGCCGCGGGACATGGCGCCTCGGTGCGCATCGAGACCTGCGGCAAGACCTTTGCCGACGGCACGCGCGCGCTCGAGCCCGCCACGCTCGATATCGCGCGAGGCGAAACGCTGGTTCTCCTCGGCCCCTCCGGCTGCGGCAAAACCACCATGCTGCGCATCATCGCAGGCCTGGAATTGCCTGACGCAGGCGGCCGGGTATTGTTTGACGGTGGCGACATGACATCGGTGCCGATCGAGCGGCGCAATGTCGGCATGGTGTTTCAGTCCTACGCGCTGTTTCCCAACATGAGCGTCGCGGACAATATCGGCTATGGCCTGAAAATCCGGGGCATGGCAAGGCAGGATCGCGCGGCGCGCGTCGCCGAACTGGTAGCGCTCACCAATATCACGGGGCTGGAGAATCGCCGCGTTGACCAGCTCTCCGGCGGCCAACGCCAGCGCGTTGCGCTGGCGCGCGCGGTTGCGATCCGCCCGGGCATCCTGCTTCTCGACGAGCCGCTGACCGCGCTCGACGCAGCATTGCGCGATCGGCTGCGCGGCGAACTCAACCGTTTGCTGCGGGCGCTCGGCATCACCACGATCTATGTGACGCACGATCAATCCGAGGCGATGGAGCTCGGCGACCGCATCGTGGTCATGCAGAAGGGCGCGATTGCCCAGATCGGCACGCCGCGCGACATCTATTTCACGCCGAGAAATCGCTTCGTTGCCGAATTCATTGGTGCTGCGAATATCATCGAAGCGCCGGTCGAGAACGGCCATCTTGTGCTGCCGGGCGGGCGCCAGCCGATTGGCGGCGGCGCAAGCCTGTCAGCGGCGGTCGCCATGATCCGCCCCGAAACCATCCGGGTGGTTGAAGCCGAAGGCGCGCCGCTTAGGGGAATCATCGACAGCGTCAGCTTCATCGGCGACCGGCAGCGCATGGTCGTCAGCGGCGCATCCGACAAATTTCTCACCGTCGATGCGCCGAATACGATTAAAGCCCGTGCCGGCGAGCGGATCGGGCTTTTGATCGCGCCGGATGCCATCAGGCTGTTGCCACCGGAAAACTGAAGAAAGCCGATGCCGTCAAAACCAGTTCTCATCGCGCAGATTTCCGATCTGCACATCAAACCGCCTGATACGCTCGCCTACGGGCGCGTCGATACGGCAGCCGCGCTTGGGCGCTGCGTGGCGGCCTTGAACGAGTTCACCCCAAAGCCCGACCTCGTGGTGATATCAGGCGATCTTGCCGATACGCCGACGGCTGAGGAGTATGAACATCTCAAGCGCCTGCTGGCGCCGCTGAAGCTGCCTTTTGTCAGCATTCCCGGCAATCACGATTCGCGCGAGATGATGCGCGCCGCGTTTCCGCGGGCTGCCTATGCTTTTCCGTCAGGCCCGCTCAATCAAAGGGTTGAAATCGGCGGGCTTGATCTCGTGCTGCTGGATTCGAGCGTAGCCGGCAAACCGCATGGCGAACTCGATGCGCCGACCTTGCGATGGCTTGATGCAACGCTTGTCGCCTCACCGGATCGGCCTGCGCTGTTGTTCCTGCACCATCCGCCGTTCACGACCGGTATCTGGCACATGGACCGCCAGAATCTCCTCAACGCCGGCGAACTTGCGGCGATCGTGCGACGCCATCCGCGCGTGCAACTGATCGCCGCCGGCCACGTGCATCGCGCGACGCTCACTACGTTTGCCGGTATCCCCTCAACGATCTGCCCGGCGCCCAATCACGCGGTCGATCTCGATCTTGGGGAATTACGCGAGCCATCGTTCAAGGTCGAACCCCCCGCATTTCACCTCCACGCCTGGTTTCCGGGCGCGGGATTTGGCAGCGTCGTCACTCATCACGTCCCGATCGGCGATTTCGACGGGCCGCATCCGTTTTTTGGGCCTGACGGGAAGTTGCTTTGAGCTGGCCTGTGCACTCACGGCTTCAGGGCAGCCAGCTTCCGGTAGGCCGCAGCCGCTGTCCGTATCAGGCGCTTCTCCCGCTTCGGGCTGAGAAATTGCAGCGGCGCGTGGACGCCCTCTCGTTGCAGGGCGACCGCGAGCAAATGACCTTTTGCATCGTCATTTAGCTGCCCGAGAGATTTTTGCGCTTTGCGCAAATGCTTCAACGCGGCCTGTTGCCTCGAAAACCTCTTATCAGGAAACAAGTCTTCGAAGAATTCGATTGAATAGGTTAGCTTCTTGTTCTGCAGGCGCAGCCGATGCCGCTTCTTCGTGTCCATCTTCGGAAGCTTGCGGCACTTCTCCAGAAGCTTTTCCCGCCATCGCGTCAGTTTCTCCGCGCCGTAGGAAGCGATCGGGGAAGCGCGCTCCTGCGCCACCCGCTTTCCCTGCTTGATGGACCAGGGTCCGTTCTCGACCCAACCGGATATGTTTTCGATCAGACGCCGATACCTGGCTGACCGAAGCGCGCGCGCCAGATGGCGATGGCTGTCCGCGCGCCTTTCGTTCCAGGACCGATAATAGGTGGTTGCTTGCGGCCGCTGCTTGTTGCCGGCCTTCAGCCGCTCCATCGCGACGTCCAGATCCCGCACGGTGCCAAGCTGGCCGTTCAGCCACTTCAGTTCACTCCTGATACGCGCCCGCCTGGCGTCGTCGATCATCGGCGAGAAAAACACGATGGCTGTGCGCAATCGAGTGAGCGCAAGGCGCATTTGATGCAGGGCTACCGGGTCGGCTCTGCATGTCGCCTCATGACTTGCGGTCAAATCCCTGAGGTAGCGGCCCGCTATCATTCGAAACGCCGTGTCCGACGCCATTTCGGCGTTCAGCCGCGCCGCCGGGTGGCGGCGTTGCCGCTGCGTCCGCCCGGCGCGAGAGCCGACTTTACGTCCTGATTTCGGGGATGGCGGCATGGCTGTCTTGCGCTGTCTGTCCCTCAAGCCGCCTCACATGGTGCGATCCGGGCTTGGCATTGTTGCACAGTCTGCCCCGAAGTTCCGGAGGCATCAATGACCGCCGCAATCGAGCGTGCCGATATGCGATCAGGCTTCCTTCATCCCGAACAGCCGTGCCGCGTTGCCACCGAGAATCGCCACCTTTTGCTTGTCGGTGAGCGAAGTAGTGGCGAAGACGTGATCGACCGGATGCTGTTCCCAGGGGATCGGATGGTCGGTGCCGAGTACGACCTGGCTCGCGCCGACCTGCGCCACCAGATGCCGAAGCCCCTCCGGCGTGAACACCATGGCGTCGAAATGGAGCTGGTTCAGATATTCCGAGGGCTTCTTTTTCAGCGTGATATTCGGATTGCAGTTCTGTGGCGACACGAAGCAGGCGTGATCGCCGCGCGCGGCATATGAGCCGAGATAGCCGCCGCCATGGGCGGCGATGATCTTCAGGCCGGGAAAGCGGTCGAGTGTCCCTTCGAAGATCAGGTGCTGCAAGGCAATGGTGGTGTCGAGCGGATTGCCGATCGTATTCGACAGCCAGCCATTGCCTTTGAAACGCTTGGCGAGTTCCGGCGTGCTTTGCGGATGGATGAAGAGAACGGCGCCGAGTTCTTCGGCCTTGGCCCAAACGGGTGGAATTTGGGATCGGCGAAATCCTCTCCCAGCACGCTGGCGCCGATGGCGGCGCCACGCAGGCCCTGCTTCTTGATCGCGGTCTCAAGTTGTTGCACCGCGAGGTCCGGAAACTGCAAGGTCAGCGAGGCGAAAGCAGAAAACCGTTCCGGCCGCGATGCGCACAGCTCCGCCAGTTTCTCGTTGTTCATCTTGACGATCGCCGCTGCGGTATCGCGGTCCTTGCCGTACCAGAATGGATTGATCGACAGCACCTCCATGTCGATCGCCATCGCGTCCATCTCCTTGAGACGTTGCTCGATGACAATGAAATGCTCGGGAACGCCTTTCACCGGAGGCAAGACCTTGTCGGCCGCATCGCCCATCAGATTGATGGCTTCACGAAAATAGCAGTGCGAGTGAACGTCGACGGTCAGGACGCGTTTGCCGTTGATCTTGACCGGCAGCCGCGGCGCCTTCGGCTGGGCGCGCGCCGCATCCAGCATGCCGCAACTGCAAAAGGCGATCCCCGTGGCGGCGGCACCCTTAAGAAATTGTCTGCGCGTTGTCATTCGCCCTCCCTGAACGGCACGATAGCGTTTCCCTTGGCCGGTCGATCAATCGCCCGGCTTTTCTTGTTTTCTACGCGGGACACATTGCCAAGCCGGTAGCGAGAGGGCAATCATTCTTCGAGGGATCGCGGCCGATTACTTGAAAACGCCATCCAATTTATGAGGAGGAAATTCGGTATGCGCTTGCTTCATTCGCTGGTCGCGGCGCTGGCGCTGCTTGCCAGCTCCGCTGCGATCGCGCAGACGGCCTACCCCGACCGGCCTATCCGAGTGATCGTTCCGCTGGCGGCGGCGAGCGCCGTCGACGTCGCGGCGCGGATCGTGACGCAGAAAATGGCCGATAATATGGGCCAGCAATTCGTGATCATGAACCAGCCCGGCGCGTCCGGGCTGATCGGCGCCGAGCAGGTCGCCAGAGCCGAGCCGGACGGCTACACGATCGGCGGGTTCAACGACAGCATCATGACCATGGTGCCCAACCTGCAGTCCAAAATGCGCTGGGACATTCTCAAGGATTTCGAGCCGGTGTCGCTCGTCGCCACGGTGGAATGGGGACTGATCGCCAACAACCAGACGCCCTACAAGAGCGCGGCGGACCTGATTGCGGCGGCCAAAGCCGCGCCCGGCAAGATCGACTATGGCTCCGGTGGTCCGGGCAGCCCGCAGCATCTGGCGATGGCGATGTTTGCGTCGAGCGCCGGCATATCGCTGACCCATGTGCCCTACAAGGGCGCCACGCAGGCTGCGACCGACGTCGCCGCCGGCCAGATTCCTGTCGGCTTTCAGGGCCTCGGGACCGTCGCGGCGCTGGTCCGCGGCGGTCAGCTCAGGCTGATCGGGGTGACCACCGAGAAGAGATTGCCGCAATTTCCGGAGGTGCCCACCGTTTCGGAATCCGGTCTGCCCGGATTTTTCTTCAATTCCTGGTTTGCGATTCTGGCGCCGGCCGGCACGCCGAAGGACATCATCGCCAGGCTGAACGCCGAAGTCCAAAAGGCGGTCGGCGATCCGGAGATTCGCCGCAAGCTCGAGCAATTGGGTTTCGCGGTGCGCGGCAGTTCGGCCGAGGAACTGCGTGTCATGACCCGCGATCAGCTCGCCAAATATGCGCGCGTGATTAAGGAGATGGGTATCGCCAACGAGTAAGACCGCGGCCGCCGATTGGCGGCCGCGGTGGCTCACCCCTCTGCTTCATGCTTGGCCCACGCCGGTGCGCAACGCCGAACGCGATGACTTCGCGGCGCCACGGGAGGTTCGGGTAGTGGTGGAGAGATGTCACATCTTATGGATGCGCGAGCGGCGACTGATCCCAAGTGTGCTCTTCTAAAATTGATCTCTAGTCGTCACGGTCCCGAAAGCCCCACGGGGCACATTGCTTGTTCTCGTCGCGATCGTCAGCAATAGATGGCCCCCCAAATGCTTGTTCGGCCATGATCTTTCGCTAATCTGAGCCGTGTGGATGGAGGATGTTGAGGGTGTCTTGTCAGGTGTGCCAATCGACCCTGAAGGCAGGCGATTTGTATTGCTCGTCTTGCGGGGCGGTCGTGCCGGAGCGTCCCTCGAAGCCGCAGATCGCGGAAGTTCGGGGCCGTATCGCTGGCGAGCGGAAGTACCTCACCGTGCTTTGTGCCGATCTGCAGCGCTCTACCGATTTGATCGCGGAGCTGGATCCCGAGGCGGCAATTTCGCGGCTTGAGCCGGCCTTGATTGCCATGCGGACCGCCGTTCGCCGCAACCGCGGCATCGTCAGCAAAGAGGGGGGCGACGGGCTTATCGCGCTTTTTGGCGCGCCGCATGCAGACGACAACCACGCTCTCATGGCCTGCTACGCGGCAGTCGAACTGGTTAACCGTATCAAGCTCCTGAACGATCCGGCGCTTCAGGTCCGTGTAGGCGTTCATTCCGGCTATGTCGTCGCTCACGTCATCGAGGCCGATTTCTCATCGATCTATGAAGCGGGCGGGCCGGCAGTCCATCTGGTCAAGCGGCTTGAGAACGCCGCGCAGGCCGGGCAGATCCTGGTGTCGGAGTCCTGCCAGAAGCTGTCCGCGGGGCTGGTGACTTTTAACGCTCTCGCTCCGAAGCGACTGGAGGGATTTTCCGCGCCCGTTCCCTGCCACGAGCTCGTCGAGATTAGCGGACTTACGCGCTGGCGGGCCCGCTCGACCAAGGGGCTTTCGTCTTTTGTCGGCCGCGCAGAAGAGATTTCGGTGCTCGAGCGGGCGGCGCGCGATACCGGTTCGTCCGGACAGATCCTCGCTTTGGTCGGAACGTCGGGCATCGGAAAATCCCGAATGGCCCACGAGTTCGTCGGCGCATTGCGGCAGAAGGACTGGCAGGTCCTGGAAGCAGAAGGCAACCCGCTGGAGCAGGCCGTTCCATATGCCCTGCTGAAGAAGCTCCTGCAGAGCGCTCTGCAGTTGGGCCGCATAACGCCTGCAGATCAATCTGGCTTGTCCGCGGGCCCAACACCCGCTCATTCCGATCTTTGGCCCGCCGCCCTTTGCTCCGTCCTCGACCAGCCCGTCAACGATCCACGCTGGCACGATCTCGAACCCTTGCTGCGACGGCGCGTGATCACCGACGCCGTATGCAATACGATCGACCAGGTCATCTCGACGCGGCCGACCATCTTGCAGCTGGAGGACCTTCACTGGATCGATGGCCAAAGCGAAACCGGCATCGAGGCCGTGATGTCGCTCACCGCCAACCGCCCGCTTCTGGTGCTGTTGACCTGGCGGACCGAAGACACGCCGGGCTGGCTGGCACGGCTGGATATCCGCAGGATCTGGCTTCGGTCTCTCGATGCCTCATCGGCGAGTGCGCTGCTCGACAGTTTACTCGGCACCGCGCCCGATCTCGACGATCTCAAGGCCCACGTGCTTCGTCACACCGGTCAAATCCCGCTCTTCATCGAGGAGGTTGCGCGACAACTCATCGACCGCGGGATCCCAAAGGCCAATGCGGGCCGATTTGCCGCGAACGCTCGCTGGGATGCGCTGGAGATTCCTCCAACCGTGCAAGGGGTCATTGCGTCGCGAATCGATCGTTTGTCGAAGGAGGACAAAACCCTTCTTCAGCTCGCATCCGTCGTCGGACCACGAATTGCACCTGGCTTGCTGGCGGCCGTGACCGGCATGCCGGTGGCACAGCTGCAAAGCCGCCTTTGGTCGCTGGAGACTCTGGATTTCCTGGTTGAGTCGCGGCGGCTGGCGTCCCCGGAATACGAATTTACGCACGATCTCACTCGCGAGGTCGCCTATGATTCAATTCTTCGCCCGCAACGTGAGGAGTTGCACCGTCGGATATTGACGGCCTTGGAGGCGAGTTCTGCCGGACGAGAAAAAGATGTCGCGGAAGCGCTTTGTCATCACGCGGTCAAGGCACAAGACTGGGCGAAGGCGGACCAATACGGACACCTGGCGGCGCAAAAGGCATTCGCCAGATCGGCGTTCCGGGATGCCACGGAATATTTCCAGATTGCGATGGACGCGGTCGACAAGCAGCCGGCCTCGACGGCACGTGAGCAGCGGGCGATCGATTTGCGCATCGAGGCCAGGCTTGCATTTGTTTCCTTCGGAAGCATCGAGCAATGGTTCGGCCTTGGTCGCGACAGCGAAGCGCGTTCCGAGAAAATCGGCGATGAAGGCCGGCGGCTCGCATCCATCGCGATCAGGGCGGCGGCGCTCAATTTCTATGGAACGCCGTATGAGGGGATCGCCGCCGGAGAGCAGGCGGTCGAGTTGGCGAACCGGTTGAATAACATGACCTGGCTCGGTTTCGCGGAATACGGACTTGGCCAATCCTATTTCCTCGCAGGCAGGTACCGCGATGCGGAACAGTGGCTCGGACAAGCGAGCGCGCGCCTGGCCGGCGCGCCGGAAAACGTGCCGCCGGGAACGACGGCATCGAGCCTGCTCGTGCTCTGTAATATGATGAGAGCCGTTGTTTGTGCATGGTTGGGCGATTTCGATGAGGCCGAACGACGCTCCCGACAGGCCAGCGATCTCGCCGAAGAAAACGAGCGGCCTTACGATATGATCGCTGCCGATTACGGCCGCGGTCTTGTACAGATGTTGCGCGGCAATCTTGAGGAGGCGGAAGACGCCCTCGATCAGGCCTTTCGTGTCTCGCGAGAGAGCGAAGCCCGGTTGTTTCTGCCCCTCGTGATGTGCGCGCTTGGAAACCTCTATGTGCAGCGGGGCGACGCGACGCGTGCCCGCGACATCCTGCTTCAGGCAAAAGACGAAGCCGAAACACTCGGCCACGTAACCAGTACTGTTGTCGTGTCGGCGTATCTCGGCTCCGCGTACAGTCAACTCGGAGACGTCCAGCGCGGTTTGTCCCTGGTGCGTGCCTGTCAGGCTGGCGCAAAACAGAGGGGATACGGGGGTATCGAAGCGCTGGCGGCCTTTTCCGAAGCCGCGATCCTGTCGATGCAGGGGGCAGCTCAGCAAGAGGACGCCATCGCATCCTTGAAACGAGCCATTGAAATTACGGACAAACTCGAGGCCCGCCCCCTGCTCGGCGCCGCCAGGGGGATGCTGGCTCGCTCGCTGGCCGCGTCCGGCAGGACGGCCGAGGCCCAGGACGAGCTCGTCCAGGCGATCGCACTTTTTGATCGATCAAAAATGACTGTTCACCTGGAACGTGCTAAGGCAGCGCTCTCCAGGTTTTCGGAATTATGAGATTTTTGCAACCACGGCATATCTTGCCGCTTATTAAGGAGTGGAACATGGGCGGATTAGTCTACGGCGGAAAATTCGAGCAACACATCAATGAATTGTATAGCCCGAAAAATATTAAGGCGACGGCCAGGAAATTTAAGGAGTATGAGAAGCAGCACGGGCCTTATAAGTTTGGACAACAATATACGAAAATGCTGGTTCCCAAGACAGAAAACTGGGCGGACGAAACCGGATCGACCGCGGGACATGCCAAGTGGGAGAAGCATTCGGGCAGCATACCCGCGCCGATCCGCAACCGCCTTACCAGAGTCATTTCGAAGAATCTCCGATCCGCCAAACCGAAACCGATGGTCTTGAAGGTAGGCGAGAATGTCGATACGTCTCACGATCTGCATGTCAAGACGTTCAAGCATAAAGGCCACGAACACATCGGCCTGCACATGCTTTGCCCGAATACGACGTTAAAAAAATGATCGTTTCCGGGCTCTGCATATTGCCGGGCCCGCTTCAGGAGTTCTAACTGGCGTGCCTCAGGACAAGACGAGTGAAGCTCGCAGATTTTCGAGCAGCAAGTTGGCGGTGCTGCGCAAGCATCCGATTTTTTGCGATCTTGATCCTGAGGCGCTCGATCAGCTCTGTCGTTACGCCAAACACTCCTCGCTGAAGCGGGGAGCGACGATCGTTTCCAAAGGAGATCCCGGCAATAGCCTCATTGCGGTGATCAGCGGCACGGTGAAGATCAGCATCTCCTCCCCGGACGGCCGCAGCGCAATCCTGAATCTGATCGGCCCGGGTGAGATTTTCGGGGAGGTCGCCGTGCTCGATGGACTGGCACGGACAGCCGACGCGACGGCAAATACCAATTGCGAAATTTATGTCATTGACCGCCGCGACTTTCTTCCCTTTGTGCGAAGCCAGCCGGCGCTGGCGATGAAGTTCATCGAGCTGCTCTGCACGCGGCTGCGGTGGACCAGTGACCAGGTGGAAGAGGTTATCCTTCAGGATCTGCCGGGCCGGCTCGCCAGTGCACTTCTTCGTTTGACCGAGAAACACAAGCTCGCGCAAGGAGGCCGAACCATCGCTATTACCCAGCAGGAGATTAGCGAGATGGTCGGCATGACCCGGGAAAGCATCAACAAGCAATTGCGGGCCTGGGCGACACGCAACTTGGTCCGCCTCGAGCATGGTGCCATCGTGGTACTAAATGCCGGGATGCTTCGAGCGCTGGCCGAAGCCGGATCGGGGAACGAAGGCGATTAGCGCGCGGTTGACAGGCATCGATTGCGGGCCGGAGGCCGCTCCGGCGCAGTTCGCCAAGCCGGCCACGGAAATTCGCCGAGCCAGGGCCAATTGACCCAGGACCGGTTTATCCGGCCGCGAGGTTGGCGCCGCGCTCGATCGTGAACTCGACGTCGATCAGGCCGCGCGAATGATTCATGTCGGATTGCGACATCAGCAAGGTGAGATCCTTGCCCTTCAGCGAGGCAAGCACCTCGGACAACCGCTCGGAAAGGGCCGGCGCTATTCCCTCGAACGGCTCATCGAGCAGCAGGCATTTTGTGCCGATGCCGAGCGCGCGGCCAAGCGCGACCAGCTTCTGCTGGCCGCCACTCAAGAGCAGCGCCTTGCGATGGCGCATCTCGGCGAGTTCGCCGATCACCTCGTACACGAAATCAAGCCGCGCCCTGCGGTCGAGGTGCTCTGCGACCCATAGCGGCAACAGAATGTTTTCCTCGACGGTCAGTTGCGGCACCAGGCAGCGGTCTTCCGGCATATAGCCGATTCCGAGCGCCGCGCGGGCGTGGCGCGGGCGCGCCGACAGATCGGCCCCTTCGAACCGAACGACGCCCTGCGCCGGCTTGAGGTGACCCATGATCGAGCGCATCAGCGTGGTCTTGCCGGCGCCGTTGCGGCCGACAAGACTCACCATGGCACCCCGCGATATCCGCATCGAAAAGCCGCGTAGCGCGGGCATCGACTGAATCTCGACGACCAGATGGTCGATCTCGAGCAATGGGCCCGTGGCGTTCATTGCGCGCCCCCTGTGACATAGCGGCGCACTTCCGCATCCTTCAGGACATCGTGCGGATCGCCGTCGGCGAGAATCCGGCCCTGGTAGAACGCCACCACCCGGTCGGCATAGCGGCTGACGATCTCCATGTCGTGCTCGACGAAGACGATGGTTGCGGCATCGGGCGCAACGGCATGGATCACGCGGTCCATCGTGGCGAATTTCTCTTCCGCCGAAACGCCTGACGTCGGCTCGTCCAGCAGCAGCAATTTCGGCCGGCGGACCAGCGCCATGGCGATATCGACCAGCTTGCGCACACCGCCCGCAAGCTCCGAGATCGGGCGGTCGGCCAGATCGGCGAGGCCGAACCGCGCCAGTAGTTCGAGTGCCTTGTCGCGGCGGCCCTGTGCCTCCGCCGGTGCGTGAAATGAAAGGGCCCGGGCACCAATGCCGGAGATCGCCACGGCCAGATTTTCGGCCGCGGTGAGTTCGATGAACAATTGGGGAATCTGGAACGACCTGGAGATACCGAGCCGGGCGACATTTCTTGGCGAGCGTCTTGCGATATCCATCCCGTCGAGCGCGATCGAGCCAGCGTCGGGCCTGAGATAACCGGTGACCATGTTGACGAAGGTTGTCTTGCCCGCGCCGTTGGCGCCGATCAGTGAGACCTTCTGACCGGGCGCGATATCGATCGACAAGGCGTCGGCGGCAACCACCGCGCCAAAGCGCTTTTCAAGTCCGTGCACGGAAAGGACCGGCTTCACAACGCCGCCTCTTTTTGGGCCGTGATAGCCGCCGCAGCCGGCGGCTCTTTCCTTTTGGGCCTGTCCCTGATCCAGAGCGAGCCGATGCCACGCGGCAGAAACAGAATGACGCCCAGCAGGAAAACGCCAAGCACCAGCTGCCAGGTATTGGGAAGGTACAGGTTCGAGAAAGAACGAACCAGCTCGAGCGCCATCGACGCGACGAACACCGCGGCGACGCTTTGATATCCCGCGAGCACCGCCACGAAGACGAATTCGCCTGACGTGGTCCAGTAGGCGAATTGCGGATCGATGTGCCGTTGCGCCATCAGGGCAAACGCGCCGCTGGCTCCGGCGAAAATCGCCGCGATGATGAAGTTGATGGTGATGACCCGGGTGGACGAGATACCGAGATACTCGACGCGCAGGTTGTTTTCACGAACCGCCAGGCTGGCGAGGCCGAGCTCGGACCGGAACAGGATCGTGGCTGCGATGCCGGCGAGCCCGGTGGTGATCACCGAGACCGCATACAGCATGAAATCCGCCTCGCGCGGGTCGGTGAAGATCATGCCGAACAGGCTCGGCCGCCCGACATTGAAGCCATCGGAGCCGCCGAGCACGGTCGATTTGACCAGCGCGCCATACAGCACCATCGACAGCGCGAGCGTCAGCATGCCGAAGAAGATGCCGCTGTAGCGGGCAATCAGCGGACCGATCACAAGGCCGAGCAGGCCGCCGCAGACGGCGCCGATCATCGTTTGCGCCACCGCGTCGGTGATACCCCAGGCGTTGGCGATCAGGGCAACGCCGTAGCCACCCGCCGCATAGAACAGGCCCTGGCCGAACGACACATTGCCGGTGCGCGCCAACACCACGATGCCGAGCGCGATCAGGGCGTTGGAGGCGGCGACGGTCGCAAGCGACAGCGTCCAGGTCGGAAGCACACGGCCGAACAGCGTCGCTGCCGCGACCAGCGCGATCATGCGAGAGGGTGCAGACGGCCATGCTTCATCAGATTCGCCTTGCCGTCTCGCGCTTGAACAGGCCCTCGGGACGAAACATCAGCACCGCCGCCATGATCAGATAGATCATGAACAGCTCGGCCTGCGGCATCAGGTGCACCGAGGCTGCGCGTGCGAGCCCGACCAGAACGGCGCCGACCGCCGCACCCTGGACGCTGCCCAGGCCGCCGATCACCACGATGGCAAAGCTCAAGATAATGACATCCGAGCTGAGACCCGGCTGCATCGAGATTTTGGGCGCGGTCAGCGCGCCGGCCAGGCTGGCGAGCAGCACCCCGAAGGCAAAGGCGACCGCGTAGACCCGGTTCACCCTCACGCCCATGCTGACGCTCATTTCCTCGTTGTGGATCACGGCCAGCACGATCTTGCCGGTGACGGTGCGATTGAGGCCGAACCACACCGCAAGACCGATGGCGGCGGAAATCGGTATCAGCACCAGATCGTAGCCGACGTAATACAGACCGGCGAATTCGACATTGCCGAACAACTCGTAGGGCTGCGTCGCGTAGATCGGGTTTACGCCCCAGATCAGCTTGGTAACGTCCTCGAGAATGAGAAACACCGCATAGGTCACCAGCAGCAACACCACTTCATCGCGGCCATAGAACATCTTCAGCAGGCCGCGTTCGAGCAGAAGGCCGACCGCGGACGCGATCAGGGCGACGGAAACCAGCATCGCGACAAAACCGACGCTGGGCGGAAGGCTGTGCGCCGCGACCGTGGTGACCGCGGTCGCCGCGATATAGGCGCCGAGCGCGTAGAAACTGCCATGGGCGATGTTGAGAATTTTGAGAACGCCGAATACCAGCGTCAATCCCAATGCAACAATGAACAGCCAGGAAGCCTGAATCAGCCCATCGAGAACAATCGTCAGAAAGAAGTTCATGGCGCTGTTTTCATGCCGCTCAATGCGGGCGAAGCCCAAGTCCGAAACATCGTTTGAAAGTGCAACAGAGCAGATCGCATGTCGGAAGGCCAGCAAGGAAGCGGCGCGAGTGCTGAGCTCGCGCCGTTTCAGTCATCTTCTAAACGCTCTCAACCGTTCAGTTGCACTTGGCGCCTTGCATGCCGCCCTTGATCCAGTCGAGCGCTTTTACGCCCGGAGGCGGATTGACGCATTCGGCGGCAAAGTACTGGATGTCGACCAGCTCGACGCGCTTGGCGTCGGGATTATATTTGGTGCGGCCGAAAGCGATCGACTGGATCGCCTGATGGCCGTCGGCAAGCTTCATCTGAATGAGGCCGCCGGGCGATTGCCATTCGAGCCCTGTCATGGCCGCGACCAGTTCATCGGTCGAAGGCTTCTTGCCGCCATTCTTGGCCATGGCTTTTTCGACCGCGCTCTTCAGCCCGAGGATCGCCTGCGACATGCGATAGGCGGCCTGGACCGGATAGATGCCGTTGGCGGCTTCGTAGCCCTTGAAGAACCAGTCATTGATCGGCGATTTCTGCGACATCAGGCCGTAGGCGCCGCGGGCGCCGATGATGGCGCCGTCCGGCATCTTGTCGCCGAGCGGGGGCAACACATGATCGGCGGCGCTGAACACCAGCTGGCTCTTCTTCGGCAGACCGCGGGGACTGGCCTGCAAGATGAAGGACTGCAGATCGCCGCCCCACAGGCTCGAATAAACCACGTCGGAACCCGCGCCGACCAGTGCGGAGATTTCGGTGCCGTACTGCCCCGCACCGAACTTCGGCAGCAGGTCGGTCTCCAGTTTGGCGCTCGGATAAAGTTGCCCGGCTGCGGCGACGAAGTCGGCCCGGCTATCCTGACCCCAGGCATAGTCCTGGTTGATGGCCGACAGCGTATCCATCTTGATGTTCTTCGCCTTCATGTACCTGATAAGGCCGACGTTATCCATGGTGGCGTGCGCGGCGGTGCGGAACACATAATTGTATTTCGCTTCCTCGAAGATGCGTGGGGTGCCGCAATCCATCAGCACCAGCATCTTTTTCAGCTCTTCTGCGATCGGCGCCACCGCGAGGCAATCGCCGGAACCGATATAGCCGAGCACGACATCGACATTGTCGCGCTGATAGAGGTTGCGCAGTTCCTGGACCTGCTTGGTCGCGCCGCCGTTTTCGTCGATGATGACCGGTTCGATTTTCATGCCGCCGAACCCGACCTTGTCGTAAGGCGCGGGCGCCGCACCCTTGTTCAACTGGTCGATGACGAATTGGCCGCCGTTGCGGGCCGGAACTCCAAAACTGTCCGCGGCCGGCCCGGACAGGAACGTCACGATGCCGAGCTTGAAGGTCTCTTGCGCGGACGCGGGCGGCGCCAAGACCAGCGCAGTCGCCGTAGCGACCGATAGCAGTGCGACGACGCGGTGAATCCGTGAAAAATGGCTCATGATTTCCTCCCTGGGATGGCCGGCGGTAAAGCCCGCGCGTTTCGCCCCGCGCCGGTTGTTCCGGCGTCGGGGGGATTGATGCCAAGCTTAGGCGGGCTTTCCCGGCGCGTCCACAGTATCGCGAATGGCGACCGCCCCGGCTTTCGGCTAGGTGACGCTCGACCATGGCGCAACACAGACTCCCTCGACGCATAGGAGCATGTCGCTTGGACCGGGTCCCGGAGGCTATTCCAATCGATTTTGCCCGTGTAGGCTGCCATCTCTCGCAAGCCTCAGAGGTGAGCCAACAATCACCGGGGATGCGAGCCGATAAGGGAGACGGCGGGAACGACATGACGGATATCCGATATTTAAGCCCGGGCACGCTCGATGAAGCGATCAAGGCATTTGCCGCCGCCGGAAGCGCTGCGCGCATCCTGGCCGGTGGCACCGATCTTTTGGTGCAAATGCGCTCCGGCGCCGTGCGGCCGGGCCTGATCGTCGACATCAAGAAAATTGCCGAGATGACGACCATCGAGGAAACCGCCGATGGCGGCTTCCGCGTCGGCGCCGCCGTCCCGGGTGCGGTGCTGGCCGAACACGGCCGCTTTGGCAAAGTCTGGCCCGGCGTGCTGGAAGCCGTCAACCTGATCGGTTCCACCCAGGTCCAGGGGCGCGCCTCGGCGGGCGGCAATCTGTGCAATGGCTCGCCGGCGGGTGACAGCGTGCCCGCCATGATTGCAGCCGGCGCCATCGCCACGGTGCAGGGGCCGAACGGCCGCCGCGAGATGCCGGTGGAGAAAGTGCCGGCCGGACCGGGCCGCACCAATCTTTTGCCCGGAGAGATTCTCGTCAGCTTCAGCTTGCCGCCGCGGCCGCCGGGTTCCGGCGATGCGTATCTGCGCATGATCCCGCGCACCGAAATGGATATCGCCGTCGTCGGCTGCGGCGTCAGCCTCACGCTCAAAAATGGAGTTTGCACCGCCGCCCGGGTCGGGCTTGGCGCGGTGGCGCCGACCGTGCTGCTGGTCGAGGCGGCCGCCAAGGCGCTGATCGGCGGCAAGCTCGACGATGCGGCGCTGAATGCCGCTGCGAGCGCTTGTTCCGCCGCCTGCCGTCCGATCGACGACAAGCGCGGCACCATTGCTTACCGCACCAAGATTGCCGGCGTACTGCTCAAGCGCACGGTTGCGATCGCCGCTCACCGCGCCGGAGGGAATTAAAGACCATGGCGAAATTGCACGTTTCCACCACCATCAACGGCGAGCCGGCAGAGTTTCTGTGCGAGCCTGGTGACACCATGCTCGACGCCTTGCGCGGGCCACTCGGCCTGACCGGCTCGAAGGAAGGCTGCGCGTCCGGCGATTGCGGCGCGTGCAGCATCATGCTGGATGATCGCCTGGTCTGTTCCTGCCTGATGCTCGCCGCCGAGGCCGAAGGCTGTGATGTCAGAACCATCGAAGGCATGGCGCAGGGCGAGAAGCTGCATCCGCTGCAGCAGAAGTTTCTGGAAATGGCGGCGTTGCAGTGTGGCATCTGCACCTCGGGCATGCTGGTCGCCTCCGAAGCGCTGCTGCAGAAGAATCCGCGGCCGAGCGAGGAAGAGGTCCGGTTCTGGCTTGCCGGCAATCTTTGCCGATGCACCGGTTACGACAAGATCGTGCGCGCGGTTCTGGAAACCGCCGCTGACATGCGGGAGGCTGCGCAATGAACGTCATCACCAACAACAAGTGGATCGGCCAGCGTACCATCCGCCCCGACGGCGCCGACAAGGTCACGGGACGCGCGGCGTTTGCCGCCGACACCACGATGCCCGGCATGATCTGGGGCAAGGTCAAGCGCAGCCCGCATCCGCACGCCCGCATCAAATCGATCGACACCTCGAAGGCGGAGGCGCTGCCCGGCGTGAAGGCGGTGGTCACAGCGCGGGATATCGTGGACTTTCCGGTCGACAAGTCGGTCATGCTCGGCATCCAGGACATGCGCTGGATGTGCCGCAATGTGATGGCGCGCGAGAAGGTGCTGTTCCCCGGCCACCCGGTCGCGGCGGTTGCCGCCACGTCAGAGGCGATCGCGGCGAAAGCCTGCGAACTGATCGAGGTCGACTACGAGGTGCTGCCGTGGACGATCGAGATCGAGGATGCGATCAAGCCCGACGCGCCTGTTCTGCACGACTTCATGAAGTTCGAGGGCAAGCCGTCCAACATCGCCGGCCGCCTCGAGGTCAAGAAGGGTGACATCGAACAAGGCTTCAAGCGAGGCCGACATCGTCATCGAGCGCAGCTTTACGACGCGCCCGGTGCATCAGGGCTATATCGAGCCGCACGCCTGCCTGATCAGCGTCGCGCCCGACAACAAGACCACGATCTGGAGTTCGAGCCAGGGCCAGTTCATGGTGCGCGCCATGACGGCGTATTTGACGGGCATTCCGCAGAGCGACATCCGCGCCATTCCGGCGGAAATCGGCGGCGGTTTTGGCGGCAAGACCATCGTCTATCTCGAGCCGCTCGCGACCCTGCTCGCGAAAAAGTCCGGCCGTCCGGTGAAGATGGTGATGACCCGCGAGGAGGTGATGCGGGCGACCGGGCCGACCTCGGGCTCAAAGAGCACGGTCAAGATCGGCGCCACCAAGGACGGCAGGATCGTCGCCGCGCAGGGCACCTTCTATCTGCAGGCCGGCGCGCTGCCGGGCTCGCCGATCCGCGGCGCGGTGGGGTGCAGCTTTTCGCCTTACGACATCCCGCACGTTCTGTCGGTGGGCTTCGACGTGCTCTCCAACCGCTCCAAGGTTGCCGCCTATCGCGCGCCGGGCGCGCCGATCGGCGCCTACGCGGTGGAGTGCGTGCTCGATGAGCTGGCCGAAGCATTGAAGATGGATCCGCTGGAGCTGCGGTTGAAGAATGCCGCGAAGCAGGGCACCAAGGCGGCGTTTGGTCCGGTGTTTCCGCGCATCGGCTACGTCGAGACGCTGGAGGCCGCGAAAGCGCATCCGCACTATGCCGCGCCGCTCGGCAAGCTGCAGGGGCGGGGCGTGGCTTCCGGCTTCTGGTTCAACGCCGGCGGTGAATCGAGCGCCCAGGTCAACATCACCGAGGACGGCAACGTCGTCGTCACCACAGGCCATCCGGATATCGGCGGCTCGCGCGCCGCGATCGCCAACATCTGCGCCGAGCTGCTCGGCATCGACTACCGGCGGGTGTCGGTCTTGATCGGCGATACCGCCACCGTCGGCTTCTCGAACCTGACCGGCGGCAGCCGCGTGCTGTTTGCCTCCGCGATGGTGGTGACGCAATCGGCCGACAAGGTCATCGCCACCTTGCGCGAGCGCGCGGCGAAGATCTGGGAGATCGACCCCGAGGCGGTCAAATGGGAAAACGGCGCGGCGCATCCGGCGAGCCCCAACGCCGGCCAGTTCGAACCGCTGACGCTGGCCGAGCTTGCCGCAAAAGCCCCGCAGATGGGCGGGCCGATCGGCGCCGGCGTGCAGCTCAACACCGAAGGCGCCGAGGGCGGCTTCGGCACCCACATCTGCGACGTCGAGGTGGATCCCGAGCTCGGGATCGTGCGCGTGATCCGCTACACCGCCGTGCAGGACGTCGGCCGCGCCATCCATCCGGGCTATGTCGAGGGCCAGATGCAGGGCGGCGTCGCGCAGGGGATCGGCTGGGCGCTGAACGAGGAATACATCTACAACAGGGACGGCAAGGTCGATAACCCCGGCTTCCTCGACTATCGCATGCCGGTTTGTTCGGACCTGCCGATGCTGGATACGGTGATGGTCGAAGTGCCGAACCCGAAACATCCGCAAGGCGTCAAGGGCGTCGGCGAAGTGCCGCTGGTGCCTGTGATGGCCGCGGTCGCCAACGCCATCCACAACGCGCTCGGAAAACGCTTCTACAGCCTGCCGATGTCGCCGCCACGGGTGCTGGAGGTGCTGGACGGGGAGGGGTGAGGCGGCGCGAGTAAGTCGACCCACATGACCGATTCCGAGAAAGCGGCCAAAGTCATCGAAGCCTTGAAGGCAGCCGAGCGCGAGCCGGCGCAAGTTGCGTTGCCGATCCTGAACGGACTGGTCGGGCTGGTTCAGGGCGACCGCGAACAGCCGCTGGAAGTCGAAGAGGCAAGGTCCAGCGCATTCCTGGCGATCTGCGAAGTCGGAAAAGCGCTGCATCGCGGCCAGCCCGCCGATCGCCTGTGGGCGTCAGCGATAGACGCAACGCAACGCTGGATGTCGCTTGCGCGATGACGCCAAACCCGCGATCCCTGCGAAAATAAGTGCTCCGCGGCAGCCCTTGCTCACCCCGCCGCCCCCATCACATAGGGCTTGAGCATCGCATACATCATGCTGTGCGTCGGGGTCGGGATGCCAAACTGGCGGCCGAGTTCGGCGACCTTGCCGCTGAGCCAGGGCACCTCCAGCCGGTTGCCGCGATCGATATCGAGCGCCATCGACGCCTTCATGGCGGGCGGCAAATGCCCGGTTATTTCGACAATCCGCTCACGCGCGTCGGCCGGCAGCGCCACGCCTTTGGCACGGCCGACATCGATGGTTTCCTGGTAGGCGGCAAGGAAAATCGGACGCAGGTCGGGATCGTCGCGCAGCTTGCCGATCGGCTGGCGCGCCAGCGCCATCATGCCGGCGTTGCTGGCGAGCAGGATGAACTTCATCCAGAGCTCGGTGAGGATCTGCTCGCTCAGCGTGGCATCGAAACCGGCTTTCAGGCACAGCGCCAGAAAATCCTCGCCGCGCTGGCTTTGCCTGCCGTCGAGCTCGCCGAAGACCATGCGCATGAAGGTGCCGACCTGCTGGATCACGCCGGGTGCTGTGATCGACGCACTGATCTGCGCCACGCCGCCCATCACCGCGTTGCTCCCGAGGATCGGGATCAGCCGCTCGGCGGCGTCGATGCCGTTCTGCAACGGAATCACCGCGGTGTCGGGACCGATCAGCGGCTTGATCTGTTGGCCGGCGCTTTCGACGTCCCACAGCTTGACGCAAAACAGCACGATATCGACCTTGCCGATCTCGGCGGGATCGTCGGTGGCCCGGGTCGGCACCACATGGGTGTCGCCGCGTCCGCCCTGGACTTTCAATCCTTGGCTCTTCATGGCGGCAAGATGGGCGCCGCGCGCGATAAAGGTGACATCGGCGCCTGCCTTGGCCAATGCCGCGCCAAATCCACCGCCGACGCCGCCGGCGCCGACAACCGCAATACGCATGGAATCACTCCTCACTTGGATGGCTTCGGTTCAACCCACTCGGTGCAAGGCGCAGAGCTTGTTGCCGTCGGGATCGCGCAAATAGGCGATATAGAATTTGACGCCACCGCCTTCGCGCACGCCCGGCGGGTCTTCGCAGGTTTTTCCGCCATTGGCGATGCCAGCGGCGTGAAACGCGTCAGCTTGCTCGGCCGAGCTGGCGGCAAAGCCGATGGTGCCGCCGTTGGCATGGGTCGCAGGCTTGCCATCGATCGGCTTCGACACCGAGAAGGTACCGGTCTTGGTTCGGTAGAAAATGCGATGGTGGTCTACCCTCCCGGGCGGCACACCGAGCGTGCCCAGCAACGCGTCATAGAACGACTTGGCTTTTTCCAGGTCGTTGGTTCCGATCATCACATGCGAAAACATCCCGCATTTCCTTCCCAATGTTCGCCGAACGATCGAAGCCGCTCCGCGCCTGAACTTTTTGCGGAATGAAAGTAACAGCGCCGGTCGGGATACGGAAGCGTCACGACCCGGCTTTTCGATGAGCCGGCCCCTACTTGGGTCCACGGGAATTGGGATAGCTTTGGGGCCATCAGGGGCGCACCATGAAACTTCACCGCCGTAAATTCCTTGAACTCGCCGCGGGCCTTGTCGCCGCGCCGGCCTTTGCGCAACGCGCATCGGCGGAGGATTATCCGGCGCGGCCGGTGCGCATCATCGCCGGGTTTTGCCGCCGGCGGCGGGGTCGACATCACCGCGCGCCTGATCGGTCAGTGGCTTGCCGACCGGCTGGGTCAGTCCTTCGTCGTCGAGAACCGGGCGGGAGCCGGCGGCAACATCGGCACCGAGGCCGTCGTCAACGCGGCCCCTGACGGATATACGCTGCTGCTTGCCACCGTGCCGAACGCGGTCAACGCCTCGCTCTACGACAAACTCAATTTCGACTTTATTCGCGGCATCGCGCCGGTCGCCGGCATCATCCGCGTGCCGATGGTCATCCTGTTGCATCCATCGGTCCCGGCCCGGACGGTTCCCGAGTTCATCAGCTACGCCAAGGCCAATCCAGGCAAGATCAACATGGCATCGGCCGGCAATGGCAGCGCGCCCCACATGGCCGGCGAGCTGTTCAAGATGATGGCTGGCGTCAACATGGTCCATGTGCCCTATCGCGGCCAGGGTCCTGCGCTTTCGGATTTGCTGGGCGGCCAGGTGCAGGTGCTGTTCGCCACCGCGCCCGGGACCAGCGATTACATCGCAACCGGCAAGCTGCGCGCGCTTGCGGTGACATCAGCCGCGCGCGCTGAAATGCTGCCGGAGCTGCCGACGGTTGGGGATTTCGTGCCGGGTTACGAAACCAGCCAGTGGTATGGCATCGGCGCGCCCGCGAAGACGCCGGCTGAAATCGTCGATAAGCTCAACAGGGAAATCAATGCGGCCCTCGCCGACCCCGGGATGAAGGCGCGGTTTGCCGCCATCGGCGGCGAGCCGCTGCCGGGCTCGCCGGGCGAGTTCGGCAAGCTGATCGCGGAGGAAACCGAAAAATGGGCCAAGGTGGTCCGTGCCGCCGGCATCAAGCCGGAGTAAGGTGCAAAGCGGTACGCAACCGATATTCCATGATTTACGACTGCGGGCTTATATTATCTTGTGTGGCTGCGAGCGCCTGAGCCGATTCTCAAGACGGGGCTAAATGGTGTCGATTACTGATCGAGTTGCCGTGCCACCCCTTGCGGGCGCAGCGGATGCGCTTGCGCAGGCCGTCGCGCCGGCGGCCGTCGTGGCACCGGCTGTTTCGCTTGCCGCGGGCGAACGGGAATTGCGGATCGATCTGTTCCGCGGTCTGGCGCTGTGGCTGATCTTCATCGACCATCTCTCGCCCGATCTATTGACCTGGTTCACCATCCGCAATTACGGATTCAGCGACGCCGCCGAGATTTTCATTTTCATCTCGGGCTACACCGCGGCGTTCGTCTACGGCCGCGCGATGCTTGAGTTCGGCGTCGTGGTCGCGACCGCGCGCATCCTGCGGCGGGTCTGGCAAATCTATGTCGCGCATGTGTTCATCGTCACCATCTTCCTCGCGGAGATTTTCTACGCCACCATCAGCTCCGACAATCCCTTTTACTCCCACGAAATGCGCGTCCTGGATTTTGTCAAGCAGCCCGGCGTCGTCCTGCTTCAGACCCTGCTCTTGAGATTTCGCCCACTGAACATCGACGTGTTGCCGCTCTATGTCGTGCTGATGTTTTTTCTTCCCGTTATCCTGTGGCTGATAAAGTGGCGAGCCGATCTCACGCTGGCGCTGTCGGTCGCGCTCTACGCGCTCACCCTGCATTACGACTGGTATCTGAGCGCATATCCGGACGGCTACTGGGCCTTCAATCCGCTTGCCTGGCAATTGCTGTTCGTGTTCGGCGCCTGGTGCGCGCTCGGCGGCGCCAGGCGAATGTCGCGCATTATCCTGTCGCCGATCACGCAGGGCATCTGTTTCGCCTATCTGTTGGCGGCGTTCCTCGTCACCCTGACCTGGTATTTTCCGCAGTTGAACGTTCTGATGCCGCGCCGGCTCGAGCAATGGATCTATCCCATCGACAAGGTCGATCTCGACGTGCTCCGGTTCGCGCACTTTCTGGCGCTGGCGGCGATTACCGTGCGCTTCGTGCCGAATGGCTGGCCTGGATTGAAATCGCCCTGGCTGCGGCCATTGATCCTGTGCGGGCAGCATTCGCTGGAGATTTTCTGCCTCGGCGTGTTCCTGGCGTTCGCGGGCTATTTCGTGCTTATCCAGAGTGCCGGTGGTATCGGCGTGCATTTCCTCGTCGGCATTTGCGGAATCCTGATCATGTCCGCCGTGGCATGGCTGAATTCATGGTACAAGCGCTCTGACGCCAGCAGTGCCTCGCGGGCAGGGGGCACTGGCGGCAACGCCGATATCGTGGGAGCGGGCTGACCGGATGCTCCTCTCGCGAGCGGCCGGCGCCACACGGGGCCGGTCTCAGGACGGCGGCAATCGCAAGCTACGCGCTCCCCGCGCCGCCGTTGCCACAGGCGGGATCAGCGCCCGGCGGTCCTTGACGTAGGCGATGGTGACGCCGAGCCGTTCGACGGTGCCGATCACCTTGCCGTCGAGATCGCCGTCGCAATTCATATGGGTCGGCGCGATGAAGAACTCGGACTGGTTCCACTGCGGCTTGAAGTCCCAGCGCAGTTGCGGGAGCGTGACGGTCTTCTCGAACTCGAGCCGTTCGCCGCACACGGCGACCGAATAGACATGCGCTGGTCTATTCGCATCGGCGGGCTCGGTGCGGCGCAGATAGGCTTCGAGCTGATTGAGCGCCTCGGGCATGCTGCTGAACCAATAGTCGAGATCGTAGCGCCGTGACGCTCCCTCGAGACCACCGACCGCACTGTTGTAGAACAGGTATTCGTACGGGTGCAGCCTGACCAGGGTCACTGCGCCCGAGAGCAGGCATGCGGTCACGACCGCGAGGGCGCCGGAGGCGACCAGCCGGCCGCGCGTTGCGAGCGCGGTTGCCGCCGCGTCGAGACCGATGCCGGCGAGCGTCGCCAGCGCGGGAATCACGAACAGGAAATGCCGCATTCCGGTGAAGGCCGGGCCATGGCTGATCACCTCGCAGAGCAACGGAAAAATCACCGTCAGCGAGACCAGGGCGATATCCCTGCGCCGCAGCTGCATCGAACCGGCGGCGAGACGCGGTAACAGCGCGAACATCATCGCCAGTGCCGCGCCGAACAGCGTCAGCAGCGGCAGGCGGATCAGAATATAGATCGGCACATACAGCCGCGGCACGTTCGCCATCTCGTAGACCTGGCCGGCGAGGACGGTGCGGATGTCGTACTGAAACTCGGAGAACGCGAGCAGGCCGCGGATCGGGTTGAGCGGCGCCAGCGCCGCCCACGGCCAGGCCAGGATCATGATGACATAGGCGAGCAGCAAAGCGGGCACTAGCCGCAACGACGATTCGATCACGAAGCGCCACCGCGCGCGATGGCCGGGCGATGGCCGGGGCAGGTACAGCACGATCGCGACCCCGGCGTAGATCACCAGCAGCAAACCGAGCACCCGAATGCCGAGCGCGGCTCCGGCCAGCAGGCCGAACGCTGCGATATCGCCGGCGCGAGGCGACGGCAGCGAGCGCGCGATGCGGATCAGGAACAGGGTCGCGCCCATCATCGCGGCGGCGAAGGGAATGTCCTTGGTGTGGTTGAACATGGTGCCGTACCACGCGCCGCAGACGCTCAGCGCGGCCGCGGCGATCAGGGCCGCGCGCGGACCCGCGATCAGCCGCGCCGTTGCCGCGGCGGCGCCGATCCCGCCGATGCCGATCAGCGCGCACAGGATATGGCGCAGATCGTAGGGATCGATCGGGATCAGATGGCTGAGGAAGATGGCAGTGACGTCGAACAGGCCGCCATAGAGATACAGGTTCTGGAAGCTGAAGACGTCCTCGGCCCGGAAGCCGCTGCTGTAATAGGCGATGATCAATTCGCCGTAGCGATGCTGAACGCCTTCATCGTTGGAGATCGCGTAGTCCTTGAAGGTGCACAGCGCGATGACGACCAGCGCGGCGATCAGGACCACGGTGGCGATATCATAGGCGTCGGTGCGCCCGATCCATCGTATCGCCCTGCTCCAGGGCGACGCCTTCTCCGCGATGCCGGAAATGCACTCCCCGCCCAGCTTTGCCTCGGTCACGGTATCGGTCATCTCACCCCGGCAAAGGCAGTTCTGTGGCGGGCACGCGCAAACCTTGCAGCCCTGATACTCTGGAAGCGGCGAACTCGCGAAAACATCAGACGGCTGCATTTACCATGGCACATGACGTTGCTACCGCCATTCTTAAAAGAAAACACCCGCCCGGGTAAGGGGCTCGCATGAGCGTCCGGCCGGCGCGGCAAGCCTGGCCCGGCTCAAACAAGTACTTTGGTAGGGGTTGAAACCGCCATCAAGGCTTTTGCCGCAGCGCACAGCCGATGTCGCAGTTGGGTCAAAAGTTGAAGCCTTGGCGCCTCGGCGAAGTGGGGCTAGTGCCCGTCAGCGTCGTCAAGCGAAGGGGGCCTTTGTCCACCCTGCAACCCGCGTACCACAACACATGACGCCGCAGCCAGAGCGACAGTGCGGGAATATACGTGATAAAGATCAAGACCAGAGCATTACGGCGCAGCGGTTACGCCGGAGCCAATCATCGGGCCGCGCCTTGCGCAGATCCGCTGGGCCCCGCCCAACCAGCCCTAACCCTTGACCGCTCCCGCGGTGAGGCCGTGGATCAAATGGCGCTGCAGAAAGCTGAACAGCACTGCCACCGGGACTGTGCTCAGGATAACGCCGGCCGATAGCGGTCCCCATTGCACCTCGTACTGCCCAACCATGTAGAGCAGCCCGGCGGACAGCGTGCGCATGCTGGTCTCGCGTCGTGAAGGATATCGCGAACAAAAGCTCGCTCCAGGATACGACGAAAGCGAAAATGGCGGTCGCAGCAATCCCGGGGGCCGCCAGCGGCAACACGATCCGGCAAAGCGCGCCGAAATGATTGCAGCCGTCGATCATCGCGCTTTCCTCGAGGTCGCGCGGTATCGAACTGAAATAGCCGACCATCATCCAGACCGTGAACGGCACCGTGAACGAGAAATTCGAGTAGATCAGCGCCTG
This sequence comes from uncultured Alphaproteobacteria bacterium, assembly GCA_963761395.1. GTDB lineage: Bacteria > Pseudomonadota > Alphaproteobacteria > Rhizobiales > Xanthobacteraceae > Bradyrhizobium. The sequence goes on from CAVXHU010000037.1 coordinate 82,238, forward strand.
GTAGGTATCGATCAGGCCGAGCGCGCGCCATTGCGTCAGCAGCGGCGCGATCAAGAGAACGCTCGGAAACATCTGGGTGGCAAGAAAGATCAGCAACAGCGCATCTCGCCCTGCGAAACGAAAGCGGGCGATGGCATAGCCGGCCAGCACCGACACCACGGTGGTCGCAACCATGGTGACCGAACACACCCACAGGCTATTGAGAAAGAACCGGCTGAACGGCGTGACCGGCGAGGTCCACGCATCGATATAATTCTCGAAGGTGGGGTGCACCGGCAGGTACTGGAGCGGCGTGGCGTAGAGTTCCTGCCGGTCCTTCAGCGATGTCAGCAACATCCAGAGGAACGGCCCGAGCGCAAAAGCGGTCAGCAGCACAAGGCCGATCCAGACAACCGGGCCGGCCAACACTCGCTCGGCAAGATCGGTCGGGGCGTGGCGACGTTTCATCAGGTTTCCTCGACGCCTTTGGTGACGCGCAGGTAGAGCGCCGTGAATGTCAGCATCACCAGCAGCAGCACGACCGAGAGCGCGCCGGCGTAACCGAAGTCGAGGCTCGAATAGGCCTGCAGCAACGTGTAGGTCGAGGTGATCTGCGTGGCGTTGGCGGGGCCGCCGCCGGTCATTACAAAAATCAAGTCGGCATAGTTGAATGTCCAGATGATCCGCGTGGCGGTGGCGACCACGATGATGGGCCGCAGCAACGGCAAGGTAATGTGCCAGAAACGGGCCAGCACGCCGGCGCCATCGACGTGGGCCGCTTCGTAAAGCTCGTCCGGCACGGCCTGCAGCCCCGCCAGCAGCATGATGGCGAAGAACGGGATGCCGCGCCAGACATTGGTGAAGACGATCGTCGCTAAGAAATTCATTCTGGCAGTCAACCAGAACGCGTCTACAACAATCCTGGATGGGTTGAGCAAGACGCAACTCTATGACAATGACCGTAGTTCTACGAATCGCAAACGGCACGGCGATTTCACAACTCGGCGGAGCGACTAGATTTGACGTTTCGCAGTAAAGGCGGATTTTTCCGAAAGACGCTGATACAAAGGAATTTTTGATTGGTCGATACTGGTCAACATTTGGATCAGCTTATGCCGAAGCAAAGAAAGTGTTTCGAAGTAAGAAAACGCGTGGTATCGTTCGATGTCATCGACGCTTGCTTGGCGCGCCGTGCGCAACTATGGAAATGTACGAAAAAGAAGAAGTTTTTTGAACACGTCGTAAAACTCTGATGAAGTCAAGAGCCGCTTGACTATCTTCACAACATCATCCAATTCGCCATAATCTCATTTCGGATCGTTTAAAGGCGGAAGAAAAGACTGAGTACGATAATTGCCGAACGCGGTCGAAAGACTACTGAATTGATGATGATATATAATTTTAAAATGTTGCATCTATTGTCTTCATTAGCAGTTGAACGTCGATTAGTATCGAATTGAAGGGATGGAATTCGCAATGTCGCAGTTGGGTCAAAAGGGAATATACGTGACAAAGATCAAGACCAGCGAGACATCACGGCGCGGCGGTCACGCCGGCTCCTGTCATCGGGCCGCGCCTCGCGCACCCGTTGGGCTAACCACCCACCAAGCCCTAACCCTTGACCGCTCCCGCGGTGAGGCCGTGGATCAAATGGCGCTGCAGAAAGCTGAACAGCACCGCCACCGGGACTGTGCTCAGGATAACGCCGGCCGATAGCGGCCCCCATTGCACCTCGTATTGCCCAACCATGTAGAGCAGCCCGGCGGACAGCGTGCGCATGCTGGTCTCGCGTCGTGAAGGATATCGCGAACAACAAGCTCGCTCCAGGATACGACGAAAGCGAAAATGGCGGTCGCCGCGATGCCGGGGGCCGCCAGCGGCAACACGATCCGGCAAAGCGCGCCGAAATGATTGCAGCCGTCGATCATCGCGCTTTCCTCGAGGTCGCGCGGTATCGAACTGAAATAGCCGACCATCATCCAGACCGTGAACGGCACCGTGAACGAGAAATTCGAGTAGATCAGCGCCTGGTAGGTATCGATCAGGCCGAGCGCGCGCCATTGCGTCAGCAGCGGCGCGATCAAGAGAACGCTCGGAAACATCTGGGTGGCAAGAAAGATCAGCAGCAGCGCATCTCTTCCTGCGAAACGAAAGCGGGCGATGGCATAGCCGGCCAGCACCGACACCACTGTGGTGGCGACCATGGTGACCGAACACACCCACAGGCTATTGAGAAAGAATCGGCTGAACGGCGTGACCGGCGAGGTCCACGCATCGATATAGTTCTCGAAGGTGGGGTGCACCGGCAGGTACTGGAGCGGCGTGGCGTAGAGTTCCTGCCGGTCCTTCAGCGATGTCAGCAACATCCAGAGGAACGGCCCGAGCGCAAAAGCGGTCAGCAGCACAAGGCCGATCCAGACAACCGGGCCGGCCAACACTCGCTCGGCAAGATCGGTCGGGGCGTGACGACGTTTCATCAGGTTTCCTCGACGCCTTTGGTGACGCGCAGGTAGAGCGCCGTGAATGTCAGCATCACCAGCAGCAGCACGACCGAGAGCGCGCCGGCGTAACCGAAGTCGAGGCTCGAATAGGCCTGCAGCAAGGTGTAGGTCGAGGTGATCTGCGTGGCGTTGGCGGGGCCGCCGCCGGTCATTACAAAAATCAGGTCGGCATAGTTGAATGTCCAGATGATCCGCGTGGCGGTCGCGACCACGATGATGGGCCGCAGCAACGGCAAGGTAATGTGCCAGAAACGGGCCAGCACGCCGGCGCCATCGACGTGGGCCGCTTCGTAAAGCTCGTCCGGCACGGCCTGCAGCCCCGCCAGCAGCATGATGGCGAAGAACGGGATCCCGCGCCAGACATTGGTGAAGACCACCGCCGCCATCGCGGTGTCCGGCGACGAGAGCCAGGCGAGGCGCTCGTGCATCCACCCCGCGCGGATCAAGAGGTCATTGATGACGCCGTAGTTCGGTTGATAGAGCCACTCCCAGATCAGTCCCACCACGACTCCCGGGATGATCCAGGGCAGCAGCGTGAGCGTGCGCACCAAGGCGCGCCCCCTGAAGGCCTGCTGCAGCAGCAGGGCGGCCGCAAATCCGAACACGAATTGCAGGATGACCGAGCCGAACACCCAGACCACCGAATTCCACAGCGTCAGCCAGAACACCGGGTCCTGAACCAGGCGGACGTAGTTGCCGAGCCCGATGAAGCGGTAGTCCTGGGGCTTGTACAACACGTCGGCGTACAGGCTCATCTTGATCGCCAGTATGATCGGCACCACGACGGTCGCCAGCATGCACAGCGCGGCCGGGACGAGGTATGAATAACCGATCAAGAGCTTGCGCACCCGCCAGCTGATCAGCGGGCGGGGGCGGGGCCTTGCGAGCGAGACCGTGGTCATCGGGGATTCCTGATCCGCGCTGGGTACTCCGTCATTCCGGGGCGCGAAGCGAACCCGGAATCTCGAGATTCCCCGATGCGCAATTGCGCGTCTGAGGTTCGATGCCTTCGCATCGCCCCGGAATGACGGACGCTTACGACATTTCCTTCTTCAGGATTTCGGCGAAGCGGTCGAGGCAATCTTTCGCGGAGATCTTTCCAAGGATCGCCTGCTGGATCAGCGGCACGCCATCGGAGTCGATCTTGCCGCCCCAGCCGGGGTAGGCGAGATACGGGCTGACGATCCCGATTCCGAAGGAGTTGACGAAGCCGGCAAGCGTCGGGTCGTTGGCGAATTCCGGCTGCTTGAGGATCGATTGGCGCGCCGGCAGCAGGCCGAGCGTTGAGTTGTATTTGAGGCTCGGCTCGTCCTCGAGCATGAAGCTCATGAATTGCCAGGCGCCTTCCTTGTTCTTGGCGCCCTTGAACATGGTGAGCGTCTCGGAGAACCAGAACGAGGCGCGCTTCTTCGCCGGACCGATCGGCAACGGCAGCGTGGCGAAATTGCCGGCGCCGACGTTCTTCTTTTGCTGGCCGCTCGAGCCGGAATTGTGCTGGTACATGCTGGTGACGCCGCGCCCGAAGGTTTCGACGATTTCGACGAAGCCGTCGGTGGCGGCGCTCGGCGGCGTGACCTTGTGCTTGAGCGCAAGATCGAGATACCAGGCAAGCGCGTCGACGGCTTCCTTCGAATTGATCACCACCTTGCCGTCCTTCAGCACTTCGGCGCCGTTGGCGTAGGCGAATTCGCTCGGATAGAGCAGCGCCCAGGTGCCGCCGCCGCGCATCCCGTAGCCGTACTGGTTCTTGTCCGCCTTGGTGAAGGCCTTGGCGAGGCTGAGGAACTCGTCCCAGGTCCAGTCCGGTGTCGGCTCCTTGAGGCCGAGTTCTTTCAGGCGGTCGGTGCGGTAGTAAATGCCGTCGAGCGTCACGGCGAGCGGAAGCGAGACGATCTGGTTGTTGATGGTCACGGTTTGCCAGGCCGTCGGCGCGACATCCGCGTAGTGCTTCCAGGATTTCGCGCGCGCGGTGATGTCTTCGACCGCGCCCATGCCGTTGAACTGGCCGACCCAGTTGTCCCAGACCTGGCAGAGGTCGGGCGGACTTCCGCCGGTGATCGCGCTGATGAGCTTCTGACGCGCCTGCGCCTGCGGCACGTATTCGATCTGCACCGCGAAATCCTTTTGCGACTGATTGAAGCGCTCGGCCAGCGAGTTCATCAGCGCGATGCGCGTCGGCTCGGGAACGCTCCACTGAAAGCGTACCGGCTCGGCGCCCCAGGCCTTGCGCGGGCCAATGTAGGGAGCATCCCACCAGGCCAGATCGGCCGCGGCGATGACGCCGGTACCGGCCAGGGTGTGCAGCAGCTTGCGACGAGATAGCGACGTACGCTCATCCATTGTTGGATCCTCCCGCTGGCCAAGCCTTTCCGGCTGTTGTTTGCGCCATCATGGCACAGCATTCCCCGCGGGAAAAGCAGCAAACATGTCAGCGCCGTCGGCGGGCACGTCACTCTGCGAGCCCGGCGGAAACGCGCCATTCTGCCGTCATCGCCCGCGCAGCCGGGCGATCCATACCAGAGACGCGGTTGATGAACGCAAGCCGCGGCGTACTGGTCCGTGCGTTCGCGGCGATGCGAGTCCTTGGCAGAGGAAGCGACGCTCCCGCCGGAGCTCCACGAGCGAAAGACGGGCTAACTGCCTGACGGGCAAATCACCAATTGCTGTCCAGCCCCCTTTGCAAAAATATTTCCGTTCCGGTTTACCCAAATCAAATCTATATCATCGACCGTCCCACCCCACTCGAGGGGCGTATCGCGATCGTCACGGACGCGGGGCGGGATGCGGTGGACGCGGCAGCGTCGGGCGATGTCAGGGGATGGCAGGGCGGGTCGACACGGCCCGTGAGCTGACGAATGGCACGCAGACGAACGACGCTATCTGCGGACGGCAAAGCCGTGTGGTCCTGGCACCCGTTGCTGGTGTCAAGTCAGCGGAGGCAAGTCGGCCCGACCGGGTCTGACAAACCTTTAATCCCTGACGACGGTGACAAGACGAATTCGCTCACCGGGGAGAGCACGAAATAAGCCGTTAAAACCATTGCGTGCGGGAATGCCGGGTGATCTCGGCTGGACCTGTGGTGACTACGCTCGTGTGCTTCACTTAAAATTTTGCACGCGAGGCTATGGGTGCGGCGGGCACCCGGCATTCCCCACGCCCTCTGTTTTCTGGGCGAGGATCCATGCACAACTCGGGCGATCAGCGCCGCGGGAATGCGGAGGTGTGTTTGAACACGCGTCGCTCATTGCGAGTCGAGCGCAGCGAAGCGAAGCAATCCAGTATTCCGAGGCATCAGGGATGAGATTGAAAGGCCGCTGGCGAACTGGTTACCTCGCATGCGCGAGGGTTTGAACGGTTCTGTGCGCGAACGCGCCATACGGAATGCGTCGTCCCCGCGCATCCGGGGACCCATAACCACCGTGGTCTGTTGTCGCAAAAGCCGTTAAGCAACCGTGCCTAAACGCGAGGCCGCGGCGTATGGGTCCGCCGCTCCGAGTGCCACTTGCACACTAGGCGGGGACGCGATTTTATCTTGGCACCTTCAGAAACCCCGCAGCTTCCCGCAGTCTGTCTTGATCGGCGCCGATCAACAAGTCGATCAAGGCTCGGGCATGCAAGGGATCGGCGGCCCGCGTGGTCACCGCCGCCGTATAGAGCGTCGAGAGCTCGCATCCCGGCGGCAGGGATCCCGACAGGACGACGCCTTTGGTGTTGATGATTTCGGTCGACTGGGTGCAGCCGATCGGCCTGACGGCATCGGTTTCAGCCAGATGGCGCATCGCGGTCGCGCCGTTCGGAAAGATTTTGAGCCGGGCCGCGACGTCGTCGGCAATGCCGAGTTGCTGCAGAACTTTGGCGACATGAATTCCGGCCGTGGACGCCTTGGTATCGGGAACGAAGATCGCATCGGCGGCGAGCAACGCGGCGCGCAGGCTCGCGGCATCGTTGACCGAGACTTGCGGATCGCCGGCGCGCACCGCGATCGCGGTCTCGACCAGTCCGATGTCCGATATCGAATCGCCGGCGACGAGATTTTCCTTCGCCAGATCGGCAATGATCTTTGCGGTCAGGATGACCATGTCGGCCGGCATGCCCTTGCGCAGTTTGTCGGCCATGGCGCCCACCGCGCCGAACTCTCCTTCGATGCCGAGGCCGGTCAGCGCCTTGAATTTTGCGGCAAGGCTCGCGACCAGACCCTGGGCTGCGCCACCGCTCAACATGTGCAACGCGGTCATGTCGCCAATTCCATCGCCGCGATCAGGCTGTCGCGGGTGATCGGCAGGTTGCGAACCCGCACGCCAAGCGCATCGAATACGGCGTTGGCAATCGCCGCCGTGACCGGGCCATGGGCAGCCTCGCCGGCGCCGAGCGGCTCCATGTCCGGCCGCGCGATCAGCTCGACCTGCACCTCCGGCACCTCGCTGAAGCGAAGGATCGGATAGGCCGACCATGTGTTGCTGGTGATGCGTTCCTTGTCGAAGCGAACCCGCTCTTTCAAGACCCAGCTGGTGGCCTGGATCGCGCCGCCTTCGATCTGATTGACCACGCCGTCGGGATTGATGGCTTCGCCGACATCGACCGCGATGGTCAGCCGCTTGACGCTGATGTCTTCGGCGCCCTCGACCTCGGCGACGACAGCGCAATAGGCGCCGGTGTTCTTGTAGCGCGCAAAGCCGAGCCCGTAACCGACGCCCGTCCGTTTATCCGGCTTCCAGTTCGCGCGCCGGGCCGCGGCGCGGATGACATCTTGCGCGCGGCGATCCGACAAATGCCGCAGCCGGAAGGCGACCGGATCTTCGCCGCGCTCGGCTGCCAGTTCGTCGAGAAAGGATTCGATCGCGAAAACGTTGCCTTGCGCGCCCAGCGTCCGCAGCGCGGAGGTGCGTATCGGCATCGTCAGCAAGCGATGGCATTCGATCCGCCACGACGGGAAGTCATAGAGCGGGATCGAGTTGCGATCGGCGCCGCCGCCATTGGCCTGCGGCGGATTGGTGGCGATATAGCGTGGAAACGGATTTGCCAGTTCGGTTGCCGCGAGCAAGGCCGGTTGCGCCGCGCGCCCCGGCCGCGCGGTGTGGCCGTTGCTCCAGATGCTGTGGCGCCAGTCGATGATCTCGCCTTGCGCATCGAGATCCGCCTCGATCTCGATCGCCATCGCCGCACCGAACGGCGCCTGCGACATCTCGTCTTGCGCGCGACCATTGCACGCGGACCGGCCGGCCGCCGGCCGCTTTCGCCAGCAGCACGGCGTCGAGCGCGACGTCGTCGGCGCCATTGTGTCCGTAGCAGCCGGCGCCCTCCATATGCTCGACCGTGATGTTCTCGAGCGGCAATTTGAGCACGAGCGCGAGGTCGGCGCGGAGAAAATAGACCCCCTGGCTGTGGGTCCAGACGCGGACGCGATCTTGCGTCCATTGCGCCATGGCGCAGGACGGCGCGATCGAGGCATGCGCCAGATAGGGACGGCTATATTGCCGCCGCATCGTGCGCGTCTTTTCGACCGTGCCGGACGCCGTCTTGTTGTCGATAATGATGGGCTCCGCCGGCTGGGCTTTCAGCCACTCCGCCAGCGCGGATTCATCGGGCAGCGTTGCGCCGGCCGACCATGTTGCGCTCTTGCGCAAGGCTTTGAGCGCGGCCTCGGCGCCGTCTTCGGTTTCGCTGACGACGCCTGCGAAATTTCCGTCGCGCACGATCGCGACAAGACCGGCAACGGCGCGCGCGCGGTCTTCCGGAAGGTCGACGAGTTTTGCAGCGGAGAGCTCCGATCGCAGCACGCGGCCATGCAGCATCCCCGGCAACGGCTGGTCGTGAATGAAACGCCGATGCGCAAAAACCTTGTCTGGAATATCCACCCGCTGAATCGAACTTCCGGCAAGCGTGCGCCGTGTCGATCGTTTGGGTGTCGCACCCGGCGTCGCGTCACGATCCAGCGAGACGTCGCCGGCGAGCTCCCAGTAGCTGGTCCTGATATTGCCGGGTCCGGAGATGGTGCCATCCTTGATCTCGAGCGCGTCGATATCGACGCCCAGCCGATCGGCGGCGACGCCGAGAAAGATTTGCCGGATCTCGGCGCAGGCCTGCCGGATGGCGCGGCCGGACTGCTGCACCGAAAGACTGCCTGAGGTGACGCCCTCATTGGGACTGCCCGCCGTGGTCGCGCGGACCATCTGCACGCGGCCGATATCGACATCGAGTTCGTCGGCGGCGATCTGGGCCAGCGCGGTGACGATGCCTTGCCCGATCTCCACCTTTCCCGGAGACACCGTCACCTGCCCTTCGGCTGAGAACCGGACCCATGACGACAGCACCGGGTTTGCCGCAAGGCTGACCGGCAATTTCGGCGCGGAGGGGGAGGGCGCGGGCTTTGTCATCGGGCTGCCATCTCCGCCGCCGCGCGCAGTACCGCCCGCACCATGCGGTTATGCGAACCGCAACGGCAAAGATTGCGGTCCAGCGCGCCCTGACCTCTTCGCCGGTGGGACTGGGGTTTCGCATCAGGAGCGCAGCCGCGCTGATCAGGATTCCGGAAACGCAATAGCCGCACTGCAGCGCCTGCTCGGCGATAAACGCGCGCTGCAGCGGATGCGGCTCTTGCGCGCTGCCCAGCCCTTCGATGGTGGTGATGTCCTTGTCCGCAACCGACCACAGCGGCGTGTCGCAGGCGGCTACCGCACGGTCGCCGACAATGACGTTGCAGGCGCCGCATTCGTTGGCGCCGCACCCGAAATGCGGGCCGGTCATGCCGAGTTGCCCGCGCAGGATATCGAGCAGCGAACGATCGGGATCGGCGTCGACATCAGTCTCGACGCCATTGAGGCGGAATCGGATACTCGGCATTGAAGGAACGCCTTATTGCGGCTTGTCGCCGAATTTCTTGACGACCTCGGCCCATTTCACAATATCGCCGCGCAGATATTTGTCGAACTCCTCTGGCGTCATCGACATCGGAACCGCGCCTTGTTCGGTCCAGAGTTTGACGATCTCCGGCCGCTTGACCGCGGCGTTTACGGCCGCGTTGAGCTTGTCGATGATCGGCTTCGGCGTCCCGGCGGGCGCCATCAATCCGAGCCAGATGGTCGCCTCGTATCCGGGGACGCCGGCTTCCCCGGCCGTCGGCACGTTCGGCAGCACGCTCGAGCGCGTCTTGCCGGTCGTGGCCAGCGCCCGCACCTGGTTTTCCCCGACATTGGGAGCCATCGCCGGAACCGCGTCGATCATCATCTGCACCTGTCCGCCGATGACGCCGCTGCGCGCCTCGCCGCTGTTGCGGTAGGGAACGTGCACGACATCGATGCCGGCCATGGTTTTGAACAGTTCGCCGGCCATGTGATAGGGCGTGCCCTGGCCTGATGACGCGTAGTTCAGCTTTCCCGGCTGCGATTTGGCGAGCGCGATGAATTCCTGCAGCGTCTTTGCCGCGACCTGCGGGTGCACGACGATCACGAGGTCGGAGTAATTGACCGGCGCGATCGGCGCCAGATCGCGCATCAATTCGTATTTGCGCTGTCGGCACCAGCGATTCGTTCGCGGTCTGGGTATTCGACATCATCAACAGCGTGTAGCCGTCAGGCGGTGACTTGGCGGCCTCGAGCGTGCCGATCACGCCGCCGGCGCCGGTCCGGTTCTCGACCACGAACGGCTGGCCGAAATTCTCCTGCAGGACGTTGCCGATCAGGCGGGCGGTCACGTCGGCCGGGCCCCCGGCGCCGAAGGGGACGATGATTCTGATCGGCCGCGTCGGATAATCCTGCGCCAGACATTGCGTCGCAAGAATTGGCGTCGCAAAAAGAGTTGCCGCTAACGCAAGCGCACACCTTGGGCCGGTCATTTCAATCTCCCGAATTCTGGTCTTGTTCTATATTGGACTTGTTGCTGGCCGAATTTTGCTGCCAAGTCTAGCTGCAATGGCAATGAGCTGTCGACGAAAGACTCGATGTGCGCTGTAGGAATAAAAGATAACTTCGGGTGTACCGAGCCTCGCCAGAACATACGGGTAGAATGAACCAATGAAACATCCCAGGATATCGCGTCGCACCGTCCTCAAGGGGTCAGGCGCTTTGCTTGCGGGCGCTGCGTTCTCGACCCGCGTCCTGGCCGCAGCGCCGCCGCCGGAACCGGTCACGCCCGCCTTGATCGAGGCGGCGAAGAAGGAAGGCCAGGTCAACTACTACACCTCGACCGATCTGCCGGTCGCCGAGAAGCTGGCGAAGGCGTTCGAGGCGAAATATCCGGGGATAACGGTGCGCGTCGAGCGCACCGGGGCGGAGCGCGTGTTTCAGCGCATCGGCCAGGAATATGGCAGCAAGATCCACGCCGTCGATGTGGTGAACTCATCCGACGCCGCGCATTTCATCGTCTGGAAACGCGACGGCATCCTGGCGCCCTATGTGCCGGAGGATGTCGCGAAGTTCTATCCCGCGGAGCACAAGGATGTGGACGGCCAGTTCGCCAGTTGGCGCATCTGGCTCAGCATCATCGCCTACAACACCAATCTGGTGAAGGCGGAGGAGGCGCCGAAGAGTTTTGCCGATCTGCTCGATCCCAAATGGAAAGGCAAGATCGTCAAGGCGCATCCGGGCTATAGCGGCACCATCATGACCGCGACCTATCAGATGCAGCGCGATCTTGGCTGGACCTGGTTCGAGCAGCTTGCCAAGCAGAACATCATGCAGGTGCAGTCCTCGGCCGATCCGCCGAAGAAACTTGAAATCGGCGAACGCTCTGTCATGGCCGACGGCAACGAGTACAACATTTTCTCGCTCAAGGAAGCCGGACGCCCGGTCGAGCCGGTCTATGCGAGCGAAGGATCGCCGCTGATCATCGGGCCCAACGGGATCTTCAAGACCTCGCCCAATCCGAATGCGGCAAAACTGTTTCAGTCGTTCTGCTTCAGCCGCGACGCCCAGCAGCTCATCATCGATGTCGGCGGCTTGCGCTCGGCGCATCCGCAGACCCAGGAGAAGCCGGGGCGCAAGCCCTTCAAGGACATCAAGACCATGAAGGATGACGCGGCTGCCGTGGAAAGAGAGGGCGACGCGATCAAGGCACGCTACAGCAAAATCTTCCGCGTTTGATCCGCCGGCAATCGAGCGACAATGACATCCGAATTGCCAAAAACCTCCGTCGCCGAAACGCTTGCCGATAAAATCGTTGCGCTGAAGGCGGGCACACTTCCGGCGGCGACCACGCGCAAATGCGAGGATTTGCTGATCGATGTGGTCGGCCTGTGCGTCACCGCGCGCAACGAGGATTATGTCAAAAGCGCGCTTGCGGGCTGGGACGATGACGGTCCGTGCACGGCGATCGGCCACAGACGCACCCTGAACGCCTCAGGGGCTGCCTTCGTCAACGGCACCGCGGCGCATGGCGAGGATTTCGACGATACCTTCGAGGGCGGTCCGGTGCATGCCGGCGCGGTGATCGTGCCAGCGGTTCTCGCAGCCTGCGAGAGGCACAATCCCGACGGCCGCATGGCGCTGATCGGCATCGCCGTCGGCACCGAGGTTCTGTGCCGGTTGAGCCTCGTGGTGCCGAAGGCCGTTCACAAGGCCGGCTTTCACCCGACCGCGATTTTCGGCGCGATGGGTGCGGCGGCAGGCGTCGGCGCCGCGCTTGGCCTCAATGCCAGGCAGATCGTGGACGCGCTCGGCATCGCCGGCAGCATGGCGGGCGGCATCATCGAATATCTGGCCGAAGGCGCCTGGACCAAGCGGCTGCATGCGGGCTGGGCGGCTCAATCCGGCATTCGGGCGGCTTTGCTGGCGCGGCAGGGATTTGTCGGTCCGCGTACGGTGTTCGAGGGCGTGCATGGGCTGTTCCACGGCTTTGCGCACACGACCGAAGGCGATTACGACGCGCTGACCGGCGATTTCGGCACCCGCTGGGTGACGGACACGCTGGCGTTCAAGCCTTATCCCTGCGGGACGATGGCGCAGCCCTACATCGATTGCGCCAGGCGACTGGCCGCGCGCGGCGTCAGGCCCGAGGACATCGGCGAGATCGTGTGCGAGGTGGCGGAGGGGACGGTGCACCGGCTGTGGGAGCCGCTGGCCGACAAGCAGCGACCGCGCAACGGCTATTCCGCCAAGTTCGCCACGCCGTATCTGCTGGCGACCGGCTTCGTCCATGGCGGGGTCGGGCTCGGCGCATTCACGGAAGCCGCGATCCAGGACGCGCGGGTGCTCGCGCTTGCGGCAAAAGTGAAATTCGTGATCGATCCTCAAAATCCCTATCCGAACAACTACACCGGCCATATCCGCGCGACCCTGAAGGACGGCAGCGTGATCGAGGAGCGGCAACCCTACTTGCGCGGCGGCGCGCAGGAGCCGCTGACGCGCCAGGACGTGACCGACAAATTCGCGCTCAACGCGGAGCATGGCGGCTGGACCGGGACGCAGAGCGATGCGACGCTGACGCTGCTGGCGGGATTGTATGATGGGAAGATCGATCTATCGTCGTTACGCAAATAACTGCTAACGTCATGCCCCGCGAAAGCGGGGCATCCAGTAGTCGCAATGCTATCGGATAAATCGCGGAGGTCGGTGTTTACTGGATCGTCCGCTTTCGCGGACGATGACGACCGAGGGTAGGGCATGGCCGGCAACGACGAACTCAACGGCAAGGTCGCCATCGTCACCGGCGCAGGGCGCAATATCGGCCGCGCGATTGCGCTGGCGCTGGCGGACGGCGGTGCGTCCGTTGTGGTGAATGCGCGCAGCAATCGTGCCGAGGCAGACGCCGTGGCGCGCGAGATCGAGTCCTCCGGCGCCAAGGCGCTGGTCCATATCGGCGACGTGGCCGATGCCGCCGCAGTGCAGGCGATGGCGGATATGGCCGTGAAGCAATTCGGCCGCATCGATATCCTCGTCAACAATGCGGCGCTGCGGCGGGAAAAACCTTTCGCCGAGATGGACTACGCCGAGTGGCGCGAAATCCTCGACGTCACCCTCGATGGCGCGTTTCACTGCGCCAAGGCCTGTCTTCCAGCTTTGCGGAAAAGCGGTGCCGGGACCATCGTCAACATTGGAGGCCTGAGCGCGCATACCGGCGCGAAGAACCGGGCGCATGTGGTGACCGCGAAGGCGGGAATTGTCGGCTTCACCCGCGCACTTGCGTATGACCTGGCCTCCGACGGCATCACCGTGAATTGCGTCGTTCCCGGGCTGATCGGCACGCCGCGCCCGAAGGACAAACCGGAGCCCGCGCATCACCTGACCCATCAGACCATCAGCGGCGCGCGCGGCAAACCGGAAGATGTCGCCGCAGCCGTGCGGTTCCTGTGCGGCCCGGCTGCGCGCTACATCAACGGACAGGCCATCCACGCCAATGGCGGGGCTTATCTCGGCGCATAATGCATGGCACGCTCGCGGTTTTTGCTGCGGAGTGCCGGATAAATGCGCTCGGCTGCCCCGGCATTTGATGGTACCTATGGCGGTATGAACCAGCAGGCAAAAATCGAGATCCGGCATTCCACCTGTCCGCACGATTGTCCGTCGGCCTGTGCCCTCGATGTCGAGGTCATCGATAATTCCACCATTGGCCGGGTTCGCGGCTCCAAGCTGCAGAGCTATACCGCAGGCGTCGTCTGCGCCAAGGTCGCGCGTTATGCCGAGCGCATTCATCATGCGGATCGGCTGATGCATCCGCTGCGCCGGACCGGGCCGAAGGGATCCGGTCAATTCGCGCGGATTTCATGGGATGAGGCGCTGGACGAGATCGCGGCGCGCTTTGATGCGGCCGAGCGCGAGTTCGGCGCCGAGTCGGTATGGCCCTATTACTATGCCGGCACCATGGGCCTCGTGATGCGCGACGGCATCAACCGCCTTGCCCATGTGAAGAAATATTCCCGCTTCTACTCTACGATCTGCGCCAACGTCGCCCGCGTCGGATTTGCCATCGGCACCGGCAAGATCGCCGGCGTCGATCCGCGCGAGATGGGCGTCTCCGACCTGATCGTGATCTGGGGCACCAATCCGGTGAACACCCAGGTCAACGTGATGACGCATGCGATGCGCGCCCGGAAAGAACGCGGCGCCAAGATCGCGGCGGTCGATATCTACAACAACGACACCATGAAGCAGGCCGACATCAAGATCATCCTGCGGCCCGGCACCGACGGTGCCTTCGCCTGTGGCGTCATGCACGTGCTGTTCCGCGAAGGCTACGCCGATCGAGCGTATATGGAACGCTACACCGATTGTCCCGGTGAGCTCGAGGCGCACCTTGCGACCCGCACGCCGGAATGGGCGTCATCGATTTGCGGCGTGCCGGTGGAAGAGATCGAGGCCTTTGCCCGTCTGGTCGGTGAGACAAAACGCTCGTTCTTCCGCCTCGGTTACGGCTTCACCCGCAGCCGCAACGGCGCGGCGCAAATGCACGCGGCGCTGTGCATTCCGGCCGTGACCGGCGCCTGGCAGTACGAAGGCGGCGGCGCGTTCTTCAATAATTACGCGCTCTGGCGTTTCAATGAATCCCTTATTGAAGGTCACGACGCGATCGACCACACCACGCGGGTGCTCGATCAGTCCAAGATCGGGCGCATCCTGACCGGCGACGCCGAGGCCTTGAGGGGCGGCGGTCCGGTCAAGGCCATGCTGATCCAGAACACCAATCCGATGGCGGTGGCGCCGGAGCAGACGCTGGTGCGCCAGGGATTTGCGCGCGAAGACCTGTTCATGGCGGTGCATGAGCAGTTCATGACCGAGACCGCTGCCATGGCGGATATCGTGCTGCCCGCGACGATGTTCATGGAGCATGACGATCTCTATTACGGTGGCGGCCATCAGCATATTTCGGTCGGCGCCAAGCTGATCGAACCGCCCGGCGAATGCCGCTCCAATCATGAGGTGCTGCAGGGCCTTGGCCGCCGCCTCAACGCGGTGCATCCCGGATTTGAAATGTCGCCGCGCGAGTTGATCGACGCCACGCTCAAAAAGAGCGGCCATGGCGACATCGATACCCTGGAGGCCGATCTGTGGCGCGATCTCCAGCCGGATTTCCGCACCTCGCACTACCTCGACGGTTTCGCCCACGCCGACGGAAAATTCCACTTCAAGGCGGATTGGGCGCACCCTCCGATCGGCAATGCCGGGCTGATGGGCGCTTGGGACAAGATGCCGTCGCTGCCGGATCACTGGACCATCATCGAGCAGGCGGACGAAGCGCATCCATTTCGTCTGGCCACCAGCCCGTCGCGCAGCTTCCTCAATACCAGTTTCAACGAAACCCCGTCGTCGCAGGCGCGCGAAGGCGCGCCGTCCGTGATGATCCATCCGGCCGATGCCGCACCCCTCGGCATCGCCGACGGCGACGCCGTCACCTTGGGCAATGTCAGGGGCGAGACCACGCTGACCGCAAAATTGTTCGATGGCCTGCGCCGCGGCGTGCTGATCGCGGAATCGATTCATCCAAACAAGGCCCATATCGGAGGGCGTGGCATCAACACGCTGACGGGTGCCACGGCGATCGCGCCGATCGGCGGCGCCGCATTCCACGACAACAAGGTCTGGATGAAAAAAGCCGCGGTACCGGCGATCCCGACGACCTAAATCGTCCTTGCAGTCTGCCGCCATCCTGCCGTTAATGTCCGCCGACAGCGGAACAAGGCGAGCAGGACAATGACTGATAACAACAGCGTGATACTGGAAAAGCGCGGGCAGGCGTTCTGGATCACCATCAACCGGCCGGAGAAGCGCAACGCCATCAATGGCGACGTGGTCGCCGGCATCGCCAGAGGCTATCGCGACGCGCATGACGATAAGGACGTGCGCGTGATCGTGCTGACCGGGGTTGGCGACAAGGCGTTTTGCGCCGGCGCCGATCTGCAGCACACGGGTGCGGCCTTCGCCGTCGATTTCGCCAAGCCGAATGTCGACTATGCGGATTTGTTGCGGCTGTCGCAGAACGCCACCAAGCCTTCGATCGCGCGGGTCGGCGGCGTCTGCATGGCCGGCGGCATGGGTCTGTTGTGCATGACCGACATGGCGGTGGCGGCCGATCACGTGATGTTCGGATTGCCCGAGGTGAAAGTCGGCGTGTTCCCGATGCAGGTGATGAGCCTGTTGCAATCGATCGCGCCGCGGCGCCTGGTCAACGAGTGGGCGCTGACCGGCGAACCGTTCGACGCGCGGACCGCGCAAGCTGCCGGGCTTCTGAACTATGTGGTGCCCTCAACTGAGCTCGACGCCAAGGTGGACTGGCTGATCGGCCGGATCGTCGACAAGTCGCCGACCGCGATCCGGCGCGGCAAATACGCCATGCGCGCGATCGCGTCGATGTCGTTCGATCAAAGCATCGCCTACACCGAAAGCCAGATCGCACTTCTGGCGATGACCGAGGACGCCAAGGAAGGCCTCAAGGCGTTCGGCGAAAAGCGCAAGCCGTCCTGGCCGGGGAAGTGAGCGACGATCGTCATCCCGGCGAACGCCGGGACCCATACGCCGTGTCTTCTCGGATTAGACATCGAATGGCACATGCCTTCTGAAGACGCGGCTCGATGGTATGGTCCCGCGTTCGCCGGGACGACGCTGCAAATGCTGCCTGCTCATCAGCTACCCCGCATTCGCCTTCAATCCCGCGGCCTCGATGCCCGCGATCGCGCAGACCTCGTCATTGTCGGAGGTGTCGCCGCTGACACCGACCGCGCCGAGCAGAACGCCGCCGTCCTGGATCAGCACGCCGCCCGGCACCGGCACCATCCGGCCCTGCGCCAGCGTATTCACCGCGCCGATGAAATAGGCCTGCTCCTGCGCCCGCTGGAACAGCGCCCGCGACCCCATCCCCAATGCCAAAGCACCGTAAGCCTTGCCATGGGCAATCTCGCTGCGCAGCAGGCTGGTGCCGTCCTGCGCCGCCGAGGCTTTGACGCAGCCGCGCACGTCGAGAACGGTAACGACAAGGGGCTTCAGTTTCTTCTCGATGCCTTTGGCAAGGGCGACATCGAGGATCTTGCGGGCGATGTCGAGGGTTAGCTCAGCCATGAAGGGATTCCTTTGCGAGTGGGGAGGGAGTTGGGTTGGATCGCGCGTTGTCGAGGCTCATCGCCAGCACGCGCGCGACGTGAAGGGCGCCGCGGCCGGCGCCGTCCTTGATCTGATGCCGGCACGAGGTCCCGTCGGCAACGATCAGCGTCTGCGGCATCCGCGCGCCTGACGGCTGGCAGCAACGAGAGTTCGGCCATGTCCATCGAGGCCTGATAGGTGTCGGCGCCGTAGCCGAAGGCGCCGGCCATGCCGCAACAACTGGATTCGATGGTCTCGACGTTCAGATCGGGAACCAGCCGAAGGGCTTGCTCGACCGATTTGAACGCGCCGAACGATTTTTGATGACAGTGGCCGTGCACCAAAGCCTTCCCGGCGACGGGACCAAGCGGCAGCCGCAGGCGGCCGGCTTCAGCCTCGCGAACCAGAAATTCCTCGAACAACAGCGCATGCGCGCTGATGCTTTTCGCTGTCGCGTCGGAGCGCAGCGACAGCAGCTCGTCGCGAAGCGTCAGCAGGCAGCTCGGCTCCAGGCCGATGATGGGCACGCCGCGCGCCGCGAACGGCGCGTAGGTCTCGACCAGCCGATCGAGTTCAGCGCGGGCGTGATCAACCAGCCCCGCCGAAAGAAACGTCCGCCCGCAGCACAACGGCCTGCCGCCATCCGCGGGCCTTGGAATGTGGACACGGTATCCACCTTCGCACCAGCACGCGCAGCGCGGCGTCGAGGTTTTCGCGCTCAAAGGTGCGGTTGAAAGTATCGGCGAACAGCACGACCTCGCGGCCATCGGCGGCGCCTGTTGCCTCGATCTCGGACTTGAATACATCGCGCCGCCATTCCGGCAACGCGCGCTGCGCGCTGATGCCGGCCACTTTTTCGAACAGCTTTCGTAACAGAGGGCTGTTGTTGCGCCAATTGGCGAGCGGCGCGAGGCGCGCGGCCAGCGCTGCATAATGCGGCAGAAATCCCACCAGCCGATCCCTCAGCGAAAGCCCGTGGCTAGCTACCCGCGCGGCCAGAACTTCGATCTTCATCTTGGCCATGTCGACGCCGGTAGGGCATTCGTGGCGGCAGGCCTTGCAGGACACGCAGAGTTTCAGGGTCTCCATCATCTCGTCAGAAGCGAGCGCGTCCGGGCCCAATTGGCCGGAGATCGCCAGCCGCAGCGTGTTGGCCCGGCCGCGCGTCACGTCCTTCTCGTTGCGGGTGGTGCGATAGGACGGGCACATCACGCCGCCTTCAAGTTTGCGGCAGGCGCCATTGTTGTTGCACATCTCGACCGCGCCCTGAAAGCCGCCGCCGGCGCCGGGATATGCCGACCAGTCGAGCGCCGTCTTCAATTCGCCGACACGGTAGTCCGGCGGATAGCGAAACAGCGAGCGGTCATCCATCCGGGGCGGGTCGACGATCTTGCCGGGATTGAGCACGTTGCCCGGATCGAAGCGGTGCTTGACCTCCCTGAAATCGCCGATGATGCGCGGGCCGAACATCGCCTCGTGAAATTCCGAGCGCACGATGCCGTCGCCGTGCTCGCCGGAATGCGACCCCTTGTATTCGCGCACCATCGCAAATGTTTCTTCGGCGATGGCGCGCATCGCCTTGACGTCTTTTTCGAGCTTCAGGTTCAGCACCGGGCGCACATGCAGGCAGCCTTCCGAGGCGTGCGCATACATGGTGCCGCTGGTGCCGTGTTTGGCGAAGATGCCGTTGAGCCGCTCGGTATAGTCTGCCAGATGCGGCAGCGGCACCGCGCAATCCTCGACGAACGAGACCGGCTTGCCCTCCTGCTTCATCGACATCATGACGTTGAGGCCGGCGGCGCGAAACTCGGCGATCCCGGTCTGCAAGCCTGGCTCCGTGATCTCGACCACGCCGCCCCATTTGCGTTTGGGATGGTCCCAGCCAAAGCCGAGATCGGCCATCAGCTCGCCAAGCTGCTTCAATCGCCTGACGTTTTCGGCCTGATCCTCCTCGGCAAATTCGACGATCAGCACCGCATCGGGATCGCCGCGCACCGCGGTCGCGATGATCGACTGGAACATCGCGATCTCGCGGCCGAGCGCCAGCATGGTGCGATCGACCAGCTCGACTGCGATCGGGCGAAGCTTCACCAGATGCTGCGCGGCGGCCATCGCCTCGTAGAAGCTGCCGAAGTGGCAGACGCCGAGCACCTTGTTGCGGATAACCGGCCACAGCTTGAGCTCGACCTGGGTGGTGAAGGCAAGCGTCCCCTCCGATCCCACCAGCAGAT
Organism: uncultured Alphaproteobacteria bacterium; assembly: GCA_963761395.1. GTDB lineage: Bacteria > Pseudomonadota > Alphaproteobacteria > Rhizobiales > Xanthobacteraceae > Bradyrhizobium. Next base: position 101,951 of record CAVXHU010000037.1, read on the forward strand.
GCGCCAAGTTATTGGGAGTATTGCGCGGCACCAGCGCATCGAGATTGTAGCCGCCGACGCGGCGCTGCACTTTTGGAAATTTTTCGGCGATCTCGGCGGCTTCGCGCTCGCCGAGATCAAGCATGTCGCGAAACAGGTTAAGCCCGCTGTCGCTCGAATTCACCTGCGCGAGATCGCGCGGCACCTCGCCGAAATGCAGCAGGGTGCCGTCGGCGAGCGCGGCGTCCATCGAGCGCGTGTTGTCGCGCATGGTGCCGTAGCGCAGCGAGCGGCCGCCGCAGGAATTGTTGCCGGCCATGCCGCCGATGGTGGCGCGCGAGGCGGTGGAAACATCGACCGGAAACCACAGGCCATGTTTCCTGAGCTGCCGGTTGAGGTCGTCGAGCACGATCCCCGGCTCGACCACGCAGCTACGATTTTCGACGTCGAGCGAGACGACGCGGTTCAGATGTTTGGAAAGATCGATGACGATGCCGTCATTGACGGTCTGGCCGCATTGCGACGTCCCGCCGCCGCGCGGCGTGACGATCCGACCGTCGTCGCGGGCGATGGCGAGTGCCCGCAGCGCTTCGTCGATGGTTCTGGGGACCACGACGCCCAGCGGCATGACCTGGTAGAACGAGGCGTCGGTCGCATAGCGGCCGCGGTTGAAGGCATCGAAAAACACGTCGCCGGTGGTATTCGACCGGAGCCGCTGTTCAAGCCGCCGCGAAGCCTGAATTCGACATCTGGGACCCCAGTCAGCCGCTACAAACGCTTGCGATTGCGCTCCCTAATTCGAAAGCACAGGAAATGCAATTGTTTTCGAGCTTTTTAAATTTTTGAATTCAAAACAGAATGGGCTGGGACTGCGGCGGGTGGAAGCGGATCATGCCGGAACGGGCGAGGGGAGAACCGCGTCCACTTCGCTCAAATGCGCGATCGCGGCGGTTCGCTTGTTGCGCAGATGTTGGAACAGGATGTCGCTGAGCTCGCTGCCCGCCCGCCGCCGCAGCGCGTCCAGGATCATTTCATGCTCGCGCATCGCCTCGCCCCAGCGCTCGCGCTTGCGGGCAAAATTGGCGGAATAGCGGATGCGCCGTATCCGGCCGGCGAAATTGGCATACGTCGCCAGCAATGCAGCGTTGCGGGACGCCTCGACAATTTTCTGATGGATGAGCTGGTTGATCTGGAAGTAGCCGTGCATGTCGCGATGCAGGTAGAAGCCGTACATTTCGTAGTGCAGCCGCTCGATTCCGGCGATTTCCTCATCGGTGATGTTTTCGCAGGCGAGACGTCCGGCAAGACCCTCCAGGCCGCCCATCACGTCAAAGAGCTCGCCCAGTTCGTGCTCGCTCAATTGCCTGACGCGCGCGCCTCGATTGGGCAGCAGATCGACCAGCCCTTCCGATGCCAGAACCTTCAAAGCCTCGCGCAGCGGCGTGCGGGAAATCCCGAACATGGCGCACAGCTGACGCTCCGGCACACGGCCGCCATCGGGGATGTTGCCCTCCACGATGTGGTCCCGCAATCGCGCGAGGATCTCGCCGTGCAACGAGGATTCCTCGCGGCCCGCATCGGCGACGGCCCCGGTTTGGACCGGCAGGGAGGCCGGGTCGGTCGGAATCACGGGTTTCATGAGCGAACAGTAATGGGCAGGGCCGGGGATGTCGACCGAAAAATGAACGCAATAAATTGATTGTATCGGAAAAAATTGAATGCAATATATTCTCAACAACCGCCACTCGTGGAACGGAGGAAATCATGACCAAGCATCAGGGACGCCACTTCCTTCAGATTCCCGGTCCGAGCCCCGTCCCCGATCGCGTGCTCCGGGCCATGGACATGCCCGTGATCGACCACCGCAGTCCGGCATTTGCCGAACTGGCAAAGGCGGTTTTCGAAGGCAGCCAGAAAATCTTCAAGACCGCCGGACCGGTCATCATTTTCCCGTCCTCGGGCACCGGCGCCTGGGAGGCCGCGATCGTCAACACGCTCTCGCCGGGCGACAAGGTCTTGATGGTCGAGACCGGCCATTTCGCCACGCTGTGGCGGCAGATGGCGGCGCGCTGGGGCATCGAGGTGGACTTCATGCCCGGCGACTGGCGCCACGGCGCCGATCCCGCCGCGATCGAGGCGAGGCTGGCGCAGGATTCGTCGCATGCCATCAAGGCGGTCATGGTGGTGCACAACGAGACTTCCACCGGCGTGACCAGCCGCGTCGGCGACATCCGCGCCGCGATGGACAAGGTCGGCCATCCCGCGCTGCTGCTGGTCGATACGATCTCCTCGCTGGGCTCGGTCGATTACCGGCACGACGAGTGGAAGGTCGACGTCACCGTCAGCTGTTCGCAAAAAGGCTTCATGCTGCCGCCGGGGCTCGGCTTCAACGCGATCTCGGAGAAGGCCCGCGCCGCGGCCAAGACCAACAAGATGCCCCGGTCTTATTGGGACTGGGAGGAAATGCTCAAGCCCAATGCAAACGGCTTCTTTCCCTACACGCCCGCCACCAATCTGCTTTACGGACTTCGCGAAGCCATCGCGATGCTGCATGAGGAAGGGCTGGATGCGGTATTCGCCCGTCATCAGCGCCTTGCGGCTGCCACCCGCGCGGCGGTGCGGCATTGGGGCCTGGAAGTGCTGTGTCTGGAGCCTTCGGAGTATTCTCCGGTTCTGACGGCCGTGCTGATGCCACCCGGACACGACGCCGACCAATTCCGCAAAACTGTGCTCGACAATTACAACATGTCGCTCGGCTCTGGCCTGACCAAGCTCGCCGGCAAGGTGTTTCGCATCGGTCATCTCGGCGAGTGCAACGAACTCACGCTGTTGGGCGCGCTGACCGGGGTCGAGATGGGATTGTCGCTCGCCGGCGTACCGCATCGCGCCGGCGGCGTGGCGGCGGCGATGACGTTGCTCGAGGAGCGCTCCCAGTCCAACGCGGCGGCGCATCTCAAGGTGATATCGAGCTGAGCAACGGTGGTCATCGGCACCTCCCGGGTCGGCCCGCCGGTCGCGGTGCCGGTGGCGGCGATCCGGGAACAATAGCGGGCCGCGGAGTAACCCCCAAGGCTCCTGTCAGGCAACGGGACAAGGCTGCCAAAAAGTGTTATCCGGGCGCCGCGATCGCAAAAATCCCCCGGGAAGGACGCCACATGACCGTGCATACTGGAAGGCATTTCCTCCAGATTCCAGGACCGACCAACATACCCGACCGGGTGCTCCGGGCCATGGACATGCCCGGCATGGATCATCGCAGTGCTTGAATTCGCCGAGCTTGGCTTTGCGGTGATGGCGGCCTCGCAGCGCATTTTCCGCACCAGGCAGCCGGTGATGATCTATCCGTCGTCGGGGACCGGGGCATGGGAAGCCGCGATCGTGAATACGCTGTCGCCCGGCGACAAGGTGCTGATGGCCGAGACCGGCCAATTTGCGGTGCTGTGGCTCGGCATTGCCGAGAAATTCAAGCTGGACGTCGATTTCCTGCCGGGCAACTGGCGGCGCGGGGCCGATGTGGAGCAGATCGAGGCGCGGCTTGCGGCCGATCGCCAGCACCAGATCAAGGCCGTGATGGTCGTGCACAACGAGACATCGACCGGCTGCTTCACCCCTCCGCTCGAAGTCCGCAAGGCCATGGACCGGACAAAACATCCGGCGCTGTTGATGGTCGATACCATTTCCGGGCTCGCTGCGCTGGAGTACGAGCACGACGCCTGGGGCATCGACGTGTCAGTCGGCGGCTCGCAAAAGGGGCTGATGCTGCCGCCGGGCCTCGGCTTCAACGCGGTGTCGGAAAAGGCGCTGGCGGTGGCGAAGGCCAATCCGTCGATGCGCTCGTATTGGGATTGGCAGGAAGTCATTGCCTTCAACAAGGTGGGCACCTGGCCCTACACCCCGGCGGTCAACCTTCTCTATGGACTTAAAGAAGCGATTGCCATGCTCGAGGAGGAGGGGCTCGACAATGTCTTCGCGCGCCACAAGCGCCTCAGCGCGGCGACGCGCGCGGCGGTGAAGGCGTGGGGACTGGAAACCCAGTGCCAGGATCCATACGCGCATTCGCCTGCGCTGACCGGGGTGGTGATGCCGGAAGGTCATGACGCCGACCATTTCCGCAAGGTCGTGCTCGATAATTTCGACATGTCGCTGGGCACCGGCCTGAACAAGATCAAGGGCAAGGCGTTCCGGATCGCCCATATCGGGCATTTCAACGATTTGATGCTGATGGGCACGCTGTCGGGCGTCGAGATGGGTCTCGATCTCGCCAAGGTGCCGCATCGCAGCGGCGGCGTGCTGGCTGCCATGGAAGTCCTGAAAGGACGCGACGCGGTGCCGATGTCGAAATCAAAGGCGGCCGTCGCTTAAGGCCGATCTGAAACCTTTCCCAAGCGTGCGCAGATCAGTGCGTTTCGGAAGCCCTCCTGCGTGCAAGAACAGAAAGAGCGTGCCATGAACGCCCCGATACCTGCCACTGATGACCTGCTTTATGATGTTGAGAATGGCATCGCCCGACTGACCTTCAACCGTCCGCAAGCGCGCAATGCGCTGACGTTTGCGATGTACGAGCGCATGGCGGTCATCTGCGAGACCGTGAACGCCGACCGCTCGATCAAGGCGATGATCCTCACCGGCGCCGGCGACAAGGCGTTCGCGTCCGGCACCGACATCTCGCAATTCCGCGCCTTCAAGACCTCGCAGGACGCGCTCGACTATGAGGCGCGGATCGATCGCGTGCTGGGTGCGCTGGAACAGGTCAGGGTGCCGACCATCGCGGCGATTGCCGGGGCCTGCACCGGCGGCGGGGCGGGGATCGCCGCCTGTTGCGACATCCGGATCGGCACAGCCGCGACGCGGATCGGCTTTCCCATCGCGCGCACGCTCGGCAATTGCCTGTCGATGTCCAACATCAGCCGGCTCACTTCACTGATCGGGCCGGCGCGGACCAAGGATTTGATTTTTACCGCCCGCCTGATCGAGGCTCCCGAAGCGCTCGCGCTCGGCTTGCTCAACGAAGTGGTGCCTGACGTGGAGACGCTGCAGCGCCGCGCCGGCGAAACCGCAAAGCTGGTTGCCGGCCATGCGCCGATCACGCTTGAGGTCACGAAAGAGGCGGTGCGGCGTATCCGGCGGACATTGTCGCGCGACGAGGGCGAGGATTTGATCCTTCGCGCCTATATGAGCGAGGATTTTCGCGAGGGGATGGATGCCTTCCTCAACAAGCGCACGCCGAACTGGAAGGGCAAATAGGGTTCCGACGTTGGAACTCCTGTTCACTTCACGTCCGTAGTGCTGTCCCAGCGCCGCGAAAATAAAATCGCCAGGCGCGATTGCACAGATTTATTTCAAATGATTCCGGAAAGATCGCGTTGATCGCGCGGATTTTTATGCGCGCCGTTGGGCGCAGCACGTGCATGTTGACGTGACGACGACCTCAGGAATATGATCGCAGTAGTTGCGATGTACGGTCTCATATTTTTTGCCGATAAATCGTGAGGAACAGGGTCAAACTTCGTCGTGACCGATCGGGTCGCAACCGCAAGTCATTAAACTGAAAAACTACCACTATAGATTCGATTTCGATAACGCGATCGCCCGGCATTTATCACCGCTCGCCCTTCCTCAGGCCGAGCGCGTTTCACGAACTGGCCAAAATTAATAATCGCGCCGCGGCTTAAGCGCAGCGGCGCTTGTGTGGCAAACGCAGGCAGGGGTTTCTCATGACCAATCATGTGCCGACTTTCACCTCTTCGTCCGTAAATGACAGCTTCAGCGAATTCGCCGACACCACGGGTTCGACCGGGCTGCACCAATTATCGGGCACGATGAATTTCAAGGACAGCGACCACAGCGATACGCATACGACATCCGCTACGCTGTTTTCTGCTGTGTTGTCGAGCGGCTCGATCATTCCGGCTACCTCGCTGGCGGATTTCAGCACAGCCATGACGTCTCAGATCCTGAGCGACAGTAACGGGTCCGGCACGCTGGCATGGTCGTTCAGCGACGCCGATGACGATTTCGATTTTCTTGCCAAGAACCAGACGCTGGTTCTGACCTACGACATCACGGTTTCCGACAATCACGGCGGTACCGCCATACAGACCGTGAACGGTGACCATCACGGGAACCGACGACACGCCGATAATCAACATGACGCCGGTCACTACCCTGACCGAGCAGGCCAACCAAACCTTGTCGCTTACGCCGGATACGGCTCATATCGCGATCAATTTCACCGATGTCGATCTCATCAACATAGGCCATACCGCCACTGTGATTGCGGCCTCGGCGTCAGGGGTTACCAGTGGAATCCTGCCCGGCTCGCTCGGGACCGCCGAATTGATGTCGTTCTACCACGTCGACAATGTCGTGAAGGCGTCCGGCTCGAGCACCGGTACTATCAACACGACGTTCTCCGCACCCGACCTTTCCTTCGATTATCTGGCGGCCGGCGAACACCTCGATATAAATTACACGGTGCAGCTCAATGATAATGCCGGCGGCATCACCACCCAGAATGTCGTAGTGACGGTAATCGGCACCAACGACAAGCCGGTCTATCTTAGCGGACCGGAATCGGCACACCTCACCGAGGACCAGAACGTCTCGCCGGCCGGCGATCTCACCGCGCATGGCGATCTCTTCTTCACCGACGTCGATCTGTCCGATACCCACACGGTCTCGACCACGGTTACGGCGGTGCGTTCGGGCGGCGGCTCGATCCCTCTTTCCGATGCTGCGCTGCTTGCGGCGTTCGCGACGTCGATGGAGGATTCGACCGGGCACGTGCTCGGCGAGGTCGACTGGAACTTCGCGTTGCCAAATAACATGGCGAACTTTCTCAGCGGTGGCGAGACGCTGACGCTCACCTATCATGTCACCGTCAACGATCCCGCAGGTGGAACGGCGGTGCAGGACGTCACGGTGACTATCCTCGGCACCAACCACCCGGTCGTGATCACCAGCGGCGCGGAATCGGCGTCGGTGTCGGAGCTTGCGGACACCACCGGCTCGGCGGCGATCGACACCACGCCCACTGTGCCGGCCGGCACGCTGAACTTCACCGATACCGACACCGGGGATACGCACACCGTCGCGGTGACGCTTAACTCGACGTCGTGGTCGGGCGGTGGAAGCGTCCCGGCGGCGACCCAGGCGGATCTCGCGGCCGCGGTTACCACCACCTTGCATGATTCCACGGGTACCGGCACCGGCAGCGTGGACTGGAATTTCGGGATTCCCGACCAGGATCTGGATTTTCTTGCCGCCGGCGAGACCTTGACGGTCAATTACAACGTCAAGGTCAGCGATGCCTCGACCAACGCGACGCAAACGGTTTCGGTGACGGTGACGGGCGCCAATGACGCGCCCGCGATCACCAGCGGACCGGAGTCGGCGTCCGTAGCCGAGCAGCCCGATATGACCGGATCGACGGCGCTCGACACAACAACCCCGGTCCCGACGGGAACGCTGGCTTTCACCGATGTCGATCTCAGCGATACGCACCAGGTTAGCGTTGCGCTTGATTCCGCCGTCTGGTCCGTCGACCCGTCTTTCGTGCCGCCGGCTACACTGGCCGACTTGCAGACCGCGTTGACGACCACGCTGCATGATTCCACCGGTTCTGGAAGCGGCGGTATCGACTGGACCTTCGGCATTCAGGACAAAGACCTCGACTTTCTGGGCGCCGGCGAGACGTTGACGGTGACCTATGACGTCACCGTGTCAGACGGGACGACAAGCTCGACCCAGCAAGTGACGGTTACCGCGACCGGAGCCCAAGACCCGTTGGTCGTGAATCCGGTAGTCGCGTCGGTGACAGACACGGCCAATCCGGACACCGGCAATTTTATTGCCGTCGGCAATCTGATCACCGACGGAGGGGACACCACCGGTGATGCGAGCGTCTTGGCCAGCATCGCGGACGTCAATGGCCAAGCCTCCAATGTCGGCGCATTTGTCGCCGGCACCTATGGCAATCTGCTGGTGTTTGCGGACGGAACCTATCTCTACCAGGCGAACGCCAATGTCGATCCGCTCCAGGTTGGCGATCATGTCAGCGATCAATTCAATTTCACGGTGATCGACAGTCTTGATCGTGCGGTGTCGACTACGCTGACGCTTAATATCAGCGGCGCGGACGACGCGCCGATCATTACAGGCGGCAGCACGTTCGGTTCGCTAACGGAAGATGCCGGGCCGACGGTCGCGGTCAACGGTGGATTCGAGACCGGCGATTTGACCGGCTGGTCCTCATTCGCAAATGTCTCCGTGGAAAATCTTTTCCTCGGCGGGCAATTCGGCAATTACACAGCGAACCTGACCAATTCCGGCTTCCTGGAGCAGGACGTCGCGACGACTGCCGGACAGCACTACACGCTGAGTTTCTACCTGGCCGGCGATCCCGAAGCCAACAGCACCTCGTTCACGGCGTTCTGGGATGGCATGCAGATTCTTGATCAGACCGACGCCGCACTCGGATTTCATCAATACACGTTCGATGTGGTCGGCGATACGCTGGATCCGACGACGCAACTGTTCTTCGATTTCTCCGGAGACGGGATCGGTTTGCTGGTCGACCAGATTTCGGTTACGCCCACGCCGGGTCCTGCGACCGAGACGACAAGCGGAAGCATCGCCTTTTCGGACATCGAAACCGCCGATACGCATACCGCGAGCTTCACGCCGCAGGACAGCGGCTACGTCGGAACGTTCTCGCTTGACCCGGTGACGGAATCGGGCGGGAGCGGCTCGGTCGCCTGGCACTTCTCGGTCGATAATTCGGACATTCAGTTCCTCGCGCAGGGCCAGACGCTGGTCCAGACCTATACGGTGTTTGTGGCTGACGACCATGGCGCCGTCACGCCGCAGCAGGTCACCATTGCTATTGACGGTTCCAACGACGCGCCGACCGCCGTGAGCGAAAATGTCATCACTGACGCCGGCGCGAACGGGACGGTCGATATTCCGACATGGGCGTTGGCTGCGAACGATACCGATCCGGATACGACGGACCACCTTTCCGTCAACAGTATCCTCTCAAGCACCGGCGGCACCGCGACTCTTTTTGGCGATGCTTTCTTCACCGACGACGCGACATCAGGCGGTTCCTTCACCTACAACTCATCCGACGGGATCGCGGTCAGCAGCAATGCGGCTACCGCGACCGTCATCAACAACGCCACGAACGCCACGGCCCTCACCGGCACCAGCGGCGATGACATTCTGATCGCCACCAACGGCAGCGAAACGCTCGATGGCGGGGCCGGCAATGATATCCTGATCGGCAATTCCGGCAGCCATGCCATGACCGGCGGAAGCGGCAACGACACCTTTGCGTTCCTGCACACCACCGACGGCCCGGGCACGATCACCGACTTCAACAACACCACCGAGCAGGACCATATCGCGATCTCCGCCAGCGGTTTCGGCGGCGGGCTGACTGCCGGCATGGACGTGACGCCGATCTTCGAAACGTCCGGCGATAATCAGTTCTCGGGGTTCGGGGCCGAATTCCACTTCGATACAGCAAACCAGACGCTGTATTATAGTGCGGACGGAACGCAGGCCTCGGCGATCGCGGTAACAACGGTTCAGGCTGGCGTAACGCTCAATCCGCACGATCTGCTGATCGTCTGAGGAGGTTTTGGCGGCCGAGCTTTGTGCTGGCGGCGCGGGCTTTACCAACAGCCCGCGCATCTCCGGCGGTCTATATCCGGGCTTGCGGTTTCTCGCGGGCGTGGCCGCCGCTTCTACGCTCAGTATCTCCCAACAGCAGAACGCCGATGGCCGATGAATTTTGCCGCGGCGGCTGGACCAGCCAGCTCTCCGTCAGGCCTTCCATACGGCATCGATGCCTCTTCAATCAGACGCCGAACCGGCGGGGCAAGAATGGGCCGCGTTAACGGCTTGCAATCTAATGCGAAAGTCATAAGCGGCGCGGCCGAGACCCGCTTGAACTCACGCTCATTAGTCCGCACTATGCGGCCAACAAGAACTTGCCGGCCAACACCGCGCCGGAACAAGCAATATAGGGAAGAAACACGTGCGAAATACCGTGAAAACCGCAGCCGCGCTGGCGGCTGTGCTGGCGAGTGCGCCGGCGACCGCCGCCTGGGAGCCGACCAAGCCCGTTGAAATCGTGGTCGCGGCCGGGGCCGGCGGCGCCTCCGACCAGATGGCGCGGATGATGCAGGCCGCGATCCAGAAAAACAATCTGATGAAGCAGCCGATGGTGGTGTCGCTCAAGGGCGGAGCGTCCGGCGCCGAAGCGCTGATGTACATGAAATCCAGCGAAGGCGACCCCAACAAGGTGCTGATCGCCTATTCGCTGATCTATATGCTGCCGTTGTCGGCGAAAATTCCGTTCAATTGGCGCGAGCTGACGCCGGTATCGGTGGTCGCGCTGGATCAGTTTGTGTTGTGGGATAATGCCGCCGGGCCCAAAAGCGTCAAGGAATTCATTGCCGCCGCGAAATCAGCCAGTTCGCCGTTCAAGATGGGCGGCACCGGATCGAAGCGCGAGGATCACGTACTCACGGTGTTCATGGAACAGAGGACCGGCGCGAAATTCTCCTATCTGCCCTACAAGTCCGGCGGCGAGGCCGCGACGCAGCTGGTAGGCAATCACACCGAATCCAACGTCAACAACCCATCCGAAAATCTCGAGGTCTGGCGCGCCGGCCAGGTCCGCGCGCTCTGCGTGTTCGACAAGGAACGGATCTCCTACAAGACCAAGGTGACCGACACGCAGTCGTGGAATGATATCCCGACCTGCAAGGAGGAAGGCCTCGACGTCCAATATCTGATGCTCCGCGCCATGTTCTTGCCCGGCAAGGTCACTCCGGAGCAGCAGGCGTTCTACGTGGATTTGTTCCAGAAGGTGACGCAAACGCCTGAATACAAGGACTACATGGAAAAGCAGGCGCTGAAGCCGATCTTCCTCACCGGTAACGACATGCTGAAATTCCTCGAGGAAGACGATGCGCTCAACAAGTCGCTGATGACCGAGGCGGGGTTTGTGGCGAAATAGATGATGCTGTCATGCCCCGCGAAAGCGGGGCATCCAGTACTCCGGGCTTTCGCGACCACAGCTGGCGACACGGAATACTGGATCATTCGCTCTCGCGGATGATGACGGTGATTTTTGGCACCGTTCAACGAAATAATCGCCGAACCCAGGCAAGAAACGTTCATGCCCGAATCCGAAATTGAAATTGTCGTCGACGATCCGACCGCGCCGGAGGCCGACTCGCCGGCAGTGACCGATACCCGGGTCGTCGACGTCACGGTTTCGCTGCTGCTGCTGGCATTGGCGCTGACGCTCGGTTTTGACAACTGGCGCACCGGCATCGCATGGGATTCGACCGGCCCGCAAGCCGGCTATTTCCCGTTTTATCTGTCGGTGATCCTCGCCGGCGCCAGCCTCTATGGTCTCGTTACCGCCTTCCTGGCGCGCAAGCAGGCCTCGGAAACCTTCGTCACCCGTGCGCAACTCCGGCGCGTCATGGCGGTGTTCGTTCCGACGCTGCTGTTCTGTCTGGCCACGCAATTTCTTGGGCTTTATGTCGCGAGCTTTCTGCTGATCGCCACCTTCATGCGAATGGTCGGGAAGATCGCGCTGTGGAAATCGTTGCTTACCGCCTTTCTCTTCACGGCGATCATGTTCGTGACCTTCGATATCGCGTTTGACGTCATCATGCCGAAGGGACCGCTTGAAGCGGCCTTCGGCTACTAGCGCACGCGCAACCCAGGATAGGTCTTCGATGGAAGCTTTCGGTCTATTGATGCACGGCTTCGCCGTCCTGCTGACGTGGAAAACCCTTGCCCTGATGATGGTCGGGCTGGTGCTCGGCATTTTCGTCGGCGTGCTGCCGGGGCTCGGCGGCCCGAACGGCGTCGCGATCCTGCTGCCGCTGACCTTCACCATGGACCCGACGTCCGCGATCGTGATGCTGTCGTGCATCTATTGGGGCGCGTTGTTCGGCGGAGCCATCACCTCCATCCTGTTCAATATCCCGGGGGAAGCGTGGTCGGTTGCGACCACTTTCGACGGCTATCCGATGGCGCAGCAGGGCAGGGCAGCCGAAGCACTGACTGCGGCGTTCACCTCCTCGTTCATCGGCTCGCTGGTCGCGGTGCTCCTGATCACCTTCCTGGCGCCGCTGATCTCGTCATTCGCGCTCAAATTCGGGCCGCCGGAATTCTTCGCGGTCTATCTCTTGACGTTCTGCTCCTTTGTCGGCCTCGGCCGCGAGGCCAAGCACAAGACCATCATTTCGATGTCGCTCGGCCTGCTGTTGGCCGGCGTCGGCATGGACACCGTGTCGGGCCAGCTGCGCATGACCTTCGGCTCCACCGACCTGTTGCGCGGCATCAACTTTCTGGTCGCGGTGATCGGCCTGTTTGGCATCAGCGAAATCCTGCTCACCATGGAAGAGCGTCTGGCGCTGCGCGGCCATGCCGCCAGCATCAGCCTGCGCGTGGTGCTGAAAGTATGGAGGGATTTGCCAAAATACTGGGTGACGCTGCTGCGCTCGTCGTTCATCGGTTGCTGGCTCGGCATCACGCCGGGCGGCGCGATCGCCGCTTCGTTCATGGGCTACAATCTCGCCAAGCGCTTTTCCAAGGATCCGGATAGTTTCGGCAAGGGCCGCATCGAGGGGGTGTTTGCGCCGGAAACCGCGGCGCATGCTTCCGGCACGGCGGCGCTATTGCCGATGCTGGCGCTGGGCATTCCCGGCTCCGGCACCGCGGCGATCCTGCTCGGCGGGCTGATGGTATGGGGCCTTAACCCCGGCCCGCTGCTGTTCGTCGAGCACAAGGATTTCGTGTGGGGTCTGATCGCTTCGATGTATCTCGGCAATGTCGTTGGCCTCGTGCTGGTGCTGACGACGGTGCCGATTTTTGCCTCGATCCTGCGGGTGCCGTTCGCCGCCGTAGCGCCGATGATCGTGGTGTCCTGCGCGATCGGCGCTTATGCGATCCAGAATGCGATGTTCGACATCTGGCTGATGCTGGGATTCGGCGTGGTCGGATATGTCTTCAAGAAGGTCAGCATCCCGCTTGGCGCCGTTCACCCTGGCGCTGGTGCTTGGCAGCCGCGCCGAGGACGCGTTCCGGCTGTCGATGATCGGCTCCGGCGGCGACATGAAGGTGTTCTGGTCGAACGGTCTGGTCGGCTCGATCACGACACTGGCGATCGTGCTGCTGTTCTGGCCGCTGATCGATAAGGCGTTCGGCAGCGTGGGGCGGCTGTGGCGACCGGCGAAGGCGTGACCCTCAGACCACCTTGTCCCGCCTCAGCGCTCCGACCTCGTCCGCGGCAAATCCGAACTCGGCAAGCACCCGAATTCCGGCGGCCGCGCCGCCATTTTTGCTCGGCGTTCGCGACAGGGTCACCGGCTGGCCGACCAGACGGATGTGACGGTTCTTGGCATTCGGCCCGGCTTGCGCGATGCCGGGGTGCGGCAAGCTGCCGCACCCGTCGGCCCGGAGCGAACATGGGCAAGATCGAGCACGGTGAAGCGGACGAGGCTTGCAACGTGCGCGGGAAGGGCATTCAGGGGACTCCGGGATAAACCAAGGTTGTACGATATCGCGCGATCCCTGAAAACAAGCTCCATGCACCCGCGGAAATCCGAGTGCCGCTTCCATTTCCGGTTGCGTTCCAGTTACCCTTGCGCAGATTCGGTCAACAACGGTGACAATCTCAAGTAGAATTTTTCCGGCGTGATTGAACCGGCGGCTCAAACGTGCGACTAACGAATGGGGAGGGATGCGGGCTTCTTCATTTAAATAAATATTTCCCTGCCCGACGAAATGGCAAACGCCACGGCGTCATGTGCGCGTCGTGCCGCTACACTACCCTGCGTATTTTATAGCAGCGCAGTACTACCTGGCGTAATCGCGTATCAGTTTCACTACCTTCTCATCGTCCCGTGCCAATTACGGCATTGTAAAAATAGCTTCCAACTCTTTGAGGGCCTCACCATGAGAAAAATTGGCTTACCACTCATCCTTTTCGGGCTAATGCTCGTCCTTTCCCTGCACACGACCTCGGCTTATGCCCAGGCAACCCGGACGTGGGTTTCCGGCGTCGGCGACGACGCCAATCCGTGCAGCCGCACGGCGCCATGCAAGACGTTCGCTGGCGCGATCTCGAAAACCGCTCCGGCCGGCGAGATCAATGTTCTCGATCCCGGCGGCTTCGGCGCCGTCACGATCACGAAGTCGATCACGATCCGATCGGATCACATTGAAGCCGGCGTTCTGGTGTCCGGGACGAACGGCATCGTCGTCGCTGCCGGGCCCTCGGACACGGTCGTGCTCGAAGGACTCGACATCGAAGGGCTGGGAACCGGCCTCAATGGTGTGAGCTTTATTTCCGGCGCCAAGCTTCACATCATTCGGTGCAACATTCATCACTTCACGCAGAACGGCGTCAATGTGGCGAGCAGCACCAGCGGCGGGCACGCCTTCATCTCTAACTCCTACATCTTCTCCAATGTCGGCGGTGTTAACGTGAACGGCACTCAAATGTCGGGTCCATCACGAACAGCCAGATCACTGTCCAATACGAGCTTCGCGGTGCAGGCGAATGGCGCCAGCAACATCGTCGGCGTCCAGACCAGTGTACTCAACGATAGCCCGGCGGGGATTAGCTTGCTGAATAGTGGGCAGGCTATTTCGGTCGGACCGAGCAACCTCGTGACGGGCAGTGGTGCCTTCAGTTCAACTCTTGCCTTCAAGTAAGCGAGGATATCGCGCAGGCCCCATCGGGGCCTGCGCGCACCTTGGCTATCGAGTGCTTTTTTGCGTAAATCTGCCCGATTTCAACAGCTCCTGGCCTTTCCCGATCACGTCGCGTCGCCGCTGCTTGATGGGCTTTGCCGGTACCCCGCCATACATGGTCCACGGTTCGGTCGATCTTCCGATCAAGCTCAGTGCGCCCAGCACTGATCCCTCGGCCAGTGTCACTCCAGGTAGAACGATCGCGCCGGCACCGATGTTCGCGTGCTCTTCCATGAACACAGCCCCGGGACTTAAGCTAAGGAGATCCGCCGGGATGGTCGGCCCCATTAAATACTCACCGGAATAGTCATCATTGACTGTGTAGATGCGCGCGCCATGCGCGATATTTGCAAAGTTCTTCATTTCGAAACCGGCCTTGGCAGCAATAAATACGCCGGGGGCGATATGCGTGTAGCATCCGATCGTCAGCGGCCCGGTTGCAAGCAGGATGACATCTGGATCAATTCGCACGTGCGAACCAATCGAGATATTTTCAATGCCGACGAGTGTCACACGTTCGTGGATCATCACGTCATGCCCTAGTGATTTGAAGGGCATGCTGGATAGGGCTTCATGGGTCAGGTAATCAGCGCGATAATTTGTCATCCAACC
This sequence comes from uncultured Alphaproteobacteria bacterium, assembly GCA_963761395.1. Classification (GTDB taxonomy): domain Bacteria; phylum Pseudomonadota; class Alphaproteobacteria; order Rhizobiales; family Xanthobacteraceae; genus Bradyrhizobium. The sequence continues at coordinate 117,332 of CAVXHU010000037.1, forward strand.
CTCTAACGTCTTCGAATTCCGTAATGGCTGCTATCACTCCGACAATCGTGATCGTCAAGAGTCAGGAACCAGCGGATTCGCATCTTGATCGAAGTAAGGAGGTGGTTTTTGCTTGAGTGCCGGATTAGTATACTACTGTTTCTGAGAAAGCGGACGGGATTGGCGATGAGCGACGCGCCCTTAGCGGTTACATCGATAGAGAGTCGGCAATAGTGTCCCGGCGCCGGTTTTTGTCTTACGGTTGGATCCGGACGATTATCGTCGCCGGAGTTGCGGTGCTGCTGTTTTCGAACGGTGATCTTGCCGAAGCCCAATCTTTCCGGCAGGGCGTTTCGGCCTTCAACCGCCAGGACTACGTATCGGCCTCCCGGGTATTCATTGCTCTGGCCGAGCAGGGCGTTCCCGCGGCGCAATCCTATCTCGGTTTCATGTTTGAAACCGGACGCGGCGTCCCGCAGAATTATACCGAAGCGGCGATGTGGTACCGCCGCGCCGCGCAGCAGGGCGACGGTCGCGCGCAATATTCCCTTGGTCTGCTTTATGACAGGGGACAAGGCGTGCCGCGGGATATCGTCGAAGCCAGCAAATGGCTCAATCTTTCGACCGCGGCGGCGCCCCGGCGCGCCCGGGAAGCGCGCGTGCGTATTCGCGATGCCGTCACCAGCAAGATGACGCGCGGTGAGATCGCACGGGCGCGGCTGCGGGCGCTGGAATGGGCGCCGTCGCGCGAGCGCTAGTAGCGTTTTCGAGCGAAGTGGATACCGGTTCGCGTGAAGAAAACGCATCAAACAAAGAATAAACCTCGGTTCTGATTCAATCAGAACCGAAAAGGCGCTAAATCAATAGCGCCTCGACCAGCCAGCCGATCCAGATCGCCGGCGCCAGGAACAGCCCAAAGGGGAGGAACGCGGTCGCTTTGAGCTGACGCTTCCGCAGATATCCGCTCGCGACGTATGCGCCGAGCGCCGACAGCGCGGCAAATTCGATCACCGCAAAGATGGTGGCGAAACCGAGCCACGCGCCGGCGACGGCGGCAAGCTTGATATCGCCGAGGCCGAGCCCGTCGCGGCCGCGCCAGCGCCGGTAGCCGAACATCAGCGCCAGGAGTGGCACGGCGATCGCAAGCGGCCCTCAAGGCCGCCCACATCACGGCGCGCAAATCGGCTTCCGGCCCTATCGCCCCGGCGCGGAATAACGCCAGCGCCATGGCCGCGCCGGTCAATTCGTTTGGAATGATGTAGCGGCGGGAGTCGATGATGGCGATTGCGAGCATCAGGGCGGCGAGGAAACCGCCGAGCAGCCCGTCAGGTCCGGGCGCGGCGGCAAGACTGCAACCCACCGCCGCGAGGAGCGCGAAGCTGAGAACGACCTGCCGGACCGGTCCGTCGATCACGGCCAGAGCATTTTCCGGCCAACTGGAAACCAGTCAGCCCCGAGAAAATGCTCCGAACCAATATCTTGCGCGTATTCTGTTCGCAAAACCGGTACCCATTTTTGCGGAATACGCGCTAGCGCGTGGCCTTCGGAGGATCGACAACGATCACGCGGTTGCTGGTGCCGACCAGCTGGCTGTTCATCTTCGTGCGCATTTCCTCGGCGATAACATGCGCATCGACGGCATCCTTGATCACCGTGGGGCGAATGAACAGGATCAGTTCAGTTCGCGCGCGCGCGTTGGTCTGATGCGAGAAGGCATCGCCGACGCCGGGAATCGAATCCAGCAATCGGGATACCCTGCCGCTGCCTGTTCTCGGTCTCGCTGATCAGGCCGGCCAGCAGCACGGTCTGGCCGCTCGCCACCGCGATCGAGCTTTTGACGCGCCGTTGAGAGATCGTCGGCGTCAGCGATCCCGCGCTTCCCGCGGCCACGCTGCTGATTTCCTGCTCGATGTCCAGCACGACGTTGCCGTTGGCATTGGCGCGCGGCAACACACGAAGAATGATGCCGGTATTCTTGTAGTCGATGGTGTTGACCACGGTGTTGTTCGCCGTCAGCACGGTCGCGGTGCCGGTCGAGAACGGCACCTGATCGCCGACCTGCAAGGTCGCCGGCTGGTTGTCGAGCACGACCAGCGACGGATTGGACAGAACCTTGACGTTGGTGACGTTATGCAGCGCGTCGAGAATAACGCGCGGTGAATTCTCCGCTCCGACCAGGAGATTGAAACCGGGAAGCGCGCGCCCAAGCAACGCGCCGGCGGCGGCGTTGACGGCGTTGCTGGCAGGCTCGATCGCTGTGGTACTGGGAGTGACGCCGTTGATCGTCTGGGAGAGCGAGCCTTGCTTGCTGGCCAGGAAGTACTGCACGCCGTAGTTCAGTTGATCGTTCAAGGTGACTTCGGCGATCGTCGCCTCAATCGCGATCTGGCGCTGTGGCCGGTCGATCTGGCGGATGGTCTGTTCGACGATGCGCTGCGATTCCTGATTGGCGTAGACCAGCACGGCGTTGTTGGTGACGTCCGCAGTGATCCGGACATTCGGCAGAATGCCGGGGCCGGCTGGCCTGGCGCCCGAATCCAACAGGCCGCCGGGCGAGTTATCCTGTCCACCCGCAGCCGTGCCGGCGCCCGGGGCCGCGCGCACATTGAGTGGCGGAGCGACGTTGGCTACGGGAACGGCGGCACCCGAAGCAGCGGTCGGCATTGCGCTCAATGCGGCCACAGGGTTGGTTCCCGACGAGGACATCGAAATACCTGCGCCGGGTGAAATCTGGCTCGAGGCACTGTCAAGGCCGCCGCCGCCGCCACCGTGGCCGGTCAGCATCTCCTTGAGCAGCGCCGTGACCTGCTTCGAGTTGCCGTAGCGCAGCGGATAGGCCTTCAGATTGACGCCCTCGGTATCGGATTTGTCGAGCCGCGCGATCCAGGTGCCGGCGCGCTTGAGATATTCGGGCTTCTGGCTGACCACGAGGATGGAATTGAGCCGGCCGATCGGCTGGAACTTGATCACGTTCTGGCTGAGGCCTCCCTCGCCGGAATCCATGATCCTCTCGATCTCGGAGATCACCGGTTCGGGCGAGCTGTTTCGCACCGGGAAGATGCCTACCGATTGCCCGCGCATCCAGTCGGCGTCGAAGCTTAAAATGGTATCGATCGCCGCGCCCCGGTCGGAGCCGCTGCCGGTGATGATCAGGGTATTGCGTCCCGTATCGGGACGCAGCGTGGTGGCCTTGACGCCGAACGCATCCAGCAGCTTGAAGACGGTCTGCGCCGACACGTAACGCAGCGGCACGATGCTGATCCCCTGACCGGCTTCGGCGGACGCTGTCCTGTCGATGCCGCCGGGGCCGGCTTCGTTTGATGGCAGCAGACGGTATCCGCTGCGGTCGCGCACCAGCGCCACGCCGGACATCCGCAGCGCGTTTTCCAGTACATAGAGCGCGTCGGCCTTCGGAACCGGGCGAACCGATGCCAGCGTCACCGTGCCCTGCACGCGGGGATCGATGGTGTAGCCGACGCCAAGTACGTCACCAAGGATGACCTTTGCCACCGTGGCAACGGGTGCATTTTCGAAATTGAGATCGTAGCCGCTGCCCGAACCGGTATCCTCTCGTTCGATCAGGGCGGCGCCTGGAGGCGTCGTGCCATCGCTGAGATAGATCGCGGGCCGTGAGGAATTCTGCTGCTTGAGCCCGGAGTTCCCGACATCGCCGGCCTGGCGCGGCAGCAAATCCAGCGAGCGGATCTTGTCGACGATATCCTGGGCGCGGGGATCTTTGGGGTTGCCTTCGATCGATTGATCGGCCGTCAGAATGCAGGCGGTCAACAGGAAAGGGGACAAAAATAGAACGAGGGTTCCAGTCAACCCTGAACGCAGGCGCGAAAGCGGATGGACCACTTTGAACAAATTACGCCTACCGACGCTGCGATGAACTGGGAAAACACGCCCGACCCCCCATGGTCCGGACGCTTCAAAAATTTGCTTCACGATTATGTTTTTGCTAGTAAATAAGTCAAGAGCAAAGGCCTTCCGTCACACGCGAGAGCTGTTGCTTTCCAGTAACAAGGTTAGCGTTGTGAATTCGATGCGAGACCTTTCCGCAGAGACCTTCCGGCAGCATCTCCTCGAAAAATATTCTTTGCCGCCGAAGGCGCGCGCTCGCGTCGAAAATCCTGCCAATTCCACCCTGGCCCGGCCGCTTCGCGAACTGTGGGAAGCCACCGATCTGTCCGCTGCCGAATTTGCCGACGAAGTTTCTGACTATTGGGGCGTCGTCAGGCTCAGCCTGCCGCAACTCCTCGCCAGTACACCTTGTCTCGACGGATTTTCCCGCCGCTTTCTCCGTGAATCCACAATCTTCCCGGTCCGCGCGCCGAGCGGAAGTTATCGACTGGCGGTCGCCGACCCATCGGATACCGCGGCCATTCGTGCCGCGGAAATCGTATTCGGTGCGCCGGTCGAGGTCGCGGTGGCGTCGTTCGAGGACATTACGACGTTGCTCGACCAGCGCGACGATGCGGACGGCGCAAGCGCGGAGGAGGGCGCGAAGGGATCGACCCAGCAATCCGACGACGATATCGAGAGCCTGCGCGATCTCGCCAGCGGCGCGCCGGTGGTGCGCGCGCTCAACGACCTGCTCGAGCGCGCGGTCGAGCTTCGCGCCAGCGACATTCACATCGAACCATTTCGGACCGGCCTCGTGGTGCGCATGCGCGTCGACGGCCTGTTGCGCACGATGTCGGCTCCGGCGGGCATCCCGCCGCAGGCCCTGATCTCGCGGGTGAAAATCCTGGCCGGTCTCAACATTGCCGAACGGCGGCTGCCGCAGGACGGCGCGGCGCGGGTCCGCGTCAGCCGTTCCGAACTCGATGTCCGCGTCGCCACCATGCCCACGCAACACAGTGAGAGCGCCGTCATTCGTTTGCTGCCGCGCGACCGCGGCCTGCTCGAGATGGGAAAGCTTGGCCTATCGGGCCGTGACGAAGCGATCATGACCCGTCTGCTCGCCTTGCCGCACGGCATGATCGTGGTGACCGGACCGACCGGCAGCGGCAAGACCACGACGCTTGCGACCATGCTGTCGATTCTGAACGAGCCGACCCGGAAGATTCTCACGGTCGAAGACCCCGTCGAATACGAAATTCCCGGCATCAACCAGTCGCAGGTCAAACCCTCGATCGGTCTCACCTTTGCATCAGCGATGCGCGCCTTCGTTCGCCAGGACCCCGACGTGATCATGGTCGGCGAAATCCGCGACGCCGAGACCGCGCACATCGCTATTCATGCGGCGTTGACCGGCCATCTTGTGTTGACGACGCTGCATACCGAGACCGCGGCGGCGGCGGTGCCGCGGCTGATCGATCTCGGCATCGAAGGCTTTCTTTTGAAATCGACGCTTCGCGCCGTGGTCGCCCAACGCCTGGTGCGGGTGCTGTGTGATCGCTGCAAGGTGCCGCACAGATTGACGGCCGCCGACATCGAAAAGGATCCGCGCTTCGCCGTGATCGGTTTCAAGGCCGGCGAAGTGATTCATGAAGCCGGTGGCTGCGAGCGCTGCGGCGGCACCGGCTATCGCGGCCGCAACGGCGTGTTCGAGATCCTCGAAATGTCCGATGATGTCAGGAAGTTGATCGGACCGCAGACGGATTCGCATACCATCGATAGCGCCGCGATGCGTGGCGGCATGACCACGATGCTGGCGGATGCCGTCGCAAAATGCCGCGCCGGGTTGACCACCGTGCCCGAGGTTTTCCGCGTCACGACAATTCGGTGATCCGATGCCGAATTATCGTTATCGCGCACTCAACAGCAATGGCGAACTGGTCTCCGGTGCGGTCGCGGCGGCGGCACCGGGCGATGTCGCGCAGCGGATCGAGCGCCTCGGTCTCGTGCTGGTCGACAACGTTACGCTCGAGGAAGGTGGCGGTTCGGCGCGCGGCGTCTTCAGCATCTTCAATAAGCCCAAGGCCGAAGACGTCACGATCTTCACGCGCGATCTCGCGCTATTGCTGCGCGCCGGCGCGCGGATCAATGACGGCCTCGAGCTGCTCGCCGCCGACCGCGATTTCGGCCGGCTGCGGCCGGTGGTCGCCGATATCAGGTCGCACGTTGTCGCCGGCGAAAGCTTCGCCGAGGCGCTGTCGCTGCACGAGGCGTTGTTTCCGGCGATGTATGTGGCGCTGATCCGCGTCGGCGAGGCGTCCGGGTCTTTGGATCAGGTGCTCGAAGTGCTCGCCGACGAACGAACCCGCACCGAGACGCTGAAACGCCGGCTCGGAGAGGCTATTCGCTATCCGCTGTTCGTCCTCGGCGCAGCCGGCTGCGTGCTGTTGTTCTTTCTCACATTCGTGCTGCCGCAATTCGCCAGCGTGCTGCAGGATTTCGGCGCCAAGGTCGATCCTATCATTCTCACCTTTCTGAATTTTTCGACCTTGCTTCGCAACAATTCCGACGTGGTGCTGGCGATGGTCGCAGCCGTCATTGCCGGAAGCTGGCTTTCGCTGCGCCAGCAGGGCGTTCGCCGCGGCATCTCAAACGCGCTGACCCGGCTGCCGGCGATCCGGCAGGTGATGATGTTCCACCGCACCTCGCTGTTTTGCCGGAATCTCGGGGTTTTGCTGGGAAGTGGCGTAAATCTCACGACCACGCTTCGGATTCTCGTCGACATGATGTCATCGGTGGGGCCATCCGCCGTATGGATCGACGCCGCCGACCGCGTCCGCCATGGCGCAAAACTGTCGGATGCGCTATCCGATACAAAGGCACTCCCGGCCATGGCGGTGCGGATGCTGCGGCTGGGCGATGAAACCGGGCAACTGCCGATGCTGGCGGGCCGTGTCGCCGAATTCTACGAGGCAAAGCTGCAACGTACGCTCGATCGCGTGGTTGGAATTGCCGGACCCGCGGCGATCATCGTCATCAGCATCGTCGTCGGTGGATTGATCGTGTCGGTCATGACGGCGCTGATGTCCGTGAGCCAGATTGTCGGCTAGCGGGGGTAAAAGCCCGCAAACGAGTGAAGTTCGAGGAGACGACTGAGGTGGGCCGAACCGTTCTGACTTCCGCAACACGCCGGCGCCGGTCGCGACGTCGGCAGGCCGGCTTCACGCTGGTCGAAATTCTCGTGGTGATTACGATCATCGGGTTGATCATGGCGCTGGTGGGACCGCGGGTGCTCGGCTATCTCGGCGAATCCAAGGCCAAGGCCGCGAAAATCCAGATCGAAAGCTTTTCCAGCGCGCTCGATCTTTATTATCTTGACCTCGGGCGTTATCCCAACACCAACGAAGGCCTTACCGCATTGACGCGCAGCAACAACGCGCCGGGATGGAACGGGCCCTATCTCCGGGGCGGCGTGGTGCCCAACGATCCCTGGGGACACAGCTATATCTATCATTCGCCGGGCGAGCGCGCGCCCTACGAAATCATCTCTCTCGGGTCCGACGGTCAAGAGGGCGGCAGTGGAACGGCAGCCGACATTGCCAGCGGCACGCGCTGAAGACGGCGGCGAGCGGGGTTTCGCGCTGATCGAGATCCTGTGCGTGCTTGCCATCATCGGTTTGCTTGCGGCCATCATCCTGCCGGCGATTCCGCGAACGACTACGCGCGCAAAGCTCGAGAGTTATGCGGTAGAGACCGCGGCCTTGTTGAAAGCAGATCGCAATGCGGCGCTGCGTCGGCAGATACAGGTGACGACGCAGATCGACGCCGCGGCGCGATCGATCCGCTCCGGCGTGACCGGCCGCATCCTGCGTTTGCCCAACGATGTCACAGTGGACGCGATGCTGGCAGCGCGGTGTGCGGATCGAGACGTCGGCAGGTCGATCGACTTCTTTCCGTCGGGAATGTCGTGTGGCGGCGTTATCGCGCTGGTGCGCCCGGGGATGGGATATGAGGTTCGCGTCAACTGGCTGACCGGAGGCGTCGACATTGTCCCGCAAAAGCTGCTCTGACGGCACCGCCGGGTTTACCCTGATCGAAGCGCTGGTGGCGCTGGCGATCGTCGCCGCCGTGCTGTCGTCGATCGGTGCGGTGATCGCCACCACCGTGAAGGGCACACGCTCGATCGACCAGCGCCTCGCCCTGACCGGAGCCGCCGAGACGTTGCTCGCGGCGTTGCCGGCGCGCAATCTGCTGAAGCCCGGCCGCCAGTCCGGTGAACTGGCCGGCCATCGCTGGCGCATCGATGTCTCCCCGCTGAATGCCGCGGTGACGGGCGAAGCGCCGCAAACCCAGCGCTTCGTTCCGCTCGCCGTCAACATGCGGCTGCAGGCGCCCGGCGGTCCAGCCATACAAATGACCACAGTGCGGCTTGTGCCAAAGGCCGCCGAATGAGCGTGACCCCGCGCCGCGCGTTGGCCGATGAAGCGGGCTTCACGCTAATTGAAGTCTTGATGGCGACGTTGCTGATGACGGTGATCCTCGCCGCATTGGCGACGGTGACGTCGCAGTGGCTGCCGAACTGGAACAGGGGCATGGCGCGCGTCCAGCGCGCCGAGCGGCTTGCGATGGGCCTCGATCGCATCGTAGCCGACCTGTCGGTCGCGGAGATGATCCCGATCAACGGCGATACCAGGGCGCCGCTGTTCGAGGGTTCCGAATTGGCCGTTACTTTCGTGCGGACCGCCGTCGGCCCTAACGCGCATCCGGGTCTTGAAATCGTCAGGCTCGTCGAGAAGGCCGACAATCAGGGCCTTGCGATGGTGCGTGAGCGCGCGCGGTTCACGCCGATGCCAACGGACGCCCAAATCCGGTTTGCCGATCAGGTCGTGCTGATCCGCTCGCCGTTTCGCGTGACGTTTTCCTATGCGGGTCCGGACCAGGTCTGGCAGCCGACCTGGCGCGGCCAGATGCAGCTTCCGGATATGGTCCGTATCGCGGTGCGCGATAGCGCAACCGGGCGGGTGCTTGCGGTCTCCAGCGCCGCTATTGTTCACATTACGGCACCGGCCGAATGCGCGCGGGCAAAAAATGCGTCGGCATGCCTGACCGCGAGGTTGAAGCCGGACGCTCAAAAAAAGGAGGAGCAGCTCTGAGGGCAGCACCTGACGGCATGGAGTTTGGTTCCAGATCCAGCGGTGAACAGCAGAACGCGCGGGGTTTCATCGTCGTCGCCGTGCTCTGGATACTTGCGGCGCTGTCGGCGCTGGTGCTGATCTATCTGACCTATGTCACCAACACCGCGGTGGTGGTAGCCGGAAGCACCGACCGGGTCCAGACTGACGCGCTGGTGACGGCGGCAGTCGAACTCGCGGCGTATCAGTTGACGAACGTCAGCGAAGCTCTCCGCCCGACCAGCGGGACCTTCAATGCCAGGGTAGGCGCGGGCAAGGTGTCCGTGACGTTCCGGTCCGAAGCCGCGCGCATCGATCTCAATGCCGCGCCAAAAGGCCTGATCAGCAGGCTTATGATCGGTCTTGGCGTCAATCCGTCGAATGCGGCAGACTATGCCGATCGTATCCTGGCGTGGCGCGCGGCAACAGAGGCGGGCGAAGATGATCCCGAGAATTCCCTTTATCGCACGTCTGGGGCTGCCTACATCCCGCGTCACGCCCCGTTCCCGGAGGCCGAAGAACTGTGGCTGGTGCGCGGGATTCCGTCGCTGGTCGTCGAAAAGATGCTTCCGTTCGTAACGGTGTTCAGCAATCTGGCCGCGGTCAATGTTCTCGACGCTGCGCCGCAGGTAGTGGCGGCGCTGCCGGGAATGACGCCGGAGAATTTGCAGGAGGTGCTGGCACAGCGCGACGATCCGGCGCTGGATCCGCGTTCCCTGCTGGCGATGACCGGCGGCGAAGGGGCCACACTGGCGGGCTCCAAAGCCTATCGGATCACGATCGGCGTGGAGTTGAGCGGTGGGCGACGGAGCGCGGCGGAAGTCGTGATCCTGCTTCTCGAAAGCGGTGACGAGCCTTATCGTGTATTGTCGTGGCGCAACGCCTCCGACGGCGGCGCGGCACCGCAAAAGGCCTCTCTGAGATGAAGCTGTTTCAAACCATCGGCGCGATCCTCAACGGATGGACCAGCAGCGTGGCTGCCGCGATCATCGCGGCCTTCGATCGCGTGGTGTCGCCCCGCGTGGTCAGGCTGATTGAAGATGACAAGGGCGACTTCGTGGTCGAAACGGCGGCCAAATCGGAGAATGTCCCGGCGCATATTGCATTCGCTGACGGGACGCTGTCCGCACCCAATCTTGCACCGGTGTTCAGGGGAAGCCGGGTTGAGATCGTTCTTCAACCCAAACGTTTCCTGTTTCGCCCGCTTGAACTGCCGGCGCGCGCTGCGGATTTCCTCGACGGCATCGTACGGGCGCAGATCGATCGCCTGACGCCGTGGAGCGCGAGCGAGGCGGTGTTCGGCTGCAGCGCTCCGGTCGAGAGCGGCACGGAGAGCATCACCACGGTGATCGCGGCAACCACGCGCAAAGTGGCGTTGGTTTATGTGCAGGCGGTGTCTCACTTCCATCCTGCCGCCGTCGCGGTCTGCACCGATGTGGCCGAGCGCAACGCAGGTCGCGTCAAGGTATTCGAGCAGAAGGCCCGCGGCCACCTCGACGCCGCGCGTTTGAGCCGCGCACTGCTGGTCGCGCTCGGCGTCGTCGCTGTGGCCGCGCTGCTCTCGGTGATCGTTGCAGCCTATATGGCGGATCATCTCGGCGCGCAGGAGAGCGAGCTCGCGCGGCAGATTTCACAACGGCGCGCTGCCATTCGCGCCGGCAGCGACGGCAGCGACCGCTCGCCTATCGCAGCGCTGGAGCGGCGCAAATACGAGACGCCGGCGAGCGTGATCGTGCTCGATGCGCTGAGCCAGGTGCTGCCGGACCACACTTATGTGACCGAACTGCATCTGGCCGGCAGCAAGCTGCAGATCGTCGGCATCACCCGTGACGCGCCGTCGCTGATCCCGCTGATCGAGCAATCCCAGCATTTTACCCGCGCCACGTTCTATGCCCCGACGACGCGCTCCCCCTCCGATCCCGGCGAGCGCTTCCATATCGAGGCGCGGATCGAACCGAAGAACACGGCGAACCCATGACAACAGGCCATGCCATCACGCGCACGCTGACGCATTCGCCGCTGATTGCGGTCGTGCTCTATGTCGCGGTAACCGGCGGCCTGCTGGCGACGGCCGGCCTGGCGGTCGCGAACATCCTTGATCATCAGCGCGCGCTTGCGCAAACGTCAGACTTGCTGGATCAGCTGCAGGGGCGGAAGGGGCGAAGCGCATCGACATCGCCGCTCGCGGCCGAGCATCCGGGCACGCCGTTTCTGGAGGGGCCGACGGTGACCGTCGCCGGCGCCACGCTGCTGCAGCGCGTCGCAGCGGCGGTCGGCAATGTCGGCGGCACGATCCAGTCCTCGCAGGTCGACGTATCAGGCACCCAGGCTAAAGATGGCTTCGTCGGCCTGGTTGTCAGTTGCGAAATGGAACAGCCGAGCTTGCAGAAACTGCTCTACGATCTCGAGGCCGGCATGCCCTATCTGTTCGTCGATCAGCTAGACGTGCAGGTGCCGCAGACAACCGCCGTGAATGAAAGCGGGACCGGGCGGATCAGGGTCGTTCTCGGCGTTTCCGGGCAATGGCAGGGCAACAAATAGGCGGTGCAGCCTTAAGCTTCGCCGCCAGCCGAATTTCATCGGCTGCAATTACCAGGTGTAACGAGCGACGCCCTTGCCGGAATAGCTCGTGGTATTGCCGGAGAATTCGCCCTCGAAGGTCGCCGCGAGCGAGAAGCCGTTCAGCCACTTCATTTCGGCGCCAGCGCTGACCAGGGCACCATCCGGATCGCCGCGCGCCCCGTTCACCACGAAGCTCGCGCCCGGCAGCGCCTGGAATATTGCCGTAACCGCGCGGTCGGGATTGTAGTCGTGCGCCCATGCGGCGCGGCCGCGCAGCGTCAGCACGGCATCCTGCATGGCAAATGATTTGTCGCTGCGCAGGCCGAGTTCGGTGCGGGTCGCGGTCGTGGTCTGTGCCGCGTAGTTCAGCGCGAACAGGCCGCTGCCGAGCAGCGACTGCTCGGCGTAGGCCGGCAGGTTAAAGCTGATCACCTGCGCCGCTGCATAGGGCGTGATGCCGATCATCGGCGTCGCGAAGCGGTAGCCGCCTTCGAACCGGGCCGAGAAGGTCTCGGCCTTGAAACGCCCCTGCAGCTGGTCGAAACCGGCCAGCGCCACGGTGCGGTTGGTGGTGACGTCGTGCCATCCATAGGCCAGCGCGGCCGAGATATAGGCCGGGCCGAAATTGTGCCGGCCGAATGCGCCGGCCTGGAACAGGTCTGACGAACCCTGGCCCAGCGCGTTAGCCAGCGTAAAGCTGGTGCCGCCGCCCGCGACCGCGAAGCCGAGCAGGGTGTCCGGCGAGACCTTGTAGTCCGCGCCCGCGACAACGCCCCAGACCCGCGCCGTGGTGTCCTGCGATCCGACCACCGCATTTCCCCCGATGCTCTCAGAACCGCCATAGGCCGCGCCCCAGACGCTCCAGCGATTGACCGGCTGGGCACTCAGCAGCGGCGCTTTGGTCGCCATCGCATAGGCATCGCGCTCGCTGGGCGAGGCCTTGCGCTTGGCGGTATAGGCCGAGGCCTCATCGTCGGCAGCGAATTGTGAAGCACCGCCGCCCGACGCGAAGCCGCCGGCACGCCCGGCTACCGACGGATCGAGCAGCAGATTGAGAAACAAATCATCCGCCTTGATCGAAGACTGGATGACGCCGGTGCCGAGTTCACCCGATGCGATCGTCAGGCCCGCGGCATTGAGCCCGGCAAACGCCGCGGGAATGCTGCCGGTCGAGTTGAAGAAGTTGGTCACCGCATTGGCGACGTTCTGCTGGTTGACGCTGAGGGTGCCTCCCGGCGGCGGAACGAACTTCAGCTCTATATTCAGGAAAGCATCGTGGGCGTCGTAGCTCAGGGTCGATTGAATATTCGCCATGTTGGAGGTGACAGCCGGATTGAAGGTGCCGCTGACGCCGCCTGTCGCGTTGACGATGGTGTATTGCCGGTTGACGTAGCTGCCCGGCAGGAAGACCGCGTTCACGGTCGCGCCGCCCAAGGTCGCGGTGCCCGAAACGTTGGTGCGGCCGGCATTGGCCGGCGAGACCTGGATCATGTAGGTCGAAGCCGCCGTGAACGACAGGTTGCCCTGCACGGCCAGCGGGCCGAAGGCACTGCCGGCCGCGCTGCCGGGCGCCAGCGTGCCGCCCGCGATCGCCGTACTGCCGACCGTACCAATGCCGGCGAGCGTGGCGCCGGCATTCACTGTTGTCAGCGATGACGCCGCGATCGAGCCGTCGACGATCAGCGTGCCGGCATTCACCGTGGTCGCGCCAGTGTAGGTGTTGACGCCTGACAAGGTCAGCGTACCGGCGCCGACTTTGGTGAGCGAGCCGCCGATGCCGGAGATTACGCCGCTTACGATGGTCGAAAGATTGTTGTTGCCGGCCGCTAGATTCTTGGCGCCGAGCACGTAGCTGCCGGCGCCCTCGATCGAACCGGCGGTCATGCCTGCCGAAGACAGGCCCGACATGTCGAAGCTGCCGCCGGCGTTGGTGATGAAGCGCGCGCTGCCGCCGGTAGAGGTGTCGAAGAAGAAAACGTTGCCGCCGCTGTTGGTCGTGATGGTGGAGCTGCCCGCGGTGGTGCTGGCATTGAAGCTCGTCGTGCCGTTGTTGGTGATCGTGGAGTTGCCGGCGGTGGCGGTACCTGTTCCTCCCCCGGAGTCGCCGAATTGAAGAAAGCCTCCGCTATTGTTCAAGATCGTCGCATTGCCGGCCGTCGTCGCAGCGAGGAATTCCGTGCTGCCTCCGCTGTTATTGGTAATGTTCGCACTCCCGGCCGTCGCGGTATCGATGCCGACAATAGGAACTCCGAAAGTCGTTGTCCCACCATTGTTGTTGATGATGGTGGCGCTGCCGGCCGTGCTCTGATCCTGGAAATTGGTATTGCCGCCGGAGTTGTTCGTAATCGTCGCGTTCGCCGCCGAGGTATTGGCGAGAAAGCTCGTGGAGCCCAAATTGTTGTTGGTGATATGGGCGGTCCCGGCATTGCTGGTATCGGTGCCGCCGAGTATTCCGAAAATGGTTGAGCCGCCGCTGCCGATGCCGGGGTTGTTGGCGATGGTCGCATTGCCGGCCGTGCTGGTGTCGAAGAAAGTAAGCGTTCCAAGGCCAGCGCCCGAAGAACCGATAATGGCAAAATTTCCGTTCCCGGCGGTACTGGTGTCGTGGAACTCCACCGCGCCCGGGAACAAAACGTTCGACATCGTCACGGTTGCGTTGCCGGCCGTGCTCGAGTTGCTAAAACTCAAGGCGGCAGCAACCAGGTCGATGTGCGCGGCGCTGGCCGTGCTTGTGTCGTTGAAGGTGATGGTTGCGCCCGAAGTCGTGGTGATCGCAGCGCTGCCCGCCGTACTCGAATTGTTGAATTGCAGCGCTCCGCTATTGCCGATGGTCGCCGTGCCGGCCGTGCTCGTGCTGTTGAAGGTCAGCGTACCAGTGACGGCATTGGTGATATGGGCGCTACTTGCCGAGGCCGAATCCTGGAAGTTTATGACGGCCTGGTTGCTGAACGTCGCTGTGCCTGCCGTGCTGTTGTCGTTGAATTCCACGTCGCCATTGTTGTTGACGGTAGCGCTGCCGGCCGTGCTGCTAGCTGTAAACGAGATGGCGCCGTTGTTGTTATAGGTGACCGCCCCGGGGCCAGTGCTGGCCGAACTGCTGTTCTGAAAGACCAGCGAAGAGGCGACGTTGAATGTTTGCGTGACCGCGCCGTTATTGGTAACGCCAGTGCCGTTGATGAGAAAAATATCATTGGTCGTGATCGTGTAGGCTGGCGCCGCCGCGGTGAAACTGACGGTACCGATGTTGACGAGCCCGTTTGCGTCGACCGTCGTTGACGCGCCGTTGTTGGTGAAGGTACCGGTCCCATCCGGCAAATTCGGATTGGACGTCCAGTTTGCCGGATCGATCCACTCGGTGGGATCGCCAGCATTATTTCCCAGCCAGGTGCCATCAACTGCATGTGCCGACACGACGCCCAGCGCCGTGGTTGCGAGCAATACCGCAAGCGATTGCCGCGTTGCTGACCGCAATCTGTGTCCGGTATCGGGCAACCGAATTTTCGGATCGACCATGGAGACTTCTCAAGTCGCATCGAAAGTGGAATTCAACGCACGCCTGTAGCTCGTGGCCGGCGGGAGACCCGGCTGACCGGATTCCATGCCCTTTTTTCAAACCGCGTCTGAAAAAACCGAAAAACCGGGTCCGAAAGGCCATTTGCCATATTCTCACGGCCCAGCCGCCGTATGCAACGAACGGCAGCGGGTTTTGTCGCGAGACCGCGATGGGCAGTTTCTTATTTCTGAAGGCGTGCCAGTTTGGCAACATTTCCGGGCCAACGGGCCCGGAAAGTTCCCAAAAAGCCTTCTTGCAACGACGGCGGGACGGCGGCTCAACCCCGATTCGCATTAGGTTGATGGACGCGGTCGTTGCAGGTAGGCTGAATTTCAATCGGCGCTGGCTTTCCCTGGCGGTAGTCGGCGGCTGGCAACAGGACTGACATGGTCAAGTGGCGAAAAATTCTCGGTTTGGCTCTGCTTTCCGGCGCAGCGCTGATGACCGGGCCGGGGCCGGAAGCGCTCGCGGCGACCTCCGCCGCATTGGATATCCTGTCCAGCGACCGGGCCGGAGAAGCCGCCGACACCGTGGATATTGGTAGCCTGAAGCCGCTAGCGAGACCTCTCCGAACGGGGAGCAAACCGCTTCCGAGTGGAAACCCGCTGTGGTCTGTCCCGCTTTCAGTCCTGACCGCAACCCAGGAGCGCCCGATTTTCTCGGCCTCCCGGCGTCCGTCGCAGCGCGCGGTGGTTGCACCGCCCGTGGATCAGGTCACTGCAGTCGTGCCCCAGAAGGCGGCGGAGCCGGAAAGTCCGCCCTTGGCGTTGATCGGAGCCGTCGTCGGCGACAGCGACGCCATCGCTGTTTTCTTCGATCGGACGAGCCAGAAGATTGTCCGCCTACGGCCGGGCGAATCGCACGCCGGCTGGCTGCTCAGCTCGGTCCTGCCACGCGAAGTAACGCTCGAGAAGGCCGATCGCGCCGAGGTTCTTGTGCTCAAAAGTCCTGACGTCTCACCCGGGGTGGCCGGAGTGCCTGGTTTGCCGGTCCTGCCGGCGCAGACCATCGGCGGAACGACGACCGATGCATCTTACGCACCCTACGTTCCCCGTTCGACGCCAAAGAACGGCGAGGCCGACGGCCTTTGAAACAGCTCCGGCGGGTGGTCCCACATCCGGTGAACGGGATGTTCGCCTTCTCTCGCACCGCGATCGCCAAAATCTTCGACCGGCCGTGCGCGGACTTAGGGATTGAATCGCCCCAGATCCCGATTTGATCAGGTCCGGCAGATTCGTTTTGGCATCCGATCTCCCGCGGAATGGTTTGGCTCGATACCAAGAGTTTTTCGCTGCATTCCTGTCTAAGGGCTCGTTGAAGCACTGCTCGAAAAGCAGCACTCCTCGTCTTCCCGACGCACCGAATTCCGTGGTCGTCCGACTATCGACAACCGGGCGGCTGGCTGGTAGCCCGTTTGCGATGCGCGAGAGAATGTGACCTTGATCCACGCTCCTGTCATGGACGCGACGATTGGGAGGCCTCGGTGAGCGTTTCGGGCCCAAGCCGCGCGCGAAGACTTTTTGAAGGATGGTCCGCGAACCTTTTCCAAATGGTGCTGGGGATTACGCAGCAAGTCGCGCTGGTCCCCGTCTTTCTGCACTTCTGGACGAGCGAGGTGCTTGCGGCCTGGCTTGCCATTTACGCGGCAGGCAATCTTGTTCTTGTCGCGGATGCCGGCCTTCAGCTTCGCGCCATCAACCGCTTTCTGGCATTCAAATCGAGCCGCGACTGCAACGGCCGAACCGCCCAGTTCTACGCGGCGATGTTGCGGATCTATTTGGGATTGGCCGGATTGCTCGTCGTTTTGGTGCTGATCATAACGCAGCTTGTCCGTCCGTCCTATGTGCTGGGATTTCAAGCGACGTCGAATTTCGATGCTGCCTTTATCCTGATGACCGTGGGCATGCTGGTCACGCTGCCTTCCAATCTGGCGGCGGGGCTATATCGCGCGCGGGGCCGGTACGGCCGCGCGGTATGGCTGCAGTGCGCAGCGATGCTGATTGCACAGCTTGGGCAGCTGGTTGCGATCGTCACGACGGCAAGCTTATTGGCGGTCACCGTCGCGTATGTGGCAACGCAGCTGTCGATCCAGATCTATTTCGTGACAATCGATGCGCTCCGCCTGTTTCCGTTTTTGCGCGGCGTGCGCGCACGACTGTCGTGGCGCTGGATTGCCGGCCAGTTTCGCATGGCATTTCCGTTTGCCATCGCGGGCAGTACCGAGATCGCACTGCAGAACCTGCCGGTGCTATTGGTCAGCGCTTTCGTAACTGACCGCGTGGCCGTCGCGCAATGGGGCCTCACTCGCGTCGTGGCGGGTCTTTTGCGCGGCCTATGCACGCAGGCGACGCTTCCCCTGGCGGCCGAGCTTGGCCACGATTACACCGTTGGCGCAAAGGAGCGCTTGCGACGCCTGTATGCCCATGGGTCGGTATTCGTGACGTTGCTGGCGAGCCTTGTGGTCTCGGGGCTGTTGCCGTTTTGGCCGGATTTCTTCGCACTCTGGACCCACGGCGCCATCCCCTACGATCCGCTTCTCACGATGACGCTGGTGATCGGCACCGGCGTCATTGCGCCGTCGATCCTGGCGCTGGGCTACGCCAATTACAGCAATCGCGGAGACCTTCTGGTGCGGACGAAGGGGCTTCAGCTCGCCGTTTTCCTGATACTGTCGATCGTGCTGACGCCGCAGATGGGGCCGCTCGGAGCGGCTATTGCCGTTGTCGCCAGCGATCTGCTGGTTCAATTCGGGCTGCTGGCGCTCATCGTGATCAGGCAAACGCTCCAGCAGCCGGCTCGGCACGTCGCTTTCCTGGCTGCGGTGATGGTGCTTGTGACACTTTTCGGTTGGGGCTTGGGAACGGTCATCCGGTCGGCGGTGCCCTGGACCGGGCTGACGCGGTTTGTGTTCGAATGCGCGCTCTGGCTTGCCGCTGTCGCGCTCATCGCCAGTCCGCTGGCGAGCAAACATATCCGTGCCAGATTGTCTGACGCGATTCCGCACTAGTGCCTTATGACTGCGCGTCGGCCTGGCGAATGAGGTACTGCCCGTATGCGGTGGCCTTCATCGGCTCGGCAAGCCGCAGAAGCTTAAGGTAAGATTTGGAAAAGCGCATATTTCTTGTTGCCATATATCTTCTTCCAGGCCAGCGGAACGACTCGTGATGCCGCAACGACTGCAAACACATTCTCGTAGTGGGAACGGGTCGGGACCTCAACCGGGCTCTTTATGCCGCGCAAGACCGACTCGTTGAGAGACAGAATCTCACGCAGCTTAGCTTTATCGGGTCGCAGCTCGACCGACGTGTAATATGATGACAGATAGACTTGCCGTTGGCCGATCAGGGCAAAAGTATTCCACCCGCCAATTACGTTGATTGTTTCATCGACCTGATCGGTGAAGATCAACGCATCGGATGGAGTATACCGGCGCAACGCCAGCCAAATGTCTCTCAATTCGGGGGAGAGCTCCGATCCCTGACGATGAAAACCTGAATCCGCGATGATGTGTCCTCGGGCGACCCCAATGAGGCCAAGTCCTCCAATCGAGAGTGTTACCATCGAGACGACCGCGGGCACCTTGAATGTCTGGAGGGATAAGACGCCGATCCGGAATACGCTCGATACTGCCGCCAGGACCGCGCCCCCCAAGCAGACAATCCATAAGACGCTGCTCGAAACGCCCGCGGGATCCGACAACATCACCGCTGGCACTGCCGCCCCAAATGCCACGAAAGCGAGGGCGCGCGATTGAGGAAATTTCGTCGGGCTCGTAAACACCAGAAGGCCTAATATAAGCGTGACACAAACAAAATTGATCTGGAATGCGTACGAGAACGATAGAAACATTGCGATTCCAATGGTTAGCGCAATAGCAACCGGACCATCGGCGACAAGCCAGGTAAGCAGCACAAGCATCAGCGCACCTATATCGCGGCTTGCGAACCACCACTGTGGGCTCCGAAAGCTTTCGGGGCCAACATCAGATACGCTGATCCATATGGGCAAAAAATACGACAGCATCGCAATGCAATAGATGCCAAATATACTTCCGACAGCAAACGCCCCTATACGTAGTGACCTTGGAAGAATCCAAAACTGCCTCCAGAAGCCAGTCATGCCAAGTGGAACGAGCACCGCGGCTGTTGCCACTTTCGACAGGGCCGAGCCGCTCAGGCCGGCTACCATAGCGGCCACTCCCCATCTGAAATCGCTTTCCCCCCGCTCCGCCATCCACCACACTGCGATCGTCAAAGCGGGCACGAAAACCACCGGAATGCTCTCGACCACCCAGTAGGGATAACGAGCGGCGACCAGGAAGGAGAGCACCAGAACGACTACCGCAAAGGGGCTTGGCGAGTTTGGAGCACGATCGGCGACGTAGAGATGAAGCATTAGAGCGCTCAAGACGATGTATGAAGTTCCCCCGCTCGAAAGTAGAAAGAGGAAAGGATCAAAGCCAGGAAGATACAACAACGCGGCTCCGAGCGCAGGGAAAAGCATATTGAAATAGACGCGCGTGACGCCATTTTCGTAGCTGAGATCGATGAACGGGTAAGGACGATCAGCCAGCGACCAAATACTGCCTGCATAGTAAGTAATATCTCCTGTGGGCGACCCCGACAGAGTTTCAGTTGGTCCATGCCAGAGAAGACCCAGCCAGATGCCAAAGATGATTGCGAACGGGATGATGCATAGAGCTGCCTTGATAGCGGCCGTTAGTTGTTCTCGAGGCGGGCGCCAGTTGAAAAGAGGGAACAAGCAGACCACCCATATGATCAGTGCGATCATCCGGCCCCTTGGAATCGTGAGAGATATTGTTGCCAGGCCAGCGAGCAGCATAAGGCTAACCGGGAAAGCGGGGATCAGAATCCGCGCCAAAGAGGCGCGACGATCGCGCAGGACGATGCGGGAGATTCCCGCTCCAGCAGCCCAAATGCAGAAGCACAACAGTACGCCGAGGCAGGCATGTTGCAAGACATGAACGGTCAGCGCCACGTCTTTTGGCGCTCCGCTCTCGGCAACGTCAAGCGTGCCGAACACACCCAATGCTGCGAGGCCAACAACCGCGACTATCAAAAAGGCGAAGGTGCCGACGAGCCACGCTGCCTTGGCTCGAGGAAACCAAGCTAAAATAGCCGCATCCGCCAAGAGAACGACGCTTAAGAGAATAATTCGCAGCGAAAAGTTCAACTTCGTTGTCGAAGCAATCGAATAGTGCCGACCATTGGTCCGTGGGTCGCTTCCATCTGAAGTTGAGAAGATTATTGAACCGTTCCAGTGCGAAAATCGGCCACCGCCGTACTTCCTGATGTCGGCATGCAGAACGTGTTGGGGACCAAGAATGCGGCCATTCTCATACAGGACGAGTTTCGAATTGTACGGCGTTTCGATTGTGTCAGCGGGCAGCACATAGGGGAAGCGTCTGTCGAAATGTACGTCAGCAACATAGGCTGCACCTAGCTCCGGTGTGATCTCAGAGCTTGCGATCGAACCGGCAAAATCAGGCGTGACCCAAGCGAAGCTGCCGGCTGCCACATGCAACATCAGAAGAAGAGCGAGACAGGCTGGCCACCAGGCGCGGACGAAATCTGACATTCCGCGCCCGTGGCACAATTCACATTTAAAGGGAAATTGCCTGCGCAAGAAGGTCCACATCACGCTCGACGACCGCACCACTTCGACTTCTGCAGTAATTGGGAAGTTACACTATGTGTGATACATAACAGGGCTTCCGCTCGCAAGGGCCTCCGAGTCCTTCGCCCATCGAGGGCAATACAAACGGACCCGATTGGACTAAAAGTTCAACCTTTCGATCACCCACCATCATCTCCCAGAAGCAAAATTCGGTACTCGCGGGACCGGACCGTCCACTAGCAGGCATGGACCGAACTGAGCCATCAATCGATCGGCAGCTGCAAGAAATATGTTCAATATTTATTTGGCGCATCTTCCGGGGCGAAGTATGCTCCGCAGCGAGTTGTTGGCGAGGCGACAACTCCCAAATCAGAAAAGCAGTGAACTATGTCGATCGATCTACATCATGCGCATGTATTTGCGACCAACATCGACGCGACGATCCAATGGTGGTGCGGGCATCTGGGCGCCAAGGTCTATTTTGACGATCGGCTGGCGGGCTCGAGAAACGTATTCCTCGCGGTAGGAACCGGACGACTCAACATCTACGATCAGGCCCCCAGGGATCGAGGCCGCGGAGCCATTCACCATCTTGGCGTCAAGGTCGCGAATCTGCGCGACGTCTGGCTACGTCTGCAAGCCCAGGGCATCACGTCACCCCATGGGCTGCGAGAACAGGACGGCTGGCGGTATGTCATGATCTCCGCACCAGACGATATACTCGTCGAGTTGTTTGAATTCGACGATCCATCGGCTCCCGCCAACGCTGACCCAGCGCCGGGCATTTGACCCAAAGGCCAGCGCGGCTGCATCGCAGGTGCGGTGAGGCAATGCTGGTCATGGTCGACCTCGGCTTCTGGCGCTAACGAGCCAATAGTGGTAGTCGTGAACTTCTCGCGGTGAAGCACATTTTGCTCCGATAAAGTTCAGCGAAGGGTAGCATGTCTGAGACGATTTCCGTGGTTGTCCCGGTGTATAACAATCAGCTAACGCTCGACGAAACATGCCGCGAGATAATGGAGGTTCACGAGAGCAGCTTCAAGGAAATGGAGCTCGAAGTAATATTCGTAAATGACGGCTCCACGGATAAGTCCTGGGACGAGCTGCTGCGCCTGAAGGGGCTCTATAAGGAGCGAATCTCGCTAATCAACCTTTCGCGCAATTTTGGACAGGCGGGAGCCCTGTTTGCCGGGTTCAATAATGCCAGAGGCGATGCGGTGATATGCGTCTCGGCCGACATGCAAGACCCGATCTCTCTTATGGCGAAGATGGTCGCGTATTGGAAGAACAATACGGAAATTGTGATTTGCTATCGGGAAAACCGAAATGACGGATTCTTTCCGCGGAAATTCTCGAACGTAGCCTACTCTATCGCGAGGACGTCCTCTCCAGAACTGCCGAGGGGAGGATTTGACTACTGGCTGATGAGCAGCAAGGTTTGCAAGATGCTGTGTTCATTCAAGGGACGCCATAATTTTGTTCAGGGCTATCTCCTCTCGGTGGGGTTCAGCAAGGCTTTCATTCCCTACACCCGTATGAAAAGAAAAATTGGCAAATCCGGTTATTCGTTTGGACAAAAGTTGAAGATGGTGATCGATTTTCTGGTCGATTCATCGCTGCCAATACGATTCATGTCGGGTTTGGGTGCGCTCTTTTCCATGGCGGGCGTCGTGTACTCGCTGCTGATTGCTTACGCTTGGCTTATCCATCGAACGCCGTTTTCGGGATGGGCGCCGCTAATGGTCATAACGATGATGATTGGCGGAATTCTCATGATCATGCTGGGAGTCATTGGCGAATATATCTGGCGCATATACGACAATTTGAGAGACTTTCCTCTCTACATCATCGAGTCAGTGTCGAGGTCCGACGAGAACCCGAAATAGCGATATCACTCGGGACAAGGGATACCGAGAAACCCTTCAGAGAAGGGTCCCCTGGGACGGCATCATCACGCCGATACCAAGGCCCGAACAACGCCAGCTACCTTCTCGATCGCCGCCGGATCGACATCCCGATAGAAGGGCACCGAGAGCGTGGACTTGGCCAATGTCTCCGTTACCTGTAGCGCGCTACGGGGGAACGCGGTGGTTGACGGGTGAAGATGTGCGCCCTGACCCCACCATCGGCGCGTTTCGACGCCGGCAGCGGCAAGCGCACGCTCTGCTTCATTGACATCGAATCCGGGCAACCGCAGGAGGCAGGTGCTGGCTATCCAGTCTCTACCGAACCCCGATTGGTATTGGATGCGGTTCGATTCCGGCAGTACCTTTTGATAGAGTGCGGCGACCGCCATCCATTCGGCGCGCGCGTTGGCCCATTCGTCAAACGAAGCATGTGCCACCGCCGCATGGTATTCGCTGAGCTTGGCATTAGTGGAAGCTGCGATCGAATTGCGTGATCCCAGGAAACCAAAATTTGCGCGCGCGCGGATGCCTTGAATCACCGCCTCATCCCTCGTCAAGACAAAACCTCCCTCACCGATACCGATGACCTTGGTGGCGTGCAGACTGACCACTACAGGCGTCTCGCAAGCAACGGCCGAATCGAAGCCGGCCGCGGCGTCAATCACGACTGGCACCTTGGTCCGTGTTCGGTAACGGTCCCACGCCACAAAGTTGATCGGCTGGCCGAATGGAACAACCGGCATGATGGCTCCGACAGCGGCTGGGGCACAAGCGATCACCTCATCCATCGTGCCCGGATCAAGAGCCCAAGTATGGGGATCGACATCGACAAAATAAGGAATGAGTCCCGCCGAAATTGCCGCGTGCGCCGACGCGATGAAGGTCCAGGCCGGCATCACGCATAGCGTCCCTGGTTGAACACCCAGGGTGGTTAGCGCCAAGGTCAACCCCTGCGTCGCGTTGGCGGTCGTGGTAATCATTTCTCTTCGGACGCCAAAGTGTTTCGCCAGACGCTCTTCGAGCGAGAGGGCGAGGGGACCGAAATTGGAATATATTCGTGACCTATCGACCGCCCTGAGATAACGCAGGATTCGATCCGCCGACGGCAGCTTCGGCCGCATGATGGGAATTTTCAACATACAATCTTACCTGAAAGCGGTTCTAGCCTGGCAGCGAAGGATTGCGATCATGCAATCAGGCTCTGCCACCATATCACACGACCTTGCTCTGCTTCAGCGCAGCGATCTCTTCAGCGCTGAATCCAAATTCCCTGAGCACCTCGTCGGTCTGCTCGCCGAATTCCGGCGGCCGCGCCGCCATTTTGCTCGGCGTTCGCGACAGGGTCACCGGCTGGCCGACCAGGCGGATGTGACGGTTCTCGGCATTTGGCACATCTTGCGCGATGCCGAGATGCTTGACCTGAGCGTCCTCGAACATCTGATCGATGGAATAGATCGGGCCACAGGGCACGCCGGCGGCGTTAAGCTCGCTGACCCAGGTCTCGGTGGATTTCTTTGCAGTGAGTTTGCTGAGCTCGGCGTTGAGCGCATTCCGGTTCTTGGAGCGCGCCGGCGCGGTGGCGTAATCAGGATTGGTCACGAGCTCGGGCGCGCCGATGGCCTGCGCGCAGCGCTCCCAGATGCGCCCCCCCGTGGTGGCGATATTGATATAGCCATCCGAGGTCTTGAACACGCCGGTCGGGATGCTGGTCGGATGGTTGTTACCGGCCTGCTTCGCAACGTCCTTTTCCATCAGCCAGCGCGCGGCCTGGAAGTCCAGCATGAAAATCTGAGCCTGCAGCAGCGAGGTCTGCACCCACTGACCTTCGCCGGAGACATCGCGCTCCAGAAGCGCTGTGAGGATGCCCATCGCGCAGAACAGCCCGGCGGCGAGGTCGGCCACGGGAATGCCGACCCGCATCGGACCCTCGCCGGGCGCGCCGGTGATCGACATCAGCCCGCCCATGCCTTGGGCGATCTGATCGAAGCCGGGACGCTTGTGATAAGGGCCATCCTGTCCGAAACCGGAGATACTGCCATAGACGATGCGCGGGTTGATCTTGCGCACGCTCTCGTAATCGATGCCGAGCCGGGCTTTGACATCGGGACGGAAATTCTCGACCACCACGTCGGCCTTCTCGGCAAGTCGCCGGAATACCTCGAGGCCCTTGGAGTCCTTGAGGTTGAGCGTCATCGCGCGCTTGTTGCGGTGCAAATTCTGGAAGTCGGAACCATGACGCGGCCCGCCGGGCTGCTCGCCGGCGGCGTCCTCCAGCAGCGCGTCGATCTTGATCACATTGGCGCCCCAGTCCGCGAGTTGCCGCACGCAGGTCGGCCCGGAACGAACGCGGGTGAGGTCGAGCACGGTGAAGCGAGACAGGGCTTGTGAAGCGCGCGGGAAAGACATTGAAGGGACTCCGGAAAGAAGAAGCGGGAAACAGCGTTCTTTTTGATCGGTCAGATCGACCTTAAATTCAATACCTGATCGCAGGCCTGCAGTGTCCGATGCCGTGGGATGCCGTCTGGGCAAGTGCGGGATCCTGGGCAGCCCGTTGGCGAACCGACCGTTTCGACAAAAATTGCGGAAGTGATTCCGCGCTAGTGCGGGATGTCAGGGCTGCTGCCCGGCCTGGCGAATGAGGTATTGCCCGTAAGCCGTGGCCTTCATGGGCTCGGCAAGCCTCAGGAGTTGTTCGGCGTCGATAAAGCCCTGGATAAAGGCCACTTCCTCAGGGCACGCGATCTTCAAGCCCTGACGCTTCTCGACAATGTGGATGAATTGCGATGCCTCGAGCAGCGATTCGTGAGTGCCGGCGTCCAGCCAGGCATATCCGCGCCCGAACCATTCGACATGAAGCTCGCCGCGGTCGAGATACCATTGGTTCAGATCGGTGATCTCGAGCTCGCCCCGTGCAGACGGCTTCATCTCGCGCACGACATCGACAACGCGCTGGTCGTAGAAATACAGACCGGTGACGGCATAGTTCGATTTTGGCGTTTTCGGCTTTTCAACGATCCGCAGCGGGCGATGGGAGGCGTCGACCTCAATAACTCCGTAGCGTTCGGGATCGTCGACCCGGCACGCGAATACGGTTGCGCCGCGGATCTGTTCGGCCGACTCACGCAACATATCCCGCAAGCCGGTGCCGTAAAAAATATTGTCGCCGAGGATTAGCGCCGACGGGCTGCCCGCGAGGTATTCCCTGCCGATCAGGAAAGCCTCCGGGATGCCGCCTGGATGTTCCTGGATCGCGTAGGAGAGCTCTATACCCCATTGCTTTCCGTCGCCGAGCAAACGCTGAAATTGTCCGATTTCGTTCGGCGTGGTGACAATCAGGAATTCGCGGATGCCGGCCAGCATCAGCGTCGTCAGCGGGTAATAGATCAGGGGCTTGTCGTAGATCGGAAGCAGCTGCTTCGACGTCACGAGCGTCAGCGGATGGAGCCGCGTTCCGCGGCCTCCCGCCAAAATGATCCCTTTGCGGTTCATACACCAAACTCTTTTTAGTCGCGACGCACTCAATTCAGAATGGCCTCGTTAGCATGCGCCAAGCCGCATCCAAAATGCTTTCCCTTGGACGCCCCGTCTTCATTCAAGGTAAAAATAGCCGCTGAACCAGCGTCACGGCGGCTCCGGACGCTTGAATCTTCGCATGATTTCAGCGCTAGGTGCGCAGCATGAAGATATTTAGGCGGGATGGAGGCAGGCGGTGTCGATGCAATTCCGCTTGACCTCCTTAGAAATCAACGGTTGTGTCGCGCCGCACCTGCTGACAACTATCGGGATACAGAGCTTGTGAGGCTCTTCCAGAATTCCAGATACTATCCCTCCCTGCGTCCGAAGATACGTGAACTGACCAAGGATCGTTCTACGTTCACGGGTCAGATTGACGCATTTTTGAATTTTCGAGAGTCGGCAGCGCACATCCTTCTGCCCGTTGATCAGCGAGCTGAATGGGCGTTTTTTACCAATGGTGATGACGAGGATGTCCAGAGGGTTTGGGCGCGCGAACGCGGCTTGAGTTCGCGCACGTCGCTGAGCGATATCCTGAAGGCGCAGATTGAAGAGCACCGTACCGACGTGTTCTACAATCTCGATGCGACGGGTTGGCAAGCGGACTTCATCAAAAGTCTCCCGGGTTGCGTAAAAAATGTCATAGCCTGGCACGCCGCGCCGTTCCGAAACGTATCGTTCTCCGGTTATGACCTGGTCGTCTGCAATTTTCCGTCGATTCTTGCGGCGCTGAAAGAGCAGGGATGTCGCACAGAATATTTCGTTCCCGCGTACGATCCGGAGTTGGCGCCATTCGCAGTTCGCCAGGATCGGCCGATCGATGTGTTGTTCGTTGGGGGTTATTCACGCCATCACAGGCAGCGGGCGTCGGTGCTGGAAGCGGTAGCGAAGCTGGCTGGGGAGTATAATGTTGTGTACCATCTGGACCGCTCGCGCCTGTGTCGGCTGGCAGAGTCGCCGCTGGGAAAATTCCTGCCTCTGGCAAGGCACCGTAGACCATCGGCAATCAGGGCAATCGCCAGGGAACCTGCATTTGGACGGGACTACTATGAGGTGCTTTCGGCCGCTAAAATTGTGCTGAACGGATCAATCGACATGGCAGGTGCGGATCGTGGAAATATGCGTTGCTTCGAGGCGTTGGGTGGCGGATCGCTACTTCTTTCGGACGAAGGCAATTATCCGGAGGGTATGCAGGACGGCCAAACGATCGCGACATACAACTCGCCGGAGCAGGCTGTAAGGCAGGTCAAGACCTTGCTTGAAGCTTCCGAAAAAAGGTTGAGTCTCGCGCGTGCGGGCCATGAAATGGTATCGACTCGTTATTCAAAAGAAGCTCAATGGAAGCGCTTCGAGGCGCTGGTTGCGTCGATTTAGAAGGCCGATAATGTCAGATAGTTTTATACCGATCTCGAAACCGTTCATTGGAGCGCGAGAAAAGGAACTTGTCCTGGATGCCCTGGATTCCGGATGGGTCTCGTCGATCGGAAAATACATCGATGAGTTCGAAGCAAACTTCGCGCGCTACTGCGGGACCGCATATGCCCTTGCGGTAAGTAACGGGACGACGGGCCTGCATCTCGCACTCGCTACGCTTGGGCTGCAGCCGGGCGACGAGGTAATTATCCCCGATTTGACTTTCGTCGCGACAGCGAATGCAGTTGCTTACACGGGCGCGACGCCGATCCTCGCCGATATCGACGCCGATACGCTTTGTATCGATCCGATGTCCGTCAAATCGCTGATCTCCGAACGAACGAAAGCGATCATTCCGGTTCATCTCTATGGTCATCCGGCCGATATGGACGCCCTGATGGAAATCGGCGTCGCTCACGGTGTGGACATCATCGAAGACGCGGCCGAGGCGCACGGTGCTGAATACAAGGGCCGCAGGGTTGGCGGCCTCGGAAAATGCGGCGTCTTCAGCTTTTATGGAAACAAAGTCATTACGACCGGTGAAGGCGGCATGCTGACCACCAATGATCAAGAGTTCTATCAGCATGCCAGACGGTTGCGTGACCATGCAATGAGCTCTCAGCGGCGGTATTTTCACGAAGAGCGCGGATTTAACTATCGGATCACCAATCTGCAGGCAGCACTTGGTGTCGCGCAATTGGAACGCATCGAAGAATTTCTCGACCGCCGGGCGGAGATCATGAGTTGGTACAACTCGGAAATTGCCACCACGGACTACATCCGGCTCAATCGGGTAAAAAACTGGGCGAAAAGCGCGTTTTGGATGATCTGTCTGGAAGTTGACTGGTTAGACGAAGCGCGCCGAGATGCATTCATGCAGGCGCTCAAAGCGCGCGGCATCGATACGCGTCCCTATTTTTGTACGATGTCTTCAATGCCGATGTACAAGCAGGCCCCGCTACCAATCTCGGCCCGCAAGTCGCAGATAGGCCTAAATTTACCGTCCTATTACGAACTGACGAAAGTTGAAGTTCAGCGGATCGGATCGGACGTCAACGAGCTTCTTAAAGAGATGTCCCCGACATGAACGGAGCAGCGGTTCTGACCGCTGGAGCCGTTGATGCAGTCCGTGGCTGCTGCTCGGTGCGTCGCCAGCGGACGGGATCGGCGAACAGGGCACGTTTATCCTTCTGACGGAGTTGGGGAAGTGAAGTGACGATTAAGCTGGGGGTTCTTGCGCTGGCTGGTCCCGATAACGGCGGTACCTACCAGTATACCCTCTCTATGCTGCAGTCTTTGCGTCACACCAGCGGTGTTGAAATCACCATCTATGGTGATCCGAAAAATCCGGATTTTGCAGAACTAGGCTACCCGATCTGCAGTTTTGTGGAATCGCGTGCACAGCAGTTGGCTGCGCTGGTCGCTCATAGAATGCACATCAGACTGGCTGACCCGTTTGCTTCACAGGATGTCCTGTTGGCGCCAATTTATTCCCTGGCATTGCTGCATACATCGAGGCCATTCGCCTATACGCTGCACGACCTTCAGGATATCTACTACCCCGAGAATTTTTCCTGGTGGCAGCGGACCTGGCGATATCAGGTCCACTCACAGCTTTTAGGACGGGCGCGGCGCGTTATATGCGAGTCCCGACATGTAAAAACGGACGTCATTCGCCATTTTGGCGTACCCGAAGAGCGGACCGTCGTGATGACTGCGCCTCCACTGCAACAGTTCGTTGCGGATGTACCCGACGATTGGTCACAGGCGGTGCGAATCCGATTGCAGCTGCCCGAGAAGTTTTTGTTCTATCCGGCTCAATTTTGGCCTCACAAGAATCATCTGCGTCTGATCGAGGCATTTCGAGGGGTTGTGGCCGAGGTTCCCGGCCTTAAGCTGGTTCTCACCGGCAAAAAGCGCGACGAATACCAAGCCGTGATGGCCACGATCAACAAGTTCGGATTGGGCGAACAGGTTCTACATCTTGGGTATGTGGAGCAGAATGACCTTCAAGCGATCTATCGGCTCGCGACAGCATTGGTAATGCCGTCGCTGTTCGAAAGCGTAAGCATTCCTATCTATGAAGCCTTTCAGGTTGGAACCCCGGTTGCGGCTTCCGGTATTCTTGCCATTCCTGAGCAGGTAGGTGATGCCGGCCTGTTATTCGATCCAACATCCGTAGCGTCGATCAAGGAGACCATTCTAAAAATCATAACAGACCCTGAGGCGGCGCGCCGGCTTGGGAAAAGGGGGCGAGACAGAATGCTGACGATGACACCGGCGCGTTACGGTGCCCAGTTGCAGGGTTTATTGCGGGAGTTGCTATAGCGATATTGCGCTCATCGATGATGCCAGATCAAAATTCAAATGACGAAATCTGGAAGCCGGGGATTATTGGGACGATCAAGCCCGGGGACTGGATATTTCAAACGGGACGGCGACGGGGTCGAATTGAAGAAGCGCTTGTTGAGGAATGTAATTTCCGGGGCAATCGGAAAATTGAACGGCGCGATTCCTCCCATGTTATTGCCGTGAATATGCACGATATGGAAGTCACGCTTGATCTTCTCGACGAGAGAGTTGAACAGGCCAGAAGCTGTGTCGACATCATGGAATTCGATAGCTATCGCGACGATATTTTTGGAATGCCGGAGCAAATCGTCGAGGACGAGATATTCACTTCCTTCAATGTCCATTTTCACAAACACGGGGCATTCCGCCGGCAGGCGCCCGAAGACATCTTCTATGGTCGCGCTGTTGTCCTGGTTGTCCCGCCAGATTCTTTGTTTGAAATGAATTCTGTCTGCCCGAAAAAAGATTTTGTAGTCGATCCACGTAAACGCCCTTCGTAGGGCGCTTGGCCTTAGCAGTAGGGCAAAACGCAGCAACTGACCGATCGAATATTCGAAGGCTGTTCGAAGAGAGACTGTGTGATCGTAACAATGAATAATAGCATCCGCATTGTACTTTCCAAAGTCACGCTCAAATGTCCAGTCATGGGAGAGGCCGAACGAGACCAATGCGTGTGCTGCCATTACTGCATCGAGCGGGACGACATATCCGCCATCGTTTTCGCTGCCGATGCGCGCAAGCGCATCGCAGGCTACAGGTTGGAAATCCGAGAGCCGAATTGGATTGCCAGTCTCGGATCTCGTTTTTGAATTGGTCGAATCCACTGTCTCGAAGCCCTTATCTCTACCGGGTCCGCCGCGTGGTCTTCTAGACCGCGATCCGCCGGAGACCGTAGTTCTTGTCGATCCACGCCTTGTAGGCGCCGCTGGTGACCTCGCGCCACCAATCTTGCTGGTCAAGGTACCAGCTGACGGTCTGGCGGAGTCCGGTCTCGAACCCGATCTTGCATCGGTTGCCGAGTTCGCCGGCGAGCTTTGTGGCGTCGATCGCATAGCGGTGATCATGGCCCGGCCGGTCGGGCACGTAAGCGATAAGCGAGCGGCAAGTAGTTCCCGAAGCCGCGGGACAGGACGGAAAGCGTGACACGAGAGCTTTATCGGCGGCGAAAGCATGGTCGAGCGCGTCGCAGATCAGACCGACGACGCCGCTGTTGTTCTGTTCGTTGCCGCCGCCGACATTATAGGTTTCTCCAATGCGACCTCGCTCGATCACGGCCATCAGCGCATCGCAATGATCGGACACGTGCAGCCAGTCCCGGACGTTGGAGCCGTCGCCATAGATCGGCAGCGGCTTTCCCTCCAGCGCATGTATGATCATCAGCGGAATCAATTTCTCCGGGTGCTGGTAGGGGCCGTAATTGTTCGAACAATTGGTGATCAGGGCCGGCATCCCGTAGGTCGCAACGAACGCCCGCACCAGATGATCGCTGGCCGCCTTGCTCGCGGCGTAAGGTGAATTGGGGCGGTACGACGAGGATTCCGAAAAGGCGGGATCGCTCAGTCCGAGCGAGCCGTAGACCTCGTCGGTCGACACGTGGAGAAAACGCGCGCGATCGATCGTGCCGGATGCGCGCCAGCTGTCCAGCGCCGCCTTCAGCAACGTGAAAGTGCCGATCACGTTGGTTTGCAGGAAGGCCTCGGGATCGACGATCGATCGATCGACATGGGACTCCGCCGCCAGGTGAACGATACGCGTGAACTTATGATCCTCGAACAGCCGGCGCATCAACGCCGCATCCCCGATATCGCCCTTGACGAACAGGATACTGCGGTCGGCGATCAGCGGTTCGAGACTTCGCAGGTTTGCCGCGTAGGTCATGGCATCGACGACGACCAGCCGGTCGTCGGCACGCGCCGCGCGCCACGCATGCACAAGGTTCTGGCCGATGAAACCGGCGCCGCCGCTGATCAGAACGCTCTGCATCGGAGCCCCTTGGTTGTCTGATACCCGAAGATGCTTCCTGAAACGGGATGAACCGCCGCCACTACTCTGGAAACCAAGCGTCGTCTGTTCGGCAAAACGCGCAAACCAGATCGCGCCTTCGGGGACCTTGTCCCGAGCCGGCTATTCCGCTGGCACGGAGTGATAATCGGTCGGATTCGGGCCGTCAATAGCGCGACGATCGGCGTCATTACACGCCGGCATAGGCAGTGCGAGCTTCGCGCGGAACCAGCGAAGGCTGCTCTTTTGATGATTCCTGCTGCAACATCACCCGCGGGGTGATGTACCAGAGCAGAAAAAGGAACGCCGCGCCGTGCGAAAGCAAAACGGTCGTGAGCGGTACATTGAGAAGAATCTGGGGAAGGACCGCGCCTGAAATCAGGATGAAGCGAGGTGGAAGACCGGAGGATAAACGGTTGGCGAGGGCGACGACGAGCCCGCACACGAAGACCGATACCGGCGCGAATAATGGTCCGACCGAAGCGATACCCTCGGTCGAGAACAGCGACGCATTGAAATTGCCAAGCTCGTAGGCTTTGGCCATCACGATGGACAACTGATCCGGATAGGGACAATGCATCATCGGTTTCAAAAACGATATCTGACAGAAATAGGTGAGATCGTGCGCGGAAAAGAAATCGTTATATACGTCCATGGCATTTGATGGCACCGCGACCATCCGGAAATTGACCAGGTCGAAATAGGGTATGGCGCCATTCTTGAACAAAGCGACCAGAATCACTCCGAAAAGCATCGGCAAAACCAGGGAAAGCACGACGGTGATTCTGCTTTGGAAAAACCTGGAAAGCAATGTAATGGCCAAAAGCCACGCTGGCGTGAAAAACGCGAGCTTGCTCAGGGTAATCGGATAAAAAAGCAGCAGCAGCGCCAGGGTGATGCCGGCGCGCCAGTAATTGTGGCGCATCGCAAAGCATGCAAACGCAAACGGCAATAGCGCATTGGACGTAATTCCGATCCAGTAATTCAGCAGAATCGGGAAGTCGAGGTCGCCGCGGAAGTCATAGATATGTTCAATCGAGACAAATCTGAAATTGTAGGTCGCGCTGAAAGAGATCGTTGCCGCGCCCAGCACCAGAATAAGCGTCAAGAGGTGCTCAAATGCCTTCGCCGGTATCACGTATCGCTGTCGGATTGGGGATGAGATAAACAGGGCAGGTAGCAGAAACGCAATCGCCGAGGCCGCGGCGGAAAGCCCACCCAATCGGTGATCATAATTCAGGTCCGAGAAGCAATTTAGCCAGAGATAGCCCAGCACCATCGTATAAAAATAGAATCCGACGAAGTAACCGAAGCTGAAATCAACGCGCGTGAAAGGATATGAGACGAGCGCAAAGGCTGCGACCAGGATAACGGCGACATAGAGCCGGGCCGGGTCGTAGAATATATGAAACGCATCATGATACTGCGAAACATAAGCGAGAGAGACGCAGCACAGCACGATGTGAAAGCAAATCAGGAATGCCAGTCCGCGGCGCTCGGAATTGGCGCCAGCCAACCACCAATTCTTGATCATATTCATCAACGCGGGATCCTGTTGGCCTGTCAGATACCCCAATAGCCGGAGGGGTACAATGTGCAATTCAGGCGGGCGAATGTGACCGCCGGGGGCCTATTTTTTTCGAATTTCAAACGACGTCGATGCGCCGAAATCGCGAAAACCCGCAGGCGCCTTGATTTACAGCGGCTTCTGTTAATATAAAACACTTGGTCTATATTGGGGCCCGTCGTGCTGCCCTGCCTTTGAATTGCCTGCGAAGACGATCGCAGCTAGCAAGGAAGTCTTATGATTAGATTTGGCCTGCTCGGATGTGGACGCATCGCCAAGCGTCATTCCGAGTTGTTGGGTGGTGGTCATATCGACCGGGCCAGTCTCGTCGCTGTCTGCGATCCGATCCGCGCGCGCGCCGATGCCGTCGCATCGAAGTTCGGCATTCCCAGCCTTTACGATATCGATGACTTTCTCGCGCGGAAGGATATCGACGCGGTTGCGGTCCTGACGCCGAGCGGGATGCATCCGCAACACGTGATCGCCTGCGCCAAGGCAGGGAAACACGTCATCGTCGAGAAGCCGATGGCGTTGCGGCTTCAGGACGCCGATGACATGATCCGCGCGTGTGACGAAGCCGGCGTCAAGCTGTTTATCGTCAAGCAGAATCGCTTCAACGTTCCTGTCGTCAAGGCGCGCGAGGCGCTGGAAGCCGGCCGGTTCGGACGGCTTGTTCTGGGCACCGTGCGCGTGCGCTGGTGCCGCGACCAGGCCTATTACGATCAGGATGAATGGCGCGGCACGTGGGCTTATGACGGCGGCGTGCTCACCAACCAGGCCAGCCACCACGTCGACATGCTGGAGTGGTTCTTCGGTGACGTCGTGAGCGTGCATGCGCGCGCGATCACGGCGCTTGCAAAGATCGAAACTGAAGATACCGCGGTCGCGACACTGAAATTTCGCAACGGCGCGCTGGGAATCATCGAGGCGACGACCGCCGCACGGCCAACGGATCTCGAAGGGTCGCTCTCGATCCTGGGCGAGAAGGGAACGGTTGAAATCGCTGGCTTCGCTGTCAACCAGATCAGGCATTGGCGCTTCGTTGACGAACTCCCCTCTGACAAAGAGGTAGTTGAGAAATTTTCCGTCAACCCGCCGAACGTCTACGGCTTCGGTCATCAGGCCTATTATCAGCACGTGATCGATTGTCTGATCCATCAGCGCGCAGCACTGGTGGACGGCCTCGAGGGGCGCAAAAGCCTGGAATTGATTTCTGCGCTCTATGAGTTGATCGAGACCGGCCAGGAAGTCCCGCTGCGCTTCACTCCCCGGCTGAGCCGGCTCGGTGTAGTGTCATGAACCAGCCGGACATTCGTCAAATCGGCGTCCGCGATGTCGAGTTCGGCGCGCGGGTCAGGATCGTCGAGCCCTGCAATCTCTACGGCTGCAAAATCGGCGATGACTGCTTTGTCGGACCTTTTACCGAGATCCAGAAAGGTGTCAGCATTGGCGCCCGTACCCGCGTGCAATCGCATGCCTTCATCTGCGAGCTGGTGACGATCGGGGAAGACTGTTTTGTCGGCCATGGCGTGATGTTCATCAATGATACGTTCTCGACCGGCGGTCCGTCGGGGGGGCGCAAGGAGCTGTGGCGCGAGACCGTGATAGGCAATCGGGTTTCGATCGGATCCAACGCCACGATCATGCCGGTGCGTATCGTCGACGATGTCGTGATCGGAGCGGGCTCCGTCGTGACCGGAGACATCACCGCCGCCGGCACGTATGCGGGAAATCCGGCGCGCCGGCTTGGTTAGCGGAAATAAGGAAGACCATGGATGCCGGTACCCTTCGCTGATCTGCAGCTTCAGTATCAAACCATCAAGGGCGAGATCGATGCCGCAATCGCCGCGGTCATCAGAGACAATGCGTTCATTCGCGGGCCTTATGTCGATGCTTTCGAACGGGAATTCGCCAGCGCCGCTGAAATCAAGCACTGCGTGTCATGCGCCAACGGCACCGATGCGCTCTATCTCGCCATGGCCGCGCTGAATGTTCGGCCCGGCGACGAAGTCATCACCACGGCGCATTCGTGGATCAGCACATCCGCGATGATCACGCATGCCGGGGCGACGGTGGTGTTCTGCGACACCGACGGCGCCACCTTCACGATCGATCCGGCGGCGATCGAGGCCGCGATCACGCCGCGGACGGTCGGTATCATTCCCGTGCATCTGTACGGGCAGCCCGCGGACATGGATGCGATCATGGCGATCGCGCGCAAGCACAAGCTCTGGGTGGTGGAGGATTGCGCGCAGGCGCATCTGGCGCGCTACAAGGGCCAACCGATCGGCACTTTTGGCGCCGCGGCGACCTATTCGTTCTATCCCGGCAAGAATCTGGGAGCAATGGGGGACGCCGGCGCCGTCGTCACCAACGACGGCGCGCTGGCCGAGCACATGACCATGCTGGCGCGCCATGGCGGCCTCATCAAGCATCAGCATCGGATCGAGGGCATCAACAGCCGGCTCGATGGCATGCAGGCGGCGATCCTGTCGGCCAAACTACCGCATCTGCCTGATTGGACCAGGGCGCGCCAGGATGCCGCGATGATTTACGACGCCGGCCTCAACCAGATCGAAGATGTCGTTGTGCCCTCGGTCGCGGCGGATCGCACCCACGTCTATCATCTCTATACGATTCAGCATCCGCGCCGCGATGCGCTGGCGGCGCATTTGAACGCCAACGGCGTTCAGACCGCGATCAACTACCCGACCGCGTTGCCGTTTCTCGCCGCCTATGGCCGGCTCAAGCATCGCCCCGAGCAGTTTCCCAATGCGCATCGCGACCAAAGCAGGATCTTGTCGCTGCCGATGTTTGCGGAGATCACGCGGGATCAGCAGGACGAGGTGATCGATCTGGTTCGGAAATTCTGATCGCCGCGAGCTCCGCGGGAATCCGTCAGCCGGGCTTGCGTTCGTCCGCGATCACCTTGCCGTCATTTTGCAATGAACCGGTCGGCACCAGATCAACCAGGCCGCCGAGTTTTGTCACTGCGCGCAACGTTGAGGTGACCTCACTTCGAAGGGGTTCGCTTGGCGAGGCACATTCGGCCTTCAGCGTCATCACGTCGGTCTCGCCTTCGCGCGTGACGACGAGACGCAGCCGCCCCAATTCGGGATGACGCTTGCCGATCTCCGCGATCTGCTCCGGCCGCACGAACATACCCTTGACTTTGGTGGTCTGGTCGGCGCGGCCCATCCAGCCCTTGATGCGCATGTTGCTGCGTCCGCAGGAGCTTTTGCCGGGCATCGCCGCGGTGAGATCCCCGAGCGCCAAGCGAATCCAGGGGTGATCAGGGTCAAGCGAGGTGACGACGATCTCGCCGACCTCGCCTTCGAGCACGGGATCGCCGGTGCCCGGCCGCACGATTTCCATGATCAGGTCCTCGTTGACGACCATGCCCTCGCGGGCCGGGGTTTCAAAGGCAATCAGGCCGAGATCGGCGGTGCCGAACGCCTGATAGGCGTCGACGCCGCGCGACTTGATTTCGTCCTGCAATGATTTCGGAAACGCCGCGCCGGATACCAGCGCGCGCTTGATCGAGGAGATATCGCGCCCAGCGTTTGCGGCCGCGTCGAGCAGGATTTTGAGGAAATCGGGCGTGCCGCTGTAGCCGACCGGGCGGTACGCCTCGATCAGCTCGAATTGCGCTTCGGTATTGCCGGGACCTGCCGGAATAACCGCACAACCCAGCGCGCGCGCGGAGGCATCGAAGATGAAGCCGCCCGGCGTCAGATGATAGCTGAAGGTATTCAGCACCACGTCACCCGGCCGGAAGCCTGCCGCGAACAGCGCCCGCGCGCCGCGCCAGGGGTCGGCGTGAGTTGGCTCGGGCTCGAAGATCGGGCCGGGCGATGTAAACAGGCGCCCGAACGAGCCGGGGCGCCCTGACGACAAATCCGCCGAACGGCGGCGCGGCCTTGTGCAGGGCAGGGAGATCGGATTTGCGCAGCACCGGCAGGCGCGCCAGCGCCGTCCGGCTGGTGATCGAAGCCGGATCGATGCCCTTGAGGCGTTCGGCATAGGCGGGCGCCGCCATCGCCCTGCGCAGCACCTCCGGCAGCCGCGAGAACAGGTCAGCCTCGCGCTCGGCGGGCTCGCGCGTCTCGAGGACGTCGTAGTGGTCGGTCATGGCTTGTTCCGCTTGTGCCGCTGCGCTCACCTCGCCCCGCGCGCGGGGAGAGGTCGGATCATCGCTTTGCGGTGATCCGGGTGAGGGGGCGTTTCCTCGATCAATCCGGTCGCGATTTGCCTCGGCAGCCCCTCACCCCAACCCTCTCCCCGCATGCGGGGAGAGGGAGAGGAAGCGCCCTGCGTTCTGCTCACAGCCACCGCTTCCGCCGCTTGAAACTTTTCAAATTTTTAAAGCTCTTGCGCTGGTCGCCGGCGCCGCCGAGGTAAAACTCCTTGACGTCTTCATTGTCGCGCAACTCGTCGGCGCTGCCGTCGAGCACCACCTTGCCTTGTTCCATGATGTAGCCGTGGCTCGCGACCGACAGCGCGGCGCGCGCGTTCTGTTCCACCAGCAGGATGGTGACGCCGAGATCGCGGTTGATCTTGCTGATGATCCCGAACACTTCCTTGACCAGCAGCGGCGACAAACCCATCGACGGCTCATCCATCAGGATCATCTTTGGGCGCGCCATCAGCGCGCGGCCGATCGCCAGCATTTGCTGCTCGCCGCCGGAGAGATAACCGGCCAGGCCGGTGCGCTCCTTCAAGCGCGGGAAATAATTGTAGACCATGTCGATGTCGGCGCCGATCTCGTTGTCGCTGCGGGTGAAGGCGCCCAGCCTCAGGTTTTCCAGCGACGTCATGTCGGCGATGATGCGGCGGCCTTCCATCACCTGAAAGATGCCGCGGCGGACGATCTTGTCTGGGTCGATGCCGTTGATGCGCTCGCCGTTGAAGACGATCTCACCGCGGGTGACTTCGCCGTCCTCGGTCTTGAGCAATCCGGAAATCGCTTTCAGCGTCGTCGACTTGCCCGCGCCGTTGGCGCCGAGCAGCGCAACGATCGCGCCCTGCGGCACTTCGAGGCTTAAGCCCCGCAGCACCAGGATAACGTCGTCATAGACCACCTCGATGTTGCGCACGCTGAGCAGCGGGGCAAATGCTTGCGCCGCCGCAATTGGGGGGCGATCGATTGCTGTCACTTCAGTCATGTCCTGACCACCTGCTGGCGTCGTCACCCGCGAAGGCGGGTGACCCAGTCTTCCAGAGCATTTACCATCAATCGAGCCGTTGCGGCGTACTGGATCCCCGCTTTCGCGGGGATGACGGTCGCCTCAGTTAGAGCGCCTGCGGACAACCTGCTAGTTCACCACCCAAGCCATTCCGGCTTGCGCGGCAACTCGACGGTCTTGACCTTCTCGAGCTTGATGGTGCCCTTGGCCATCAGATCGTTGATATCGCCATCGGTCGAGCCGGAGATTTTCGAGCGATAGAGATCGACCTTGAGCGTGCCGCGATGGTCCTTGTCGGTCCATGTCGAGGCATTGCAGACGCCGTCCATGCCGGCCGGCACCCAATCCTTCTTCTGATAGAAGCCCTTGGCCACGTTCTCGCCGGTCGCGCCGCCGTTCTTGGCGGCCCAGTCGAGCGCCTCCTTCAAGTACAGCGCGCTGCAAACGGCCGCGATGTAATGCACCGGCCGATAGACCTTGCCGGTCGGGTCGGACATCTTGGAAATGTCCATCACGGTTTTCATGCCCGGCGCGTTGCCGCCCCAGATCACAGCGGTCCGCAACGGGAAGATCACGCCGTCGGCGGCGTCGCCCGCGGTCTTGGCAGCGTTCTCATCCATGCCCCAGACGTTGCCCAGGAACTGCACATCGACGCCGGCGCTCTTGCACGCCTTCAGCACCGATATGTTGGAGCCGGAGGTGTTGCCGAGATAGGCGTAATTGGCGCCTGAACTCTTCAGGCTCAGGCACTGGGCGCTGTAGTCGCCGGGCGCCAAAGCGAACACCAGCGGAGGCAGCACCTCGAACCCTAGCTCGGTGGCGAGAGCTTCGCCGGCCGCCTTGGGCGCATTGGGATAGGGATGGTTGGCGCCCATATGGACGAACTTCGGCTTGCCGGGTTTGCCCTTGGCCTTCCAGTCCTCCGCCGCCCAGATCAGCAGCGCCCGCATGGCGTCGGAATAGCTCGGGCCATAGAAGAAATTGTAGGGTGCGGGTTTCGCCTTGCCGCTGGTGCCTTCCGGATCGGTGAGAGCTGCGGCATAGGAGGCGGAGAAATACGGGATCTTGTCCTGCGCCACGAAGCCGGTCAACGCCTCGGTATCCGCGGTGCCCCAGCCCATGATCGCCGCAACCTTGTCGGCGCCGGACCACTTCTTGTAGAGCGCGATCGCGCGCGGCACCTGATAACCGTAATCGTTGGTGTCGACCTTAAGCTGCTTGCCGTCGACGCCGCCGTTTTTGTTGACCCAGGCAAAGGTGTCCGCGACACCTTGTCCGTACGGCGTTCCGACTTCCGCCGTGCCGCCGGAATAATCCGCGAGATGGCCGATCGCGATCTGGGCCTGCGCCGCTGTTACGGCACCGCCGAGCAGCAGCGCCAGCGAAACGGTACTGAGTAGGGATTTCATGGTCATTTTGTGTTTCCTCCGTTTGGTCGTTGGTATCGATTGTAGCCGGTCCCGTTCCAACCTCAATGTGAAAACGGGTAGAGTTTCCAGTAAGTCCTGATTTGCCGCCACCGATGCGCGAGCCCGTCCGGCTCGAACATCAGAAACGCGATGATGATCAGCCCGATCGCGATCTCGCGCAGGAAGGAGATGTTGGTGTGGAGCGATAGCGCCTTGTCGATGGCGCTGCCTTTCAGGCTCAGGCTGATCCACTCCATCGATTCCGGCAGCAACACCACGAAGGCGGTGCCCATCAGCGTGCCCATGATCGAGCCGGTGCCGCCGATGATGATCATGGCGAGAAAGATGATCGAGCGTTCGATCCCAAAACCTTCATTCGAGACCACCAGCTGATAATGCGCATAGAGCGCTCCCGCTATCCCTGCAAAGAACGCCGCAAGCCCAAATGACAGCGTGCGGTATTTGGTGAGGTTGATGCCCATGATTTCCGCGGACAGATAGTGGTCGCGGATCGCGACCAGCGCGCGGCCGTCGCGCGTGCGCATCAAATTGGTCACCAGCAGGTAGCTGACCAGCAGGTAGGCCAGCACCACGTAGAAATATTGCCGGTCGCCGCGAAAGGTGTAGCCGAAGATCGAGAACGGGTTGGCGCTGGCCGGCACCGAGCCACCCGAGAACCAGTCGGCGCGCGAGAAGAAATCGAGCAATATGTATTGTGCGGCGAGCGTCGCGATGACGAGATAAAGTCCCTTGAGCCGGGCCGCCGGCACGCCGAAGATCAGGCCGACCAGGGCCGTGACGACGCCCGCCAGCGGAATGGCAAAGAATACCGGGATCGGCAGCGTGTTCGAAATATAGGCCGAGGTGAAGGCGCCGAATAGAAAGAACGCGGCGTGGCCGATTGAAATCTGCCCGGTAAAGCCGACAAGAATGTTCAGGCCAAGCGCTGCGATCGCAAAAATGCCGATCTGGATCAGGATGCTGAGCCAGTATTCGCTCAAGACCAGCGGCGCGAAACAAATCAGCACGATGCCGACAATCGCCGCGTTGCGGCTGGTCGTGGTCGGAAAGATCGTGGTGTCGGCCGCATAGGAGGTGCGGAAGTCGCCGGAGGGAATGAGAGAGGGACTTGCCATTGAAAGTTACACCCGCTCGATGTCTTTGGTGCCAAACAGGCCGTAGGGCTTGATCATCAGGATGATGATCAGCACGTAGAATGGCGCAATTTCATACAAATTGCCCCAGTGCAGATATTCGCTGTCGACATATTGCGCGATGTTTTCCAACAAGCCGATGATGATGCCGCCGAGCACCGCGCCGCCGATTGAGTCCAGCCCGCCCAGGATCGCCGCCGGAAATACCTTGATGCCATAGGCCGACAGACCCGAAGATACGCCGTTGACGACGGCGACAACGACACCCGCCACCGCCGAGACGGTGGCCGAGATCGCCCACGCTATCGCGAACACGCTTTTGACGGAAATGCCGAGCGACTGCGCGACCTGCTGGTTGAAGGCGGTGGCGCGCATGGCGAGGCCGTATTTCGAAACCCGGAAGAACCAGGCCATGCCGACCATCATCGCTACCGACACGACGAGGCTCATCACATAGACGGTCTGGATTTGCAGGCCCAGCAGGCTCACGGACTGGCTGGTGAACACGCGCGGGAACGGCTGCGGATTGACGCCGAAGATCCATTTCAGCGAGGCCTGAAACACCGTCGACAGCCCGATCGTGACCATGATCACCGAAATGATCGGCTCCCCGATCATCGGGCGCAGGATCACGATCTGGATCGCGATGCCGAATGCGAACATGAAGATCAGCGTCAGCGGCATGCCGATCCAGAACGGCACCTGATATTTGGTGAGCAGCGCCCAGCACACCCAGGCGCCGACCAGCAGCAATTCGCCTTGCGCGAAGTTCACCACTTGCGTGGCCTTGTAGATCAGCACAAACGACATCGCGACCACGCCATAGAGCGTGCCGACCACGAGGCCGTTGACCAGAAGCTGGATCAGGAACTGGGTGTTCATGCTGACGGCGGCTCGACGTGGTGACGCTATCCTCTCTCCGCTTGTGGGACGAGGCGGGCTTCGCGACGTCAATGCCGGGTGAGGGTTGTCTCGGGCATGTCTCGATCTCGCTGGATGGACCCCTCACCCCGATCGCGGATGGCCGGGCGTCGACGAGCGGAAGCGATGCCCTCTCCCACACGGGGAGAGGGCGCATGCCACGGCGCACCGACGGCGGTGTGGAAATTCAGTCGATTAGCTTCGCCCTCATTCCGCCGCCTCCGCCACCGGCGCGTCGCGGGCGAGGTCGACCACCGCCAGCGTGGTGCGGATGCGCTGGGTGGTGCCGTCCTGGAAGCGGATCACGGTATCGATCGGGAATGTCGCGCTTGCCGCCATAGATCGCGTCGATGATACCTGCGTATTTCTCGTTGATGACGCTGCGGCGGACTTTCCGCGTGCGCGTCAGTTCGCCGTCGTCGGCGTCGAGCTCCTTGTAGAGCAGCAGGAAGCGAGAAATGCGTTGGGCCGGCGGCAGCGTGGCATTGACGGTTTCGACCTCCTTGCGCAGCAGCGCGTACACTTCCGGCCGCGAGGCAAGGTCGGTGTAGGTGGTGAACGAGATCCGGCTTTTCTCCGCCCATTTCGAGATGATCGAGAACCGGATGCAGATCATCGCCGCGAGCGCGTCGCGGCCGGCGCCCAGCACCACGGTCTCGGCAATGTAGGGCGAGAACTTCAGCTTGTTCTCGATATATTGCGGCGAGAACCGCTCGCCGCGCGCGGTTTCCGCAAGATCCTTGATGCGGTCGATTACCACGAGCTGCTTGTTGTCGTTGAAATAGCCGGCGTCGCCGGACTGCAGCCAGCCATCCTTCATATCGGCGGCGGAGGCTTCCGGGCTCTTGTAGTAGCCGAGAAACATATTGGGGTGGCGCACCACGATTTCGCCGACGCCATGAATATCCGGATTGTCGATGCGGATTTCGATGTTGCCGGCCATCGCCACCCCCGTGGTGTCGGGGTCGACCTGACCAAAGGGATGCAGCGTGTAGGCCCCTAACAATTCGGTCTGGCCGTACAGCGTGCGCAGCGGCACGCCCATGGCTTGGAAGAATTTGAAGGTGTCGGGACCAAGGGCCGCGCCGCCGGTCGCCGCCGAGCGCAGCCGGGTAAAGCCGAGGCGGTCGCGCAGTGCGCGGAACAGAAGCATGTCCGCGATCACCGAATGCTTGCCTTGCGCCAGCGCCGCCAGTCCCGTCTTCATGCCGAGCTCGTACAGGCTTTGCTTCAGGGGCGAGGAATCCATCACGCCGGCGCGGACGTCGGCGGCGATCGATTCCCAGACCCGCGGCGCGAACAGCACGAAGGTCGGCGCGATCTCGCGGAAATCGTTCATCATGGTGTCGGGCTGCTCGACGAAGTTGATCTTCATCCGGCACAGCAGGCCTTTGCCGAGCGCGTAGACCTGTTCCATGATCCAGGGCAGCGGCAGCACCGAGACGTATTCGTCATCCGGTCCCTTCGGGTCGAACGCGAGATAGGTGGCGCAATGCCGCAGCACTCGCCCCGCGGCCAGCATCGCCAGTTTCGGATTGGCCGTGGTGCCAGAGGTGGTGCAGAGGATCGCAACGTCCTCGCCTTTGGTGGCGTCGACCAGCCTGTCGTAAAGCTCGGGCTCGCGGGCGGCGCGGTCGCGCCCCATTGCTGCGAGTTTGTCGGCTTCCATCAGGCGGGGGTCGTCATATTTCCGCATGCCGCGCGGATCGGAGTAAACGATGTGCTTGAGATGCGGCACGCGGTCGGCAAGCGTCAGCAGCTTGTCGACCTGCTCTTCGTCCTCGGCGAATACCAGTTTGGCCTCGCCATAGCTCAGGAGATAAGCGGCTTCCTC
Organism: uncultured Alphaproteobacteria bacterium; assembly: GCA_963761395.1. Lineage (GTDB taxonomy): Bacteria > Pseudomonadota > Alphaproteobacteria > Rhizobiales > Xanthobacteraceae > Bradyrhizobium. Next base: position 161,334 of record CAVXHU010000037.1, read on the forward strand.
ATCGAGCACGTCGCGATAGAGTCCCAGGCTCATGGCGCCGATCGCGTGGGTGGCGATTTCGGCCGATACCCAGTCCGGCCGATTGTCGCCGATGATGCCGATGACGTCGCCGCGGCCGATGCCGAGCTCAATCATTCCCAGTGCGAAGTCGTGCACCCGGGTCTGATAATCGTTCCAGGTGAACACGCGCCAGAGCCCGAAATCCTTTTCGCGCAGCGCGATGTCGCCGCCATGTTCCCGTGCATTGAGGCGCAACAGCTTCGGATAGGTATCGGCCTCTGCGACGCGGCCGGCATAATCCATCATGCCACGCTCTCCGCAGGCGTCGGCGTATCGTCGGGATCGATGAGAACCTCGTCCTCTTCGCCGAGATATGCGCGTCTCACATGGGGATCGGCGAGCACTTCCGCCGGACTGCCTTCCGCGATCTTGCGGCCGAAATCCAGCACCATGACGCGGTGCGAGATATCCATCACCACGCCCATATCGTGCTCGATCATCATGACGGTCATGCCGAACTCTTCGTTGAGATCGACGATGTAGCGCGCCATGTCCTCCTTTTCCTCGAAATTCATGCCGGCCATCGGCTCGTCGAGCAGGATCAGTCGCGGCTCCAGCGCCATGGCGCGGGCGAGTTCGACGCGCTTGCGCAGGCCATAGGGCAGGGTGCCGGCGGTGGCCTTGCGCACCGACTGCAGATCGAGGAAATCGATGATCTCCTCGACCTTGCGGCGATGCTCGAGTTCCTCGCGCCGCGCGCCGGTCAGCCAGTACAGCGATCCCGTGACGAAATTGTTCTTCAGCAAGTGATGCCGCCCGACCATGATGTTGTCGAGCACGCTCATATGATGAAACAGCGCGAGGTTCTGGAAGGTGCGGCCGATGCCGAGCGAGGGCCGGGCATTGGGGTTGAGCGCGGTGATATCGCGGCCGCGATAGAACAGATGGCCTTCGGTCGGCCGGTAGCGGCCCGAGATGCAGTTGACGATCGAGGTCTTGCCGGCGCCGTTGGGGCCGATAATCGAGAACAGTTCACCGTCGTTCACGCCAAAACTGACGTCGGTGAGCGCACGTACGCCACCGAAGCGCAGTGACACCCCACGCACTTCCAAAGCGTGTTCCACGCATTCCCTCCGTTGGCGCTTTCTGCGCTCTTCGTCCTGTCCTCGGCAGGTCAACCCGGTTCACCGCGGCGGGTCAACCTGTTTCAGGGACCTTAGCACGTCAACGGTTGAGCTTGTCGCAGGTACTTATCGACCTGATTTCAATCGACTTTCGTATTAGACTTGACCAAGCTCGAATGCTATGGCCTGCGCCGCGAGCGGTCCAGCGGGCAGCACTTGTTGGGTCGTTCGGCAGCTTTGGGGACGGTCCCCGGGCGTTGTTGGAGTGAATATGGCTGTTCAGGATTCCAAACGGCGCGTCGCGCTTCTCACCGGCGTCACCGGGCAGGACGGCGCCTATCTCGCCGAATACCTGCTTGGCCTCGGCTACACGGTGCATGGCGTCAAGCGGCGGTCGTCCTCATTCAACACCGCGCGCGTCGATCATCTCTACGAAGACCCGCACGCCGGCAATGTGCCGTTCCTGCTGCACTATGGCGACATGACGGATTCGACCAACCTGATCCGGCTGATGCAGCAGATCCGGCCGACCGAAATCTACAACCTCGCAGCCCAGAGTCACGTCGGCGTCAGTTTCGAAAGTCCGGAATATACCGCGAATGCCGACGCAATCGGCGTATTGCGGCTTTTGGAAGCGATCCGGATTCTCGGCATGGAGAAGGAGACGCGGTTCTACCAGGCGTCCACTTCGGAGTTGTATGGTCTGGTGCAGGAAGTTCCGCAGAAGGAAACCACGCCGTTCTATCCGCGCTCGCCCTATGGCGTCGCCAAGCTTTACGGCTACTGGATCACGGTGAACTATCGCGAGGCCTACGGCATGTTCGCCTCGAACGGCATCCTGTTCAATCATGAAAGCCCGATCCGCGGCGAGACCTTCGTGACGCGCAAGATTACGCGTAGCGTCGCCCGCATCGAGACCGGTCTCGAAGATACGCTTTATCTCGGAAACCTCGGGGCGAAACGCGACTGGGGTCACGCCAGGGATTATGTCGAGGGCATGCACCGGATATTGCAGGCGGACGCGCCTGACGATTTCGTGCTGGCGACGGGCGAGACCCGCTCGGTACGCGAATTCGTCGAATTTGCATTCGCGGAAGTAGGCCGCGGCATCGAATGGCGCGGCAAGGGCGTCGAGGAAACCGGCGTCGACAGGAAAACCGGCAAGACCGTCGTTCGCATCGATCCGACGTATTTTCGTCCCACCGAAGTCGACGAGTTGATCGGCGACGCCAGCAAGGCGCGCCAAAAGCTCGGCTGGAAGCCGAAGACGAGCTTTGCGCAGCTGGTCAAGGAAATGGTAGCGGGCGATCTGGCGATTGCCAGGCGGGAGGTTGCCCATGGCAAGAACTCCGTTTGAGCTGCAAGGCAAAACGGTCTTCGTTGCCGGCCATGGCGGGATGGTCGGGGCTGCGCTGGTGCGGCGGCTCGCGCAGGAAAATATCGAACTGCTGACGATCAAGCGCAGCGAGGTCGATTTGCGCGATCAGGCCGCGGTGTTCCGCTGGTTTGCGAAAGCGCGCCCGCAGGTCGTGTTTCTGGCCGCGGCGAAGGTCGGCGGCATCGTCGCCAACAACACGCTACGCGCCGAATTCATCTACGACAACCTGATCATCGCAACCAATGTGATTCACGCCGCGCATACCAACGGCGCGGAAAAGCTGATGTTTCTCGGCTCGTCCTGCATCTATCCCAAGCTCGCGCCGCAGCCGCTGCACGAGGATTGCATGCTGACGGGACCCCTTGAACCGACCAATGAGCCCTATGCCATCGCGAAAATCGCCGGCATTAAAATGGTCGAAGCCTATCGCAGCCAGTATGGCTCGGACTTCATCAATGTGATGCCGACCAATCTGTATGGGCCCGGCGACAATTATCACCCGGAGTACAGCCACGTCGTCGCCGCGCTGATCCGCCGGTTTCACGAGGCAAAGGTATCCGGGATATCCAACGTCGTGGTCTGGGGCACCGGCACCCCGCGCCGGGAATTCCTCTACGTCGACGACATGGCGGACGCCTGCGTCCACCTGATGAAAAATTATTCCGGCGGGGAATTGGTCAACATCGGCACCGGCGAGGACATCACGATTGCCGAATTTGCGCGGGTGGTCGCGGCGACCGTCGGATACTCCGGCGAGATCAGCTTCGACCCCTCCCGGCCTGACGGCACGCCGCGCAAATTGCTCGATGTCGGCCGTCTTGCCAAGCTGGGCTGGCGCGCACGCACCTCGCTCAAGGATGGAATTCGATTGACCTATCGGGCCTATCTGAGCGAATCGAAGCAGGCGGCTGAGTGATTACTCGGCGAGCGTAGGATGTTTCGCCGGCGAGGAGCAAAGCGACGAGGCAGTCCAGTAATTTTCTTGTTTAAGCGCTGGATTACTTGGCTTCGTTTGCAATGATGGTGGCGCGTGGCGGAGTGTTGCCGAGCGCCGCTGCCATCGCCGAAATCAGCGGCTTCATGAAGAAAGCGTCGTTGGCGGGATAAATGTCGGTACGCAGACCGTGGGATTTGAGTTCGTCCGACACCACAGGCCCGACCGACGCGATCGGCGTGCGCGCCAGCCCGTCGCGCAAGCGTGCTTCGCATCCGTGCGCCTGGGCGACGTCGACAAGACGGCGAACCTGCCCCGAACTGGTCAGCGCAATGGCGTCGATGCGGCCCTGCGCCATCTCGTCGATCGCGGTGACGATGTTGGCATCGGCGGCCTGCGCGTCGTAGACATAAGGCAATACCGTATCGACCTCGGCGCCTTGCGCCGTGATGGCGCCGATCAGCGCGCCATGATCCTTGTCGGGATAAAGCTGCAGGCCGATGCGGTGTCCCCTGAGGTCGACGCGCGACAGCATCTCGGCGATGCCTTCGGACGTCGGCTTCTCTGTCGTCGCCTGCGGCTCCAGTCCGATCTCGCGCAGCGCCCGGCCGGGTTTTGGGCCGCGCGCAAATTTTCGTGCCGTTCCGACCGCGGCGACAAAGTCCTGTTCGACGTCGATGCGCCGCGCGACCTTCATCAGGCGGCGCAGCCCTTCACCGGTCATCAGCACCAGATCGTCGCACGGCTTTTCGATAAAACGGCGGATCCAGGCCTCGATCGGTTTGGAATCGGGCGCATCATGAATGGTGAACATCGGACATTGCAGTACATCCGCACCCTGCTCGGTGAGCAGACGGGAAAACTGCGCCTCCTCGCGCGTTTCCAGGATCAGGATGCGGTAACCGTTCAGTCTGTCGGCCATGATTTTGCTCTAACGCCGTTCGCCTTGTATTTGTTCATCTTGCCCGTCGCCGGGATTGGCGCAAGGGCGTTGCGGGTGATAGAGCAGGGCCGCAAATCGCTGTTCCATCCTGATCTAAATTGTAACCAAGCGCCTCCATGCCAGACCATCAATTCGTATTGACGTTATCCTGTCCGGATCGTCCCGGCATCGTATCGGCTGTTTCGACGTTCCTTGCCCATAATGGGCAGAACATTCTTGACGCCCAGCAGTTCAACGACGTCGAGACCGGTCATTTCTTCATGCGGGTGGTGTTCAACGCCGCCGATCTCGCGGTCAATCTGGCGGCGCTGCAAACCGGATTCACCGCGATCGCGGAACGTTTTGGCATGGACTGGCAGATGCGCGACCGCGCCACCCGCCGCCGGGTGATGCTGCTGGTCTCGAAATCCGATCATTGCCTCGCCGATATCCTGTATCGCTGGCGGACCGGCGAACTGGAGATGATCCCGACCGCCATCGTCTCCAATCATCCGCGCGAGACCTACAGCAATCTCGAATTCGGTGAGGTCCGGTTTCACTGCCTGCCGGTGACCAAGGATACCAGGCGCGAGCAGGAGGCCGCGATCTGGAATCTTGTCAGGGAAACCAAAACCGATCTCGTGGTGCTGGCGCGCTACATGCAGATACTGTCTGACGAAATGAGCGCGAAACTGTCGGGTCGTTGCATCAACATCCATCACTCGTTTCTGCCGGGCTTCAAGGGCGCGCGGCCCTACCATCAGGCGCACGAGCGCGGCGTCAAGCTGATCGGCGCCACCGCCCATTATGTCACCAATGCACTGGATGAAGGCCCGATCATCGACCAGGACGTCGAGCGCATCAGCCACCGCGATACGCCCGACGATCTCGTTCGCAAGGGACGTGATATCGAACGCCGCGTGCTGGCGCGCGCGATCCGTTACCATCTGGAGGATCGCGTGATCCTCAACGGCCGCAAGACCGTGGTGTTCATGGATTGATGGAGCTGGCCTTGGCCGGCAAACCTGTTTGCGACGCTAGTCGAACACGGGATTGAAGGCCCGCGGTTTCCAGCCGAGGTCCCGAATTGCAGGCGTGGAATCGAAAGTCATGTCTTTCATCATGCGAGTGCCCATCGCGACGTTCGCACCCGGAAAAAGCGGTTTCGCCAGCATGAAGCCGGCTCTCCATAGCAGCGGGGGCACTGAAATGGTGCGGCGTGGCAGCCGCATTCCGTCGAAAATTCGACCGATCATTTCCCGGTACGCCAGCGTCTCTCCACCCGGCAGTGCATAGACCTTGTTGACCGCGGCAGCGCTCCCGGCCGCGGCGATGGCTCCGATTGCCAGATCCTCTGCATGCACCGGTTGCCGCAAACCCGGCGCTCCCCCGACAAGCGGCATGAAGCCGAAGCGGCGGATAAGCCGCGACAACGGGGTGATGTTGGTATCGCGACCCTCAGCGTAGATCAGAGTGGGTCGCAAAATCGTCCAGCCTACGTTGTGCTGTTCACATGCGGCCGCGATCCGTCGCTCGGCGTCGGCGAGTTTTCTTATCGTCTCCCGCTCGGCGGCGACCTCCGTATCCTGCTTTGTGATGACGCTGGTCGAGCTGAAGGCGACGACTCTTCTCAATGACGGGCCAAACAGCCGGGGGAGTGCGTCCGCCAGGAGAACGGCATCGGCGGTGCAATAGAGGGTGGTGAACGCCGGGAAGGTCAGCGTGTCCGGCTTTTGCAGATCTCCACGAAACCAATCGACGCCCGGTTTGCCCTGCTGCGCTCTCGACAAGGCAAGCGGCCGCGCGCCGCCGCGCAACAGATGCTCGACGATGTAACCGCCGACAAGCCCGGTGCCGCCCACGACCAGGCTTGTCGCCTGCTCGGTCTCGCTTTTCGCGTTCACTTGGCTCACTCGTCCCCGGGCAAATCTTGAAGCGCTCAATCCGGCATTCATAGAGGATCGGTGCCGACATGCACAATTGTATGCAAGCCCCTGGCTTTCATTATTATCAATGATTGAAAAATTATCGATGATTGAAAAGCGTTGAGGCGGTTCCCCTCGCGCGCTAGTGCACGGGCTCCAACGTGTCGGATTTAGCCGCGTCATCCCTCGCGGGCGCAGGTTCCAAGCGCTTCCGCTCTCGCTCTTTCATGAACTCGTCATATTTTGCGGTCCCGGGCCGGGGCGGGGCGTCGGCAGGCAAGCCACCGGCCCACTGAGGGATCACGTCGCCCAATCCAGCCGCAAGCTTCTCATTGATGGTTCCGCACGCGCTCAGGCCGCACGCCAGCAGCGAAACAGCAAGCAGGATCGCAAGATGGCGGGTGCTGATTGACATCTGCGGAGCATCCGCAACTTTACATAGTTGATTTGCACGGCGGGTGCGCCGGATCATTGCCGGACCAGCCACACGGCCGGGTTGGCCGCGAGCCTACTCAATAAAAGGTAAAATTGGATTATCAGGGCTCGAGGTATCTAGATACCTGATCGCGTTCCCCGGAAGATTTGGCGGCCGTGGAACGGATCGACGACGGATCCCCGCAACCAGCTGATCGCGTCCATCGTCGAGATTGACATCGTCGCGCGCATGAGACGCCATGCCGCGCCGGTATGCGGCTGAAAAATCCGGGTTATGGTGCCGCAAGGGCCGGGGACTCGGTTCGAGGCACGAAACCGATCAGGGGAGAGCGTTGATGTTCATTCGTATTAAGCTGTTGTTGCAGGCCGCAACCGGTGTTGCGATCGCAGGCGCGGTTACCTTGCTGCCGGCTCAGGCCCAGGAGACCGTGAAGATCGGCCTGATCCTGCCGATGACCGGCGGTCAGGCGTCGACCGGCAAGCAGATCGACAATGCGGTCAAGCTGTACATGCAGCAGAAGGGCGACACCGTCGCCGGCAAGAAGATCGAAGTCATCCTCAAGGACGACGCCGCTGTCCCCGACAACACCAAGCGCCTCGCGCAGGAACTGATCGTCAACGACAAGGTCAATTTCATCGCCGGATTCGGCGTTACACCGGCAGCACTTGCGGCAGCGCCGCTGGCGACCCAGGCGAAGATACCGGAAATCGTGATGGCGGCGGGGACCTCGATCATTACCGAGCGTTCGCCCTATATCGTGCGCACCAGCTTTACGCTGGCGCAGTCGTCCACCATCATCGGCGACTGGGCCGCCAAGAACGGCATCAAGAAAGTCGCGACCCTGACATCGGACTACGCTCCCGGTAACGACGCGCTGAATTTCTTCAAGCAGAATTTCACCGCCGGCGGCGGCGAGGTCGTCGAAGAAGTCAAGGTACCGCTGGCCAATCCCGACTTCGCGCCGTTCCTGCAGCGGATGAAGGATTCCAAGCCCGACGCGATATTCGTGTTCGTTCCGGCGGGGCAGGGCGGCAATTTCATGAAGCAATATGCCGAGCGCGGTCTCACCGGCATCAAGGTGATCGGCCCCGGCGACGTGATGGACGACGATCTCCTGAACGGCATGGGCGATGCGGCGCTCGGCGCCGTCACCGCGCATTTGTATTCTGCCGCGCACCCCTCCGCGATGAACAAGGATTTCGTCGCGGCCTACAAGAAGGCCTTCAGCACGCGTCCGGGCTTCATGGCCGTGAGCGGCTATGACGGCATCCATCTGATCTATGAGGCGCTCAAGAAGACCGGCGGCAAGACCGACGGCGATGCGCTGGTCGAAGCCATGAAGGGGATGAAGTGGGAAAGCCCGCGCGGCCCGATCTCGATCGATCCGGAAACCCGCGACATCGTGCAGAACATCTACATCCGCAAGGTCGAGAGGGTCGACGGCGAACTCTACAACGTCGAATTCGCGACCTTCGAGGCCGTCAAGGACGCCGGCAAGACGAAGAAGTGAGGTCCGTGCATGCGGTTGCCCCTCACCCCGACCCTCTCCCCGCAAGGGCGGGGCGAGGGAGCAGAGCGGCATTCCCGGTCTGCCGTTGCTTCGCCGGAGGGTGAAGTAGGAAACGCGATTTGCTCGATGCTAACCTCGCCCCGCTCTTGCGGGGAGAGCATAGGCCACCTTCGGCGGCCGTTCTTAGAAAAGAACGCCGAAGCGAAGCTTCGGCTACGTCGCGCAAGCGATCCGGGTGAGGGGCTCTTGAGCGGTCTGTTGATATTGCCCCATTTCAGATCAGCGAATCCAAGATGACCACGTTGTTCACCATCCTGTTCGACGGCGTCGCCTATGGCATGCTGCTGTTCGTGCTGGCCTGCGGGTTGGCGGTGACGCTCGGACTGATGAATTTCGTCAACCTCGCGCATGGCGCGTTTGCCATGACCGGCGGCTATGTCTGCGCGGTCCTGGTCAATCGATCCGGCTGGCCGTTCTTTGCGGCGTTGCCGCTGGCGTTTGTCGCCAGCGCGCTGATCGGCGCGGTGCTGGAGCGCTCGCTCTATCGTCACCTCTACAACCGCAGCCATCTCGATCAAGTGCTGTTCAGTGTCGGCCTCGTCTTCATGTCGGTGGCCGCGGTCGATTACATCATGGGATCGTCGCGGATTTTCATAAAGCTTCCGGCTGCGCTCGAGGGGCAAATCGATTTCTTCGGCGTCGGCATCGGCCGCTACCGGCTGATGATCATCGTGATCTGCGGCTTGCTGACCGCAGCACTGCAGCTGGTATTGGCGCGCACGCGATTCGGCAGCCGGTTACGGGCGGCGGTGGACGATCCGCGCGCGGCAAGCGGGCTCGGCATCAACGTGCCGCAGGTGTTCGCATTTACCTTCGCGTTCGGCTGCGGTCTGGCCGGTCTCGGCGGCGCCCTGAGCGCGGAGATTTTGGGACTTGATCCGTATTTTCCGCTGAAATTCATGATCTACTTCTTGATCGTGGTGACCGTCGGCGGCTCTTCCAGCATCACCGGGCCGTTTCTCGCATCCTTGCTGCTCGGGATCGGCGACGTCGCCGGCAAGTATTACGTGCCCAAGCTCGGGCCGTTCGTGATCTACACCATCATGATCGTGATCCTGATCTGGCGCCCGAACGGCCTGTTCGGCCGCGCCGCCGCCCGTTGAGCGCAGCCATGACCGCGCAAGCCGACGTTGGATATCACGCCAGGCAGCACGCGCGCTGGCACTGGAGCGAGATCGCGTTCTGGATTCTGGCGCTGTCCTGCGCATTCCTGTTTCCATCGCGCTATCTCATCATGACGGATATCGTGCGGCTGGCATTGTTCGCGCTGTCGCTCGATCTGATCCTCGGCTACGCCGGTATCGTTTCCCTCGGCCACGCGGCATTCTTCGGCGTCGGCGCCTATTCCGCCGGGCTGCTCGCCTTGCACGGCATTATTACCGAGCCCGTGGTCGCGCTGGTCGTTGCCGGTCTCGTCGCCACGGTGGTCGGCTTTCTCACCAGTTTCCTGGTGATAAGGGGCGTCGACCTGACCCGCCTGATGGTGACGCTGGGGATTGCGCTACTGCTGGAGGCACTGGCGGAGCGCTTTTCCAACATCACCGGCGGCACCGACGGGCTGCAGGGCATCGAGATGCAGCCGATCCTGGGATTGTTTGCGTTCGACATGTTCGGCAAGGTCGGTTTCTTCTACTGCCTCGCCGTGCTGTTCGCCTTGTTCCTGCTGGCGCGGCGGATCGTGCACTCGCCGTTCGGCCTGTCGCTGCGCGCCATCAGAAACAATCCACTGCGCGCCGCGGCGATCGGCATCCCCGTCAACCGGCGCCTGATCGCGATTTACACGCTGGCCGCGTTTTATGCTGGAATCGCGGGTGCGCTGTTCACCCAGACCACGGCGTTGGCATCGCTCGACGTGTTTTCGTTCGAGCGTTCGGCCGATCTGATGCTGGTGCTGGTGATCGGCGGCGCCGGCTATCTCTACGGCGGATTGATCGGCGCCGTCGTGTTCAAGATGCTGCAGGAAGTGTTTTCGACGATCACGCCGCAATACTGGCAATTCTGGATCGGCCTCGTGCTGGTCGCGATCGTGCTGATGGGCCGCCAGCGCATGCATCGCTGGGCGCTGTGGGCGCCGAACCTGATCATCAGGCAACTCGGCGGCCGGAAGACAATCGTTGCCGTTCCCGAGAGCGATGCGCCATGACCCTCGCGCTGGAAACCAAGGGGCTGGAAAAGCAGTTCGGGGGACTCAATGTCACCCGCGACCTTTCGCTTCAGGTCGAGCAGGGCGCCCGCCATGCGCTGATCGGCCCGAACGGCGCCGGCAAGACCACCGTCATCAATCTCCTGACCGGTGTGCTCAAGCCCAATGCCGGGCGCATTCTGTTGGAAGGAAACGACATCACGGATTTGCCGGTGCACACGCGGGTGCTGCGGGGTCTGTCGCGCACCTTCCAGATCAATCAGCTCTATGCCGATCTGACGCCGCTCGAGACCATCGGCCTGGCGGTGTCGGAACGGCTCGGCCGCGGCGGCGACTGGTGGCGGACGATGGGCACGCGCGCCGACGTCAATGGCGAGATCGCGGAGCATCTGGCGCATTTCCATTTGCTCGACGTGATGAACGAACTGACGGCGACGTTACCCTACGGCAAGCAGCGCCTGCTGGAGATCGCGGTCGCCATTGCGGCCAAGCCGCGCGTGCTGCTGCTCGACGAGCCCGCCGCCGGCGTGCCCGAAAGCGAGCGCCACGACATTCTGGCGGCCGTCGCAGCATTGCCGCGCGACGTCACCGTGCTGTTGATCGAGCACGACATGGATCTGGTGTTCTCGTTCGCCGACCGCATTTCGGTGCTGGTCAACGGCGCGCTGCTGGTCGAAGGCCCGCCGGACGAGGTGGCGCGCGATGTCAGGGTCAAGGCGGTCTATCTCGGCGAGGCCGCCGATGCCTGATCTGCTGCGCATCGAGGGTCTGCGCGCCGGCTACGGCGAAGCGGTGGTATTACCCAACCTGTCGCTACGGCTTGCGGAAAGCTCAGGTGCTGGCGCTGCTCGGCCGCAACGGCACCGGCAAGACCACGCTGATCAATTCGATTGTCGGAATCACCCGCCGCTTCGGGGGGACCGTCAGCCTTGGCGGGCTGGACATCACGCAGATGCGGCCGGACCAGCGGGCGCGGGCGGGCATTGGCTGGGTGCCGCAGGAGCGCAACATCTTCCGCTCGCTGACGGTCGAAGAGAACATGACCGCGGTGGCGCAGCCGGGACCGTGGACGGTAGCCAAGGTTTACGAGATGTTTCCGCGGCTGAAGGAACGCCGCAACAATTTCGGCAACCAGCTCTCCGGCGGCGAACAGCAGATGCTGGCGATCGGCCGCGCGCTCACGCTCAATCCAAAAGTTCTGCTGCTGGATGAACCCACCGAGGGCCTGGCCCCGATCATTGTGGAGGAATTGCTCAAGGCGATCGGTACCATCACCCGCGCCGGCGGCATTTGCTCCATCATTGTCGAGCAGAATGCACAAAAAATTCTAGGGCTCGCCGACCGCGTTGTGATATTGGAGCGCGGCACGATCGTCCACGATGCGGCGAGTGCCGCCTTGAAAGCCGATCCCGCGGTACTCGAACGCTTTCTCGGCGTCTCGGGGGCCGCGGCACATTAGTTTGTCTTGACGCGTTTTCTTCACGCGAACCGGTACCCACTTCGCTTGAAAACGCTCTGATTCCCGGGAGTGAGACATGCAAAGAACCAAAGCCCCCTTCCGCGCCGACGAGGTCGGCAGTCTGTTGCGGCCGCCGCGCATCAAGGACGCGCGCGCCAAACTGGAGAAGGGCGAGATATCGGCCGACGATCTGCGCAAGGTCGAGGACATGGAGATCGAAAAGGTCGTGCACAAGCAGGCGTCGATCGGGTTGAAGCTCGCGACCGACGGCGAATTCCGCCGCTCGTGGTGGCATTTCGACTTCCTGGCGAAGTTGACTGGCTGCGAACTGTTTCATCCCGACGAAGGCATCCAGTTCGCGGGCATCCAGACCCGGCATGACGCGGTGCGCGTGATCGGCAAGCTCGATTTCCCCGGCGATCATCCGATGCTCGCGCATTTCAAGTTCCTGAAAAAGCAGTGCGAGATCGCCCATGTGATGCCGAAGATGACGATCCCCTCGCCGGCGGTGCTGCATTTCCGCGGCGGCCGCAACTCGATCTCGAAAGATGTGTATCCCAGTCTCGACGTATTCTTCGAGGATCTCGGCAAAACCTACCGCAAGGCGGTAAAGGCATTCTATGACGCCGGCTGCCGCTATTTGCAGTTCGATGACACCGTGTGGGCCTATCTTTGCTCGCAGGATGAATTGAACAAAGCCCGCGCGCGCGGCGATAATCCCGATGGCCTGCAGGAGATCTATGCCCGCGTGATCAACTACGCGATCGCCGAGCGGCCGGCCGACATGACGATCACGACGCATGTCTGCCGCGGCAATTTCCGCTCCACCTGGATCTCTTCCGGCGGCTACGAGCCGGTGGCGGAGACCATGCTGGCCGGCACCAATTACGACGGCTATTTCCTCGAATATGATTCCGAGCGCGCCGGCGGTTTCGAGCCGCTGCGCTATTTGCCGAAGGGCAACAAGATCGTGGTGGTCGGCGTCATCACTTCGAAGACCGGCGAGCTTGAGAAAAAGGACGACATCAAGCGGCGGCTGCAAGAAGCCAGCAAATTCGTCTCGCTGGATCAGCTCGCGCTATCGCCGCAATGCGGTTTCGCCTCGACGGAAGAGGGCAACATCCTCACCGAGGACGAGCAGTGGGCCAAGCTGAAGCTGGCGGTCGATGTGGCGAACGAGGTTTGGGGGAGGTAGGGGCCCTTTTCCGGACTCTGGTTTTGATCAGGGCCACGGCTCCGCTTTGGTGACGTAAAACCAGTAGTTGCGCCATAGCCGTCTGGGCTTGTGATCCCATCGTTTGAGGCTGGAAATGCCAAGCCGGTATATCGCGACGTTCGATGACATCGGCAGGCACGATGAATTGATTGAAGCTCAAAGCGCCTTTCTCAAGACGCGGCGCGAAGACAAAGCCGAACGGCAACGGCGGGGTGACCGGATGAAGCAGCCCTTGATATGATTCCACGCCACTTTGCTCGATGATGGCATCGAAATCCGCCATATGAAGCGTGGGAACGTCGCTGCGGAGTGGCAGGCCGTCCTCGACCACGAGGAAGCCCGACATCCGGCGGCCGCCAAAGACCAAGGCCTCGTCTTGTTTCGGCACGAGGCTATCGCCGACCATGGCCTGATGGGAGAGAAGCGATGGGCGATCCAGGGAACGCAAACAAATAGCGCAGCGGTGACGATCAGGCCGAGCGAGCCATAGCGTGACAACCGTGAGCGCGAGGGTGACTCCACCGGGGCCAATACCGGACTGCTCAGTCCCATCGCAAAGAACAGCGCAATCAGGGGATGGCTCGCGGCGAGAGTGCGTGAACCGTCGTCGAAGTACACCATCGAAGACGACGCCACGATGCTCGCCCACAGCAGCGCCCAGAACGTAAGTTCGACAGAATTTGCTCTTCGCGCCGCGATGTATAAAAGGCCGATCAGGGATATCGCAGTCAATGCGTTCCGAAATAACCAGTCGGGCTCCTCGATGGCCGTTCCGTAACCCTTCCAGATCACGTTCGGGAAATCCGAGGCGAATGCTTCGGCACCGTCGGCCAACCGTCTAAAAAAGACGTCGGGCTCGGCTCTAAAATTCTCCCATGCCATGGAATAAAGCTGCTTGGCACGAGCTTCTTCGCCGTCTTGCAAGGTCTTGCCTTCCGAGGCGAGCTTTGGGAGGCAGCCGTCCAATCCGTGCCCATCGTGAGTCCGCAGAGCACGTAGGCAAAATTGCCGGTGGAGGAGCCTGGTCCTCGTTCCATAGGCTTTCTGAAGCAGAGAATTCAGCCCGAGGATGCCAAGCAGGATGCCGATCGAAACGGCGCAGATCCTGAGCTTTGCGGCGGCGCCTTGTCCGAATTGCCAAACCAGCCAAACCAGCAGAGCCGGAATGGTGAACATGCTGCCCATGCGCGTCATCAGCGCGACGGTCGTCATCGCAAAAGCGATGAGCGCGGGTCTTCACCGAGCGGGTGACGGAAGGCTTCGATGAAAAACGGAACCGACAGCAGCGCCCAGAACAGCCCGAGCGGCTCGGTAAGCGTGGTCGGCACAAAGATCGCGATCGTAAATATATGTCAGCGCGAAAAAATGCTATGCCGGCCCAGATGCCTCGCCAGCATCGCGACCGCATACGCGGCGAAGCAGGCAGCGGCGGCCACCAGGCAAGCCTGCAGAATCAGCATGGACTGGCAGCGAATAATTGCCAAAAAACAGAAGAACGGACCGAACGCGGCTGCCAGAGGACGCCGCAGCGCTATCTGCGTTCCAGACGCCATCCTCGCCTGATCATGGGAGGCAGTCAAGATAATTCGCGCCGTCCGAGAACGGGATCAGGCCGCCGATATTTGCGGAATTCAGGTCGCCTGGTCTGAAAATTCCAGCCCACATCGCGCTGATGCAAAATACAAAAGCGCACGCGGCGATCGGAAATCCGCACCAAAGCAGGAGATCGCCGCAGCCTCCGTTCGTCGGATTCGACTGACCGGCAGATGTTGCCGATTCGAGCCGGCAAGCCATGTCGCGATCGCGCCAAATCCGGCACACATCAGGAACAAATAACCGAGATAAGGCTCGTTGCGCGCAGCCCATTCGGCGATTGGCGACCAACGAATGAGCGCCGTGGTCGGAAGCGCCCAGCCCGTCGCCAAGGCGTAGAGGCTGGAGGCGACGTACACCGCCGAACGCGATCAGACCGACGCAGCATAAGCCCAGCAGCATCAATATGAGGTTAGGAGCGTCGCGACAGTTGCTCGTTCATATCTCTGTAAGGACGAGGCTACGGCCCGGAAATACGGTGTCTGCAGAACATAGGCCGTGCGTGTGCATGTTCAGGACGATCTAAGCGCTGCGATTGTACACAAACCAGCCAAGCAGTGCGCTCGAAATTGCCAACGCGAAGATCACCCAGGCGCGTGGACGTACGCTGTATCGAAGCGTTGCTATTGTTTCCGGAGCGTTTTTCACGCCCGGCGGAAGTGAGAAGATTAGGTAAGGACCCCAATGGCTGAAGCCGGCCGTTTTCCCTTCCCGGATCGTTTCGTGCTGGCTATGCGCCGGCCCCATCTCGCGGCCGTCGATCTGCAACTCGAGAGATGGATCGATGGCGGTTTCTCACTGTTGTCTCCTATACAGCGGCTGCCGCCACCACGCAGGCACGGCCTTCTTGCGGGACTGCCAAAATAAACGAATGCCTTGCCGGATTGGTCTCCGCTGCGAACGGTCCTGTAATCTTGAATTCTTTTTTCCAGGCACCGAGCTGGAGCGCCAGCGCCACCAGCGTCAGCAAGGCGAGCGGCCAGAATATCAGCTTGGCGCCGAACAGCATGCCAGCGACGGATGCGGGTTGTCCGGGTCGACGGTGAAAATCCCGGGGATCCGATATGACATCGTCATCCCTGTACCCGCTCCAGCACGACCATCATCCGGAATGCCAGATGTTTCCGGACAGGACCTGGCATCCTTTTCTCCAAGGCCAGCATCGGGCCTACCAACGCGGCCGGAATCAACGACCAGCGTTGAAATCCGCCGCTCATCGGATAAGCAAACAGGCTCTGCCATTCAACACTTCGGACTCGCAGCGATGGAATGGTCTGTTCGACAAGTTGGCGCGCCGGCGCGGTGGCAAACAGCAAACTGGGAATTGCCTGGTTTGCGTCGAACGGGTCCCGACCGGGGTTGATTGCGACGGGCGCAAATGGGTCGGCATTCATGTCTACCGGTTCTTCGTGAAAGCGATCGTAGAACCTGCGCGCGAGCGGCGTCATCGCCGGCTCTATCATGGCGAGGCGGCCGCCGGGTTTCAGCACGCGCGACGCCTCCTTGAGGAATTCGATCGGGCGCTCCAGATGATGCAGCACGTCCAGCATCACCACGCCAGCGAAGAATTCGCTGCGGAATGGAAGCTGATGTGCATCGGCTACGACGTCAATCCCCGGAAACAACAGGATGTCGGTAGATACGATATCGGGGCTGAATTCCTTGATGTGAGCCGTACCGCCGCCGATGTCGAGAACGCGACCTTCAGGGCAGCTCTCTAGGAGCTGCCGATGAAAATCCCGATACAGCAGTCGCACCGCTTTCTTCTTTTCCCACTGCGCGCGGTGAATAACCTGACGCTGGTCCAATTAATTCGCGCTCCCTGACATGGCAAAACCCGCGATCAAACAGCTTTGAGCTTGCGATAGGCGAACCACACCATTTTCAACAGCAGCCAGCCGTCGCGAAACCGCGAAATCTGGGTCTCCCCGAAAGTGCGCGCCTTGTAGTGGATCGGCGTCTCGACGATTTTCAGATTCTGTTTCGCCGCGCCGAAGATCAGATCGAAGTCCCCGAACGGATCGAAGTTGCCGAAATAGGCGCGCTCCCTCGCCAGCACCTCGTAGTCCTTTCGCAGCAGCACCTTGGTGCCGCAAAGCGTATCCGTCAGTCTGGTATTTACCAGATAGCTGAACAGATAGGCAAAGCAGCGGTTGGCGATCAGGTTGAGCGGGCGCATCGCCTCGTGCTCCATCGGGTAAATCAGGCGGGTGCCGTTGACGAATTCGGCCTTCCCGGTCTCGATCACCGCATGATACTTCGGCAGCGCTTCCGGCGGCATCGTCAGATCCGCGTCCAGAATCATCAGGACGTCGCCGGTCGCCGCGGCAAAGCCTTTTCGAACCGCGTCTCCTTTGCCCTTGCCGTCCTGTTTCAGCACCTTGATATCCCAGCTGTCCTTGTAGGCATCGCGGACGCGTTCGCATTCTTCGAACGTACCGTCGCTGGAATTGCCCTCGACGAACAGGATCTCCTGGGCGCTGCCGAATTTGGGCATGCGCAGGATGGCGTTTTCGATGTTGCCTTTCTCGTTGCGGCAGGGAATTAGAATGCTTGCGGAAAATTTTCGGTCCGGGAATTGGCGGACCGGCCGACCCACAATGTAGGTTCGCAGGCACAGTTGCCTGATGCCGGGCAGCGGCGCGATAAATCGATTGATGAACGGTCCGAGCCCGAACCAACGCAGCGGGACCAGTTGCCGTTGCTCCTTGCTGATGACCTCGAAATCCGCGAGGTCCATCAGGTTGAGGAAATCGGCCGTGGCGATGTAATTGATTTTCGGTTGCTTGTTCCGCAAGCCCAGCAACTCGGCAAGCTTGAGGATCGGCTCCCACAGATGAGAGTAATACGAGATAATGATCCGCGTCGACGGCGCGCACAAATGATGCACCCGTCCCAATGTGCCGTCGATGTCTTCGAACATGCCGATGGTGTCGGCGATCACGATGTAGTCGAACGGTCCCTCGATCGGGGCCAGCGTCGCCGGATCTTCCACATCGCCCAGGACAAAATGCAGTTCGGGATGCAACTCCTTGGCCTTCGCAATCGTCCTGGCGCCGAAATCGACGCCGACGCCGTAGGACGGCTCCAGCGCGGCGAGCAATTCCCCTTGGCCGCAGCCCAGTTCCAGCACCCGCTTGCCGGGTGGAATCAGAAATCGCATGAACTTCCGGTCGTCTTCGCGATAAGCGGCATTGAATTTGCCGCGGCGATCCTGATCATTCAGGCTGGCTTCGACGTATTCCAGGAATTCCCTCTTCCGCAAATTGCCGAACTGCGGTGGAACAGCGGATTGCGTTAGGTTCATTGCGGCCTCAAAATTCTCATAAGTTCCGTTCCGCCGGCGCCGATCGAATTCGAAAAAAGCAAATCTGGTAGCGTGGAAAGTCGCTCTGGCGGGAGGTGTGCGAGCTATCGGCTTGGTGCGGAAAGTATAGCTATTCGGAATAACGGAGGAAAGAAGAAGCTCGTCCGGCGCCTCTCGCTTCGAAGGACTTTTCCGCGATCCGCCAACATCAGGCGACGCGCGCGATCACGTTCATGCTTTCGCCGTCCGCAACCAATTGCTGCAGCCCTTTCGCATCCGAGGGCAGGCGCTTCTGTGTCCGCTCATCGTAAAAAACATAGCCATTCGGAATGAAGTAAGAAAGAAGCTGGTCCAGCGTGGCGCCTCGCTCGACCAGTACGTAGGGCGCCAATTCCATCACGAAGGTCGGGCGCACATCGCGAAGCAACGAGGTCGCGCCACGAAGAACGTCACACTCGAACCCGTCGACGTCGAGCTTGACCAACTGTACCTTCCGGTCGGCGTATTCGCTCAGGATGCTGTCGAGGCTACGCGCTTGCGCCAACTCCGTCTGCATTTCGCGGCCGAGATGCTTGGCGTGAAGCCCCGCCTTGGCTGCGAGGGGCCAGCTTGAATAGATGGCTGACGGAACGCTGGCCCCGTCGCTGGCGGTCAGGAAGCAATGAAAGGCCCGCACCCGCGAGGCAAGCGATGGATTGAGATCGAGATTGCGTCGAAGCTTGCGGAAGGCAAAATCCGTCGGTTCGAACGCCATCACGCGACCTTTGGGACCGACCAGGCTCGCCAGGCGCAGAGTATGCGCTCCAATATTGGCTCCGATATCGAGCACCAGCGAGGAAGGTTCCGTCAACTTGCTCAGGGCGACGGCGGTACTGCGCTCGAACATCCCGCCAAGATAAATCGCGAAATCTATTCCTTGCGAAAGATCCAGATCGTAAGTCACGCCGTCTCTAACGACGATCACCTGATCAGTTCGACCCAGCAGCGTGCGCCCTGCATGGACGGCATGATAGATCGCGCGAGCGGCGCCGATCTTGTGGGTCGTCTTCATCGAATGGGTTCCGGCCAATGCGGCGTCAAACGAGGGGTACTCCTAGCCGATAGGTTATTCTCTGTAAAATTCAGCAGCGCCTTTCAGCGCCTGTGATTTGGCGGATAATCGCCGGGAAAAGACCTTCAGCGCGGTGACCTTGTTGCAGGCGTCGATCTGCTGTCAGCCGGCGTGTCCTCGCTGGCGCAGGGCGCCCGAGTTGCGCGCGAGCAATTCAGTCTATGCTGCTTGCGGTTTTCTGGATTGCTTCGCGGAGCCTGTCATCGGGCGCGCATTCGAGGGACCCCGTGGCTCGCCATGAGGGAAGAGGGCATCCGCAGATTTGCTGCGGGCAGCGGTCCAAGGGTTCAAGCATTTCCCCCGGTGGGCAGATGATGGTAGGACAGCCGCGCAATCCGCTGCTGCCCACCAGTTTGGCCCAAACTCATCCGATGAAAAACGACCAGATCCTGAGCCAGATTTCCGAATACTGCCGCCAGGCCGATATGGCGGAGTCGACCTTCGGCCGCCGCGCCGTCAACGACGGCAAGCTGGTCCACCGGCTGCGCGAGGGTAAGCGCATCACGATCGACACCCTCGACCGCATCCAGGCCTATATCGCCGCTTCGATGCCCGGCGGGATGCCGCCGCCGCGCGGCCTCGAAGTCCCACCGGAGAAGCGCGACCCCCGCGGCAATTTCCGGTTCTTCGAGAATCGGCAGAAATACCTGCTGTTCGTCCATACCTGCAGCGAAAAGCGGGTGATCGCGGAGCGGGTGGCGCTGGAGCTCGGCAGCATCCATCCCCGGCCCCCGGCGCTGCGGGTGTTCGACGCCGGCGTCGGCGACGGCACCGTGCTGGCAAGGGTCATGCGGTCGATGCATGGCCGCTTTCCCCACATGCCGTTCTATATCGCCGGCAAGGAGCTCAGCCTGGAGGATGTCCGGCTGACGCTGGACAAGGTGCCAGACCGGCTGTTCGAGCATCCGGCGACCGTCTTCGTCCTCACCAACATGTATTACGCCGAAGCGCCCTGGCTGACGCCGGCCTCGCCGGCGGCGGCCGCGGGCATGATCTGGCACGAAGTGCCCCTGCGCGGGGCCTCTTCGGGCGAATTCGAGACCCAGATCGCTGAATTGGGGCCGTTTCTGGAGCAGAACTGGCGGGCCAATGTCAGCCCACGTTCGGGCATGCCGCTCTACGAGCGGCCGGTCGCGGTGGTGCTGTACCGGGAAGACCATCAATTCTTGCTCAATTCGATCATCCCGCGCGCCGGCCGCTCCGAGGCCAATTTCGACCTGATCATTGCTTCGCAGCCCTACCGGGCCAAATCCTCGGTCAATTTCCGCGCCAAACGCATCATTGCGCCCCTGGCGCGGGCGCTACGGGCCGGCGGCCGTTTGATTGGAATTCACTCCCACGGGCAGGATCCGGGCCTTGAGATCATCCAGGCGGTGTGGCCCGGAGAAAATCCTTTCTCGGTGAGCCGTCATGAGCTATTGCGCGCGGTAAAATACGAGCTGGGATCGGCCGGGCGCGACCTGAACTTTAATGCTTATGCCGATAACCGCTCGATCTTCCGCTATGATATGGAGGCGCTGCCAAATGAGGTCACCGGCTCGATCGGAACCTCGACGGCCTTTGCAGCATGGAACGCGGCGGTGTATGTCGCCCAGATCGAAGACGACCGGTTGGCAGAAATGACACAAAGCGGCCGCACCCTCGATGCCACCAGAGAGGTTCTGCGCAAGCATAACGGGCTCTGGTTCTACGACAAATCCTACGTCATCTCGCGTCGCCGGGACTGACATTTCAGGACAACATCACGAAAGACCGCCGGGATATGGCGGAAAGGGGTTAGTTGATGCGCGCGTCTTATCTGTTCACCTCAGAGTCGGTTTCCGAAGGCCATCCGGACAAGGTTTGCGACCGGATTTCCGACGAGATCGTCGATCTGTTTTTCCGCGAAGGCCCGAAGGCGGGGATCGATCCCTGGGCAATCCGCGCGGCCTGCGAAACGCTCGCCACCACCAACAAGGTGGTGATCGCCGGCGAAACCCGCGGTCCCAAATCCGTCACCAAGGAACAGATCGAAAGCGTGGTGCGCGAGGCGATCAAGGACATCGGCTACGAGCAGGAAGGTTTCCACTGGAACACCTGCGACATCGAAATCCTGTTGCATCCGCAGTCCGCCGATATCGCGCAAGGCGTTGACGCGCTGCAGCCTGGCACCAACAAGGAAGAAGGCGCGGGCGATCAGGGCATCATGTTCGGCTACGCCACCAACGAGACGCCCGACCTGATGCCGGCGCCGATCTTCTACGCCCACAAGATCCTGCGGCTGATCTCGGAAGCGCGCCATTCCGGCAGGGAGAAGGTGCTGGGCCCGGACTCCAAGAGCCAGGTCACCGTGCAATACGAGAACGGCAAGCCGGTCGGGGTGCGCGAGATCGTGGTCTCGCATCAGCATCTGGTCGAGGACATGTCCTCAAACCAGGTCCGCGACCGTGTCGAGCCCTACGTGCGGGAGGCGCTGCCCAAGGACTGGATCAACGGCAAGACCATCTGGCATATCAATCCCACCGGCAAATTCTACATCGGCGGTCCCGATGGCGATACCGGTCTTACCGGCCGCAAGATCATCGTCGATACCTATGGCGGCGCGGCCCCCCACGGCGGCGGCGCGTTTTCCGGCAAGGACCCGACCAAGGTCGACCGCTCGGCGGCCTATGCCGCGCGCTATCTCGCCAAGAACATCGTCGCCGCCGGTTTCGCCAGCCGCTGCACGCTGCAGCTGGCTTACGCGATCGGCGTGGCGCGGCCGCTGTCGATCTATATCGACACCCACGGCACCGGAAAGGTGCCCGAGGACAAGCTCGAGAAGGCCGTGGCCGAAGCCATGGATCTGACGCCGCGCGGCATCCGCAAGCATCTCGACCTCAACAGGCCGATCTACGCGCGGACCTCGTCCTACGGTCATTTCGGCCGCACTCCTGACAATGAGGGCGGGTTCTCGTGGGAAAAAACCGATCTCGCCGAGGCGCTGAAGCGCGCGGTGTGATTTCCTCTGGTGCTACGCCATATTGATGTCATTCCGGGATGCGCCATCTTGGCGCAGGCCCGAGAATGCGCACACTCCCAGTCGTGGCAAAATGGATTCCGGGCTGACGCATAAAGCGTTTCAGTTCGCGCCTCGGAATGACGGTAACTGGTTTCAGACCTAACACAGTCAGGAAATGTGAATATGACCGCCACCGCCAAGAAGCCCGCCTTCACCGACTACATCGTCAAGGACATCTCGCTCGCCGAATTCGGCCGCAAGGAAATCTCGCTGGCCGAGACCGAGATGCCCGGATTGATGGCGACGCGGGAAGAATACGGCCCGAAGCAGCCCCTGAAGGGCGCGCGCATCGCCGGCTCCCTGCATATGACGATCCAGACCGCGGTGTTGATCGAGACGCTGGCGGCGCTGGGGGCCGACATCCGCTGGGTCTCCTGCAACATCTATTCGACGCAGGACCACGCCGCGGCCGCGATCGCGGCGGCCGGCATTCCGGTGTTTGCGGTAAAGGGCGAGAGCCTTGCCGAATACTGGGACTACACCGCAAAACTGTTCGACTGGCACGGCGGCGGCACGCCCAACATGATCCTCGACGACGGCGGCGATGCGACCATGCTGGTGCATCATGGCCTGCGCGCCGAGAAAGGCGACATCATCTTCCTCGACCAGCACAATAGCGAGGAAGAGGAAGTTTTCTTCGCGCTGATCAAGCGGCTTCTGAAAGAAAAGCCCAGGGGCTGGTTTGCCGAGATCGCCAAAAACATCAAGGGCGTCTCGGAAGAGACCACCACCGGCGTGCACCGGCTCTACAACATGGAGAAGGAAGGCAAGCTGCTGTTTCCGGCGATCAACGTCAACGACAGCGTCACCAAGTCGAAGTTCGACAATCTCTATGGCTGCCGCGAGTCGCTGGTCGACGGCATCCGCCGCGGCACCGACGTGATGATGTCGGGCAAGGTGGCGATGGTCGCGGGTTTTGGGGACGTCGGCAAGGGCTCGGCGGCTTCGCTGCGCCAGGCCGGCTGCCGCGTCATGGTGTCCGAAGTCGATCCGATCTGCGCGCTGCAGGCGGCGATGGAAGGCTATGAAGTCGTCACCATGGAAGACGCCGCGCCGCGCGCCGACATTTTCGTCACCGCCACCGGCAACAAGGACATCATCACCATCGAGCACATGCGCGCGATGAAGGACCGCGCCATCGTCTGCAACATCGGCCACTTCGACAACGAGATCCAGATCGCGCATCTGCGCAACCTGAAATGGACCAACATCAAGCCGCAGGTCGACGAGATCACGTTCCCCGACAACCATCGCATTATTCTGCTGTCGGAAGGCCGCCTCGTGAACCTCGGCAACGCCATGGGGCATCCGAGCTTCGTGATGTCGGCGTCCTTCACCAACCAGACCCTGGCGCAGATCGAGCTGTTCGCCAACAACAAGGACGGCAAGTACGAAAAGAAGGTCTATGTGCTGCCGAAGTCGCTCGACGAAAAGGTGGCGCGGCTGCATCTGTCCAAGATCGGCGTCAAGCTGACCAAACTGCGGCCCGACCAGGCCGAATATATCGGCGTCAAGCCGGAAGGCCCGTTCAAGCCGGATCACTACCGGTATTGAGAATAACCTCACTCCGAGGCTCATTATTTTCGTCATGCCCGGCCTTGTGCCGGGCATCCACGTCTTTACAGTCTGCATGAGAACGACGTGGAGGGCCGGGACGTCTGGCGCGAAGACGCTTCGCGCTTTTGCCCGGCCTTGACGGCGGTGAACTAGGGGGCCCCGGAGACCATCATGCCATCAGAACATCTCGACGTGCTGATCGTCGGCGCCGGGTTATCCGGCATCGGCGCGGGCTATCACCTGCAGCAGAAGTGTCCCGGAAAGAGTTACGTCATTCTCGAGGGCCGCGAGACCATCGGCGGCACCTGGGATCTGTTCCGCTATCCCGGCGTCCGCTCCAACTCGGATATGTTCACGCTAGGCTATTCGTTCAAGCCATGGACCGAGCCGAAGGCGATCGCGGACGGGCCGCGAATTTTGAACTATGTCCGCGAGACCGCCACTGAGAACGGCATCGACAAGAAAATCCGCTTCCACCACCGGGTCAAGCGGGCGTCGTGGTCGTCGCAGGATGCGCGCTGGACCGTGGAGGCCGAACGCGCCCGGGACGGCGAAGCGGCTGCGGAGATCGTGCGCTTCACCTGCAATTTCCTGTTCATGTGCTCGGGCTATTACAAATACGAGGAAGGCTATACGCCGGAGTTTTCCGGCTCAAAAGATTTCGCCGGCCGGATCGTGCATCCGCAGAAATGGCCCGATGATATCGATTATGCGGGAAAGCGCGTGGTGGTGATCGGCTCGGGCGCCACCGCGGTGACGCTGGTGCCGGAGATGGCCAAGACCGCCGGTCATGTCACCATGCTGCAGCGCTCGCCGACCTATGTGGTCTCGCGGCCGGCGCAGGACCCGCTCGCCAACAAATTGCGGCGTAATCTGCCGGCGAAACTCGCCTACCATTTGATCCGCTGGCGCAACGTGCTGTGGGGCATGTATTTCTTCCAGCTCAGCCGGCGCAAGCCCGCGCGGGTCAAGCAACTGATTCTCGGCGGCGTCAAAATGGCGCTCGGTCCCGACTACGACATCGCCACCCATTTCACGCCGCGCTACAATCCCTGGGACCAGCGGCTGTGCCTGGTGCCCGACGGCGATCTGTTCAACGCGATCAAGCAACAGCGCGCTTCCGTCGTGACCAACGAGATCGACAGTTTCACCAAAAACGGCATCAGGCTGAAGGACGGCAGCGAACTCGAAGCCGACATCATCGTCACCGCCACCGGTCTCAATCTGCAGGTGCTTGGCGGCATGGAGGTCAGCGTCGACGGCCGCGTCGTCGATTTCGCCAGGACGCTGAACTACAAGGGGATGATGTATTCCGACGTGCCCAATCTGGCGTCGTCGTTCGGCTACACCAATGCGTCGTGGACGCTGAAATGCGACCTGACCTGCGAATATGTCTGCCGCCTGATCAATTACATGACACGCCATGGTTACAGGCAATGCGTGCCGCATAATGTCGATGCCTCGATCACTGAATTGCCGTCGCTGGATTTCTCCTCCGGTTACGTGCAGCGCTCAATCGCGAAAATGCCGAAGCAGGGCTCGAAGCGGCCGTGGCGGCTCTATCAAAATTATGCGCTCGACATCGTCAGCCTGCGCTTCGGCAAGGTCGATGACGGCGTGATGCGATATTCGTGAAGGGCAGGGCGGGCGCTCACGGGCTGCGCCCGACGCCGCGTTGTTTCGCCTATTCGCGCTTTTTTAGCGAATCGTCCATCCTGGCGAAACGGTTAACGCGGTATTAATCGACAAATCCTAGGCTCAGGCGGCTGCGGCTTACAGACAGCATGAGGAAGCCCATGGACGCCCAGAGAATTGCCGTCGATGCCGTGGTCGCGCTGACCGGTTGCGACCGCGAGCAGGTCGCCGCCTTCATCCGCAGGCTTTATCTCGCTGGCGTGAAGGACCCCAAGCGCCTGACCTTCAAGGGCCTGCAGGCGATGGCGCGGGGCTGACGGTTGCTCACGGCGGCGCGACAGACCACGCGCAACATCGGACATCCCGGCACCGGAATTCTTGGCCGGCGGAAATCAGCTGAGGATGAAATAGCCGGCGTGCAGATCGGCCAAAGCGGCGCTGCCGACGGTCATGCCATCGTGATAGCCGGGAGGTTCATGGCCGCCGTCCGCTGGCTGGAACGGCTGGCCGGCCTGTGCATCGCTCATGAGCGCGGTCAATAGTTTGTTGTCGGCGATACCGGGAAAGGACCCTTCCGGCTCAGGAATGCCACCGCTGCCGGAACGGGAGGAGAAATCAAAGTGCCAGCCGCTCCGAGGCTTGACCGCTCAGGTAATGAGCAAGATCGAGTGCGGAGATTCCATCGCCGCCTGGGGTCTGGGTCGAACTGACTGGATTTATCGAGCTTAGATTGGCGCCGGCGGGGCTCGTTCTTGCGGGAACACCGATCGTGCCGTCGCCGTTCAGGTCCTGGTGGAAACTGGTCTCCAGAGATTCCAACGCTGCGCTGGTTCCGGAGACAACCCCGATGATATTTGAAATGTAGTTGCCGTTGCTGTCGGTACTCCAGGCCGAATATTGATCGGCGCCCGCGGCCTTCCAGGCAACCTCGTACCCGGTCGACGTCTGCTCGGCGCCGATCGGCGACCAGGTGCCAGCCTGACCTGCCACATAAGGCGCGCCGTCGCCAAATTTCAGTTCGGGGCCAAGCCCGCTGCTGATTGCTATCGAGATAATAATTATTTCCAATCTCGACCAGGCTGGTCGATCCAAACGCCTCAATCGTCACCGCTCCGGGAACGCCGATCACCCCGTCGCCGTTCAAATCCTGATGGAGGCCGGTTTCCAGGGATTCCAACGTTATGCTGGTTCCCGAGACAACCCCGATGATATTTGAGATGTAGTTGCCGTTACTGTCGGTGCTCCAGGCCGAATATTGATCGGCGCCCGCGACTTTCCAGGCAACCTCATATCCGGTCGACGTCTGCTCGGCGCCGATCGGCGACCAAGTGCCGGCCTGACCTGCCACAAAGGGCGTGCCGTCGGCAAATTTCAACTCGGGCCCAGTCCCGCTGCTGATGCTATTGAGAAAATAATTACTTCCAGCCTCGACCAGGCTGGTCGATCCAAACGCCTCGATCATCAAAGCGGTGGCGGCGGGTATGCCGATCACCCCGTCGCCGTTTAAATCCTGGTGGAAGCTGGTCTCCAGAGCTTCCAACGTTCCGCTCGTTCCCGAGACAACCCCGATGATATTTGTGAGGTAGGTGCCGTTGCTGTCGGTACCCCAGGCCGAATATTGATCGGCGCCCGCGACTTTCCAGGCAACCTCGTATCCGGTCGACGTCTGCTCGGCGCCGATCGGCGACCAAGTGCCGGCCTGACCCGCCGCATAAGGCGCGCCGTTGCCAAATTTCAACTCGGGGCCAGTCCCGCCGCTGATGCTATTGAGAAAATAGTTACTTCCGACCTCAACCAGACTGGTCAATCCAAACGCCTCGATCACCGTCGTCGCAAGGGGTGGCGCCATATGGAACCCCAGCACATCCATCTGTTTGAGGTCGACCGCCGTAAGCTGTTGCGAAGTGCTGCTCGTATAAAACTCATTGAACGGGTCGTTGGGGCCTTGCACGCCGCTATTGAGAAAGTCGCTGGAATCGGAAGTCTGGCCGTAGTCGGCCAATTTCGTATGGCCGCCATCGAGAGAAAAATAGGCGGCCGGGGCGGTAGCGCTGCCTGAGAACAGGCGCGTGCCTACGCTCGTAAAGCGGAACAGGTCAAAAATATCGGGTTGCGAGCCGTATGGGATGCGACCCAGCGCGTGGGTCAGCTCATGAAGCGCAACGCCGACCAGCAAGTTCGAATTGATGTCGGTCGCAAAGGTGGCACTGCCGTCGTCGGTGGTGGTGTCGTTCGCGCCAAGCAATCCCCAAAGCTTCAGCTGTGCATTCCAGACCGCAACATTTGACTGGCCCTGGATCGAAGACCCGCTCGGCAGCGCGTTGAAACTCGTGTCGCCAGGCGTCGCGTGGTTGATCAGGTCAGCCCTGATCGAGGAATAGCTTTCGAACAGGCCGTTGTCGGGGCCGGCAGCGGCGCCGCCGCCGGTTCCGCTATAGTCAATTTGTAGATTGACGGTGATTTTGTCGAAAATCGCCGCTCCCAATATGCTTGCGGCCTGCTGTATGCCCGCTCGGAAACTTGCCGGCGCCGCCATGGCGGCGGCATCGAACAACAGGTTGATCGTGATGCCCCCGGAGGTCACGGCGACAGTGGAGCCGGAAACACTTTGCGAGGCGGTGGTCGTGGTGCTCGTGCTTGAAAACAGCGAAGTTGGCGAAATCTCCATTCCGCCGCCATTCCCGGCCGAAGGTATGAAGCTTGCGTAGATTGCGTCCCCTGCAACGGTGAAAATAGGATCATCGGACGGGTCTTGCAGGTCCGGCAGGAATCTAAATCTAGGGGCCATCGCTAGGTCTTTCGTCCCTCAACAGAATTTCCAAATGCCCATTTAGGTGCCCGCGTCTTTCGGAGATGGCATGCTGAGTCGCGACAGATTCCATGGCAAAGCACCACGGCTTCATCCGACGTCGCTAGGATGTAGCCCCGGCGTTAATTTGCAGTATCGATCCGTAAGGTAATTCGAGCCAGTTCTTCGTCCCCCCGCGCCACCGACGCCGCCCAAGTAGTTCCAATGACGGGAACTCGGGCCGGAACGGCTTGCCTTCGTGCGCCGCGCCGCCAAGACCAACACCCAGATTGCGGACGCTTCAGGGCAAACTGGATTGGTTCGAGATAATTTCGAGCGCGCGATCGGCCGCAGCCGGTATTTTTCAATCAGCCGTTTCTCTCCGAGGCGGCAACCAAACGAGCCGCCAGCGGCAAGAATAAACGCCGTCGTTACGCCGCTGCGGCGATCGATTTCAGGAACCCGTCGATCTCCGCCTGCAGGCTGGTTGTGGAGTCCGACAATTGCTTCGCCGACGACAGCAACTGGCTCGAGGCCGCCCCGGTCTGGTTGGCGCCATGGCTGACTTCGGCGATGGTGCCGGCGACCTGCGAGGTGCCATCAGCGGTACGCTGGATATTGCCGGATATTTCCTGGGTGGCGGCGCCCTGTTCCTCGATCGCCGCTGATATTGCGGTGGTGATCTCGGAGATCTTGCCGATGGTCGAGCTGATCATTTTGATCGAGCCAACCGCTTCCTGCGTCGCGGTCTGCATGCCCGCGATCTGGATGCCGATTTCGTCGGTGGCCTTGGCGGTCTGGCTGGCCAGCGCCTTGACCTCCTGGGCGACCACCGCGAAGCCGCGGCCGGCTTCGCCGGCGCGCGCCGCCTCGATGGTGGCGTTGAGGGCGAGAAGATTGGTCTGCTCGGCGACCGAGGTGATCAGCTTGATCACGTCCCCGATCCGGTTGGCGGCCTGCGACAGCGCATTGATGCGCGAGTCGGTTTCATCGGCCTGCTTGACGGCGCTGGCGGCGATGCGGTTGGATTCCTGGACCTGCGCCGAAATCTCGCGCACCGAACTGGCGAGTTCTTCGGTGGCCGACGCCACCGATTGCACGTTGTTGGAGGCATCCTCCGAGGCATTGGCGACGACAGTGGCAAGCCGCGTGGTGTTGCCGGCATTGTCGCTCAGCGCGCGCGCAGTCCTTTCCAGTTCGCTTGATGCCGTGGACAACGAAGTGATGATGGCGCGGAAGCGGTCGCTCGCGTGCGCAATGGCGTCCTTGCGAGCCTGGCGGTTGGAGCCGAAGTAAAACGCGACGACGTTTTCAGTGTCCAGCATCACCGCCTTGGCGATCGTGTTCAGCATCAATGCCTTCTTGTCGCGCGCGGCCCGCGCGGCCCGCCCGAAGCGCGGCATCGCGATTTCGTTCTCGGCCGCCTTCATCAGCTGGTCGGCAATGAACATCTGGCGGCAGCCGACATACCATTGCGGCGTGACGCCGGCGCGCTGATTGAACTGGCAAAAGCGCGCGATCGAGTCGGCGTAAGCGGCGCCGAAGTCGCAAGCCGCGATCAGCTCCCAGTGATGCAGCTGCATGCGAACGGCTTCCTGCATCGCTCCGTCCTTGAAGATGCCGGAGGAGGGGTCGGAGTTTCGGACCTTGTCGTAGAACCGCCCCAGAATGCCGGGCAGGGACTTCGCAAGAAACGGCCGCATCTCGCGTAACGTCGCCCGCATCGGCTCGTCGATCTCCAGCAAATCGAGGCGGATTGCGTTCCAGTCGAGGGTCATCGGCGGCTCCAGCGCAGGCGTCGTGGCGGTCCGGTCATTTAATGTCGGTGTGGTTAACGGACTGCGAATTTATCCGTAGTTCTGCCGAAGTTGCGCAAGTTCAGACGCGAAAACGGCCCCGAACAGGGTCCGGGGCCTCGATTTCAGGCGTTTGGGCGTGGCCGGCTATGCCGGCTTGCCGATCGTAACCTTCAGGGTGCCGACGCCATCGACGCCGCATTCGATTCTGTCTCCGGGCGACAGCGCCGCGACGCCGGCCGGGGTTCCCGTCATGATAATATCGCCGGCGCCGAGCGTGACCTGCTCCGACAGCTTGGCGATGATCTCCGGCACGCTCCAGATCAATTCGGTAAGGTCGCCCTTCTGCCGTTCGGTGCCGTTGACTGAAAGCCAGATCTTGCCTTTTGCCGGGTGGCCGATTTTGGAAGCCGGCTGCAGCGCGCCGCACGGCGCGGAATGGTCGAACGATTTGCCGACTTCCCACGGCCGCTCTTTCTTGCGCGCGGCGAGCTGCAGATCGCGGCGCGTGAGGTCGATGCCGACGCCATAGCCGTAGACGTGGCCGAGCGCCTTGTCGGCGGGAATGTTGAGTCCGCCGCTCTTCAGCGCCACGATCAATTCGACTTCGTGGTGCAAATCCTTGGTCAGCGGCGGGTAGGGAATCGTGGCGCCATCCGGCTCGATCATGTCGGCGTGCTTGGCAAAGAAAAACGGCGGGGCCCGCTCGTCATTGCCCATCTCGCGGATGTGCTCGAGATAATTGCGCCCGACGCACCAGATGCGGCGAACCGGGAAGGATTTCGTGTCGCCGGCGACGGCGATCGAAGCTTGCGGAAGTGCGGGAATGACAAAGGATGTGGCGCTCATGAAAAAGTCTCGGGAGGGGGTTGGAGGCGGAAACTCGGTCGTAGCTTTAAGCGGTTGCGCTGATCGGCGCCAGAGTGAGGGGTCCGGCATCACGGTGCTGTATTCGGAAGAAGGAAGCATAGCGCCCGCCGCGGCGCAGCAGATCGTCATGCCGTCCGCGCTCGACGATCTCGCCGCCCTCGACCACCAGGATGGCGTCGGCGTGCATGATGGTGTGCAGGCGATGGGCGATGACGATGGTGGTGCGGTTCTGGCAGAGGTGTTCGATCGCTTCCTGCACCTGCTGTTCGGATTCCGAATCCAGCGCCGCGGTCGCTTCATCGAGCAGGATGATCGGCGCATTCTTCACCAGCGCACGAGCCACCGCAACGCGCTGGCGCTGGCCGCCGGACAATTGGGTGCCATGCTCGCCCACCGGCGTATCGTAGCCGAGCGGAAAGCCCATGATGAAGTCGTGCGCGCAGGCTGCCTTTGCAGCGGTCACGATCTCGGCTTCGGTGGCGCCGACCTTGCCGAAGGCGATGTTCTCGCGGATGGTGTCGCGGAACAGATAGACGTCCTGCCCGACATAGGCGGTTTGTTGGCGAAGCGATCTTCGCGACACGCCGGAAATGGCCTGGCCGTCGATCAGGATGTCGCCGTCGGTCACGTCATAGAACCGCAGCAGCAGCGCCAGCACCGTCGATTTGCCGCCGCCGGAAGGGCCGACCAGCGCGGTGACTTTTCCGGGCTCGGCGACAAAATTCATGCGGCTGAGCACAGGCTCGTTGGGACGGTAGGCGAAGGTCACGTCGCGCAATTCGACCCGGGCATCGGTGAGTTTCAACCCCGGCTTGTCGTCGTCGGCGGGCTCGCTGGAAGGGCTGTCGACGATCTCCAGCAATTTGCGTGCACCGATCAGATTGCTGTTCAACTCGATATTGAGCCGTGCCAGACGCTTGGCCGGCTCATAGGCAAGCAGAAACGCAGTGAGGAACGAAAAGAACTGGCCCGGGGTCGCGCCCATCGCAACCACGCGGTAGCCGCCATACATCAGGCCGCCCGCGATCGCGAAGCCGCCCAGCGTTTCCATCAGCGGACTTGCGCGATTGGAGACCCGCGCCATCTTGTTGGCGTTGCGCTCGACCGCGCTGACGCTGGCGTCGATGCGCTCGCGCATGGTCTGTTCGAGCGTGAACGCCTTGACGGTGCGAATGCCCTGCAGCAATTCCTGCATGGTTTCGAGAATATCGGCGGTGCCGGCGAACTGGTTGTGGGCGAGTCCCTTGATCCGTTTCACCAGCTTGCGCAGTACCAGCATGGCCGGCGGCGCTACTGCGAAACCAAGCAGCGCCATATAGGGGTCCTGCATCAGCATGACGATGACGAGCGCGATCAGCGACAGCAGATCGCGTCCCACCGCGTTGATCAGCAGGCTGAGAACCTGGGTGACGGCGTACGCGCCCGAGGTCAGGCGCGCCAGAAACTCGGACGAATGCCGCTCCGAGAAGAAGGCGACGCTTTCGCTCATCAGCTTGGCGAACAGCCGGCGTTGATTGTTGGCGAGGATTGCGTTGCTGATTTTCGATAAGATCACCTGGTGACCGTAGGTCGCCGCACCCTTGAGTATGAAGATCAGGACGGTTACCCCCGACAGGATCGCGATGCCGCGGACGTTCCTGTCGACATAGGCCTGGTTGATGACCTCGCCGAGCAGGTAGGCCGAACCGGCGGTTGCGGCCGCCGAGACGCCCATCAGCACGAACGCCAGCAGATAGCGCCGCCAATAGGCCGCTGCCTGCTCCATGATCAGGCGGCGAATCAGGATCGCGGCGCCATAGGGGTCGTCAGTGATTTTCTTCGGAAATTCTGTCATCCGCGTTCCATTGACAGCGCCGGCAAATGCCCGCGCGTCAGGGCTGCTGCGAAACGACTCCTTGCCCGCTATATCGGGGTTTTTCAAGCCAAATCAGGACTTGCGCCGAATGAGATTTTAGGCCGATGCCGCCTGCTGCAGCTCGCCGCTGCGCTCGCGCAGCAATTTCTCCTCCCATGCCAGCGCATGCGCGGCGATGGTCTCGAGATTGTCGTATTGCGGCGTCCAGTCCAGGGTCATGCGGATGCGGCTGGTATCCGCAATCATGGTCACGATATCGCCGGGCCTGCGCGGGGCATATTGAACGGCAAAATTACGCCCGGAGACGCGCCGCACCGCCTCGATGGCCTCAAGCACGGAGTAGCCGCGGCCGTAGCCGCAATTCAACGTCGCCGAGGCCCCGCCGCCACGCAGATAGGACAGCGCCGCGCGGTGCGCCTGCGCCAGATCGCTGACGTGAATGAAATCCCGGATGCAGCTTCCGTCCGGCGTCGGGTAGTCGGTTCCGAACACGTCGATCTTGGCGCGCTGTCCGGTGGCCGCCTCGACGGCGATCTTGAGAAGATGCGTCGCGCCGACGTTCGCAAGGCCGATGCGCGCCAGCGGATCGGCGCCCGCGACACTGAAGTGGCGCAGCACGACGTAGTTCATGCGATGCGCGGAAGCGACGTCATGCAGCATGATTTCGGTCATCAGCTTCGAGGAGCCATAAGGCGACAGCGGCCGCGTCGGTGCATCTTCGGGAACGGGCATCTGATCCGGATTGCCATACACCGCCGCGGTCGATGAAAAGATGAAGCTGTTGACGCCGCGCTTCACCGCCGCGTTCAGGAGGCTGCGCGTGGTCATGGTGTTGTTGCGGTAATAGGCGAGCGGATCGCGCATCGAATCCGGAACCACCACGGAGCCCGCAAAATGAACGATGCTTTGCACGCCATGGGCGGCGATCACGCCCTCGACGAGGTTCTCATCCGCGGCATCGCCGATGAACAGCGGCACGCCTTCGGGCAGGAATGCGGAAAAACCGGTGGACAGGTTGTCGATCACGACAACGCTTTCGCCGACTTCCGCCAGCGCATGAACCATGTGACTTCCGATATAGCCGGCGCCGCCGGTGACAAGCACAGTCATGAGCTCACCCATCTCCCAATCGTCAGGGGCAATGCTATCCGGGGCGCGGTGAAGAGTGGGTTTCAGCACAGGCGAACTGGCCACTATGCTTAATGTTGCGTATAGGAAATGCGCGAAACGGAGCTTGACGTGCCGACCGAGAACAATTCCGCTGACAATCTGCAGCTGATCGTGCCGAATCTGCACAGGCGCTACTCGGGCGTCACCGCGACCAACCGCATGGTGGCGCCGAAACTCGCGAAATTGTTTCGCGCGGCCTGGCTTGGTCGCGATGCGCCCGATGGCATCGCGCGGCTGGCAATCGCCGATCTTGCAAAATTATGGCTGCGGCGCAGGCCGCTGATCTGGCACGCGCGGCGCAACAACGAGATGATCGCAGGCGTGCTGTTGCGATCACTCGGCTGGCCCTTGAGGCTGGTATTCACCTCGGCGGCGCAGCGGCATCATACCTGGATCACGCGATGGCTGATCAACCGGATGGACGCGATCATCGCGACCAACGATATCTCGGCGTCGTTTCTCAAGCGCCAGGCGACCGTGATCCCGCACGGTGTCGACACCGATCGATACGCGCCGCCTGCGAACCGCGCGGCGGCGTTCGCGGAAGCGGGATTGCCGGGCCGCTATGCGGTCGGCTGCTTCGGCCGGGTGCGCGCGCAAAAAGGCAGCGATGTGTTCGTGGACGCGATGTGCAGGCTGCTGCCGCGCTATCCCGACTTTAGCGCGGTCATGGTCGGCGCGATCACGACCGAGCACGTGGCCTTTGCGAACGAGCTGAGCAAGCGGATCGAGACCGCGGGTCTGCAGTCGCGCATCGTCATCACAGGCGAACTGTCGATCGAGGACGTGCAACGCTGGTACCAGCGGCTGACGATCTACGCCTTCACCTCGCGCAACGAAGGCTTTGGTCTGACGCTGATCGAGGCGATGTCGGTGGGCGCGGCACTGGTGGCGTCACGTGCGGGCGCTGCCGAACTGGTGGTCGAGAATGGCGTAACCGGCGTGCTGACGCCGCCGGGTGACGTCGATGCGCTTGTCGCGGCGCTGGAGCCGCTGATGCGCGATCCGGCATCAGCCGCCGACATGGGCGAGCGGGGCCGCGCACGGGTGCTGGCGAAATTCAGCCTCGACGCGGAAGCAAACAAAATCGCCGAGGTCTATCGCGCGCTCGTCTGAGCCATCGCTTCCGCCACGAACGCGTCTAGGTCGCCGCCAGAGAACAGGAAGCCCGGCAAGCCTGCGGCTTCCGCGGCCTCGATATCGGTCGGGCGGTCGCCAATGACAAAACTGCCTTCGCGCCGCACCGGCCAGTGCGTCATCAGATCGAGGATCATGCCGGGGCTCGGCTTTCGCCAATCGTGGTCTTCAAGATAGCCGGCAACCGATCCGTCGGGATGATGCGGGCAATATCTGATATCGTCGATGACAGCGCCCTCGGCGGCGAGCTCGGTGCACATCCAGTCATGCAGCGTGCGCAGATCGTCTTCGGTAAAGAAGCCACGCGCCACGCCGGACTGATTGGTGAAGAAGAACACGAAATATCCGGCATCGTTGAGGCGGCGGATCGCCTTCGCCGCGTTCGGCATCCAGCGAATCCGGTCCTGGGTGCCCATGTAGCCGTCATCGTGGTTGATGACCCCATCGCGATCGAGGAAGGCGGCGGGTCTGGGCACGGAGCGGGCGGAATTGATGCCGCTCATTTTCGCGGGCCCTCGCGCATCATGGTCTGCTCGATCGCGTCGCAGATTCCATGAGCAACGCTGAGATGAATTTGCTGGACCACCGGGGTGTCGTCGCTGGGCGAGACGAAAAGATGATCGCATAGGGCACCGAGCGCTTCGCCCTTGCTGCCGGTGAAGCCGATGGTGACAAGCCCGCGTTCCCTGGCGCTGCGCAGCGCCGCCAGGATGTTCGGCGAACGTCCCGAGGTGGATAACGCCAGCAAGACATCACCGCGCGCGCCGAGCCCCTCGACCTGCCGCGCGAACAGCTGCTCGAAACCGTAGTCATTGGCGATCGCGGTCAACGCCGAGGTGTCGGTGGTCAGCGCAATCGCGGCGTATGCCGGCCGGTCCTGTTTGTAGCGGCCGATGATTTCCGCGGCGATATGCTGTGCGTCGGCGGCGCTGCCGCCATTGCCGATCAGGAGAATTTTGTTTCCAGAACGGAGCGCGCCGATAATCGCTGCCGCGATGGCGCGCGCGATGGCAAGCAACGCCGGATCGTTGATCGCACGCTCAAACGCGGCGAGCGAAAGTTTTAGATGGGCTCCGATCGGATCTTTCGATTCTTGGCTCAAGACGCACCGTCAGGGTTGCAATTCGCATCTTTGGTAATGATCGCGCCGCGGCTGCGCAAGCTCACGTTGTCAATGCGCAACGCGTGCCCCGGCCGCGGTCAGCACGCGCACCGTGGTGGCAACCACGTCGGATGCGGGAATGTCGCGCATGCAGCGATGGTCGTTCATGGTGCAGACCGGGCGGTGGCAAGGCTGGCACGGCACGACGGTCTTGGTCTGAACCGTTGCCGCGAGGCCGTTCAGCGGCGCCCAGTGATAGGGGCTGGTGGGGCCGAAAATGCCCATGGTCGGCGTTCCCAGCGCGGCGGCGATATGCATCAACCCGGAATCGTTGGAGATCGCGACGTTAGCTGCCGCCATCGCCAGAATGCCATTGCGCAGATCGCTACCGGTGAGGTCACGGACGTGGGACCCGCCGGCGGCAGCGATTTCCGCCGCCAGCGCCTTTTCGCCGGGTCCGCCGACCACCCAGACATCCAGCCCACGTTCGGCCAGCAAGCGGGCAGCCTCCGGATAATAGGTCCAGCGCTTGGAGGCTCCGACCGAGCCCGGGGCCAGCGCCACGGCGGGGGCAGCGCCCAGCCCGTTTGCCTGCCGCCAGCGGTCAGTCTCCCCGGCGGGAACGTTCAGCTGCGGCACGGGCCATTCCGGCGGCAGCGGGGCCCCCTCCGGCAGCGCCAGCGCGGCGTTCTTGTCGATGAAACGGGGCAGGGCCTTCTCGCCCCAGCGCCAGCGGTTGATCAGCCCGAACCTGGCCTCGCCAACGAATCCCACCCGTTCCGGAATTCCGGCCAGCGCAGGGGCCAGCGCCGATTTCCAGGTGCGAGGCAGGACCAGCGCGGTACCGTAATTCCGGGCGCGCAGCTGCCTCGCCAGCCCCCATTGCCGGGCTACCGCAAGCCGGCTGCGCGGCAGGTCCCAGACGATCCCAGCGCGGACACCGGGCATATAATCGACCAGCGGGGCGCATAGCGAGGTGACCAGGAGATCGATGGGCCGGTTGGGCCAGCGCTGCTTCAGGACGCGCACCACCGTATGGCCGCGCACGAAGTCACCGATCCACATGTAGGGAACGATGAGGATCGGCCGGGTGTCCGCCGGGTCCTCCACCTTTACTGAATGTTCTGAATCAATGTTCATGTCTTGGAAGCTTGACGGCGGTTTATTCGAGCTCGTCGGTAACTGTTCCTCGCAGCAGGGTAAAGTCGGCAAACCGGCGGCCGTCGCCTTCACCACGCCTGCTGACCCAAGTTGCCTGCCGGGCGGGACTGGGGCAAAGCTGGCATCCCACAATCAGGGCAGGGACCGGAATGTTGCTGGTGACCGGTGGCGCCGGTTTTATCGGATCGAATGTCGTGGCCGCGTTGAACGACGCCGGCCGCGCCGATGTCGTTGTTTGCGACGTGCTCGGCCATGACGGCAAATGGCGCAATCTCGCCAAGCGGCAACTCGCGGACATCGTGCCGCCGGCCGAATTGCCGGACTGGCTGAAGGGCCGCCGGCTTGACGCCGTCATCCATCTCGGCGCCATTTCGGACACCACGGCAACCGATGGCGATCTGGTGATCGAGACCAATTTCCGCCTGTCAGTGCGGCTGCTGGACTGGTGCACGGCCAACGCGACGCCGTTCATTTACGCCTCATCCGCATCAACCTATGGCGATGGCGCGCAGGGGTTTCGCGATGACCAGTCGATCGCTGCGCTAAAGGCCCTGCGGCCGATGAATTTATACGGCTGGAGCAAGCATCTGTTCGACCTGGTCGTCGCCGAGCGCGCGGCGAAAAGCGAAAAGCTGCCGCCGCAATGGGCCGGTCTGAAGTTCTTCAACGTCTTCGGCCCCAATGAATATCACAAGGGCACGATGATGAGCGTGCTGGCGCGGCGCTTCGACGATATCCGGGCTGGACGAGCCGTGCAGCTGTTCAAGTCCCATCGCGACGGCGTAGCCGACGGCGATCAGCGGCGCGATTTCATCTATGTTGACGACGTGGTGCGGGTGATGATGTGGCTCATGGCGACGCCGTCGGTCAGCGGCATCTTCAACGTCGGCACCGGCAAGGCCCGCAGCTTCAAGGATTTGATGCTCGCGGCCTATGCCGCGCTCGGCACCGTGCCGAATATCCAATATGTCGATATGCCCGAGCAAATTCGCGGCAGCTACCAGTACTTCACCCAAAGCGATGTCGATCGGCTGCAGCGCGCCGGTTACAACGGCGGCTTCACCGCGCTGGAAGATGCGGTCGAGACCTACGTCAAGGGTTTCCTCGATCGCGCCGATCGTTTCCGCTGACGGCGCAACAGACAACGAGTTCCGATGTTCGATTTTGACGCCCTATCGCATGCGATGATCAGCCAGACGGTGCTCTGCGTTGGCGACCTCATGCTCGACGAATTCGTCTATGGCGAGGTTTCCCGGATTTCGCCGGAAGCGCCCGCGCCGGTGATTGCGGTCCAGCGCAGCGAGACCAATATCGGCGGCGCCGGCAATGTCGCGCGCAACATCGCCGCACTCGGCGCGCGCTGCATCTTCGTCGGGCTGGTCGGCGAGGACGAGGCGGGCGCCAAGCTGAAAGCCCAGCTTTCGCTGCAAAGCCTGATCGAAAGCGTGTTGATCTGCGATTCGATGCGGCCGACGACGCGAAAGGTGCGCTTCGTCTCCGAGCATTTCTCCACGCACATGCTGCGCGCAGACTGGGAATTGGCACAGCCGGCCTCCGCTGATATCGAGCAGAAATTGATCGACGCCATCCTGCCGCTGTTGCCGCGCGCGGACATCGTGTTGCTGTCCGACTATGCCAAGGGGGTATTGACGGCGCGGGTGATCCGCAACGTCATCGACGCCGCGCGCAAGCTCGGCAAACGCGTGATCGTCGATCCCAAGAGCGCCAATTTCGCGATCTATCGCGGCGCGACGCTGCTCACGCCCAATCGCAGGGAATTCGCGGAGGCGACCCGCAGCCGTGCCGATACCGAAACCAGCATCGCGGAGGCCGCGCAAGATGCGATGCAGCTTGCGGATTGCGAAGCCATGCTGGTGACACAAAGCGAGCACGGCATGACCCTGGTGCCGCGCAAGGGCGAGGCCATCCATGTTCCGGCCCATCCGGTCAGGGTACGCGACGTCTCGGGCGCGGGCGACACCGTTGCCGCGGTGCTCGCGGTGGCGCTTGCAGCAGGGGCCGATTGGGAGACCGCTTTGCGGATGGCGAACGCGGCGGCCGCGGTCGCCGTCAGCAAGAAAGGCACCGCCATCGTGACATCCGCGGAATTGCGGCGAAAAATTCTGCCGCACGCATTCCTCGCGGCTGAAGAAAAGATTGTTCCGGCAGGCGGCGACCTCGATGCGCACCTTCTGGATTGGCGCCAACAGGGTCTACGGGTCGGATTCACCAACGGCTGCTTCGATATTCTGCATCCCGGCCACGTCAAGGTCTTGACCGCGGCGCGGGGGGCCTGCGACCGGTTGATTGTCGGCCTGAACAGCGACGCGTCGGTAAAGCGGCTGAAGGGCGAGGGACGTCCGGTGCAGGACGAACGCGCGCGCTCGGAAGTGCTGGCCGCGCTGGAAGCGGTCGATCTCGTCGCGATCTTCGAAGAGGACACCCCGATCAAATTGATCGCGCAGATCAAGCCGAGCGTGCTGGTCAAGGGCGGCGACTATACCCGCGACCAGGTCGTCGGCCACGAGATTGTCGAGGCCTATGGCGGCGACGTGCTGCTGGTCGAGGTCCTGCCCGGTTTCAGCACGACCTCGCTCGTCAACCGCGCGCGTGGAGGCAAGGTGTGAGCGCGGTGGCGAAAGAGTCGGTGGTCGCGTTGTTGTGGCGGCTGTGGCGCGATCCGGCCGCCTGGGCGACGACCGCGGATGTATTCGTCATCCTGATCGCCGTTTCGCTGCCCTGGTCGACCTCGCTGGTCGCGATCTTCGCAGCCGCATTGCTCGTGGCGATGTGCCCGTTCCTTGATGTCGGGGCTTTCCTGCAATCGCTGAAGCGTCCGATCTGCGCGCTGCCGATTGCGCTGTTTGCCCTGGCGGTCGTCGGAACGCTCTGGTCGGACGCGCCGTGGGGTGCGCGGCTGTACGCCATCGGCCCGACCGCGAAATTGCTGGCGCTGCCGGTGCTGTTCTATCATTTCGAGCGCTCGGCGCGCGGCGTGCAGGTGTTGACGGCCTTCCTGGTGTCCTGCGTTCTGTTGCTGGCGATGTCCTGGCTCGTCGCCTTTGATCCGAGACTCGCTCTCAAGTCCGGGGCCGCTTACGGCGTTCCGGTCAAAGACTATATCGACCAGAGCCAGGAATTCGCCTTGTGCGCGGTGGCGCTGGCCTATCCGATCGTCACGCTGTTGCGGGCGAGAAGAATCTTGCTGGCGGCGCTTCTCATCGCGTTATCGCTAAGCTTTGTCGTCAACATGATGTTCGTGATCGTGTCGCGGACCGCGCTGGTGACGATGCCGATTATGCTCGCGGTATTTGCGCTGCTTCACCTGAAATGGCGAGACATCGTCATCATCCTGTGCGCCGCGACGCTATTCGGTGGGCTGGCGTGGGCAACATCGTCGCAGCTGCGCCGAACCACCGAAACCGTTGCGAGAGATTACCAATTGTACAAGGAGCGAAACCTCCCGACATCGATCGGGTTGCGGCTTGAGTTCTGGCAAAAATCGCTGCGGTTTTTTTCCGAGGCCCCGATCTTCGGCCATGGGACCGGATCGATACGCGCTCTTTTTGAGGAGGCCGCCGTTGCCCAGTTCGGCGCGGCCGCTGAGGTTGTCGGCAATCCGCACAACCAGACTTTGAACGTCGCGATCCAGTGGGGCCTGATCGGAATTGCCGTGCTATATGCGATGTGGCTGGTGCATCTGCTGCCGTTCCGTGGCGAGGGTATGGCAGCCTGGATCGGACTGCTGGTGGTGGTGCAGAATATTTTCACCTCGCTGTTCAATTCTCACCTGTTCGATTTCCATGAAGGATGGATGTACGTGCTGGGCGTAGGCGTCGCCGGTGGAATGGTGCTAAAGACAGCCTCGCGCGAGGCTGCGCTGGAACCGCGAAATTCCGCTAAACCATGACGGCTGGCATGCACGCGCGAGATCAGCTATCAGCAGCCTCGCAATGGCATAGCCCCGATATTGCTTGTTACCGGTCAGCAAAATGATGCGTCTCTCAAATCTGACCTTGCGCAATGTGTTGATTGCGACGCATGACGCGCTGGCGACCACGCTTGCGGTGTTGGCGAGCTTCGCGTTGCGTTTCGAGGGTGACGCCTTTTTCGATCGCCTGCCGCTTCTGCTGCGCATTCTGCCCTATTTCGTCGGATTCAGTGTGGTGGTCTGCTACGCCTTCAATCTGACCACCACGAAATGGCGCTTCATTTCGTTGCCGGATGCGCTGAATATTCTGCGCGTGGCGACGGTACTGACGCTGGCACTCGTGGTGCTTGACTATATTTTTGTCGCGCCCAACGTTCACGGCACGCCGGTGGCGCCGAATGTTCAAGGCGCGTTCTTTCTCGGCAAGATCACCATCGTTCTCTACTGGTTTCTCGAGGTGTTTTTTCTGAGCGCCTCGCGCTTTGCCTATCGTTATTTTCGCTATACGCGCGTGCGCCATCACGCGAGGGCGGAGGATGCGTCACCGACGCTGCTGATCGGCCGCGCAGCGGACGCTGAAATTCTTTTGCGTGGAATTGAAAGCGGCGCTGTCAAGCGGATCTGGCCGGTCGGCCTGTTGTCGCCTTCGCCGGCCGATCGCGGGCAGACGATCCGGAATATTCCCGTGCTGGGCGGGATCGATGATGTCGAGGACGTGATTGGCGATTTCGCGAGGCGCAACAAGCCGATCATGCGCGTGGTGATGACGCCGTCGGCATTCGACCCGGAGGCGCGCCCCGACGCCGTCTTGATGCGGGCCCGCCGGCTTGGGCTGATCGTCAGCCGCCTTCCCTCGCTGGAGAGCGGAGATGCGCCGCGGTTGACGACGGTTGCGGTCGAGGACCTGTTGCTGCGGCCGAGCGAAAATATCGACTATTCGCGTCTCGAAGCCCTGGTGAAAAACAAGGCGGTCATCGTCACCGGCGGAGGCGGATCGATCGGGGCGGAGATTTGCGACCGTGTCGCGACATTCGGTGCTGCCCGGCTGCTGGTGATCGAGAATTCAGAGCCGGCGCTTTATGCCGTCACGGAAGTGCTGGCTGCGCACGATACCAGCGCTGTTATCGAGGGACGGATTGCGGATATCCGGGACCGCGAACGCATCTTGCAGCTGATGAATGAATTCAAGCCGGATATCGTGTTTCATGCCGCTGCGCTTAAACACGTGCCGATTCTGGAGCGTGACTGGAGCGAGGGCGTCAAGACCAATATTTTCGGATCGGTCAACGTCGCCGACGCGGCAGTCGCCTCCGGCGCCGAGGCGATGGTGATGATCTCGACCGACAAGGCGATCGAGCCGGTCTCGATGCTCGGTCTGACCAAGCGGTTTGCGGAAATGTATTGCCAGGCGCTCGATCACGATCTGGCGGCCCAGTTGGATGGCAAGCCGCGGATGCGGCTTATTTCCGTCAGATTCGGCAATGTGCTGGCGTCGAACGGATCGGTGGTGCCGAAGTTCAAGGCCCAGATCGAAGCGGGCGGGCCGGTGACGGTCACGCACCCCGATATGGTCAGGTATTTCATGACGATCCGCGAAGCTTGCGATCTGGTGATTACGGCAGCCGCGCATGCGCTGACGCCGGTGCGTCCGGACGTTTCGGTCTATGTGCTCAACATGGGGCAGCCGGTCAAAATCGTCGACCTTGCCGAGCGCATGATCCGGCTTTCCGGTCTGCAGCCGGGGCACGATATCGATATCGTTTTCACCGGAATGCGGCCTGGCGAACGGTTAAACGAAATCCTGTTCGCCACCGAGGAGCCGACCGTCGAGATCGGGGTCGCCGGCATCATGGCGGCCAAGCCCAATGAACCGCCCATGCTGGCTCTGCGGAAGTGGATTGCGGCGCTTGAGCAGGCGATCGCCAAAGACGACCGGGCCACCATCAAGGCCGTTCTGAAGGATGCCGTGCCGGAATTCGGTTCAATTGCGCCATTCGAGCAGGCTGCGGCCTCCGGCCCGCTCTGACAATCCTGATTTCCGGATTTGAAAAATCCGCCTGAGGAAACGCAGGAAAAACGCGGCGTCGATGATGGGCGCATTCAAATGCACGCGCCGCGATCGCAAGCACTCCAGGTTTCCCAGCGCGGTGACGCGCCAGCCCTTGGTGCTGATACCGCCCATCTGAAAGTCCGCGATGATCCGAGGGATGTAGCGCACCCGGAAATTGTTCAACGCAAGGGCTCGCAGCATGTAGTCGTAATCCGCGGTGGTGATGTAGCTCAAATCGTAGTCGCCGACCTTTTGGACCACTTCCCTGCGCATGTAGAAGGTGGGATGGGGGGGCACCCAGCCAAGCTGAAACGAATAGCGTTTGAATACTCCGCCCCGCCAGGAACGGACGAGACGCTTGGTGCGGTGATCGGTCACCATATTGAGGTCGCCGTACACGATGTCGGCGTCCTGCATCGCCGCCGCGATGTCTCCGAGTGCGCCGGAATCGTGAAATGTATCGTCGGAATTGAGAAACCCCACCGCGGCGCCTTGAAACAAGTGAAAGCCCTTGTTCATGGCATCGT
This sequence comes from uncultured Alphaproteobacteria bacterium, assembly GCA_963761395.1. Classification (GTDB taxonomy): domain Bacteria; phylum Pseudomonadota; class Alphaproteobacteria; order Rhizobiales; family Xanthobacteraceae; genus Bradyrhizobium. Next base: position 205,071 of record CAVXHU010000037.1, read on the forward strand.
AGACGCCTTTGTCCTTCTCTGAGAAAACCTGTATCGCGTCTGAACCAAATGACTCGACAATTCTCAAGGTTGCATCGCTGGACGCTCCGTCAATCACCAGCATTTCCTTTTCCGGATGATCTTGCTCCAGAAAGGATTCAATGGTGAAGCCGATCGTTGCCTCGGAATTGTAACTGGCTGTTACGACGCTGATCTTCATTGATATCTCGCGATGGCACTGACGTTACCGAGGCGGAACGAGCCTGTCAAAAAACGCCGGCTTCGAACCCATCACGTTGCGGCGCTTCAAACCCCGTCAAGGTTGCAAGAAAATAATCGACGGCGCCGGAGCGGGGCAGTTATTCCGGCACCTCAATTGGCGCGGAGCCCTGTGCCGCCTTTTCGGCGCTGAGAATCCACACCAGCCCGCCGAAGGCGCCGACGATAAACGACACGGCGCCATATAGCAGGGACACGTTCACGCCTTCGTTGGTCATCAGCCCGGCGTAGCCGAACGCCAGGCCCATGGTGGCTTCACGGACGCCCCAGCCGGCAATCGAGATCGGCAGCATCGTGATCAGCATTACCGGCGGGACGAGCTGAAAAATCTGCCCGAACAAGACCGGCGCCGCGATCGATTGCACCACGCACCAGGCAATGACGACCGCGAGCACGTGCACAAGTACCGACAGCACCGCAATCGTTGGTCCGCGCTCGCGGCTGAAGATGACCCGGTTGGCGATCACCGAGCAGGCGTGAAGGTGGTGCGTGCCCCACCAGCGCTTCAGCCAGGGCCAGCGCAACCTGCCAAGAACGAGAAATCCCACTCCGCCCGCGAGCGCCGCGAAATCGACGAACAGCAGCGCCGACCGGCCATGAGGATCGCTGATAAGGCTGTAGCTCCACGGCAGGCTTGCAACGATGATGATCGCAAGCGCGATCAGGCCGATTGCGCGGTCGACGAAGATGGAATAGGTCGCCGCGCGCCATCCGGCGCCGCCGCGCGCGACCAGCCAGAGTCTTACGGCGTCGCCGCCGATCGAGGATGGCAGGGTCTGGTTGAAGAATGTTCCGATCAAATTGAAGCGCATCGCCTGCGTTGTCGCTAGCGGCGCGCCGCACTCCGCGCCGATCTCGCGCCATCGCAACACGCCGACAAAAATCTGCAGGAAGGTCACGACAATCGCCATGCCGATCCAGCCCAGGCTCGCAATATTGATGCGTGACGCAAGCTCGGATAGATTGACCTTGCGCAGCGCGAGATAAAGCAGCGCCGCGGAGATCACTATTTTTATCGTCGAAAGCAGGATCCGACGCATGTCGTCCGCGCTCGTCAGGGTGAGAAGGGTGAAAAACACGCGATCCGGCAACCGCGGGTGGGATTACGACCGCCTTGGTATGGTTTTGGAGCCGATCTGGCAATAGCCGACAACTTGGTATTGCGGCACCCTCAGCGCGACAGGTAAAGAGGCCCGGAGTGGTCGAGCGCGAGAGGTTCGAGGAGCCAATGGACAGGCGAATTATTCCACTGATCATGTGCGGCGGCGCCGGAACGCGACTGTGGCCGGCCTCGCGCGAGGTGCGTCCGAAACAGTTCCTGCCGCTGTTCGGAATGCGTTCGACGTTTCAGGATACGCTGTTGCGGGTTTCCGACGCCGCATTGTTCGAGCGCCCGATTGTTATCACCAATACGGCGTACCGCTTTATGGTGCTCGAGCAGCTTGCCGAGATCGGTATCGAGGCAGACGTCCTGCTCGAGCCAATGAGACGCGATTCCGGCCCGGCGATCGCCGCAGGCGCGGCGTTTGCGCAAATCCGCGATGGCGATGCTGTGGTTCTGGCGCTGGCGGCGGATCATGTCGTCCGGGATACCTCCGCTTTTGTGGCCGCCTGCCGCCAGGGCCTGGTCGCGGCCGAAGCCGGCAATATCGTGACGTTTGGCGTAAAACCCGAGCGCCCGGCGACCGAGTACGGCTATATCCGCCCGGGCGAGCCGATTGCCGGCGAGGTCCGCGCGGTGGCGAAGTTCGTCGAGAAGCCGGACCCGGTGACGGCCGCCGATTATATCAAGGCCGGCTATTTCTGGAACAGCGGCAACTTCATGTTTCGGGCGAGCGTGCTGCTCGATGAATATCGCAATGTGGATCCCGACAGCGTGCAAGCGGTGAGCGATGCGGTGACCAAGGCGGGGCGCGATCTCGGCTTCGTGACGCTCGATCCCGGATCGTTCGGAAAAGCCAAGGCGATTTCGATCGACTACGCCGTGATGGAGAAGACCTCGCACGCCGCCGTGGTGCCGGTGGCGTGCGGCTGGTCCGACGTCGGTTCCTGGCATGCGGTGTGGGAACTGTCGGACAAGGATGGCCAGGGCAATGCCGCGCAGGGCGCCGCGGTGTTCGAGGATTCGCGCAACTGCAACGTTTCGACCGACAAGGCGCTGGTGGCGCTGGAAGGCGTCGACGATCTGGTGGTGGTGGCGACCCAGGACGCCGTGCTGGTGTCGCGTCAGAAGGACGCCAACGGCCTGAAGCGGCTGGTTGCGAAATTGAAGACGATCGCGCCTCAAGTCACGGAAGATCATCTCAAAGTGCACAGGCCGTGGGGTTCGTATCAATCGCTCGATATCGGCGAGCGCCACCAGGTCAAGCGCATCGTGGTGAAGGCGGGCGGCCGGCTCTCGCTGCAAAAACATCACCATCGCTCCGAGCACTGGATCGTGGTGCGTGGCGCGGCGCGCGTGACGGTCAACGAACTGGTCAAGATCGTGCACGAGAATGAATCGATCTATATCCCGATCGGGGCGACCCACCGGATGGAGAATCCCGGCAAGATTCCGCTGGAACTGATCGAAGTCCAGACCGGCAGCTATCTCGGCGAGGACGACATCATCCGCATCGAGGACGATTATCGACGGACTTAGGGGAACCCCGCGCGGCGCGCCAGCTGAGCGGTTGCAAATAGCGGAACGTTAGATACTAGAGAGCGCGATGGCCATTTCTCCGGAACGGTTGGCATCCATGAGAGATACACTGAACAACGTAGACGAGACGGTTGCGGCTGGATTCGGTCATGAATGGTCAACGTTTCAGCAGGACGAAGGCAATTTTTCAGCCTCGGACCGCGAAGCGATGTTTCATTCGTACTTTCAAATTTTCCCCTGGGAAGCACTGCCTCCCGATCCTGTAGGCCTCGATGTCGGCTGCGGCAGTGGGCGGTGGTCAGTTCTGGTTGCTCCGCGAGTAGGGCATCTGCATTTGCTGGATGCCAGCCCGGATGCCCTCGCGGTTGCGAGGAAGAATCTTTCGCAGGTCTCGAACACGACATTTCATCTTGCGAGCGTGGGGGATATCCCGCTCCCGGATGGTTCGCTCGATTTCGCATTTTCGCTTGGCGTTCTCCACCACGTCCCGGACACGCCGTCGGCCATCAAGGAGGTGGCGTCAAAACTCAAAAGAGGCGCTCCGTTTCTGATCTATCTGTACTACGCCCTAGACAATCGTCCTTGGTGGTTTAGAGCGACCTGGAAGCTGAGTAATATTTTCAGAATTGTCATTTGTCGCCTTCCTGCACGCTTACGGCTGGTTATCAGTCAGCTTATCGCGGTGGCGGTATACTGGCCGCTTGCCCGCATGGCGGCCCTCGTGCAACGCGCGGGCCTGCCTACGGCATCAATTCCACTGGAATTCTATCGCAACCGAAGTTTCTACGTCATGCGTACCGACGCCTATGACCGGTTTTGTACCAGCCTGGAGAAGCGCTTTACCCGAAAGCAGGTCGAGCGGATGCTCATGGACGCGGGTTTTGAGGGAATTCGATTTTCCGAGCAGGCTCCATTCTGGTGCGCTGTCGGGTTGAAGCGATAGAAGTTGCCCGCGACCGCAGGCAGGGCGACGTCACTCAGGCCTTCTGAAATACAAACTCGTGACATCCAGATCCGAACAATCCGCGGCTCGCTGGCAAGGGGAACGATCGCTTCTCTGTAAATCCCATCTTGCAAATACGGTCATGAATTTCAGTGGCGCTCGCCGTCTCGTAAGGGTATCCGCCAAGCCAATCATGGGCGTCGTGGGAAAAGTTCATGCCGCGCACTTCGGAGTAATGCCGGACGTAGGAGATCGGATTTCCTCCCAGCAGGGTCTTGGCGGTCAAAAATGCAGCCATGTAGATTTGCCGGATGCTCCATTGAATCGGGCGCGGCGCTCGTGAATAGAATTTCTTTTCAGCCTTCCACATCGAATCGGATGACGTTGCGGAATAAATCGCTATTGCAAGCTGGCCGCCGGAATTTACGAATCGAGTTGCACATTCGATTGCTCTCCACATGTCGCCGGTGTGATGCAGCACACCCCAGGAATAGACGACGTCGAAAGTGCCAAGCGCATCTGGCGAAGCGTCGAAAACAGACGTAACCTTCGCGGTCCATTTCCGGTCAGGTGCATATTTGGTGAGCAGCGCCTGCGTTGTGCTGACGGAGTTTTCGTCGATATCGACCGCCGTTACGGCTGCTGCACCGAGGGAAAGTGCAGCCAGGGAATGCAGGCCCGATCCGCAGCCGATGTCTAAAAAGGTTTTACCTGCCAGGCCATCCGGAAAGAGCTTTTTTACGCCTGCTATGGCGGAGTCGATGCGCTTTTGGTCGATGGTCTTTGCATAGTTCTTCCAGTTTTCCCCGAACTCAAAATGAGTTTCGCGTTCGGTCAGACTCATGGCGTCACTCCATCGCGGGCGGCGGGGAACCTAGCGTCGCAATCCCAGCTCACTGATCGACGTAGTACGTCCGCTCCAATTTATGTCAACACCAATGATTGATTGTTACGAGAGCACCGTCAAGAACACGAGCCCATCCAGCTTGCGCGCCGTCAATTGGCGAAGCCATCTCGGAAGCAATCATTGACGCCAGACTTCGCGATGTGGAAACAGGCTAAGGCAACGCCGTCGGGTTTGAGGACGCGGCGGATTTCTGAAAGGGCAACGTTAAGATCGGGCACGTGTTCGAGCACTTGATTGCTCATGACGAGATCAAGGTCTCGTCCGGGAATGGAATGCGGTCGCCCTGTATCACAAGAATTCGGTCCTTCAACTCTGCGGGGCACCTTGAATGAAAGATTGCCGCCATCATAAAACGTCTCGCATCCGGATGGCGTCCAGTCCGTCGTTCCTGCGCTGTGTTTGCGGCGAAGCTCGCGCAAAATTCGTAGGTCTTATTCATGGGCCGACCTCACGACCCAATACCGTCGTCCAGTAGTTCGCGGGTTGCTGTTGTCGTTGGTCGAAAAAATAAATCCTTCTTGGGTCCAGTGCGAAAAGCGCCCCTTGCCGAGTTTTGAAATGTCCGTATGTTTGCTGTGCGCCGGCCCTAGTGGGTGGTCGTTTTCGTAAATCACGAACTCCGATCGGTGGGGCTGGCCGATGTTGTCCGAGAAAGTTTCCAGCTTCGGAACCTTGACTACGAAGGCCAAATCGCTGCCGTAGTACTTTTCGAACGGCGGGCTTCAACCGCATAACCGCGCCCGTAGGCGGCTGTACCGGAACATAAGTGAGTTTGAGACAGGCGGCTGCGATGAAATACACCGCGATCGAGACAACCGCGACCGCCAATTTGGTTGATCTGTTCCAGATGGTCATCTCATCCAACTACCACGGCACTCCCATAAATACATCCCCTGCCAGTTCCACAGCAGCAGGATTCGATCGTGCCAGATCGTAATTTGGCGGGGATCTCCGTGTCCGTCTCTGACTTTCCCTCAGACAAAAGGTCATCACCGGGCCTAGTGAGAAATTTCGATTCCGGCGACCGCCGTCAAAGGGTAAGGGCGAAGACCAAGAACCATGCTTGTCATTTTCTTACAGGATCATGACCGAGGACTAGGGGTGCAGAATTCTAGCAAAAGCGCTGACAAGACTAAATCTTCTGTTGCAATTCGAGCGCAACCGTAGGTATGAAGGCGAAAGGAGGCTTCGACACATGACAGTTCTAGCCGTAGGTGAACGGACAGATTTGGTCGACCCATTATTCATTGTTCGTTTTCCGCGGCGAAATTTGCGCGCTGGCTGTCGTTGCAGTGATGGCTCAAGTGCTTTTCATTATTTTGGCCACGGTCGCCGCCAGCTTTCTTTATTTGGAGGATGAAAGCGGACCCGTTGGGGGTCGCCTTCGGTGCGAGCGTTATCTATTTCACGCCCGGATTTTTCGGAGTAGCGCAGTTCTCGTATGGTCAGGGGCTTGAAAGCTATTCTGAACCGATCGAGTCCGGGAGCCTACGGCGCAATGGCGCTTGTGTTTGTTGCCCTGACGGCGGCGGCGCTGGTGGCCGATCGCATTCCTGTTGGACCTCGAATTACAATTGGGTTCGACGGAAAATTGCCGGTGGTTCTTCTCGCCTTTGCGATCGTTTCCGGGGCTGATCTCAATTTACAATGTGGGGGTCTATTATCTGTGCCTCGACAAATCGATTATCCTGACCAAGATCGATGTTTGGTATTACTACGCTTCCTATTCGGTCCCCTTCTGCGTTGCGGCGGCGTACTGCCTGCGGCAGTGGCCGATCGTTGCGGTCGGGGTGCTTTGTCTGGTCGCAGAGTTGTATGCGGGATTTCGTTTGGCGACGGCGATCACGTTTCTTGCATGCGCGATGTTGATGGAAGACTGGCTCCGCCAGGGGTGGCGGAAAGTCGTCGCTTTCATGGCGATCATCATCGTTGGCGGCGCCGCATTATTCGTCGTCAAGCATTTGATCGTGCCGGCGAAGTACGCGACGGCTTCATATTGTGATGCTCAACTCGCCTGGATGCTCAAATCGCCGGGTCGTCAGATTTCCCGGGATACGAAATCGGCCGCCGCGCAAAAATCGGTAGCGAACCCGAAGGAACGACGTGGGGACGCGGAAAGAGCGGCCGACCGTGAGGCAATTCCTCCGCCGCTATCAATGAGCGAGAACCTGAGCGCTACCGCGGGCAATCTCTCGCACTCAGATTTTTACTTTTGCGGCCTTCGTGTCGCAGTCCGAAGCATTCGTCATCCAGTCGATACTGAATGAGGTCGTGAGGAAGGATTTTCACACCGACGCGAGCTACCTGATCGGGCAAATACTGACCGGGCTGCCCCTGGGAGCCAGCGTGTTTGGGATCGACAGCAGCAAGGTCATATCGTTCAACGCGATGATGCAGCCTGCGCTTGTTTCCTCGTGTTCCGTTTGGCATGGCAAATAATCCGTGGGCACAGGCATACGCGGCCGGCGGCGAGTGGATGGTTGCTGTTTTCGCTTTAGGCTACGCATCCATCCTGGGCATACTGAGCTTGTTCTTCTACAAGACCAGCGGCGCGCTCAAGGCGGCAATCGCGGTCATCGGCGCCTGGATAGGCTTTTTACTTTCACCGCAATGATCTCTTCATCGAGGCCGTCCTCATTAAATATGTCGTATATATCTGTGGTGCGTCGATCCTGGTGGCCTGGGCGTGGGATTGGATGATGCCGGCAACAAAGCACGCTCAGCGTGGCCGAACGATCCGGTAGGTTCGTCCGACAGAGACCTATAATCAAGGCTGCGCTTCGTCCGGGTGCCTGGTAAGGAACCACAGGTGAGATCGCGTCGCGATCAAGAGCGACAGGACGATCAAGGTATATAAGGAGCCACGAACGAGCAGGCCGAGCGCGTCGGACAGGCCATTCGTATGCAAATTAGACCATCGCTCGACAGCAACTGCTGGAACCAGAATCAATCCCATCCGGAATAACGCCATACCGATATCTTGCAGGATCGGTCCGATTTGGACTCGTCCACCAAGCCAAACGAACCAGAAGCAGCATGTTGCCGCGGAGCTTGCGACGACTGCGCTGGTAACAATGCTTAGACTTGCGACCGATGCGCCAAACCAGGTTACCAACCAGGTCGCAGCAAACGAAATGATACCGCTAACAAGGATGCTGCCTGCTCCTCGCACGGCCTGGCAGAATTTGGCAATGAAAGTGCCGAAAGCGAGCGGGAAAAGCGATAGAGTGAGCAATGTCCAAAGCCAACTTACCTGTTCGGTTTGTTGCGCATCGAAGGCGCCCCGCTCGAAAAGAATTTTGTCGCGGTCTCACCCATCAAATAAATGCCGAGAGTGAGGTAGGCGACAACCAGGATGGTGCAGCGAGCCAGCCGCCTGAACAGAATTGTGATTTCCGCTTTTTCCCCGCGAGACCACAGTGCAGCGAAATGGGGCAGCAGAACGGTACTCAGACCAATTACCAAGACTTGCGCCAAAGCGCCGTGCAGGCGTGAGGCATAACCATAGATCGCAACCGCGCCTTCGCCGAGTTGCGCGGCGCGAAACTGAATGATCGCGGCGGCGGAATTACCGAGCATCATCGCTGGCAGCAGCGGCAAGGCCAGCATCAGCGTGGTGCGGACTTCTGCCTTCGCCATGCTCGTTTCAATGGGAAAACTCAGGCGCATCCTCAGCAAGGCCGCTATGACCACCATGCATTGCGCAAGGCTCCCGAGCAGCAGCGTCCAGACCAGCGCCGACAGGTTCAGGGATGGCCAGAGCGACAGACCAAGCACCGAAACCAATGCATTGATGAGCGGCGCCAGCGCTGCGGCAAAGAAACGTCCGTGGCTGTTGAGGATAAGCGCGATAAAGTCGCCGACAATGATGGGCAGCAATATCAGTCCCGAAAGCTTCAGCGCAGTCGCCGCCGACGCGATCATCGCGGTTTGGCCGTTCGGCATGAACAGAGCCATAATGCGCTCCGGCAGCAAGAAGCACAGGCTTGCAAATGCCAGAGCGAGGCAAAGCACCAGAATCAGCATGCGGCCGCGATAGGCGGCTGCCAAACCGGCTTCGCCGATTGTAACGAGCGAGGTGTAGCGGCCGATGAAGCTCATCTGGAGCCACGACCCGATCACGGTCGATATAAAGCTTGGAGCGATCAGCCCGAGATTGTAGGCGTCGACGTCCGGCGACGCGCCAAGGGCTGCCGCGATGATTGCGGTCCGCACAAAGCCTGCGATCTGAACTGCGATTCCGAGCAGCATCACGGTGCGGGTAGATCGGAGCATTGCCTGTCCTCTGCATTGCGGGGCGCTCTCGTAAGCAACTCACGAAATGGGAGCGGTAACAGGGCCGGAAGCCACTCGTCAATCCTTGGAACCAAACCGAATCGCGCTTGGGTCGGACGGCAGCCGCGCCGCCGGCATGGCGTCGCCGCATCAGCTTTCGGGCCGCCAGAAGATCCTTGCAAAGAGCGTTCGAACTTTTGTGGAGATGTTTACGCAGCGCGGTGGCAGTTTCTCCTTGGGTGGAAAGCCTTATGGCCTTGATGAGCGTCAATGATGTCAAGATTGGAATCATTGACTCGGCTATGTCGGTTTGCCGCTCGCCGTCCATATGGCCGGCACTTTCCTGTCCTCGGGTTTGACGTCGATATCGCGCGGATATCGGATCTCGGGCGGGGCGGGACCGTACCCGCGAGGTGACCGAGACGGAATTCGCGGCCGCCAAAAATATCAGCTTTTCCGCGGATCCCGAGGCACTCAAGCAGATCAATTTTTTTATCGTCACCGTGCCCACGCCGATCGATCAAGCGCTTCACCCGACTTGAGCATGCCGAAAAGGCATCCGCGACGGTCGGCAAGGCCGTCCGCAAGGCGACGTGGTGGTTTACGAATCGACGGTATATCCCGGTGTCACGGAAGACTTCTGCGTTCCGATCCTTCCGGCGTTTCGGGCTTGTCTTCAATAAGGATTTTTTCGCGGCATATTCTCCGGAACGAATAAATCCCGGCGACCATGCCCATCGCCTTTCGGAGATTACAAAGGTTACGTCAGGCTCGACGCCTGAAGTCGCAGAACTCGTCAATCAGGTTTATTCCCGCGTCGTCACCGCCGGCAAAGGCAAGTTCGATCCGCGTTGCCGAAGCTTCCAAGGTTATCGAGAATATTCAGCGCGACGTGAACATCGCCCTCATCAACGAGCTTGCGCAGCTATTCAAGATGATGGGGCTCGAGACCCGCGAATTCTTCCGGCGGCCGGAACAAAATGGAATTTCCACGGCTACGTGCCGGGGCTGGTCGGCGGGCACTGCATTGGCGTCGACCCCTACTATCTCACTCACAAGGCCCAATCCATCGGTTTCCATCCGGAAATGATTCTTGCAGGTCGCCGGATAAACGACGGCATGGCTCAATATGTCGCGCTCGACGTTCTGTCAAATTGATGCTTCGCCATAAACTGGAAATCGGACGGGCGCGCATCCTTGTGATGGGGTTGACCTTCAAGGAAAACTGCCCGGATATCCGGAACAGCAAAGTGGTCGATCTGGTGAGGGAGCTAAGCTCGCTCGCCGGCGAAGTCGTCGTTTACGATCCGCTCGCCAATCCCGCGGAAGTTCGCAAGGAATATGGCATCGAGACGATTGAGACAGTTCCGGAAGGGCTCTTCGAATCCATCATCCTCGCGGTGCGTCATGATCAAATCAGTCGGCTTGGTGCCGACCGGCTGCGTACGATGCTTGTGCCGGGCGGTGTTCTCTACGACCTCAAGCAGGTGTTGCCGGTTGAGGCAAGCGACGCCCGGCTGTGAATTTTGAAATGAGAGCGCCGCCGGATCGGCGCCTCTCATCGGGAGATTGGTGGCATGAAGGTTCTGGTAACAGGCGTCGCAGGTTTCATCGGCGCGCAAACCGCAAGGACCTTGCTTGCCCGCGGGGATGACGTCATCGGCCTCGATAACCTCAACGATTATTATGACGTCAATCTAAAGCTTGCTCGCTTGGCACGGCTGCAGGGACAGAACAATTTTCATTTCGTAAAGGCCGATCTTGCCGACCGCCATGAAATCGAGCGGGTGTTTGAAGAACACAGGCCTGAGCGCGTCATCAATTTGGCGGCGCAGGCCGGCGTGCGTTACGCGTTCGAAAACCCTCATTCCTATGTGGACTCAAACCTGGTCGGCTTCCTGCATATCCTGGAGGGCTGCCGTCATCATGGGGTCCAGCATCTGGTTTATGCCTCTTCCAGCTCGGTTTACGGAGCCAACACCCGGATGCCGTTTAGCATCCACGACAACGTCGATCATCCGTTGAACCTCTATGCCGCCAGCAAGAAGGCCAACGAGTTGATGGCTCATTCTTACTCCCACCTGTATAAATTGCCGGTCACGGGCCTGCGCTTCTTCACCGTCTATGGTCCCTGGGGACGGCCGGACATGTCGCTCTTTCTGTTTACAAAAAAGATAATCGCCGGTGAGCCGATCGATGTCTTCAACTTCGGACAACACGCGCGTGATTTTACCTTCATCGATGATATTGTTGAGGGCGTTGTAAGGACGCTCGACAAGGTCGCGACGCCGAATCCCGACTGGAATGGCGCCGAGCCGGATCCGGGAACCTCGGCTGCGCCTTACCGTCTCTACAACATTGGTAACAATCAGCCGGTGGAACTGATGTATTTCATCGAATGCATCGAGAAGGCAGTAGGCAAGAAAGCGCTGAAGAACATGCTGCCTCTTCAGCCGGGAGACGTGCCGCGTACCTTTGCGGATGTAGATGCACTTGTGGCTGATATCGGCTTTCAGCCCAGGACACCGATCGAAGAGGGCATCCAGCGCTTCGTCGACTGGTACAGGGATTTTTATCGCGACGCGGCTTGAAACCTTGCAGAAAGCCAGCCCTAACCGACTGCCATTCAAACACGCGGGGCGCTCCTTGACCTCAGTCTCAGACCTCGGATCAAATCCCGCGAGGGCTGTCGATACCGTTCATGGCCGAAAGCTGATGTTCCTCGTCACGGAAGATTGGTATTTCGTTTCACATCGGCTCGAGCTCGCTATCGCCGCCCGTCAGGCCGGATATGACGTGGTCGTGGCGACGCGTGTTGACCAGCACGGCAAACGCATCACGGATGCCGGTTTCACGCTGCGTCCGGTGGCGTTCAACCGCGGCGGGCTTAATCCCCTGAAAGAGCTTCGCACGCTTATGCATCTTGTCCGGCTTTATCGTCGAGAGGCCCCCGACATTGTCCATCACGTTGCGCTCAAGCCGGTAATCTACGGGTCGCTTGTCGCGCGGATGGTCGGAATTAGAAGTGTTGTTAACGCTCTCGGCGGGCTTGGCTACGTATTCTCATCGGTCGGCCTGCGCGCGAAAATGTTGCGTCGAATCATAAAGCCCGCACTCAAATTTGCCTTGGGGGGAAAGAGTACCCGCCTGATCGTTCAGAACAGCGACGATAGGGAGAGGATCATTACCGACGGATTGGCAAACGCCGGTTCCATTAGCCTCATTCGCGGTGCGGGTGTCGATCCCAACGCTTATCGCCAAGTCACTGTAGCAAATGAAATGCCTCTGGTCATTTTGCCCGCCCGGCTCTTACGTGAAAAGGGCGTCGGCGAATTCGTGGAGGCGGCGCGGCTGTTGCGCGCAGAAGGTATCAAGGCACGTTTCGCGCTGGTCGGGAAACCCGATTTGGCAAATCCGGGCAGCGTCAGTCAGCCGGAAATCGATGCATGGGTTGGTGAGGGTGCCGTGGAATTTTGGGGATGGCAGGAAGACATGCCGAGCGTATTTGCTCAAGCGCAGATTGTGTGCCTGCCGACTTATTACGGTGAAGGTTTGCCGAAATCCCTGCTGGAGGCTGCCGCGAGCGGATGCGCGATCGTTACAACCGACATTCCCGGTTGCCGGGAGATCGTGCAGCATGGAGTTACAGGCTGGCTGGTTCCCACGCGAGATGTTCGAGCTCTGGCAAACGCCCTGCGGCAGGCGATCGAGCAGCCTAACCTGCGTGAACAATACGGTGCTTCTGCACGTGCACTGATTGCAACGGATTTTTCGATGGACCGCGTAGCCGAGGAAACGATTGCGATATACGACGAATCTAATGGCGCATCTGCTGGGTGACCAACGTTGCCATGTTCAGCGCGAACTATCGAAACGGAATGTGCAATCTCGAGTGACGGCTCGAGTCTGACCGTAATGGAAGAGTGAAGAGATTGTCGTGAGCTAAAACTGACGCGAGCGGTCCGTATTCTGTTGTTATCGGGTCACTGACAGTCGGCGGAGCAGAACGCGTCGTTGTCGACTTGTGCCGTTATCTACGCGACAGCGGTCGAGAGGTGTCGATTCTTACGTTAGCGGTGAAAATCCGGGCGTACGAGCTCCGACGACTTCAGCGCGAGCGCATGGAAGTTCGTCGTGTGGCTATCGCTGTTGCAGACAGTTTGGTACTTATCGGGCCGGATAGAGCGTGCGCCGAAGCTATCGCTCTTAAGCCGGATGTCGTCGTGAGTTTCATCGATTTGGCGAACGTGTGGACGCTGATGCTCTGTTCGGACGGGATTCCGGTGATCGTTTCGGAGCGGTTCTTCCCGCTTACAATCCCATTGAGCGCGCTGGCAGTTTGCACGACATTTGATTTACCCGTTTGCGATGCTGTCACAGTCAGACCGCGGACGGTGCCAATGGCTCAGACCGCCATCACGTCCTGGAGATCCGTATGCGATCGGGTCGCGCAATGTTCTGGTCGGCCACGATGATCACGGCGAATTCGCAGTGCGGTCGTCTGGCGATAGGGCGCTGACAGAGCAGAAAGGTTTCGATCTCCTTCTCGACGCTTTTCATCGCTCTGATCTCGCGCGAACAGGATGGCATTTGACAATCCTCGGAGAAGGTCCTGAGCGCTCGCCCTGGAGCAGCAAGCAACGCACTTGGCATGGCGGATGCAGTATCGCTTCCGGGGTTTGTCGACGTAGGTCAATGGTTAGGCGAGCTGATATTTTCGTGCTGTCCAGCGATACCCAGGTGCCGACGGATATGACGTGTCGCGCATCGTCGTGATTCCCAACGGCCTGGATTTCCGCCTCGACCATGCGCGTCATCGCGAATGAGACGCGGAACGCTTGGCTTTCGCACCCAAGATGTTGCAATTGCGATGGTAGCCAATCTGATTCCCTACAAAGGTCACAGCGAGCTGATCGAAGCATTTGCTCGCGTTGCGGCCGACGACTCCCGCCTCAAATTGTTCTTGATAGGCGAGGACCGGGGGATTGCCATGCGGTTCTGATCGATGATGCGCGCCGCCTCGGCGTGGCGGACAGGGTAAACCTGATGGGCCAGAGGAGCGACGTGCCGATGCTGTTGTCGGCAATGGATATCGGTGTCATGTCTTCGCACGAGGAAGGTTTTTCGAATGCGTTGCTTGAGAAGCTGGCCGCGGGACTGCCGGTTGTCGCCACTGATGTCGGCGGCAACCCGGAAGCCCTGGAAGGTATGCCGGATTGTATCCTTGTTAGACCGCAGGATCCGGACGATCTGGCGCGAGGGTTGACGGACGCGATCGGCAGTCTTGGCGCAGATGATCAAAACCGGAAGATCCGACAAAGCCGTGTTCGCGAGCGCTACTCGGTCGACGCCATGGTCGACGCTTACGAACGTCTTTATTTGCGCATTCGGTAGTTCGCGCATTGGCGCCTCCATTGTGAATGCCAAGTATGCATTACTGGCACAGAAGCTGCGGAAGGGAGAAAATTGATATGGCCGTTTCCATCCCTTGGTATGCGCGGATCGCCGCAAAATTGGCATTAGCGTCGCTGCCTATCCCCTACCGCTTTTGGAAGAGAATCGGAATTTTTTCTCACGGCGCGATGCAAGACTCCGACTATGTTTTCAAGGTCTTTAACAATCATCTCATCAGCAGCGGACTATCCGGACGGCCTGATCTTGTTGGCCTCGAAATGGGCCCCGGCGACTCGGTCGGATCGGCGGTCGCCGCAAAGGCAACGGGATTTTCTGCATTCTACCTTGTTGACGCGGGCGATTATGCGAACAGGGATGTCGAAACCTACAAAGAGACTGAGCAGAATTTGCTCGCGACAAAGCCTGGCGCCACCTGACCTTGAGCGAGCAAATCGTTTCGACGATATCTTGGCGGCTTGCAATGCGATCTATTCAACGAACGGACTGCAGTCGTACCGGGACATCCCGACAGCGAGTGTCGACTTCATATTTTCGCAGGCTGTTTTGGAGCACGTGCGCCGCGACGAGTTTGCGCAAATCGCGGCGGAGATGCGGAGGATTTTGAAGCCTGACGGAGTGGCCAGTCATCAGGTGGATTTACGGGATCATCTGGGCGGCGGGCTCAATAATATGCGGATTGCCTCCGATTGGTGGGAAACCGAATTAATGGCTCGCTCCGGCTTCTACACCAACCGGATAAGATACTCCGAAATGTGCCGCATTTTCGAGCAAGCCGGATTTCTCGTTGACGTAAAATCGGCAACGCGATGGAACACAGCCCCTATCGCTGCCAAACAGCTGGCACCGGAATTTCGGCACCTCAGCAAGGATGACCTGCTGATTAGCGACTTCCATGTTTTGCTAAGGCCGAGTGCCTAGAAGAAATATGGATCAGGAACTCAAAGCTGATCCGCCTGCCATCGCCATCGTTCGTTTACCCGGCTTCGATACGTTCGCTTGTCCTGGCCGTGTCCGACCCCGTCTTGATTTGGTAGCAGGCCGTCGGTAGTAGTTGTTCGTACTTATTCGGGTGAAAGATAGAGCTATATGTGCGGAATTGTTGGCTTTCTCGGCAGCGCCGGATCGGCGGGGCAAGATACCGCGGTCGTGCGGCGAATGGCCGATCTGATCAGGCATCGGGGACCTGATGATGACGGTGTATGGGGGGACGCTGAGGCCGGTATTGCGCTGGCCCAGCGCCGTCTGGCCATTGTCGATTTGTCTCCCGCGGGGCATCAGCCGATGCTCTCATCGTGCAAGCGCTACGTTCTCGTGTTCAATGGTGAAATCTACAACTACGATCAAATTCGCCGAAAGCTCGATGCCGAAGCAGCGCATGCGTGGCGTGGTCATTCCGATACCGAGGTACTTTTGGAAGCCATTGCGCGCTGGGGGCTGAAGCACGCGCTGGGGCTTTGTGCCGGCATGTTCGCTTTGGCTCTTTGGGATCGTCGCGAACGCACGCTGATCCTTGCCCGCGACCGGCTCGGTGAAAAGCCGCTCTACTACGGCCGCATCGGCAAAAGCTTCGCCTTTGCCTCCGAGCTGAAGGCTTTTCGCGCGCATCCCGCGTGGAATCCTGAAATCGATCGCGACGCTGTAGCGTTGCTGATGCGCCACAATTATGTGCCGGCACCCTATTCGATTTACAAAGGCTTTCGCAAACTGCGCCCCGGTCACTTCCTCGTCCTTGCCGAGGGAGATCGCGAGCCGCGCATCGAAGCCTATTGGAGCGCGCGAAACGCAGCCGAGACGGGTCGCGCCCGTCCTTTCGAGGGCAATCGTGACGAGGCTGTCGCTACGCTCGAGTCTCTTCTGAAACAATCGATCAAAGGACAAATGATGGCGGACGTGCCGCTGGGCGCGTTCCTTTCGGGCGGCATCGACTCCTCGACGGTGGTCGCGATCATGCAGTCGATGAGCACTCAGCCGATCCGAACCTTCACCATCGGCTTTCACCTGGCCGGCTACAATGAAGCCGAGCAAGCCAAGCAGGTCGCGCGGCACCTCGGCACGGACCATACGGAACTCTACGTCTCCGAGCGGGATGCGATGAGCGTCATTCCCAGCCTGCCGGAGATTTACTGCGAACCGTTCTCGGACTCGTCGCAGATCCCGACCTACCTGGTTTCAAAGCTGGCGCGCCAGAACGTTACGGTCTCGCTGTCCGGCGATGGCGGCGATGAACTTTTTTCCGGCTATACGCGCTATGCGCTTGCCGACGAATTCTGGCGGAAGCTCGCGCGGGTTCCGCGCTCGCTGCGGCGCGCTACGGCGGGCCTGGCGACACTTCCTTCTCCGGCGTTCTACGACCGGCTGGCGGGTCCGTTGATGCCGCTGATGCCGGAACATCGTCGCTATGGAAGGGTCGGCGACAAGGTTCACAAGGCAGCCAAGTTGTTGTCGATGCAGACCGCCGACGATGTTTACCGCCATCTTTGCTCGCACTGGACCAATCCGGCGGATATCGTCATGGGAGGTCGCGAACAGCCGACGATGTTGACCGGGCTCGATACGCTGCCAGGCCTGCCCGGCAACGTCGAGCGGATGATGTATGTCGATCTGATGAGCTATCTTCCCGACGACATTCTTGTAAAAGTCGACCGGGCGGCGATGGCCGTAAGCCTCGAGACGCGTGTGCCGATGCTGGATCATCGCGTCGTCGAGTTTGCAATGTCGCTGCCGTTGGCAATCCTGCGCGCCGAGAATACGACCAAATGGCCCCTGAGGCAGTTGCTTTACAAACATGTTCCCAGGGAGCTCGTCGAGCGCCCCAAGATGGGCTTTGGCGTGCCGATCGACAACTGGCTGCGCGGAGCCCTGCGCGATTGGGCGGAAGATCTGTTGAGCGAGACGCGACTGAAGGCCGATGATTTCTTCGATCCCGCGCCGATCCGGCTCGCTTGGCAGGAGCATCTGTCGGGAAGGCGAAACCAGCAGTACCTGCTTTGGGATGTTCTGATGTTTCAGGCGTGGCGGGTGGCGCAAAAAGGCTACCAGCCTGCTTTGGCGGCATGACGGGTAGCCGACATAATGAATGTAGCAAGGTATCGCTGGCCCCCCATAAGCCGCATTTAGTTTTATGATATGCAATTGCGGATTGGACCGCGATTCGGCCAGATCATGGAACCATCGCTTTACAGCGCAGTTGAATCATCATTGCCGGCAAAATGACAAATTCTCCTGCCACTCTGAGCATGGCCGACACTCCTGTCTCAGCCGACCCGGTTGGCAGTGTGTGCGAAGGGCAGGGCGTGCTTGGCGTGGCCGTTGATTGGGTGGCCAATTCTCGCAACAGGAAAAAAATGATTCTCGTAACAGGCGCGGGCGGCTTTGTCGGGACAGCAGTTGTCTCCGAATTAGCCAAGCAAGGGATTTCCTATCGGGCAGTCACTCGTGAACCGCGCGAGGGCTATTTCAGTATTGGAAACATTACCCCCCAGACCGACTGGACCGCCGCCCTTGATGGCATCGACTCGATCATCCATCTGGCATCGCGGGCTCATGTGATGAACGAGACCGTCGCTGATCCGATCGCTCACTTCCGTTCCGTCAATGTTGACTCGACCTTGAATCTGGCGAGGCAGGCCATCAAGGCCGGCGTCAAACGGTTCGTGTTCATCAGCTCAATCAAAGTGAACGGCGAAGCGACCGAGCCAGGTCGCCCGTTCACGGCTGAAGACCCGCCCAACCCCCAAAATCCCTATGCGCAATCCAAGCTCGACGCCGAGCAAGGCCTGTTCGCCCTGTCCAGAGAGTCCAGCCTGGAAGTAACCGTGATCCGTCCGCCGCTGGTCTATGGGCCCGGCGTGAAGGCAAATTTCGCCACGATGATGGATTGGGTCAATCGTGGAATTCCGTTGCCGCTGGGCTCCGTCCATAACAGGCGCTCCTTTGTTTTCGTGGGCAATCTGGCCGATCTTATTGTCTTGGCTGCGATCCATCCCAATGCGGGGGGACAGGTTTTCCTGGTCAGCGATGGCGAGGATATTTCGACAACCGAATTGTTTAAAAAGATAGCGCAGGCACTCGGGCGGCCCTCCCTGGTAATGCCACTTCCGGCATCGGTCGTCACCCTGATAGCCGCAGCGATCGGGCAAAGCGCAGTCGCGAGCCGTTTGATCGACTCGTTGCAGGTTGATGTGCGCAAGACCCGGGCGCTTTTGGGTTGGGAGCCGCGTAAGAATATTAGTGAAGGCCTGCGGCAGACCGCACGTTCCTTTCAAAGGCCTGACCACCATCTTGACCGGGAAGCCAGATCGGCCTAGGCGGCACCAACGTGTCCCGTCGGCGGGCTGCTGCATGGATGGCCGATCCGGGTTTGGTACCTCACCGACTGGTTAGCAATGAAAAGAGCGTTCGATTTTCTTGTTTCAGCGCTGGGGCTGATCGTTCTCATGCCCGTCATGCTGATCATCGCATATCTTGTATCAAAGTCTTCCCCGGGCGGTGTTTTGTTCGTGCAAACCCGTGTCGGCAAATCCGAAAAACTTTTTCAATGCTACAAGTTTCGTACGATGTCGCATGGAGCCCCCTTAGCCGGTTCGCATGAGGTTGCCGAAAGTTGGATTACCCCGACTGGCCGGCGTCTGCGCTCGGCAAAGCTTGATGAACTGCCCCAGCTTTTCAACGTCCTGCGGGGAGATATGAGTCTTGTGGGTCCGCGGCCTTGTCTTCCCAACCAGATCGATGTGATCGCGGCGCGACGGGTTCGCAACGTATTCCACATCCGTCCCGGCATCACCGGCACCGCGCAACTCGCTGCAATAGACATGTCGACGCCTGAGAGACTGGCTCAAGCCGATAGCCAGTACATCGAGAACCAAACATTCATAGGCGATTTGCGGATTATCGCCGCGACACTGCTTGGTGGTGGCTCCGGCGATGCGGTCAGCCGATGAAGGGCTTGATGACCGGAAGCCGCATGGGAGGGGGAAAATCCAGATGTCCCCGGACCCGGGTGCCAATTGTGTTTGGCAGGTATATTATCCACCAGTTGCAGGCAATTGCCCGATGGAGGACGCAGACACCGTAATGGAGTGCAGCAAATTGTGTATTCCGATGCCCGCGGCGGCCTGTTAAGCGACTGGGTAGCCAATGCTTGGTTCCAGTCGCGCCTTCTAAAATTTACGAGCGTTTGGAATGGCTTGCCGCGACAACGAAGGGGGATCTAATGCGAGTCGGCGTGATCGGCGCGGGTGTGATGGGGACCAATCACGCACGTGTCCTGGGCGGATTGCCGAATACCACGATGGTCGGGATCGTTGATCCGTTGCCGGAGCATCGTGTCCGTGCCACCGAACTGGCCGGCTGCCGCACCTTCGCAAGCCTCGATGAATTGATCGCAGAAGGTGTCGATGCCGTGACCATCGCCGCGCCGACGCACCTCCACCACGAGATCGCGCTCGCCTGCATCGCGCGTGGCATTCATGTCCTGGTGGAAAAGCCGATCGCGTCCTCGGTCCAGGAGGGACGGGACATTGTCGCCGCTGCCCGCCGCGCCGGCGTAACGTTGATGGTGGGTCATGTCGAACGGTTCAACCCGGCCGTCGCCGCCATCAAGCAGGCAATATCGGGCGAGGATATTCTTTCGATCGCGATCACGCGCGTCGGACCGTTTCCGCCGCGAATGTCGAACGTCGGCGTGGTCATTGACCTCGCCGTGCACGACATCGACCTGATCCGCTGGTTCACGGAGTCGGATATTGTGGAGGTGCAGCCGCAGCTCTCCAGTGCCGTCGCCGAGCGCGAGGATATCGCGCTGCTGCAGTTCCGCACTGCCTCCGGCGTGCTCGCGCACATCAACACCAACTGGTTAACCCCGTTCAAGGCGCGCAGCGTCACCGTCGCCACCCGCGGCAAATACGTCATGGGCGATCTTCTCACCCGCCAGGTAACCGAGTGCTTCGGCTTCAAGCCGGACGGCAGTTACTCGATGCGCCATCTGCCCGTTGGCCATGACGAACCGTTGCGCGCGGAATTGATCGCATTTCTCGGTGCCGTGCGTTCTGGCGAGGTGCCTGCGGTGACCGGCGAGGAAGGCGTGGCCAGCCTTGAAATTGCGATCCGTTGTCTCGAGCCTTCCGCAAAGTCTGCCGCAGCCTCCTCCGCCCGCAAGGGGCCGCGCCGCGTCGTCGGCTAGTCGCGTGCCAATGCCCCGCTCTCAATCCTTGCAAGGCTCCATGAACCAGCACCTGCGTCCAGAACCCGTACCGTTCATCGACCTCGCCGCGCAGCGTCGTCGGCTCGGCAAATCCGTCGATGAGGCTGTCGGTCGGGTGCTCGCCCATTGCCAGTTCATCAACGGTCCGGAAGTGGCACAGCTTGAGGCTGATCTCGCGGCTTTCAGCGGGGCAAAACATGTCGTGACTTGCGCGAGCGGCACCGACGCGCTGCTGATGGTGCTGATGGCGAAGGGCATCGGCCGCGGCGATGCGGTGCTCTGTCCGTCATTTACGTTCTGTGCGACCGGCGAGGCGGTGGCGCTGACCGGCGCCACGCCGGTGTTCGTTGATGTCGATGAAGCGACGTTCAACGCGGACGTAAATTCACTGAAGCGCGGCATCGCGACCGCGAAGAAGCTTGGCCTCACGCCGAGGGCGATTATTCCGGTCGACCTGTTCGGGCAAAGCGCCGACCATGACGCCATCGGTACCATCGCGGACGCCGAAGGCATTTTCGTGCTCGACGACGCGGCGCAGGCGTTCGGCGCAAGTTACAAGGGCCGCCGTCTCGGCACCTTCGGCCTTGCCACCGCCACGAGCTTTTTTCCCGCCAAGCCGCTGGGTTGCTTTGGCGACGGCGGAGCGATTTTCACCGACGATGCCGAACTTGCGGAGACGCTACGCAGCGTCCGCGTTCACGGCCAGGGTTCGGACAAATACGACAATGTTCGTCTCGGGCTCACCGGGCGGCTCGACACCATGCAGGCGGCGATCCTGATCGAAAAACTGAAAATCTTCGAGGACGAAATCGCTGCGCGCAACAGGATCGCCGAGCGCTATGCGCTAGGGCTTGGCAATGTTGTCACCGTTCCGCGTCTCGCCAGCGGCTGCACCTCGGTCTGGGCGCAATATACCATCCGGCTGCCAAAGGGGAGCGATCGCGACGGCTTCGCCGCCAAGCTGAAGGCACAGGGCATTCCGACCGCGATCTATTATCCAAAGTCGATGCATCAGCAGACCGCCTATCGGGCCTTCCCGGTCGCAGACGGTGGCTTGCCGGCAAGCGAAAGCGCGTCCAGCGATGTCATCAGCCTGCCGATGCATGCCTATCTCGACGAGCCGACGCAGGCGCGGATCATCAAGGCTGTGCGCGGCGCGTTTGGCGCATGATCCCGAAAAGTGGCGTCCGGTTTTCGGAAAAGATCATGCGCAAACAGATATTTCTGCTGATTTCGCCGTTTTGAAGCGCCGCCGCATGCTGTAGAAGCGGCTGATGCTCGGTCGTATTTTCACCGTCGGCGGCTATACGCTCCTTTCGCGGCTGACTGGCTTCGCGCGCGACATCATGCTCGC
The DNA here is from genome assembly GCA_963761395.1 of uncultured Alphaproteobacteria bacterium. GTDB lineage: Bacteria > Pseudomonadota > Alphaproteobacteria > Rhizobiales > Xanthobacteraceae > Bradyrhizobium. The sequence continues at coordinate 227,066 of CAVXHU010000037.1, forward strand.
GGCGATCCTCGGCGCCGGGCCGATGGCTGACGCGTTTTTCGTGGCGCTGCGGCTGCCCAACCACTTCCGGGCGATTTTCGCGGAAGGCGCATTCAATGCGGCGTTCGTGCCGGGCTATGCCCATGTCCTTGGTGAACGCGGCAAGGCGTCGGCGAAATTGTTCGCCGATCGTATCTTCACCCTGTTGTTTTTCTCGCAACTGGTCCTGCTCATCGTCGCATGGCTGTTCATGCCTCAGGCCATGAGCATTCTCGCACCCGGCTTCACCGACGACGCCGAGCAGCGGCGGCTGGCCATCGAGCTGACGCGGATCACCTTTCCCTATCTTCTGCTGATCACGCTGGTGACGCTGTATGGCGGCATGCTCAACGTCATGCATCGGTTCGCCAGCGCCGCGGCGGCGCCGATTTTTCTCAACATCTCGATGATGGCGACGCTGGCTTTGGCGGCATTCTTTCCAACCGCCGGCCATGCAGCGGCGTGGGGAGTGCTGATATCAGGTTTTCTGCAATATTTTCTGCTGGCCGGGGATCTTGCGCTGCATGGCGGCCTGCCTCGGTTTGCGCCGCTCAAGCTCGACGACGACGTGCGCTCGTTCTTTCGTGCACTAGGGCCCGCGACGCTTGGTTCGATGGGGACCCAGGTCGCGTTGTTTGCCGACACGATTATCGCGACGTTTTTGCCCGCCGGGGCGCTTTCCGCGCTGTATTATGCCGACCGGCTCAATCAGCTGCCGATCGGCGTAATCGGTATCGCGATCGGCACGGTGTTGCTGCCGGAAATGTCGCGGCGGCTGACTGCGGGCGATCACCCCGGCGCGATGGCGTCGCAGCGCCGCGCTTTCGATTTTACGCTGCTGTTTTCGGTGCCTTTCGTGGCCGCGTTCCTGACCGTTCCCGACGTCATCATGCGGGCGATGTTCGCGCGCGGCGCGTTCTCGAAGAGCGATGCCGCAGCCGCCGGCGCCACGCTCGCCGCCTACGCGGTCGGATTGATTCCGTTCGTGCTGATCCGCAGTGCGGTCGCGACCTTTTACGCCCGCAAGGACACTGCCACGCCGGTGAAGGCGGCGCTGGTCGGGGTAGCCATCAATGTCGCGTTGAAAATTGCGCTGGTGGGCGCGCTGGCGCAGGTCGGCCTCGCGCTCGCGACCGCAGTTGGCGCCTGGGTCAATCTGCTGCTGGTGATCGGGTTTGCGGTGCGGGCAGGCTACCTCGATCTCGATCGCGCGCTGATGCAATCGCTGGCGAAGTTCGTGGTTTGCGGTGCCGCGCTCGCGGCCGCGCTCTGGTTTGCCGCCCGATTCGCCTCGCCGCACTTGGCGCAGCTCAGCGCGCTTCGCGACGAGGCCGCGCTCGCATTCCTGGTTGCGGTCGCTGCCAGCGTCTATTCCGGTTCAATCCTGCTGCTTTTTGGCCGCCGATGGCTATCGCAGCTGGTTCACTGAGCGTGATATTTCGTTGTAATTCAGCAAGATAGCGGGGATGCCGGCGACTTCTGAGGTGGGGCGTGCGGCAGGCTGTCGCACTGGGCTATTTATGCAACATCGCCGAGTCAAATAACCCAGCGACGGAACTGTTCGTGTCGGCTGTCCGGGTTTCCCGCTAACCTCAAGGGGAAGTCGGTCCTCGCCGACTGTGAATGGGGGCTTTCATGCGTGCTTTAACTTCAGCAATTGCGGTATCTGCGTTTGCGGCGATCGCCGGGATTTCCTCGGCGTCGGCAGCCGATCTCGCCGCGCGGCCATATACCAAGGCCCCCGTCATCGTCGAGCCCGGATACAATTGGTCCGGCTTCTATATCGGAGGAAATGTTGGCTACAGCTGGGGTCGTGAGCGAACCGATGGAACGCTCGCCGGTACGCAAAACGTCAGCGTTTTTCGCACCGCAGGGCCGAACCTGGTCTCCTCAGTTACCACGCCGCTTGCGACGCAGTCTTTGGTCGGCCGGGCCGACATGAATGGCGTGATCGGCGGCGGACAGATCGGATATAATTGGCAGAGCAGCAGATGGCTGTTCGGCCTGGAAACGGATTTCCAGGGCAGCGACGAACGCGCAACCGCCGACATATGTACGGTTGCCGGCTGTCCCTTGGGATCGTCGGTCCTCACGGCAAACTATAAGCTCGACTGGTTCGGCACCGCACGTGGCCGGGTTGGCTTCCTTGCGACAGACCGAGTGCTGCTTTACGCCACAGGCGGTCTGGCTTACGGTCATCTTGCGGCGAATGCCCCGTTGGTGCCGCTGAGCTGGGGATCGACGCGGGCCGGCTGGACCGTAGGCGCGGGAGCGGAGGCCGCGATTGACCGCAACTGGTCGGTTAAAGTCGAATACCTGTACATGGATCTTGGAAACATTGGCAGCAGTGGCGCATCCGCGACGACCTCCACTAACGCTCTGAACACGCCGTCACAGGGCTTCAATACTGTCACAACGACGACCCTTACATCGGCTTTCACCACCAAGTTTACCGACAACATCGTTCGTGTGGGTGTAAATTATCGCTGGGGCGGGCCGGTGATCGCGCGCTACTGATCTGATTTTTCTACCTTTCCGACAAACCAAAGCCCCGGCATGGTCCGGGGCTTTTTTGTTAAAGGTCGCCGCAAAACCACGCGAGCCAGGAACACGCCTGACGTGGGCCCGAAAGCGGTTTGCGCTGTCTCGCGATCCGCTGCAATATGGCGAAAATCACGACCGGGAAACGGAGAAACGATGGCTCCCATCAAATTTGGCGTCGGCCAAAGCGTCCTTCGCAAGGAAGACGATGCGCTCATTCGCGGTAAGGGCCGCTACACCGACGACCACGCGCCGCAGGCCTCGATGCACGCGCTGGTGCTGCGCTCGCCTCATGCGCACGCGAAATTCACCATCAATGCCACCCGCGCCCGCGGACTGCCGGGGGTCGGCACGATCCTCACGTCTGAGGACGTCCGCGATCTCGGCGACCTTCCGTGCCTGTTCAATCTGGAAGTCGATCCGTTCACGGGTCCGCCCTATCCGATTCTCGCGCAGGGCGAGGCGCGCCATGTCGGCGACGCCGTTGCCTTCGTCGTCGCCGATACGGTCGATCAGGCCCGCGATGCGCTTGAGGCGATCGAAATCAACTGGACGCCGCTGCCGGCCGTGGTCGGCGTCGCCAATGCGGTGAAGCAGGGCGCGCCGCAGGTCTGGCCCGGCCATCCCGGCAACGTGCTGTTCGACGTGCCGATCGGCGACAAGAAAGCCACCGAAGCGGCATTTGCCAAAGCGCATGCGGTAGCCGAAGTCTCGATCGTCAATCCGCGCGTCGTCACCAACTTCATGGAAACCCGCGCGGCAGTCTGCGAATACGACGCCAAGCAAGATCATCTGACGCTGACGATCGGCAGCCAGGGCAGTCATCGGCTGCGCGAAATTATTGGCGGAATGGTCCTGAAGATCCCGCTCGAAAAGATGCGGGTGATCTGTCCCGACGTCGGCGGCGGGTTCGGCACCAAGCTGTTTCCCTATCGCGAATATGCGCTGATCGCAGTCGCCGCGCGCAAGCTGCGCAAGACGATCAAGTGGACGGCCGACCGTGCCGATCATTTCATGGGCGACGCGCAGGGACGCGACAACGTCACCACGGCGCGGATGGCGCTTGCCGAGGACGGCAAGTTCCTCGCGATGGACGTCGATCTGATGAGCGACATGGGCGCCTATCTGTCGACGTTCGGGCCCTACATTCCGCACGGCGGCGCCGGAATGCTCCCTGGCCTTTACGACATCCAGGCCTTCCACTGCCGCGTCCGCACGGTCTTCACCAACACCGTGCCGGTCGATGCCTATCGCGGCGCCGGCCGCCCGGAAGCGGCCTACGTGGTCGAGCGGCTGGTCGATGCGGCAGCGCGCAAGCTCGGGATGACGCCGGATGCGATCCGGCGCAAGAATTTTATCTCGCCGCGGGCGATGCCTTACAAAACAGCTACAGCGAAGATCTACGATTCCGGCGACTTCGCCGCGCATATGAAGCGGGCGATGGAGATCGCCAACTGGAAGGAGTTTCCCAAGCGCGCCAAGGCCGCGAAGAAACAGGGTTTTGTGCGCGGCATCGGGCTTTCCACCTATGTTGAGGTCTGCGGCACCATGGGCGAGGAGACCGCCAACGTTCGGCTCGATCCCAATGGCGATGTCACCATCCTGATCGGCACCCAGTCGACCGGGCAGGGCCATCAGACGGCTTACGCCCAACTCGTCGCCGAGCAGTTTGGGCTGGCGCCCGAGCGCGTCCACGTCCTCCAGGGCGACACCGATCTGATCGCCACCGGTCTAGGCACCGGTGGCTCGGCTTCTATTCCGACAGGCGGTGTCAGCGTCGAGCGTGCGACCCGCGGTCTAGGCAAGAACTTGCGCGAGATCGCCGCCGAAGCGCTGGAGACCAGCCCCGGCGATCTTGAGATCAATGAGGGCACCGTGCGGATCGCCGGCACCGATCGCTCGATCAGCTTTGCCGATCTCGCCAAGCGGCCCGGCGTCGATCCGTCGAAGTTGAACGCAAGTGCGACATTCACCAGCGCCGATGGCACCTACCCGAACGGCACCCATCTTGCCGAAGTCGAAATCGATCCAGCCACCGGCATGATCAGGATCGTCAACTATGTCATCGTCGACGATTTCGGGATGACGCTGAATCCGCTGCTGCTCGCCGGCCAGGTTCAGGGCGGCGCGATGCAGGGGATCGGCCAGGCATTGATGGAGCAGGCGATATACAGCCCGAAGGACGGCCAGCTCATCACGGGAACCTTCATGGATTATGCGTTGCCGCGCGCGGCCGATGGGCCGCCATTTGTTTTCGAGACCCATAACATCCCCTGCAAGACCAATCCGCTGGGGGTCAAGGGCGCGGGCGAGGCCGGCGCGATCGGTTCCTGCCCGGCGGTCGTCAACGCGATTATCGAGGGACTGTGGCGTGAATACAAAATCGACCACATCGATATGCCCGCGACCGCCGAGCGGGTCTGGATCGCGATCCGCGAACATCAGCGCCGGCATAGCCTCTGATATCTTCCGCGCGCGGGAATAAAACGCCGCGCCAGAGGTTCTGATAGTTAGCCGCGGCCCGCGCAATCGGGTTCGCGGCGTCGTTTGGAAACGCTTGCGAGACGGAGAGCTGGCCGATGATGCGAACGGTTGTTGTCGTGGGAGACCTTATTGCTCGGTGCCGGCGCGGTGATGGCGCAACAGGAGATCGCCGTTCAGCAGGATAATTTGATGAGAGGGCAAGCCAAGAGCCTGTACAACGTGGTCTTGAAAATGGTGAAGGGCGAAATTCCCTACAATCAGGCAGCGGTCGATGCCGCCATCAAGGATCTCGAAGAGAGCGTGCCCAAGATCCCGACCGTCTTTGCAACCAATCCCAAGGAAGATGTAGTCAACTCAACTTATGGCGCATCGCAGAAAATCTGGCAGAACAAGGCCGATTTCGACTCGAAGGTACCTCCCGTCGCCAAGGCGCTTGCGGACGTCAAAGGCAAGATCAAGGATGTCGCCAGCCTGAAGGTCGCCTACGACCAGATCAACGCCGGTGCAACGATTGTCACGAGACTTACCGTCTCAAGCTCAAGTGACAATGATTTTTGGTCCGGCAATCGTTCGCAGCGGACTTGAGGCGAGACCGGCTGGAAATCGCCGGTTACACCAGGATTTGTGCGCTCATGTCGTTCGGCGCTGGGCGATGCCGCCTGCTCGTCGAGCAGGCTGGCCAGCAAGGTCGGGTCCGCTGCCGTACAGACGGCCATCGGCTGATCGCGCCCGCGGATCGACACGTCGGTTCGCGTAAGCCTGTCAGGGGCGACGCCCGCATTCTTGCAGACATCCTCCGAGACGACGACCGTGCAATTGAGCGTCTTCGTCATGTCCTGAAGGCGGGCCGCGACGTTGACCGCGTCACCAAGTGCGGTGAATACCGTGTGATCGCGAAACCCTATGTCCCCGATGATGACCTCGCCTCCGTGAATGCCGATGCCAAACTGGATCGGCTCCTGCAATTCGGTGGCAAACTCGTGATTCATGTATTCGACATTTGAGGCGACCATCGCGGCGGCCCGCATGGCTTGCCGGCAGGCGGTGGCCGGATCGACGTCGAGGCCGAACAACGCCAGCAGACCATCGCCAACGAACTGGTTCGGCTGCCCGCCGGCATCGACCACCGCCTGCGACGCCGCCTCCAGGAAGCGATTGATCAGGAATACGATATCGAACGGCAAGCGCGCCTCGGCCAGCTTGGTCGACCCGCGCATGTCGACGAACATGCTGACGATATAGCGCTCTTCTCCGATGTTGACGCGTTTCCGATTGCGGACAAAATCGGCGCGGATATTGGCTGGCAGCACCGGAATAACGGCCACGTCGGCTTGGGGTCGAAGCTGACAGGCGAGCCGGATCGCCGGGTTGGCGCCGGCGCCAACGCGCGCAAGCACGAATGCCTCGCGGCCGGACGGCGGCGGCAATGCCCCGCGATCGCTGACGACACGCACCCGGCAGGTCGAGCATCGCGCCCGGCCCCCGCAGACACTGGCATGCGGGATATTGAACCGCAGACTGGTTTCGAGAATACTCAGCCCCTTGGGCACGCGCACCCGCCGGTTGGGGTACGACACCGTGATCATTCCGCGCCGGCCCTCAAGCAATGCGCGAACGCCGCGCGCCACAAACACCAGCACGATCGCCGACCCGTAGAAGATCGGAAAGTAAAAAAGCGTGATTTCGTCAATCACCGAGCGCTGTGCGGGCGGGGTAAACTTTGATGTGTTCGGCACGCCATTGCGGTTGCGCGCTCGTTCGGTCACCTCGTGGGCGCCACGATGGGTGCCGGTCATTGCCAGCGGCGGGAGCAGCACGGCTATTGCCAGCAAAAACGGTGCGGCCCATTTGAAAAACGGCTTCAGGCGCAGCCAAAAATAAAGCCCGATGCAGGCATGTGTCCAGGCGACAGTCAGCAGCAGAAACTGCACGCCGACCATGTAGGGGCGGCTGACCCAATAAGCGAACAAGGACGATCGCATAGATCGGCGGATCACGTCCAAACAGCAGGCCGCCAAGTCGCACGACCCCAAAATGATTTGCGATCAACAGCGGAATACTCAGCCCGAATACCAGCTGGGTGATTTCAATGATCGTGTAGCGAAAATGCCGGCGTTGGTAGAGCGCCCACAGTCCCAGCAAAAAATGTGTGGTTACAGCGGCATAAAGCGTAAAATTGACCATCGGAATTCGCCACCACCAGACATGGAAACGAAGCCACGCCTCCATGGTGTCGTACGAGAAATTGCCGAGTGCATGATTGAAGAAATGCGAAAATATGTAGGAGAACATGATGAGGCCGCAAACCAGCCGCACCTGGCGAACGCCGATCCCGCGCAGCCACGTCGCGATGCCTGATGTCGGGTCTACGGGGCGTATATCGACAATTGCGGGGGCCTGCAGAGTCATGTCGAATTTTTGCTGTACTACCTGACAGGTGAAAAAAACTTGCAGAAAAAGGCAGCGTTAGTCTGCGGAAAAAATCCACTGCCGTGCTCAGGCTAGCGTAGCGGTGTGCCGTTGGCGAGTGGGAACAAGGCCATCGGCTGGGGTTATCGACAGCCATCCAGCCACATGAAAGAGGGCCGGACGCCCGATGCGTCCGGCCCTCGCTTTGATCGGGCTTGTGAGCCCTGGGGATCGATAGCCTTACTTCGTCACTTGACCGCGGATTTCGCCGCCGGGATTGGCTGCGGTGTGGATGTTGACGTAGTACTTGCCAGCCATCAGGTCGGCCGCCTGGGCGTCCGTCAGCGTGGCGCTGCCTTCGGCCGGGCTTGAGGTGGCATTCGGGATCGCGACCGCAACCCCGGCGTTCTTGCCGGCTTCAGCGGGCCCGTGGAAATGCGCAGCGGTCGCCGGGCCGGAAAGCCCGGAATAGGTCACCTTCCAGCTCAGCTTCTTGGTGGCGGCGTCGTAGTCGATGTCGGCCGTTCCCTTGGCGGCGCTGGCGTTGGGCGGCACTTCGGCTTTGCCGTCCAGCGCCGCTTTCATCTTCTCGGCGAAGGCGGGTCCGGCGAAGGCAACGGCTGCCCCCAGCGCAAGCGTAGCAAGCATGGTCTTGGTATTCAGCATGGTTCTCTCCCTGTTGGCGTCAAGTGATGGTGCCAGTTTTCAAAACAGCAGGATTCCGGTTTTATTCCCGGAAACGGCCTGAACAGCCTTAAATTTCTAGGCAATGTATGGCTGGAATAGCCGCCATACTAGCCGTTAGATTGAGGTGGATAGCGACGGATCGGTAAATGCTGCGACGAATTCTCCTTGCTGCCGCTCTGGTTGGCGCCGCCGCTCTTGGCGTTTACTGGTGGCTAACGGCGGCCCCGGTCATGTCAGCGATGGCCGTGCCGGCCTATACGCCAAACCTCGCGAACGGACTGACAACATTCAATGCCGGGGGATGTTCCTCCTGCCATGCCGTGCCCGGCCAACCCGATCGGACCAGGCTCGGCGGCGGCCTCGCCATCCCGTCGCCGTTCGGGACCTTCTATGCTCCAAACATCTCGCCTGATCCGGCCGACGGCATCGGTCGATGGACCGAGGCCGAATTCGTTGGCGCGGTGACCAGGGGCGTCTCTCCTGCCGGATTTCATTACTTTCCGGCCTTTCCCTATACGTCTTACCAGCATGCGAAACTTGAAGACGTCCGCGACCTCTTTGCCTACCTGAAAACGCTTGCCGCCGTGTCCGGCAAGGTGCGCGATCATGACGTGCCGTTTCCGTTCAATATCAGGCGCAATATCGGGATCTGGAAATTGCTGTTCATGGACCGCAGGCCGTTCGCGCCGGATCCGGCGCGCTCGCTTCGCTGGAATCGCGGTGCGTACCTCGTCAACAGCCTCGGCCATTGCGCGGAGTGTCACAGCCCCCGAAATTTCCTCGGCGGTATCGTCGCCGCGCAGCGCTTCGCGGGCGGGCCCAATCCGGAAGGCGAGGGCTGGGTACCCAACATCACCCAAAAAGGACTTGGCGAATGGAGCGAGAAGGACATCGCCTATTTCCTCGAAACCGGGGAAATGCCCGACGGCGACAACGCCGGCGGTCCGATGGCGCGCGTGATCAAAAACACCTCGCAATTGTCAGCTGAGGATCGCGCCGCGATCGCCGAGTATCTCAAGTCGCTGCCGCCAGTGGAGGGACCGCCACCGCCGCCCAGGAAGGCAGCGAAGGACGGCGACAAATCCTGATCTAGCCGGTGCCGAACGCCTTGAAGGTGATGATGGTGTGGGTGTCCTGGATGCCGGGAATGACCTGCACCTTCTCGTTGACGAAATGGCCGATATCGGTGTCGTTATCGACGTAGAACTTCACCAGCAGGTCGTAATCGCCTGCGGTGGAATAGATCTCGGAGGCGATCTCGGCCTCGGCCAGCGCGTTGGCGACGGCGTAGGACTGGCCGAGTTTGCATTTGAACTGGACGAAGAAGGGAACCATCGCTGTCGTCTCCGGTAGGCGTCGCATTGGCTTCAATATAGCGTTCAAGAACTTGCTGGCAATAACACGTCGCGCTAGGACAGAACATGGCCCCGACGCGACAGCTTAAATTCCTGCGAGCAAAGCGATGACGACGCCTGTCGCGCTCACCATCGCCGGCTCGGATTCGTCAGGCGGCGCCGGCATCCAGGCGGACCTGAAGACGTTCGCTGCGCTCGGTGTCTACGGCGCGTCCGTCATCACGGCCCTGACCGCGCAGAACACAAGCGGCGTGACCGGTATTCATCTCGTGCCCGCCGATTTCGTGACCGCGCAAATCGACGCGGTTTTCAGCGATCTCGACGTGAAGGCCGTCAAGATCGGGATGGTGGCGCAGCTTGCGACCGTTGATGCCATCGTCGCAGGGCTGACGCGGTGGTCGCCAAAACACATCGTGCTCGATCCCGTGATGGTGGCGACCTCGGGAGACCGGCTGCTGGCGACGGACGCCATCGAAACGTTGCGGACCAAACTCCTTCCGCGCGCCTCACTGATCACGCCGAACCTGCCGGAAGCCGCCGCGTTATTGGACGAGCCGGTCGCTTTGAGCGAGGTCGCCATCGAGAGCCAGGGCAAGCGGCTGTTGGCGCTGGGTTGTCCTGCGGTGCTGATCAAGGGCGGTCACGGGCAGGGCACCGAGAGCATCGACTATCTCGTCAGCGGCAATGGCATCATCGCGCTGGCAGCGCCACGCATCCCAACCAAAAATACCCACGGCACCGGATGCTCGCTATCTTCCGCCATCGCCGCGGGTCTGGCGAAGGGCGAGGACATCGAAACCGCGGTTCGCAAAGCCAAGGTCTGGGTCAGCGCGGCGATTGCGGCAGCCGATCGGCTTGGCATCGGCCACGGCAACGGGCCGATCCATCATTTTCATGGATTTTACTGAGGCAGCGACCTCCGCAGCGTGAATCGTCATCACGCTGTCACGGGATTCTGTTAGTTGCTCGCGCATGGGAAGTCACGCTACGAGTGAAGAGTGTCCCGAACGACGCTTTCGCACTTTGTTTATATCCGACGTCCACCTCGGGGCACGCGGCTCGCAAGCCGAACGGCTGCTGGACTTCCTCCGCGGCCATGATGCCGATACCATCTATCTCGTCGGCGATATCGTCGACGGCTGGGCGCTGCGATCCAACTGGTACTGGCCGCAATCGCACAACGACTTCGTGCAGAAAATGCTGCGCAAGGCGCGCAAAGGCGCCAAGGTCATTTACATCCCCGGCAATCACGACGAATTCCTGAGAAACTATTACGGCACGCATTTCGGCGGCATCGACGTCATGGAGAACACCATCCATGTCGGCGTCGACGGACGGCGCTATCTGGTGATTCACGGCGATATCTTCGATCTCGTGGTGCAGAACGCGCGCTGGCTCGCTCATCTCGGCGACAAGGCCTACGATTTCGCCATCCGGATGAATCGCTTCGTCAACTTCTTTCGGCGCTGGTTCGGCGCGTCCTATTGGTCGCTTTCGCAATGGGCGAAGCTGAAGGTCAAGAATGCCGTGAATTATATCGGCGCCTTCGAACAAACGCTGGCGGCCGAGGCGCGGCGTCATGGCGCCGATGGCGTGATCTGCGGCCACATCCACTACGCCGCCATCCGCGACGAGCATGGTATCGGCTACATGAACTGCGGCGACTGGGTGGAAAGCTGCACCGCGCTCGCCGAGCACGAAGACGGCCGGTTTGAAATTCTCACCTGGACCGATCCGCTGCGCCGGGTGACCCCCGTTGCCTCGGTGGCGGCGCGCGCCGCCTGATGCGTATCCTGGTCGCGACCGATGCGTGGCATCCCCAGGTCAACGGGGTGGTGCGGACGCTGACCATGATGGCGGAAGCGGCAAAGGCGTCTGGCATCGATGTCAGCTTTCTCACCCCGCAATCGTTCCGCACCTTCGCGATGCCGAGCTATCGGGATCTGCGCGTGGCACTGCCGGGTCCGGCGAAAACCGCGCGGCTGGTCACCGAGGCGCGGCCGGACAGCATTCACATCGCAACCGAAGGGCCGATCGGACTATTGGTGCGTCGTTATTGCCGCAAACACGGATTGCCGTTCACCACGAGTTTTCATACCCGCTTTCCGGAATACATCTCCGCGCGCTTACCGGTCCCTGAATCGTGGGTTTGGGCGGCGCTGCGCTGGTTTCACGGACCCAGCCAGGCGGTGATGGCGGCGACGCCGGCGCTGGCAAGCGAATTGCGCGCGCGTGGCTTTCGCAACGTTGTGTTATGGCCGCGCGGGGTCGACGCCACGCAATTTCATCCGCGCGCCGTCGATCTTGGGCTGGCACGCCCGGTCTTCCTTTGTGTCGGCCGCGTCGCGGTGGAAAAGAATCTCGAGGCGTTTCTCGACCTCGATCTGCCCGGCACCAAGGTGATCGTCGGCGATGGGCCGGCGCTGACGGCTTTGACCCGAAACTATCCGCAAGCCGTGTTTCTTGGCGCGCGGCAGGGCGAAGCATTGGCGGAGGCCTATGCGGCCGCCGACGTCTTCGTGTTTCCGAGCAAGACCGACACCTTTGGCCTGGTGCTTCTGGAGGCTCTCGCCAGCGGCCTGCCGGTTGCCGCGTTTCCCGTCACCGGGCCCCGCGACGTGATCGGCGCGGCGCCGGTCGGCGCGTTGAACGATGATTTGCGGGTGGCCTGCCTGTCGGCGCTAACAATTTCGCCGCAAGCCTGCCTCGAGTTTGCCGCCAAGCACACCTGGGAAGCTTCGGCTCGCGCGTTCGTCGAAAATATCATCCATGTCCGCAACGCCGGTCCCGAAAGCGATATGGCGCCATTCGCGGCGGAGCACCCAGGTTTCGTCGCCTGATCACAGTTAAGCGTCTTGCCCGCATATTGGGGTACGCGATACAAGTCGCGGATGACAGAACCATTCTCAACCCTGCCGGTCAGCTCTGTGGATATCGATGCGGCCGCGCGCGTGCTTGCACCGTTCGCGGTGCGAACACCGCTGTTGTCCCCGCCGGTTCTCAACGAACGCGCCGGAACCAGGGTGTTTCTGAAACCGGAAATGCTGCAGCGGACCGGTTCGTTCAAGTTTCGCGGCGCCTTCAACAAGCTGTCGTCGATCCCGTTGAGCTCGCGCGGTGGCGGCGTGGTCGCGTTCTCGTCCGGCAACCACGCCCAGGGCGTGGCGGCAGCGGCGCAAATCCTCAACATGCAGGCGACCATCGTGATGCCGGCGGACGCGCCGCTCTCCAAACGGGAGCGCACCAAGGCCTACGGCGCGGAAGTGGTGCTGTATGACCGCGACCGCGAGGATCGTGAAGCCATCGCCCGCGACATCGCCGCCAAGCGCGGCGCCACGCTGGTGCGCCCCTATGACGATCCCCTGGTGATTGCCGGCCAGGGCACGGTGGGGCGGGAAATCGCCGAGGATATGGCGGCGCTTGGCCTGACGCCGGATATCGTGGTGGCGCCGGCTTCCGGCGGCGGCCTGATCGCGGGTGTGGCAACGGCGGTCAAGGCGCGCTATCCGCAGGCGATCCTGATGTCCGGCGAGCCGGAAGCATTTGACGATCACGCGCGCTCGCTGCGCGCCGGAAAACGCGAGGCGCATGGCGCCGAAGGCCGGACCATCTGCGACGCGCTGATGGCCTCGATCCCCGGCGAAATCACTTTCGCCATCAACAGCCGGCTGCTTACGCAAGGCGTCACCGCTTCCGATGCGGAAGTCGGGGTGGCGGTCGAATTTGCATTTCGGGAGTTGAAACTTGTGGTCGAGCCGGGCGGCGCGGTTGGCCTCGCCGCGCTTCTGGCCGGTCGCATCGATGCGCGCGGCAAGAACGTCGTCATCGTGCTGTCCGGGGGCAACGTCGATGCGGATTTGTTCGCGAGATTGATCGCCTAGACTTTAATAGTTTGCACCTATTCTACCGCAGAAAAATCTACGCATCTGCGTAAACTTGATTGCGAGGCAAAACCGGTGCCCACTTTTGCGGAATACGCGCTAAGCGATCACGAGAAGAATGCGATCTTCTCGGCCTGGCTCATGCGCCGGATCGGCGCCAGCGGATCGGACACCGACGCATTGGGCCTTCGCACCATTCCGTTCGCGATCAGCGTCGAGCCAAGCGAGACTTGAAGCGACGGTTGAGTAGTCGGAGGCTGCACCGGCGCGGCGATCGGTTCAGGCTCCTGCGCGGCGATGATGGGATCGGCAGGCGGTGACTCCGCGGCATGAATTTCATTGCTGCCGGTATCGAAGGCATCATCGGTATCGGCAGGGTCCGGCGCCGCCATTTCAAGCGCAACCATGTCCAGCAGCGTATCGTCATACGCATCAGCAGCCTCTGCCGCCACCTCAGCGGCTTCGACCGTCTCGTCGCCGGCTTGAGCCGTTGCAGCGACCGCCTCGGTCGGCATTGCCGGGGTGCTCGTTGCGGCTTCGGCGGTGTCTGTCGCGGCTGCACCTCGTCGCCGCGGCGGCAGGCATTTCATCTGATGCGGCGGCAGGGTCAGAGGGCGAAGGCGAGGGGCTGGCTTCTTCGGCGCGCAGCGGCGCGGCTGCATCGCTGCCGGCAAACCCCGCGATCCGTTCCTCGATCAACTCGAATGCGGCGCTCAATGCAGCCCGTGGGTCGGTCGATGAGATTTTTCCGTAAACACCTTCGATGACGCTGACCTGGGAATCGATCAGATCGCAAATCCGGCCATCGGCACCGATTTCCCTCAAGCGCCAGGCGATTTCTCTGATAACGCGCGCGCCCTTGCGAATTGGCGCCAGATTTTCCTCCAGCGCCAGGCTATCGAGCGCGGCGGAGGCGGTCGCCCGGGCCTCTTCGACCGCGCCCCTGATGGCGGCCAGCGCCTCGGCGAGTCCGTCGTTTTCGGCAGCCGGCTGTCTCTGGGCGGCAAGGTTTTGTTCGATCCGCGCCACCGCATCGAGCACCATGCGGGTGTCCGCATTGCGGTTGCGCTTGGCATACTCGCCGAGAAACCAGCGGCCCCGCGAGGTCTCCATGAACGCTTCGCTGATCGCGTCATAATCCTGCTCGCTCGGCAGCGCTGCGCGGGCGGAGATCGGCGATAGGGCGAATGCTTCGTCGGCCATGGTAAACTCATCGCGCAAATCATCGCGCGTTACGATAACGATCATCACGATATCAAGCGAATCGCAATTGAATTGATGCCGCCCGAATCACAAATCCCCATCGTATCTCAAGCGGTGCCCAAGCGATTCGCGGCGCGGCTGGCGCTGTTTTACGGCACCATGTTCGGGATGGTGGGCACCCATTTGCCGTTTTTCACGGTGTGGCTGAAGGCGGTTGGGGTCGATGCTTTCTGGATCGGAATCATCACCGCAGTCCCGCCGGTGACGCGGTTCACCGTGCTGCCCTTTGTGACCGGTCTCGCCGAAAGCCGCCGCGCGCTCCGCGGCGCTATCGTGATGACGGCCTTCGCGACCGCGCTGGGTTTTGTCATGCTCGGCAGCCAGCATCAACCGGTCCTGATATTTCTGGCCTACGCCCTCACATGCTGCCTGTGGACCCCGATGGTGCCGCTGACCGACGCCTATGCGCTGCGCGGCGTGGCGCGTTATGACCTCAATTACGGACCGCTGCGGCTGTGGGGTTCGGCGGCGTTCGTGGTGGGAGCGCTGGCCTGCGGGTTGCTGGTCGATATGATCGCGGCCCGCCACCTGATCTGGGTGATCGCGTCAGTGGCAGCACTTGGCGCCTTCGTCAGCCTCGGCCTGCAGCCGCTGGGTAACCCAAAATCAGCAACCCATATGCCGCACGGGGCCGGCGCCTTGCTGCGCGATCCCGGTTTCCTTGCCATCATCGTGACGTCGGCGCTGGTTCAGGGCAGCCACGCCGCCTATTACATCTTTGCTTCGATCGCCTGGCAGCAATCGGGTCTCGGCGGGTTGACCATCGCCGGGCTATGGTCATTGGGGGTCGTCGCCGAGATCGCGCTGTTCGCGCTGTCGCCGCGGTTTACGCTGCCGCCGGTCATGCTGGTGGTGATCGCCGCATTGAGCGCGGTCGCGCGCTGGGTGATCACCGCCCAGGAACCGCCGTTGCTCGATCCTCGCGGTCGTTCAACTGGCGCATGGGCTGACCTTCGGCCTGACGCAGGTGGGCACCATGGGCCTGCTGGTGCGTCATGTGCCCGGTCATGTGATGGCACGCGGGCAGGGCTACCTCGCGGCCTGCGGCGGCATCGTCAGCTCAAGCGCCTCGATCCTGTCGGGCGCGATCTATGCCGGGTACGGGCAGGGCGTCTACTATGTGATGGCTGCGATGGCACTGACGGGAGCGGTCGTGATGTGGCTGGCGCGGCACCGCCTCGCGGATCATCCCCACAGCGCGGCCTCCGGCGGATAGACCAGGCTGCCGTCGTAGCGCAGCCCGCCGTCGCGGTCGCGCGCCAGCAACAAGGGGCCGTCGAGATCGACAAAACGCGCCTCTCGCGCCAGCAGCATCGCGGGCGCCATCGCCAGCGAGGTCGCGACCATGCAGCCGACCATGAGTTGGAATCCGAGAGCGTGCGCGGCCTCCGCCATCGCCAGCGCCTCGGTCAGGCCGCCGGTCTTGTCGAGCTTGATATTGACGGCATCGTAGCGCTCGCGCAGCCCGTCCAGCGAGGTCCGGTCATGCACGCTTTCGTCGGCACAGACCGAAAGCGGCCTGCGGATGCGCTTGAGCGCCTCGTCCTGGCCGGCAGGAAGCGGCTGCTCGACCAGGGTGACGCCGGCTTCCGCGCATGCCGCGAGATTTCGCTCGAGATTGTCCGATGTCCATGCCTCGTTCGCATCGACGATGAGTTCGGATTGCGGAGCGGCCTTGCGCACCGCAGCGATACGCATCCCGTCGCCGTCGCCGCCGAGCTTGATCTTGAGCAACGGCCGCTGCGCGGCCTTGACGGTCGCCGCCGCCATCGCCTCCGGCGATGCAAGCGAGATGGTGTAGGCGGTGATGCAGGCCGATGGCGCGGGACGTCCGAGCAGGCTCCAGACGCGCTGACCTCGGGTCTTGGCCTCGAGGTCCAGTAGCGCGCAGTCCAGCGCGTTGCGGGCGGCGCCCGGAGGCATCGCAGACTGCAGGGCCTGCCGGTCGAGCCCTCGTGCCAAGGGTTCCCGCATGGCCTGGAGGGCGGCGAGCGTCGCCTCCGGCGTCTCGCCATAGCGGGGATAGGGGACGCATTCGCCGCGCCCGGCATGGCCGCCATGGCTGACTTCCGCCACCACCGTCACCGGCTTGCGTCTTGGCGCCGCGGCTGATGGTGAAGCTGCCGGCGATCGGCCAGCGCTCGATTCGGGCGGCAAGCGTTGGCGATTTGCTGGAAGTCATTTTAAAATCTGGCAATTTCTGAACCGCCGGCTTGCCCGGCGCAACCAAGTATGGCTGGTTAGGGGCGCGTTCCACAAGGCAATGGCGGCGGGGTTGGGGATATTTCCTTTCGATGAATAGCGGAGAATCGGCACAGGAGTTGGCATCGTGAACGGCGACCCGACATTGGAGCGGATTGCCCGGGGCAATGGACTTGCGCTGTGCGCCGCGGGTTCCTGGACCGCCCGCTTTGCGCCGGTGCTCGAGCAGATGGTTGCCGACGCCGAGAAGCTGACCGGAAGCCGGCCCAACATCTTCATCGACGTGTCGCAGGTCTCGAAACTCGACACCTTCGGGGCCTGGTTGATCGAGCGGCTTCGCCGCAGTCTGACCCAGGGCGGCGTCGAGGCCAAGATCGCCGGGCTTTCGGCCAATTATTCCAGCCTGGTCGACGAGGTGCGCCGGGTCAAAGCTGCGCCCGCTTTCGACACCACATCGGTCACGGTTACCGGGATGCTGGATCAGGTCGGCCGCAGCATGGCCGGCATCGGCGCCACCATGGTCGGACTGATCGACATGCTCGGCGCGGTACTGGCCGCGAGCGGCAGGGTCATGATTCACCCCAGGGGCTTCCGCCTGACTTCGACCGTGCATCATCTCGAGCAGGTATGCTGGCGCGCGGTGCCGATCGTGGTGCTCATCACCTTTCTGATCGGCTGCATCATCTCGCAGCAGGGCATCTTTCATTTCCGCAAATTCGGCGCGGACATCTTCGTCGTCGACATGCTGGGCGTGCTGGTGCTGCGCGAAATCGGCGTGCTGCTGGTGGCGATCATGGTGGCGGGCCGCTCGGGCAGCGCTTACACGGCCGAACTCGGTTCGATGAAAATGCGCGAGGAGATCGACGCCCTGCGCACCATGGGTTTCGATCCGATCGAGGTTCTGATTCTGCCGCGGATGCTGGCGCTGATCATTGCGCTGCCGATCCTGGCCTTTCTCGGCGCCATTGCGGCGCTGTATGGCGGCGGACTGGTGGCGTGGCTTTACGGCGGTGTCGATCCCGAAGCGTTCCTGCTTCGGCTGCGCGACGCGATCTCGATCGATCACTTCACCGTCGGCATCATCAAGGCGCCGGTGATGGCGGCGGTGATCGGGATCGTCGCCTGCGTCGAGGGGCTCGCGGTGCAGGGCAGCGCCGAATCGCTCGGACAACACACCACGTCCTCGGTGGTGAAAGGGATCTTCTTCGTCATCGTCATGGATGGCGTATTTGCGATCTTTTTCGCCTCGATCGGAATGTGACGATGGCGCCTGAGATGCAAAATGCCATCATCCGGGTCCGCGATATCTCGGTGCAGTTCGGCACCACCAAGGTTCTGGACGGGCTCAATCTCGACGTGAAGCGCGGCGAAATTCTGGGCTTCGTCGGCCCTTCCGGCGCCGGCAAATCGGTGCTGACGCGCACCATCATCGGCCTCGTACCCAAGATCAGCGGACGCATCGAGGTGTTCGGGATCGATCTCGACGCCGCCGACGCCGCCGCGCGCCGCGGCGTCGAACGTCGCTGGGGAATCCTGTTCCAGCAGGGCGCGCTGTTTTCCTCGCTGACGGTGCGGCAGAATATCCAGTTCCCGGTGCGCGAATATCTCAACGTCTCGCAGCGCTTGCTGGACGAGATTACGGTGGCCAAACTCGGCATGGTGGGATTGCGCCCCGAAGTTGCCGACCGTTTCCCCTCGGAACTCTCCGGCGGCATGGTCAAGCGCGTGGCGCTGGCGCGCGCGCTCGCGCTCGATCCGGAACTTGTCTTCCTCGACGAGCCGACTTCGGGCCTCGATCCCATCGGCGCCGGCGACTTCGACGAACTGGTTCGGACCCTGCAGCGCACTTTGGGCCTGACCGTTTTCATGGTAACCCACGATCTGGACAGCCTTTATACCGCTTGTGACCGCATTGCCGTGTTAGGGAACGGTAAAATCATTGCAGCAGGATCGATGGCCGACATGCAGGCCTCGCAGCATCCCTGGCTGAGGGCCTATTTCCACGGCAAGCGCGCCCGCGCTGTGATGGGCTAGGGCATGCATCAGAGCTTGGTATCGGAGTTGGTTTGATGGAAACGCGGGCGAACTTCGTCCTGATCGGATCGTTCACACTGGCGGTGATTGCCGCGGCTTTCGGCTTTGTGCTGTGGTTCCAGTCTCTCCATACCACCAAGGCGCGCAGCCCGATCCGCATTATCTTCGAAGGCCCGGCGTCGGGTTTGCGCAATGGCGGCAGCGTCAATTTCAACGGCATCCGGATCGGAGAAGTGGTCTCCGTGAAGCTGGACAACCCGCGTCGAGTTGTCGCACTCGCCATGGTCGGAAACGACGCCCCCATCCGGAAGGACACGCTGGTAGGGCTCGAATTTCAGGGGCTGACCGGGGTCGCGGCGATATCGCTGAAGGGCGGCGAAGAGGCGGCCCCTTCAGCTCCCCTGGACGAGGATGGCGTCCCCGTGCTGACGGCCGATCCCAACGCGCTGCAGGACGTAACCGAGGCGATCCGCGGCACGCTGCAGAACATCAACAGGGTGGTCGCCGACAATCAGGAGGCGGTCAAAAACTCGCTGCATAACCTCGAGACGTTCACCTCGTCGCTGGCGCGCAATGCCGAGAAGATCGACAACGTCATGCTGAAAGTCGACGGCGTGATGGGCAAGGCCGACAACCTGATGCTCGGCCTCAACACGCTGGCCGGCGGCAAGGAGGGCGGCGAGCTGTTCCAGGCGGTGAAATCGATCCGCGAACTGGCGGAAGATTTCGACAAGCGTTCGGGTTTGCTGATGGCCGATGGGCGCCGGACGCTGGGCGATATCAGCCGCGCGGTGAACAATCTCGACAAAAACCCGACGCGCCTGTTGTTTGGCCCGGCAAACGCCAGCGCGCCGGCGCCGGCGACCCCCGCGCCCACGCCCGCAGCGGCGACCGCGGCGGAGAAGAAGCGGCCATAGGTCCCGCTTCGATCACAGCGCGGCTGCGAGCCCACCAAAGCAAAACGGAGGCAGCGATGCCTCCGTTTTCTATTGTGCGCTTCGCGGTTGACCCTTACCC
This sequence comes from uncultured Alphaproteobacteria bacterium, assembly GCA_963761395.1. Classification (GTDB taxonomy): domain Bacteria; phylum Pseudomonadota; class Alphaproteobacteria; order Rhizobiales; family Xanthobacteraceae; genus Bradyrhizobium. The sequence continues at coordinate 246,957 of CAVXHU010000037.1, forward strand.
GAGCCGTCCGGCGGCGTGCGCAAGCAGGGTGTAGACCATCCCGGTCTCGGAGGTGAGATGCTCGCGCAGCAGTGCGGGCCCGCGCTCGTCGCGCGCCACTTCGTCGAGCAATCGTTCGAACTCGATGATGTAGCGGTCGACGGTCTGCTTGAAGTTGCGGTCGGCGCGATATTTGCGGGCGACCTCGTCGAAGGCCTTCTGGCCGGCCGGCGTGTAGAGCCGCTTGGTGAAAGCCTTGCTCTCGCCGCGCTGATAGCGATCCCACATCTCGGCGGCAAGATTGCGATCCATCAGCCGTCCGATGTCGAGCGACAGCGACTCCAGCGGATTGCCACCGCCGCCCTGTTGGGTTGGGCGGCCGCGCGGGACGTCACGGTTGCCGGCGCCGGCATCGGTGCGATTCAGGAGATCGGAAAGCCATCCATCGCGTCCCTGATCGGAACTGGCGGGGCTGACCGACGGCGCTTCGGTGCGGCGCGAAGCCGGCATGCCGAGATCCGGCGGCGGCAAATTCGATGCGCTGCCGCCGTCGCGCATGCGCGGGGCCGCGGACCGCGATTGCCCGCCGGCGGTCGCCATCATCGCTTCGTCGTCGCGCTGCGCGCTCGAGCGGCCGGCGGTGACGACGTCAAGCCCGCGGCCATGACGTGCGACGATCCGGTTCAGTTCGGCCAGCGCCTCGATCTGGTCGACGATGACCTTGCGCATCTGCGCGGTACTTTCCGCGGCTTCCTGCGGCATCTCCAGCACGCCGCGGCGAAGTTCGTTGCGTGTGGCTTCCAGCTCGTTATGCATTTCCGCAGCCATCTGCTTCATGCTCGCGACCATGGTGCCGAACTTGTCCGCGGACTGCTTGAACATCGCGTCCGCTTCTTGCGTGCCCTGCTGATAGATTTCGTTCATGGCGTCGGCTGTCTGCCGGCGTTCCTCTTCGGCCGCTGTGCGAACCGCCTCGAACTGCCGGCTGATGGTGGCAGAACCTGCGCCCGCCGTTTCCGCCACTACCCTTGCGATATCGCGCGCCCGCTCTTCCGCGGCCGCCAGCGATTCGTCCAACAGGCCGGTGAAGCGCGACAACCGCTGATCGAGGTCGGTGGTGCGCAAATCGATGGTGCTGACCAGCGATTCAAGCGCCGATTTGCGCTCGGTGACGGAAGCGGTGGTGTTGCGGTTGCTTTGCTCGACCACGGCCGCGGCATCGACCAGGGCCTTGCCGTGCGTTTCGAATTGGCTCGACAGAGAGCCAAGGTCTTCCAGTGCCTTTGAAGTTTTCGCGTTGAAAACTGACAATTGGTCTTCCAGCGTCTGGGTAGCGACGCCGTTGCGCGAGGTGACGTCATTCATGGCGGACACGAAGTCGGCCACGCGCGTGACCAGGGCGCGCTCGAGCGAATTGAGATTGTCGTGGGCGCCGGTCAGCACTTCCTGCAGCAGGATATTGCCTTCGCGCAGGCGCTCGAACAGCGCGACCGTATCGGTTCGCAGGATCTTGCTGGTTTCCTGCATCTCGGTGACCGCCGCAATCGACACCTGACGCGACTGGTCGATCGCCGCCCGGGAGGCCTGCTCCAGCTCTTTCAGCGACTTGCTCACGGCACCCGTGGCCAACTCGCCGGCGGATGTAATCGTGCGCGCGACGTCGGAACCGTTGGTCATCACAGATTGCGAGAAGGTCTGGCCCCTGGTTTCGATCGATTTGAGGGCATCCGACGTGACGCGGTCGATGTCGACCGTGAGCTGAGTGGTCTTCGCGCCGATTGCCTCGACCAGCGATCCGCGCTTGCCGTCGATCATCTGCGCCAGACGATCCGTCTGCTGCTGCACGTAGCTGACGATTTCGTCGGTCTTGCCGGTCATGGTGGAACCGAAAGCGCCGCTGGCGGCAAGGACCGAGCGTTCGACTTCCGCGGAGGTCGACTTGACCTTGGAAGTGACTTCGTTCGATGCGGCCACCAAGGCGCTCTGCGCATTTTGGGCGCTGGTCACAATATTGTCGGTGGTGTTGGCGGTGACCGTGCTGAGCGAACGCTCGATTTCCGTCGAGACAGTCTTGATCTGGCTGGCCGCTTCGGTCGACGTTGCCTGCAGCGAACTCTGCGCCTCGCGTGCGCTGTTCAGGATGGAAGCGGCGGTGTCCGCCCCGACCGCTGTCAGCGTACGTTCCACGTCGGTCGCCAGCGACTTGACGTGGTTGGCAGCATCCGACGACGCGGTTACGAGCGTGCTCTGCGCCTCGCGCGCGCCAGTGACGATCGAGGCGGCGGTCGCCGTACCCGCGGCCGAGAGCGTGCGCTCGACGTCGGCGGACAGCGACTTGATCTGGGTGACGGCGTCAGTGGAGGCCGATACCAGGGTTGATTGCGCATCGCGGGCGCTGGTCAAAATCGAGCTCGCGGCCCCGGTGCCGACCTCGGTGAGGGCGCGCTCGACTTCCGCCGAAGTCAGCTTCAGCTGTGCGCCGACGTCGGAAGAAACCGAAAGCAGCGACTGCTGGGCGGCGCGTGCGCCGGTCTGAATGGTCTCGCTGGTATTGACCACAAGGTTGGTCAGCGAGCGTTCCGCATCCTCGACGTGGGACCTGATCCCAAGCGACAATTCCTCGGCGCGCGCCATCAGGCCGTCGCTGGCTTGCCGTCCGCTGCTCTCGATGCGACCTGCCACGGCCTCGATACGCGAACCCAACAGGTCTTCGAACTGCGCGACGCGGGTATCGATATCGGTGGCGACCGCGCCGACCCGGGTTTCGATGCCCTGATGGATTTCCTGGAACCGCGCCGTGATGGTGTCGGTCAGATGGGCGCTGCGGCCATCGATGGTTTCGGTCACACTGGAGATGCGTTGGTCGACGGCCTCGATCGCCTGGGCCGTGCCGACCGTCAGCGAGTTGTTAAGATCGGTGAGGCGCGAGTCGATCAACTCGATCGCGCGCGTGGTCCCGTCCGTCAGCGAAGTGGTGAGATGGGTGAGGCGGGAGTCGATCGAGTGGATCGCCTGTGTGGTCCCGTCCGTCAGCGAAGAGGTCAGTTGGGTCAGGCGCGAGTTGATCGAATGGATCGCCTGCGCGGCGCCATCGGTCAGCGACGACGCCAGCGTGCCAAGGCGGTTGTCGATGGTTGCGGTGACCGACTTCGCCCGCGTATCGAAGGTCTGTTCGAGCGATTTGAGCCGGCCATCGACGGTTTGGTCGAAGGATTTGATCTTGCCGTCGAGCGAGGCATCGAGATGGGCCACCCGGGTTCCGAGCGTGGTCTCGAATTGCACCAGCCGCTGGTCCAGCGAAGCGGTGATTTCGCCACCATTCGAAGTCAAGCGGGTGTCGAAGGTGTCGACGTAGGTTTTCAGGGTTTGCGCGATATCCTGCGTGCGCTGACCCATGCGATCGACGATCTCGCCGCCGAAGGTCTTGACGGTGCGATCGAATTCCGAGATGTGGCGGGTAATGAGAGCGCCGAGCGTGCCGCTGTCGCGCGCGAATTTTTCCGCAAGTTCGCCGCCCTGGTTCTTCATCAATTCATCGAAGGCGCTCATCTGCAGGCTGAGCGTGTCGTGCGCGGTTTCGGTCTGGCTGACCACCTTGGCCACCAGCGAGTTCACGGTCTCGTCCAGCGCATCGTTGGCCTTGTCGCCGCTGTCGAGGATGCGACTCGCCAGGCGATTGCCGGCTTCATCGATCTTGCTCACCAGATCACCGCTGCGCAGCTCGAGTTCCAGCAGCAGGGAGTCGCTGGAATTCTTCAGCGCGTCATGAGCCTGTTCGGTGCGGTCGGAAATTCCATCGATGATGGTGGAAGAACGTTGCTCGAATTCGCTGGTGATGCGGTCGATCCGCTCGTTCAGCATCTCATGGACGCGGTCGGCCAGATCGACGAACTCGTCATGCACGTGACCGGTCTTGAAATTGAGGCTGGTGGTGAGGCGTTCGCTGGCGTCGAGCACGGCGCGCGTGGTTTCGGCGCTGGCTTCCTCGAGGCGATCGAGCAGGTCGCCGCCGCGCTCGCCGAGTGCGAGGATCATGTTGTCGCCGGCATTGCTGAGCGCACTGGTGATGTGCGCGCCGCGGTCTTCCAACGCGCCGGTGATGCTCTTTGCCACTTCGTCGACCCGCGATGCGATCGCGTCCGAGATCAGCGCGATATCGTGGCGCAGGTCGATTTGCACGCCGGAGATGGCGCTGCGCACCTGCTCGGCCTGTCCGACAAGATTGTCGCGTTGATGCGCGATATCCTGCAGAAGAGCGCGGATACGCACCTCGTTGTCGCTGTAGGCGCGCTCGAGCGCCGAAACTTCATTGGCAACGAGGGTTTCGAGTTCGCCGGCGCGCGCGATGGCGCGTTCGACGCCGTCGCCCATGGCCGCGACCTCGCGGCGGATCGCCTGACCGACGGTTACCATCGAGTCGCTTGCCGCGGTCTCGGGTTCCGAAAAACGAATGGCAACTTCCGCCATCGACTGCGCGATCATGCGCAATTCCTGGCCGCGCCACGACAGGCTCGCCAGGAAATAAAACAGCAGGACCGGGGCGAAGAACAATGCCGCAAGGCCGGCCAGCACCAGGGTGCCGCCGCTGCCCTGGCCAATGGCCGCCTGCAACGAGGGCAGAAAGCTGACGGTCAGCAGTCCGGCGCCGAGAATCCAGACTCCGGCAAAAAGCGTGGCGAGCGTATAGACGTTGCGGGCGGGACGGCCCTTCTGAATGGCCTGCAGGATCTGCCCGATGGTTTCGCGGTCGTCGTTGGCGGCGCGGCGGGCCGGGCGCGGCTCCTCGATCGGTTCGAAGATCGGCCGGTCGGCGCTTGGCCGGGTATCGAATGCGCTCTCGTTGTAGCCTGATGTTGAAGATGCGTTCGTCACATCGCCGCGGACCGAACTGCGCGCGTCGTCGGCCGCAGGCACGTCGCTGATATTCAAGGCTTCCTGAATGGCAGAAAGCGCGACTTCGGTAGGGTCTTTGACCTTCTTGGGATTGTTCGCCATGTTCAGTCTGAGCCCTCGTTTTACTTTTTACGCATCCCGGAGAGTCTTGCGCGAACGCCCCTCGCAAGCTCGAAGCCGGTCTCGTGCCCCATGCCGGTCGCCAAAGCGCGAGGCGTGGTCGGCTTGTCCCCTACATCCGGAAACATCCTATTGGCTAGGCGGTGCGAATGAAATGGCTCCGGTTAATACAATCTTAATCATCGTTAACAGCACGGCGCCGTAAGACCTTACGGTTCCTCAAAATTCTCTTTCGGGGCCGACAATCGGGGCAACTCTTCGTCAAAAACAAGGCGAACTTGCGGCAGGTACGCAAAACGTTCCGTTAACCATTTCCGTGATTGGCTGACGAAAACTTCGCTGCCGGATCGGTGGAGAGGGGGAATTTGGGTTATCGCCATGCCGCTTCATCTGGAACGGATTGACTGGATGCCATCGCCACCGCTCGCTCCCGATGACGGTCCGATCGATATCGAACATCTTCAGCGCATGACCCTTGGCGATGCCAGCCTCGAGCGCGAGGTGCTGGCGATGTTCTCGGCCCAGGCGGTCAGCCTGATCGGCGCTCTCGCCACCTTGCCCGCTGACACCGGTGCGCTGGCGCATACGCTGAAGGGTTCGGCGCGCGCGATCGGCGCGTTCGGGGTTGCCGATGCCGCCGGCCATCTGGAGGCCGCGATACAGAACGGCAACGATCCGGCCCAGGCGCTCACCGAGCTCAATGAGGCGATCGCGCAAGCGCGCATGGCGATCGACGCGATCCTGCACCGGTCCTGATCCCGACCACCAAACGCGCCTCGCAGAACGGCGCCACAGGTTTTCGTCCCGACCGCTGGCGCGGGGCGGGTCGACCCGTTATAGGACTGCCCGGACCTCTCTCATCCCGGCAGCACGAGCAATCATGGCCAAGATTCACTTTGTCGACCATTCCGGCGAAACCCGCACCATTGACGTCGAAAACGGCGCGACCGTGATGGAAGCCGCGATCCGCAACGCCGTTCCCGGCATCGAGGCTGAATGCGGCGGCGCGTGCGCCTGTGCGACGTGCCACGTCTATGTCGATGAGGCCTGGCGTGAGAAGGTCGGCGCTCCCACGCCGATGGAAGAGGACATGCTGGATTTCGGCTTCGATGTGCGGCCGAATTCGCGGCTGTCGTGCCAGATCAAGGTGAGCGATGAACTCGACGGTCTCGTGGTAACGACACCGGAGCGGCAGGCCTGAACAACCGCGAAGCCAATCCAGCTAGCTCCCGCCTGCACGATGGCAGCGCATTTCACACTCGATCCATTCCGCGGCGAAGCCAGCGCTGAAAATTCCCGATGATCTCGCCGGTCAGCCGCGTCGGCTTACGCGTGGTTTCGTCGATCAGCACCGTCACCGATTGCGCCGACGCCACGCATCTGCCCTCCGAAAACACCACTTGATCGAACGTCACGGATGTTCGCCCGAATTTTGCGACGCCGAGCCCCATTTCAATGCTGCCGGGCCAGCGCAGTTCGGCACGAAAATGGATGTCGAGCCGCACCAGCATCCAGCCCAGTCCCGGCGGCATCAGCCCGAAACTGCGATCCTTTACCAGCGTAACGCGGCCGGTTTCGAAATAGGTTGCATAAACCGCGTTGTTGACGTGCTGATTGGGGTCGAGATCGGCAAAGCGCACATTGTCCGTCAGCCGGTAGGGAAAATCTTCCAGGCGCGGCGTTGAATCGAGACGGGCTGATGCATTCACAGGACGATCTCCGAAAGTTATCTGCCCTTACAGCCCAGTTGTCGAATTCCGGCAAGGGGTTGCCGAGGTGAGCGCGGCCATATTATGGCTTTCCTCGCACCTCCGCGTTGGCTAGACAGGCGCTGCCAAGGCAGCAGGCCTGCCGGCATGGTTCAACCGAAAAGAAGCGACATGAGCGAAGCGATCAAAACCGATGTGCTGATTATTGGCGCGGGCCCGTGCGGACTGTTCGCCGTTTTCGAATTGGGTCTGCTCGATATGAAAACGCATCTTGTCGACATTCTCGACAAGATCGGCGGCCAGTGCGCCGAGCTCTATCCGGAAAAGCCGATCTACGACATTCCGGGTATCCCATACGTCACCGGCCAGGGCGTGACCGACGCGCTGATGCAGCAGATCAAACCGTTCAATCCGACCTTCCATCTCAACGAGATGGTGGAGACGATCGAGAAGATCGGCGATCCCGGCTTTCGCGTCACGACCGATGCCGGTCAGGTATTCGAGTGCAAGGTGGTTGTCATCTCGGCCGGCGGCGGCTCGTTCCAGCCGAAGCGCCCGCCGGTGCCGGGTATCGAGGCCTATGAAGGCACCTCGGTGTTTTACTCGGTGCGCAAGATGGAGCAGTTCCGCGACAAGGATCTGCTGATCGTCGGCGGCGGCGACTCCGCGCTGGACTGGACGCTCAATCTGCACCCGATCGCCAAGCGCGTGACGCTATTGCACCGGCGTGACGATTTCCGCGCAGCGCCTCACAGCGTCGAACAGATGCGCGCGCTGGTCGCCTCCGGCAAGATGGATTTGAAGATCGGTCAGGTCACGGAACTGGAAGGCGAGGGCGGTATGCTCACAGGCGCCGCGGTCAAAGGCAACGACAACGCCGTCTCAAAGGTCGTGTGCGATACCTTGCTGCCGTTCTTCGGCCTGACCATGAAGCTAGGTCCGGTCGCGAACTGGGGCATTGCGCTTGAGAACAATCTGGTGCCGGTCGAGACCTCGGCTTTTGAGACGAGCGTGCCCGGAATTTTTGCGATCGGCGACATCAACACCTATCCCGGCAAGCTAAAGCTCATCCTGTGCGGCTTCCACGAGGGTGCGCTGATGGCGCAGAAGGCGTACCGTTATGTCTATCCGGACAAACGGCTGGTGTTCCAGTATACGACGTCGTCGTCGAGCCTGCAGAAGAAGCTCGGGGTCAACTGACCTGAACAGCAAATGCTGCTCAAAAAGGCGGCGCGCCAGCGGCAAATATCCACGCATTTTTCCTGTGTCGCTTTTGTGGCGGTATCCGACCGGCCCGCAAAGACCAGGTCGCGGCCGAAGGCGGCACTAGAACGATCGGCGAAATGGCCGTAGTCTTGAGCCATCGCTCGATGGGCTGGTCAGGTGATAACGATGTGGACCGCTATATCCAGGCTTCGACTGGCGCTGTCTATCACGACAGGCGTCGTCATGTTGTTGGCCATCGTGTTTTCGGGGCAGGCCGCCGAGCCTTCGGCCGCGGGGCTGTGGCAGAAGATCGAGGACGGCAAGCCCGTGCTGTGGGTTCTCGTGCTTGATCACGACGGCGTCTTCGAAGGCGTGATCGCCAAGACGTTCCCGGCCCCGGGCGAAAACCCAAATGAAGTTTGCGCGAAATGCACCGACGACCGCAAGAACGCGCCGTGGCTCGGAATTTCCTTTATCAGGGATATGAAGCGCGACGGCGACGGATTGAAGTATGAGGGCGGCAATGTTCTCGATCCGCGCGATGGCAAGATTTATAAAGCCAAGATGAGCGTCAGCCCCGACGGTCAGACGCTGACGATGCGCGGCTATTGGGGGATTTCGCTGCTCGGCAAGGATGAGACCTGGTTCCGACTGCCGGATACGGCGATGGCCTCGCTTGATCCCGCGATCGTGGCAAAATACCTGCCGGCGCAGGCCGCAGCCCAGTCGCCGGCTCAACAAGCCCCCGGTCGCGGTGGCCAAGCCGCCCGTTGCCGCGAAAAAGGGCAATGCGCCACTAACCGCGCCGCCCGTACGTTGACGCAGCTCAGCTGCGCTCTTTCGTCAGCGCGCGTCCGGCGCAATCACGATTGGCGACGCCGGCTCCGCAGTGATCTCAGGCTGAGGCGCATTGAGCTGGAGCACCGAAGCCACGGCCGGCAAGGCCGCGTCCGCCATTGCGGCGTGGCCCTCGGCGGAGGGATGCACCGCGCCGCCATACAGGGCGGAAAGAATACCCCAGGTCGCGTCATGGATATCGGCTGGCTGGCTGGAAGATGGCAACCCCTGCGGATAGGTCATCGCGGCAAAGTAACTGTCGTTGGCGTCGCGGATCCAGCGGGCGCGCGGAAGATAGGCGCGATATTCCCCGGCGCTTCGGCCGCAGCGCATTGGCTGGTTAGCTGCCGTGACGATGTCCGGATCGAAGCTTTCGCCCTTGGATGAAAAACACGCCCGGTCGAATTCCGGATCGTTTTCCGCGCGCGCGCAGAATCCATGATCTGCGAACGCCGCCTGATGGGCATCGACGAAGGTCATGCGATCGCCGCCGGGATCGCGGCACAGTACGCCCGACTGGCATAATGCGAGCGCCTTCAACTGCGGAAGGAATTCGTTTTCGACGTAATTGGACACATTGGCCAGCCGTTGCGGCTCCGCGTTGAACGAGGGATGAATATCGAAGCCGGCGCGCCCACCGGGGCAGGGCGCGCCGCCGTTGGCCAGGGTCGGGTTGGCATAGGACACGTACACAACGTGCGACATGTCGCCGACCAGCGGCTTCAGCGCCTCTCTCAGCCTGACAAAACTTTGCGGCAGCTCCCGCGCCACCGCCGCGCGCGAATCCTCTACCGATCCCATCACGCCGCTGCGCCTGAACAGCGCGCGCTCGGTGGGAGTGTCCACGATCACGTCGGCGACCAGCCCGGAAAAATTGATGTCGTTGGCGCCGATCGACAGCAGGATCAGATCGAGCTTGCGGTCGGGCTGACGCTTCTTCGCAGCCGCGACGGCCTCGCGCAATTCGGCCAATTGCGCGTTGACCGTGCCCTGGCAAGTGCCACCGGATTTCGTCGGCGGGCATTCCCGCGCGCGTTGTCCGCCGAACAGTCCATCGGGAATGGTAGCACCGGTGCATGCGAGCGGCAGATAGGTCACCGCGATGTGCGGATATTGCACGGCGAGCGCCAGCGCGGTGCGGGTCTGATAGCTGTACAGCGAGCGGTGACAGGCGGAATTGAACCACAGCGCACTCTGGCGCTGCCACGCCTGCAGCGTATCCGGCGCTTCGCAGGCCCGTCCGCCTTTATAGCCGGCGCGGCTCGGACGGTAGTATTGGGCACCCGCTGACCCGAGATAGGAGCGGAAGCAAAAACCCTCGTCCGACAATGCGATCGGCCGGTCCGGATTGCCTTCACCGGATGCGATGCTATCGCCGAGTCCGGCAATGAAAATATCGCGCACCACGATCTCGGTCGCGACACGCTGCGGCGCTTCGGATCCAGAGGAGACGTCCACGGTAGCGACGGTGGGGCGGCCATAGCGCGCCCGGAAATTGACCGGCTCGGCGCAATCGAAAGTGGATTGCCGCGGACCTTCGCCGTCATCGAGCGACCAGGCGCAGGTGGCGCCAACTGGAATCTGGCCGGTCAGCCGAACGATGACCGGATGATCCACCGGCGTCAGGTAGCTTTCCTTGACGCCGTCGCGGCTGCAGGGCTCGCTGACGCGCCCGGCGAGATCGATACAGAGGCGGTTCACCATATTGCGCGCCCAGCCGCGGCCGTCGCTCTGCAGTTCCAGCGCCTGCTCCGAGGCGAGAATGCTGCGGCCTCGGGCACTATCGCTATGAAGCAGGAAATCACGTTCTTCGCGGAACAGACGGAAGCGGTTACGGACCTCCCACGAAATCTGCATCGGGGCATCGGGAGCGCCTTGCGCCGCCTCGGGAGCGGTCTGCACCGCCCCAGGTGCGGTTTGCACCGCCTCAGGTGCGGTTTGCGCCGCCGCCCATTGCGTCGGCGGTGCCGCCAGCGCTGCCGCGAGCAATGCGCATGCGATTATCGAGCGGAGGTGAATTCGGACCATGACGCGTTTGACGGTACAGATAGGGCGGAAATAAGAGGGATGCCCAACAACCAAAACAGCCCGGACCCACCCTTAGCGCTGCGACTGCCGGCGCTTCACCGGTGGTGCTTGCCGGTCCTTGAGCGGCTGCGGCACGGCGGCGGGGGCCGGAAAGGTCTCGTTCAGCCGGCGGCGTTCCTGCCAGGGCACCACCACGTTGAGCCAAAGCTCGCGCGCTCCCATGATGCTGATCGCGGTCGCGAAGGGGATCACGAAATACAGAATGCGGAACACCACCAGGGTAGCCAGCAACTGTTCCCTGCCGAATTGCGGCAGCGCCACCAGCATCGCGGCGTCGAACACGCCGATTGAGCCGGGAGCATGACTGGCGAAGCCGAGCAGCGTGGCCAGAATGAATACCACCGCCAGCGAAATAAAATCGATGTCCGGCTGCGCCGGCATCAAGAGATACATCGCCATCGCGCAGAATCCGAGATCGACCACGCCGATCAGGATTTGCACCAGCGTCAGCCGCGCCGAGGGCAACACCACTTTCCAGCCGTTCTGGCCGAGTTCGCGACGATTGTCGCCCACGGTGAGCCAGACAAGGTAGGCGACGATGGCGGCGATGCAGCCGAGCGCGATCAAGCGGTTGATGGCAGCCGGCAGCTGATCCATCGCGGATGCCGCCCATGGGTGCCAGGCCATGCCGATGCCGAGCACGAAGGTGTTGCCGAGCCAGAACGTCAGGCCCGAGAGAAAGCAGATCTTGGCGACGTCGATCGCGCTCAAGCCGTAGTCCGAATAAATCCGGAAGCGGATCGCGCCGCCGGTGAATACGGTCGCGCCGATATTATGTCCGATCGTGTAGCTGGCGAAGCTCGACAGCGCCGCGATACGGTAGGGTACGTGTTTCTTGCCGATGGTCCGCAGCGCGAAAAAATCATAGAACGTCAGCGTACAGAATGCGCCGATCACGCACAGCGCGGCGAGCGCGATGTGGCCGGGCGGTATCTCCGTCAGCGCAGTCAGGATCACGCCGGCATCGACGCCCTTGAGGGTACGGACCAGCGTCGTGACCGCGAAGGCGATGATGAGCAGGCTCGCCGCGATCCCGAGCCGTTTCCAGCCGATCCATTTCTTGAAGCCACGCCCAAGCGCGCTCAGTAGTCCGTGCATTCATCCTCCCGGCAGGGCGGCAACAAGTTGGAAGTCGTTTCGGAGCGATTGATGACAAGCGGCCGGCCAATCGCCCATATCCGAAGACCCATAAGGCAAAAAGGTCTCGTTGTGCAGTCCTTGACACGCCCGCTTCGGGCTTTAACGGCGGCGGCTGTCATACGCCTTACATATGTCCTGGCGTGTTGGGATTCGAGTCTCGACATTGGTCCCAGCCGTTCCATCTGCGGCGATGTTCCAAGGCTCCCTTTCACGACGGATTCGCCGCCGGCAGGAACAAGCTTGCGATCTAGAAGTTAACGGCGCTGGCAGACGAGGGATGATTGAGACAAAACGTCGCGCGGGTTGCGTCCGCGCGTGGGTTTGCGTCGGCACGAGCTCGCGCGCACTGTTGAAATTTTGCGACTGCGAGTTCACTAGGCCTCACCTGAAAGCTGCCGGCCAACGCGGGTAAGATATCCCCCCGATCAGAGCGGATCTGCGCCCGCCGCAAGACCGCATGTCGGCTGCATGTGGCTTTGCCACCCGCATCCGCTCAGCGGTAGCCGGCAGCCTGAAGCTCGAACATCTCAGCGTAGCGACTGTCATTGGCGAGCAGGGCTTGGTGCGTGCCGGATTCGATGATCTCGCCTTCCTCCAGGACGATGATGCGGTCGGCCATGCGCACGGTCGAGAAGCGGTGCGAAATCAGGAGCGTCGTTTTGCCGGCGCTGAGATCGCGGAAGCGCTGGAATACCTCATACTCGGAGCGGGCGTCGAGCGCCGATGTCGGCTCGTCGAGAACGAGTACGTCTGCATCGCGCATATAGGCCCGCGCGATGGCGATCTTCTGCCATTCCCCGCCTGACAGATCGATACCGTTGCTGAAACGCCGGCCGAGCGGTTGCTCGAGGCCGAGCGGCAGCCGGTCGATGATGGCATCGGCCAAGCTGCGGTCGGCAGCTTGCTCGATCCGATCGCGGTCGCTGGCCGCCTCGACGCGGCCCATCGCGATGTTTTCGGCGGCGGTGAAATGAAAACGGACGAAATCCTGGAAGACGACTCCGATCCGGTTTCTCAATTCGGCAAGATCGTAGTCGCGCAGGTCGCGGCCATCGAGCAGGATGCGGCCCTCGGTTGGGTCATAGAGCCTCGCCAGAAGTTTGACGATGGTTGTCTTGCCCGCGCCGTTCTCGCCGACCAGCGCCAGCACCTCTCCGGCAGCAATTTCGAGGTTGAGATGGCGCACCGCCCAGCGTTCGGCGCCGGCGTAGCGAAAGCCGACGTCCTCGAAGACGAAGCCCGAGCGGATTGGCTTGGGCACGGAAAGAGGATTGCACGGCGAGACGATCTTCGGCCGGATTTCGAAGAAGGAGAACAGGTCTTCGAGATAGAGCGCCTGGTTGGCGACCTGCGAGAATCCGAGCAGAAGTCCATCAAGCAAGCTCTTGAGCCTGAGGAACGAGCCGACCAGGAATGTCATGTCGCCAAAGCTGAACTCGCCGGCCATGGTTCGCCAGATAATGGCTGCGTAGGCGATGTAATAGGCGATGGTTCCAAGTGCCGCGAGCAGGCTGCCCCAGATGGCGCGGCGGGTGGCGAGGCGGCGATTGCCGACGAACATGGTTTCGGCAAAGCGCCGGAAACGCTCGATCAGGAATTGATTGAGGCCGAAGAGCTTGACCTCCTTGGCGGTCTCGATGCTGGAGCCAAGATAACGCACATAGTCGAGCTGCCGCCGCTCGGGCGTGCGGAAATAATCGAGCCGGTAGCCCTGCGCGTTGAACTTGAGCTCGCCGAGCAGCGAAGGCAGAAGCGCGACCAGCATCAGCACGATCAACCAGGGCCAATACGCCAGAAGGCCGATCATGAAAGAGAATGCAGTGAGGATATCCTGGATTTGACCGAAGACCTGGCCGAGCAATGCAGTTCGCCCGGTGACCTGCCGTCGCGCGCGATCGAGTTGATCTTGCTGGTCGTCGCTCTCGAACTGCTCGAGATCGAGCGACGCCGCCTTTTCCATCAGCCGGATGCTGGCGAAATTGCTGTAGGTCTCGGCGAGCAGGCTGTCGAAGAGGGAACTCAGCCGACCAGAGAAATCCGCCATGACGGCAAGACCGAGTTCGAGCGTTACCAGCCAGCCGACCCTGACCAGGCGCCCGCTCTCAATCCACTCGGCCGGCGACCATCCCGGGTGCGGAAGGCGCGCCTCGGCCACCACCGCATCGAAGATCAGTTTGCTGACGTAGAGCACGAGCACTGGGACAACCGACCGCGCCAGGCGCAGCGCGAAGCTCGCCAGCGTCAGTGTCGGACTAGCGTCCCAGACGAGACGGACGAACGTCGGCAGGTGACGCCACGCACCGACCCGTTCGCGGAAGGATTGAGGAGTGCGCAATGCGGCGACCATGCCCTACAGATGGGCACTATCCCCCAATTGTTGAAGGCGCAAACGCCTGTGCGCCTTCTGCCAGATATCGCCGCCGATGAATGGCGGTCGCCCAGTCACAGAATTGGGCTGGCGCTCTGCCATACGCGCGACGACAAGATTCATGGATGAAAGTCAGGTCGGGCGGAGCTCAAGCCTTGCGCAGCGCAAAATGCGCGCCGCAGAACGCCATCACCGCGCCGAGACCGAGCGCCGCCAGGCCCGCGAGCACGCCTGATATCGTCGGGATCGGACTTGGGGCGGAAGCCGCCTGACCGGCGCCCGCCAGCACCAGCACGCCGACTGCGATCAGGAATTGCCGCATCCGCTGCGGAATTTGCCCCGAAACCGCGCTGTCCATCAGGGTTGCGGTGAAATAGCCGCCGCAGAAACCGACCGTCGCAATCAGCCACCACGCCACGGCCGCTCCCGCCGGCACGAATTCGCGCGTATCCGATCGCCACAGCCGGCCCAGGTCGAGCCCGAACCGGACGCCGAGCATGTGCACGGCAAGCGCCAGCAGCACTCCTGAAATCATCGCGCCGGCGAGGATCAGGCGGCGCGGAAAATAGGTCGTCTCGGGCATGGTCCGCTTGTAAGATAAAGCCGGCGGTGCGCGCAAGCCGACGCGGAGAATTCAAGCATTGTTTTGAGCAGGCATTCCTTCAAGGAGGGCTCGGCACATGACGATCGGTCTTCTTGCGCTTACCGTCGCGGCGATCTTCACCGGCGCTGCGATTTACGTGAATGTCGCCGAGCAACCGGCGCGGCTGTTCCTGGATGACCACGCGCTGCTCATCGAATGGAAGCCCTCCTATAAGCGCGGAGCCGCGATGCAGGCATCGCTTGCGCTCGTGGGCTGTCTGTTGGGATCGATCGCGTGGTGGCAGACCTCGCAAGCCGGCTTCTTGATCGGCGCCATTGCGATGATCGCGCCGTGGCCGTGGACGTTGCTCGGCATCAAGCCCACCAACGATGCGTTGCTGGCGACCGAGCCCGAGAAGGCCGGGCCGCCGACGCGCGCCCTTGTTGTCAAATGGGGCGCACTCCATGCCGTGCGTACCGCATTGGGCGCCCTCGCCACGGTCGCGTTTTTGTGGGCATGTCTGTCGCGTTAGGTGCGGCGCGCGATTCCCGTGCGCTCGCTTCGGGCCCTGAGAATGGCACACTGCCCATGACGATTGATCTGCCGAACGAGACTGCCGCAGGACTCCGTTACGCCTACAAGGCGTCGCTGATTGGATCGGCGCATCAATTCGAACTGACCGAGCAGGGGTTATCGTGGCAGGTCGGCGGCAAGTCCGGGGTCTGGCCCTATGCCGATATCGCGAGAATCAGTCTCTCGTACCGGCCGGTGTCGATGCAGTCGCGCCGCTTTCGCGCCGATATCGAAAACGCAAATGGTCAGCGAATTGTCATCCTCTCGACAAGCTGGCAGACGGTGGCGCTGATGGCGCCGCAGGACCATGACTACCGCGCCTTCATCACACAGTTGCATCGGCGGATCGAGAAGGCCGGCAGCAAGGTGGCGCTGATCGGCGGCGTAAAGCCCGGTGTCTATGCTGCCGGCATCGCGTTGCTGGTACTGGTCGCGATTGCGATATCGGGGCTTTTGGTACGTGCCATCGCCACTGCCGAATGGGCAGGCGGATTGTTTCTGGTGGGATTTGCCGCCTTGTTTGCCTGGCAGATCGGCGGCTTTGTCTGGCGTAACCGGCCGCGGGCCTACACATCAGATCATTTGCCGGAGGCGTTGCTGCCGTAGTCGCGCCTCGGGGTAGAGCGCGAAGAAAGAATATCGCAATCAAGCGCAATGAAATGTGACTTCGCGATGCGGCCGAGGCACGGCATCGTAGCGGCGCCTGCTCCGGCTGTTACGCGAGGGACCGTGGAGGATCGACGCACCCGACTGCCGACGGAAGCCGAAATTGCCGACATCAATGCAAGGCATTTGATCAGCACGCCGATAAAACCCGCCGATCTGCTGTTCGTGTTCGGCACCCGCGAGGACGTCGCGCGGCGCGTCGATGAGGCCTTTAGGCTCTGGCGCGAAGGCTTGTTTCGCTGGTCCATCGTGAGCGGCGGGGTGACGCCGGGCTCAAAGCTGTCGGAATGCGAGATCATCAAGAGCGCGATGGTTGCACGCGGCATCCCGCCCGAACGTATCCTGGAAGAACACCGCGCGACCAACACCGGGGAGAATGTCATCTTCTCGTTACCCGTCATCGAGGCAGCGCTTGGGCTTGCAAACATCCGCAGCGTGATCTGCCTCGGCAACACCTGGACCGCGCGCCGCTATCCGATGACGCTGCACCGGCACTGGCCGGAGGTGGAGAAGATGCTGATATCAGTCGATAGCTTTGAGACGCCGTTGGCGCTTTGGCACACCGATCCGGATTTCCGAGCCCGGATTCTCGGTGAATGGGACAAGATCGAGCCATACAAGGCGAAAGGTTTTATCGCAGAGTGGCCCGTCGTCTAGAAGATGCCCTAGTGCCGCACCACCAGCACCGAGCATTTGGCATAGCGCACCACATGGCCGGCATTGGAGCCGAGAAAATAGGTCCGCATCGCCGGCCGGTGCGACGTCATGACGATCAGGTCGGCCTTCATCGCCGCGGCTTCCTCGAGAATCTCGTGATAGATGCCGCCCTGCCGCACCGCGCTGGAGATGCGCGCAGCCTCGATGCCGGATTCCCGCGCCACAATGACGAGCGCCTCCTCGGAGGTCTGGCGCTGCTGGGCATCGAAGTCCGCAGGCACATATTCCGCCAGCATCACCGGCGTCATCGGCAGTACGTTCAGAAGGCGCACCGCCCCGCTCCAGGTCTGTGACAGCGTCGCCGCCGTGGCAATCGCTGGCTTTGCCAGATCGGTATCGGCAAGATCGATCGGGACCAGAATGGATTTGAACATCTCGGCCTCCCTGTCGGCATCAACCTAACATAAATTGACGGCATGGCGACGCGGCTGCGCGCGTCCTCAGTCGTCCGACGTCTGCTTCAGCAGCTTTGGGGTGACGAACAGCACCAGCCGCCCGCGACGGAATGCCACGTCGGCCCAGTCGTCGACCGCAAAGTCGAAGACGGCAAGACCCGATGTCGGCAGATTGTCGGCGAGCGCCCTGCGCGCGGCGGCGTCGCCGCTACCGGCCAGCGCGAGCGCCAGTTCATGCATTCCGGGATTATGCCCGACCAGCATCAGCCGCCGCGGATCGGCGGCGGATGCGTCGCGGATGATTTGCAGGAGCTGCGCGGGATCGGCGCCATAGAGTTCCGGCACGAGCTCAACCTGCGGCTCCGGAACCAGGTCTTTCATGGCCTCCCAGGCAATTTCCCAGGTCTGATGCGCCCGGATCGCGGGTGAAACCAGCACCGAATCCGGAAAAGGCGGATGCCGGCCGATCCAGCCGCCGATCTCTGCGGCGTCATTGCGGCCGCGGTTGTCGAGCCGGCGGTCCTGATCGCGGCCTGAGGGCGCGTCGTTCTCGGTTTTGGCGTGACGCAGCAGCATCAAACGGCGCATGGCGCAATCTCGATTCGTTTCAGGCCTGCGGATTAATGTACAGGCTTTAGGCTTAGTACAAGGTGACAAGGGCGAGATCGGTCCGTAAGAAAACGATATGAATGAGACTTCCACAAGCGCGCCCAACGGACCTGACGCCCCGGCGATGCGAGAGCGCTGGCGGCTTTCGTTCGACCTGGATGTCGATATCTGCGTGATCGGGGCGGGGCTCGCCGGCCTCTCGGTGGCGCTGGAGGCCGCGCGGCTCGGCGCCAGCGTCGCCGTGCTCGAAGGCCGGCACATCGGCTGGAACGCATCCGGCCATCAACTCGGCACGGTGATGCCGGGCTATGGGCTTCCGATCGGAGACTTGATCGCACGCATCGGTTTTGAGGACGCCCGCGAACTCTGGTCGCTGTCGAAGCAAGGCGCCGAAATTGTCCGGGCCAACGCGTCAGAACAATTAATTCCGGGTATTGCGCTGAGCGAGGGCGCCCTTGAAGTGTCCAACGTCGATGTCGGCGATCAGCTGATCAGCCGGCTGCAAATGCTCGGCGAGGATTTCGAAACCGAAGTGGAAGGCTGGCAGGTCGATCGCGTGCGCGCCGAACTCAAGACCGATCGTTATTTCCACGGCGTTTATTATCCCAAGGCGTTCCAGATCGACGGCCGCAAATACATCCACGGCCTTGCGGCGCTGGCGCGGCGGGCGGGGGCGCGGATTTTCGAGGACACGCCGGTCGTCAGCATCGATGCATCGGGGATTCGCAAACGCATCGTCACGCCGTCGGCGCGGTTGCGTGCGTCGCACATCGTGCTCGCCGGCAATATCCATCTCGGCGCGCCGCTGCGGCGGTTGTCGGAAACGCTGCTGCCGGTTTGGCGCTACGCCGGCGTAACCGCGCCGCTCGGCGAGCGCCTTGCCGAGGCGGTAACGTTCCGGGGATCGGTGGTGGACAGCGATGGCGTCGATCACTTCCGGATCGTGGATGGCGACCGCCTGATGTGGGCGAGCCCGGAGACCACCTGGGCGGCGCGGCCGGCGCGTTTTGCGCCCGCCATTGCGCGGAGGATCCGCACGATCTTTCCCCAACTCGGACGGGTCGAGATTGCCGAAGTCTGGGGCGGCGCCGTCGGACAGACCGTGCACGGCATGCCGCAGATCGGCCAGTTGCGCCGCGGGCTGTGGGTCGCGAGCGGCTTCGGCCGTCAGGGTTTGAACACCTCGGCGATGGCGGGGCAATTGATTGCGCGCAGTATTCTCTGGGGCGACGAACGCTGGCGGCTGTTTTCGCCGTTCGAACTGGTGTGGGCGGGTGGGCCGGCCGGCCGGGTCGCCGGATATGTCATCGGGATGTGGGGGCGGGGAAGCTCGGCCGCCGCAGGCACGCTGGCGCGCTATCGGGAACGAGCGCGGGTCCGGGAGCGGACTCGCGAGGCGCGGTTGGCCGAGGCCAATCGCCAGGCCGGAACCCGGCCGCCACAGCGCCGCCCGCCGCCGGGCCGTCCATTGCCGCCGCGCGGGAACGAAGGCGAGGGTACTTCTTGACTTCGCCCCGCAAGATCGGGGCGGGAAGGCTTGCGGCGGGGGCATCTCGCAGGAAAGTGAGAAATTTTCGGCCAGATCAGTGTAACTTCCACCCAGGCGCCGCGTACTTGAAAGCGAACAATTCATTCGCTTGGCCCGGAGACCATCATGATTGACCGCCGTATCCTGCTCGCGTCCGTCGCCAGTTTACTTGGCCTTGCCGCGTTCCGATGGCTGCGCGCTTCGCCTGCGAACGCCGCCGAGAAGTTCGAGGTCGAAAAGACCGATGCGGAATGGCGCGCGCAGCTGACGCCGCAGCAATATGAGATCCTGCGCAAGCAGGGCACCGAGCGGCCGGGATCGAGCCCGCTGCTCAAGGAGCATCGCAAGGGTATCTTCGCCTGCGCCGGCTGCGACCTGCCGCTGTTCTCCTCGGAGACGAAATTCGAGAGCGGCACCGGCTGGCCGAGTTTTTATCAGCCGCTCGATAATGCCGTCGGCAAGACCGAAGACCGCACCTTTGGGATGGCGCGGACCGAAATCCACTGCCGCCGCTGCGGCGGCCATCTCGGTCACGTTTTCGACGATGGACCGAAGCCGACCGGCCTGCGCTACTGCATGGACGGCTTTGCACTGGTCTTCCATCCGGCCGCGCCATCGGCCACCTGATCGCCGCTTGCGCCCCGGCAATTGTTGCCCGCCCGGCAATTGTGCCCCGGTCCCTGGACCGGGGCATTTCCATTCAAGCATCTGATATAACGAGACTTTCTATCTTGGCATGGTGCTTGCGACATCCTCCTTCGATTGCGGCCGTGGTTTTGCAAATCGGCTGGCCGCCCGGATCGAATTTGGAGACGATGTTATGGGTATCTTCGATGCTCTCAATACTTCCGTTGCGGGTTTGCAGGCGCAGTCCTTCGCACTCCAGAATATCTCCGGCAATATCGCGAATGCGCAGACCACCGGCTACAAAGGCATAGGCACCAGTTTCGTCGATCTGGTTCCGGATGCGACGACACCGGACCGGCAAGTCGCGGGGTCTGTCACGGCCTACGCGCGATCCACTATTTCCTCGCAGGGAACCGTCTCGGCCTCGACGGTCGCCACCTATATGGCGATCAACGGAGACGGATTTTTCTCGGTGCAAAAGGCATCCGGTATCACCGACAATACGCCGGTCTTCACCGGCGTCACCAACTACACGCGCCGCGGCGATTTTCAGGTCAATGCCAACGGAAATCTCGTCAACGGGGCCGGATATTATTTGATGGGTGTTGCGGTCGATCCGAAGACCGGAAACCCGCTCGGCAACGTTCCGCAGGTTCTCCAGTTTCAGAACAATTTCGTGCCGGCGCAGGCGACCAGCGCCATTCAGTACGCCGCGAACCTTCCGACCACGCCGACGACGCCGGCAAGCACCACGGCGACCGCGGGTACGTTGTTGGCCGCGGGAGGCTTGAACCCCGCCGATTTCAGCCAGAATCCCTTGCCCGTGGGCACGCCGGCGACACCCTTCGGCGATGCAACCGTGACCGGCGCCGCCGCCTTGAACAAGGCGGCAACGCCGGCTCCGATCACGGCCGCAACGACGCTGTCGGGAGCCTCCCCAAGCAACTCGCTGACGACGAATTTCGCGGTCGGCGACACCATCGTGGTTGACGGCACGACGCTCACATTCGTGAACACCGGCACGGCAGGCAATTCGATCGACGTCACCGACACGGTCGGGACCTTGCTCGCGAAGATCGGCGCCATCACCGGCGTTGCCCCAACGATCAACGCATCTAACGGCGCGATCACGCTGCACACGGGCACGGCGCAAGATCTGTCGGTCTCCAGCTCGTCGCCGGCTTTCGGAGCACTCGGCTTCTCGACCACCATGACGGCAGCACGCACCGGTGGCGGCACCGCCGGTACCGGTTTCGTCGTTGGCAACGACACCACGATTTTCCAGAAGGAATCCATCAGCGGCGGCGCGGTCACGGCGTTCAACGCGGCCGGAACGCCGGTTAACCTGCAATTGCGATGGGCCAAAACCGACAGCGCCTCGCTGGGCAGCCCGCATTTGGACAGCTGGAATCTTTTTTATCAGAGCAATCCCAACGCAACCGGCGCTCAGGTCGCCTGGGTCAACACCGGCACGACCTTCACGTTCGGCGCCAATGGAGCTTTGACGAGTCCATCGGGCTCCGCGATCGCAGTCCCGAACGTGAGCGTCAGCGGCCAGACGCTTGGCAACATCACGATCAACGTCGGCTCCGGCGGCCTGACACAATTTGCCAGCACCGGCGGCACCGCGACCATCAACACCATATCGCAGAACGGTTACGCAGCCGGCCAGCTTCAGTCGGTCGCCATCAGCAACAGTGGCCTGGTGATCGGCACCTTCTCCAACGGGCAGAACCTCGATCTCGCTTCCGTCACGCTATCGCACTTCAACGGCACCAATTACCTCAAGAGCCTCGATGGCGGTGCCTACGCCGTCACCGACCAATCGGGACCGGCGATCATCGGTGCCTCCGGCACGATCAGCGGCTCGTCGCTGGAAGGGTCGAATACCGACATCGCCGATGAGTTCACCAAGCTGATCGTGACCCAGCAGGCCTATTCCGCGAATACCAAAGTGATCACCACGGCCAACAGCATGGTTCAGGATCTCTTGAACGTGCTGCGTTGACAGGTTCTGGCAAGAGGTCGGCACGGCTTGATCTGAGGCGGCTACCATGAGTTTGGGTTCAGCTCTCGCCACTGCGATGTCTGGTTTGCGCGCCAACCAGGCCGCGCTTTCGATCGTGTCATCGAACATCGCGAACGCGCAGACGCCCGGTTACATTACCCAAAGCTCCATTCAGGTCGAAGTAACGACCGGCGACACCGGCGCAAGCGTCAATGTCACCGGCGTGAACCGCGAGCTCAATCAATTCATACAGACTCAATTGCGTTCCGAAACATCCGGCGGCGCCTATGCCGACCAGATGGCAAGCGTCTTGACCCAGCTGCAATCCATCTACGGAACCCCCGGCGATGCCGGGACGCTTGAAACCGCTTTTTCGAATTTTACGACGGCCCTGCAATCGTTGTCGACGACCTCGGGCAGCTCATCGGCGCAGATCTCGGCCGTGACGGCGGCGCAATCGCTGGCACAGCAGCTCAACGCGACCACGCAGGGCATTCAGACGCTGCGTTCCAATGCCGAGCAGGACATCAACATTTCGGTGGGTCAGGCCAACGCCGCAATGACCCAGATCGCGCAAATCAACGCGCAGCTGCAGGGACTGAAGTCAACCGACCCTGCCGCCGCAACGCTTATGGATCAGCGCGACAGCGCGATCGACAAGCTGTCGCAGCTGATGGATATCCGCGTCTCCACCGATAACACCAACCAGACCACCGTCTACACGACAAATGGCATCGAGCTTGTCGGCGCCCAGGCCTCCACGCTCAATTTCAACTCGCAGGGAATGCTGAACGCCAATTCGCAATGGAACGCCAACCCGGCCATCTCCTCGGCGGGCTCGCTCACCGTCAAGCTCGCGAACGGGGCCGTCATCGATCTGGTCGCGACCAACTCGATCAGCTCCGGCCAGATCGCAGCCGATCTGACGCTGCGGGACAAGACATTGGTTCAGGCGCAGGCGCAGGTCGATCAACTGGCGGCGTCGATGGCGAGCGCGCTGTCGGACAAGACCACCGCCGGCACCGTCGCCCCCGCCGCGCTTGCCCCGAAGGCAGGCTTCGATCTCGATCTGTCGAACGTTTTGCCGGGCAATACCATCAATCTCACCTACACCGACACGGCGACCAACACCCAGCACCAGGTCTCGATCGTGCGGGTCGACGATCCGGCCGCACTTCCGTTGTCGAATACCGGGGCCAACCCGAACAATCAGGTGATCGGCGTCAATTTTTCGGGCGGAATGGCGTCGGTCGTTGCGCAATTGAACAGCGCGCTCGGCGCCGCCAATCTGCAGTTCTCAAATCCCTCCGGTTCTGTTTTGCGCGTGCTCGACAACGGCACCAGCTCGGCAACCGTCAACGCGGCCTCGGTTACGACGACGGTTTCGACGCTTGCGAGCGGGAGCGTCCAGCTCCCGGTGTTTACCGACGGAAATCTGTTGTACACGGGTTCGATTACGCGGAACGGCTCGCAACAAACCGGATTGGCGGGACGCATAACGGTCAATGCCGCGCTTCTCAGCGATCCCTCGAAAATGACCGTTTACAGCACGTCGCCCGCGACCAACCCCGGCGACACGACGCGTTCGGACTTTCTGTATTCCCAGCTGACGTCGGGCACGTTCACTTACTCGCCGCAGACCGGGCTCGGCACGGCCGCGACGCCGTTCAAGGGAACGCTGAGCACCTTCATGCAGCAGTTCCTCAGCCAGCAGAGCAATGCGGCAACGTCGGCAACCCAGCTTCAGCAGGGTCAGGACGTCGTCGTCAACGCGTTGCAGCAGAAATTCAAATCCGACTCCGGCGTCAATATCGACAGCGAGATGGCGAACCTGATTTCACTGCAGAATAACTATGCCGCCAATGCTCACGTGATGTCCGTGGTTCAGGCCATGATGACCAGTTTGATGCAGGTTCAGTTGTAGGGCGATCGATATGGCAATCAATAGCGTCAGTTTCGGCCCCACTTATCTCAGCCAGTCGTTGCTGAATCTCAACAATCAGCTGACGACCCTTCAGTCGCAGCTGACGACCGGGAAAAAATCCACCTCCTATGCGGGGATGGGGGTCAACGAGGGATTTGCCATCGCGGCACGGGCGCAACTGGCGAACATTTCCGCGTTCAGCGATACCATGAGCAACATCAACACCAACATCGGCATCGCCAACACCGCGCTGCAGTCGATGGTCGATATCGGAACCACCGTTCTAAACAGCGCGAACAGTTCGATGCAGGGCTTGAACAGCGCCGGACAGACCATCGCCCAGCAAACCGCGACCTCTCAGCTGTCTTCGATGCTGGGAATCCTCAATATGCAGGCGGGCGACCGCTATCTGTTTTCGGGCAGCGCCATCAATACGCCTTCGGTCGCCTCGATCGATGATATCCTCAACGGAACCACCACCCAGGCCGGATTGAAACAGGTGATTTCCGAGCGTCAGCAGGCCGACGGCACCACCGGCCTCGGGCGCCTCGTTATTACTTCTCCGACCGCGACCTCGGTGCAGGTGGCGGAGGATGTCGCCGGCTCGCCGTTTGGCTTGAAGCTGAGCGCGATCTCATCGTCGCTTACGGGCGCCACCGTAACCGGCCCCGCCGGATCGCCGGCCGCCGTCTCGATTGACCTCGGCGCCACCAATCCCAACAACGGCGACAAGGTGAGCTTTGCCTTCACGCTGCCTGACGGCACGACCGAATCGATTCAGCTGACGGCGTCAAGCGCAACGCCGCCGCCGGTCGGCAGTTTTGCCATCGGCGCCAACTCGACGGTGACATCAGCCAATCTCAAGGCGGCGCTGAACACAGCGATCGGCACGCTTGCCAACACATCGCTGGTGGCCGCATCGGCTATTGCGGCCGGCAATGATTTTTTCAGTTCGGCCGGAACCGCCACCGGAAGCGTGGTCAACAACAAGGCTGCGATCCCTGCGCCGATCACCGGCGCGACGCTGTTGTCGGGTGCCGCGAGCACGGACTCGCTGGCCACCAATTTCGCGGCTGGCGACACCATCACCGTCAACGGCACGCCCATCACTTTCGTCGCCTCCGGCGCGACCGGCAACAACCAGCTCAACGTCACCGACAGCGTTCAGACGCTGTTGACAAAAATCGACTCGATCACCGGCACCTCGACCCCGTCGACCATCAGCGGCGGCGTGATCGCCCTGCACACCGACGACGCCGCGAACCTGACGGTTACCAGTTCGAATTCGGCCGCGTTCGCGGCACTCGGCTTCGGCGTCACCGCGACGGCGACCCTGCCGCCGCTGCGGGTCAGCGGCTCCCCGTTGAGCGCTGCGACCTCGCTGGTCAGCGGCACGCCGGCCAATACCATCTCCTGGTACACCGGCGAAGCGGGTCCAGGGTCCGCCCGCGCCACAGCGACGGCCCGTGTCGATCAGTCGGTGACCGTGCAATACGGCGCGCGTGCCAATGAGACGGCCATTCGTTCGCAGCTTCAAACGCTGGCCGTTTTCGCCGCGGTCACGACCTCGGCCGCGAATCCAAATGCGGCCCTGCAGGTCTCGGCACTCAGTCAGCGCGTGGCGCAGAATCTTGCGCGGCAACCGGGACAGCAAACCATCGAGGATATTCAGTCGGACTTTGCGACGGCGCAGCTGACGATGAAGGATGCCACCGCCAGGCAAACACAAGCCCAGGGAATGCTGCAGGGCATCGTCGACCAGGCCGAGAACGTCTCTCCCGATCAGGTGGCCAGTCAGATCCTGGCGCTCCAGACCGCCTTGCAGGCCTCATACCAGACCACTGCGATGCTCGCGCAGCTGAGCCTGACCAAGTATCTTCCGGTCGCGTAGCCCGGCGCCGCCGTTAGGTTTTGGTTAACTACGTCTATTTACTGTTTGGTGAGGAATGCATCACGCCCGCCGCCTTGGAGCCGCTCATGACCGACCAAATTCACCTGATGGTGGCCACGCCGTGCTTCGGCGGACAGGTATCCAGCATCTATGCCGGCTCGATCTTCCATTTGCAGAGGGTCGTGCGTTCCAGGCCCAACATCGATCTCACGGTTCTGATGCGCGACGGCGACGCGCTGATTACCCGGGCGAGAGCCAACCTGGTGACGCTCTTCCTCGACAATCCCACGGCGACCCACCTGCTGTTCGTGGATGCTGACATCGGTTTTGACCCCGACCAGGTATTCCGCCTGATTGAATCCGGGGCGGACGTGGTGGCGGGGGTCTATCCGATCAAGCGGGTCAACTGGGACAAGGCAAAACGGATGCTGGAGTCCAACTGGTCGAGCATGCCGTCGGCCGCTCTCGACTATGTGCTGGAGATTGACGATCCGGATCGCGTCATCGCCGTCAATGGATTTACCCGCGTGCGCTTTGCCGGCACCGGTTTCCTGATGATCAGGCGTCACGTCCTCGAAAGGATGTGCCGACATCCGGCCTATGCGGCACTGCAGTTCTTCGGCGAACATTCGCTCGATGCGCTCGCGGGAAGTCCCAACCGGTTTGCATTGTTCGAATGCATGATCGATCCGAAGACCGGGACTTACCTCAGCGAGGATTTTGCCTTCTGCAAACGCTGGACCGATATCGGCGGCGAGATCTGGGCCGATCTGCAAAGCCGCCTCGATCATGTCGGCCCGTCCGTCTTTCACGGCGATGTCTCGTCGCAGTTTGCCGCCTCAGCAAGAGCGGCGAATGCCGCCTGATTTCCACGAACACATCGGAATTGCCGAGCCGCTCTGCGCGGACCGGATCGGGTTTGCCAAGCTCACGACGATGGCATTTCGCGGCACCGATCTTCGTCCGTTGCGGGACCAATTGATGTCGAAGGTCGCCGGCGGAACCGCCGGCGCGGGCGAGGGTCTCGATCTGTCGCTGATAACGCAGCTGCTGGGCGACAAGCAGATCGGGATTGCCATTCAGGCGGAAGTGCTGGCCTTTCATCAGCTGTTTCGATCGCCATGCGCCGCGGAAAAGCCGAAACTGCGGGTTCTTGCGCTCGCCGCCGCGATCGACATGGGGGGCAACACACCGATCGAGTTTTTGCTGGAAGAGTCCGGGATCGAGCTGCTGACGCTTTATGTCATTGCCGGGATAGAGTTGCCGGTACCGCTGCCCGATCATGACGTTGCGATCGTGATCGCTTCCGACTCCGAGGAATGCCGCGATGCACTCCGCATCATCGATCAGGCGGCGGCGCGCTGGCCGCGGCCGATGCTGAACCCGCCGCGCCTTGTCGGCAATCTCGATCGCGACAAGCTGCATCGTCTGATCAGCGGAATCGAGGGACTCGATATCCCGGCGACGGTATGCGTGACACGCGCGCAATTGTCTGACGTGGCCCGGTCGAATCTCTGCTTTGCCGATATTGCCGCCGAGCTCGGGTTTCCGATCATCGTCCGGCCGCGCGGTTCGCATGCGGGCGTCGGGCTCGCCAAACTCGATGATTGCGCCGCGATCGATCGATATCTTGCGGAACGGTTGGAGCAGGAATTTTTCGTCTCCCGCTTCGTCGATTACGCCAACGATGACGGCTTGTTTCGCAAGTACCGGATCGTCGTCGTCGATGGCCGGCCCTATGCCTGCCACATGGCGATCGCCGATCGTTGGGATATCTGGTACCTCAACGCAGATATGGCATTTAGCGAAAGCAAGCGCCGCGAGGAAGGAAACTTCATGCGCAGCTTCGACAGCGCGTTCGCGGCTCGCCACCACCGCGCATTGGCCGCGATGATCGACCGAATAGGTCTCGACTATTTCACGATCGACTGCGCCGAAAACAAGCGCGGGGAACTGTTGATATTCGAGGCGGACAATACCGCTGTTGTGCACAACATGGATTCGCCGGAGCTGTTTCCCTACAAGCCTCCGCAAATGCGCGCGATTTTCGAGGCGTTCGCCGCGATGCTGTACCGCCGCGCCCGACAGGGCCGGGAGCACGCGGCGTGACAAGGGTGTTGCGCGAATTAGCCCTGCAATCGGAATCGAGCCAGACGCTCGATCCGCAAAATTGGGACGACGTGCGCGCGCAAGGTCATCGCATGCTCGATGACATGCTCGACTATGCCGCCAACATCCGCGACCGCCCGGTGTGGAGACCGATACCGGATGAAGTCCGCGCGCGGTTCCACGCCAGGCTTCCGCTTGAGCCCTCCGATCTCGGCGAGGTCTATCGGGAATTCACCGATTTCATCGTCCCCTATGCGACGGGCAATGTGCACCCGGGTTTCATGGGATGGGTGCATGGCGGCGGTAGCGCGGTCGGCATGCTGGCGGAGATGCTGGCGGCTGGACTGAACGCCAATCTCGGCGGGCGCGATCACATTCCGATCGAGGTCGAACGTCAGATCGTCGAATGGATGCGCTCGATGTTCGGTTTTCCGAGCGGGGCCAGCGGGATTTTCGTTACCGGCACGTCGATGGCAAATCTGATGGCGGTGCTGGTGGCGCGAACCGCGGCACTCGGGCAATCCGTCCGGCAGCACGGCCTCGGTGACGAAGGCGCGCGACTTACGGCCTATACCTCGAGCGCGGCGCACGGCTGCATCACCAAGGCGATGGACATCGCCGGTTTCGGCAGCGATGCATTGCGATGCATCGAGGCCGATCGATCCCACCGCATCGACGTGGCGGCATTGCGGGCCCGGGTCGCCTTGGACCGCAGCGCCGGGCGGAAGCCGTTCCTCGTGGTCGGCTCGGCCGGAACGGTGGATATCGGCGCCATCGATGATCTCCTGGCGCTAAGCGCGCTGTGCCGCGAAGAGCAACTTTGGTTTCACGTCGACGGCGCCTATGGCGCCCTCGGGATTCTGTCGCCGGCGCTCGCGCCGCGGCTGGCCGGACTTGAACACGCCGATTCGATCGCGCTGGATTTCCACAAATGGGGACAGGTGCCTTATGACGCCGGCTTCCTGCTTGTCCGCGACGGCGATCGGCATCGCGACACTTTTTCCGCGCCGGCGGCGTATCTGCGCCGGGAGACACGAGGGCTCGCCGCGGGATCGTCCTGGCCTTGCGACCTCGGCCCCGACCTGTCGCGCGGTTTCAGGGCGCTCAAGACGTGGTTCACGTTGAAAACCTATGGCACCGAAAAGCTGGGCGCGATCATCACGCGCACCTGTGCGCTCGCCGCCTATCTGGAGACGCGGATTCTGGCCGAGCCGCGGCTGGAGCTGCTGGCGCCGGTCCAGCTCAATATCGTCTGCTTCCGTTATCGCGCTGCCGACGCCAACAAGGTCAATGGCGAAATTGTCATCGACATTCAGGAATCCGGGATCGCGGCGCCATCGACGACGCTGCTCGACGGCCAGCTCGCGATACGCGCGGCTATCGTCAATCATCGCACCGACACCTGTGACATCGACGCGCTGATCTCGGCGGTGCTGGATTTTGGTGCGCGGCGGTCGCGTTCCGACGACGGCCTCTTGCCGACGGTCGAGCCGTCTCCGCCGCTGGCGATGTAAGGGACTTACCTCAGGCGGAGCGCCGCGCTTCGGCGCCGGCGCCCTGTTCGCTCCGGACGGCTTCATTGTGATCCAGAAGCGTCCTCTCGTAGGCGACGAGTTTTCTGGCCTCTTTGAGGGCCTGATACAGATCGCCGTTCAAAATATGATTGTTGATACCCTCGATGATGGGCCAGGCGCTCGGCGCAGCGGTGACGATATCGCGCACCAGACTGAAGTAAGTGCCGTGATTGACCTGCGGATCCGGCGAAATATACATCAGCTGCACCGCCAGATAGACGAGTTTGGCAGGTGTATCGGCGGTCTCGGGCGTCAGGATGTCCTTCTCGCGCAGAATCGGAATCTTGTCGCCGTCGATCAATAGCCGGGCACGCTGATCGGTGTTGGTGATCACGCAGTTGCCGATGATGATCCGTTCGTGCGGTTTGAGCTCGACTTTCAAAGCCATGGCTGTTCTCCATTGCCGCATCTTGAAGCGAGCGATCACTGCAGCGAGTTCGAATGAGTGCCGGCTTTTGGTCGCGCCAGATACGCGCTGATGCTTTTTTGCCGATGCGCCGCAATCCTTTACTATTGCGGTTAACGCTTCGTGAACGAGGCAAGATGCCGCTGGAATCTCCAGTATTATCAATGTCATTTTTCAAATCGCGCGATGACGAAATCGCAGGCTGACGCGTTGCTGGTGTGACAAGTAGCCGCGCCAATTCATGTTTTCTTAGAGGCTTGGTTCCACCGTCCCCCGGTCGCCCGATCCAAAAGGATTGGGACTACGCACGCACTCCAATTTCACACCAGAAAGGTATGAAAAATGTCCGGTATTGTTCTTTCGGCATCGGTTCGCCAGAACCTGCTCTCGCTTCAGTCCACCGCGGATTTGCTCGCAACCACGCAGAACCGCCTCGCAACGGGTAACAAGGTCAACTCGGCGCTCGACAACCCGACCAACTTCTTCACCGCGCAGGGTCTTAATAACCGCGCCAGCGACATCAGCAATCTGCTCGACAGCATCGGCAACGGCGTGCAGGTTCTGCAGGCCGCCAACACCGGCATCACCTCGCTGCAGAAGCTGGTCGATACCGCGAAGTCGATCGCCAACCAGGTGCTGCAGGCGCCCACCGGCTATACGTCGAAGTCGACATCTACTTCGACAGCCCTTGTTGGCACCGCCTCGGCGGCCAATCTGGTGGACGGCGTCGGTTTCAAGGCCAATCAGACTCTTGCCTTCGCCGCGAGCGGGGAACTCCCCGCATTCACCGTCACCTTCGGCGCCAGCGAGTTCACTCGACCAGCTGAACACCTCTTTGGCGGCCGGCGGTCTGACAGCCAGCATTGACAGCACCGACCACCTCGTCATCACCACAACCAACGACTATGCTGGGCAAACGATCGGTACGATTACTCCCGGTTCAACTCCCGGTACTACGACGTTCGCAGCCGGGACCGCCCCAGTCGCCGATGCGGCCTCGCAGGCCATTCGCACCAGCCTGGTGAACCAGTACAACGGCATCATCACGCAGATCATCGACGACGGCGCAGGACTCTTCGTTCAACGGCATCAACCTGCTGAATGGCGACAACCTCAAGCTGACCTTCAACGAAACCGGCAAGTCCACCCTGAACATCCAGGGCGTGACCTTCGACGCGGCGGGCCTTGGCCTTGCTTCGTTGGCCAGCGGCACGGACTTCCTGGACAACGCCTCGGCAAACAGCGCGCTTACCCTGCTCGGCTCGGCCAGCACCACGCTCCGCACCGAAGCGTCGGCTCTGGGTTCGAACCTGTCGATCGTGCAGATCCGCCAGGACTTCTCGAAGAACCTGATCAACGTGCTGCAGACCGGAGCGTCCAACCTGACGCTGGCCGATACCAACGAGGAAGCGGCCAACAGCCAGGCGCTGTCGACCCGCCAGTCGATCGCGGTCTCCGCGCTGGCGCTGGCCAACCAGTCGCAGCAGAGCGTGCTGCAGCTGCTGCGCTGATTTCGGCTACATCGTTAGATTAAGGCGGCGGGGGAAACCCCGCCGTTTTTTCGTTTGGGCGACCCGACCAGGCGAATCTCTCGAAGGCGTTACGGGTGCGCGCCAGGTAAGAAAGCGTTAATCAAACAACTTAAATCCACATTAACGCTAATTTAAAGGAAACTCGGTAGAACGACGGACGTAAAACTAGGAAGGTTCCACACATGTCCGGTATTGTTCTTTCCGCTTCGGTTCGCCAGAACCTGCTCTCGCTGCAGTCGACCGCGGATCTTCTCGCCACCACCCAGAACCGTCTCTCGACCGGCAAGAAGGTCAACACGGCGCTCGACAACCCGACCAACTATTTCACGGCGCAGGGTCTCGACAACCGCGCCAGCGACATCAGCAATCTGCTCGACGGCATCGGCAACGGCGTGCAGGTCCTGCAGGCCGCCAACACCGGCATCACCTCGCTGCAGAAGCTGGTCGATACCGCCAAGTCGATCGCCAACCAGGTGCTGCAGGCGCCCACCGGTTATTCGGTGAAGGCTTCCGCAACCAGCCTGGCGCCGACCGGCGCGGGCCCGCTGTCTGTTGCCGGAACGGCCGCCGATCTGACCAACGCGGGTACGAACTCGCTCAAGGGCAAGACCTTCATCTTTACGCCTGCGACCGGCGCCGCCACCACCATCACGGTCAGCAGCACGGTTGCGGCCGGCAACGTCAATTCGATCGCCGCTTTCAATACGGCGCTGTCGGCGGCCGGCCTTGGATTGACGGCCTCGTTGGCCAGCGACGGGTCCATCACGCTCACCTCCAGCAACGACAATGCAAGCCAGACCCTTACACTGGGAACAACCGCGGCTGCGAACACCATTGCGATCAGTGGTAGCGATACAGCGGCCCTGGTTACGCCCACCGGCGGTGCCGCGGGCCAGCCGCTCGCCGATGCGGCTTCGCAGACCATTCGTGCCAACCTGGTCAGCCAGTACAACAACGTCATCCAGCAGATCACGACGACGGCGCAGGACGCTTCGTTCAACGGCATCAACCTGCTGAACGGCGATGACCTCAAGCTGACCTTCAACGAAACCGGCAAGTCCACCCTGAACATCCAGGGCGTGACCTTCGACGCGACGGGCCTTGGCCTTGCTTCGCTGACCGGCGGAACGGACTTCCTCGACAGCGCCTCGGCAAACGCGACGATCACCAAGATAAGCAGCGCCTCGGACGCGTTGCGGACGGAAGCCTCGACTCTCGGTTCCAACCTTTCGATCGTGCAGATCCGCCAGGACTTCTCGAAGAACCTGATCAACGTGCTGCAGACCGGTTCGGCCAACCTGACGCTGGCCGATACCAACGAGGAAGCGGCCAACAGCCAGGCGCTGGCAACCCGCCAGTCGATCGCGGTCTCCGCGCTGGCGCTGGCCAACCAGTCGCAGCAGAGTGTGCTGCAGCTGCTGCGCTGATCTCGACGTCACGAAACGATACCGAAACGGCGGGGGAAACCCCGCCGTTTTTTTGATGTGACCGCCACGAGCGCGCGGCAAAGGACGCCTCGATTTGCCCTGTTCCGGACAAATACGGTAACGGCCGCTAACCATATTTTAAAGGCAACGAAGTACAAAACTTGGGCAGCTTTCGAAGCTAGCGTCTCTGCGCAAAACCCTATCGAGGTGATGGATGTCTCAAGCCGCTCAAGCCTATGCACGCACGTCGCAAACGACGGCAGCTCCCCGGGAAATCGAGGCGCAGGCACTACTGAAAGCGGCAAGACAGTTGCAGGACGTCCAGGCAAACTGGACCGGGCCCGACAAGAACATGCACAACGCGCTGCTCTTCAATCGCCGGCTGTGGTCGATCTTCATGAGCGCGGCGGAAACCAACGACAATCCGCAGCCGATGGAAATTCGTCAGAACATCGCCAATATCGGCGTTTTCGTCATGAAGCAGACGATCGAAATGCAGCTGAATCCGGATCCGGCGAAACTGAAGTCGCTGATCGACATCAATTGCAATCTCGCGGCGGGCCTGTCAGGCCGGGTCTGACGGCGTGGCCGGTTAGCGGAGAGTGGCCGTGGCTGACATCATGAGCATCCTGTCGGCCAACTACAAGACGGTGGGATTGACCGTTCCGAGCAAGACCCCGTATGTGGCGGTCGATCCCGCAAGCTTCGAGGGCACCTGGAGCGGAAAGTACGCCAACAACAAATCGTTCAATATTACTGTTTCGAACGTCAGCGGCTTTCGCGCGAAGGTCAAATATCAGAGTGACAGTACGGTCAAATACCAGGACGTCCTGATCAGGGACAACTCGTTCCGGGTCGGCGATACCAAGTTCATGCTGACCGATACCGGAAAAGCGCTAATCAAGAACGTCGTCACCGATCCCGCGAGCGGTACAACCTATCTCGACACCGCCTACGCTACCCAGAACTAGTCATCAGACTTGCGACTCAGGCCTTGCGGTCGGTGACGAGCCGATGTCCGGGCTCGCCTCTTGTCAGGTCAAGCGTGCGGAAATAGGCGCGACGGCGCAGCACAGCTTCGTCGGGAAACTGCTGCAGCACCAGGTTGGTTCTGTTATCGACGACCTGATAGACGATCGAGGCCGCGGCGCGATCGATAATCACCTGATGCGATACGAAGTCGCTCGCTGCCGGCGAATCGTTGCGCACGCCTGCGCCCGCGTCCACCACCGTGACGCTTTTGCTTGCAGGCAGTTCGGTCGCCACCGCCTTGTCAGCCGCTTTGCTCACAGGCGGGACAACAGGTATGGCAGCAGGCTCCCCCACCGGCTTGATGCTGAAATCCGTACTCATGGCAGCCTCCAGGCTTCCCTCGAGTCAAATCCCAACCCCTCTTCGTCGGCAACTATGACCTGCAGCTCTCAACGGTGTGTTAGAGAACGCGCTGAATGGCGCGCTGAAGCCGGCGCGCAAGTTTTATGAAAAATGCTGGTAGTTTTGTTTGACGCGTTTTCTTGACGCGAGCCGGGCATCCGCCCCGCATCAGCTGCGGGGCAGGCTTTCGCTTGAAAACGCTTTCTGAAAGCGCAGCGCGGCGAGTTCAGAGCGAGCGGCTGACCGCCAGCGGCGTCATGTGCCGCGGTCCGGGCGCGGCGCGCCGTCCGGCCGATGTGTAGGTGTTGGGAATATTGCGGCTCTGCATCTCGGTATTGACGCCGCGCACGATGCTTTCCGACACCGCGTGCGCGGTGGCGAGCACGGTCAGGTTGATCTGCAGCATGGCGCGAAACACGTCGTGATGACGATGCAGCGCGGTCAAAAGCTCGGGTGCCGTTTGCGCCAGGTATTTCTGGCTGGCTTGCAGATGCGCGACCGCGCTGACATAGCGGCGCGACAGCTCGGTCTTTTTCGATTCAAACGCCATCGCCTCGCGCAGCTTGCCGGCGCGAACCAGTTCGGTTTCGCGCTCGATGACGCCGAGCAGCGCGGTCATGACATCCATCAGGTCCTCGGCGAGCTTGCGGGCATCGCCGGCGCTCGCGGCAGTGGGGATCGGCGCGGGCGCCGCTTGCCGTTGAGGATGCTGATTCATGGCGGCTTTCCTCTAAAGATCTAGCTGGCGCGGTTGGCTTGCTGCAGGATCAGCGTGCGATAGACGTCGTTGGAAATTCCGAGCCCGCCGGCCTTGGCGAAGGATTTCGAATATTGTTCGGTCAGCATCGAGCGCCACACCCCGGTGCCCGGCGTATCGCCGAACGGGCCTTCGCCCTTGATGCCGCTGGTCATCTGCGAGAACATCGAATTGAGAAACATCGCCTCGAAATCGGTCGCCGTCGCCTTGGCCTTGGCCTGCGCCTTTGGGGAAACCTTGGTCAGGGCCTCGGCGAGCGCATAATCCGGCCGGCCGTTGACGCATCGGCATCATGGCCTTGGCGGGCATGCTGCCGGCGGCGCTGTTGATCAAACTGCTTTGCATCACATCACCTCGATGTCGGCCTGGATCGCGCCGGCGGCCTTGATCGCCTGCAGAATGCCGATCAGGTCGCGCGGGCCGATGCCGAGCCCGTTGAGGCCGTCGACCAGTTGCTGCAGCGATACGCCGTCTTTCACCAGCGCGAATTTCTTGCCGTCTTCGGTGACGCCGACGCTGGTGCGCGGCGTCACCACGGTTCGTCCACCACGCGACTGCGGATTGGGCTGGCTGACTTGCGGACTTTCGGAAATCGTGACGGTGAGATTGCCCTGCGCCACCGCAACGGTGGCGACGCGGACATCGCGGCCCATCACGATGATGCCGGAGCGTTCGTCGATCACGATCTTGGCGGCGAGGTCCGGTTCGACCTGCAACTGCTCGATCTCGGTCAGGAAGGCGACGACGTTGCCTTTGAATTCCGATGGAATCGCGAGTTGCACGGTCGAGGGATCGATCGGCTCGGCGGTCTTGGCGCCGAGAAAATCGTTGACCGCGGCCGCGATGCGCTTGGCGGTAGTGAAATCGGCATTGCGCAGCGCCAGCCGCACATTGGGCAGGCGGTTGAGCGCGAACTCGATCTCGCGTTCGATGATGGCGCCATTGGCGATGCGGCCGACGGTGGGCACGCCGCGCACGATCTTGGCGGCTTCGCCTTCGGCCTGGAAGCCCGAGATCGCGACCGAGCCCTGCGCCACCGCATAGACATTGCCGTCGGCGCCGAGCAGGGGGGTGACGAGCAGGGTGCCGCCCTGCAGATTCTTGGCATCGCCGAGCGCGGACACCGTGACATCCATCCGCGTGCCCTGGGTGCCGAACGCCGGCAGATTGCCGGTCACCATGACGGCGGCGACGTTGCCGGTGCGGATGGTGGCGCCGCGGATGTTGACGCCCATGCGCTCCAGCATCGCCTGCAGCGATTGCTTGGTGAAGGGGATGTTGTTCAGGGTATCGCCGGTGCCGGCGAGGCCGACCACGAGGCCGTAGCCGATCAGCTGGTTCTGCCGCACGCCTTCGATGTTGGCGAGGTCCTTGATTCGGGAGGTCGCGCCGGCGGGGATAGCGGACAGCGCCAGCGCCAATAGCGCGGCGCAGGCCACCTGAAACATGTTTGCCGAATGGACGCCTGGCATCCTCTGCTCCCCGCTGAGGTCTTCAACCGGGACCCGCGCGCCACTCCCATGGCGGTGATCCCCGCGTTAACTATGCGAGCCCCGTGCCACGCCCGGCCGCGAGCATAACATATTGATATATGTTATATAATTTATGCGAAACCGGCCGCGGGTCCGGGCCGTGGAACCGCCAAAACTGCCTGCCGCGGCAGATTTTGCCGGGCCGTTTACGCCCCGTTAACCATAAAAGGGCGAAGCTCCCCGCCACCACCCGCGAGAACTCAACGATGCGCATCTACGGACCGAACGGCACCACCCTCGGCTCTCCGGCGGGCCAGGCCAGGCGAACCAGCTCCACCGGCTTTGCGCTGCCGGACGCGGCATCGACGCCGGAGACCCGCGCCGCGAGCCGCGCCGAAGGCCGCGGTCAACATCGATGCGCTGCTGGCCATGCAGGGCATCGAGGAGGATCCGGCCGAGCGCCGCAAGCGTTCGGTGCAGCGCGGCAAGGGCGCGCTCGACGTGCTGGACGATCTCAAGATCGGGCTGTTGTGCGGCAATTTCGATGCTTCCACGGTGAGCCGGCTGCGCGACGCCGCCGCCAACCTCAAATCCGCCTCCGGCGACCCCGGCCTCGATGCGGTGCTGGCCGAGATCGAGCTGCGCGTCGAGGTAGAACTGGCCAAAGCCGGGCAGTTTTGAGCCCCAGGGCGACCTGCGGCCCCAAGGCGTCCGCTTGGCTCGCGGGTTCCTGCACAGGAAACCCCGGCCGCGCACGGTTTGGCGGCCCGGCCCGATATTGTCTGTCACATGACGCCGCTATATAAGGCGCGCGCGGACCGACCCTTTTCGGGCCCGCCTTGCACGTGAAGATGGGCTGGCCTTGGAAAAGTTGAAGAATTATCGACCCACCGAAAAAGAGCCTTTCATGAACGAGCGCCAGCGCGATTATTTTCGCGCCAAGCTGCTGGCGTGGAAGGACGAGATCCTCAGGGAATCGCGCGTGACGCTGCAGACCCTGCAGGAAGAGAACGTCAATCATCCCGATCTCGCCGACCGCGCCTCGTCGGAAACCGACCGCGCGATCGAGCTGCGCGCCCGCGACCGCCAGCGCAAGCTGATCTCCAAGATCGACGCGGCGCTGCAGCGCATCGAGGACAACACCTACGGCTATTGCGAGGAGACCGGCGAGCCGATCTCGCTGAAGCGGCTGGAGGCGCGTCCGATCGCGACGCTCTCGGTGGAGGCGCAGGAGCGCCACGAGAAACGCGAGAAAGTCTATCGCGACGAGTAGGGTTTTTGGCCGCCATGTGCGGTCATTTTGTTGAAGTCGTTCGCGATTGCATTCCGGAAGCCGCCGATGACCGACACGCTTGCGGCCGCGAAAGCCATCGTCACTGCCCGCCGCAACCGCGCGCCGCTGCGGCCGCTGGGCCCCGACGCCGCGCCGCGGGACGAGGCGGAGGGATACCGGATTCAACGCGCCGCCCACGATCTGCTGCTGCCCTATGTCGGCGCGCTGGTCGGCTACAAGATCGGCTGCACCAGCGCGGTGATGCAGCAATATCTCGGCATCCCGCATCCTTGCGGCGGCGGCGTGTTCGCCAAAGGCGTTCACGCCAGCGGCGCGCGCTTGCGCACCGAGGATTTTGTCCGCGTCGGCGTCGAATGCGAAATCGCGGTGCGGCTCGCCCGCGATCCGTCGCCGAGCGAGGCGCCGTTTACGGCCGAGTGGGTGGCGGAGGCGATCGAGGCCTATTACCCGGCGATCGAGATCGTCGACGACCGCTACGTCGATTGGCAAACCCTGGGCGCGCCGACCTTGTGGCCGACGATTTCTTCGCCGCCGGCTGCGTGCTCGGCAAGCCGGTTTCGCGATTGGCCGCGCCCGATCTGCTTCACGTGGTCGGCCGGCGCTCGTCAACGGCGCGGAGGTCGGGCAGGGCACCGGCGCCGACGTGCTCGGCCACCCCCACAACGCGCTGGCCTGGCTCGCCAACCATCTCGCCGCCGAGGGCAGGGGCCTGCGCGCAGGGCAGATCGTGCTGACCGGGAGCCTGGTCAAGACGGTGTGGCTGAGCGCGGGCGACAAGGTGGTGATGGAGTTGTCGGGGTTGGGCGAAGGTGAGCGCCGCATTCGCGTGAGCGGCGTCACGAGCGTCATCATGCTCAATGTCGTCGCCGCCTGAGTGCTCAATGTGCGTCACTGCGACGCAGGGACCCATAATCACCGCGATCTTGCGATTTGAGCAGAGGCGTGGCCAACGCCTTCTGCTCACAACGTGGCTCGCGGCGATTATGGGTCCCTGCGTTCGCAGGGACGACGCATGGTGTGGTATGGCGCGTTTCACTCCACAACGAGCTGTCATCGTCCGGCTTGACCGGACGATCCAGTACGCCGCGGCCTCTCGATTTGATCATCAACGTCTCTGGAATACTGGATCGCCCGCATTCGCGGACGATGACGGCTGAGAGTGTGGCGCGATCGTATTCATCAAACACACCTCCGCATTCCCGCGGCGCTGATCGCCCGAGTTGTGCATGAAGCCTTCGCCCAGAAAACAGAGGGCGTGGGGAATGCCGGGTGCGCGTTGCACCCGCAGCCTCGCGTGCAAATGGTGAAGTGAAGCACACGAGCGTAGTCACCGCGAGGTTCACCGAGATCACCCGGCATTCCCGCACGCAATGGTTTTAACGGCTTATTTCGTGCTCTCCCCGGTGAGCGAATTCGTCTTGTCACCGTCATCAGCGGATTAAAGGTTTGTCAGACCCGGTCGGGCCGACTTGCCTCCGCAAACTTAACACCAGCAACGGGTGCCAGGACCACACGGCTTTGCCGTCCGCAGATAGCATCGTTCGTCTGCGTGCCATTCGTCAGCTCACGGGCCGTATCGACCCGCCCTGCCATCCCCTGACATCGCCCGACGCTGCCGCGTCCACCGCATCCCGCCCCGCGTCCGTGACGATCGCGATACGCCCCTCGAGTGGGACGAGACGGCGACGGATATAGATTTGATTTGGGTGAAAGCGGGAACGGAAATATTTTTGCAAAGGGGGCTGGACAGCAATTCGGTGATTTGCCCGTCAGGCGACGTTATCGCCGTCTTCGCCTTGCGGAGCTACGCGCGGACGAATCGCATCCATCCTACCAAGAACCGTCGTTCGCCCGCGAACGCGCGGGTATCCCAGTACGCCGCGGACTCTTCGATTTTATGCATCAGCGTCTCTGGACATACTGGATCGCCCGCCTGCGCGGGCGACGACGGCAGAGATGGTGGCGCGCGTCCGCCGAATCTCGCAGAGCGACCTGTCCGCCTTCGCTCTGACGAGCGCGCCCCCTTCAACTCGCCTCTTTCTTGCAGCTCGCCGGCGGATTACGCTGGCCGTCGTCGGCAACGAAACCTGGTTGCCGGCCAATCAAGCAAAAAAACTCAAATCATGGAGGAAAGCGATGTCGTCGCCCGCGCCCGTGAATCGCCGCACCTTGCTGACCGTGATCGGCGGCTCGATCGCCACACCGCTCGTGGCGCCTCGCAATGCGCTCGCGCAGGAGGCCTGGCCGGCCCGGATGGTGCGCTATGTCAACGGCTTTCCGGCCGGCGGCGCCACCGATACGCTCTCGCGCATTCTCTGCCAGAAGATGAGCGAACTGTCCGGAGCCTCGTTCGTGGTCGAGAACAGGGGCGGGGCGGGCGGCGTGCTGGGCGCGGACGCGGTGGCGAAATCGCCGCCGGACGGATACACGGTCGGCCTCGGCGGCATCGCCCAGAACGTGCTGGCGATCGGAAGCTACGCAAAACTTCCCTATGATGCGCGCGCCGATTTCACCTTCATCGGCGGCATGTGGCGGCTGCCGAATATCCTCACCGCCAGGAAGGATCTGTTCTCCTCCGACATCCGGGAATTGCTCGCCGCCTTCAAGAAGGAGCCGCGCAAATACACCTACGCTTCCGCCGGATTCGGCACCACGCTGCACCTCTCGGGCGAGATGATGAACAGCATGGCCGGCGTCGAGGTCGTCCACATTCCCTACAAGGGGGCCGCCCCGGCGTTGACCGATCTGCTCGGCGGCCGGGTCGATCTCTTGTTCGACAATCTGCCGGGCTCGCTGCCGAGCGTGCGCGCCGGCCAGGTCAGGCCGGTCGCCGTCACCGCAAGCGCGCGCATTCCCGAGCTTCCGGACGTGCCTGCGATGGCCGAGGTGCTGCCGGGATACGAGATCACCTCATGGACCGCCATGATCGGGCCTGCGAACATGAAGGCCGAGCTGGTGGCGCAGGTCAATGCGCTCACCGTCAAGGCGCTCGCCGATCCCTGGCTGAAAGCGCGCTACCGCGAGCTTGGCGCCACGCCGATGCCGACCACGCCGGCCGAGATCAAGGCATTCCGCGACATCTGAGGAAGTGCGGCTGTTGCCGATCATGAAGGCGGCCGGGATCAAGCCGGAGTGAGGGGGGGCGGGAAAAAGAAAAAGCCTAGCGCGCGCCGGGCTGCTGCGGCCCATCACCCCGCTTTTTTCTCCGCTTTCTTCTTGCCCGCAGTTTTTCCGCGTGGAGCAGCTTTCGCCGCAGCCTTCTTCCGCGTCATGTGCGATTTCAGTGCGGCACCGATGCGGGATTGATAACCCGGGC
This sequence comes from uncultured Alphaproteobacteria bacterium, assembly GCA_963761395.1. Lineage (GTDB taxonomy): Bacteria > Pseudomonadota > Alphaproteobacteria > Rhizobiales > Xanthobacteraceae > Bradyrhizobium. The sequence continues at coordinate 288,079 of CAVXHU010000037.1, forward strand.
CGCTCTGCTGAAACCAGCGAAGCACGGCGGCATCCAGCCGCAAGGTGATCAGTTGCTTGGGATCATCGGATTTCGGCCGCCCGCGACGGATCAGCTTGCCGCCCTGATAGAGATCGGCGCGCTCAAACATTTCGTCGGTCAGTTCCGGCACCTCATCATATTCGTGTCGCTGAATGATGTGGCGGTCAACTTTCTTCAAGTCGCTTCCCAAAGCGCGCTTTTTCCCGGTCATTGGCTTTCCTCATCGAGAATACGTGCCGCCCTCGCGGGCTGCTTTGAAGAACGAGAGGCTAGACTACGCACTCTGAAGCAGGATCGACGCATTCGGATCTCCTGCCGTTAGCGCATTGATCGAGAGAAGGCACAAGTCGCGGCTAAGGTAGCGACCGTGCGAGGCTATCTGTTCGCGTTCAAGGATGGGAAAAGTCGAATATATGTAGGATACGGTTTCCTTCAGAGTTGCAATCTCTGCGTGAGTTACGCTTGGGAAGTAAAGCATGAAGTAAAGCGCATCGAGCTTCGCGCGGCGGCGCTGGCGGTCCATTCGGTCCCAGGGAAAAGGCGGCCTCACCTTGGCGGTCGCTGGATCAATGTAGCCGAGATCGCGAGCAAACGGCGCCATGTCGTGAGCATTATAACTCAGGGCGAGAACTTCATTGCGCACGATGTCGCGGGCCATCATTGATCCAAAGCGACGGGTATAGGCGGTGGCCGGTACGACGGGGAGTTGTTCGACGATAAACCAATTGAGATTTGCGGCATGCACTTTTTGACGTGCCACAAAGTCAAAAACCATAGAGTTCATGTTTCCAAGTAACAGCGGCGCGCTCTCTTGATATTCGGCGATTACCTTCGCCTTAGCAGCCTTTCCATTATCGGGCAGGGCCGGAATAAGGAGCGGCAATTTATTGCCTGACCCGCAGAAAGGCACGAATGCGGCGATCATTGTGCGAACGTCGGTCGGGCGGGCTATATCACGGAAAGCGATTACGGCGGACAGATCGCCCGGCCAGTTGATCGCACCGCTCGACACCCAGTACTGTGTTGTGGGTGAAAAATTCGGATCGGCATGCTGTTCGGGAGTGGTGTCTCCCGACGACGCGGCGTTGTGCAGGTTGTCATCGTTCACTAGCACAGAGGCCGCGCGATGGTCGAATTGCTTGATAGTGCGGCCTACGTAAAGAGGCACAAACTCCTCTGCGCCGCGTCGCCAGCGCCCGCCGCCGACCGGATAAGCCGATCGCTCTAACTCGGCCTTCGTGACGAAGAGATGACTGTCATTCGTCATGTGAAACATGGTCGAATAACGCACCGGATATACGGCCGCCGGCTCGGTACTGCGCCGGTCGATCAGTACCGGCAAACGGTCGTATATTTCGGTTGTGATGTCTGCATCGCGACGAGTGCGGAAGATTGGAGCTGTACCTGTGTTTGGATTTACCTTTGCAAAATCGGTTGGGGTAAGCGTAAACGAGCGGGCAGGGTCGCTGAGCGTTTCGACATCGTGAAAGAAGAAGCCGCAGGTAGTTTGTGCGAAACGCCGTTTGATGCCAGCGACGACGATAACGCAGAACTTGAAGCGGCTATCTACGTCCGGAAAGAACGGCTCAAGCGAGCCTCGCCGATTCTCGAAGTCGATCAGACTTCCCAGTCGCCCGGTAATCGAAACTGATTTGAAAAATTCCGAAGCTGACTTGTCCGATGCGATGCCCGAAGGAGTGAGCAGGCCGATTATGCCGTCGGGCTTCACCAAAGTGAGTGCGCGTTCGACGAACAACGCATAGAGGTTCACATCACCTCCTGAAAGCAAAGGGTAGACGCCGCATTCACGCGCAACACGAGCTGAACCATCAGCCCGCGCAACCGCCGCGTAATAATCTGCAACGATCGAATCCTTGCTTTCGAGCAACTCCTTCACAAGACGTTTGCGGTCGGCCGCGCGGGTCGCCATCGCGATCTCCGGACGACGATCGGAGAACCACTCAACCTCTTGGAACTTCATCCGATCCCAAGGCGGATTCCCGATTACGGCGTCGAAACCGCCCTTCGGCTCCGCACTGTCCCAATCGGTCCAGACGCCGGGAAACGCGACCTCCCAATGCAAAAAACGCTCACGACCGATAGCTGCGCGGACTTCATCGAGGATATCAGGTATGGCGCAACGTTCTTCTGCGTCAGCAATTGCCTTCTTGTCTGTTAGACTGAGCTTGTGTTTATCTTCCAGGCCGTCCAACAGCTTTTGCTGTGCATTCGAAATCTTGGGCGGTGCGATCTCACCTTTCAGGAGACCGGCTGGATCGCCAAAATCACCGCGCTGCAGACGATTAATGGCCCGGGTGCGTACCTTGCTGCCACCGCCGGACCAACGCACTCCGTGGACAAGGTCCATGAATGCCCGCAGATCTTTTGTGACCGCCTGGACCTCATCGAAAAGGCTCTTGGAGCTTTTTGCCTCGGTGATATCGGCGTCAGTCAATTCCTCAACCATAGCCATACCGCGCGCGGAGCCGCGAGCCTTCTGCACCATCTGATTGATAAGCAGGTTGCCGCCATAGGCCCAGTCCATCACGGGCCTGACCCGTTCCCCAAATAGAGCGTTGCCGCAGACCAGATGATGATCGAGGAACGAGAGCGGCGCACCGATCGTGAAAGAATGGAGCCACAGCGCGACCTTGGCGAGTTCGACCGCCATTGGATTCAAGTCCAAGCCGTATACGCAGCGCTTTAACACCATACGGCGTACCACATGCCGATTATCAAGCTGGCTCAGGGTAATCGGCCAGCGATGAATTTCGGCCTCACTTTGGATACGCGAGCGGATCAATTGAATGCGCTCGACGACAGGTGAAACATATCCCGGCACGAGCAATTCGGCCGCCGCCATCGCTTCCAGCACTCGATCAGTCATCCAATCAACGAGGCTCACGAGGAAGTGGCCAGAACCCATCGCGGGGTCACAGATTTTAAGCCGCAAGATCGCTTCCGCGGGGTCGAACGGCGTAAGGGCGGTAGGATCGAAGTGAGCTTGTACCTTTTCCTTGAAGATCACTTCGGTCTCATCCACCAGCGGACCGATGGTTCGCGCAATGATCAACTGAACCAATTCGTCGGGTGTATAGTAGCTGCCCGAAGACTTTCGCCCGAACGCGTTGAGCGCTATCGCGACGTTTGAGCCGTCCGCGACGAGCTGATACTCCAAAAGTCGTTCGTAGACAGAACCAAGCTGTTGCACGGACAGGTCGCGATAATTGATGTACTTCGGCGAGCGGCTTTCGTCAGCTGTGTCGTGGCTGAGGCCGAAAATGATGTCTGCCAACACCGTGTCGGGCAATTGTATCCTATCGAGAATTTGCGCTGCATCGGGATCGAACAGGCCGCCATTGTAGGGCGGAATACCGAGTTCATCATCGCCAACCCCAATGGCTCGAAAAATCGAAGTGAGCTTCGGCCAATAAGTAACGAAGCTCGCCGAAGGTTTGATGCCCCGCTGCTTTCTATCTGCAATCTCGAGCCGCATGCGCGTTAGACAGACTTCGGAATAGCTCCCGCTTTCGTCGGGCAAAAGGTTTCGATCTTCGGCGTACAGCACGAACAACAATCGATAGAGCAGGATCAATGCTCCCTGCCTAACCTCGCCGAGGTAGTAAGTCGGCATCGGATCGGGCCGTTTGGGATCAGCTTTGGCGATTGCGTCCGAAAGCGTCGGAAAAACAATCGTGAATACAGTTTCCGACAGCGACTTTGCGACGCGCGCTTCCCAAAATTGTCCTTCACGCAAGGCGAGATCATGAAATGTCTCCCCTGCTTTTGCCGGCAAGAAGGCTTCTCGGGCGAACAGTACGATGAAGAGCCGGAGAACATGGTCTCGCCAAGCATCTGCGTTCGAAAAACCCCGCTCGGGCTGATCGAATAGGCCCGGCTCGCATCCCGGTACCTGAAGTGCTAATCCAAGATCGATTTCAAGAAATTTTTCAGCAGTACCTCCGCCCTGATGCCGGTAAAGTCGCCAGATGCGCCCGTTGGTGAGGATGCCCCAACGCAACTTACCTTTGGTGAGATCATCAACCCGGCGCAAGTATCGCAACATTTGCGATGAGGGAGTTCCAATTTCGTCTTTCCGACCGTTATCTTCGCGATCCAGGGTTCGCTGCCAGCGCTTTGCTTCAACTATGCAAAGTCCATGCAGAAAACGCTGCGATGAATGGAGTTGGCCCGCAGTAGCTTTTGCGTTTAGATCGGAAAACAGCAGAGCATCGGGAACATCGTTTCGCAACTTCACTGAGGCATTCGGTTGAACATCCCTGTGGTGCCAACCCAGACGCTCTAAGAGCGGGTAAACTAGGTCATCTTCGGTTTGAGCTTCGTTCGGATTTCTGCGCGCGGCAACTGCGTCGAGCATAAGCTTGGCGTCATCGCGTAGCTTCGAGACGTGAGCGTCGTCAAGGGCACGCCAGACTTCTGTCTCGCGAATGCCTTGCAGCAGGAATTCAAGAGTGAATAGCGCTCCTTCAATCATTTTTCTTCGCAAGTTCCCAAGCGCGTCTTGAACATCTTAGCGACTGCATTGGCGCCTCTCATGCCGAGCGCTGGACGGTTGACATTCTCTAGCTCATGCTTCGGTTGCAGCGGTCTGGCGCGGCCATGTCAAGGGCATGTCACTAGATATTTCCAGTCTGTTTTCGGTTGATCCGGATTGGAGCCTGGTGGCGGTCCTCAGGTCGCACCCCTTCTCACGACAAACCCCAGCGGCGAGAATTCTTTCGGCTCTGTTCGGTACATTTCTCAGCCATTACTTTGGCGTATTTCGCGCCAGGAACAAACCTTGCTTTGAATTGATCGTCGCCGATGCGCGTAAAGTGTATGATAGCGGGCCGCTTCACGGAGAAAATTGGGTTTAGTCTTACCTGATGGGTATGATTCGAATTATGTATGATGTTCGCTCGAATAGTTTCCTGAGGGAACGCAAAGGTCACTACTTTTTTCTGAGCCTTGCCAACACTAAAGTAAGCTCCCAAGGTTGCCACTGGTAATTGAACAGCAGAGCCAGACTTGCCTTTTTGACCACCTGTTTCCCGCTCCATTATTTGCAAGTAAAGATGTTTAGGTTTCTCAGAGAGTTCGCTCATTTCTGCGAGAAGCGCTTCTTTCTTCTGTTTGTAAACAGATGGTAGTCCCAAGATTTTAGTGAACAAGGGCTTTGGAGTGGCCTTGGTTTTTGAAACCAAAAATGGTTTGTCCTTCGTATCATTCGATTCGCGCGCCTTTTCTTGGCCTGTTCCAAGAGACGACAGCCTTTGTATTTCTGCTTGCGTGGTCATTGTTGCTTGTGCGCGAATAGTCTTCCAATATTTTGCGAAACTATCTTCGCTAGCGTATCCGCGGGGGATGGTTACTTCTAAACCTACTTCACTATTTCGTTGTAGTCCGCCACCCGTTAAATTCGCCGAGCCAACGATTACAACAGTTTTCGCTTTGAATCTGAATTCGAAATATTTCGGATGGAACATTGCGTTTGCGTACTTGTCTTCCACGAAGCCGGAATAAGTGCGTCCGGGATAAAGCTTTTTGAGTACTAATCCGTAATACAACGCATCTGACGTTGTGATTCCGTTCCCGCTACCATAGACGGATTCAAAATGCCCTCCGGACCCGAGAAATCGCTCCAGCGGCTCGGATAACAATCCGATACCATCCCATCGTGCAAATGCCACTGCGAACCTGATACGCTCAAGGTCGGATTGATTCAGCAGATCAAACAGACGGTCTCTGAAAGTCTCCGCCTTGCCTGAGAATTGATCCAATAGGACTGATATTGGAGTGGTTATCATTCTTCTAGCTCTTTCGGCTCAGATGTTGCGGGATGGAAATGCGGCGATGGAAAGCGTAGGAAGCAAATTAGGCGCGAGAGATGATTTCTTTTGGAACTGTGGCCCTTTCCGCGATCTGTGCGTGACTTGAGGGAATCGCCCGGCAACCATTCTATTTAGGAAAAAGGTCAGCCACCTTTTTTGCTGCCATCAACCGTGCGAACGTCGTGTAGCGAGGTCCCTGCATCGTTCCAGATGGAGCGTCCGCGAACGGAATCGGCCCAATTGGTCGTGCTGGCTCAGAGAAGATTAGTTTATACTTGGCGTCTTCCCCGTAGGGCTCGATCGATGCGACCGGCGCAACGTGCGTAACAGCGCTGATAGGATTGCTTTGGTAGGCAGCAATGTATTTGACCTTGGAAATCATCCCCCCACCGATGCGGATAGCCCACCAGGCATTCTTGCCCAGGAAAACGTCCTCGAAACCGTCCTTCTGAGCAGGCACTATTACCGTGTCAGGTTCATCTGACATCTTCGGGGCTGTTGGTGTGACGCCACCCGAAGCGTTTGGCGTGGCTACCGGCACCGGGATCTCGAATGCGCGCAATCCAACCAAGGGCAATACCTGCAATATCTCCCTCAAGAACAGATGCGTGTCTGCTTTGTCGGCTTCGGAAAGTGTCGGCTCTGCCGGTGTGTTCCCGTTGTTGAGATGACTGCGGCCGGCGCGCCGTGCCCGTGTAATGAGCATGTGCTCAAGCCAAGTGATATGTGCCCGGTTGAATCCGGTGTCGGTCGATTTGGTGACGAACGCGAAACCCCAGTCCCAGAAATCCTTACCCGCGTGGTGACTCTCGATGCGGTCAAGAACGCCATCACCCTGCCCGATGTAGAGTGTTGGTAAGTCCGCATCTTCAGTTGCGTACCCAGAGAGCACGTAGGCTCCTGCTCGCTCAAACTCTGGCCGATTCCTAATGTTGGGCCATTGGACACGAGGAAACGTTATAGCGAGGCCCGTAGAAGCCATACGATCAATGATTCTAACGCCCTCAGGATCACCGTCGGGTACGAAAATTCGTATCGTGAAGCCGTCGGAAGCCATGGCTTCTGCCCCTAATCTTATCTTCGGGTTTCGTGGGTTACGCAGGCTTCCCGATGAAAGCCGCGCCTCGAACCTTAGTTGTATGATAGAGTATCTACGCCCTGCAAGCGATGCCGACGCCGCGACCTTAGTTGCCTTCGAATTCATCCTTCTCGTTGATTCCATTGTTCCGCTTGGGCGGTGCAACACGGCTTTCCGGCCTCAGATGGGCGCGCTGCGATTTGCCCCCTTGCGGCGGTCCAAAGCACCACGGCCTCCGTCAGGGGAGCTGACGGAGGCCGCGTTTTACATCGCATCGCGTCTCGAGACCGCGATGTGATGTGGGAGCTCTTTAAAACTTGTGGGTCTTGACTCGTCGCCTGATCCCCTCCCTGACCCTCCCCTTTGCAAGGGGAGGGGAATTTGTCTCTTTCTATTTGGGCATGATCTTTTCCGAAAACCGGTTCCCATCCCGGATCAAGTCCGGGACATGCTTTTCGTGATTGTTGCCTAGAACGGCAGCAGCACGTCCATCACCTGTTGGCCGTAGCGCGGCTGCTGGATGTCGGTGATCTGGCCGCGGCCGCCATAGGCGATGCGGGCCTGCGCGATCTTGCTGGAGTCGATGGTGTTGTCGCTCTGGATGTCCTCCGGGCGCACGATGCCGGCCACGATCAGTTCGCGGATTTCGAAATTGACCCGGATCTCCTGCTTGCCCTCGACCACGAGATTGCCGTTCGGCAGCACCTGCATGACGACAGCGGCGACGTTGGTCTGCAGCGCCTCCTGGCGGTTGACCGAGCCCTTGCCGTCGCTGGAAGCGGTGGAGTCCGCCTGCAGGATCCGGCCCGGCAATATCTTTTGCGCCTGCACGCCCAGCGTCTTCGCGCCGATGAAATCGGTGATGCCGGAATCCTCCTTGTTGGTGCGGCTGCGCTGGGTCTCGTTGGCGATGTTGGCCTTGTCGGTGATGTTGACGGTCACCGTCAGCAGGTCGCCGATCCGCGCCGCGCGCTGGTCCTTGAAGAACGCTCTGGAGCCGTTGCGCCACAGCGAATTGGCGTTGTAGGACGCGGTTTCCGGTTTCGGCATCGGCATCTGCACCGGCTTGTAGCCGGGCTGCGCCGCCGGGTTTTCGATCGCCGCCAGCTTCGGCTGCTCGCCGATCTGCGACAGCCGGTCGATCGACGAGCAGCTGCTGGTGATGGCTGCGGTCGCCAGCAAAATGCCGGTGAGAACAAGGCGCCTGATTTTTGACGCGTTTTCTTCACGCGAACCGGTTGCCAACCCGGATCGGGTCCGGGGCAGGCTTTCGCTTGAAAACGCTTTTTTGATACGGGACTTCAACATTTACATTACTCGGGTTTTGGGGCGGCTGGCGGAGCGGTGCTGGCGGCGAGCGAGACGGGGCTGGCCGCTTCATCCGGCGCGATCGACGACGTTGTCTCCGGCGCGGGCAGGCGGGGCGTGGCGACCGAGACCGACACCTGGCCGCGCCCGGTGACGACGCCGGATATCGTGCGCTTGGATTGCAGATTGAGCACGTTGACGACGTCGCCCTCGGTGCCGCCTTCCAGCGCCTTGCCGCGAACCGAGAGATAGAGGCCCGGCGATTCGAAAGTGAGGGTGACGCTCTGGTCGCGCTGCACCAGATCCGGCTTGGCGAGATCGGCGGTCTTCAGCGCCTGGCCGGCGCGGAGTTGCTTGCGCGCCTGCATCCCGACCGCGCGATCGCGCACGGCGACGTCGTTGCCGACTTCCGCCTTCGGGCGCCGCTCGGTCACGACGTCGGATGATTTCAGCACCTCGTTGCGCTCGACGCCGCGCGCCAGCACCGCGGCCTCGACGGTCTCGATCGCCGTGCCGGTAAAACGCAGCCGCGTCGGCGCTGAGCCAGAGTTCGCTGGCGATCTCGAGGGTGACATCGAAGCGGTTGTTGCGCGGCTCGAACCGGGCGGACGAAACCTGCATCGCGCCTGAATTCGACGCCTCCAGCTTCAGATCCTGCACGTCGCGATCGAAGGTGAGGCTGAGGTTGGCGGCATCGCCAAGGCCGCCTCTGTGTTCCAGCGCGCGCGCAACCTGGAGTTCGATATCCCGGCCCTCCAGCGTCCGCGCCAGCCGCGTCACCGAGATTTGCGCTGATATCCCTGGTGTCGACGCCGATCACCTGATGCGCCCGCAGCGCCGATATCACCTGCGCCGTCGGCAGCGAGCCGGTGGTGCCGAGATCAGGCGCGCGATAGATCGCGATTTGCGCCGAGGTGCCGGCGTTGTCGATGACGTCGCCGATCCGCACCAGATCGCCCGACACGGTGACGTTGGCGCGCAGCACCGGTGCGGCGATGACATCGTCGCGGGACTGCGCCGACGCCGTCGCGGCGCCGAACGCAAGCAGGGCGGTCGCGAGGAGAAAGGAGCGCAGTGCAGGCACGCTCTCTGCTCCCTCCCCCTTGCGGGGAGGGCTATCGCATACGGAATTTTCCGACAAGTGTCCCTGCGAACGCAGGGACCCATAACCCCTGGCGCTCAAAAGTGACAAAAGGCCTCTGCTCGAGTGCCCAAGCGAGAGTCCGCGCCGTATGGGTCCCTGCGTTCGCAGGGACGACTGTGTCGGAACATTCCATCATGCGATCAGCATCATCATCAGCCCCTTACCGGAACAGCGCGGAGGCGGATTGCAGCATCTGGTCGGCGGCGCTCATCACCTTGGAGTTCATCTCGTAGGCGCGCTGCGCCGCGATCAGGTCGGAAATCTCGGAGACGACCTCGACATTGGCCTGCTCGAGATTGCTTTGCTGCATGTCGCCATAACCGTCGGTGTTGGCGATGCCGTCCTGCGGTGTGCCCGAGGCCGGGGTGTCGGTGAAAAGATTGTCGCCGACCGGCTGCAGGCCGGCCTTGTTGATGAAGCGCGTCAGCCCGATCTGGCCGACCGTGGTCGGCGTGGTCGATCCCGGCAATGTCACGGTGACCTGGCCCTGCGCGTTGATGGTGAGGCCGGAGGAATTCTGCGGGATCGTAATGGTCGGCTGCACCGGATTGCCTTGCGCGTTGACGACGCGGCCCTGCTGGTCCATCTGGAACGAGCCGTCGCGGGTGTAGGCGTAGGTGCCGTCCGGCATCTGGATCTTGAAGAAACCTTCGCCGCGGATCGCGATGTCGAGGTCGTTGCCGGTTGCCGCCAGCGTGCCTTGCGTCATCAGCCGCGGCGTGCCGACGGTTTTGACGCCGCCGCCGAGGTCGACGCCGACGGGCAGGATGGTGCCCTGGTCGGAGGCCTGCGCGCCGACCCGGCGGACGTGGTCATAGATCAGGTCCTGGAACGCCGCGCGCTGCTTCTTGTAGCCGGTGGTGCGCATGTTGGCGATGTTGTTGGCGATCACCTGAACGTTGAGTTCCTGGGCCGCCATTCCCGTCGCCGCGGTATAGAGAGCGCGCATGGGTCAGTCTCCTTAGGCCGGAACGTCGGCGAGTTTTTCGAGGGAGGATTTCTGCAGGTCGCTCTGCTGCTGCAGCAGCGTCGAGATTTGCGTGTAGGTGCGCGTCACCTCGATCATCCGGCTCATCTCGACCACCGAATTGACGTTGGACTTTTCGATAAAACCCTGGCGCAGCCTGGAAGCCGTGTCGGGCTGCGCCGCAGCGCCCGTGCCTGCCGAATAAAGGTTGGAGCCTTCCTTCACGAGCCTTTGCGCCTGCGCGAAACTGACCAGGCGAAGTTTGCCGCGCACCGAGTCGATCCGGTTGGTGCCTTCGAGCACGGTGACGTCGCCGTCGGCGGCGATGCTGACCTGCTTGTCGGTCGGCTGGAATACGATCGGGCCGCTATTGCCCAGCACCGGATTGCCTGATGCCGTCACCAGCTGGCCCTGATTGTTGATCTGCAGTCCGCCGTCGCGGGTGTAGCGCTCGCCGGCCGGGGTCTGCACCACCAGAAAGCCGCCGCCGTCGATGGCGACGTCGAGCGGATTCTTGGTCTCCTCGGTCGGCCCTTGCGAAAAATCGTGGAAGGTGGCGCGGTCCTGGACGTAGCTGACGCGGCGGTCTCTTCCGAGGAAGTTATCTTCGTGCGCGCCGGAGGTCAGGAATTCCTGAAACAGCTGCCGGTCGGCCTTGTAGCCTGACGTGTTGACGTTGGCGACGTTGTTGGCGACGACATCCATCTGCCGTTCCAAGGTCATCTGCCGCGATAGTCCGACGAGAAGCGTATTCTCCATCGGTGGTTCTCCCCTCAAATGATCCGCGGCGCTTGCCCTCCCAGGCTCGTTCGCGGATCAGCTTTGCCGAACCGGAAAGGCTCTCCCAAGCCCGCGGTTCGACAAGTGACAGAGCGAAAGCCGTGCCAAGTTGGAAAATGCTTGTTTCGGAAGGGCTTAGATATTTCGCCTGAGGTGCCGAGGGGCGGCAATAAGGTCTTGTTGACCATGTTTGCCCGGCAAGTTTTTCCTAGTTGAGGGGCAAAAGAAAGGTTCCATTAACCATTATTACCTTAGCGTCGCAATCAAGAGAGCGCGGCTGCGCTGGGGGCTTTTGTATCGCGTCACGGGCCTGGCTGCCGGCATCGCGTTCAATCCTTCGAGAAGCGGACCGGGCGGGGCGATGGCAGACACCGAACAGGCAGACGGCGCGGCGGAAGGCACTGAGGTTGTCGCCGCCCCCAAGGGCAAGCTCAAGCTGATCATCGCCGCTGTGGCGCTGGTCCTGGTCGTCGGCGGCGCTGCGACCTGGTTCTTTTTCTTCCGCCATTACGGCGAGGAAATGCACGCCGAGGCGCCGGTGGCGAAACCGCCTGTCTTCGTCGACGTGCCGGAGATGCTGGTCAACCTGGTCGGTGCGCCCGGCGAGCGCGTGCAATACCTCAAGGTCAAGGTCGTGCTCGAGGTCAAGGAGGAAAAGCAGCTCGAGGCGATCAAGCCGACGATGCCGCGCGTCACCGATATCTTCCAGACCTATCTGCGCGAACTGCGGCCGAGCGATCTCAACGGTTCGGCGGGCCTGTTTCGCCTCAGGGAAGAACTGGCCCGGCGGGTCAATGCCGCGATCTCGCCAAGCCAGGTCAACGCGGTGCTGTTCAAGGAAATCGTCGTTCAGTGACGGGACGGATTTAAGATCATGGCGGACAACGATCCAGTCGACCAGGACGCCATCGCAGCGCAATGGGAAGCGTCGCTGGATTCCGAGGATCCGGCGGCGGCCGCGGAAGCGGCTGCGGCCAATGAACTCTCCGGCACCATGGCGCTGCAATGGGCCGCCATGGTCGAAGACGGCGGCCGCGACCTGGGCGGCGGCAAGAGCGGTGGCGAACGGGTGCTGTCGCAGGAGGAAATCGACAATTTGCTCGGTTTCTCCGTCAGCGAAGTCAGTCTCGACGAGCATTCCGGGATTCGCGCCATCATCGATTCGGCGATGGTGTCCTACGAGCGCCTGCCGATGCTCGAAATCGTTTTCGACCGGCTGGTGCGGCTGATGACCACGTCATTGCGCAACTTCACGTCCGATAACGTCGAGGTCTCGCTCGACCGCATCACCTCGGTGCGGTTCGGCGACTACATGAATTCGATCCCGCTGCCGGCGGTGCTGTGCGTGTTCAAGGCCGAGGAATGGGAAAATTTCGGCCTCGCCACGGTGGATTCGAGCCTGATCTATTCGATGATCGACGTGCTGCTCGGCGGCCGCCGCGGCCAGACCTCGCTGCGCATCGAGGGCCGGCCCTACACCACCATCGAAACCAACCTCGTCAAGCGGCTGGTCGAAGTCGTGCTGGCCGATGCCGAGCAGGCGTTCCGGCCGCTGTCGCCGGTGACGTTCTCGATCGACCGGCTGGAAACCAATCCGCGCTTCGCCGCCATCAGCCGGCCCGCCAACGCCGCCATCCTGGTGCGCTTGCGGATCGACATGGAGGATCGCGGCGGCAATATCGAGCTGCTGCTGCCCTACGCGACCATCGAGCCGATCCGCAGCGTGCTGCTGCAGATGTTCATGGGCGAGAAATTCGGCCGCGATCCGATCTGGGAAGGCCATTTCGCCACCGAAGTAGCCCAGGCGCAGATTTCGGTCGATGCCGTGCTCTATGAGGCCGACATTCCGCTCAAGGAATTGATGAAGCTGAAAGTCGGCGACACCTTGCCGCTGGAAATGCGCGCCGACGCGCTGGTGGCGGTGCGCTGCGGCAGCGTCACCCTGACCGAGGGGCGGATGGGGCGCGTGGGCGACCGCGTCGCCATTCGAGTGACAAAACAGCTGCGCAAGCCCAATACCACCTTCGCGATGTTCGAGAAGGCCGATGAGCAAACCAAGTTGATGGAGGCCCAATGAGTCACGGATTTGGAATTGCGATCGAGAGTCTGGTGGCGATCCTGCTGCTGCTCACGATCGGCTATTGCATGCTGTTGAACAGCCGGCTGAAGCGCCTGAAGGCGGATGAACATTCGCTGAAGGCGACGATCGCCGAGCTGATCACCGCGACCGAAATCGCCGAGCGCGCCATCGGCGGCCTCAAGCACACCGTTCGCGACGTCAACGAGAATCTCGGCAACCAGCTGAACTCGGCGGCGCAATTGTCGCTGCAGTTGAAGAAGCAACTGGCGGAAGGCGACAATGTGATCAGGCGGCTGTCCAGAATAGTGGTCGCCGCGCGGCCCGCGGCCGAGCCGGAGCCGGCGGCCCCCAAAATATCGGCGGCCCAGGCGGTTGCCGCGGCGGCCCAGGCGTTTTCCGATCGCAGAAGGTCCGATGGCCTCGCCGCATGAAATCCTTCCGTGACATTCGCGTCATTCCAGTCGTCCTGATCGCGATCTTCGGCCTTGCCGTGCTGAAGGTCGCCGGACTGGTCATCGATGGCGGTTACGTTTTCGATTATCAACCGAACTCGACCAAGCGGTCCTGGGCGCAGGAAAGCTTCAATTTTCCGGGGGGATCCGCTGACGTCATCACGGGTTCGGTTCAGGAGAAGCCCAAGGAGGAAGCCGCCAAATCGGCCGTGCCCGCGCCGGAAATGGCGAAACCCGACGGCGCCACCGCCCCTCCCGACCAGGCGCAGCCGGTATCAGCATCCGAGCGCGCGATCCTCGAGCGGCTGCAGTCGCGGCGGCAGGAGCTCGAAGCGCGGGCGCGCGAAATCGACATTCGCGAAAGCCTGCTCAAGGCCGCCGAAAAGCGAATCGAGTCGCGTGTCGAGGAGTTGAAGGCCATCGAAGCGCGGATCGCTACCGCGAGCGGACAGAAAGCCGAAGCCGATGCCGCACGCTTCAAGGGCATCATCACCATGTATGAGGGCATGAAGCCGAAGGACGCCGCCAAGGTGTTCGACCGGCTCGAGATGCCGGTGCTGTTCGAAATTGCCTCGCAGATCGCGCCGCGGAAGATGTCCGATATCCTCGGCCTGATGTCGCCGGAAGCGGCCGAGCGGCTGACCATCGAATTGGCCCGCCGCGCCGGCTCGGACAAATCCGCCTCCGCGGCCGATCTTCCCAAAATCGAAGGCAAGGTGCTGCCGCAAAAGCCCAATTAGCGAGGATATTTAACAAGTCCTTAAATCGCCAATTCTAAATTCGAATGCGCGGGGGCTGTGGCCTCCCGCCGGCGATCAGAATTCGTTGAACCGAAAGACACGTGGGAATGGCGCGAACGGCTGCTGCTGGATCTTGGTCGCAAGCCCGCGCATGCGCGCGGACGGCCCGGCGTTGCCTCGGCGCGCCGTCATGGCTTGCGGCCGGCCTGATCCTGACCGGTTTGACGTTTTCCGGCGCCTGCCGGGCCGAGCCGGTCAAGGGCGAAGCCACGTTTTCGGCGGCCGGCGGCTATGCCCGGCTGGTTCTCAAGCTCGCCGAGGATGTCGGGTCCGAGGTGACCACCGCCGGCTCGATCATCGTGATCCGCTTCAAACGTCCGGTGGATATTCCGGTCGATAAACTGTCGGACGCGGTGCCCGATTACGTCGGCTCGGCGCGGCGCGATCCCGACGGCTCGGCGATCCGGCTGTCGCTGGCGCGCCGGGTGACCATCAACACCATGACCGCCGGCGAGCGGATATTCGTCGATCTGTTGCCTGACACATGGACCGGTCAGCCTCCCGGCCTTCCCCAGGATGTGGTGCGCGAACTGGCCGAGCGCGCGCGCGCCGCCGAGCGCGCACTTGCGCCAGCAGCGCGCCAGCGCGGAGGCGAAGCAGAAGCCGCCGATTCGCGTCCGCGCATCGGTGCAACCGACCTTCGTCCGTTTCGTGTTCGAAATGCCCGACGGCGTCGGCGCCTCGTCGGTGCTGAACGACCAGAAACTCACGATCATGTTCAACGCCATGCTCACCTTCGATCTGGCGGACGCCAAGGTGGCGGCGCCGTCGAGTATTGAATCGATCAATCAGAAGATCGAAGGCGACCAGTCCGCGGTGGAAGTCGCGTTGATCGGCGATGTCGATGTCCACTCCTTCCGCGAGGACAAAAACTACATTATCGACGTCGCCTTCCAGCAAGCGGAAAAGCCCTCGGCGCTGCCGTCGCCCGCGGCGGAGGTCCCGCATGCCGCGGTGTCAGCGGCTCCGGCGGCAACCGCTCCAGCGGCAACCGCGCCGGCCGCATCCGGCAAGCCCGCCGATGCGCCGCCGGCATCGCGGCAGTCCGGTGAGATTGCACCGCCGACGTCGGAGACCTTGGCGCAGCAGGCCAGGATCGAGATGAAACCTGCGGCCGCGCCGAAAACAGCGCCGGCGCCGGAAACGCCAGCGCCGGTGTCCGCGCCTGCATCAAAGGAGACGGCCGCTCCCGCGGCGGAGACGCCGCCAAAAATGACCGCTGCGGCGTCCGAACCGGCCGCTGAAACCAGGTCGCCGCCGGCAACCGCGGCCGGCGAGGGCGCCGCGCCCGTTGACGCCACGCGAAGCAGCGACGGCCTGAGCCTGACGTTTTCCTTTGCCGCCGCGACGCCTGCGGCCATGTTTCGCCGCGCCGATACGGTGTGGCTGGTATTCGATTCCGAAAAACCGATCGATATCGGGCCGATCCGCAGCAAGGGCGGCTCGATCATCGCCGACGTCAGCCAGTTGCCGCTGGAAAAAGGCCAGGCGATCCGCATTCGCCTCAACCGCCCTCAATTGCCTTCGCTGACGGGCGAGGACCAGCCGGGCGGCGCAAGCTGGACGGTCACATTTGCCGATACGATGCGAACACCGACGCAGCCGCTGCTGGCGATCCGCAACATCACCGATCCCGCGCTGGCCAACGTCACCGTGCCGTTGGCGCGGCCCGGCCTTCTGCATCGGCTGGTCGATCCGGACGCCGGCGACACGCTGATGGTGGTGACGGCGCCGCCGCCGGTTCGCGGCTTCATCAAGCGGCAGGATTTTGTCGAGTTGTCGCTGCTCGAATCGATCCACGGCGTCGCGGTTCATCCGAACTCCGATGATGTCACCGCCGAGATCGCGCCGGACAAGATCATCCTCGGCAGGCCCGGCGGCCTGACGCTGTCCTCGGCCGCCTTCGGAGCCGAGCGCGCGCCGACCGCGGCGCGGGCCATTTTCGACGTCGCCGAGTGGCGCAAAAATCAGGCGGAAAATTTTGTCGCGCGGCAGGATGCGCTTGTCGCGGCGGCGGCGGCAGCCGAGCCCGAGCAGCGCACGCCGGCGCGGATCGATCTTGCCGGCTTCTATATGTCGCGCGGGATGTATGCGGAAGCCAAGGGGGTGCTGGATCTCGTGCTGGCAGACTCCAGGTCGGGTGTTGAGGATCCTGTGGCGCTGATCGTGCACGCGGTCGCGAGCACCCTGATGGGCCGTCCCGAGCTTGGCCTGAAAGACCTCGCCAATCCCGCGATCGGGACCAATTACGATTCGCAGCTGTGGAAAGCGCTGGCCTATGCGCGTCAGGGCAAGTGGGCGGAGGCGCGGGAGAAATTCAAGAATGTCGAATTCGCCATCACCTCGCTGCCGATCGAGCTGCAGCGCATCGTGATATCGGAAGCGATGCGCTGCTCGCTCGAGGTCAGGGATTATTCCGGGGCCGCCAAACGCTCCAGCGATCTCGACGTCATCGGCCTTCCCTCCGATCTGAAACCCGCGATTTCGGTGTTGCGCGGCCGGCTGGCCGAAGCGCTCGGACACGACAGGGACGCGCTGGATAATTACAGGACTGCCGTGGAATCATCCGATCGGGCGGCGGCGACCGAAGCCAGGCTGCTCGAAATCGTGCTGCGGCAGAAGCGCGACGATATCGACCAGGCCGAAGCGTTGCGCCAACTGGAAACGCTTTCGGTCACCTGGCGCGGCGACGGGCTCGAGGTGAAGACGCTGCAAATGCTGGCGCGGATTTATTCCGAGATCGGACGCTACGGCGAATCGTTCGCGGCGGCACGGACCGCCACCCGCCTGCAGCCCAATTCCGAAATATCGCGGCAGGGTCAGGACGCAGCGGCGGCGCTGTTTGCGCAACTCTTTCTCAGTCCGAAGGGCGACGATCTTCCGCCGGTCGACGCGCTCGGGATGTTCTACGAGTATCGTGAATTGACGCCGATCGGGCGGCGCGGCGACGAAATGATCCGCCGGCTCGCCGATCGGCTGGTCGCGGTCGATCTGCTCGATCAGGCCAGCGAACTGCTGCAGTATCAGGTCGACAAAAGGCTGGAGGGCGCCGCGCGCGCGCAGGTCGCGGCGCGGCTCGCCATGGTCTATCTGACCAATCGCAAGCCGGATCGCGCCATCGCTGCGCTTCGCACCACGCGCATCGCCGATCTCTCGGGCGAACTGCGTCAGCAGCGGCTGTTGCTGGAGGCGCGCGCGCTAAGCGACGTCGGACGCCACGACCTCGCGCTCGACATCATCTCCAACATCTCCGGGCGCGAAGCGATCCGGCTGCGCTCCGACATCTACTGGGCGTCGCGGCGCTGGCGCGAGGCATCCGAACAGATCGAATTGTACTACGCCGATCGCTGGCGCGACTTCAAACCCTTGAACCCGGTGGAGAAGGGCGACGTGATCCGCGCGGTGGTCGGATACGCGCTGGCCGAGGACGCCATCGGGCTGGCGCGCTTCCGCGAAAAATATGCGCCCTTGATGAGCGGCGAGGCCGACCGCGCCGCCTTCGAGACCGCCAGCAAGCCGGCCGCCGCCAACAGCGCCGAATTCGCCCAGATCGCCAAGATGGCGGCCAGCGTCGATACGCTCGACGGCTTCCTGCGCGAAATGAAGGCGCAATTCCCGGACGCCACCGCGCGCGCGCCGCTGCCGCCGGAAACCCCGAAGGCCGATCCGTTCCCGACCGGCTCGCTGCCGGCGATTGTCGGATTGAAGCGGGTTGATGCGGCGAGGTAGAAGATCAGCTTGAACGGCAGCGCCCTCCAACTGGCCGATGGTTGAAAAATGGCATCCAATTTGTCTCGAAAACTGAACGGCCGGATGTCTCAGTTGGGTCATTCTCAACCAAATTGGACTGCCCTTACCATGTCCGGTTTGTCCCCGATAGCGATCGCCGCGCAGACATCCGCGATGGGCCGCTTCGTACCGTTAGCTGTCGTGCGATGCGAGAGCTTGGCGTGTTTGGAGCAGCCATTTCGCGGCCTGCGCAGCCAAGTTAGCCCACCCTGGATCGCCATGGATGAGCATGAGCGCCATGGCGCCCTCCGTTAGCAGCATGACCTCTCGTGCGCGGTCTCCGGGCGAGAGAATTCCCGTGGAGGCCAGTTCGTCGGCGAGCCATTTTTCGACTGCGGACTTGTGCTTTCGGGCAATTGCGCGAGCGGGGTGGCCGCGCAGATCGGCGAGTTCAACCACGGCACGCGTGAACCCTCCTCCGGAATATTTCGGCGTCTTCGCCCATTCACGGAGCTGAGCGAAATAACTCTCGATCAGTTCGTCGCCTGTCGTAACCGGTCTATGGAACTGTCTTAGCCGCTTGAGCGCTAGCTCGCTGGAATAGGCCAGAGTAGCTGCCATCAGCGCGTCTTTGCTTCGAAAATGTTGGTACAGCGCTCGTTTGGTGATGCCGGCGCGTGCCGCAATCTCGTCCATAGAGACTCTGAGAAATCCCTGGCGCCAAAACAGTCCGTAAGCGGCGTCGAGAATATGCAGTCGCGTCTGCGCAGCCGATCGTCTCATAGCTAGCCCCTTAGTATACCAATGAGTGAATTTACATCGGAATACCGCTGCAGTCAGGTGAATCCGTCTGATACGGGCAAGGACGCGATTTCATGGGCGGGTCGCTCACGCTGCAGTCGATCGATGCGCGAGCGGTTTTGCTGCCGCTGCGGCGCCCGATCGTCTCGAAAGTCGGCCGATTCGACGATTGGCCGGTGATCCTGATCGACGTTTACACGCGCGAGGGCATCGTCGGACACAGCTATCTGGAGCCATATCTGAAAGATGCGCTGGGGTGCATCATTGCGCTCATTCAAACGCTTGGTGCGGCACACCTCGGCAAGCCAATTGCGCCGCTCGATGCCTTCCAATCCAATCGCAGGTCGCTAAACCTAATCGGGTATGAAGGCGTCGCAATGATCGCCATCTCCGGGATCGATATGGCGATCTGGGACGCACTGGCGAAGGCGGCCGGACTGCCGCTGACGTGCTTGCTCGGCGGGACAGTCGGCCCTGTGCCTGCCTACAACAGCAACGGGCTGTGGCTAACCGATGTGTCGACATTGGCGCAAGAGGCGGCAGAGCTCTCCGCCGAAGGCGGCTTCGCGGCTCTAAAGCTTCGCCTCGGTCGCGACGTACTCGCTGCCGATCTCGCCGCGATCCGCGAGGTTCGACAGGGTGCTGGTGACTCCGTAAAACTCATGGTCGACTTCAACCAGGGGCTTTCACTGGGCGATGCGTTGCAGCGCTGTCATGCGCTCGACGAACAAGGTTTGTATTGGTTGGAGGAGCCGATCGCCTACGACAACCTGGCGGGTTACGCGCAATTGACGCGGGAGCTCAAGACGCCGGTGCAGCTCGGCGAGAATTTCTACGGCCCCCGTGAGCTCTACAAGGCGGTTCACTCGGGAGCTGGCGATTACGTGATGCCTGATCTGATGCGGATTGGCGGTGTGAGCGGCTGGCTACGGGCGGTTCCGATTGCTGCCGCGGCCGGCATCCAGGTCTCGACGCATCTGTATCCGGAATTTGCAGCGCATCTGATGCGCGCTACCGAAACAGCGCACTGGCTCGAGTGGCAGGACTGGGTCGATCCGGTTGTGCAAGAGCCGTTCGCGGTCAGGGACGGCAAAATCGAGATTCCCGAACGTCCCGGCGCCGGTATCGAATGGGATAAATCCGCCGTCAAACGATACGCGATCTGATCCATACAAGAACGTAACGCCGAGGATTCTAGTCAGCAACCAATTCAACGAGACGGCAACGGACCAGGAGATGGTTGTCAATTTCGAGCACGAGTTAGCGGAATGCAGAGCCGAACGCGACGAAGCGATGGCTCAACAAGCGGCTACGAGCGAAATATTGCGGGTCATCAACTCCTCGCCCGGCGACCTTGCACCAGTATTCATCACGATCCTCGATAACGCACTGCATCTTTGCGAGGCCGCATTCGGATTCGTGACCACGTATGACGGGGAAGCGCTTTGAACGCGCCGCGCAGCGAGGCGTGCCGGATGCTCTTGCTACCTATTTCAGTACAGGAATGGACCAGCCCCGGCCCGGAGACGCACACTGGCGACTGCTCGCCGGCGAGGAGCTTATTCACAACCTGGATCAGATGGACGAGGAGGCGTACCGTCAAGGCAATCCGCTTCGTCGGGCAGTAGTAGACCTGGGTGGCGCCCGAAGCGCCCTTGTTGTCGCACTGCGCAAAGACAATGTGTTGCTCGGAGCACTGACGGTCTATCGCAAGGAAGTTCGGCCATTCTCCGAAAAGCAGGTCGCGATTTTGCAGAACTTTGCGGCGCACGCAGTGATCGCAATCGAAAACGCTCGACTGCTCAGTGAATTGCGAAAGCGCACCGAGGAAATAGGACGTTGGAATGGCGAGTTGGAGGTCCGCGTGGCCGTACAGGTAGCCGAGATCGAGCGGATTGGTAAGTTGCGCAGGTTTCTGGCGCCTCAATTGGCAGACCTGATCGTCGCGCGCGGCGACGAAAGCATTCTCGAGAGCCACCGCCGCGAAATCGTGGTCGTCTTCTGCGACATTCGTGGCTTCACCGCCTTTGCCGAGCGCGCCGAGCCGGAAGAGGTCATGGCTCTATTGCGTGATTACCATGGCGCCCTTGGACCGGTCGTCGCGCGTTTTGAGGGGACGCTGGATCACTATGGCGGCGATGGAATCATGGTGTTCTTCAATGATCCCTTGCCCACGCCCGAGCCAGCCAAGCGCGCCGTGGAGATGGCGGTGGTGATGCGCGAGACAGCGGCGGGAGTGGTTAAGGCTTGGCGTCGTCGCGGTCACACCATCGGCTTTGGGGTTGGCATTGCGCAAGGCTACGCCACCCTGGGCCAGATCGGCTTCGCCGAACGCATGGACTACACCGCGATTGGTACCGTTACGAATGTGGCCGCGCGGCTGTGCGACGAGGCTAAAGATGGACAAATCTTGGTGGGCCAGCGTGTAGCTGCGGCAGTCGAGGGCGCCGCGTCACTCGAAGAGATTGGCAATCTATCGCTGAAAGGACTCAGCCAGCCGATCGCAGTCTACAACGTAATGGAATAGCCGGAGAATTCGGCACGAGCAACCGATGTCCGCATCGGGTCATTTCTCGACCGAATTGGGCCGTCCGCGGCACTTCCGCTTTCCCCCGATAGCGCTCGAACCGCGGACATCGCGGCATGTCTCAAAAGTGCCAATACCGGAAGTCGCGAGGCTTATTCAATTACTTCGGTAGCCAGCGCGAGCAGCGACGGCGGCAGAGTTAGGCCGAGGGCCTTGGCGGTCTTGAGGTTGATGACAATTTCATACTCGGGCAAGGCGGGTGCCGTTTGTGCCGCGCGGGTGAACGTAATAGAGGAGTGAGGCTGCCTCGCGCTTTGCGGGCCTAGACCATGATCCTGAATCGGATCATGGTCTTATCTCTTTGTTTGAGCATGATCTCTTCGGAAAACCGGTTCCCACTTTTCCGGATCATGCTCTATTGTCTCTCCCAGTTTCAGCAGGTCTCATTTGCGGGATCGCGCATCGCAAAAGGTCGAGCGGCGACGTCCGCCGTTTCAGTTCGGGCGGTGGCTGCGTAGCGGGTTCGATCAGCGACTTCGCCGAGCAGTGGAATTACTTAGCTGTTCCGGTAGTTGTACCTGTACCTGTGCCGGTAGTTGTACCTGTGCGCCGCACCTCGCGTCGCTCGTGCCGTCCTGCACGCCGCACCTCACGTCGCTCGTGCCGTCCTTCACGCCGCTCCTGACGCCGCTCCATGCCAGCGGTCTGAGCCTCAGCGTCGGACACTGTCAGTACCGTAGGGGCCGCCGCGAGGCCGAACGCAGCCGCCAATCCCATCAGTGAAAGGGCCTTTCGGCGAGAGATCAATTCCGACTTGATGATTGCACTCATGTCAAACCTCCATTGGCTAGATGAACCATCTGCCAATGCACCCAATGCCAGAGTGCCTATGTTGTTCCACATCAACAGGGGCGGCCTGGCTGCCATAAGCTGCTTCCAGCCCTGCCCAGCAGCGTGGAGCCCCCCTTCCATGCATCCATGGTCTCATTTGGGTCAAACTCGGAAGTCGAGCCGGCCGATGCCGACTTCCGCTTTACCCCTGAAAGCAGACATCCGGCGGTAGGGTTGGAATGTCCGTTTCGCGCCAAAGTCAGAAGTCGGGGACATCATTCGATCACCTCGTCGGCACGCACGAGCAGCGATGATGGAACTGTTAATCCGAGTGCTTTGGTGGTCTTGAGGTTAATTGCCAGCTGGTACTTTGTAGGTGCCTGCGCTGGCAGATTGGCAGGTTTCTCGCCTTTGAAGATGTATCGCATCGAGCCGTTGTTGCAGGACAAGACTTCGATGATCACCGCATCGACGGCTACCATTCGTCGTAGATCCACTCCCTTGGGATTCGAGGCCGCGCTCTCGCGTACGGGGACTGAAGCGACCGCTCGGGCTTGCGCAAGGTCGGAGTCGGCTGCGTCGGAGGCGGTGACGTCTTGGGCCTGTTCTGCTCGGAAACCCTCGCGAGCACACGTTTTATCTCTTCCTGGCTCGCCTTGAGCTCCTCAATGGCTTTTGAATTGTCGCTGGCTATTTGTTGCTGGTTCGCCTTGAGCTGTTCGATGTTTCGCTCCACATTCGCGAGATCGCGCGCCATCGTTTGCAGCAACTGTGTGTGTTCGGGAAGCGCTGCGGTAGCTGTCGGCGCGGCGTTTTGCGGTGCGGTCTGAGCCAAGGGCGTTGCTTGCGGTGGCGCTGCCTCCGCCGCGGCCACTTGAACGATAGATGGAGCGGGCTGCGCGGGAAGCGGCGCATTTTCCGCCAGCAATGATGGAGTTGAAACGAGCTGCGGCGCCCAACGGGCGACAACCAGCTTGGCCCCGCCGCCATAGGACGACTGCAAAACCAGGGCAGCGACGACGATGCACGTCGCCAGCAGCAAGCCGACGAGGGCCCGGAGCGCCGGCCTTCTGAGCGGTGATTGCGGGCCAGGCCCGGTCGAAGGTGGGCGCGCGGCATCGCGCTCCATTTTCGCAAGCTGTTCACTCAAACGCGCGAGCTCTTTATCCGCGCCCGCAATCTGTTCGTAGGCGTGCGCGAGTTGTTCATCGACGGGCGCGATTAGGGCATTGTGGGGTTCAATTGCTTTTGGAGTGGGTGTGGAGTTCATTGGCGTCTCCCTTTTCCGTCCAATGTCATCCGATGGTGACGGTCGACTATCCGTCGGGTCGACCAGCCGCCAACACTCCGTGCAGTCTTGTCCAAAGAATGGCCGTATGATGGAAGAATATGGGATCACATGGGATAGCGTGCTAGAATCCGGCGGGCCACTACGGTGCAGCCGAACGGCGCGGCGGCTCTCCTCTTTAGTCGACAGGAGGCGCACGCAATTCTGCGGCCCAGGTCAGGTCGCGTAAGGGCGCGCTGCGAATTAGTTGGCCGAAGTTAACTGTGGCCCGAAGAGCCGACATTCAAGCGGAGGACCGGCAGGTCTGAGTTGGGTCAATCGCGTCGGTTTGACGATGTCCGAGTCATGTCCGCTTCCCCCCTGATAGCGACCGAATAGCGGACATCGCGGCATGTCTTAAAGGTGCCAATAGGCGACATTGAGCGCCAGCTCGAAATGAAGGAGGCCGCCAGCTAACGCGGCCTAACTTAGGGTTTGGGCGATCAAGTGGCCCGGAGTGTTTTTTCTGCTCTAGCTGTGAGCGCCTCGGCGCACGCTATAGAGATGAGCTGCTGGCCAAATTCCCCGCGGATGGTCAGTGCGCCTGCATGTGAGCATTCGACGACTGCCCGATATGCGACAGCAGGTTCGCGATGATGCTGCTGTCTTGCCGCATTTTCATCTCGCCATCGGCACAAACCGGACTGCAAATCCTAGACTGCTACGCTTGCCCGGGACGTGCAAGAAACTACAGAATTCATCAGAGCACAGGCCCGTAAAAAGCTCTCGACAACAACGGGAATTCCACAGGAGCTTACAATGGGAACTTACGGGCCAAAGGCTACATCAGCGCCCACCGGAGCGATCATCCTCAATCCTGGCGACAATATCGCGGCTCTCGTGAGCGCGGCTCCTGCTGGGGCCACATTCTATTTTGAGCCTGGTGTCTATCGTGGCGTTTCCTTGGCGCCGAAAGACGGTCAGACCTTCATCGGTGCTCAAGGAGCAATCCTCAACGGCTCGGCTGTGCTGTCAAACTGAACTCAGAGCGGCAATCTCTGGGTGATTGGGGGCCAGACGCAGCAAGGCCGCGTCAACCCGGGTGCAGAGTTTGTGGCGGGCACTCAGAGGCCTGGCAATCCGGAGACCGTGTTCCTCGACAATACCCCGCTCAAGCCGGTCGACGCTCTCTCCAAGGTCGTTCCTGGCACCTTCTATTTCGACTATGCCGCCGACAATATCTACATCGCCAACAACCCGGCGGGGCACACGGTTGAAGCTGGCAAACTGACCGATGCTTTCCATGGCAGCGCCACGAATGTAACCGTGCAAAACCTTGTCATCGAGAAGTATGATCCGCAGATCCAGGACGGTGCCATTCTCGGGGGCCAGGGCTGGACCATTCGGGACAATGAAGTCCGCCTGAATTACGCCGTGGGCATCACTGCCCATGACGGCAGCCAGTTCATCGGCAATTACGTGCATGACAATGGCCAGATGGGGCTCGGCGGGTACGGCAATAACATCCTCGTTCAAGGCAACGAGCTCGCAAGCAACGGCTTCTGGTCGGGCATCGATCCGCTGTGGGAAGCGGGCGGATTCAAATTCGCTGACACAGATAACCTGGTCGTGCGAGGCAACTACTCGCACGACAATAACGGTACGGGCCTGTGGACCGACATCAGCAATATCCACACGCTCTACGAGGACAATCTTGTCGTCCACAACACGATCAATGGCATCAGCCACGAGATCAGTTACGACGCGATCATCCGCAACAACACGCTCATCGGGAATGGGTACGGTGACCCGCGCGGATGGGGTTGGGGCAGCGAGATCAATATCCAGAATTCCAGCAACGTGCAGGTCTATGGCAACCGGGTCGACATGACCGGAGGCGGTAACGGTATCGTCCTGATACAGCAGAACAGAGGTTCTGGCACGTACGGTACCTACACGACCACCGGCAACCAAATCCATGACAACATCATCGTGGATCATGATGGGCACGGCTACATCGGCGGCTTCGCTGACTACAACCAATCCGGCATGCTCAACGGGGGAAACACCTGGAGTAACAATCAATACTTCCTGTCTGACGGGGGAGACAGGTTCGAATGGGGTGGCTCTAAAACCTTCGCCCAATTCAAAACCGCCACTCACGAGACCGGCTCGATCTCACTATCCTATCCCGACACGAGTGGCTGGCTGACGGCTTCGCCAACGGACCCCGCCCCAACACCACCTACGCAGCCTGCGCCACTGCCTCCCGTCGTAGACCCAAGCCCACCATTGGGTGTGAACACCACAATCGGCAGTGGCTCCGACTTGCTCGTGTTGAAGATCACGCAGGACGCTTACCAGGGTAATTCGCAGTATGCCGTCTATGTCGATGGCAAGCAGATCGGTGCTACGCTGACCGCCAGCGCCTTGCACGGAAGCGGGGTGGTCGACACGTTGCAGGTCGGGGGCGACTGGGCCGCGGGCAGCCACACGGTTTCAGTGAAGCTTCTCAATGATCTTTGGGGCGGTACGGCCGACACGGATCGCAACATCTATGTTGAGAGCGCTACCTATAATGGCGCTGCTGTCTCCGGCAGCAATTTGTTCATTTACAGCGGGACGAGGAGCTTCACCGTCACTGACACAACGGCCGTGCCCGGATCAACGACGCCGACGCCGGCGCCGAGTGGCCAGAACCTCCTGGTGAACGGATCGTTCGAAGCCCCATCCGTGGCCGCGAACAGCTGGGCCGCATTCAGTTCGATACCGGGCTGGACGGCGATAAGCGGCGGAACGATCGAGTTGTGGAACAATCTCAACAGGGTCAAGGCCACCGATGGGTCGAACTTTGGCGAACTCGATTATGGTGGCGCCCGTGATGGTCTCTACCAGACCGTGACGACCACTGCAGGGCAGAGCTACGATCTCTCCTTCGATGCGCGGTCGCGGCCCGACTCCGGCAAGCGCACCAGCACGATCGAAGTTTTGTGGAACGACAACGTGGTCGCCACTGTCCCGCCCGGCAGCAACTGGAAAACCTACCACTTTTCGGTGACCGGCACCGGCGGTCAAGACCGCCTCACCTTCCGCGAGGCCGCAAGCCAAGCTGGCGACGGGCGCGGCGCGCTCTATGACAATGTCAGTCTGGTCGCCAAATCCGGCGCAGTCCAGCAAAGTGCCATCAGCCAACAGCCGATGAATCTGGTGAACCAGTTTGCGGCGACAAGCTTTGCCGACACCGGAGCTGGCCTCAGCGGAGGGTTAGGTCAGACCGACTTGTCGGCAACATTGGCTCAGACATTGGCTAAAGCGACCTAGCCGAACCGGCAGCGTAGCTTGAGCATGACTCCCGTCAGCGCCGCCGCGGTTCGGCTTCGCTTGCGGGAGGCCACGCCGCGGACATCGCGGGAGGTCCGTTTCGTGCCATGAACGGTCATTCCTGTCGGCGGTCGAACCGTCGGAACACCCCCAAAGTCGCACCGACAATATTTCGCCTGGGTGAGCAAGAGGCTCGAGCGAGCCGAGTTTGTGTATGTGCAAGTGGAATTCCAGATCGTGATGAGGCAACTAGCGCATAACGGGGCTGCCTCGGCCCGATGGGGCAATCCGGCGGAAGAATCAACCGAATAATCGTGCCCATCCCTGGCCCGCTTTCGAGTTTTAGCCGGCCACCCAGTCGCTCCACCACGATGTTGTAGACGATGTGCAGACCAAGCCCAGTCGACCCTTGATGCCGGCGGGTGGTGAAGAACGGATCGAAAGCCTGACGCTTGATTTCCGGGGGCATTCCGCATCCATCGTCGGCAAAGACAAGTTCGATGTGCGCGCTTCCGGCTGCGCTCACTTTGATATCGATGACACCGGTCCCCGCCGGGAAAGCATGCGTCATAGAATTGAAAGCAAGGTTGGTGAGAACCTGCCCGAATGGCCCGGGGTAACTGTCCATCGAAAGATTACGCTCGCATTGAAGCTTGATTGTGATGTCGCGGTTCCGCAATTCGCGTTGAAGATGTGAAAGAACCTGTTCCGTCAGTTCGCCGGGACTGAACGTCCGGCGATTGAATTGCTGTTGATCAGCGGCCACCTGCTTGAACGACTGCACCAATTCGGCTGCGCGGCCAAGATTGGCTACAAGTTGGATCGACGCCTCGTTTATCAGTTCGATAAACTCAGTGAAGCTCGATCGCCTGAGGTCGCCCCGCGCCGCCTTGGCGGCGAACATCTCCGCTTTCCGATGCAGCGTCGAGGCGACAGTCAGGCTGATGCCGACAGGACCGTTGACCTCATGTGCGACGCCCGCCACTAATCGGCCCAGGGCCGCAAGCTTCTCGGCCTCGATCAGCGAGTTCCTGCGTCTCGCGCAAATGTCGCAGCGCCGTCTCCGCGGCGTCTCTGGCGTTGCGGATTTCCTGCTCGGCACGCTTGCGTTCGGTGATCTCTTCGGCGGCGACGTTGACCGCAACGATCTCGCCGCTCGGTGAGCGCAACGGGTGCCAATACGTCATCCATGAACGTTCATCCACCTGGTCGGCGCGTTGCCCGGCTACCTCGATGCCGACCACAGGTTCTCCGGTCTCCATGATCGAGCGGACGATCTCTTCAACCGAAGTCCGCGAGCGCCGGCACGCAATCCCTGACAGAGCGCCCGAGATGATCTTCGACCGATATGCCGCAGAATCTCGGTGAGGCGCTGGTTGATCTGCAGGTACCGGCAGTCTGGCGACAGGCAAGCGAGGCCGATCGGCGCGGTGTGATAGATTTAGTCGCAATGCGGGCTGTTCCAGGGAACGGCGAGTACCCCTGAAGATGATTTCGGTACCTGCTGCAAGAACGCTCCGCTCGAGAAGATGTTGATGAGCTCACTTGGAGGTCGGCCTTGTTGCGCCTTCCAGGT
>CAVXHU010000038.1:0-224569 GCA_963761395.1 uncultured Alphaproteobacteria bacterium
CCGCATCAGTTCACCTGCCAAGGCAGGTCCACGTGTTTGATGATCGTCGCCTTTGATCGGGCTTACGACATTTACTGGGGAAAAAGCGGTTAATATTCGGAGCCGCCCACAAGCTGCGAGTGACGGAAACTCCCAACCGGAATTCTGGCAGTAACCACGTTCAGTTACGAACTGTCAGGAATTACGGCGTTTGCTCTCGTCAGGTTAGTATTGCTGCGAGAGATGATGATGCCTATCGGTCGATACATAGCCTGGGTTGGTGCGTCACTTCTTGTCCTGCTGTTTGCAGCGGATTGGTGCCTGCCCAAACCTTTGCCGGAAACAGCCGGTAACGAAATCAACAGGCCGGTAATTCGTATCGCTTCAGTTCAGCAGCCTCCCGAACGTGTTATCATTGATACCAGCCAGCCGACGATAGTCCCGCCACCGACGCTGGTCGGGGACGCAGCTCAAAGCGAGCCGTCGCCACCACCACTGCAGTCGTACGCCTCAGCGGTCTCGCCCGCGACGGTAGCCCACGTTGATCAAAAGAAGCGGAAGATCACTAAACGGCAGCAGGCCAGGGTTGCGGCTTATCAACCGCCATTGGCGAGTACCCCTGCGGTCGCGAGTGGCAACTCGGCAACAACCGTTCCGCTAACCCGGTTATCCTTCGCAGATATAATTTCCGGGCGGCTAGTGAGAAATCTATTTAACCTGAAATGAGGCCTCTCCTTGTCGAGGTGTCCTTGGTGGCGAGGTCAATCCCATGCTTGTCGCGGTAACAGCCCCGCAAAGTCCTCTGGGCGTCGACAGGGCCTGAGGTCGCATTGCTGTTTGCTGCGATGCACCGGTCGCGATGGTCCAAGGTGCTCTGATTGGTTCACAGCGCGGCGCGATGCAGGCCGAGGCGACCGCAAGCGGTGACGATACGTCACGACCATGCCTGGCGTTTTCGCCTTGTCAAATTTGTTCCCTCCGGTCAAATTGGGCTGGTCCGGCTTCGCATTCGGGAATGCCGGCTGAGATCAAACATAAAAATTGGGGAGGAATAAATGGATAAACGTGCCATTTTTGCCGCCGCTTTGGCTGGAGTTGCCAGCTTTTTGATCGGACCAGCGTTCGCGCAGGAGACCAAGCAAGAAGCCAAAAAGACACCCAGCCAGGCGAGGGTTTCTCCGGTAACTCAGGATCAGCTTAATGCGGCAGACAAGAACGCCAAAAATTTTCTGCTGACCAACGTTAATTATGCGCAGACGCGCTTTCATCCGGCCCGGCAAATCGGGCGCGACAATGTGAAGAACCTCCACGTCGCGTGGATTTTCCAGACCGACGTCAAGGAATCGCTTGAGACTTCGCCCATTGTCCTGGACGGCGTCATGTATGTGACGACGTCGTTCAGTCATGTTTACGCCCTCGACCCCAAGACCGGCGCAGAAATTTGGCACTACAAGCACAAGATGGGTCCGGTGACGACTTACTGCTGTGGTCCCAATAATCGCGGTGTCCAGGTTCTCGGCGACCTCGTTTACCTCGCCACGCTTGATTCCAAGCTTGTGGCACTGAATGCAAAAACCGGCGATGTCGTCTGGCAAAGCGACATCGCGGATCCGGAGCTCGGATATAGCGAGACGATGGCTCCAACGGTGATTAAGGATAAGGTTCTGATCGGGACGAACGGCGGCGAATATGGCGTCCGGGGCTTTGTGAAGGCCTACGATGCCAAGACCGGCAAGTTGCTTTGGACGTTCAATACAATACCGGAAAATACGGTCGGCGTCTGGGCGACGAAAGACGCCACCGGCCGAGACATGCACCGCGATATCCAGGCTGAAAAGGATCAACTCGCCAAAACCGGCGACCCCTACCAGAGGCTGGGCGGCGGTGTGTGGCAAAATCCTGCGATCGATTTAGCGACGAACCGAATCTATTTTGTCGTTGGCAATCCATCGCCCGATCTCGATGGATCGAATCGCCCCGGCGACAACCTCTATACAAACTCGTTGGTTTCGCTTGATCTCGACACGGGCAAATACCTATGTCACTTTCAGTATATTGCCCATGACGTGTGGGACCTGGATGCCGCAAGCCCGCCAGTTCTGTTGGACGTAAAGGACAAAGGCGGCAAGGTCATCCCGGGCGTAATCCACGCCGGCAAAACCGGTCACATCTACGTTCACGACCGCAAGGATTGCAGCCTGATCCGTTTCTCCGAGGCCATGGTGGCGCAGGAGAACATGTGGGTGCTACCGACCAAAGAAGGTGCACGAATGCTGCCCGGCGCAAACGGCGGCGTCGAATGGTCACCGATCGCCACCGACCCATCGCAGGGACTCGCTTACGCGATCAACCTGCATCAGCCCATGACCTACCATGTCGAGAATACTCCCTATCCGAATGGTAAGTTGTGGCTCGGCGGCGCCTTCAAGGTCATTCCGGGCGAAGCGCAGGCAGGCAATATTACCGCCGTCGACTACAATACCGGCAAGATAAAATGGCAGGTCAAGACGCCAGAACCGATGATCGGCGGCATTCTGGCCACTGCAGGCGGCCTTGTTTTCACGGGCGAGGGCAACGGCAAGTTCGCCGCTTACAATTCGTCCAACGGCAAGGAATTGTGGAGCTTCCGCGCCGGAGCCGGCGTCAATGCGCCGCCCTCCACCTACATGATCGACGGAAAGCAATATGTCGTGGTAGGCGCGGGAGGTAACACTCAAATCGACTTCCGCCGCGGCAACAATATCATCGCTTTCTCGCTCAATTGAACGCATAAGCGATCATCGAACAGTGAAGCGGGACCCGTTGCGGTCCCGCTTTTATTGGTAGTCTCATTGGAATGGATTGATGTACGGCAAACCGAACTGGTGCATTTCTGGCGCTGTTGCGCTCGCCATCGCTTTCGGCGTCTGCGCCGTGCCCGCGAACGCGCAAAATATTGAAGAAAAGGCTCAGGCCTGCGCCGGCTGCCATGGCGAGGACGGCAAGCCGATCGACAAGACCATTCCTGCCATCTGGGGACAACAACAGGGCTATGTCTACATACAGCTGCGCGATTTCAAGCGCGGCGACCGCAAGAATGACATCATGCAGCCGATCGCGTCATCGATGGAACGTGAGGACATGCTGGCGATCGCGGAATATTTCTCGAAAAAGCCATGGCCTGATCTTGGTCAACCCCGCGCGCCAAAGGAAATTGCAGGTCAGGCCTTGCGCGCCAATAGCTCGGTCGGCTGTACCGGCTGCCATCTGGATCAATTTCAGGGCGACGGAACTGTGCCGCGTTTAGCGGGCATGAGTAGGCAATATCTGACGAAAACAATGGATGATTTTCGTTCGCGCGCGCGTGGCAATAATCCTGGCATGTCCGACTTGATGCTGGCTACCGATCCAATCGGAAATGGCGCGACAATGTGAAGAACCTCCACGTGCTGGATTTTAGAACGAGTAAGGAATTGCTTGAGACTTCGCATTGTCTGACGGCGTCATGTATGTACGACGTAGTTAGTCATGTTTACGCCTCGATCAAGACCGCGCAGAAATTTGGCACTACTACACAAGATGGGTCGGTGACGACTTACTGCGTGGTCCGAATCGTGCGTGTCCAGGTCTCGGCGATCTCGTATCTCGCCACGCTTGATTCAGCTTGGGCACTGAATGCAAAACCGGCGATGTCGTTTGGCAAGCGAATCGCGGATCGGAGTCGGATATAGCGAGACGATGGCTCAACGGTGATTAAGGATAAGGTTCTGATCGGGACGAACGGCGGCGAATATGGCGTCCGGGGCTTTGTGAAGGCCTACGATGCCAAGACCGGCAAGTTGCTTTGGACGTTCAATACAATACCGGAAAATACGGTCGGCGTCTGGGCGACGAAAGACGCCACCGGCCGAGACATGCACCGCGATATCCAGGCTGAAAAGGATCAACTCGCCAAAACCGGCGACCCCTACCAGAGGCTGGGCGGCGGTGTGTGGCAAAATCCTGCGATCGATTTAGCGACGAACCGAATCTATTTTGTCGTTGGCAATCCATCGCCCGATCTCGATGGATCGAATCGCCCCGGCGACAACCTCTATACAAACTCGTTGGTTTCGCTTGATCTCGACACGGGCAAATACCTATGTCACTTTCAGTATATTGCCCATGACGTGTGGGACCTGGATGCCGCAAGCCCGCCAGTTCTGTTGGACGTAAAGGACAAAGGCTGGCAAGGTCATCCCGGGCGTAATCCACGCCGGCAAAACCGGTCACATCTACGTTCACGACCGCAAGGATTGCAGCCTGATCCGTTTCTCCGAGGCCATGGTGGCGCAGGAGAACATGTGGGTGCTACCGACGAAAGAAGGTGCACGAATGCTGCCCGGCGCAAACGGCGGCGTCGAATGGTCACCGATCGCCACCGACCCATCGCAGGGACTCGCTTACGCGATCAACCTGCATCAGCCCATGACCTACCATGTCGAGAATACTCCCTATCCGAATGGTAAGTTGTGGCTCGGCGGCGCCTTCAAGGTCATTCCGGGCGAAGCGCAGGCAGGCAATATTACCGCCGTCGACTACAATACCGGCAAGATAAAATGGCAGGTCAAGACACCAGAACCGATGATCGGCGGCATTCTGGCCACTGCAGGCGGCCTTGTTTTCACGGGCGAGGGCAACGGCAAGTTCGCCGCTTACAATTCGTCCAACGGCAAGGAATTGTGGAGCTTCCGCGCCGGAGCCGGCGTCAATGCGCCGCCCTCCACCTACATGGTCGACGGAAAGCAATATGTCGTGGTAGGCGCGGGAGGTAACACTCAAATCGACTTCCGCCGCGGCAACAATATCATCGCTTTCTCGCTCAATTGAACGCATAAGCGACCATCGAACAGTGAAGCGGGACCCGTTGCGGTCCCGCTTTTATTGGTAGTCTCATTGGAATGGATTGATGTACGGCAAACTGAACTGGTGCATTTCTGGCGCTGTTGCGCTCGCCATCGCTTTCGGCGTCTGCGCCGGGCCCGCGAACGCGCAAAATATTGAAGAAAAGGCTCAGGCCTGCGCCGGCTGCCATGGCGAGGACGGCAAGCCGATCGACAAGACCATTCCTGCCATCTGGGGACAACAACAGGGCTATGTCTACATACAGCTGCGCGATTTCAAGCGCGGCGACCGCAAGAATGATATCATGCAGCCGATCGCGTCATCGATGGAACGTGAGGACATGCTGGCGATCGCGGAATATTTCTCGAAAAAGCCATGGCCTGATCTTGGTCAACCCCGCGCGCCAAAGGAAATTGCAGGTCGGGCCTTGCGCGCCAATAGCTCGGTCGGCTGTACCGGCTGCCATCTGGATCAATTTCAGGGCGACGGAACTGTGCCGCGTTTAGCGGGCATGAGTAGGCAATATCTGACGAAAACAATGGATGATTTTCGTTCGCGCGCGCGCGGCAATAATCCTGGCATGTCCGACTTGATGCTGGCTACCGATCCCCAAGACCTTGCGGCGCTGGCGGAATATCTCTCCGGTCTCTGAGCCGTCTTAGGGTAGCGTCAGCCGTTGGCGCAACGAAGATAGCACCGTAAGGTCTGCGGCACTTTTTCCGGCCTTATCCTTGAGAGATGGATCGGCGCCTCGTGCAAGCAATAAACTGGCGATCTCCGCACGGCCGCCTTCGGCCGCAATCATAAGAGCCGTGCGGCCGCGGGCATCCCGATCATCGATATGCGCGCCTGCGTCCAGCAGATATGAAACAACCTTGATCGCCTCGGTTTCTGAGGCCTTTTCATCCGGACCCGACGCCCACATCAGCAGGGTGAGTTCATTGGGGTAGCGAGAATTGATATCGAGATTTCGCGCCAGCAACCGCTTCACGATGTCAAACCGTGCGCCAGCCGCCGCATAGACGATCGGCGGCTTGCCAGTCTGATCAGGCACTCGATCGTCAGCGTCGTGGGCGAGCAGATCTTCGACAATGGTGTTGTTGCCCCTGTACGCGGCGGCGGCAACTGGAGTGACCCCACTGCGCCCGGCGAGATTCACATCGGCGCCACGCTCGATAAGCCGCTGCGCGACCGGGGTATGGTTGCCCTCAACGGCAAAAAATAGCGCGGTGGCGCCGGCAAGATTCCGGGCGTTGAGCGGCGCGCCGCGCGCCAGCAGGAGATCAACCATCGCGAGATGGCCGAATCTTGCGGCATGGCTGAGTGGCCGGGCGCCAAACCGGTCGCGCGCGTCGACCGATGCGCCATGGTCGAGCAGTTCGGTCGCCAAAGCGATGCAATTGCCGTCAACGGCCGAAAACAGTGTCAGCGACACTTCGATCGCAGTGATTTGCGATTTGGTAATTTCAAGCCGGCGAGCTAACTCCTGGCACCGTTCGGAGTTTGCCGCGCGAGCCGACGGTGCGCTCAGTACGGCGATCACGATCGAACATAGAAAAACGATGTGGCGGTACAAGGCGGTCTCTCCCTGGAGCAAGCTTTCTCGTTGCAATATGCCCATGCCTTAGGGTGGCACAACCGCCAGCCCGTGCCAAGAAAGGAGGCGGCTTTAGAAAGTAAAACAGATTCCGCATCTCGCCACGAACGAACAAACTCGGCCTATGTAGAGGTTCCACGCCAGTTGCCGACGGGCGCAAAGCCGGAAGGATCGCAGGCCGCGCAAGCTTCACGGGAAACCAGCATAGTGCTAGCCTTCGCGCCGTTCCGAGAGTTCGTCCGGGGAGTGTCGGATTAGTTTTCTTCGAGGCCGGAGTAATCGCTAGCGACGACCCGAGATGAGCCGCGGGCCGTCCCAGACAGGAATCGCCATGACTGCGTCCGACAACTCGACCAGACTCCGCCTTGACCCGCCAGGGCCGGGACCGTGGGAGCAGGACCCCGTGCATTTCCCGCGCCCGATGACGCGCTACTTCCAGGAGACCCATCCCGCATCTTTCAAAAGGGGCACCAACGACTTCGCGCGCTTCTATGGGATGCTGATCGACGGTCTCCAGATAAGTTACGTGCAGGGCTTCGGCTACAATCAGGTGCTGCCGGCTCCTGAAGCGGAAATCCCCCAGCGCATTCAGCGCGCTGAACAAGTCTTCGCGCAGAAGCTGTGGCGGGAGCAGCTTCGCGACTGGGACGAAAACTGCAAACCATCCGCCATTGCCATGCACCGGGAGCTGCAGGCGATCGATCCGGACCACCTCTCCGACACGGAACTGGTCGCCTATCTGAGGCGCTGCCGCGACCACCATTCGGCCATGATAGCCCAGCACATGCGCTTTACCGCCGGTGCCGTGCTGCCGACCGGGGACTTCCTCGCGCACGTTGGGGACTGGACGGGCCTGCCCCCGTCCGAGCTGTTGGGACTGATGCGCGGTTCGGCCGTGGTGTCAGCGGGTGGGTCCGACGAGATGGAGCGACTGAAGAAGGCGTTCGCCGAGGACCCCTCTGCCCGGAAACTGCTCGAAACTGACGGCGACCCCGCGCAGGTGCTCGCGAGCCTGCGTTCGCAGGGTGGCGAATCGGGCGCGGCCGTCTCCGGCTACCTCGATCTGGTCGGCAACCGCCTGATAGACGGCTTCGACATCGCCGAGCCCTCGGCGCTCGAATTGCCGGACGCGCTCCTCAGGGCCATCCGCATATCCGTCTCCGGAGAAGCTCAGGTCGCCTCGGACATCGATGCCCGCATTGCCGAAGTTCGCGCCTTGATTCCCGCGGCGCACCGGGACGAGTTTGACGAATTGCTCGGCGAGGCCCGCCTCACCTACCGCCTCCGCGACGAGCGCGGCGTCTACAGCGACATCTGGGCAGCGGGTATCATGCGGCGCGCCGCCCTTGCGGCTGGCCGGCGCGTCGCGGGTCGTGGTCGCCTCGCCACCCCCTATCAGATGCTGGACGCCAGCCTGGATGAGATGTGCGCGCTCGTTGCCGGCACCGGTGGCCCGTCAGCGGATGAGCTTGCCAGCCGCGCCGAATACCGCGCGACCTACACTGCCAAAGACGTCCCACCCTCACTGGGCCCGCCGGCGCCGCCCCCGCCTGACCTTGCGGGCTTGCCGCCATCGGCCGGCCGCGTCATGCGCGCGATCTTCATCGCCCTGGGTCACCTGTTCGGCAGCTCGCAGGCCCAGAATGAGGAAAAGGTCCTCTATGGCATTGCGGCGAGCAAGGGCGTCTATGAAGGGCCCGCCCGCCGCGTCTCCGGGCCCTCCGAGTTCGGCCAGATCGCCAAGGGCGACGTGCTGGTCACGGAGTCGACGACCGAGGCCTTCAACATCCTCCTGCCGCTGCTTGGCGGGATCGTCACCGACAACGGAGGCCTGCTTTCGCACGCCGCCATCGTCTCGCGCGAATACGGCATCCCGGGAGTCGTTGGCACCCGCGAGGCGACCGGGCGCATCGCCAATGGAGTTCTTGTCCGCGTCGATGGAGATGCCGGCGAGGTCACGGTGCTCGGGTGAAGAAGGTCGTCCCCTTCACCAAGGCGCGCGAGACATCGCTTTATGGGTCGAAGGCGGTGGGGCTCGGCGATGCCGCGCGCCAGGGCCTTCCGGTCCCGCCCGGCGTGGCGCTCTCGGGCGACCTGGTCGAGGCCGTCGCCTCGGAGGATGACAAGGCGATTGAAAAGGTGGCGAAAGCCATCGCTGCCTTGTCGGCTCCGTTTGCCGTCCGATCGTCTGC
Source organism: uncultured Alphaproteobacteria bacterium (assembly GCA_963761395.1). GTDB lineage: Bacteria > Pseudomonadota > Alphaproteobacteria > Rhizobiales > Xanthobacteraceae > Bradyrhizobium. The sequence continues at coordinate 8,632 of CAVXHU010000038.1, forward strand.
CGTCGACGAAGACGGCGCGGCGGCCAGCTTCGCCGGGCAGCACCTCACCGTGCTCAACGTCCATTCGGCGGTCGATGTCCCCGGCGCCGTCCGCGAAGTGTGGTGGTCTGCGAACTCCGACTCGGCGATCACCTACCGCCAGCGTGTCGGCCTGTTCACCCGGCCGAGCGTTGGCGTCATCATCCAGACGCTGCTCAACCCCGCCGTCGCCGGTGTCATGTTCACCGAGCACCCGGTCACCGGCGCCGATGAGCGCTTGATCGAAGCGAGCTGGGGCCTCGGTGAGGCCGTGGTCGCCGGCCTCGTCGTCCCCGACCAATTCCGCGTCGATCGCTCCGGTGAGGTGCTGGGACGCAAGGCCGGGCGCAAGCGCATCGCGATTCGCTCGCTCCCAAACGGGGGCACCTTCGAACAGCAAGTGCCACCGGCGCAGGTCAATCAGCTCTCGCTCGACGACGTCCAGCTCGCCGCCCTGGGCGAGCTCGCTCTGCGGTGCGAGAAGGTCTACGGCCCGCGCCGCGATATCGAATGGGCGTTCCAGGATGGGATGCTCTACCTCCTGCAGTGCCGCGCGATCACGACCGGCAAGGCGCACAGCGGGGCACCGCCCGGCGTCCCGCGCGACCCCGTTGCCGCCCTCCAGCGCGTCGAGCTCTTCGCCGGCATGGACCGCAGGCAGGCCGAACAGATCCGTCGCCTGCTCAAGGAACGCCGCTTCGCGAAGGGCGAGACCGTCATCATGGAGGGCTCCGGGGGCGCCGCCTTCTTCATCATCGACTCCGGGCAGGCCATGGTCTCGAGCAAGGGCGTCGAACTCGCCACCCTCGGCCCGGGCGACTACTTCGGCGAGGTCGCCCTGATCGACGGCGGTCCCCGCTCGGCCACCGTGACCGCGACAACCGACCTGATCTGCTATGGGCTGACGTTCTGGGAATTCCGCCCGCTTGTCGAAAGGAACGGAACCATCGGATGGAAGCTCCTGCAGGCGCTGGCGAAGCAGTTGCGTGCCGCCGTCAGCGCCGGACAGAAAATCCCCTAGGCGGCTTATCGGGCGACGATGTGTTGACCAACAGTATGCGCAAGAAGAAACGGGTGTGGGCGCCGAGTTGGGTTCGCGCGCAGTCGTCCCTTCTCCGAACGGGATGGGCACCTTCATCCTCTTTGAATGACATGTCTTGAGTTCTCAAAGTCCACGCCGATGACGAGAAATCCGAAGCGCTCTGCAAACACGATCGAGTCAGCCGCCGGTTCCGAAAGGTTCGACGTCGCCGCATTGCGTGACGTTGCCGGCGAAAAAGTCTTCGCGCGCGGTGTCGCGTATCATGAAGACGGGCAAGTCGAGATCATTACGTTTGAGAGGACTCGCGTTCTGGCGAGAGTCATCGGCTCGGAGGTGTACCGTTGCGAACTGGTCGGGGCGGGGAAGAAATTCTCCGGAGGGTGCTCCTGCCCGGCGTTTTCCGATTGGGGTTTTTGCAAGCACCTGGTGGCAACCGCGCTCGCCGCAAATAGCCTCGGGCCAGGGGCGCTGGAACAAGCTTCGAGTCGCTTCGCCAAAATTCGCGAGCATCTCCGCGCCAAGGGCGTCGAGGGGCTCGTCGAAATGGTTGTCGGCCTTGCCGAGCGCGATCCCTCATTGCTGAAGGAGTTGGAGCTTTCTGCTGTTGCGGCCGCTGCCGACGACAAGACCCTGCTTGCGCAATTCAAGAAGGCTATCACCGGGGCCACCCGCACCCATGGCTATGTCGAATACCGCAAGACGCGTGACTGGGTGCAGGGGATCGACACTTTGCTCGACCGGATCGCGGGGCTGGTTGAAAGTGGCCGAGCGGCAGTGGTCTTGCAACTGCTCGATCATTTCTTCGCGCGGATGGATGAAGCGCTCGGCGATATCGACGACTCTGACGGTGGAGGCGGAGAAGTGTACGCCAAAGCCTGCGAAATCCATCGCGCGGCTTGCCGCGAGGCAAAGCCCGATCCCGTCGCACTTGCGCGGGCCTTGTTCGCGCGCGAGGTAGACTCGGACTGGGAGTTTTTTCATGGGGCGAGCGAGGCCTACGAGGATATCCTGGGGGACGTCGGACTTGCCGAATATCGCAGGCTTGCGAGCGAAGCATGGAAGAAAATAAAGCCGCGGCGGGCGACCGGGCGGCAAGGGCAGGACGATCAGTTCGGTGCGCGCTATGCGCTCGCAGCCATCCTTGAACGCTTTGCCGAACGGGAGGGAGACATTGATGGCGCCATCGCCATCCGGGCCAGGGACTTATCGACCGCGTATGACTATCTCGGCATTGCACAGCTATGCCTCGACCACGGGCGCGAGCCGGAGGCGCTGAAATGGGCCGAGGAGGGACTGTGGCAATTCGAGGACACCCCCGACGAGCGCCTGATCTTCTTTGCGAGCGATCTTTACAGGCGGATCGGGCGCGGGGAGGATGCCGACAAACTGCTGTGGCAGGCGTTCGAGCGGCGTCCGAGCATCCAGCTTTACGAGCGGCTCAAATCCGCGGCGGGCGCCGATCGGATGCTGGCGGATGCCGTTCGCGACAGGGCCCTCGCCTGGCTGCGGGCCCAGGTCGAAAAACCAACGGGGCGATCGGCTATGCGATGGTCGTCGCCGGCCGAACTTTTCGTTCAAATGGCGATGGCGGAAGGACTGCTGACGGAGGCGTGGATGGTTGTCAACGATCATGGCTGCAACGAATACCTGCTCGAGCAGCTTGCCGAAGCGAGTGAACAGAGCCATCCCGCCGAAGCGTTGAAGGTCTATGCCGATCGTGTTGAACGAAGGGTCCGTGTTGGCGGCCCAGTCAATTACGAACACGCCTGCCAAATTGTGGGACGCATGCGAGTCTTGCGGGAAGGCCTTGGCGAGACCGCGCAACACGCCGCCTATCTCGATGATCTGAGAAATCGTCACAAGGCGAAGCGCAATTTCATGAAGCTGTTGACACCGGGTGAGGGATCTCGATGAAGCTGGGCTGGCAGCCACGGAAGTGGCTAGACAAAAAGAGCAAACTGGGCTTTCGCGGTTATCCGGTCGGCACCATCGCCTTCTATGGACCGGACGATCAGCGTGCCAGCAAGGTGGCTGTCGCCGTCATCGTGGCGCCGGACACCGAACCGGCGGCGTTGCAGAGGTGGTTCGCCGAGAGCGGCGATGTCCGGAACGATGCGGCAATATTCGAGGAAATTGCCTTGTTCCTTCGAGGCCATGAGGTGCATACGGTTGCTATGACCAAGGAAATGATGGGGTGCCCGCACGAAGAGGGAATCGACTATCCGGAAGGCGAGGCCTGTCCTGAGTGTCCGTTCTGGGCCGGTCGCGCCCGTCCAATTGACGCGTAGCTAGCCTGCTTGGCGCGAGAGGGTTGGTGGCGAGTTTCGCGCGCCCGCTGAGCAAGCAGACCAACGCTTTTTATGCGAATTTCGCGGAGAAGGTTCGATCCCAGTTCGCTATCGCTCCGTCCGCCTGCCTTGCGCTTCGGCGCAGTGAGCCCGCTCACCCCTCCGCCACCCGCCTTCGCTCACGCTTCGGCGCGACTGGCCTGCACCAGCGCGATCAACTCGTCGCCGTAATGTTCGAGCTTCTTGTCGCCGATGCCGGGGATGCCGCGGAGTTGCTCCGATGTCGTCGGGCGCGAGGTCGCGATGCCGTCGATCGTGGTGTCGTGCAGCACGACATAGGCCGGCACGCCGCGCTTGCGCGCCACTTCCGAACGCCACGCCCTGAGCGCGGCGACCAGCGCAGGATTGCCGGTTTCACCCTGTCCAATAGGTCGGGGCGCAATATCGCCGCGCCGTGATCGGGTTCGGCTGGCGCGAATACGGGAGCCGGCGGCCTCCTCGCGCAGCATCACCTCGGTCTCGCCTTTCAATACGCCGCGCGCGGTGCCCGTCAGCTTCAACGCGCCGAAGGCCTCGCTGTCGGGCGCAAGATGGCCGATCGCCACCAGCTGGCGCAGGGCGGCGCGCCACTGCCTTTCATTGAGTTCGCGGCCGATGCCGAACACCGATATCTTGTCATGGCCGAATTGCTTGACGCGCTCGGTCATGCGGCCGACCAGCACATCGATCAGGTGCATCGCCCCAAAACGCTGGCCGGTGCGATAGGCGCAGGACAACAGTTTTTGCGCGATCACCTTGCCATCGCGCAGCTGCGGCGGCGACAGGCAGTTGTCGCAATTGCCGCATTTGGCGGCGGCAAGCGTCTCACCGAAATATCCGAGCAGGCGGCTGCGCCGGCAGTTGGCGGTTTCGGCCAGAGCGACAAGCGCCTCCAGCTTGCCGATCGACACCCGCTTGAACGCTTCCGCGCCAGAGGATTCCTCGATCATGCGGCGCTGCTGCACGATATCGGACAGGCCATACGCCATCCAGGCGCTGGACGGCTTGCCGTCGCGCCCCGCGCGCCCGGTCTCCTGATAATAGGCCTCGATGCTTTTCGGCAAATCGAGATGCGCGACGAAACGCACGTCGGATTTGTCGATGCCCATGCCGAACGCGATCGTGGCGACGATCACGACGCCGTCCTCGTTGATGAAGCGATCCTGGTTGCGGGCGCGCATGGCGGCGTCGAGCCCTGCGTGATAGGGCAGCGCGTCGACGCCGGCCTTGCTCAGCGCGGCCGCGGTGTCTTCGACCTTGGCGCGCGACAGGCAGTAGACGATGCCGGCGTCGCCGGCATGACGCTCGGCGATGAAGGTTTTCAGCTGCGCCGGCGCGTTTTGCTTGTCGACGATTTCATATCTGATGTTCGGGCGATCGAAACTCGCAACAAATTGTGGGGCGCCGGCAAGCCCGAGCCGGTCGATGATCTCCCGGCGGGTGAGGTCATCGGCGGTGGCGGTCAGTGCGATGCGCGGCACCTCCGGAAAACGCTCGGATATGACAGACAGGCCGATATATTCCGGGCGAAAGTCGTGCCCCCATTGCGACACGCAATGCGCCTCGTCGATCGCAAACAAGGCGATGTCGGCGCGGCCGAGCATGGCGAGGCAGCGCGGGGTCAACAGCCGCTCCGGCGCGACGTAGAGCAGATCGAGATCGCCCGCGAGCAGCCGCGCCTCGACCGCGGAGGCTTCGTCAAACGACAATGTGGAATTCAGCACCGCCGCCTTGACGCCGGCCTCGATCAGGCCGGCGACCTGGTCGCGCATCAGCGCGATCAGCGGCGACACCACGATGCCGCAGCCTTTTCGCAACAGTGCTGGCAATTGATAGCACAGCGACTTGCCGCCGCCGGTCGGCATCAGCACCAGGCAATTGCCGCCGTCCGTGACATGCCTGACGATCTCTTGCTGCGCGCCCCGAAAGCCGGGCAGGCCGAACACGTGATTCAGGACGGAGAGCGCGTTGGCAGCGATGTCGGACTCCCGGTTAGTGGCTGAGGCGACGACGGGAACAGACATGCGGATTCGGTCGTCCGAGTAAAGGGGGAAGCTCGGCGATGAGCGCAGTTGCGCTCACGCAGGGGCCAACGATCACGACAGGTCTATTCCTGATTCGGGCACTGGCGCGAGGCACTGTCAAGGATTGATCCCAAGGCGTCCGTCGGCCGCCCGGCAGTCATGCGATCTCGTTACGTCACCGGCCGCGAAAGGTGGGTTTTCGTTTCTCGATAAACGCGGTTCGGCCTTCAACGTAGTCGGCTGACGCGAAACAGGCATCGACCGCGACTTGCGCCGCGGCAAGATTACGTTTGTCGGGATCCCCGGGTGCTTCATTGACGAAACTCGCGTCACACCATTGCTGCTTTCGCATCGAGGTATGATGCGAGCCGCAACACGTCAGGTCGACTGTCGCTTCTTCGATAAAACGCACCACTGACGCGAAAGGGTCACACAGAAACAATAACCTGCAAGGCGATGATAAACCAACTCCAGGGAGTTTGTTTGCCATGAGCAACTTAGCAGGATATCGCGAAATAGAATCGTTGTGCCGACAGCGGGCCATATCAGACCGCGCGCACAGTTGGAAGTGGCTGGGCGAAGCGGATCGCTGGAGCGATCTTGCTCACCGCGAAATTGCGTCTCGCTTTCAAAAGAACCCGATGCACGCCGGTCCAATGGCGATGGGTCCGAATACTATCGATGGCGATTTGCACAAATAAGCAATTCGTCAACCCTTCACCGGCACACGCTCGACTTGCACCATATCGTTGTGAAGAATGGACTGTTCGCCGCGATTATCCCATTTGACGGTTACGCCCGCCCAATTTTTTTCAGTGATCGTGCCCTGATCGTTCTTGTCGGCGTTCCAGCAAACGCGGTCGCCGAGCTTGAGTTGCCTGGATTGGTCGCCGGTCATTTTGGTCCCTAAAGTAACTCGTACCACGAGCCACGCTAACCCGCGGCCCCGCACATTGCTGACGGCTTTTTTATTGGAAATCGCAAATGCATGACGCAGCCTCTTTGCCTTGAGTACTACCGCCCGCGAAAAGCCGGTTTGCGTTTCTCGATGAACGCGGTTCGTCCTTCAACGTAGTCGGCTGAGGCGAAACAGGCATCGACCGCCACTTGCGCCGCGGCAAGATTACGTTTGTCGGGGTCCTTGGTGGCTTCATTGACGCAGAGCTTGACCGAATTGATCGTCATGGGCGCATTGCCGCCGATCCTCCCCGCATAGTCGCGCACATAGGTTTCGATGCCTGGGGTCGGGACCACGCGATTGACCAGCCCCATGGTTAAGGCTTCCGTCGAGTCGAATTGTCGTGCGGTATAAAAGATCTCCTTGGCGAATGATGGGCCAACGACGTCGACGAGACGCTTGATGCCGTCATAGCCATAACCGAGGCCAAGTTTGGCGGCGGGCACCGCGAAGCTGGCATTTTCCGCGGCGAGGCGAAGGTCGCAGCACAGCGCCACGCTCAGCCCGCCGCCGATGCAATAGCCCTGGATCATCGCGATGGTCGGCTTGGGAAACTCGATGATGGCGGCGTTCGCCTGTGCCGAAATCCTGTTGTATTCCAGTACGTTTTCGCGTGACGAACGCTTCTCGGCGAATTCCGAAATGTCGGCGCCGGAAATGAACGCCTTGCCGCCGGCACCGCTCAGGACCACCACCCGGATTTCGTCATCCTTTTCAAATTCGGCCATGATTTCCGGGACCGACTTCCACATATCGACGGACACGGCATTGTGCCGCGCGGGATTGTTGAACTGCATCCAGCCGATCGGTCCATCCTTTTTTGCGATCATCCGCTCGGTAGTGGTCTTCATCGGGTTCTCCTGCCTGTGTTGTTGCTCGCCATCGTAATGATCGAAACGCGCCTGATCTAGACAATCTTTCGGGCGCGAAATTCGGCGATCGATTTGTCGTCATAGCCGTATTCTTTCAGCACTTCCTCGGTATGCTCGCCTTTTTCAGGCGTCGGATGCGCAATTCCGCTCGGGGTGCGGCTAAGCTTGACGGGTTGATTGACGACCTCGATCTCACCCAGAGATCCATGCCGCACGGCCGCGGCCATGCCGAGGTGCTGGACTTGCGGGTCGGCAAAAACCTCGTCCATCCGATTGATCGGGCCGCAGGGCACGCCGGCTTTATTCAGCTTCGCAATCAACTCACTGCTCGACCGTTGCCTGGTGACGTCGGAGATAATCTGATTGATGGCGATCCGGTTCTTGGAGCGCGACGCTTCGTTCGGCAAAAAGCGGATCTTCGAGCAGATAAGCCAGATCGAGGCTCTGGCAAAACCGTGCAAAGATCTGCTTGCCCGCGGCTGCGATATTGATGTGGCCATCGCGGGTGGGAAACACGCCGGTCGGGATGCTGGTCGGGTGGTCGTTGCCGGCCTGGCCCGGCACGTCCTTTGCGATCAGCCAGCGCGCCGCCTGGAAATCCAGCAGCGAGATTTGTGCGCCGAGCAGCGACGACTGCACCCACTGCCCCTCGCCGGAAACCTCGCGTTCCAGCAACGCGACCAGAATTCCCATCGCGCAGAAAATGCCGGCGCCGAGATCGGCGACAGGAATACCGACGCGCACCGGGCCTTGACCCGGAAGGCCCGTGATCGACATCAACCCGCCCATGCCCTGGGCGATTTGGTCGAAACCCGGACGCTCGCGATAGGGTCCGTCCTCGCCGAAGCCGGAAATAGAGCCATAGACGATGCGCTTGTTGATGGAGCGAACGCTCTCGTAATCGATCCCGAGGCGAAATTTCACGTCCGGCCGGTAGTTTTCGATCACGACATCGGCGGTCTCCACCATCCGTTTGAAGATGGCGATGCCGTCGGCTTCCTTCAAATTGAGCGTAAGGCTTCGCTTGTTGCGATGCAGGTTCTGGAAATCGGGTCCGTGCCGCGGTCCGCCCATTTCGCTCTCGTCGAGACCTCGCGGAAGTTCGATCTTGATGACATCGGCGCCCCAGTCGGCCAATTGCCGTGCTGCCGTCGGTCCCGCCCGCACCCGCGTGAGATCGAGCACTTTGAAACGGGCGAGCGCCTTCGAGGCGGGAGTGAAAGACATACGGTTGGCTCCAGTTCACTTTTTTCAGGTTGCCGAAATTCATTCGATCGACGCCATCTGACGCGGCTCAAACTCCAGCCAGGCCGTGGCGCCGATCGGGAAATCGTCGAGCGGTGAGGTCGTAACCTTGAGCGTCAGCGCGCCTTCGCGCGGCTTTACAACATAATCCCAGTGCTCGCCAAGAAACGCCCGCTCGAGAACGACGACTCCGACCGAGGCGCAGCCGTCCCGCGCGTCGGCGGCCCGTCCGAAAGCCGCATGCTGTGCGGCCGTACCGAAAACACCGCCTTGCCCTGCGAAGGCACATCTCGCCCAAACGCGGCGCGCGGCAGCGCAAAGCCGTCGAACGAAATCTGGTGGCCGTCGCTGGTACCCTCGATGAAATTGGTGCGTCCGATGAAGCCCGCCACGAAACGCGTCCTCGGCTTGTTATAGAGCGCGCGCGGATGATCGACCTGCTCGATGCGGCCATGATTCATGACGGCAATTCGATCTGAGGTCACCATCGCCTCGGCCTGGTCGTGCGTGACGTAAACGGTGGTCACGCGAAATTCGTCATGCAGGCGCCGGATTTCAAAACGCATTTCCTCCCGCAAGGTCGCGTCCAGATTGGACAAGGGCTCGTCCAGCAGCAGCACCGAGGGCCGGATAACGATGGCGCGGGCCAGCGCCACCCGCTGTTGCTGGCCGCCGCTGAGTTCGGCAGGGTAGCGGTCGGCAAGATGGTTCATATGCACGACTTCCAGCATTTCTCCGACGCGACGTTTGACCTCGGCGTTCGGCATCCGCCGCAGCTCCAGTCCGAACGCGACGTTTTGCTGGACCGTCATGTTCGGCCAGATGGCGTAACTCTGAAAGATCATCGACATCTGACGCCGGTCCGGCGGGACCGAGCCTGCAGGCGAGGAGAGAACCTGACCGTCCATCTCGATGACGCCGGCAGTCGGGTCGACGAAGCCGGCGATCATCCGCAAGGTCGTGGTCTTGCCGCAACCGGAAGGCCCCAGCAGCGAGACGAATTCCCCGTTTTGCAGCTCGAGATTGATGCTGTCGACGGCGAAAAAATCGCCGTAGCGTTTGCTGACGCCGCTTAGTTTGAGCCTGCTCAACTATCTCTCCGCAGCATGAAATCGCGTCCGATCACTTTGGATCCGATGCCGGCGATCGCCACCGTCGCGATCAGCAAGATGACGCCAAGCGCCGACAGCACCTCGAAATTGCCTTCCTCCGACAGGTCGAACAGCATCACCGAAATAACCCGCGTGTTGGGCCCAACCAGGAAGATCGCCGAGGACAGTTCCCGCGTCGCCGGAATGAAGACCAGGATCCAGGCGCCGGCGAGACTTTTCTTCAGAAGCGGGATCAGCACCTTTCGAATTGCCAAAAGCCGGCCGCCGCCGAGAATTCTCACCGCCTCTTCCATTTCCGGATTGATGCTGCGGAGCCCTGCCGCACTTGATGTGTAGGCGATCGGCAAAAAGCGGGTGGTGAAACCCAGGATCAGGATGGTCGCGGTCCCGTAGAGCGCAAGCGGAGGCGGGGCGTATGCGGCATAGAAACCGATCGCAAGCACAATGCCGGGAACCACGAACGGAGCCACACAGAGAAAAGCCAGCACATTGCTCCAGGGCACCAGTTTTCGGCTGACCACATAGGCGATTGCCAATGACAGGCTGATCGCGGCGAATGCCGTCACCGCCGAATAGACGAAGGTGTTGAGGATTGCCTGTTTCGCCTGGGTCTGCTCGACGAGAAGATAGTAGAAATTGTGGAACGTCAGATTGTCGATGCTGAACCCGCGGCCCCAGGCTTTGGCAAAGGCGGCCTGAAGCAGCACCAGCATGGGAAGGAAAACCGAAAGCGCACAGACGAAAAGCGCATAACCGAGCATGACCCAGCGCCAGGGCCCCAGCGCGATCATCCGTCGTTCGCCACCCTTGCCGGTGACCGAGGTGTAGCCTTTGCGGCCGAGCAACGAGCGTTGCAGCCAGAACATCAGCACGGTAATGGCGAGCAGCGGCATCGCGTAGGCTGCCGCCTCCTCGACGCGGACCGGATATTCGAAAAATTGCCAAAGCTGGGTCGAGACCACATTGAACCGGGCCGGCAAGGCGATCAGCGCAGGCGCGCCGAACAGCGCGATGGCTTCCAGAAAGCTGATGATAACGCCGCCGATGATCGCGGGGGTCACCAATGGCAAGGTGATGCGCAGCGTGGTCCGAAGCGTGCGGGCACCGAGTATGTTTGCCGCGTCTTCCATTTCCGACGACACCAGATCGAGCGCCGAACTCGTGAATACAAACGTGTAGGGAAATGACGTCACCGCCACGACCAGAATCAGGCCCGTCATCGAATAGATATTGAAAATGCCGTGCCCGGCGCCCGTCAGCGCCATCCAGACCTTGTTGAGCCATCCGGAATTTGGACCCGCCAGCAGAATCCACCCGATCGCGCCAAGATAGGGCGGCGTCACGAAGGCCGCAAACACCATCAGCCGAACGAACGCCTTGCCCGGCATATCGGTCCGGGAAATCGCCCACGCGATCGGGACGGCGAACAGGGTGGCAAGCAGGGCGACGCCGACGCCAAGCTCCAATGAGTTCACCAGCGCCTGGAGATGGCGAACGTTGCCATAGGCAACCCGGTAATTGGCGAAGGTAAAGTTTCCGGTATCCGTCTCTTGCAGACTCGAGATGATCAACCGCAAAACCGGATTCAATACCAGGAAAGCCAGCACGGCGATCAGCGCCAGCCACAACAGGATGCTGGCGTCCAGACGCCGCAATCTGGAAGCTACGCTCGAAAAATGCAAGGCACGGTCGTCGAGAGATTTGTCAGTCACGATTTTTACCTTGTCGTGACCTGGACCATGATCCGATTGGATTGAATCGGATCATGGTCTCATCTCTTTGTTTGAGCATGATCTCTTCGGAAAACCGGTTCCCACTTTTCCGGATCATGCTCTACACGCCGAACGTTTCGCGCCACTGCTTGATGACTTCCGGCACGCCTTTGGTGATTTCGGCGACCGTTGGCCGAATGATCTTCAGATCCTTGGCCGGTTTGGCGATCTTGGAAGGCGGGACTTCGGGTCTGATCGATTCGGTGAAGTGATCCACCCAGATCTGGGAGGCCTGCGTGCTCATCAGGAATTCCATGAACAGGCGTGCGGCATTGGGATGCTTGCAACCCTTCATGATGCTGGACGGCGCGATGATCAATACACTTCCGTCGGTCGGGTAAATCATGGCAAGCGGGTTGCCCTTCTGCACGCTCTCCAGCAGCGTCGCGGCCGGCCCGGAGCCCGCGACGGCGCTTTCGCCTGCGTTCAGCATCGTGACCGTGTCGTTGATCGAACGTCCGACCCGCGGATTGTTTTTCGCCAGCTTTTCAAAGAAATCCCAGCCGTATTGATTGCGCAGTGTCAGCGCCCAGGTTCCGACGTAGCCGCTGAAGCCGGGGTGACCCAGTGCAATGTTGTCTTTCCATTTGGGATCGAGCAGGTCGGTCCAGTTCTTGGGGGCGTCGGCTTCCCTGACCTTGGCGGTGTTGTACCCGATCCCGATCAGGCCCGCGGAAGTGACGAAATAATAGCCGTCGGGATCATAGCCTTTATAGATGTCGAGCACCTTGCTGGAGTTTTCCGGGACATATTTTTCGAACGCACCCTTCGCTTTCAACTCGACCGAGTGACCAAGGTCGGTCGAGCTCAAGACGTCGCATTGGATGGCGCTGGCCTTGATTTCCTGCGTGATGCGCTGATAGGCAACCTGGGCGGTCGTGCGCAACACATTGACCTTGATGCCGGGATAGAGCGATTCGAAGCTGCGGCCGAGCGCTTGTGCAGTGATATCGTCCGAATGGGCGGTGTACCACGTCAATTCGCCGTCTTTCTTGGCGGCGTCGTAAAGTTCCTTTTCGTGAGGCGTCATCGCGGTCGCGGGTTGCGCCGAAATTTTGGCGCCGGTACCGAGCGCAACAAGCGCTGAACCGCCGATAATGAAGTGGCGCCGCCGAATTGTGACCATTGCCGATCCTCGCCTGAATCTGGTTTCTTGTTCAGGCGACTATGCGGGCATTTCGAGCAGGCTTCAATTCATTCCGCCGCGAAAATATCTGATACTTAGGAAGCGCATGGCGTTGCGGTGCACCATGGGATTCGAGTAACTCTGTTGAGTTCCAGCGCTCCGTCGTCATGCTGAATCGCGCGACGAACGCGGACCAGGAGAGGGCATGACGAAAGCGGTGCTTGGCATTATCGGCGGCTCCGGCATCTACGACCTGCCGGGATTGGAGAACGCGCGCGAGGAGGCGATCAAGAGCCCATGGGGCGAGCCCTCCGCGCCGGTACGCCGCGGCAGCATTGCCGGCCTGCCGGTCGTATTTCTGCCACGTCACGACAAGGGCCACCGGCTGTCGCCATCCGACATCAATTACCGTGCCAATATCGACGTGCTCAAGCGCGCTGGCGTCACCGACCTGATTTCGTTGTCGGCCTGCGGCTCGTTCAGGGAGGAATTGCCGCCCGGCACCTTCGTGCTGGTCGACCAGTTTATCGACCGCACCCACAGGCGCGAGAGCTCGTTCTTCGGCAAGGGCTGCGTTGCGCATGTGTCGATGGCGCACCCGGTGTCGCCGCGGCTGCGCATCCACCTTGCCGCGGCCGCCGAGGCCGAGGGCATCGCGATCGCGCGCGGCGGCACCTATGTTTGCATGGAGGGTCCGCAATTTTCGAGCTACGCCGAAAGCATGACTTACAAGACGCTCGGCTATTCGGTGATCGGCATGACCAATATGCCGGAGGCCAAGCTCGCCCGCGAGGCGGAGATCTGTTACGCGACCGTTGCCATGGTCACCGATTTCGACTGCTGGCATCCCGACCATGATGCCGTGACGGTACAGGATATCATCCGGGTGCTGGCCTCGAACGCCGACAAGGCGAAGGGTCTGGTGGCGCGCTTCGCCAGGGATTTCCCGCGCGAGCACGAACCGTGTCCTGTTGGTTCCGACCGCGCGCTCGACACGGCCTTGATTACCGCGCCGGAAGCGCGCGATCCCGCGCTATTGAAGAAGCTCGATGCGGTGGCGGGAAGGATCCTGCGCGCATGAGGCGTATAGTATCGATGGGTGCGTCATGAAGGTAGACGGCAAGCACTTCCGCAGTATCTGGCTCGAGCCGGACGGCTGGTCGGTCGGCGCGATCGACCAGAGACGGTTGCCGCACGATTTTGTCGTGGCACGGCTGACGACCTGTGCCGCCGCGGCCGATGCGATCCGGTCCATGCTGGTGCGTGGCGCGCCGTTGATCGGCGCGACCGCGGCCTATGGCATGGCGCTGGCGATGCGCGCCGACGGCTCGGATGCCGCGCTCGATCAGGCTTATAAGACGCTGATGGCGACGCGGCCGACGGCGATCAACTTGCAATGGGCGCTCGACGAGATGCGGTCGATGTTGCGGCCGTTGCCGTCGTCGCAACGAGCCGCGGCCGCCTACGTCCGCGCCGCCGAGATTGCCGAACAGGACATTGCCATCAACAGGGGCATCGGCCAGCACGGCCTTGCCCTGATCGAGGCGATTGTTGCAACGAAAAAGCCGGGTGAGCGCGTCAACGTGCTGACCCATTGCAACGCCGGCTGGCTGGCAACCGTCGATTGGGGCACGGCCACCGCGCCGATCTATCTGGCGCATGACCGCGGTCACCCCGTTCATGTATGGGTCGATGAGACCCGCCCGCGCAATCAGGGAGCCTCGCTCACGGCCTGGGAGCTCGGTCATCACGGCGTGCCGCACACCGTGATCCCCGATAACACCGGCGGCCATCTGATGCAGCACGGGATGGTCGATCTCGTGATTGTCGGCACCGACCGGGTGACCGCCAATGGCGACGTCTGCAACAAGATCGGCACCTATCTCAAGGCGCTCGCCGCGCATGATAATGGGGTGCCGTTCTATGTGGCGCTGCCTTCGCCGACCATCGATTTCAGCGTCGCTGACGGGATCAGGCAGATTCCGATCGAGCAGCGGGCGGCCGACGAGGTTACGCACATGACAGGGCGGACCGCCGACGGACGAATTGAGACCGTGCGGATCGTGCCCGAGGGCTCGCCGGTCGCGAATTATGGTTTTGACGTTACGCCGGCGCGGCTGGTGACGGGATTGATCACCGAGCGCGGCGTGCTCAAGGCCAACCGCGCCGCGTTATCCGCCGCATTTCCCGAACGAACCGCGGCGGCGGCCGAATGACTGGGGAAGAACACTGATGCAGAGCGCCTGGATCGATCGCGACGCCGATGCGGCGGTGGCCCGCTACGAAAACCTCGGCCGCGATCTGGCGCTGCGGGTCTATACCACGCGTCTGTTGGGTCAGGATCCGCGCCTGGTGCTGCACGGCGGCGGCAACACGTCGGTGAAGACGCGGCTCGCGGACCTCAACGGCGAAGACGTCGACGTGCTCTGCGTCAAGGGCTCCGGCTGGGACATGGGCGCGATCGAGCCCGCGGGCCTGCCGGCGGTGCGGCTTGCACCGCTGTTGAAACTTCGCGCGCGCGAAAAACTTTCCGACGAGGAAATGGTGCGGCTGCAGCGCGCCAATCTGATCGAGCCGGCGGCGCCGAACCCCTCGGTCGAGGCGTTGCTGCACGCGTTCATCCCGCACAAATTCATCGATCACACCCATTCGACGGCGGTGCTCGCGCTCACCGACCAGCCCGACGGCGAAGCGTTGTGCCGCGAGGTTTTTGGCGCACGCGTCGGTTACGTGCCATACCTGATGCCGGGCTTTGGGCTGGCCAAGGCCGCGGCCGAGGTGTTCGATGCCGATCCATCCGTCGAGGGCCTGATCCTCGTCAAGCATGGCATTTTCAGCTTCGGCACTGAGGCGCGCCAATCCTACGAGCGCATGATCGCGCTGGTGACTTTGGCGGAGCAGCGGCTGGCGAAAAATCGTAAATCCGCCTTCGTCAGCGCAAAACTGCCGGCCCGTCCGGCGCGGGTAGCGGACGTCGCGCCGATCGTCCGCGGCGCCTGCAGCCTGCCGGACAGCAAAATCGACGGCGCCTGGAAGCGCTTCGTGCTCGACTTCCGCGGCAACGATGCGGTGATGAATTTTGTCAACGGCACTGAAGTGGCGCGCTACGGTCAGGCCGGTGTGGTGACGCCGGACCACAATATCCGCATCAAGAACAAGCCGCTCGTCGTCGCAGCGCCCGGGGATGGCGACCTCACCGGTTTCAAGAAATCGGTCCGCGACGCCGTCGCCGCCTACGGCGAATCCTACAAAAGCTATTTCGCCCGCAATAACGCGCGCGTCGGCGGCATCAAGACCATGCTCGATCCGATGCCGCGCGTGGTGCTGGTGCCCGGTGTCGGCCTGTTCGGGCTCGGCCGCAGCAAGAAGGACGCGAAAATCGCCGCCGACCTCGCCGAAGCCGCGGTTGCCACCATCACCGATGCGGAAGCCGTCGGCCGCTTTGAGCCTTTGCCGGAGCCCGATCTGTTCGACGTCGAATACTGGTCGCTGGAGCAGGCAAAACTGGGCAGCGCCAGGGAGTTGCCGCTTGCCGGACAGGTCGCCGTCATCACCGGCGCCGCCGGTTCAATCGGTTTCGCAACCGCCAAAGCGTTCGCGGCAGCCGGCGCCGAAGTGGCGCTATTGGATGTCGACGAGGCTGCCGCGCAGGCGAAAGCCAAAGCGATCGGCGCTGCTGCGCTTGGGCTTCGCTGCGACGTCACCGACGCCGCGTCGGTGCGGGACGCGTTCGCGCAAGTCGCGTCCGCCTTCGGCGGGGTCGACATCGCGATCTCGAATGCCGGCGCCGCCTGGCAGGGCCGGATCGGCGAGGTCGACGAGGCGGTGCTGCGAGAGAGTTTTGAGCTGAATTTTTATGGCCACCAGCGCGTGGCGCAGGCCGCCGTTGCGATCATGCGGGCGCAAGGCACCGGCGGCTGCCTGCTGTTCAATGTTTCCAAGCAGGCGGTCAATCCCGGGCCCGACTTCGGCCCCTACGGCCTGCCGAAGGCGGCGACCCTGTTTCTGGTGCGCCAATACGCGCTCGAATATGGCAGCGAAGGCATTCGCGCCAACGCCGTCAATGCCGACCGGATCCGTTCCGGTCTCCTGACCCCGGAGATGATCGCGTCACGCTCAAAAGTCCGCGGTGTCAGCGAAGCGGACTATATGCGGGGCAACCTGCTCGGCCGGGAAGTGGCGGCCGAGGATGTCGCGCAGGCCTTTCTGGCCCAGGCGCTGGCGCTGAAAACCACCGCCGACGTCACCACCGTCGATGGCGGCAACATCGCCGCCGCGCTGCGGTGATGAATCGCATGGACGCAACGCCTGCCCCCTCGCTCGCACCGGTCCCGGGCGACGCGACAGCGCGCAGCGATATTCTCGCCGGCCTGGTTTCGTCTGCTGTCGCCATCCCGCTGGCGATGGCCTTTGGCATGTTTGCCTTCGTGACACTGGGCGACGAATATTTTGCTTATGGCGCGATGGCCGGCCTGCTCTCGGCTGTCATCGCGGGTTTTGTTTGCGTGCTGCTCGGCGACCGCTCGACCCGCGTCTACGCACCGCGTATCACCACGACCTTCTTTCTTGGTTTGCTGCTCTATTCCTTGCTGCATCGCGCCACCACGGTGGATGGCGAACCCGACGTTGCCGCCACGCTGCTGGTATTCTTCGCCATTATCCTGCTCGGCGGCTTGTTGCAGGCGCTGTTCGGGCTGCTGCGGCTGGGCTCCTTGATAAAATTCGCGCCGCATCCGGTGATGGCCGGCTTCCAGAACATGGCCGCGGTGCTGCTGTTTCTGGTGCAGCTCGGCAACGTGCTGGGCTTTGAGCATAACATTCGCTTCACCCGCGTCTTCGCTGCCATGGGGGAGGCGCGGCCGTTGAGCGTGCTGGTCGCCGCAGTGACCTTTGTCGCGATGTGGAATGCGCGCCGCATCAGCACCAAAGTGCCACCGGTCCTGATCGGCCTGGGCTGCGGTATTATCGCCTACTACGGACTCGTTGTTTTGGGCCTCGGTGACCTGCTGGGCCCGATTATCGGTCCGAAGACGGCAAGCGCCGCGATGCGCACCGTACTGGTCGACTTTTCCGGGTTGCCGATGACCGCGCCGCTGGAGAGTTCAGCGTCGGTGATCCTGCCGAGCGCGCTCGCGTTGGCCATCATCGCTGCGATCGATGCGCTTTTGTGCGCCAAGCTGACCAGCCAGCCGGGCGATCTGCGCGCCGGCGACGATCGTCTGCTGATCCGTCTCGGCATTGCGAACGCGGTTTCGGCGGGTTTTGGCGGCATCACCAACGGCATCAACATCGGGCCCAGCCTGACCAACCGCGCTTTTGGCGGGCGCAGCTGGCTTTCGGTGGTCGTCAATGCCGCCGCGGTACTGGCGGCCGCAACACTGCTGTTTCCGCTTCTCGGCTATCTGCCGCGGGCGGTGCTGTCGGCTGCCATCATGGTGATCGCCATCCAGCATATCGATCCCTGGACCAAACAGCTCGCCGTGCGCCTGATCAAGCCCGGCACGCCGCAGCGCGGCGCCATCGCGCTCGATCTCGGCGTTTCCGTGTTCGTCTCCGTGCTGTCGATTGCGATCAACGTCGTGCTCGCGGTGTTCATCGGTATCGTGCTCGCGGTGCTGCTGTTCGTGGTCCGCATGAGCCGCTCCAATATCCGCAGGCTTTATCGCTGCGACGCGGTGCGTTCGCGGCGCTACCGCGATCCGGCCGAGATGGAGTTGCTCCATGTCCAGGGCGCATCCGTGCTGGTCATCGAGCTGCAGGGCGCGCTGTTTTTCGGCAGCGCCGAGCGGCTCGCCCAGATCGTCGATAGCGAGACCGCCAAGGGAACAGTCGCCGTGTTGCTGGAATTGCGGCGCATCACCGAAATCGATTCGACGGGCGCCCGGATCCTCGGTGATATCGACACGGCGCTTGCCGCGCGAGGCATCAAGCTCGCGCTGGTTTTGTCCGGCCGCACCGAGAGCGCGGCGCGCCTCGCCGATATCTTCCATCGCGACCGGTTTTTCCCTGACATCGATCGGGCGATCGAATGGGCCGAGGACGACCTGCTCCGGAAGACCGCAACAGGGCCATCTCTGGAATTGTCGCTCGACCAGCTCCCGCTGCTGCGCGACTTCACGGCCGATCAAATCGAACGGCTGCGCGGCTGGCTGGAGCCGGTGGCCTGGCCGGCCGGGCACGTCATCTTTCGGCACGGCGATCCCGGCTCGTCGCTTTATCTTGTCACCAAAGGCTGCGCGAGCGTTCATCTTCAGCACGATGACGGGGACATCCGGCTCGTGACCTTTGCTCCCGGCGCGGTCTTTGGCGAGCTTGCGATTCTGGACCGCGGGCCGCGGTCGGCCACCATTACGGTTGACGAAGACCTCGCAGGTTTCGGCCTCAGCGAGGCGTCGTTTGCTGCGCTCTGTCAAAAGCAACCGGATATTGCGATCAAGCTTTTGTCTGCGCTCGGCCGTGAACTGAGCGTGCGGATTCGCTACGCCAACATGACAATTCTGCAGTTGGAGAGCTGAGGTCAGTCTTTGCCTGGTCCGAAACCTGAGACGGCCTGCAGCGCGAAGGCGCCGCTGCCGACAAGCACGAGTGCGGCCTGGGCAACCAGCCAGAACAGCGGGTATTCCCAACCTCCGCCGGCGTTGGAATAGAGCCAGCCGACCGGCCATTTGATCCAAACCACCACCGCCAGGAATACCAGCAGGAACGCCGACCATTGGCGGGTGTACCAACCGAGCAGGATGGCGCAACCGCCGATCAGCTCCACGCTAAACGTCGGCCACGCCAGCAGAGGCGTGATGCCGTTCTTCGCCAGCAGCGCTTCATGCGTATTCATGCCGCGATAGGTCTTGAGCAGTGCGTGTACGATCCAATCGATCCCGACCGCGACACGCAAAACAAAGATGCCGTATTGTGCAAGGACAGGGTCCACAGTGGCGTTGTTGAAAACTGCGATGAAAACGCCGGGCGCGCTTGCGTTGCCGCCTCTGGCTTGGTCGATACTCATTTGTTCCCCCCTTTTTAAGTTAGCCCAATGATAGCGCCGCTCCGAGTTGGGATCGTACCATAGACGCCGCAGGCCGGCTCCGCACCACGACCCCCTAGTCTCCGGAAGTTCCGCCCTCTACACTCCTGGCGCGCCCCAGCCATGATCCATGCAAGACCGAGAATCCAGATGGCCGACGATCCTTATAAATCCTGGCAGTGCCGAACTTGCGGCTACGTCTATGACGAGGAAGCCGGCGCGCCCGACGAGGGCCTGGCGCCGGGCACCAGGTGGGCCGACATTCCAGAGGACTGGATTTGTCCTGAATGCGGCACGCCCAAGAGCGACTTCGACATGGTGGAAGTTTAGCTACAAAGTCACGGGCGCGAACCCAGTCCGGGTAAACAACAATAAACAAAACCCAGGGAGATGGTCATGCCGTTTAGTTCAAGGGTTGCGAGCGTCTGTGTCCTTGTGTTCACCGCATGGCTGGTGGGCACGGGAAACCTGGCGGCGCAGACCGGCTCGCCGGCGCTGACAGGCAAGGTCACGGCCGGGCCAGATGCGCTGGAAGGCGTTCTGGTCAGCGCCAAAAAGACCGGATCGACCGTTACCGTCACGGTGGTGAGCGACAAGGACGGCCGCTACAGCTTCCCGGCGGCCAGGCTCGAGCCGGGCCAGTATTCGCTGCGCATCCGGGCCGTTGGTTACGATCTCGACAATTCCAGTCCGGTCTCGGTCGCGGCGGACAAGACCGCGACCGCCGATCTTGCCTTGCGCAAGACCGAAGACCTCGCGGCGCAACTTTCCAATGCCGAATGGCTCGCCAGCATGCCGGGCACCGATGCGCAGAAGGGTCAACTGCTCAATTGCGTCGGCTGTCACACGCTGGAGCGTCCGCTGCGCTCGAGCTACGGCGCCGACGACTTCATGACGACCATTCTGCCGCGCATGCAGGGCTATGTGAACCAAAGCATTCCGGCCCACCCGCAACTGCGCCGCGCCGAGCGTCTGATGGAGGAACGCGGCGATCAGCGCGTGCAGGTCTACCGCGCCGCCGCCGAGTACCTCGCCAGCATCAACCTCAGCTCGCGTCCGCAGTGGAATTTCGAACTCAAGACCCTGCCGCGCCCGACCGGCGCGGCCACCCGCGTGATCTATACCGAATACGATCTGCCGCGCGAGACGATCTCGCCGCATGACGTGATGGTCGATGCCAGCGGCATGGTCTGGTATTCCAGCTTCGGCGAGCAGAACCTCGGCCGGCTCGACCCCAGGACCGGCAAGGTCACCGAGTTTCCGGTTCTGGAACACAAGCCGGGCTTCCCGACCGGCCTGCTCGGCCTGCGCAGCGATCCCCACGGCAATCTGTGGCTCGGCAATATGTATCAGGCCACGATCGCCAGGTTCGACCGCAGCACCGAGACCTTCAAGTTCTGGCCGCTGCAAGGCGACGAGAACATCGACGCCGCGCAGATCAACATGGTCAGTCCGCAAAGCTCCGGTGTCGACGGCAAGGTCTGGGCGCAGAACAATGGCTTTGCCGGCGTTCATCGGCTCGACATCGCGACCGGCAAAATCGAAACCTGGGAGCCGTTCAAGGGCGTGCCGGGCCCGCATAATATCTACGACGTGATTCCGGACTCCCGAAACAACGTCTTTTTCACCGACTTCCGCCAGCGCCATATCGGGCGGATCGACGCCAAAAGCGGCGAGGTCAAGCTCTACGAGATTCCGACGCCGGCCTCGGCGCCGCGCCGCGGCACCATGGATGCGCAGGACCGGCTGTGGTTCGGCGAATATCGCGGCGACCGCATCGGCATGCTCGACACCAGGACCGGGCAGTTCAGGGAATGGCCGGTCACGCCGCGATGGTCGGCGCCCTACGACGTCATCACCGACAAGAACGAAGAGGCCTGGACCGGCTCGATGCTGAGCGATCAGGTCACGCGGCTCAACACCAAAACCGGCGAGGCGATCAATTATCTGCTGCCGCGCACCACCAATATAAGGCGGGTGTTCGTCGACAATTCCACGACGCCGGTCACCTTCTGGGCCGGCAGCAACCACGGCGCGTCGATCGTCAAGGTCGAGCCGCTGGAATAATGCGACGGCGAGCCGGCCTGAAGGTTTGCGGTTCAGGCCAGGGCTTCACGAAGGCCGCGCAAATAGCCGGCAGAAAAGGCTGCGGCGCCGGGGCCGTCGGGCCAATAGTCAAACGGCTCGACGGCGACGGTGCCGTCGTAGCCATGCCGCTTCAAGGCGGCCAGGATCGGTGCGAATTGCATGTCGCCCTGACCCGGGCCGCGCCGGTTCGGATCGTTGACCTGGACATGCGCGATCAGGCCGGTCGGCAGCCAGCGCTCGATCAGCGAGGCAATCGAGTCGGTTTCGGTCAGGCCGGCGGCGCTGCAATCGATCATGGTTCGCAGGTTGGGATGATCGATCGAACGCACCAGTTCGGCCGCCTCGGCGATGGTATTCACCAGTTCCGTTTCCCGCCGCGACAACGGCTCGATGCAATAGATGACGCCGACGCGGGCCGCGGCCAGCGCGACCTGCGCCAGGCCATCCTGCAGCCGCGCCAGTGCAATCGCATGGGTTTCTCCCGGCGCGATCTGCCGCTGCTTGGGCGAGCCATGCACCAGAACGGCGCCGCCGAGTTCCGCGCAAAGGCCGATGAGGTGGGTCATCATCGCCAGCGTGCGGGTGCGCACCGCAGCGTCCGGGTCGGTCAGCGACAGGCCTTCCGGCTTGACCAAGAGCCAATGCAGCCCGGTGACGACGAGGCCGGAGGCTTCGACGGTTGCGCGAATTTTCGCCGCATCCGCCGTGGAGATTTTCTCCGGCGACGTGCTCAGCGTAAACGGAGCGATTTCGAGGCCGTCATAGCCAAGGGCGGCGGCGTACTCGCACTGCCGCTCCAGCGCCATGCCGCCGAGAACCTCGTTGCACAAGGCGATCCGCATTTTGAAAACTCCGGTCGTTCAGGCTTGCCGGGAGACAAGGCGCTGGATCTGCTTGCTGACGGTCCCAGTGATCGTGGAGAGCAGCGACTTGAACGCGGGAATATAGAGCAAAAGAATCAGGATCGTCACGGTGGCAAAGCCGATGCTGATCGGCCGGGTAAAAAATGGCTCGATGCTGCCGTCCGACAGCACGAGGCCCCGGCGCAGGCTTTTATCCAGCAGGCCGCCGAGAACCAGGCCAAGCACGAACGGCGCCATCTGATATCCGCGCCGGCGCAGGAAGAACGCGCCGATTCCGATCGCCAGCATGCAGTAGATGTCGAACAGCCGGGAGGCGCTGGCGAAGGCGCCGACGGTGCAGAGCAGGAAAATAATGGGCATCAGCACGGTGCGCTTGATCTTGAGCACCAGCAACAGCGGCTTGATCAGAAACAGTCCGAACACCAGGATGCTGACGGTTGCCAGCGACGTCATCGCCACCACGTCGTAAATGAATTGCGGATGTTCGATCATCAGCATCGGCCCGGGCTGAATGCCGTGGATGATCATGGCGGCCATCAAGACCGCCGAGGGCGCCGATCCGGGAATGCCGAGCGCGAGCGCCGGAATAATGTGGCCGGGAATGGAGGACATGTCGCCGGTTTCGGCGGACATCAGGCCGTCGATCGATCCTTTGCCGAACTGCTCGCGCTCCTTGCTGACCGCCTTGGCGGCGGCATAGGACATCCAGGCGCCGGCATCCTCGCCAACACCCGGCATCAGCCCGGTCAGAACGCCGATGGCGCCTGAGCGCAGCACGGTGCGCCAATATTGAAAAACCTCGCGAAATCGCGGCAGCACGGAGTCGCGCATCTCGACCATTTTCCGTTCGACGGGATCGGCCAGCGTGGTCAGGACTTCGGCAAAACCAAAGGCGCCGACCAGCGCCGGAATCAGCGAAATGCCACCGGAGAGCTGGCTCCATCCGAATGTAAATCGGTCGTGGGCATAGAGGCCCTCCTGGCCGATTTGCGCCACGAACAGGCCGAGCGTACCCATCAGCCATCCCTTGAGCGGATCGTTGCCGACAATGCTGCCGGACATCGCAACCCCCAGCAAAGCCAGCCAAAAGAATTCGTATGCACCGAACGAGAGCGAGACCTCGGCGAGCAGCGGCGTAAACGCCGCCAGACACAGCACACCAAACAGCGTGCCGCTGAAAGCGCCCGATGTCGCAATGCCGATGGCGCGGCCGGCCTCGCCGCGCAAGGCGAGCGCATGGCCGTCCGCGCACGAGGCTGCATTGGCTGCGGTGCCGGGGATGTTGAGCAGGATCGCCGTGCGCGATCCCCCATAAAGCGTTCCGACATAAGAGCAGATCAGGATCAGGATGGCATCGTTGGGCGCCATCTTGATGGTGAGCGTCGTCAGCAGCGCGATGCAGAGCGTGGCCGACAATCCGGGCAGGCAGCCGACGATGATGCCGAGCAGCGCACCCCCGAGCCCATAGGCGAGGGAATAGACATTGAGAATGCTCAGATAGGCTTGACCGAGTTCGGATAGGCCCGTCAGCATGACAAGTTCCGGTGCGTTAGGGCAGGCGAACCAGGAAGATTTCCTGGAACACGATGGTGATGATGATGCCGGCGCCGAGACCGATCGCGACAGCGGTGACGACCATGCGCGCGCTCAGTTTCTGGCCGCTTGATTTGCGCTGCTGATATTGCAGCGAGAGAATCGCCGTCGACACAAAGATGGCGGCGGCAAGCCAGAACGGCAGGCCGTGTCCGACCAGCACTACGCCAAAGCTGAGGCACAGTCCGAGCACCAGCAAAAGGCGTTTTCGTTCGGCGCGGTCGGCCGGTGCGCCGTTGGCGGTGGATGCCAGCAAATGTGGACGCCAACTGCGCGCCGCCAGCAACGCCCCGAGGATCGTCATGGCGATACCGAGCAATCCCGGAAGCAATCCGGGTATGGTGTAGGGGTTGATGCCCTGCTTTTCGAGTCGGTCCATGGTCACCGACCCGATCAGGATCGCAATTCCCAATCCCATCCAGCCGATGGCGGACAGGAAATCGCTGCGCAAGCTGGCCGTGTCTTCGGATTCGCGAGCCGCGGTTGACGCGGCCGGCATGGCCGGTTCAGGCGAAGACATAAGATATCATCCAACAGAGGTCTGATCGGTGATGCCGCCCGGCTGGCACGTCATATTTCGGAAGGCGCGTCAGGGTTTCGGAATGCCCACGGTATCCGGGGAAACCTTGGCCTTGCCGGTATCGAACAACAACCAGGCGTTGGCCTGCACCGCCGGAAATACCGCCTTTTGCGCGGCCTCTCCGGACGACGGCGCAAACAGTGCGCCGCGAGATGTCGCGTATTTCTTCACGGCTTCGCTGTTGGAGATGCTGTCCTTCCAGATTTTCTCGACGGTGGCGATGACGTCGTCCGGCACTCCCTTGGGAATAAAGATACCAAAATAGTTGGTCGGCGCCGAGAAGCCGGGAAGCGTCTGCGACAGCGGCGGGATGCTGCCGTAGCCCTCCAGTTCCAGCGCCTTGTCGCTGACGGTTGCGAGCGGGCGAAGCCGCTTGCCGCGGATCATGTCGGCCTGCTCGACGGCCAGCTGCGTGGTGACCTCGGCCTCTCCGGAAACGGTCGCAACCACGGCCGGGTTGCCGCCATCATAGGTGACGTGGCGGTATTTCACGCCGGTGACCTTCGCGATCAATTCCATCGCGTTGTGACCGGCCGAGGTAACGCCGGCGGTCGCAACTGAAATCTTGCCGGGTTGCGCCTTCATGGCGTCCAGCAATTCCTTGGCGCTTTGATAGGGCGCCTTGGCATTGACGCCGATCACCTGCACATTGGCGACACTCAGGAACAGATGCCAGTCCTTGATGGAGGTATCGAGCGAGCCCAGCGTCTGGTAAGCGCCGAGATCCTGCGCCGCGCCGGCGGTCCAGGTGTAGCCGTCCTTGGCGGCTTCCAGCGCGCTTCGCGTCCCGATCGAGCCGGAAGCGCCGGGCTGGTTGATAATCACGATGGTCTGGCCGAGCGATTTCTCCATCTCGCCGGCGACCAGCCGGGTGATCTGATCGGTCGAGCCGCCCGCGGCCCAGGGCACGATCAGGTTGATCGGCCGAACCGGTTTCCAATCCGCGGCCTGTGCCGGCAAAGCTAAAAAGCCACAGCCCATGCCGGCGAGAAGAACCGCAACCCGAATGCCCTGATATCTCACGCGTCACCCCGTTATTTTGGTTTGTTTCATCAGACTGTATTAGCAACCGCCAGCCCGCGCAAATGAAGGACGGAGGGCCCCGGCGGCGAATTCCGGTGCCGGAAAGGCCTACTTCGACGTCTTCAACAGGTAGGCGATGAGGTCGGCGCGATCATCGGGGGCCATGCCTTTGGGTGCGAGC
Organism: uncultured Alphaproteobacteria bacterium; assembly: GCA_963761395.1. Lineage (GTDB taxonomy): Bacteria > Pseudomonadota > Alphaproteobacteria > Rhizobiales > Xanthobacteraceae > Bradyrhizobium. The sequence goes on from CAVXHU010000038.1 coordinate 34,477, forward strand.
ATGCTGCTTTTAGGTTAGTCGGCAAGGCAGGATTGAGGTGGCCGGGATATCGCGGGATAACAACGCCTCATGACTTGTGCGCCGCGGCCCCGCGGATTCAGCGCAGCGCGAGCCCCGTCGCCGCTTCAAGTTCGGCGATCGCCTGCGGCGCATTGACGACCTTGATGGTGGTCATGCCCATGTCGCGCGCCGGCTTCAGGTTGACGCCGAGATCGTCGAGATAGACGCAAGCCTTGGGATCGACGCCGAGCGCCTCCACCATCATCCGGTAGATGCGGGGATCGGGCTTCCTCAAGCCGATCTTTGCGGATTCGATGACGTGATCGAACAGCGCCATCACTTCCGCGATGTAGAGTGATCGGCCCGCCCAGGCTTCCAATCGCGTTGGCGGGAAGGTTGTTGGTGATGCAGCCGGTCTTGAATTTGGCTCCGATTCGTTTCAGCGCCTCGACCATCTCGGGCCGCAGATCGCCTGACAGCAGCGGCAAGACGTCCTTGCCTCTCACCTCCGCGCCCAGCGCCAGCAATTCCACGGCGAACAGTTGATCGAAGGTTTCAATGTCCACTTCGGCGCGCTCGAATTTCGCCCAGGCGTTTTCCCAATGATTGCTGGCATTGGTGCGCCGGATGATATCGGCAGGCAGCCCGCGTTCGGTCTCGAAGCGTGCGAATGCCTCGAAGGGCGATGACGTGAGCACCCCGCCGAAATCCCAGATCACTGCCTCGATCATCAATTTCCCGCCGATGCGAACCCAATTGGGAACGGCTAACATGGTGTCCGGGCGAGGACCAGTCTGAACCTCCCTTGGCGGCCGACAGGTTGCGGGCTATTGCTGCGCCAATGAAAATCCTGGCTCCAATGATGGCGATCTCGGCGTTGCTGCTTTCCGCGCCCGCTGACGCCATCGTCGGCGGCGGGGTGCCGTCCACCGAGGGCATCGGCCGCTCCATCGTCACCATCGTCGGCTCGCGCGGTAATTTCTGCACCGGCGCTCTGATCGCACCCAGACTGGTGTTGACGGCGGCGCATTGCGTGCAGCCCGGCGCGATCTACAAAATCGTCGAATATGGCGCCGACAAGCAGCCGCAGCTGCAGGACGTGCAAAACGTCAGCCTTCATCCCGCCTTCAATATGCAGGCGATGACGGCCCATCGCGCCACCGCCGACGTGGCGCTGCTGCAGCTCGAAGCGCCGCCGAAGGGGAAAATCGCGGCTGTTCTTGGCGCGCCGCAGATACCGATTGTCGCCGGCAGCCGCTTCACCATCGCCGGCATCGGCGTGACCATTCGCGGCGAGGGCAGTAGTGGCGGCACCATTCGCGTCGCCGGCCTGATCGCCACCGGCCAGCCCGGGACATTGCAGATTCGCCTGGTCGATCCGGTCGGGCAGGGCACGCGCGGCGGGCTCGGCGCCTGTACCGGGGATTCCGGCGGCCCGGTGTTTGAGGACCGGCAGGGCGGCCCGGCCATCGTCGGCGTCATCAGCTGGTCGACAGGGCCGAACGGCAGCGCCGGCTGCGGCGGCCTGACCGGCGTGACGCCGCTGACGCTCTACCGCGACTGGATTGTGCAGACCGCTCGGCAATGGGGTTTTGTGCTGTGAGTCGGCGGGTTGATCTGGCACATTGTGCCGCGCATGATGGACCTCTACAGACGCGCTCGTAACGCGTTGCCAATCGAAAAAAGAACCGGGCTCATGAACGTCATCGCAACAACCCGCACCGCTTCCGCCGCACAATCGACCGAGCATTTTGACGTCCTGATCGTCGGCGCGGGTATCTCCGGCATCGGCAGCGCCTATCACCTCACCACGCAGCTTCCGGGCACGAGTTTTGTCGTGCTCGAGGCGCAGGAGAGTTTTGGGGGCACCTGGCTGACCCACCGCTATCCCGGCATCCGCTCCGACAGCGATCTCCATACCTTCGGCTACCGCTTCAAGCCATGGACCTCGGCACCGATCGCGACCGCCGCGGAAATTCGCGCCTATATGGGCGAGGTCATCGCCGAAAACGGGCTTGAGCAACATATCCGCTACCGGCACCAGATTTCCTCGGCGAGCTGGTCGAGCGCGACCAATCTATGGACCATCGAAGCCATCCGGACCGACAGCGGCGAGGCGGCGACCTTCACCGCGAATTTCCTCTGGATGTGCCAGGGCTATTACCGGCATTCGGAGGGCTACACGCCGGAATGGAAGGGGATGGAAACCTTCAAGGGCCGCATCGTTCACCCGCAGCGCTGGCCGGACGATCTGCAGACCGAAGGCAAGAAGGTCGTGGTGATCGGCTCGGGCGCGACCGCGGCGACGCTGATCCCGGCGATTGCGGATAGCTGCGGCCATGTCACGATGCTGCAGCGATCGCCGACCTATTTCAGGACCGGCCGCAATGCGATCGAGCTGGCCGAGACGCTGCGGCAGCTCCAGATCAGCGAGGAATGGATCCACGAGATCGTGCGCCGGAAGATCCTGTTCGATCAGGACACGTTCACCCGCCGCTCGTTTAGCGAGCCGGAGACCGTGAAGAATGAACTGCTCGGCGCCGTTCGCGCCGTGCTCGGTCCCGACTACGATATCGAGACGCATTTTACGCCGAGTTATCGGCCGTGGCGGCAGCGCATCGCCTTTGTCCCCGACGCCGATCTGTTCCAGGGCATCAAGAGCGGCAAGGCCTCCGTCGTGACCGACGAGATCGATCGATTTAACGCGACCGGCATTGCGTTGAAATCCGGCCACCAGCTCGACGCCGACATCATCATCACCGCGACCGGGTTCAACCTCAATGTGCTCGGCGATATCGCTTTCTTGATCGACGGCAAGCCGCTCGATTTCGCCCAAACCGTCACCTATCGCGGCATGATGTTCACCGGCGTGCCGAACATGGTCTGGGTGTTCGGATATTTCCGGGCCAGCTGGACGCTGCGAACCGATCTGGTGGCGGATTTCGTTTGCCGCCTGCTGGCGCACCTGAAAAAGAAGGGCGCCAGCAAAGTCGTGCCGGCGCTGCGGCCGCAGGAAAAGGACATGCCGCTGCAGTCGTGGATCGACCCGGAGAATTTCAATCCCGGCTATCTGATGCGCGACATGCATCTGCTGCCCAAGCGCGGCGACAAGCCGGAATGGCAGCACAGCCAGGATTACTGGGCGGAGAAGGACGAATTTCCGGCGATCGATCTCGACGATCCCGCGTTCGTTTATGATTGAGGCGGCCTCGCCCAAGGAGTTACTGCTACCGGTAGCCTTGGACGAGCGAGATTTCAGGGCGTAGCATCTTCGCACGTCGCCTCAAGATATTCAGATCCCCTCCTTCAACGGTTCAATGCCACAGCCCTGAATGCGGCTACCAGCGGCCTCTCAAGTTTTCCTTCCATATTCCGAATGATTTCATAGGCCTGTTCCCGAGGCATGGTTGGCCTGTAGGATCGACGCTCGATCAATGCCGCAAAGATATCGGAAATAGTCAATATTCGAACGAGGTCGGATATGCTGGCGGCGCAAAGTGCGTCTGGGTATCCGCTTCCATCGAGATATTCGTGATGATGCCGGACTGCATCAAGGATTTCCGGGCAAATAGCCGGGTTTCCCTTCAGCACGTCATATCCGGCCACAGGATGAGTTTCGATCAGCGCACGTTCCCGGGGATCGAGACGCCCCGGCTTATCCAGGACAGCGAGCGGAATTTTCGCCTTGCCAATGTCATGAAACATCGCGGCGGAATACAATCGCTCATTGTCTGCCTTCGACAGACCGAGGCTCAGTCCGAAATCGACGGCTATTCCCGTGACCAGGAGGCAGTGCTGATAGGTTCCCTCGTGGTGGTGGCGAACCGTCTCGAGCCAGCTGCACAACCCATCCTCGGCGATGCTGTCCGCAATTTTGCCAGCTGTGCCTTTCGCACTGCCGACATCGATGGGATTGCCGGTGAGAGCGTCTGAGAACATCGAAGCCATGGCAGCAGCACCGGCCGCCGCGGCTTCGCGGGCGCTGGGCAAAACCTTGTTCAAGTTGGTCTCTGGACGACTCTCTGTCGGCCAGTTCTGCCAACAGGCGAGATTGACTAACGGGATTAACAAGTACGCGCGTCGCTCCCAGAGCATAAGCCTGAACGGTGCACAGGCGCGTTTTCTGATCGATAATAAAAATCCGCTTACGTATGTGAGTTAATTTCCCGAGCATCTCCTTCAGGGTCGCAATATTATCGACGACCTGCAAGTCCGCCGTGACGACGACGGTATCAAACTCGCCGCAACGGATGCTTGCGCCGCTCAGCAATTCGGCTGTTACCGCGTGGTGCCGTTCCAGCATGGCGCGCAGGTCCGAAAGCTTGTTGACAGTATCGGCGACAATATGAACGGGCATAAAAGTTGGTCTCAATTCTCTCGGTCGTTATCCAAAACCCTCGCTAGATTCGATACAGAGCCTTTGAGCTGTCCTCACACGCTTTTCCGATGAGCCGCTCTGGAGCGCGGCATCGAGATCATCAAACAGGGAGCCTGCGGCGTCTTGCATGGCTATGACCAACAAACCGAAAGATACGTGCGGTGCTGATCCTCAGCGTGATCCGAGAGACCCGCCGCCGCTCAATTCGGCATTTTCAAAATCGCGCTCGTGCGCCAACTTGTTAAAAAACGCAGCGAACTCGACTAAATCTGTAATTGAGAGCATGCGCGCAAAAGAGAACTTATTCGTAAATGGCCTTATGCCGGGTACTCGACCGATACGATCCGATGCAGGGAACCCGCTGCTTTTCTTGCGGTTTCTCGCATCATTGCGAGCGAAGCGAGGCAATCCTGGGGTCCGTCCCACCCCACTCGCCTCGCCTAAGGGGGACACCCCTGGAGGCCTCTATCCTAATCAGCTTGGCGTATCGCCGATCCGTCCGAGCTTGCCCGCTCCCTCAGCGGTTCGAATGCTGATGAACTGCTTCGGACGCGATCCGCGCGACAACCGTAATGCACATTTCGATAACTATAAGGCTCAACGAAGCCTTCAAGATACTCTGCGAAATTGGCCGTTACCTTCTGATTTTGGAGGAACGGTGATGTATCCGCGACGGTTCACACGTGTACGGCCTACGGGCAGAAATTCCGACGTGGCCAAATTGATCGTTGACCCGAAAGCTCCTGTCATTGATTGCAGGGTTGTAGACTATTCGCCCGGCGGAGCATGCCTCGAGATATCGGGGCAGACCAAGCTGCCAAATCGATTCGAGTTGCTGTTCGGCGGCACCAGGAAGCGTTGCCGTATTGTTTGGAGTGCCGGACGACGTCTGGGGGTCGTGTTTTAGAAAGCCGGTTCGCTGTCCAACGGCTGAATCGATCGGTTCAAGAATTGCGCCAGCTCCGCGGACGGCGGTCACGCGTCCGCCGATCTCGAAGCCAGCTCAGCCCCGTTGCCATTGAAGGCCAGATTTTGGTGATGGCTGAGCGGTCGGGTTGCCACGCCCGGCAGGAGCGGAACCGATAGCCGGCAAATCAAGCCTTCGGAGCGCCAGTCGAACTCGGCCTGTCCGCCGAGCTGCGACTCGATGCTGGAGATGACGCTTCTTGTTCCGAACCCGCGTGATGCCGGCTTCTCGACAAGGGGGCCATCTCTCTCTTCCCACACCATCTGGAGAACATCTGCGCGGATTTCCCACTTGATGGAGAGGCGGCCAGCCAGCGTCGACAGCGCGCCATATTTTGCCGAATTGGTGACCAGTTCGTGCAGCGCCAGCGCCAGCGTTTGCGCGGTCGCGGGCTGCAGCTGAATCTCCGAACCGCGGAATTCGATCTGATCGCCGGTCGAATAGGGCGCGAGTTCTTCGTCGACCAGCTTTCCTATTTCCGCGCCCTGCCAACTCGACAAGGAGAGGATGGTATGCACCCGCGCAAGGGCGCTGATCCGCCCCTCCACCGCCTGAACGTAGGCCTTGACGTCGTCGCCTCGCGTGAGCCGAACGATGGATTGCGCCAGCGCCAGCGCATTCTTCGCGCGGTGATCGACTTCCCGGGCCAGCAGACTTTGACGTTCTTCGGCCCGCTTCCGTTCAGTGATATCGACGGTGACGCCGCTGACGCGTATGACACGGCCGCCCTTGTCGAGGGTGGCAGCGGCGGTGCCAACGCACCAGCGAGTCTCGCCGTCCGGCCGATTGATTCGAAACTCCGCCTCATATGATCTCGTGCCCTTGGCAAACTGGGCGATGGCCTTGCGCAGTTCGTCAATATCGTCCGGATGCAGCAACGCCTGAACGTTTGCCGGGGTCACCACAAACGTTTGTGGATCGACTCCGAAGATACGGAATTGCCCCTCATCCCACATCCAGTCGCCGTTGATCCAATCCCAATCCCACGAGCCCATTTTTCCCGCCGCGATCGCCAGGCTGCGGCGCTGCTCGCTTTCGAGAAGCCTGCCGTGGGAATCCTCAAGCTCCGCCGTGCGGGCGCGAACGCGGTCTTCGAGCTCGGCATTGAACCGCTCCAGCTGCCGGGTCTTGCGATACAGTTCGGCGAACACCCTGATCTTTGCGCGCAAAACTTCCGGAACGACCGGCACCGGAACGTAGTCCACCGCGCCCATCTCGTAGCCGCGCAGGCGGTCTATATCGCTGACTTGAATTGCCGAGATGAAAATCATCGCCGTCTTCTGGAAGCGGGGATGCTCGCGGATCATGGCGGCGAGCTCGAATCCGTCCAGTTCCGGCATGCAAACGTCGACCAGAATAATGGCAACTTCGTTCTTGAGAAGGAATTCGAGCGCCTCCCGGCCGGAAGAGGCGACCACGAGATTTTCTCCAAGCTCCTTCAGGATAACCTCATAGGCCAGCAGCTTGGCCGGCTGATCGTCGACCAGAAGGATGTTTACCTTGTCATGGTCCATCATCGAAGGCACCAATCAGCGGTGTAGCCACATACGGATGGCGAGAAGCAGTTGCTCTGTGTTGACCGGCTTGGCCAGATAATCGGAGGCGCCGGCTTCAAGGCATTTCTCCCGGTCCCCTTTCATGGCCTTGGCGGTAAGGGCGATGATGGGAAGCCGGCGCAACGCCGGGTTTTCGCGGATAACCCCGATGGTCTGATAGCCATCCATCTGCGGCATCATGATATCCATCAGGACAATCGCGATCTCCGGGTTCGATTCAACCAGCGCGACAGCCTCACTGCCGGTCGTGGCGGTGAGAACTTTCATGCCGCGCCGCTCCAGCACGCTGCTCAGCGCGAAGATATTGCGGGCATCGTCATCCACAAGCAGCGCGGTCTGGCCAACAAGATCCTCATCGGAACTGTTGAGTTTCTCCAGCATGCGCTGCTTCTCGATTGGCAATTCCGTGATCACACGATGCAAGAAGAGCGACGTTTCATCCAGTAGCCGCTCCGGCGACTCCACGCCTTTTACCACGATGCTTCGAGCCATGGTATGCAGCTCCGCGTCTTCCTCGACCGAAAGCTCGCGGCCGGTGAATACGACGACGGGCACGTTGGATAGTGATTCATCGCGGCGGATGCTATCGAGCACCTCGAAACCGCTCATGTCGGGCAAGCGCAAATCGAGCACAACGCAGTCGCACGGGTTCTCGCGCAGGGTGGAAAGCGCGGCCGCGCCGGTGCCCGTGGTGACGATCTCGATGTCGTTATGATCCAGCAGTTCCCGGATGCTCATCTGTTCCGCCACATTGTCCTCCACAATCAGCAGGCGTTTGCGGCGGGGCTTGGCGTACTCCTTGATCTGGGACAACGCCGCGCTGACCCCTTCGGTCGTGGTCGGCTTGCTGACATAGGAAAACGCGCCGCGGGCCAGCGCGTGCTGACGGTCCTCGTCCAATGTAATGATTTGAACCGGAATGTGCCGGGTGAGCGGGTTATGCTTCAGTTGGCTCAGCACGGTCCAGCCGAGCATATCGGGCAGGAAGACATCGAGCGACACCGCGGTGGGCTGGAATTGCTTGGCGAGATCGAGAGCTTCAGCGCCGCGGGCCGCGACCAGGACTTTGAAACCCTTGTCGCGAGCCAGATCTACCAGCACACGCGCATAATGCGGATCGTCTTCGACGATCAGAAGAATTGTATCCCCCGGTTCGAGGTTCAACCGGTCGTCCGGGAGTTGTTCGATGACGCGCTCTTGCGCCGCAACCTGTAGCGCCGGCGCGGCGCCGTATTGAGACGATATGTTGACCCGCGGAGCCACCGTCGGTCCGGAGTATTTCAGCGGCAAATAGAGCACGAAGGTGCTGCCTTTGCCGGGGGTGCTCTGAAGATGAATTTCGCCGCCCAGCAGGCTCGCAAGCTCGCGGCTGATGGCCAGGCCCAGGCCGGTGCCGCCATACTTTCGGCTGGTGCCGGCATCGGCCTGTTGAAACGCCTCGAAGATCAGCTTCTGCTTTTCCAGGGGAATGCCGATGCCGGTATCGGACACCTCGAACGCGACCACGGCCGGAGATTGGTTGAGGACCGGATGCTCGGCGCTCCAGCCGCCCACGGCCGCCGAGACGCTGAGGCGCACACCGCCCTCGGCGGTGAACTTGAACGCGTTCGACAACAGATTCTTCAGCACCTGTTGCAGGCGCTTGGAGTTGGTGACGATGCTGCGTCCCAGGTTGGGATCGACATCGACGGTGAACGACAGCTGGCGATTTTCGGCTTCATGCCGGAACGGGCGTCCCACGGTTTCCAGGAGGTTGGATGTGAGAATTTCCTCCGCATCCACGGTCACCGTTCCGGATTCGATCTTGGACAGATCGAGGATGTCGCTGATCAGGTTCAGCAAGTCGGTGCCCGCGCCGTGAATGGTTCGCGCAAATTCGACCTGCTTGGCAGACAAGTTGCCGTCCGGATTTTCGGTGAGCTGCTGGCCGAGAATCAAGATGCTGTTGAGCGGCGTCCGCAGCTCATGCGACATGTTGGCAAGGAACTCGGACTTGTACTTCGATGTCAGTGAAAGTTCGGTCGCCTTTTCTTCCAGCGCCCGCCGGGCCTGCTCGATTTCCTGGTTCTTGCGTTCCACCTCGACGTTGCGCTCGGCAAGCTGTTGAGCCTTTTGCTCGAGCTGCTCATTGGTCTGCTGCAGCTCTTTCTGCTGCGTCTGCAGCTCGCCGGCGAGCTGCTGGGACTGCTTCAGCAGGCCTTCCGTCTGCATGGTGGCTTCGATGCTGTTGAGCACGATACCGATACTATCGGTGAGTTGCTCAAGGAAGGTCATTTGCGAGGTCGTGAATGAGCTCACCGAAGCCAGCTCGATGACGGCTTTGACCTGGTTCTCGAACAGGACCGGAAGCACCACGAGATTCTTCGGCACCACACGCAACAGCGCCGAATTGATCGGGACCGCACCGGTCGGGATGTCCGACACCAGCCGCTGGCGCTTGTCCATCCCGCATTGCCCGATCAGGCCCTCGCCGAACTGCATGATTTCCTGATGAGGACTGGCGCCGTCGTCGGCATAGGCCGAAAGCAGCCGCAGTTGCGGGCTGTCTTCATTTTCGACCTGGTAGATCACGCCCATGTGGGCATTCACCAGCGGGGTCAACTCGGTCAGAAGCAGCCGGCCCACCGTGGTAAGATCGCGCTGGCCTTGAAGCATGTTTGTAAATCTTGCCAGGTTGGTCTTGAGCCAGTCCTGCTCGGTGTTGACATCGGTGGTGAGCCTCAAATTGCCAATCATCGTATTGATGTTGTCCTTGAGCTCGGCCACTTCGCCTCTGGCGTCGACCTGGATCGATCGGGTGAGGTCGCCCTTGGTGACGGCGGTCGCCACTTCGGCGATCGCGCGCACCTGCGATGTCAGATTGGCCGCAAGCAGGTTGACGTTGCCCGTCAAATCCTTCCAGGTGCCGGCCGCGCCGGGCACGTTGGCTTGACCGCCAAGGCGGCCCTCGACGCCGACTTCGCGGGCGACGCTGGTGACCTGATCGGCGAACGTCGCCAGCGTGTCGGTCATATTGTTGATGGTCTCGGCGAGGGCTGCGACTTCGCCCTTCGACTTCACCGTCAGGTTCTGCTTGAGGTCGCCGTTGGCGACGGCGGTCACAACCTTGACGATGCCGCGCACCTGTTCGGTCAGATTGGCCGCCATGAAGTTCACGGTATCGGTCAGATCCTTCCAGGTACCGGCCACGCCGGGAACTTGCGCCTGTCCACCCAGCTTGCCTTCGGTGCCGACCTCGCGCGCGACGCGGGTCACCTCGCCGGCGAACGCGTTCAACTGGTCCACCATCGTGTTGATGGTGTTCTTCAGTTCGAGAATTTCGCCCTTCACGTCGACCGTGATCTTGCGCGACAGGTCGCCGCGCGCCACCGCGGTGGTCACTTCGGCGATGTTACGGACTTGGGTGGTGAGGTTGGCTGCCAGCAGATTGACGTTATCGGTCAGATCCTTCCAGGTGCCGCCGACGCCGGGCACCACGGCCTGGCCGCCCAACCGGCCTTCGGTGCCGACCTCACGCGCGACGCGCGTCACTTCGGCGGCGAACGAGCGAAGCTGCTCGACCATGGTATTCAGGGTGTCCTTGAGCAGCAGGATTTCACCGCGAACGTCGACCGTGATCTTTTTGGAGAGGTCGCCGCCGGCGATCGCGGTCGCGACTTCGGCGATGTTGCGAACCTGCGCGGTCAAATTCGACGCCATGAAGTTGACGTTGTCGGTGAGGTCCTTCCAGGTGCCGGCGACCTCCGGCACTTCGGCCTGGCCGCCGAGCTTGCCTTCGGTGCCGACCTCGCGCGCCACGCGCGTCACTTCGGAAGCAAAGGCGTTGAGCTGATCGACCATCGTGTTGATGGTGTTTTTCAGCTCGAGAATTTCGCCTTTCACGTCCACGGTGATCTTGCGCGACAGGTCACCGCGCGCGACCGCGGTGGTCACTTCGGCGATGTTGCGAACCTGGGCGGTCAGGTTGCCCGCCATCGAGTTCACGCTGTCGGTCAAATCCTTCCAGGTGCCGGCCACGCCGGGCACGTTGGCCTGACCGCCGAGGCGGCCTTCGGTGCCGACCTCGCGCGCCACGCGCGTCACCTCACCGGCGAACCGGTTGAGCTGATCGACCATCGTATTGAGCGTTTCCTTGAGCTGCAGGATTTCGCCGCGCACGTCCACCGTGATCTTGCGGGAAAGGTCGCCGCCGGCAATCGCGGTCGCCACCTCGGCGATATTGCGGACCTGCGCCGTCAGGTTGCCGGCCATCGAATTGACGCTGTCGGTCAGGTCCTTCCAGGTACCGGCAACGCCGGGCACTTCGGCCTGACCGCCGAGCTTGCCGTCGGTGCCGACTTCGCGCGCGACGCGCGTCACTTCACCGGCAAAGGCGTTGAGCTGGTCGACCATCGTGTTCAGGGTTTCCTTCAGCTGAAGAATTTCGCCCGACACGTTCACCGTGATCTTTTTCGACAGGTCGCCCTTGGCCACGGCGGTCGCGACTTCGGCGATGTTGCGGACCTGGCCGGTCAGGTTGCTGGCCATCGAGTTCACGCTGTCGGTCAAATCCTTCCAGGTACCTGCAACGCCGCGCACCAGCGCCTGGCCGCCCAGTTTGCCTTCGGTGCCGACCTCGCGCGCGACGCGCGTCACTTCGCCGGCGAAGGCGTTGAGCTGATCGACCATCGTGTTGATGGTGTCTTTCAGTTCGAGAATTTCGCCGCGCACGTCCACCGTGATCTTCTTGGAAAGGTCGCCGTTGGCGACCGCGGTCGTCACTTCGGCGATGTTTCGGACCTGAGCGGTCAAATTGCTCGCCATCGAGTTGACGCTCTCGGTCAAATCCTTCCACGTGCCGGCGACGCCGAGCACGTTGGCCTGACCGCCCAGTCTGCCGTCGGTACCGACTTCGCGCGCGACGCGCGTCACCTCGCCGGCGAAGGCGTTGAGCTGGTCGACCATGGTGTTGAGCGTTTCCTTGAGCTGAAGGATTTCGCCCGACACGTTCACGGTAATTTTCTTGGAAAGGTCGCCGCCGGCGATCGCGGTCGCGACGTCGGCAATATTACGGACTTGAGCGGTCAGGTTGCTCGCCATGAAATTGACGTTGTCGGTGAGGTCCTTCCAGGTTCCGGCGACACCGGGCACCTGGGCCTGGCCGCCGAGCTTGCCTTCGGTGCCGACTTCACGGGCGACGCGGGTGACTTCCGACGCAAACGAGTTGAGCTGATCGACCATCGTGTTGATGGTGTCCTTCAGCTCCAGGATTTCGCCGCGCACGTCCACCGTGATCTTGCGCGAAAGGTCGCCGCGGGCGACCGCGGTCGTGACGTTGGCGATATTGCGGACCTGCGCGGTCAGGTTGCCGCACATCGCGTTCACGGAATCGGTCAGGTCTTTCCAGGTGCCGGCGACGCCGGGCACGATGGCCTGGCCGCCCAGCTTGCCGTCGGTCCCGACTTCGCGGGCGACGCGGGTGACTTCGGACGCAAACGAGCGAAGCTGATCCACCATGGTGTTGATGGCTTCCTTCAGCTGCAGGATTTCGCCGCGGACGTCGACCGTGATTTTCTTGGACAGGTCGCCGTTGGCGACGGCGATGGTGACCTCGGCGATGTTTCGAACCTGGCCGGTGAGATTGTTGGCCATGGAATTGACGCTCTCGGTCAAGTCCTTCCAGACGCCCGTCACCTCGGGGACCTGCGCCTGGCCGCCGAGTTTGCCTTCCGTCCCCACTTCGCGCGCGACGCGGGTCACCTCGGAGGTGAATACGCTGAGCTGCTTGATCATCGTGTTGACGATGGTGGCCGACTGCAAAAATTCGCCGCCCAGCGGGCGGCCATCGACATCCAGCTCGCACGGTCTGCAACAGATCGCCTTGCGCAACGGCGGCGACGGCTCGGGTCACTTCACGCGTGGGCCAGAGCAAATCATCGATCAGCGTATTTACGGAGCCTTCCATGTCGGCCCAGGAGCCGCTGGCAAGACCGAACTTGACGCGCTGCCGGGTTTTTCCCTCTCGACCGACGACCTGACCGACACGTTCCAGTTGCTGCGCCATCCGCTCATTGGCCGCGACGATTTCGTTGAAGGTGTCGGCGATCTTTCCCTCGATCCCGAGATGGTCGCCGGTCATTCGTACCGAGAAGTCTCCGCTTCGCATCGCCTGCAGCGCGTGAAGCAACTCCTGCGAAGGGTCCGGCTTTCCGTTCGCGTACGGTTTGATTTTGGCACGACGGCGGTTGGATGAAGCGGCAGGACCGAGATCACTCATGTATCCCCCTCAGGCAAAGGCGCGCTCGAATCCGAGCATGTGCGAGTCAATTATTTTACATCATAAAATCGTGCAGGTGATCCAAGATCAAGCGAAATACCTGTTCAGATCAAGCTAAATAGTTGAGGTATTACTGACATTTAGGTTCCGGGAACTCGGCCGAATAGTGATAATTCCAGAGCCGGGTTTTTGTTCCCAAGGGTGAAAACTTAATTTATTTTATTCGTTAGATTTGGGGATCGGATCACACCCGATGATCGCGACGCTTTTGAGACCGGTGCGGGACTCAGACCACCGGACTCCGCGCGGAACCGGGCTCGCGCTCGAGCGCTTTGGCACCCGTTTCCTTGCGTCATCCTCGGATGACCATGCGCACCCACGCTCAGGACGCGCGGGGGTTAGCCCGGACCTTCACTGCCGCTTTTGGTTCGGCTTTCTTGGCGGCGGGGGGTTGTCGCCGCTTCCGGCTTGCGGCTCGAATTTGCGGGTTACCTTGATGGCTTCCTGGCTGATATCGAGAAGCGAGCGCCGGCCTTCCTCCATCAGGGCGCCCGAGCGCTTGTTGAAGCTCTCGGCCAGTTCGCGAATGGACTTCACTTTCTCAAACAGTTCGTCGGCCTTTCCGTCGGCAAGGCTGGGCACGACGCTGTCGATCCTGGTCATGGCGCTGTCGAAGCCCGCGAAGGCAGTGTCGGCCTTGCGTATGATGCTGTCGATCGCTTCGCCCTTGCTCGCCAGATCAGCGGTATAGGTCTCGAAATTCAGCAGCGCATTTTTCAGCATCGCCTGATTGCCGACGAGGACGCGGTCGACATTGTGCAGGGTATCGCGGATCGATTCGGTCTCGCTCAGGTCGGCAGTCAGGACGGGAACGCCGTCCTCATCCAGCGGCACCGGGGGCGCGGCCGAAGCGCCGCCGGTCAGCGAGATCGCCGCCACACCGGTGAGCCCCTGGAATTCCAGCCCCACTACCGTGTCCTTGCGGATCGGGGCGCTGTTATCCAGCCTGACAAGGGCGACGACCTTGCGCGGGTTGTCCAGCTTGAGCGAGAGGATTTCGCCAACCTGAACCCCATCGAAATTCACGCTGCCGCCCTTGCGCAGACCACTGGCGGAACCTTCGAAAACGATGCGAAGCGGGCCGCGCTGCTGGATGCCATGGATTTTCTGGTACCCGAGAAAGCCGACGAACGCCGCGGCGATCACCGCAAGCGTCGTGGATCCGATCATCAGGTTGCTCGCCCGCGTTTTCATCAAAACGTCCGGCCGCGATGGGCTGGGTTGGGAGGTCTAGCGCACGTCGCCATCTCCCGATTGTACGGCGCAGCCGGCCGCCGACTCAAGTGAAACCGGAGAGACCGGCCAGCGTCACCGTTCGAGCCCGCTTGCCGCGGCGATACGGGCGGCGATCCGCGTGGCCGCAGCGTTGGTGGAAATGGCATTGACGGCAACGAGATCCAGCACTTTGGGATGACAGGGCAGATCGAGAAGCGACTGCGCAAATGCACCGGCCGCAATCTCCGACAGCGCGGCGATGCCGGTCCGCCAGCGCCAGCCGCCAATTCGAAACAATGTCGGCTGGTAGCGCCGCGCAATCGGCATGTCCGATCGGATCGCCTCCGTGTGATGGTACAACTCGTGGGCGATGAAAACATCTTGCGGCGTTGCCTGGCCGAGCAATCGCACGGCCAAAGCACCGACGACCACGCGATCGAGCGGCGCGAGCCCGCGGCTGTACAGCAAAATGCGGGCCGGCCGCTGGCGATATTCGGCAAATCGCCAGAGCGAGCCGACCATTGGATCGTCGTCGGTCGCCTCGATCGGCACGTCAAGCTCGTGCGCAATTTCTTGCGGGGCGAGATCGGGAAAGCGCTCCCGCAGGGCTTTGGCTGCAGCCGCTCCATCTGCGAGCGCGTCGCGAACGGCGGCGAACTGTGCGGCACGATCGAGACGGCGGGCATAGGGATCGGCCTCCAGCATGACGAGACCGAGCGTTTCCGGCGACGCTGCCGCGACCTCGGCCAGCCAGGAGGGGTATGTTGACGCTGAACCCATGTTACAGCCCGCGTGATGGCGGAATGCTGATCAACCCGATAGCGTCGCTCTCGGCCAATCCGTCGAACTCGCCGCGGACAACGGCCAGCGCCTGGTCGATCGAGTTGACGCCGGACAGATCGATAATCTGGCCACCGACAATAACGAAAATATCCGGCGTGATGACGCTGTCGCCATTGTAGATTGTCGTATCTTCCCACAGCCGGCGAAGGTCGCCGAGGCCGGTACGCGCTGAGGCGGATCGCACCACGCTATGGCTGCGCTGCACACGGATAACGCCGTCAAGATCGATCGCCCGAACCGGGCTGCGGCGTTTGGTGAAGATCCGCCAGGATCGCTCCTCGACCTCGCCCTGAAACACGCGCATCCGCGGCGTGGTAGCGGCGAGCGTCACACGCTCCAGATCGACCCCCATGGCCTTTGCGGCGATCTCTCGCGCCTCGGGCTCGCCGATCTCGTCGTCGCGTTCGCGGGCGCGCATCTCGGAGGCGCCCATCGCGGTGGCGCGGACACGGTGGGTATGCTGATCGACCTCGATCGTTACCTCGACATTTTCGGGCGCGGCGCCAAGCCTGACCGCGGCCTCGAATGCTTCGCGACGGATTCGCTTGAGGTCCTCGGGCTGCGGGTTGGGGATGACGCGCTCCACCACATCGCGCACCAGCGCCAGCGCGACCCCGATCGAGGAAATCACCTCGGCGTCCTTTGAGATTACATGGCGAAGACCGGTGCGGCTTGCGGCGTGGGGAATGAGCGCCGCCGCTCCGCCGCCTTCGCCGACCAGCACGGCCTGATCGCGGTCGAGCTTGTACTCGGCGATCAGATCGTCGACCACCGGGATGACCTTGTCGGTGGCGATATCAAGGATGGCGCGCGCCGTGTCCTCGATGGATTTACCGATCAGGTCGGCAAGCGCAGCCATGGCACGCTGCGCAGCTTCAGGGTTGCCATAGGCGTGCAGCCCCGGTTTCGCGTAGCCCAGAACGTTGGCGGCGCAGGTGTTGGTGATGGCATAGCGGGTGCCGTTGGCCGAGCGCACCGCAACGTAGTCATCGGGATCATCGGCCTTCGGCTGGAACAGTTCGATGCTGGGTTCGACGATATCTTCGGGGTTAGCGAAGGCGGCGTAGGGCAGGCCTGCGATGTGGGCGCTGCGCGGCCCGACGTCGACAAGCCGGCGGTCTCTGACCCGCACCATGCTGCCGCCGGCGATGCCGATCACGCGCACGTCGAGCGAACTGACGTAGGTCTCATGGCCGCCGACCCGGGCATATTTGACCGTGGGACGCCCGTTTCGGATGACGCCGATATTGGTGCTGGTGCCGCCGACTTCAAAGTAGATGCCGTCGGACACCCGCAAATGCATCAGTGCGCCCGCCACGCTGGCCGCCGGGCCCGAGAGCATCGTCATGACCGGGCGGCGGCGCATCTCGCGGATATCCATCACGCCGCCGTCGCCGCGCATGATCATCAGCGGCGCCTGGATTCCGGCTTCGCGGACGCTGGCCTCGGTCATGACAGCGGTATCGATCATTTTCGGCAGGATGCTGGCGTTGATCACGGCCGTGCGTGTCCTGGTCGTGAGACCATAAAGCTTGGTGATCTCGTGACCGCAGGTGGCAGCAAGCCCGGCCTCGACGACCAGCCGGCGCACCGTCTCCTCGGCATCGTTGTCGTCGACGCCAAAGGCGGAACTTGCGACGATGACTTTGGCGCCTTCCGCCTGGAGTTCGCCGATCGCCTTCCTGACGGTCTCCTCGGTCAGCGTCTCCTTGGTGAGAAACCGGTTTGCAGGCTTCAGGTAGCGGCCGGGAGCAAGTTCGATCGCCTTCATCGCGCTCTGGCTCTTGGCAAGGAGCGACTCCATACGGGTCGACATGCCGATCACGCCGACGCTCGCCACGTCGCCCTCGAGCAGCGCGTTGGTGGCCTGGGTCGTCGAATGCGCGAGAAAGATGACTTCCTTGGGGTCTACGCCGGATTGCTCGAGCACGTTGCGGAAGACTTCCACGACGCCCTTTGCAACCCCGCGCGGGTCGGAGTGAGTGGTCAGCACGGAAAACCGGCCGACCACCTCATGGGTCGCGTTGTCGATCAGCACAGCCTTGGTGAAGGTGCCGCCGACATCGATCCCGATGCGATAGGCGCGGGTCGGCACGGATAGTTCGGTCAATGCCTTATTTTCCCTTGCCTGGCGCGTATTCCGCAAAAAGCGGATACCGGTTTTTGCGATCGGAATGCGCGCAAGTAATTGAAGCACAGCACGCCTTGCGGCAAACCGGAGTCCGGTTTGCCGCAAAATGCTCTAGTTGAGCGAACCCAGCATCAGGTAGCAGATCAACGAATTGACCGCGACCATCAGGCAGCCGAAGGGCAGGGCCGTTTTGAGGAATTGGCCATGGCTCACCTTGGTATATCCGATCGTCCATAGCGTCCATGAATTGGTCGGGTCCATGCTCCCCTGCAGCACGGTGGGCGCGAGCCAGATCGAATAGAGATACGGAATCGGGATGTCCTTGTTGGCGAGAATGATGGCAAGCAATGCCGCGCCAGTGCCGATCACGACCATCGGCCCCCGGTAGATGCTGGCAATCCCGCCGAGCACTCCGAAAAATACCGCAGCCTGCAGCGGCGTGTGCGGCAGCAGGGGCGCGAAGATGGGCTTCAGGGCGCCCGCGACTTCAGGAGTTTGCCCGGCAACGATGATCATGCCGCATATGGTCCACAACGCGGCAATGGTCGCGATATCCGGAAACGCGTCGAAGAAGGTCTTGTTGAACAGATTGACATGACCCTGGAACGTCCGATCGCGCGCCGTCAACACAAGTGCGAGCACGATCGAGAGGATGAAGGTTGGGATGATCTCCCATTTCAGGATCATGATCATGAGGACCGGAAAGATCGGCACGATATAGGTGTAATAGGGCGTCCGTTTACGGGCCGGGGCTTCTCCCGCGTCGGCGATATCGACGGAGGCCATCCGGCGCAAACCGCCGTCGCGCAGATAGAAGGCTGCCAGCAGCCATGCCGCCAGGATGTAGACGCACATCCCGACCGCCCAGTAGGTCAGATGGGGCGCTTCATATTTGATGCCGGGAAACAGCTTCTGGAACGTGCCGAATTGCACGAGGTTGACAAACGTGCCGGCCCCGATCCCCATCGTGAACGCAGGCGCGGCGACGTGGGGCGGAATGCCTTGACCCATCATGATCGGCAGCGCGATGACGCCGATCGCGATCGCAGCGCCAACGCCATACATGGAAGAGAACAACAGTGCTGTCACCAGCGTAATGGTCATCGCGGTGACCAGTGGCCGATCGCCTGCGAGTTCCACCGCCGAGCGGATCACGCTCTCCGCGATCCCTGTCTGAATCAGTACCTGTGCGAACCAGGCGCCGAACACGATGATGATCACGGCGCTCGCAAACTGAACGCCGCCAGCCTGGATGATCTTTTTCTGGATATCGTCGATGCCGATTCCGGCGATGACCGCCCAAACGACGGCAAGCAGCAGAAGCATGATGATCGGGCTCTGCCCGCGGATGATCAGTATGACCACTGCCAGAAATGCAATGAGCAGCGCAACGCCTGTCCCAAGGTCCATTGTCACGTTCCTTCCCCATTTCGCCGGCCGTTTTCAATCGCGGCCTTTTGCAAAAATGAGTCTGGCACAAGAGACCGTTGCTGGCGAGGCCAACAACAGACCGACGCGCTGCGGCTTGCGCGTGCAGGCGGTTCGAAGTTCGCGCGTCTTCGCTGCTGCATCGCAATAACAGCTGTTGCCGGAGATGCACTCTCAACTGAGTCCCCACCCCGAGAAGAGAACGCAATTCTGCGCGGCAGTGCTCCATTCCGGGCTGGCCGCTGCCGCGCTTCTTGACAGAGCCAAACGGCGGGCTCACCCTCAATCAACTTCTTGCGCGCGTTACAACGAAAAATAAGAGTATTGGAGGAACACCATGCCAAAGTTGCTGAGCGAAAATGACGTCGCTGCCTATCGCGACCGCGGCTATCACTTCCCGGTTGACGCGCTGAGCGCGGGCGAAGTGACCGATTTTCGCCGCAGGCTCGAGGACTATGAAGCCGCGAGCGGAGGCCCGATCAAGGGCGAGATGCGCCATCGCAGCCATGTGCTCTTCACCTGGATCAACGACATGATCCGGCATCCCAAGATCCTGGATGCCATCGAGGATCTGCTGGGTCCGAATATCCTGTGCTGGAATACCAGCTTCTTCATCAAGGAAGCGCATGACCCGGGCTTCGTGTCCTGGCATCAGGATGCCACCTATTGGGGTCTCAGTTCATCCGACGTTGCAACCGCCTGGATCGCCATGTCGCCGGCCAATAAGGTTTCCGGCTGCATGAAGTTCATTGCCGGGACTCACAAGCAGCAAGTCCAGCACGAGGACACCTTCGACCAGAACAACCTGCTCACCCGAGGTCAGGAGATCGCGGTTGAGGTCGACGAGGCCAAGGCGGTGCATGTGGAGTTGAAGCCGGGTCAGGCGTCGCTTCATCACGTGCTGCTGTTCCACGGATCGGAGCCGAACCGTTCCGACGACCGGCGCATCGGGCTGGCCATCCGCTACATCCCCACTCACCTGAAGCAGGCCGTGGGCACGCGGGATTGGGCGACGCTGGTGCGCGGCAAGGATACCTATGGCCACTTTCAGCCCGAATACGTCCCGAAGCGCGACCTCGAGCCGGAGGCCTTGGCTTTTCACAAGGAAGTGTCGGAAGAACAGGTCCGCGTGCTCTATCGCGGCACCGGCAAGACCGCCTATCGGGCTTGATGTCGCCGTGATTTCATTGCGACGTTCGTCATGCCCGGCCTTGTGCCGGGCATCCACGTCTTAGCATCGGCAGCAAGAGAGACGTGGATGGCCGGGATAAACCCGGCCATGACGAAAAAATGTCAAGTCAGCGTCCATTCCTCGGCGCTGGCGCCGGCGAGCGCCCGGACCCGCGCCTCGTCGGCGGCGAGTTCGCGGGCCGTGCCGGAATAGACGACGATCCCGTCATCCAGCACATAGGCGTCATCGGCGATTTCGAGGCTCATCCGCGCATTCTGTTCGACCAAAAGAACCGAAATGCCCTCTGCCTTCATCTGCTGGACGATGCGAAACACCTCGCGCACGATCAGCGGCGCCAGCCCTTGCGAAGGCTCATCGAGAATCAGGAGTTTTGGATTGAGCAGCAAGGCGCGGCCGATCGACAGCATCTCCTGCTCGCCGCCGGAAAGTTGACGGCCGCGGTTGAGCTTGCGCTCCTCGAGGCGGGGGAACAGCTGGTAGATTCGCTCGACGGTCCACGGGCCGCCGCGCTCCAGCGGAACCTTGAGATTTTCCTCGACGCTGAGATTGGCGAAAATGCGCCGGCCTTCGGGCACATAGCCCACACCCTCGGCCGCGATGCGGAAGGTCGGCCAATGCGTGGTGTCTTCGCCGAAGATCGTAATTCTGCCTTCGCGCGCCGGCGTCAGGCCCATCAGGCTTCGCAGCGTCGTGGTTTTGCCCGCGCCATTTCGTCCAAGCAGCGCGGTGATCTTGCCCTCGGCGACCGTGAGGCTGACGCCATGCAGGATATGGCTCTTGCCGTAATAGGTGTGGAGGCCCTCGGCGGTCAGTGCTGCGGTCATGTGGCGATGCCCAGATAGGCGGCCTGAACGGTCTCGTTGGCGGCGATCTCCTGGGGCGTGCCCTGCGCCAGCATTCTGCCCTGATCGAGCACGCAGATGCGATCGGCGAGATGAAATACCACGCGCATGTCGTGTTCGATCAGCACGATGGTGTAGTTGCTGTCGCGGTGCAGCCGGCGGATCAGCTGGGTGATGTGATAGGTTTCCTGGTCGCCCATGCCGGCGGTCGGCTCGTCGAGCAGCAGCAGATGCGGCTTCAAGGCAAGCGCCATGGCGATCTCGGCGGCACGTTGATCGCCGTGCGCGAGTTCGCCGACCAGCCTGTCGGTCTTGGTTTCCAGGGATACCAGTTTGAGCGTGTCTTCGACGTTGCGATGGATCTGGGCTGCTTCCGAACGGTTGATCCAGGGCCGCAAGCGATATCCGCCGGCGACTTCCGCGGCGATGCGGACGTTTTCGAACACGGTGAGTTCCGGAAAAATCTCGGTGATCTGGAACGTTCTGGCCATGCCGAGCCTGACGCGCTCATGGGTGGCCAGTTTCGTGATGGCGCGGCCATCGAATGTGATGGCGCCGGAGGTCGGCGGAAAAAATCCCGAGATCAGGTTGAAGAAAGTTGTCTTGCCGGCGCCATTCGGCCCGATGATCGCGCACAACTCTCCCTTCGCCACATCCAGCGACACGTCGCGCACTGCCACCAGATTGCCAAATCGCTTGGTGACATTCTTGATTTCGAGAACGTTCATGCCTTGCTCCGCTGAATGAAGCCAAGCAGGCCGCGCGGGAAAAACAGCACCACCAGCACGAACAGCAGTCCGACGAACGACATCCAGTTGACGGTGATGCTGGAGAGATAATCCTGCAGCACCACGAACACGGCAGCGCCGAGCAGCGGACCCCAAAAGCTTCGCATGCCGCCCATCACCGCCATCATGACGAAGTCGCCGGACTGGCTGTAATGCAGGCCTCTCGGATCGGCGAAATTGTTGACCAGTGCGTAGAGCGCGCCGGCAAACCCCATGAAGAAGCAGGACAAGGTAAAGGCGATCCAGATGTGCCGTTCCACGGGAATGCCAAGGAAACGGGAGCGACGCTCATTCTCGCGGATCGCGATCATGGTGCGGCCGAACGGCGAGCGCAGAATAAATCCCATGGCGCCGACCGCCAGCGCAAAGCAGAACAACACGAAGTAATAGAAGTTGTTGGGGTCTGAGAGAATGTCGAGCTTGAACAGGCCAAGGTCGATCGGCTGGCGCGAGAAGCCGCGCAGGCCGTCGTCGCCGCCGGTCAGCGAACTCCACTGAAATGCGATGTAGTAAAACACCTGCCCGAAGGCGATCGTCACCATGGCGAAATAGACGCCGCGCCGCCGCACGATAAGGGTGCCGAGGAGGGCGCCGCAAACGCCGCCCAGCAGCATTCCCGCGACCAGCGCGAGCGGCGTGCTCAGTGCCAGGAACTTCAGCGTCAGCCCGGCGCCGTAGGCGCCGAGACCGAAATAGGCGGCATGGCCGAACGACAGAACGCCGGTGAATCCGAGCAGGAAATTAAGCGACATCGCCGCCAGCCCAAGCACCAGGACGCGGGTCGCGAGCGCGGTATAGCCGCCGAGCGGCACCATCCAGTAGGGTGCGAGCAGCAGCGTGATCCAGATCGCCGCGAGCGCGATCAGTTTGCGGGTTTGCTCGGCGCTCAACTCATCATTCCTTCTTCGCCGAACAATCCGCGCGGGCGCAGAAGAAGGACCACCGCCATCATGACGTAGATCACCGCCTCGCTGGCGGCGGGGAAAAACACCGCCGTCAATCCCGACGCCACCCCGATCAGCAACCCGCCTACCAGCGTTCCAGGCAGGCTGCCGATGCCGCCGACGATGATGGCAATGAAGCTCGGCATCAACAGGCCGGTGCCCATGGTCGGTTCGAGGCCCAGTTGTCCGGCCGCGAGCACGCCGCTGAGACCCGCGAGAAAAATGCCGACCGCGAAATTAAGCGAGCGCAGCATTTGCACGTTGATGCCCAGCGCCGCGACGGTCTCGAGGTCGAGCGTGCCGGCGCGGATGCGAATGCCCAATCGGGTGTAGCGCAACAGCAGAAACAGCAAGGTCACGGCCACCATCACCACGGCCACCATGAACAGGCGGTAGCCGGTGATGAAAAACAGATCATTACTAAGCGGCTGCGCCAGGAATGCCGGAATGGTGACCGGCTTGCCCTGCGGGCCCCAGATAAAGCGGGTGCCATCCTCGATGATGAACGCCAGACCGAAGGTGAGCAGCAGGCTATACAGCGGATCGCGGCCATAGAGCGGCCGGATCAATACGCGTTCGACGGCGAGCCCGATGACGGCGGTCAACGGCGGTGCCAGCAGCAGCGCGCCCCAGAAACCGATGTAGGGGGTGATGGTATAGGCGATGTAGCCGCCGATGACGAGGAATCCGCCGTGGGCGAAATTGATGACGTTACTCAAATTGAGAATGAGAGAGAGGCCGAGCGCCATCAGCACGTAGAAGGCGCCGATGATCAGCCCGTTGGTGACATTAAACAGGAGAAGTTGCGTCATACACCACCGGAGGAGAAGAACATGCATGCGATCCGGGAGGCATCGCCTCCCGGACCTCGGTAACTACCGGACTTATGCTAGGCCGGCCACTGAATTGTGCAGCCGGTCTCGCTGACCGCAGGCGCGGTCTTGTCGCCGGGGACGACTTCGTCCACCCGATACAGATCTTCCGGATCGTCCTTGCCCTTCGACTGCGCCTCGCCGACAAAGGCGGACGTCATCAATTGATGATCGCCCTTGCGGTAGTAGACCTTGTTGGGCTGCAGCTTGACATCGTCGGGCAATTCGAAGTTCTCCAGCGCCGTTGCGAGCTTGACCGCGTCGAGTGTCTTCTCCCGGTTGGCGACAAGCGCGAAGGTCATGGCCGAAGTGTAGCCGAACCAGTGCCGCGCGGTCGGCACATTTCCATTGTTGAGCTTGCGAATATCGGCGACGAACTTGTCGACGCCGGGAACGCCCGGCTGCTTCCAGTACCATTCGAACATCCAGACACCGATGCGGGCTTCCGGCGGCAAAGCGGCCAGCGATTCCAGCTCCTGCTGCGTGCCCGCCACGTGAATCTGCTTGTTGAGCCCGAACTGCACGACTTGCTTGAGGCAGTTGATCATGTCGGAGCCCTGCACCAGCAGGATCAAGACGTCCGGATTGGCCGACCGCGCCTTGATCAGATAGGCGGAGAAATCGGTGGTGCCGAGCGGCGTCAGCTCGTTGCCGGTGACGGTGCCGCCGAGCTTCTTCAGATCGTCGGTGCAGGCGGTATAAAGCGTGTGGCCGAAGGCATAGTCGGGCGTGATGAAGTGCCACTTCTTGCCGTACTTGGTGAACAGCACGTTCGATACCGAATTGGCTTCCATCCGCGTGGTGTTGCAGACGCGGAACACGTTCCACTTGCAATCCTTGCCGGTGATCGAATCGGTGTGGCCGCCGGAAACGATGTGCAGGATTTTCTTTTCCGCGGTGACCTGGGCGATCGCGGCGGCAATGCCTGAATTGACGTCGCCGATCATGAAGTTGACCTGATCCCGCTCGATCAGCTTGCGGGCCTTTTGCACGCCGGTGCCGACGTCATTGGCGGAGTCTTCCACCAGCAATTCGACCTGACGTCCGAGAATGCCGCCTTTGGCGTTCATCTGCTCGACCGCGAGCTTGGCTCCCATCACCTCGTTGCCGGCCGGTGCGGCGTAGACGCCGGTGAGCGGATCGACCATGCCCATCCGGATCGGCGTTTCGCCGCGCGCCTGGATGATGAAAGGCGAAGCGACCTGGAAGGCGCCGAGCGCGGCGGCGCCCTTGATCAGGGTGCGGCGATCGAATTTCGGGTTGAAAGTCTGCGATGTCATGTTTTTCCTCCGGTATCGTTGTCTTTGCATTCGTCATTGCGAGGAGCGAAGCGACGAAGCAATCCAGAACTGTGGTGTCTGTCCCTGCTCTGGATTGCTTCGCTTCGCTCGCAATGACGGCCTCAAGTTTTGCTTCGCCTGCTGCGTTGAGGCAACAGGCACCACGTCGTTCGGTGTCAGGCCGGCCACTGTATCTTGCAGCCGGTGGCTTCGGCCGGTCCGGCGGCTTTTTCACCCGGCACCGGATTTTTCACCGTGAACATATTGTCCGGATCGCCCTTGGGCGGGTGCGCCTCGCCGACAAACACGGTGCTCATCAATTCATGGTCGCCGGCGCGGAATGCCGGTGCGCCGGGCTGCAGGGCGATCTCCGGCGGCAGCTTGAATCCGGAAAGCGCGTGCGCCAGTTTTGGGGCGTCGAGCGTCTTTTCCTGGTTCGCAATCGCGGCAAGCGTCTGTATCGACGCATAGCCGAACCAGTTGCGCGCGGTAGCCGCGGCACCGGTTATCTTCTTGATCGAGGCGTTGAACTCCGCGACGTGCGGCACGCCCGGCTGATCCCACCACCATTCCATCGTCCACCATCCGACGCGCGCGCCATCGGGCACGGCGCGGATGCTCTCAAGTTCGAACAAGGTGCCGCCGACCGCCATCTGCTTGTCCAGACCGAACTGGACGAACTGCTTGAGGCTGGAGACCTGGTCGCCGCCGCCCATGACGTTGATCAGCACCTGCGGACCATAGGCCTTTGGCCTGGATCAGGTAGGCCGAATAATCCGGCGTACCCAGGGGGACCAGCGAACCAGCGGAGGTGCCGCCTGCGGCTTTCAGGAGCTTTTCAAAGCCCGCCTGCACCGAGTGGCCATAGGCGTAATCCGGCGTCAGGAAGTACCACTTCTTGCCGAACTTCTCCATCAGCGTGGTGGCGATGGCATTGGCGTCCATGGATGGTGGAGTTGCAAACCCTGAACACGTTCCAGGAGCAGTTGGCGCCGGTGATCGGGTCGGTGTGCCCTCCCGAGACGATATGGAGTACCTTCTTCTCGCTGGTGACCTGCGCCATCGCGATCGCAATGCCGGAATTGACGTCGCCGACGATGAAACTCACCTGATCGCGTTCGATCAGCTTGCGCGTCTTTTGCACGCCGGTGCCGACATCATTGGCCGAGTCTTCAACCAGCAGCTCGACCGGCCGGCCCAGAATGCCGCCCTTCTTGTTGATCTCTTCGGTGGCGAATTTCGCTCCCACCACCTCGCCCTGGGCAATCGCGGCATAAACCCCCGTCAGCGGATCGACCATTCCGATCCGCACCGGCGTTTCGCCGCGGGCCTTGATGATGAAGGGGGAAGCGAATTGCACTGCGGCAACAGCAGCACTTGATTTTAGAAGCGTCCGCCGATCGACCGGCCAGAATTGTTGCGAGCTACCCATGCTGTCCTCCCAGACAAAATGACCTGATGATGGCGGCATTCTTCGATGCCCTGATCGGCCGCGACCGTAACCCGTCCGGCTCGTCTTTGCCAATGAGGAAGCTTTCGAGAATCCTGCGACCTTCGGCCTAAAAGCGGTGAAGTCCTGCAACCTTCGGCCTAGAGGTGCAGTCATCAAGTGTGCAGGGCCGGCAAGTTCTAGATCAGCGTCCGTCCATTCGTCGGCGCGGGCACCGGCGAGCGCCCGGACGCGCCTTGGTGACATGCGCATTGACAGATAGTAACAATTATTATATTAATAATTCTTATGGATCGCCCGCTTGATCAGCCTTCACTGCCAACTGTCGGGGAGCTTATCGTTGCTCCCTACAGGCGGGTTCCCGCATACTTGATCCGTCGCATGCAGATGATCTCCGGCTCGATCTTCGCCGAGGCTTTCGAGGGCGAAAGAATGTCGCTGTCGGAATGGGCGGTTTTGACCATGATTGAAAACCACCCCGACATCGATCAAAGCCGGCTGGCAGAGATCGTCAGCATTGATCGCGTCAATACGGGTCGGTTGGTCGACGAACTCGAATCAAAGGATTTGGTCGAGAGGCGCGCTGATCAAGCCGACCGCAGGGTATGGAGATTGCGGTGTACGCGCCGGGGACTTGCTACCCGCAAACAACTGCTGCCTCGCGCCTTGGCAAGCCAAGAGAAGCTGCTTGCATGTCTACGGCCAAAAGATCGCAAAATCTTCATAGAACTCATGTTTCAGATCGTGACAGCCAACGAGAAATACATTCGCCCGGGCGCCGGGCGCCGTAAACGAAAAGCCCAAGCATCAGAGAATGGCTAGGCTCATGTATCGAGTACTTTCGAATTTCATCGTAGCCCTGGCCATCGCTTGGTCGTTCTGTGGTTCAGCTAACGCCTGGCCGGACCGGGCCGTTCGTCTGATCCTGCCTGTCCCGGCGGGGAGCGCTTCGGATTTCACTGCACGGCTTTTTGCAGAGCGCTTGTCTGTTCGATGGGCGCAACCTGTCATCATCGAAAATCGCCCGGGTGCCGACGGCATTATCGGAGTTTCTTCCTTTGTCAATATGCATGACGATCATGCCTTGCTATTTGCGATTTCCGCTGTTGCCACCGTTCACGCGGTTCAGGGCGAAAAACTTCCCTATGATCCGATAGAGGATCTGGTACCTATCGCCTCCGCTTCGGAGATCGTTCTAGCGATAGCAGCTTCCGACAAGAGTTCAATTCGCTCACTAGAGGATATGGTCAGCAGCGCTCGGGCTGCGCCGGGGAAGCTAAACTGGGCAAGTTCACCAGGATTGCCTCCGTTCATATTTGGCGCTTTTATCAAAGGTTCGGGCCTGGACATGACGTCCATTTTTTACCGCGATCTCGCTCCGGCGCTTCAAGATCTCGGAGAAGGCCGCCTGGACGTTTATGTTCACGCTTTAAGCGTCCTGATCCCGCAGGCCCAGGCGGGTCGAGCAAGGCTTCTCGCCGTCGCCAGTCGGCAACGTGCTGCTGCAACGCCTGATGTCCCCAGTGTTACCGAACTCGGGTTTTCGGAATTGAGCATGGAAGGTCTCTGCGGCTTCTTCGGACAACGTGGAATGGCTACTGCCATTCGCGAGCGGGTTGCTGCAGATGTCATGGCCGTAGCAAGCGAACCGGCCGTCCAGGAGCGGCTCGCGGTTATTGGACAGACGGCTCGTCCCGGCACAATCGCGGATTTCGCTGCCTTTTTGGCAGACAGCCGCAAGCGGCTAATGGTGCTGGGAAGAACAGCCGCAATCCCAACACCACATAAATGAGCTGCACGATCCGTTAGCGGCTCGGCCGCGACGCCGAATTGTTTGCCCGGTGCTGTGACGGACAAAAAATCAGCCGGCCTGCCGTCGTCTATCCGAACTCAAAACTTTGAACAGCTCATGACCAAAGATTCGAAGGCCGATCGTAACGAACTCGACCTGCTGCTGCGGGGATTTCAAGTATCGCGGATACTTCGACTGGTCGCAGATTTTGGAGTGGCGGATATTGTTCCCACGGACGGTTCGATCAGTGTTCAGGAACTCGCTGCCACTTGCGCCATTTCGCCTGAACCTCTCCTGCGCGTCCTTCGCGTGCTAGCCGCTTTCAAAGTATTCGAAATAGAGAAGGGCAGGCTCGTCTCGCACACGGCGCGCTCTCGCTTACTGAGGACCGATATTCCGAACAGCATGCACCACGCGGCCCGTTTTTGGACGGGACGGGGCTCTTGGGGCGCCTGGGGAATGCTGGACGTCGCCATGACCGGCGGCATACCGCATCAGGCGGCCTGGAACATGGATCGCTTCGATTATCTGCGTGAGCATTCGGACGAGGCGCGTGTTTTTGACGCGATGATGGCGAATATACCTAACGATAGGCATGCCAGCTTGGCGGCAGCGTATGATTTTTCTGGCGTAGGCCTTATTGCAGATATCGGCGGCGGAAACGGCGCCACGCTGCGTCAAATCCTGGCGAGATATCCCCAAGCCCACGGTCTGATTTACGAGCGCGACGATGTGATCCGTGCACTCACGCCGGCTGACTTGATGGACGGACGGATTACTGCAAAGGGCGGCAGCTTCTTCGATGGAGTGCCTCCCGGTGCCGATATCTACCTGCTGGTAAGGGTCCTGCATGATTGGGCTGATTCGGACTGTATTAGAATTCTCCGGGCCTGCCGCGCAGCGATTGGACCCAAGTCGCTGCTGTTGGTCTGCGAACAGGTCCTTGACGCAGAATGTGCCGACCCGGCAGTTTATTTAATAGATACCCAGATGATGGCCATGTTTGGCCATGCGCGCGAGCGCAGCGTAAGCGATTTTCACGAGTTATTCGTCTGCGCAGGCTTTGTACCGGCGCGTACTATTTCGACGGCCTCGCCAATTTCCATTCTTGAGGCAGTGCCGCAATATCGGAATGACGCGAGGGAATGACGGCTTGGCGCGAACCGTTTGCGGCTTGGGTCGCGCCGGCCCTCAATGCCCGGCGGCGCTTTTGGCCGCGGCATTGTTGAGAACGATCAGGGCATCGACGGCGACGCCGGTCCTGGCGTTGATCAGGAATGGATTGATGTCGATCGAAGCGATGCGGCTGCCGGCGTCGGCCATCAGGTTGGACAGGCCGACCAGAGCTTTTACGGCGGAAGCCTCGTGCAGCGCGGGCTTGCCGCGATATCCCTTCAGCTTCACGCCGGCCTTGGTCCGGTTGATCAATTCCCTGGCCTCGGCCGCATCGAGCGGCGCGCCGGCCAGGGCTACGTCCTTCATGAGTTCGATATCGACGCCGCCGGTCCCGAACAGCACCACCGGTCCCATCTCGGCATCGAGTGCGCTGCCCACGACAAGCTCGAGCTCGGCCTTGACCTGCTGCGCGATCAGGATGCCCTCGAGCTTCGGCTTGCCTTTCAGCCTCTCCACCCGCGCGGTGATGTCGTTGAAGGCTTTCTTGACCTCGGTTGCGCTGTTGAGGTTCAGCACCACGCCGCCGATGTCGGATTTGTGCAGGATCTCCGCGCTGACGACCTTGGCGACGACGGGAAAGCCGATTTTTTTGGCGATCTTCACGGCCTCCGCCGCCGTCTGCGCAATCTCTTCCTTCGAGACCGGAATGCCGTAGGCCCTCAGCAGCCTCTTTGACGCGACCTCGTCGAGCGCCGCGCCGCTGGCGCTCTTGAGCGTTCGCTCCAGCGTCGCGCGCGCCGCAGCGCTGGAACTCGAGACGATTTCCGGCACCACCTTGCGCAGCGAGGCGTAATCGATCAGCGCCTTGATCGCGCCCACCGCCCGATCGAGGCCCTGCATGACCGCGATATGCGGCAGCGACCTGCGCAAGCCCTTGGTGAATTCGGTGAAGCCGATCGACATCGTTGAGATATAAACCACGGGCTTGCTGGCGGCTCCCGCCATCTCGTTGACGATGCGCAGATTCCGTTCGCGCAATTCGTGCGGCGCCTTCGGCAGCTCGGAGTCGATGATGACGATGTCGGTGTCGGGATCGTCGATCATGATCTTGATCGACTGCATGTAGACGGAGGGATCGACCACCGCGGCGAATCCCGCGTCGAGCGGATTGCCGACGATAGAGCCGGGGCCGAGCATTTTTGCAAGCTTGTCGCTTGCGTTGTTGCTGAGTTGCGCGAAATTCAGACCTGCCGAATGAAATGCGTCGATCAGGAGGCCGCGCTTGCCGCCCGACAAGGTGACCGCGGCGAGGCGCGCGCCTTTCGGTGGGTCGGCGTGGACGAAGCATTCGGTGGTTTCGATCAACTCGTCGAGACCGCGCACGCGGATCACGCCTTCGCGCGTCGAGATGGCATCGAAGGTCTCGATCGAGCCGGCGAGCGCGCCGGTGTGGGCCATCGCGGCGGCGCGTCCGCCCTCGGAGGACCCGAGCTTGAGCGCGATCACCGGCTTGCCGGCCGCGCGCGCGGCCTTGCAGGCTTCGCGGAACACCTTGGTGTTGCGCACGCCCTCGAGATAAACCACGATCACGCGGATAGAGGGATCGGCCGCGAAATAGGCCATCAGGTCCGGCGTCTCGAGGCCGGCCTCATTTCCGGTCGTGACCATGTAGCCGACGCCGACACCGCGATCCTCCAGCGCCTGGCGGATCGCCATCACGATGGCGCCGGATTGACCGGCGATCGCGACCGGCCCGGCTTCCATGGTGACGATGCGGTCGTCGATGTTGGTGAACATCTTTTCGCCGGCGCTCAGGTTGCCCAGGCAATTCGGGCCGGTGACCGCAAGCCCGGTCTCGCGGATAACCGCTTGCAACTCCGTGGCAAGCTTCTGGCTTTCATCGTCCTGCAATTCGCTAAAGCCCGAGGTGACGATGGTCGCCGAGCGGGCGCCCGCCGCCGCGGCGTCGCGGATGACCTGCACGGCAAAGCGCGCCGGCACCAGCACCAGCACGTGGTCGGGTTTGTCCGGCAGGCTTAAAAAATCCTTGTAGCAGGGCACGCCCCAGATGGTTTCGCGCTTCGAATTGACCGGATAAAGACCGCCTTCGAACTTGTATTTGATCAGGTTGTTCCAGATGCGCTCGGCATAGTTGCCCGGCTTGTCCGTCGCACCCACCAGCACGATGTTGCGCGGATGCAGCATCGCATGAATGCTTTTGACGATGTCGCTGGCCTCACGCGAAGGCGACCATTTGCCGGCTGAATGGGACGCGGTGCTGACCTGAGCTTCCATAGGCGTAACCCTTACCCCTGGTTTCTTGCGAAAATGGCGATCGACCAAGAGATCGCCATTCCCAATGACTTTTCATTTCTTATTATGGGGAGTTGAGGTGTGTGGCAACTCGCGCGAAGCTACAAGGTCCGCATGCCAGCCGGAACCTTCATGCAGTGGGGAAAGAGGCCATGAACGACGTGAGCCGTCAGCGCCATTGGGAGGATGTCTACGCCACCAAAGGCGAGAGCGAGGTCAGCTGGTTTCAGGAAACGCCCGCTCTCTCGCTGGAGTTGATCAGGCTCGTCGGGGCAATCCAAAACTCTGGCATCATCGATATCGGCGGCGGGGCCTCACGGCTTGCCGATGGCCTGGTATCGCAAGGTTTTGAGGATGTGACCGTCCTCGATTTATCGGCCGCAGCGCTTGCTTCGGCGCGATCGCGCATCGGCGATAAAGCAAATCGGGTAACGTGGGTTGCAGCCGACGTGACCACCTGGGAGCCGTCGCGGACCTACGATGTCTGGCACGACCGGGCGGCCTTTCACTTTCTCACCGACCCGAAGGACCAGGCGGCCTATATGGCGCGGCTTCGGCGCGCCTTGCGCCCGGGCGGACATGCCATCATCGGCACCTTCGCGCTTGACGGTCCGGAACGATGCAGCGGCCTGGCCGTCAGCCGCCACGATGCAGCCAGTCTGGCGGCGACACTCGGAAGCGGCTTTGAACTGATCGATAGCCGGCGGCATGAGCACATCACCCCCTGGGGTACACCGCAGAGCTTTCAATTCAGCACGTTCCGGCGCGAGCAAGACAGCTAGCCAGAGCGTTTTCAAGCGAAGTGGAAACCGGTTCGCGTCAAGAAAACGCGTCAAATGAAGAATCCACACCCGCAAGCCTACCAGGCTGGCCGCGGGCGCGAGGGCGAGGCGATGCCGGCGAGCAGGACGGCGAGGATGCCGGTGAGAAAGATGCCGTCGAAGGTGCCCGCGCCGCCGATCGAGGCGACCGGCGCGCCAAGGCCGCTGATCTTGTCGAGGTTGAGAAGATCGGCGCCGACAAGCGTTCCCATCGAGCCGCCGATATAGGCAAGCGGCGGCGCATATTCGCGGGAGAGGATAAAGGCAAGGATGGCCGTGGCCACCACGGGCGCAAATACCGGCACGGCGATACCAACTCCTGGCACCGGCGTGGCCATCGAATGGATAATAAAGGCGATTGCCGCGGTGGCGATGGTTGCCTTGAGCCAGAGTTGATATCGAATGACGAGATAGGTGGACATGATCGTCGGAATCACCGCGCCGCCGACATTGACGGCAACAACGGTGCCGGGCCATGCCACGACAACCGGCACGACATATCGCATGCCGTAGAAATCGACGATCTGCCCCGACGTGACCGGCGGCCCGGGCAGGACCGTGACCGGAATGTTGAAATAGCTGCCGATCAGCGAGCCGATCAACAGAAGCATGGCGGCGCCAGGGCCTACGCCCAGCCGCATATAGGCATATCTGAGAATGCGAAGCTGAATCAGGATGATCAGCCCCACAGCCAAAAACACCAGGATCGAAAAAAATCCCGGCGTCAGCGGTAGATAGTGAACCTGGGAATCCACGGCGCTCCAGTGTCGGTTGGTTCAGCCCGGCCATTTATTTGGGAACCGCCTTGCGAGATCGCAAGGATTATAATTGCCTCTGGT
Source organism: uncultured Alphaproteobacteria bacterium (assembly GCA_963761395.1). Lineage (GTDB taxonomy): Bacteria > Pseudomonadota > Alphaproteobacteria > Rhizobiales > Xanthobacteraceae > Bradyrhizobium. Next base: position 67,560 of record CAVXHU010000038.1, read on the forward strand.
TCGAAGACGCCGATGGAATACGCGCTTTTGTAACGAACTCGTCATTGCGAGGAGCGAAGCGACGCGACCTGGTTGATGTCGATCGCTTTCGGCGAACCGAAATTCTTGCGCAAGGTCGGCTTGTGAATCTTGCCCGTGGCATTGCGCGGCAGCGCATCGACGAATTTGATCAGCTGCGGGCACTTGAAGCGAGCCAGGTTCGCTTCGCAATGTGCACAGATTTCCTCCTCGGTAATGCTGTGTCCCGGCTTCACCGCGACGATCGCCATGCCGGTTTCGCCCCATTGCGCGCTGGGAATGCCGATCACGGCGGCTTCCGCGATCGCGGTGAGCTGGTGAAGCACGTTCTCGACCTCGGCCGGATAGACGTTCTCACCGCCGGAAATGTACATGTCCTTCCAGCGATCGACGATGTAGTAGAAACCCTCCTCGTCGATCCGCGCGGCGTCGCCGGTATGCAGCCAGCCGTCGGTGAAGGAAGACGCGTTGGCGTCCGGCTTGTTCCAGTAGCCGGGGGTGATGTTCGGTCCCTTGACCCAGAGCTCACCGAGCTCGCCGACCTCGGCGTCGCTGCCGTCGGGCCGAACGATCCGCACCTCGGTATGCAGCACCGGCTTGCCGGAGGAGCCTGCCTTGCGCGCGGCGTCCTCGCGGTCGAGCGTCAGCACCGCCGGACTGGTCTCGGTCATCCCGTAACCCTGCTGCAGCGCGACGCCGCGTTCCTCCCACACTTTCAACAGCGGCACCGGCATCGGCGCCCCGCCGACGCCGCCGATGACGAGGCGGCTGAAGTCGGCTTCTGCGAAGGAGGGATGCTGCGCCATGAACTGATAGATCGACGGCACGCCGAAGAACACGTTGATGCCGCGCGCGGGATCGCTGATCAGTGAAAGCGCAAGGCCCGGATCGAACGCGCGCATGATCAGCACGGTGCCTCCGGCATGCAGCACCGGATTGGCGTAGCAATTGAGCCCGCCGGAGTGGAACAGCGGCAGCACGGTCAACAGCACCGAGGACGGCGAGATGTAGGCGGGGCCGCCGAGATTGACGCAGTTCCAGAACGTCATGCCGTGGGTGATGATGGCGCCCTTCGGCTGGCCTGTGGTGCCCGAGGTGTACAGGATGGTCGAGATGTCATCGAGCGTCACGACTTCCGCCCGGTCGAGCGGCTGTGAGGCCGCGATCGCCGCCTCGTAGGACCCGTCAGGTCCGAGCAGCAGCGCCGATGGCACGTTGCACAGTTTTGCGACCGTGAGCGCGACATCGGCGAGTTCCGCGTCGTGGATCATGAGCGCAGGCGCGGCATCGCCGACGATGTACTGAAGTTCGGGCACGGTGAGGCGGGTGTTCAAGGGCAGGAAAACCGCGCCGATCCGTCCGCACGCAAACTGCACCTCCAGCATATCCGTGGTGTTCATCGCGAGCACCGCGACCCGGTCGCCGCGCGCTAATCTTGAGCGGCGTCGCGCAAATGCGCGGCGAGGCGCGAAATGCGCGCGTCGAATTGCGCGTAGGAGAAGCGGCGTTCGCTGGCGAGGTCGACGACCGCCAGTTTGTCCGGCGTGCGGCGGCCGAAATGGGCGATCCAGTCATAGTGACGAACGGACAACATTTCCTCCACGTCAGCGGTCTTGCGCCGCCTTATTCTGCTTGATCTTGCACCCGATCGTCCAGTTGAAGGGGGCGTATCGGGATACTGTCTTGCGCTGAGTAGCTGGCCTGTGGCCTGATCGGCCATCTCGGCCGGAGCCAGCCACTCGACGCAAGTTGGGCTGCACGAATCCGGCCATCGTAATACCACGGCAAAAGCTGAGGGGAGGCAAGCGAATGGCAAGCCCATTCTACACCGCCGAGCACGAGGCCTATCGTGAGGTGGTGCGCCGCTTTGTCGAAAAGGAGATCGAGCCCTACGCCCATGAATGGGACGAGGCGGGCGGGTTTCCGCGCGTGCTCTACGAAAAAGCCGCCGAAATCGGGCTGCTGGGCCTGGGTTTTCCCGAGGAATATGGCGGGACCGAAGTCGATAATTTCATGTGGATCGTGGCGGTCCAGGAACTGGCGCGGGCCGGCGCCGGCGGCGTCAGCGCCAGCCTGAAGAGCAATTCGATCGGTGCGCCGCCGATTGCGCGCGCCGGCAGCCCGGCATTCAAGGCGCGGGTGCTGCCCGAAATTCTCTCGGGCAAAAAGATCTCGGCGCTGGCGATCACCGAGCCGAGCGGCGGCTCCGACGTCGCCAACCTGCGCACCACGGCGCGCCGCGACGGCGACTTTTATGTCGTGAACGGCGAGAAGACGTTTATCACCTCAGGCATGCGCGCCGACTACATCACGACAGCGGTGCGGACCGGCGGTCCCGGTCCCGGCGGCGTCAGCCTGCTGGTGATCGAGGGCGACACGCCGGGGCTTTCCCGCACTGCCCTGAAGAAAATGGGCTGGTGGGCCTCGGACACCGCGACGCTGCATTTCGACGATTGCCGCGTGCCGGCCGGAAACCTGCTCGGCGAGGAGGGCCGGGGCTTCAAGATCATCATGCACAATTTCAACAGCGAGCGGCTGACCATGGCCGCCGGCTGCACCGCGGCGGCACGGGTCTGTCTTGACGAGGCGATGGAATATGCCAGGCAGCGGCACACGTTCGGCAAGCCGTTGGCGCAGCATCAGGTGATCCGGCACAAGCTGGTCGATATGGCGCAGCGGGTGGCCGCGTCGCAGGCGATGCTTGAAATGCTGGCGTGGCGGCTCGACCAGGGCGAAAGTCCGGTCGCCGAGATCTGCATGCTGAAGAACCAGGCCACGCAAACGATGGCGTTCTGCGCCTCGGAAGCGGTGCAGATTTTCGGCGGCGCCGGCTACATGCGCGGCATCAAGGTCGAGCGCATCTACCGCGAGGTCAAGGTCAACGCGATCGGCGGCGGCAGCGAGGAGATCATGAAGGATCTGGCCAGCCGGCAGATGGGGTTGTGAGCGTCCCGGGCGCCGCACGTCCTGGGACGAGCAAACGAAGTGCCGAGTTCCGACGGAGATGACAAGAAATGCTCTTCACCGCTGACCACGAATGTTGACGGTGCTGTGCAGATGATGGGCACGCTGCCCGGCATGAATCAGAAGTAGCAGGAAGTCCTCATCCTGAGGAGGCGCACTTGCGCCGTCTCGAAGGATGGGTTTGTGTTGCTCATGGTTCGAGACGCGCGCGTCAAGCGCGCTCCTCACCATGAGGATGATAAGGGGAGACGGAACGACATGATCACGCTTTATCATTGCCACGGGGCGCGCTCGTTCCGGCCGTTGTGGATGCTGGAAGAGCTGGGCCTGCCTTACGATCTCAAAATGCTGCCGTTTCCGCCGCGGGTGTTCGCCAAGGAATATCTCGCGCTCAATCCGCTCGGCACCATTCCGCTGATGATCGACGGCGAAACCAGAATGACGGAGTCCTCCGGCATCTGTCACTATCTCGGCACCCGCTATGGACCGACGCCGCTGGTTGTCGGCGTCGACGAGCCGGCCTATGGCGCATTCCTGAACTGGATGTATTTCAGCGATGCGACGCTGACCTTTCCGCAAACGCTGGTGCTCCGCTACAGCCAGCTCGAGCCGGAAGAACGGCGCAATCCGCAGGTCGCGACCGACTACGCCAAATGGTTTTTCGGCCGGCTGCGGGCGGTCGAAGCCGCCACCGCCAGGGCGGAGACGCTGTGCGCCGACCGGTTCACGGCGGCCGATATCGTCATCGGCTTTGCGTTGCGGCTTGCCGAGAACATCGGGCTTGCCAAGGATTTCGGGCCCAACGTTGCCGCCTACTGGCAGCGCTTGCAGGCGCGCGATGGATATCAGCGAGCCGTCGCCGCGGAAACTCTCGCCGGCGAGCAGCAAAAGGTCGCGCGGCGCTCCTGAAGCGACAGCTGCGCTGCCGGCTAAATCGGCTGAATCCTGAGTATTCCCCGATATTTATCGCGGTGACATCCCCGGTGATTTCTGTATTCTGACAAGGCTCCGACAGAGAGCCCGCTGCCCAACGCGGCAAGAAGCAGAGATCGCTCCCGGGAGGGACGCCCATGAATGACAGGGATCGCCGTGACTCCGGGAGGCTGATGCTGATCAGCCCCGAACGGGTGTTTTACGCAGGGCTCTTGGGCAGGCCGCGAAAGCGCTCCAGCGGTGGATACAACATCTATGCCGCGATGAGCGGACTGCTCAAAATCAGCGAGGGTAAATCAGAGTTGGTTGGCGAGGTGGCGGTGGTTCCGCCCTATGTGCCGCACAGCGTCGAAAGCGAGCATCCCTGCATCATTTGCCTCGTGATCGAACCGGAAACGGTCGAGCCCTCGGCGATGGCAAGCCTAGGCGCCAGAATTGCCGGGGCTGGCGCGCCTGAGATCGCGCAGCAAATTCGCAACGCTTATGAAAGCTTGCGTCTGCGGGAGCGTCGCGGCGGCTTTACCACGCACGAATTCGACCGGCTGTTTTTTGGCGAAAGCCTGCCCGATCGCGACATCGATCCGCGCATCAAACGATCCGCCGCAAAACTCAATGATTTCTCCGGCAGCAAAATGACCGCGGCCGATTGCGCCGCCTCGGTTAGTCTGTCGCCGTCGCGGTTCCTGCATCTGTTCAAGGAGCAGACCGGTATATCGTTCCGCGCCTTTCGGGCCTGGAAGCGCGCGCGGCATCTGCTGCATTTCGTCAACGAAGACATCAATCTCGCGCATCTGGCGCAGGACATCGGCTACCCCAATTCGACCCATTTCAGCCATTCGATCCGCCGGTTCTACGGCTTACAGCCGCGCGCGATTTTCTCAGGCTCGCGGGATCTGGCGATCTACCGCAGCGATCCCGGCGTCCTTGACAGCGCCGGCTTCCGTCAGGGGCGGCCCTGACGGCGTTCCCGGTCGGGCGATAGCGCGTGGACGCAAGAAGCGGCACGTTGCCGGACGCATGATCCGCCGGGACTGTTTCAGCGCCCGCAAGACCTGAATAGACCGAAGGCCCATCCATGAGCGACAAGGCTGTCATCACCTGCGCGCTGAACGGCGTGCTGACCGACCCCAAACAGCATCACGTCCCGGTAACGCCGGAGGAAATGGCGCGCGAGGCCAAGGCGGCTTTCAACGCCGGCGCCAGCGTGATGCATATCCATCTGCGCCAGCAGGCGCCGAACAAGGGGCATCTGCCGTCGTGGGAGGTAGCCGTGTCCCGCGAGATCCAGCAGGCGATCCGCGAGGCCTGTCCGGGGGTGATCATCAATCACACCACGGGCACTTCGGGCCCGAATTATTCCGGCGCGCTCGATTGCGTGCGCGAGACCAGGCCCGAGATGGCGGCCTGCAACGCCGGCTCGCTGAATTATCTCAAGGTGAAGAGCGACAACACCTGGGCATGGCCGCCGATGATGTTCGATAACGCGGTCGAGAAAGTGCAGGACTATCTCGACGTGATGAAGGCGGTCGAGACGATTCCCGAATTCGAATGCTTCGACGTCGGCATCGTGCGCTGCGTCGGGATGTACCGGCAGACCGGCATGTATTCCGGACCGCTGGAGTATAATTTCGTCATGGGCGTCGCCTCGGGCATGCCGGCCGATCCGGAATTGCTGCCGATCCTGTTGAAGCTGAAATTGCCGGAAGCGCATTGGCAGGTCACCGCGATCGGACGGGCGGAAATCTGGCCGCTGCATCAGCGCTGCGCCGATCTCGGCGGCCATCTGCGCACCGGGCTTGAAGATACCTTCTATCAGCCTGACGGGACCAAGGTGACATCGAACGGGCAGTTGATCGAGAGCATCGCAGCCTGCGCGCGCCGCGCCGGCCGCGACATCGCGAGCCCGGCGGAAGCCAGGCAGATTTTTGGGATCAGGCATTAGGGTCCGGCAAGCGGCCGCGTAGAAGGGGCCTGAAACCGTCATTGCGAGCGCAGCGAAGCAATCCACCGCTTGAACACGAAAGCTCTGGATTGCTTCGTCGCGGAGCCTGTCATCGGGCGCGCATTCGCGCGACCCGTTGGCTCCTCGCAATGACGAACATGAGGGAGTGAATCGACATGAGCAACCTCACAGCCACCGGCGGCGTTCCGGGTCCCGGCCGTATCGGCCGGGTCGCGATCGGCGATCTCCTGAAACGGGCGGCGGCGCGATTTCCGGACCGCGTTGCCGTCACCGACGGCGAGCGGCGCGTGAGCTTCAGCGAGATCGAACGCGACGCCAATCGCTTTGCCAATTATCTGGTGGCGCGCGGATTAAAGCCCGGCGAGAAGATTTCGACCATCTGCAACAATTCGGTCGAATTCGTCAAAGCGCTGTTCGGCATTCATCGCGCCGGCCTGGTCTGGGTGCCCGTCAACACCATGCTCGGGCCATCAGACATGGATTTCATCCTCGACCACGCCGAAGTCCGCTTGGCGTTGATCGACGACAATCTTTATGCGCAACCGGACCGGCGCGCGGCGCTGCACAAGCGCGGCATCGATCTGATCGCGGTCGATCTCACTGGTGCGGCCACCGCACAAGGCCTGGAGAATTTCAACGATCTGATAAAAGGCCAATCCGAGATCGAACCCGAGATCGACTTCGACGAGCGAGATCTGGCGATGATCATCTACACCTCAGGCACCACCTCGCGCCCGAAAGGCGCGATGCATTGCCATCTCGCCGTGGTGATGGCGGTCATGAGCAACGCCGTCGAGATGCAGCTTGGCCGCGACGACGGCGTCACCGGGCAGTTCCCGCTGTTCCATTGCGCGGGCCACGTGCTGCTCTTGAGCTATTTATCGGTCGGCGGCCGGATGGCGCTGATGCGCGGCTTCGATCCGGTGGTGTGCATGGAAGCCATCGTGCGCGACAAGCTCACGGTGTTCGTCGGGTTGTCGCTGATGTATCAGGCGATCCTCGATCACCCGCGCCGCAGGGAATATGATCTTTCGGGCTTCGGACCTGCATCTACACCATGGCGCCGATGGGCCGTCCGCTGCTGGAGCGCGCCATCGCCGATCTCTGTCCGAATTTCGTTCTCTCGAGCGGCCAGACCGAAATGTACCCGGCCACCACGATGTCGCGCCCCGAGGTGCAGTTACAGCGCTTCGGCAATTACTGGGGCGAATCGCTGATCGTGAACGAGACCGCGATCATGGATGACGACGGCAATTTGCTGCCGTCGTGGGCAGGCCGGCGAACTGGTGCATCGCGGGCCGAACGTGATGATGGGCTATTACAAGGATCCGAAGGCGACCGAAGAGGCGCGCAAATTCGGCTGGCATCACACCGGCGATCTGGCGCTGATTGACGAGAACGGCGAAGTACTGTTCCTCGACCGCAAGAAGGACATGATCAAGTCCGGCGGCGAGAACGTCGCTTCCGTCAAGATCGAGGAGACGCTGCTCGCCCATCCCGCCGTGCAGAACGCCGCCGTGGTCGGCCTGCCGCATCCGCAATGGGGCGAGGCGGTGTCGGCCTTTGTCAAACTGAAACCGGGCGCGCTAGCCGACGAAGCCGGGATCATCGAGCATTGCCGCAAGCATCTTGGCGGTTTCCAGGTGCCGAAGCTGGTTCGGATCGTGGATGAAATGCCGATGACGGCGACCGGCAAACTGCGCAAGGTCGAACTGCGCCAGGCGTTTGCCGATTACTTCGCGAAGAAGAGCGCGTAACCGTGGCGCGCGTATCACCTTACGTCATTCCGGGGCGCGCGTTAGCGCGAACCCGGAATCCCGCGCTGATCATCTCTGGATTCCGGGTCTGGTCCTTCGGACCATCCACGATGTGCACTTGCACATCGGGGAATGACGACGGCTGGTGGTCATGACCGTCATTGAATCCACCATCGCGCCTTCCAGCGACGCCTACAAGGCCAACCGCGACGGCATGCTGGCGCTGATTTCGCGGATGCGCGCGCTGGAAGAGCGGGCGCGCGCGGCGTCGGCCGCCGCCAAGGAGCGCTTTCACAAGCGCGGCCAGTTGCTGCCGCGCGAGCGCGTGGCGCTGGTGCTCGATCCCGGCTCGCCCTTCATCGAACTCTCCACGCTGGCGGGATACATGTTCGATGTGCCCGACGTCGACAAAAGCGTTCCCGGCGGCGGGCTGATTGCCGGCATCGGGTTTGTTTCCGGGGTCCGCTGCATGGTCAGCGCCAATGATTCCGGCATCGATGCCGGCGCGCTGCAGCCGTTTGGTCTCGACAAGACGCTGCGGGTGCAGGAACTGGCGCTCGAGAACAAGCTGCCTTACGTGCAGCTGGTCGAAAGCGCCGGCGCCAATCTGTTGCGCTACCGCGTCGAGGATTTTGTGCGAGGCGGCAACATCTTTCGCAATCTGGCGCGGCTGTCGGCGGCAGGCTTGCCGGTGGTCACGGTGACGCACGGTTCGTCAACGGCCGGGGGCGCCTACCAGACCGGGCTGTCGGATTACATTGTGATGGTGCGCGGCCGCACCCGCGCGTTTCTCGCCGGGCCGCCACTTCTGAAGGCCGCGACCGGCGAAATCGCCACCGAAGAGGAACTCGGCGGCGCCGAGATGCACACCAGCATTTCGGGCTTGGGCGACTATCTCGCCGAGGACGACCGCGACGCGCTGCGCATCGCGCGCGACATCATGGCCAATCTGGAGTGGGACCGGCCCATGGCGGCCGAAACTTCGTACCGTCCGCCGCGCCATGATCCCGAGGAGTTGCTCGGCATCATGCCGATGGACCACAAGCGGCCGGTCGACATGCGCCAGGCAATCGCGCGGATCATCGACGATTCCGATTTCACCGAGTTCGGCGCCAATTACGGTCCGGCCACCGTGTGCGGCCACGCCCGCATCGAGGGACAGGCGATCGGCATCATCACCAACAACGGTCCGCTCGACGTGCCCGGCGCCAACAAGGCGACGCATTTCATCCAGGCCTGCTGCCAGTCGCGCACGCCGCTGCTCTATCTCAACAACACCACCGGCTACATGGTCGGCAAGGCCTATGAAGAAGCCGGCATGATCAAGCACGGCTCGAAAATGATCCAGGCCGTGACCTCGGCCAGCGTGCCGCAGATCACGATCTATTGCGGCGCGTCGTTCGGCGCCGGCAATTACGGCATGTGCGGGCGCGGCTTTCATCCGCGCTTCTGCTTCTCTTGGCCCAATGCCAAGACCGCGGTGATGGGCGGCGAGCAGGCCGCCGAAACCATGGCGATCGTGACCGAAGCCGCCGCGATCCGGCGCGGCAAGCCGGTCGAGAAGGAAAAGCTCGATGCGATGAAGGCGAAGATCATTGGCGTGTTCGACGGCCAGATGGACGTGTTCTCGACCAGCGCGCGGGTGCTCGACGACGGCGTGATCGATCCGCGCGATACCCGCAGCGTTTTGGCCGAGGTGCTGGCGATCTGCCGCGAGGCCGAGGCGCGCAACCCCCAGCGCATGCAATTTTCGGTCGCGCGGCCATGAGCGGCAGGCCGATCAAGCGCACGCCGTTCCGCAAGATCCTGGTCGCCAATCGCGGCGAGATCGCGCTGCGCATCATGCGCACCGCGCGGCGTCTCGGCTATGGCGTGGTCGCGGTCTACTCCGACGCCGACCGCGATGCGCTGCATGTGCGCGAAGCCGATGAAGCGGTGCGTATCGGCGAGGCGCTGCCGGCGCAATCTTATCTGAGGGTTGAGGCGATCATCGCGGCGGCGAAGGCCAGCGGCGCCGACGCGGTTCATCCCGGCTATGGCTTTCTTGCCGAGAACGAGGATTTCGCGCAAGCCTGCCGCGATGCGGGTCTGGTGTTCATCGGGCCATCGCCGGAGGCCATCAAGGCGATGGGCAACAAGGCCGGCGCCAAGGAGATCATGCGAGCCGCCGGCGTGCCCTGCGTGCCCGGTTATCAGGGCGCGGACCAGAGCGACGCCGCGATGCTCGCTGAGGCCAGGAAAATCGGCTTTCCGGTGATGATCAAGGCCGTCGCCGGCGGCGGCGGGCGCGGCATGCGGCTGGTCACGGACGCGGCGGCGTTTTCCGATGCCTTGCGCGGCGCACGATCCGAGGCGCAAGGCGCGTTCGGCGACGCAAGCGTGATCCTGGAGCGCGCGATCCCCGATCCCCGCCACATCGAGATCCAGGTGTTCGGCGACGCTTTCGGCAATGCCATTCATCTCGGCGAGCGCGATTGCTCGGTGCAGCGGCGGCATCAGAAATTGATCGAGGAAGCGCCGTCGCCGAAGGTCACGCCGGAATTGCGGGCGCGAATGGGCGCCGTCGCGGTCGCGGCGGTCAAATCGCTTCGCTACGAGGGCGCCGGCACGCTGGAATTCCTGCTCGATGCGACACGGCGAATTCTATTTCATGGAAATGAATACGCGGCTGCAGGTCGAGCATCCCGTCACCGAGGCGATCACCGGGCTTGATCTCGTCGAACTGCAATTGCGCGTCGCCGGCGGCGAGCCGCTCGGGCTTCGGCAGCAGGACATCACATTCTCGGGGCACGCGATCGAGGTGCGGCTGTGTTCGGAGGATGCCGCACATGATTTCATGCCGCAATCGGGGCGGATGGCGCTGTGGCAGATGCCGCAAGGACTCCGCGTCGAGCACGCGCTGCAGTCGGGATCCGAGATTCCGCCGTTTTACGATTCGATGATCGCCAAGCTGATCAGCTTTGGGGCGACCCGTGACGAGGCGCGGCGCAAGCTGATTTGCGGCCTCGAACAAACCGTGGCGTTCGGCGTCACGACCAATCAGGCGTTTCTCGCTGCCTGCCTGCGGCATCCCGCGTTTGCATCAGGCGAAGCGACGACGGCGTTCATCGGCAAGCATCGCGACGAGTCTGCTTTCGCAGCGCAACGACGCGGCTTCGGATGCGGCCCTCGCGGCGTTGCTGCTGCATGTCACCGACCGTCATGCGCCACCGTGGCGGAACGGGCGAACGCTGGCGGCGACGTTTCCGCTTCCCCTCCGCATTGAGCTCGAGCATGTCGTCCGTGATCTCGAAATCACACGCCAGCGCGATGGCGGTTATGCCGCAAGCCTCGACGGCCGCGAATACCGCTTCGAACTCGACGAGCTCGGCCGCGATACCATACGTTTCCGCATCGACGGCCTGATGGAATCGGCAAGATTCTTTCGCGACGGCGACCGGCTTTTCCTCCTGCACCGCGGCGTCACGCTTGCGGTCCGCAATCTCACCCTGGCGGCACCGGCGGCGACGGCGGCAACCGGTAGCGACGGCAAGGTTCGCGCTGCCATGAACGGCCGCGTCGTTGCGGTTCTGGTCAAGCAGGGCGAGCGCGTCGCGGCCGGCCAGCCGGTGATGACGCTGGAAGCCATGAAGATGGAGCATGTGCACACCGCGCCGATCTCCGGGGTGATTTCCGCGATCGACGTCGCCGAAGGCGAGCAGGTGACGACCGGAAAGATTGTCGTCGAGATCGAGGCAAGCGCGTGACTGGTGCAAGCGCGATAGTTACTTTCGTCATGGCGAGGCATAGCCGTCCGAAGCGACGACGTCGCTCCAAGCTCGCCTATGCCCGGCCAACCATGTGATTGCTTCGCGGACCGCCTGTCATCGGGCGCGCATGGTCGCGACGACCCGTTGGCTCGCAACGACGCATTTGAACCGGCCATGACGGCGCTACGCCTTCCGCCCCGTCCCCTCATTGAGGAAACACGCCACCCGATGCTGGCCGCCGATGTCAGCCAGGCCGGGCGTCTCTATCTTGCAGCGTGCCATCACATAGCGGCAGCGGGTGTGGAAGGCGCAGCCCGATGGCGGGTTGATCGGGCTCGGCACGTCGCCATCGACCAGCGCCTTCAGGCGCTTTGTTTTGGGATTGGCGACGGGAACGGAGGCCAGCAGCGCCTGCGTATAGGGATGGCGGGGGTTGGCGAACAGTTCCTTCTTCTCTGCGATCTCGACGATGCGCCCGAGATACATCACCGCGACGCGGTGGCTGATATGGGCGACGACGGCGAGATCATGCGCGATGAACAGGTATGAGAAGTCGTGCTTGCGCTGCAGGTCGATCAACAGATTGATCACCTGGGCCTGGATCGATACGTCGAGCGCCGATACCGGCTCGTCGCAGACGATCAGGCTCGGCCCCAGCGACAGCGCGCGCGCAATGCAGATGCGCTGGCGCTGGCCGCCGGAGAACTGGTGCGGATAGTTCAGCATCTGATCGGGCCTGAGCCCGACCTGGTCGAACAGCTCGGCGACCCGCTCGCGCTTTTTGCTTCCGGCCGCCAAACCGTGAACGCTGAGCGGCTCGCCGACGATATCGCCGGCCGTCATGCGCGGGTTCAGCGAAGCGAACGGGTCCTGGAAGATGATCTGCATCGAACGTCGATGTGGACGCAAGTCCGCCTTGCCGAGATGGGTGATATCGAGGCCATTGAGCCGGATGCTGCCGCGGGTCGGCTCGACGAGGCGCAGGATGCTGCGCGCCACCGTCGATTTGCCGCAGCCGGACTCCCCGACAAGCCCGAGGGTTTCTGCCACGCCAACCGTGAAGCTGACACCGTCCACCGCATGCACGGTGCCGACGCTGCGGCGAAGGATGCCGCTTCGCACCGGATAGTGTTTGACGAGGTCGGATACCTCGAGCAGGGCGCGCGTCTCGGTCATAGCGGACCCGCGGTTTCCGCGGCGCGCCAGCACGCCGCCAGATGATCGGTGCCGAAGGTCTGCAGCGGCGGATATTCCTCACGGCAGCGTGCAATCGCGAGTTCACACCGCGGCGCGAACGCGCAACCTTTTGGCAGCCGGGTCAGGGATGGCACCATGCCGGGAATTTCCACCAGCCGCGCATCGGCTTTGGCGCCAAGCGAGGGCACCGCCGGGATCGAGGCCATCAGACCGCGGGTATAGGGATGCCTGGGGCTTTCGAACAAGGTTTCGACATCGGCCTCTTCGACCTTCTTGCCGGCATACATGACGATGACGCGCTGCGCCGTCTGGGCGACCACGCCAAGGTCGTGGGTGATCAGGATCAATGCCATGCCGAGTTCTTTCTGCAACTCGAGGATCAGCCCCAGTATCTGGGCCTGGATCGTGACGTCGAGCGCGGTGGTCGGCTCGTCCGCGATCAGCAGCGCCGGCCGGCAGGCGAGCGCCATGGCGATCATCGCGCGCTGGCGCATTCCCCCCGATAGCTGGTGCGGATATTCCAGCGCGCGCCGCTCCGGCACGGGAATCCTGACAAGGCGCAGCATTTCGACGGCCTGGGTCCATGCCTGCTTGCGGCTCATCGACCGATGCAGCCGCACCGCCTCGGTGATCTGGTCGCCGATCCGCATCACCGGGTTGAGCGAGGTCATCGGCTCCTGGAAGATCATCGAGATGCGATTGCCCCGGATCTGGCGCATCTCGGTCTCGTCGAGACCAAGAAGATCGGTCCCCTCGAGCACAATGGAGCCGCCGACGATTTTGCCCGGCGGATTGGGCACCAGCCGCATCACCGAAAGCGCAGTCACGCTCTTGCCGCAACCGGACTCCCCGACGATCGCCAGGGTTTCGCCGCGGCGGACGCTGAATGAAACGTCGTCGACCGCCTTGAACAGCCCCGAGCTCGTGAAAAAGACCGTCTGCAGGCCCTTCACGTCAAGAACCGTTGCTTCCATGGGCGCTTTGCTCATCAGCCGCGCTGCCTGGGGTCAAGGATGTCGCGAAGCGCATCGCCGAACAGGTTGGTTCCAAACACCGCCAGGCTGATCGCCACGCCCGGGAAAATCACAAGCCATGGCGCGACGCGGACATATTCCGCCGCCGATTCCGACAGCATGCGCCCCCACGACGGGTAGGGTTCGGGAATGCCGAGGCCGAGAAACGACAGCGAGGCTTCGGTGAGAATGGTCGAGCCGAGCTGCGCGGTGGCCAGCACGATCAGCGGCGCCAACGTGTTCGGCAAAACGTGGCGAAGCGCAATGCGCGTTTCGCTCATGCCGATCGATTTGGCGGCCTCGACAAATGGAAGCTCGCGCAGCGCCAAGGTATTGGCGCGGATCACGCGGGCGACGGTGGGGATGAGCGGGATGGCGATGGCGAGGATCACATTCGGAAGCGAGGGCCCCAGTGCCGCCGTCATGACAAGCGCCAGCACCAACAGCGGCAGGGCTTGCAGAATATCGGTAATCCGCTGGAACACCAGGTCGACCCAGCCGGACAGATAACCGGAAGCGAGACCGATCATCACGCCGATCGACGAGCCGAGCGCGGTCGAGCCGATGCCGACGGCGAGCGATATCCGCGCGCCATGAACGATCCGGCTCCAGACATCCCGGCCGAACGAGTCCGTTCCCAACCAGTGCCGTGCATCGGGGGCTGCCAGGCGATGCGCGGAATCGACGCTGAGCGGATCGAAGCGGCAAATGATATCGGCCGATAGCGCCACCCACACAAACATCACCATGATGAAGAGGCCGACCGTGCCAAGCATGTAGCGTTGCGCAAGGAACGTCAGCCTGCGCCAGCCATGCGTGGAATGAGCGCCGGCGCGCCTTAATTCGCTATCGTAGTTGATGGCGTCCAAGCGGCCTCCTAATCTGTGTAGCGGATGCGCGGATCGAGCGCGGCGTAGAGCATATCGACGGTGAAGTTTGCGACCACCACGACCACGGCAATCAACATCACCAGGTTCTGGACGATCGGATAGTCGCGCCAGCGGAGCGCCTCGACCAGGAAGCGGGCAATGCCGGGAATATTGAAAACGGTTTCGGTGACGATCAATCCGCCGATCAGGAAAGCCGCCTCGATGCCGATCACGGTGATGACCGGCAAGACGGCGTTCTTCAGCGCGTGGTGATAATTGACCGCCGATTCGGAAGCGCCCTTGGCGCGGGCGGTGCGGATGTAATCCTGCCGCAGGATTTCGAGCATCGAGGAGCGCGTGATCCGCATCGTCAATGCGGCGCTGCGAAAGCCGACCGCCATCGCCGGAACGCAATAGATCGCGAACGCCTCGGTCCACGTTGCCGGGTTCGGATTGAAGATCGGCATCGATCCAAACAGAGAGACGGACGCCATCAGGATCAGCAGGCCGAGCCAGAACGATGGCAGCGACAGGCCGCTCAGGCTTACGACGCGCAAGGCATAGTCGAGCCGGGTGCCCTGCTTGACCGCGCTGATCACGCCGAGCGGAATGCCGATCGACGCGGAAAACAGCAGCGCAAGGCCGGCCAGCCGCGCCGTGATCGGAATTCGCGGCAGGATCTCATCGAGCGCGGGCTTCTCGGAGACATAGGAATAGCCGAGATCGCCGCGCAGCAGCCCGCCGATCCAGTGCAGATATTGCACGACGATCGACTGATCGAGCCCCAGTTCCCGCTCCAGATTGGCCTTGTCGGCCGGATCGACGAAGCCGGCGGCGTCAAACAGGATATCGACGATATTGCCGGGCACGATGCGCAGCAGCACGAAGATGATG
Organism: uncultured Alphaproteobacteria bacterium; assembly: GCA_963761395.1. Classification (GTDB taxonomy): domain Bacteria; phylum Pseudomonadota; class Alphaproteobacteria; order Rhizobiales; family Xanthobacteraceae; genus Bradyrhizobium. Next base: position 82,917 of record CAVXHU010000038.1, read on the forward strand.
ACCGAGATCCCGAACAGGGTCACGAGCATCAAGACGAGGCGCCGCACGATATACGCAAACACCTGGCTGCTCCCGTTAGCGCGCGTATTCCCAAAAGCGAACGCCGGTTTTGCGATCAGAATACGCGCAGATCATTACCCGGCGGGCGCGATGGCTGACGCTATTTGTCCAGCCACACGTCCTCGTAACGATAACCGTTATAGGAGCTGTTCACCATGATGGTGATGCCCTTGACATAGGGCTGCCAGCACGTGCCGGTGCGGCTGTGGAAGATGATCGGACGGGCGACGTCTTCCTGAAGCTTCTTGTCGATATCCCAGACCAGCTTCTTGCGCTTGGCGACGTCGGTCTCCTGGGATTGCTGGTCGAACAGCTTTTCGATGTCCTTGTTGCAATAGTTGGTGTAGTTGCGCTCCGAACCGCAGGAATAGTTCTCGTAGAACGACTGGTCCGGATCGTCGACCGCATTGCCGGTGAGGTTGAGGCCGAGCGCATAGTCCTTGCGCGCAACCTTGGAGAACCAGTTGGCGGTTTCGACGACGTCGAGATCGGCGTCGATATAGATGCTCTTGAGCTGGTCGATCAGGATGATGGCGGGATCGCGGTAGACCGGAATGTTGCGGGTGGAGACCTTGACCGCGAGATGCTTGTCCGGTCCATAGCCCGCCTTCTGCATCAGCTTGCGCGCCTGCTCGCGGTTGGCGTTGATGTCAGGGCCGTAGCCCGGAATCGATTCCAGCATCTCCTTCGGCATCGCCCATAACCCGCCCGGCGCCGGCAGCATGGTGCCGCCGATATCCGCCTGGCCTTCGAACAGGATCGAAATAAAGGCCTTGCGGTCGAGCGCCAGCGCCATCGCGCGGCGAATATCGAGATTGTCGAAAGGAGGCGAGGAGGAATTGACGATGATGTTGGTGCTGACGTTGTTCGGTTCGACGACGCATACGGCCTTCGGGGCCTGCGCCTTGACGTCCTTGAGCAGCGGGATCGACACTTCGGTCGGGAATGTCATATCGAACTGGCCGGAGATAAATCCCAGAATCGCCGTCGAACGATTGGGTATGATGGTAAACTCGATGCCGTCGAGATGGGGAAGGCCCTTCTTCCAGTAATCCGGGTTCCGGACGAGCTTGATCAATTCGTTGGCCTTGAACTCGACGAACTTGAACGGGCCGGTGCCGATCGGCTTGGTGCGCATGTCTCCCGGCGAAACATGGCAGGGATAGACCGGCGTATAACCGGAAGCGAGCAGCGCCAATAGCGCCGGCTGGGGCCGCTTCAAGTTGAAGGCGACCTCGAAGTCGCCGTTCGGCGTGACGTCGACGACCTCGTTGTACCAGGATTTGCGCGGGTTTTTGCGGAACTTCTGTTGCGACTTGCCCATCAGCATGTCGAATGTGCATTTCACGTCGGCGGACGTAAACGGCTTGCCGTCGTGCCATTTGACGCCTTGCCTGAGCTTGAAGCTGAGCGTCTTGTGGTCGCCGCTCCAGGCCCAGCTCTCGGCGAGATCCGGCACGATCGAGTCCATGCTGTTCTGCGCCACGTCCTGCTTGTACATGACGAGGTTATTGAAGACCGGCATGAAGGGAACGTTGACCGAGTAGGTCGCCTCCTCGTGGATGGAGGCGCTGGCCGGACTGTCCCGATGATAGACCCGCAAGATGCCGCCCTGCTTCGGTTCTGCCGCAAGCGCAACACTGGAGACCGCCAGCACAGACAACACCGCGGCGGCAACCACTCGCACGCTCCGCATGCATTCCTCCCTCGATATTTCGGCCTCATATCGGGCCGATTACGTCAAAACGATAGCATGGCGGGGCGTCCGCGCAACCAGCAAGCCCCGATGTCAATATTGGTACTTCGGACTAAGCGGGCTGGTCCCGCAGCGAGCTTGTGAAAGCGCCGCCGGTGCGACCGAAGAGCGCAGCCACGCTATCCTGACCATCAAACTTCCAGCTTGTCGCCGCCCTTCAGATCGAGAATTTCACGGGCCTCGTCCGAGGTCGCGACTTCGAGGCCGAGCCCTTCGATGATCTTGCGGGCGAGTTGCACCTGCTCGGCGTTCGATGCCGCCATTCGGCCGGGCGCCGCCCACAGCGAGTCCTCGAGCCCGACGCGGATATTGCCGCCCATCGCCGCTGCCATCGCCGCAATCGGCAGTTGGTTGCGCCCTGCGCCCAGTACCGACCAGACGAATTTGTCGCCGAACAAGCGGTCGGCAGTGCGCTTCATGTGCAGCACGTCCTCCGGATGCGCGCCGGTTCCGCCCTGCAGGCCGAACACCGTCTGCACGAACAGCGGCGGTTTCACCATGCCCTGTTCGAGGAAATAATTCAGGTTGTAGAGATGCGCGGTGTCGTAGCATTCGAATTCAAAGCGCGTGCCGGTCTCCGACAGTGTCTTCAACACGTATTCGATGTCCTGGAAGGTATTGCGGAACACGATGTCCTTGTTCTCGAGATGCTTGCGCTCCCACTCATGCTCGAATTTCTTGAATCAATTCAGCATGCCAAAAAAGGCAAAGTTCATCGATCCCATGTTCAGCGAAGCGACTTCCGGCTTGTAGACCGCGGCGGGGCGGACCCGCTCGTCCACCGTCATGGTCGGCGCGCCGCCGGTGGTCAGGTTGATGACGCAGTTCGAGCGCTGCTTGATGATCTTCAGGAACGGCGCAAAGGCCTCGGGGCTCTGGTCGGGCTGGCCGGTCTTGGGGTTGCGCGCGTGCAGATGCACGATCGCGGCGCCCGCTTCCGCCGCGTCGACTGCGGCGTCCGCGATTTCCTGCGGCGTCACCGGCAACGCCTTCGACATCGAGGGGGTGTGGATCGCGCCGGTCACGGCGCAGGTGATGATGACTTTGCGGCTCATGCTTTGCTCTCTTTCTTCTCGCTCGATGCGCTCATGATTTGTCGTTGGATTTGCCGTTTTGCTCAAGCTTGTGCGCGGCCAGCGCCGCAAGGCGGTCGTTGCGCCGCTGCGTCAGCGCGGCGATGCGCTCCTGGGTCGGTTGGTGCGGCCACGCCGCCATCACCCGGTCCACATTCGGGCTCTGATAAACTTCGGGCCCGGCGGCGGCCGCCGCAAGCTCCTTGTAGAAGCCGGTGTAGCGCGCGCAATAATCCGGGATGCCGCCGGGCGCATTGAGTTCGATGGTCTCGAACGGCCCGAGGAACGACCAGCGCAACCCCAGGCCATCCTTCACCGTGTGATCGAGATCCTCCGCCGAAATATAACCCTCGCCAACCAGCCGGAATGCTTCGGCAAGCAGCGCGCCCTGCAGCCGGTTCAGGACAAAGCCGTTGATCTCGCGGTTGATCGTGACCGGCACCTGCCCGATCTCGCGATAGACTTTGCGCGCGCGGTCGATTGCGTCAGGCGCGGTCCACGGCGCGCCGCACAATTCCACCAGCGGTATCAGATGCGGCGGATTGACGGGATGACCGACAAGGCAACGCGCCCGGCCCGGCAGCTTCTCCGTGAAGCGCGACGCCGTGATGGCCGAGGTCGAGGAAACCAGCAGCGCATCCGGCGGCGCAAGCTTGTCGAGCTCGGTAAAAATGAGTTTCTTTTCTTCGACCTTCTCCGGCCCGTTTTCCTGGACGAACTCAACATCCATCACCGCCTCTTTGAGGCTTCCCGCAACCGAGACCCGCGCGACGGCGCCATCGGGATCGTCGGCGAGGCCGTGGCGCGCCAGTGCCAGCAATTCGTCGCGGATCAAGCGGGGCGCGGCGGCAAGCGTCGGAACATGCGGGTCGGTGAGCCGCACGTTCCACCCGGCACGGGCAAAGATCGCGGCCCAGGCGCGTCCGATCAGGCCGGCGCCGACGATGGCGACGTTTCGATTTTGATTTTTCATTTCGCTCTCACAGCCACAGCACCTTGCGGCGCAAATCGAGATCGTCCCGCAAGGCCCTGGACGGCCCCTGGTGAATCACCCGGCCGCGCTCCAGCGCCACCGTGGTGTCGGACAATGCCAGCGCCAGATCGAGATTGTGATCGACGATGATAATGGCGATTTCCTTGCGCAGGCGATCGAAGGTTTCGAACAATTGCTCCACCACGGTCGGCGCGAGGCCCTCGAAGGGCTCATCAAGCAGCAATACCCGGACGTCGCCCGACAGCGCGCGGGCGACCGCGACCATCTGCTGCTCGCCACCGGAGAGATAATCCGCGGGACTATCGAGCCGCTCGTGAATTCGCGGGAAATATTCGTAGATGCGCTCCCGCGTCCAGTGCACGCCATTGCCGGTCTGGCGCTTCAGCCCGCCGAGCTCAAGATTCTGTTCGACGCTCATGCCCGCAAACAGGCCGCGGCCCTGCGGCACATAGCCGATGCCGAGGCGGGCGTGCTCGGCGGACGAAAGCCCGATCAGTTCGTTGTCCGCAAGCTTGATCGATCCGTTCGATGCCGGCGCGATGCCGATCAGCGTCTTGAGCAGCGTCGATTTGCCGGCGCCGTTGCGCCCGAGCAGCGCGATGATCTCGTTTCCATGCAGCGTGAAGTTGACGTCGTTGAGAATGTGGCTCTTGCCGTAGAAGGTGTCGACATTTGTTACGGTGAGCAGCGCGTTGATTCGGGCGGCAGTTTCGCGCGGGCGCGCGGCAATTTCGGTCGCACCGGAACCGATATAGACTTCCTGTACCTTGGTGCTGGCGCGCGCGTCCTCGACCGAGCCGTCGAGCAGCACCCGGCCTTCATTCATGACGGTGACCTGATCGGCGAGTTGAAACACCCGGTCGATATCGTGCTCGACCAGCAGCACCGGCAGATCAGATGAGATGCGCTTGATGATGGCGCCGATGCGCTCGCGCTCCGCCGCGGCAAGGCCGGCGAGCGGCTCGTCGAGCAACAGAATGCGCGGCGCGGTGGCGAGCGCCACCCCCATGTCGAGCAGCCGCTGGCCGCCGTAAGACAGCATGCCGGCTTCGGCCTTTTCGATGCCGGCAAGGCCGAGATAGCGGATGGTGGCATCGGTCTCGGCATTGATCGCATCGATCGACAACGCGTTGGTGAGCGGATCGAAGCGGCGCGGATGCCGCGCCTGCACGGCGAGGCGAATGTTTTCGCCGACGCTCAGCGCCGGAAACAGGTTGGTGATCTGGAACGAGCGGCCGATGCCGGCGCGCGCGATCTCTTCCGGCGAATGTCCGGCGATCGGCTGGCCCATCAGCGATACCGCGCCTTCGTCCGGCGGAAACATCCCCGACAACAGGTTGAACGCCGTGGTTTTCCCCGCGCCATTGGGTCCGATCAGCGCGTGCAGGGTGCGGTCGGCGATCGAGATGTCGATGCCCTGCACCGCCTTGATGCCGCCAAAGCTCTTGACGATGTGGCGGGCGGAAAGCACCGATCCGTCGATGTGAGACTTGGGCCGCAGGAATTCCGGCAGCGGCAGGACTTCGATGCGGCGCGCCGACATCGCGGCGTCTTCGACCGTCTTCTTGCGGAAGGGCGCGATCAGCCGCTCGCCGACGCCGACCAGACCGGTCGGCGAAAACACGATGAAGCCGACAAACACCAGGCCGAACCAGAACAGCCAGTTCTCGGTGTAGATGCCGAGGAATTCGCGGAACAGGATGAAGAACAGCGCCCCGAGCGCCGGACCCAGGAAGCCGCGCATGCCGCCGATCACGACCATGGCCAGCAGATCGCCGGAGAACGAGACCGAGATCGGATCGGCCGAGGTCATGCGGTTCTGGTAAAGCAGGAGGATGCCGGCAAGGCCGGTGATGCTTGCGGACAGCACGAAGGCTGCGAGCTTGTAGCGATTGGTCGGATAGCCGAGAAAGCGCGCGCGCTGCTCGTTCTCGCGGATCGCCACCAGCACGCTGCCGACGGTCGAATTGTGAAAACGCCACAACAACATCAGCACCAGCATCGCGATGCCTGCGACAAACCAGTAATAGACGGTCGAGGATTCCAGGTTGAAGCCGAGCAGCGTCGGCCGGGTGATGCCCCCCAAGCCGTTCTCGCCGCCGGTGACTTCGGTCCAGCGAAACGACACCGCATAAAGCATCGCCGCCAGCGCCAGCGTCAGCAACGAGAAATACACGCCGCGCCGCCGCAGGATCAGGAATCCGAACGCCGCTGCCACCACCGCCACGAACAGAACGCCGGCAATGGTCGGGCCGAAAAACGAATCGTGCATCCAGTTGCGCTGCATCAGTGCCGCCGCATAGGCCGCAAGACCGAACCAGGCACCGTGGCCGAATGACACCAGGCCGGTATGCCCGACCAGAATGTTCAGCGCCATGCAGGCCATGGCATAAACCACGACTTCCGTCGCCGAGGTCATGGTGAGGCCGAGCGCGAGCAGCACCGGGGGCAATACCAGCAGCCCGAACGCGGATATCAGCAGCGGAATTGGCAGGCGCTTCAACATTTCCGGGCGCCTCACTCGAACCGCATGATGCGTTCGCCGAACAGGCCGCGCGGCCGGAACAACAGCACCAGCAGCATCAGCAGATAGATCGCCGCGGTCGAGGCCGCGGAATAGCCGATGCCGACCATGACGCCCTTGACGAGGCCAACCAATAGCGCCGCGGCAACGACGCCCCAGAACGATCCGAGGCCGCCGATCACCACGACGACGAAGGCGGGCGTGATGATCTCCTGGCCCATCGCCGGATGGATGGAATAGATCGGCGCCAGCAGCACGCCGGCCAGGCCCGCAAGCCCGATGCCGAGCGCTGCCACCGCGGACATATAAGGCTGCAGCGAAATGCCGAGCGCGCCGACCATGTCCGGGTTCTGCACGCCGGCGCGGACCACGCGGCCGAATGAGGTTTTTTGCAGCAGAAACCACAGCCCGGCAATGCAGGCAGCCGCAATGCCGAGCAGGACCACGCGATAGAACGAATAGATGAAGCTGCCGATCGCGACCTGTCCGCGCAGCCATGGCGGGATCGAATAGGACAATGGCGGCGCGCCGAAGATCATGCGCAAGACCTGCTCCGCCACCATCGCGAGACCAAATGTCAGCAGCAGCGAGAGAATCGGGTCGGAGCGGTAGAAGCGGCGGAACAGCGTGCGTTCGATCACCACGCCAAGCAACGCCACCGCCACCGGCGCCGCCACAAAGGCGCCGCCGAAGCCGAGATAGGGCGATATCACCAGCGTGAGATAGGCGCCGATCGCATAGAACGCGCCATGCGCCAGATTGACGATGCCGCCGAGCGAGAAGATCAGCGACAGGCCAAGCGCGATCAGGAGATAGTAGACGCCGTCAAGCAGCCCGTTGAGGATTTGCTGCGCTAACAACATGGCGGACATGGCTTTGGCCCCGGCCGTAGAGATTAAGGGTCTGAGACGTCATTGCGAGCCAAGGGGTTGGCGCGAATGTGCTAATGCCGTCATTCCGGGGCGATGCGAAGCATCGAACCCGGAATTCAAGATTCCCCGATGTGCAATTGCACATCTGAGGTCTGGTGCTAGCGCACCATCCCAGAATGACGGTGCCTGGATTGCTTCGTCGCTTCGCTCCTCGCAATGACGAGAATATCGGCTGCGCTTGGCGTCGGCCGATCAGCTCGGGAACGTGCAGCTGTTCTCTTCCTTGGTGGCGGCGATCACTTCGAGGTCTTCATTGGGACCCGGCACCGCCGGGCTCGATGTGAAGATATCCCACTGATTCTTGATCTTGTCGGCGGGCAGTGCTGTGACCGCATACATTTCATGCATCAATTGGTGATCCGAGCCGCGGAAGTAGCCTTGCCGGGTCTTGAGCAGGTCGAACTTCGCGCCCTTCTCGAAGTGCTCGATGATCTTGGGCGACTCCACCGATTTGAGCTCATTGACGGTCTGCGCCACGATCTTCATGGAGATGTAATCGCCCCAGGCCTGGTTTTCCGGCGGCTTGGAATATTTCTTGGAAAACGCCGCCACGAACGCCTTGCTGCCGGGCGTGTCGATCAGATGATGCCAGACCACCGGCCAGGTGCCGACGAAGTTGCCCTTGCCGGCCGCCCAGGCCAAGGCCGTGTCGAAGCCGAAGCCGCCAACCGGGAAGGTCAGGCCGAACTCGGCATATTGCTTGAGGAAGTTGGTGGTCTGGTTGCCCGCGAGATTGATCACGACCATGTCCGGCTTGGCCTCGCGGATTTTCAGCAAGTAGGCCGAGAAATCGGCGGCATCGGTCGGCACCAGATCGTCACCGGCGAAGTTGCCGCCATTGGCTTCCATGAAGCGCTTGGCGACTTTCAAGAGGTCATGGCCGAACGCGTAGTCCGCCGTTAGCGAATACCACCTCTTGCCCTTGACCAGGCCATCGCGCAGGAACGAGCGGCCGACGGTTTTCACATACATCGAATTCTGCGACTCGACGTGGAACATGTAGCGCTGGCAGTCCTTGCCGCGCAGCGCGTCCGAATTGCCGCCGGTGTTGATGTACAGGATCTTGTTGCGGGAGGCGACCTGCGCGATCGTCAGGCACGAGGCGGAAGAAATCTCGCCGATGATGCAGGCCACCTTGTCGCGCTCGATCATGCGCTCGGCCTTGGTCGAGGCGGTCTGCGGATTGACCGAGTCTTCCTTGAGCAATTCGACCTTGCGTCCCATCATGCCGCCCGCGGCATTGATCTCTTCGACCGCGAGATCGGCCGCCATCACGGCGTATTCGCCGAGCGGTCCGAGAAAGCCGGTGCGCGGCGTCAGGTGACCGATCTTGATGACGTCGGCGGTCTGCGCGCGCAAGATCGCCGGCGCGGAGATTCCCGACACCAGCGCAATGCCGCCGGCGGTCTTCAACAGGCGGCGGCGCGTGAATTGATTATTGTTGGACATCAGCCTTGGTCTCCCTGATACGGCCGCACGAAGCGGCTGTTTTGCTCTCCCGGCCAGCGCCGCGCGGTTCTCCTGAGAAGCGCGTTGTCTCGCTTGCCGTGATCTGTGATCACAGTTAGAGTTGCAAAAGACCGGGCCGTTGTCGAGTCCTCTCTCGCGCAATTGTCCGGCTGCATGGGAGCCTCGCGTTGAATTTGCCTGTCGCGCTCAATCTGGTGGAACCGCTCGACCGTCAGACGCTGGGTGAGCGCGCCTACGCGAAACTGGCGGACTTGCTGATTTCCGGCCGGCTTGCACCGGGCGAAAAACTGTCGCTGCGGGCGGCGGCGGATATGCTTGGCGTCTCCATCATGCCGGTGCGCGAGGCGGTGTCGCGGCTCGTCGCCGACAAGGCGCTGGAGGTGACGCCGAACCGCGCGGTGCGCGTGCCGCTGATGTCGGCGGCGCAATTTCGCGATCTCACCAAAGTGCGCATCGCCATCGAGGGCCACGCCGCGGCGCAAGCAGCCGAGCACCGTGACACGCGTGACCTTGTGTCGATCGCGAGCGCGGAACAAGCGATGCGGGCGGAGAGCGAGGCATCGACGCCCGACCTGCCGCGCGCGGTCGAACTCAACAAGAGCTTCCACTTTGCGGTCTATGAAGCGGCGCACTCGCCGATCCTGGTGGAGATCATCCGCGCGCTCTGGCTGAAAGCAGGTCCCGTGATCAATCTCGATCTGCGCGCCAATCCGCAACGGCTGGCGAAGGGCGACGCCATCAGGTGTCACGCCGATGTGCGAAAAGCCATCGCCGCCGGCCATGGCGCCGCGGCGCTTGAGGGAATTGCCGCTGACATCAGCGGTGCGGCGGATTTTATCCTTTCTCGCGGCGGTCTCGCCGGCTGATACTTTCAAACCACATCCCGGAGCGATCATGGATCTCGATATCAAGGGTTTGCGCGTGCTGGTCACCGCCGGCGCAGGCGGCATCGGGCTCGCGATTGTGCGCCGCTTCGCAGCCGAAGGCGCCAGGGTTCACACCTGCGATGTCGATGAGATGGCGCTGTCAGCGCTCGCGGCCAGCGATCCCGCGATCACATCGACACCTTGCGATGTCTCGGACCGGTCAGCCGTTAAAAACCTGTTCGCGGACGCGCTGGCAAAACTCGGCGGCCTCGACGTGCTCGTCAACAATGCCGGCATTGCCGGACCGACGTCCAAAGTCGAGGAGATGAATCCGGAAGACTGGGACCGCTGCCTGGAAATTTGCCTGACCGGGCAATTCAACTGCACGCGGCTCGCGGTGCCGCACTTGCGCAAGAGCGGGAACGCATCGATCGTCAACATTTCGTCGGCCGCGGGCCGGCTCGGCTTTGCGATGCGCACGCCCTACGCCGCGGCGAAATGGGGCGTGATCGGACTGACAAAATCGCTATCGATCGAGCTCGGGCCTGACAACATCCGCGTCAACGCGATCCTGCCGGGCCTCGTCGCCGGCGACCGGCAGCGCCGTGTCCTGGAAGCCAAGGCCCAGCAGCGCGGGATCTCCTACGCCGAGATGGAACGCACGGCGTTTTCCTACACCTCGATCAAGGACTACGTGACGCCGGAGCAGCTCGCCGACCAGATCCTGTTCATGTGCAGCCCGCGCGGCAAAACAATTTCCGGGCAGGCGATCTCGATCTGCGGCGATACCCAGATGCTGGGATAGTCGCGCACGGTTAAGCCAAAACAGCGTAGAAGTATCGCATGATTCCGTGGCTGCAGATCGATACCGCGCGCGTGCCTGGCGCAGACGTCGAACTTCGTCTGATGCGACGAGGTGCCGAGTTTTCGATGATGCTGGGCCAGAACGAACTGATGAACAGTCGCCTCAGCGGATCCGAGGAGGCGCTTGCCACACTCGCCTGCAGAAGAATCGAAGCGGTCAAGCGCCCAAACTTGTTGATCGGCGGATTGGGCATGGGGTTCACGCTGCGCGCCGCGCTTGCGGTGCTGGGACCCGACGCGCGGATTACGGTGGCCGAGCTCGTGCCTGCCGTCATCGCGTGGGCGCGAGGCCCAATGGCCAGCATCTTCGCCGACAGCCTTGACGATCCGCGCGCCAGCATTTTGAGCGCGGACGTCATTGAGGTGATTCAATCTCACGCTTCCGCATTCGATGCGATCCTGCTCGATGTCGACAATGGCCCGGAGGGGCTGATTCGCAAAGCCAACGATGCGCTCTACAATCCGAAGGGATTGAAAGCGGTCCGCCGGGCGCTGCGGCCGGGCGGCGTTCTCGCGGTTTGGTCGTCGGGGCCACATCCATTATTTTCAAAACGGCTTCGCGACGCCGGCTTCGATGTCGACGAGGTCGCCGTGCGCGCCACCGCAAAGCGCAGCGGTGCGCGCCATGTCATCTGGTTTGCGACAAAATCCTGAAGGCGCGCGTTAGACAATCCGCGCGAGATTACTGCAGCCGATCCAGCCGAAGCCGCTGGCGCTCGTCGGTAAGACGCCAGGCCGCGAGATAGGACGCGGCCAATGCCGACAGGCCGCTGCCGCCGGACAACAGGAACATCAGCAGGATCTGGTATTTGACGGCCTCCAGCGGATCGAGGCCGGCGAGAATTTGTCCCGTCATGATGCCCGGCAATGTCACGATACCTGCGGCCGACATTTGATTGATGATGGGCAGCAGGCCGCGCCGGATGGCTTCGCGCACCAGCGGCGCGATCGCTTCACGATAGCTTTCACCAAGCGACAGCCGCGCTTCTATTGCTTGCCGCTCGCGCCGGACCGAGCCGAGAAAGCTGTCCAGCGACAGGCTGGCGGAATTCAAGACGTTGCCGAGAATGATGCCCGCCAGCGGGATCGCATAATGCGGATCGAACCAGGGCTGCGGCCGGATCGCGGTTGTCAACGCAAGGATCGAGGTGATGAAGGTGGCAAAGCCGACGCTGACAAATCCGATGACGAGGTTTGAATGGCCCTTGAACCGGCGTTCCGGCCGGGCCGCCACCTCGCGCGCGGCAACCAGCACCATGACGAGAATGAGCAGCAGCGTTGCCGCCGGGTTGTTCAGGGAAAAAATGAAACGGAGCACATAGCCGATGGCGACAAGCTGAACGACCATTCTTGCCGCGGCGATGGCGATTTGCCGGTGCAGCCGAAGCCTGAGCCAAATTGAAAGCACCGCATCGAGGATGATCAACGAGGCGGCAATCGAGATGTCCAGCGGGGTCAGCAGGATCGGGTTCATGGCGTTTCCAGATGTCCCGCCGCCATTCGATAGCGCTGATTGCCCAGGCGTTCGGCCTGGTTTGGATCGTGAGTCACCAGCAGGATGGATGTCCCCATTGCCATTCGCTCCCGAAGCAGCGCCTCGACCCGAACCACCGACTCCTCATCCAGCGGGCCGGTCGGTTCGTCCAGAAGCAGGACGGGTGGAGACGGCAGCAGGGCCCTGACCAGCGACAGGCGTTGCTTCTCTCCGGTGGACAGCCGCACGATCGATGCGTCCAGAAGATCGGCGTGAAGTCCAAGGCGGGCTGCCAGGGCGGCGACCTCGCTTCGGCTGTTGACGGCGAAGTGTTCGATCACCGTGTCGGCCCACCAGCCGGATTCCGCCGATACGTAAGCTGCCCGTTTTCGCCAATCCGGGGCGGGAAGGGAGGCGCGCTCGATCCCGTGCAGCCAAACCTCGCCCTGGTTGGGATCGAGGTCGGCAATCATGCGAAGAAAAAGACTCTTGCCGGACCCCGACGGACCGGTGATGGCGGCGCACGCGCCGGCGCCGAGGGTCAGCTCGAACGGGCCGGCGAACTCGCTGCGGAGCTCTTTCACAAGCAGTGTCGTTTCCATCGATTTCCCTGTCGTGGGCGGCGCGTTTCGCTACAATTCCTGCCGCATTGAGACTATTCGTTGGCGGACGACGCGTCAGTGTTCCGCCACTCACGATAACTCCGACCCGCTCATTCGAACGTGGGGTATCGACCGACAACAGCCGCGAATCTGCCGGCTTGACCACACGGATGCCGTCAACGCGCGCTGCGCGTCGCGGATGGATCGGTGAGCCGACTTCCTCGACGTGGCGACGCACGATCGGAATCTGCTCGCCGTCCACTTTGCGGCCAGCGTCGCCGCATGCGTCACCCTGACACGACCGTAGCGCGCCTGCTTCGCCGGTGATGAGTCGTACCGCGCAGACGCGCCCGTGATTCGCACCTGGCGGATATTTCCAGGTATCGACGCGCCGCGCGCCGCGTCATCACGGCGCTGCGGATATGGGCGTCCACCGTCTGATCCGCCGGATTATGGCTCCGAGGCGTAGCCGCCCCTTCACAAAATTCGCGAGCTCTTGTTGCCCCAGTAGCGGTCGCGCAGCAGCCGCTTGTAGAGCTTTCCGGTTGGCAGCCGCGGCAGTTCCGCCTCGAAATCGATCGAGCGCGGCACCTTCTGGCGCGACAGCGATTGGCTGCAGAACGAGATCAATTCCTCCGCGAGCGCCTGGCACGGTTCAATCCCCGGCATCGGCTGCACCACCGCTTTCACTTCCTCGCCCAGATCGGGGTTGGGCACACCGAACACGGCGGCGTCCGCGATCTTGGGATGGGTGATCAGGAGATTCTCGCATTCCTGCGGATAGATATTGACGCCTCCCGAGATGATCATGAAGGTCGCGCGATCGGTCAGATAGAGATAGCCGTCGCTGTCGACATAACCGACGTCGCCGACGGTGCTCATGCTGCCATCCGGCGAGCGCGCCTCTTTTGTCTTGTTCGGGTCGTTGAAATATTCAAACGGGGTGGCGGTCTTGAACCAGACCGTGCCCGGCGTGCCGACCGGGCACGGCTGCATGTTTTCATCGAGAATGTGGAGGTCGCCGAGCAGCACCTTGCCGACGGTGCCGCGGTGGGCAAGCCATTCCGCGCTGTTGCATGCGGTAAAGCCCAGGCCTTCGGTGGCGCCGTAATATTCGTGGATGATCGGTCCCCACCATTCGATCATCTCTGCCTTCACCAATCCCGGACAGGGCGCCGCGGCGTGGATCGCGATCTCGAGGGACGACAGATCGTAGCGTTTTCGCGCGGCCTCCGGCAGCTTCAGCATGCGCGAGAACATCGTCGGCACCAGCTGGCTGTGGGTGATGCCCCATCTCTCGATCAGCTCGAGATAGCGCTCCGGATCGAAGCTCTCCATGATGATGGCGGTGCCGCCCTCGCGGATCGTGAGGTTGACGGCGGCCTGCGGCGCCGAGTGATACAGCGGCGCCGGCGACAGATAGATCATGCCTTCGCGGTACTGCCAAAGTTTCTGCAGGAAGTCGAAGATCGGCAGCTGCTGGGTCGGCGGCTGTACGGGAAGCGGCCGCACAATGCCCTTCGGCCGGCCGGTGGTGCCCGACGAATAGAGCATCGCGGTGCCGATGCATTCGTCCGCTATCGGCGTCCTGGGCAGGCCGCGGGTGGCTTCCCGCAGGCCGACAATGCGCTCGCTTTCTCCGGCCCCATCGGCCACGATGCAGAGTTCGACCTTGGGGCACGCCTTGAGCGCCTCGCGGGCGACGTCGAGTTTTGCGGTGGATGTAATGAGGATGCGGGACTCGCTGTTGTCGACGATGTAGGCAAGCTCGCTCGCCGTCAGGTACGAATTCACGCAGGTGAAATACAATCCGGACCTCTCGCCCGCGCCGCAGGCCTCCAGGTAACGGCTGTTGTTCTCCATGAAGATCGCATAATGATCGAGCCGCTTGAGCCCGCGATTGCGAAACAGATGCGCCAGACGATTGCTGCGCGCCTCTAACTCGGCATAGGTCACGGTCTCGCCGGTAGCTTGCCATGATGAAGGCGGGCTGCAGCGGACGGAGATGAGCATGCTTGCCGGTGTACATCGTGTCTCCAACGCTCCTATGCGGCCAGCAGAAGAATTTCGCGCAGCTGCGCCGGGCCATCGATCTGGCGCGGGTTACGTGGAATCCATGGCGTCGCCATGGCCTGCTGCGCGATCGCCTCGAAATGTTCCGGGCCTATTCTGACGTCCTGCAGGCTGCGCGGCATCCCGAGGCCGCGGATGAAGCCGTCCAGCACGTCGGCGGCGTCCTTGCCGGGTTGTCCCATCGCCTCGGACACCAGCGCCTGCCGCTGTGCGTTGGCGGGTTTGTTCCAGCGCATCACCGAGGGCAGCATCACGCAGGACGTATATCCATGCGGCACGTCGAACACGGCGCCGAGCACATAGCCGATGCCGTGGCTTGCTCCCATCGGGACGCCCGCGGACAACGGCCCCATCGAGAGCCAGGTGCCGATCTGGCAATCCATCCGCGCGTCGAGATCGCCGGGGTTTTCCTTCACGCGCGGCAGCGCCTGCGCCAGCATCGAAAGTCCCTTCAGCGCCTGCGCGTCGGCGTAAGGATGGGCCTCGCGCGAGCACAGGCCTTCGACGCAATGGTCGACGGCGCGGATGCCGGTCGAAAGCCACAGCCATTGCGGCGTGTGCACGGTGATAGCGGGATCGAGGATTGCGGCTGATGGCATCACCCGTTCGTGGCGCAGCATTTCCTTCACTTTGGTGCGCGCGTTGGTGACCCCGGCGATGGCGCTGAACTCGCCGCCCGCAATCGTCGTCGGCACGCTGATCTGGCGCACCGATGGCGCCGTCATCGGGGGCGCGACGCCCTTGATCGCCCGGATCTTATCGATGCCCTCGACGGTACGAACGTTGTTGGCGAGGCAAAGCTGCACCGCCTTGGCGCCATCGGTGATCGAGCCCCCGCCTACCGTGACGATGAGATCGGCGTTGGCGGCGCGGGCCTGCTCGGCGGCGGCAATCACGGCCTCGCGGGGCGTGTGCGGCGGCATTGCATCGAAGGTCGCCACGCAACGGGACCCGAGGGCTTTGCGAATTTTTTCGATCTCGTCGGTCTGCCGGTTGAGCGTGCCGCTGACCATCAAAAACGCGCGGGCAGCACCGCAGACGGTCCATTTGCTCGACGACCGCCTCGGCGGCGGGCGTTCCGAAAACCACCTCGTCCATGGCGCCGAACACGACACGCCCCTTGTGCACGCGATTGTCCTCCCCGGAGGTTTTGGTTTTGCTATGGCCTCGACACCAATTTAGCGGAGTTTGCGGGGAGGGGAACCACAAAATGGGATTGGTCCTCTACGGCCGCTATGCGTCGCCCCGGAATGACAGCGATCGTTAGACCGTGCCCCATCGTTTCGCGGCGCGCTGCGTTGTGTTGACGGCCTCCTCGTCAACGATGCGTCGCCACAGCGCCTTGACCATGTCCTTCATGACAAGCGCGTCTTCCCAGCGGTCCGACAATTCGGCGCCGTCAGGCCCGGTGATGGCGTAGGGCGGCGGACCGAGTTCGCACAGGAAGGTGAGGACAGCGTCGGGCTTTGCGCGTTTCCTCCAGGAGCGGATGGCGTATTCCCACCAGCCCATGAACAATTCGACCCAGCCCTGGTGCTGCGGAAAGCCGAGCGAGATCTGCACCTGTTCGCGGCTGGCGATCCGTCCGTGAATACCCCAGCTGTTATCGAGAATGCGATGGATCAAGGCGTGATTGACTTCGTCCACCGGCCAGGCAAATTCGCGGCCCACCAGGTAATGCGAAACATCCGCCGTCAGCCGCAGGTCTGGAAAACAATCCAATAGTTGCAATGTGAAGAGCAGGTCGGTGGTCATGCGGTCGCGGTGGGTTTCCACATGCACGGCAACGCCGGCCTCATCGGCCAGCCTTCGCCATCCCTCAAGCAGCGGAATGCAGTCTTCGATCCGATGCGGCCGCACGTTCGGCTGCAGGTTGACGTGGTCGGCGCCGAGCCGCGCCACCAGTTCCAGCACCGGCTTCAGATCGTCAACACTGGTCGGATAGCATTGCGCCTGCCAAATCATTCCGTGCGCGCGCAGGAAATCGGTCACCTCCATAGCGAAGGCCGGATCGATGAACCGGACGCCGGCGCCGTCGAAGCCGGCATCACGGATCATGGCGAGCTGGGTCTGGAGCGGCCACTCCGCCTCATCGGCCCGCCGCCGCTCCATTGCCCAAAGCGACTGCAGGATGCGGAGTTGCTGCGCCATAGCTTAGGCTTGCAGTGGCAGTGCCGCCGCGTGCATCGCTCCGTCAGACGTGTTGTCGACCGTAATGCTCTCCTCATACGTCTCGGGACCGCACCAGATGGCAACCGCGGTCATCACCGCCAATGCGGCCGCGTAGCATGCCACCGGCCACCAGGTTCCCGACCATGCCACCAGCGCCGCGGCCACGAACGGCGCCGGACCGCCAGCCAGCAGCGAACCCAGTTCGCGTGCAAAAGCGAAGCCGGCGAAGCGCCGCTGCGGTGGAAACAGCTCAGCGAAATAAGCGGCCTGCGGACCGAACATCGCCGCCGTCACCACGGCCCGTGCGCCGATGAAGGCGAGCGCGATCCATATCCACTCCTTGGTTCCGACCAGCCAGAAGAACGCGAAGGCCCAGGCCACGCCTGCCAACGCGCCGAACATATAGACGGGGCGCCGTCCGATGCGGTCGGAGAGCGCGGCAAAGCCCATAATGGTAAAGAGTTCAATGACGAAGGCGAGCATCAGCGCGCTCAGCGCCTCAGCCTTTGGCACGCCCAGCGTGTTGATGACATAACTCAGGCCGAACACCGGAAACAAATAGCCAAGTCCGTTTTCGGCGAGCCGTGCGCCAAGCACCACCATGAAGTTTCGCGGATGCCGGCGTAGCGCTTCCATCGCCGGGTTACGCTCGATCTTGCCGCGCGCGACCACCGCTTCGGTGAAGACCGGCGTTTCCGCGACTCGCAGACGAACGAAGATGCCGACGAGAATGAGCAGGAAGCTTGCCAGGAACGGCAGGCGCCAGCCCCACGACATCAGGTCTTCGCGCGGCAGCAGGGTGACGAGTGCGAAGGCGCCGGCCGCGAGCAAATTGCCGACCGATACGCCGAGCGGCGCAAAACTGCCCCAGAAGCCGCGATGGCGCGCCGGTGCATTCTCGACCAGGAAGATCACCGCCCCGCCATATTCGGCGCCTGCTCCCAATCCTTGCACGACGCGCATGGCGACCAGCAGCGCCGGCGCCCAATAGCCAATCTGGGCGTAGGTCGGCAACAAACCGATCGCGGTGGTGCCGATGCCGATCATCAATAGCGTCGCCACCAGCACGGGTTTGCGTCCGAACCGGTCGCCCATGATGCCGAACAGGACGCCGCCCAGCGGCCGCACCACGAAGCCGACGCCGAAGGTCAGAAACGCCAGCAGCGTGCCGACCACGGGATCGCTCTTGGGAAAGAAAAGATCTCCGAACACCAGCGCGGCGGCGGTGCCGTACAGGAAAAAGTCGTACCATTCGAGCGCCGACCCGACGCTGGCTGCAAGGATCACGCGTAAGCGCGAGCGAGTGGCGCTATCGGCTGTCATCTCCGTCATGGTTTCCCCCGTTTTGCATTTTTGTCATTTGTTTTTGTCTGTCGTAGTGAGCGTCGGCTGGTAGTCGGCGCCCGTGCATCGCACGGGCGCGTTGGCAAGATCACGCCGCGCGGGTGAAGTACGACTTCTTGGCCGCGGACTGCGTTTCGTAAATCGATCCCTGCCGCTTGGCAGGGGGCAGCGGAATGCGCACGGGAACGTTGGTCATCCGCGGCGCCACCACCGGATCGCCCGATAGCAAGCGGCTGTTGAACTCGTCGAAATCCTTCACCCCCATCAGCGGCCAGGCGTCGCTCGCCGCGACCTCGTACAGCAAGAGATTGCGCGGGCGGTCCGAAGTGTTCATGGCCGAGCCGTGCAACGCGCGAACGTGGTGGAACGACATGCTGCCGGCCCGTCCCATGCAGGGCACCGCGCGTTCGATCTCGCTCTTGATGAGATCGGGATCGATCAGGCCGGCAAAGCAGCCGTCCTCGCCGTGATGGCTCCAGACTTCGCGGTTATGCGTGCCGGGGGTGACCAGCATCGGTCCGTTGCTGAGGTCACAATCGTCCAGCAGCACGCCGATGGCGAGCACGTCGTCGTTGGTGTGCGGATAGAAGGCCCAGTCCTGATGCCATTCCACCGGCGAGCCGTATTGCGCCGACTTCATGTTGAGCTTGGAGCCGTGCAGCCTTAAGGCAGGCCCGATCAATTTCTTCAGGATGTCGAGTACGGCTTCGCTGCGGACGATGTCGTTGAACAGCGCGTGCACCTTGTGCGGTGTCTTGATCCGGCGCACGCGCGGATTTTCCGCGGTATGGCCCGGTTCGAGATCATAGACATCGGTGTGTTCGAGGGTTTTGGCCGACCCCGCCACCAGGTCCGCGATCACCGAGCGCACCTGGGCAAGGGTGGACGCGTCCAGCACGTCGGGCACGACGATCACGCCGTCGCGCTTGTAGGTCTGCACGTCCTTCTCAGAAATCATCCCGCTTATCTCCTGGTTGCGCTATCATACCAAATGTTAGCGCTGTCATATGGCTTATACAAGCCGGCATCGTGCATTCCTGACCTGTATTGGCTAAATTCACACCGATGAGCACCCCGCAACCTGACGAGCCGCATTCCGCCCCAACGCTATCCGCCGTGGCCAAGCTGGCACGCGTATCGTCAATCACCGTCAGCCGCGTGGTGCGCCTGCCCAATCTCGTGGCGCCCGAGACCCGGAGCCGGGTTGAGGCCGCGATGCGGGAATTGGGCTATGTGCCGAACCAGGTGGCCGGCGCGCTGGCCAGCGCCCGCACCAGCTCGGTCGGCGTGCTGGTACCGACGATCGCGAATTCGATCTTCGCCGATACGGTCCAGGGCCTGTCCGACGAACTGGAGCCGCTCGGCTACGCCGTGATTTTGGCGCAGTCGCGGTATGACGCCGCGCGCGAAGATCATATGCTGGCGGCGCTGCTGTCCCGGCGCCCGGAAGCGCTGATCATGGTGGGATCGCCGGCGACGGACGACGGCGCGCGGCTGTTGCGCCGCGCGGGCATTCCGATTGTGGAGACCTGGGAACTTCCGGCCGAACCGATCGACGCCGTTGCCGGATTTGACAATTACGCGGTCGGCGTTGCGGTCGCGCGGCATCTCATCGCGCAAGGCCGCGCGAGCCTCGCATTCATCGGCGGCGATGATCCCCGCGCCACGCGGCGCTGGCATGGATTCAATGACACCGCACAGGCTGCCGGCGTGAAAGCGCCGCGCCGGTTGATCCTGGACCGCAACGCCTCGGGCAGCGTGGCCGCGCTGGCAAAATTGCCTGGTGTGGATGCGGTGTTTGCGGCCAATGATGCGCATGCCATCGGCTTTTTGTCCGGACTGCGCACTGCCGGACTATTGCGGAACGGTCCGGCCGCGGAGCAGCCGGTCGCGGTCATTGGTCTCGGCGATCTGGAAATGGGCCGGCTGATCTCGCCGAGCCTGAGCACCGTCCGCGTTCACGGCGACGCCATCGGTCGCACCGCCGCAAAGCTGATGCTGACGCGCAGCGGACCGCGCCACGTCGATCTCGGTTTTGAACTGGTTCTGCGCGACAGTGGCTGACTAGCTTTCGAGCAGCCCCGCGATCTCGGCAATCGCCACCTGCCGCTCCGAAAATATAATTTCCGTCGCTTCGCGTTCCCAATCGCCGTGGCGGGGCTCAAGCGGATCTTGCGCGCTCAGGCGATGTTCGAGGACAAACCGCGCATAGAGTGCCCGGCGCGCGTCCGCCCCCGGCTGGGCTGCTTCCCACGCCATCAGGATGGCGCTCGCGACATGATAGAGGCCACTTGCCGCTTGCCGCGCGTTCGCTTCCAGGTGCGGCTCGGCGGCCACGCGCTCGGCGAAAACCAGCGTCCGGTCCAGCGCAAGGCGCAGGCGATCCCGGAAAGACTCAGGTATGAGCGTGGCTTCATCAAGCAATTTCGTCAGCGCGGCCTCCAGCGTGCGGTGGGCGCGGCTCTTGCCGACCGCGCGCGTCACGATATCGAGCGCGTTGATGTTGCTGGTGCCTTCCCAGAGCACGCCGATATGGGCGTCACGGACCAGCCGCGCCTGCACCCATTCCTCGATGTAGCCGTTGCCGCCGCGGACTTCCATGGCGCCGGTCGCCACCGGAATATTGTCGCGGCAGGCGCGGAATTTTAATAGCGGCGTGAGAATGCGCAGCAGGCTTTCGGCTTCCCTGGAACCGGCATTGGCGCGGTCCATCGCGCTTGCGGTAAACAGAAACATCGACAGCGACTGTTCTGTCGGCACCGCGATCTTCAGAAGCTGGCGGCGGAGCAGCGGATATTCGATAATGGTCTTGCCGAAGGCCATTCGCGTCCGCGCGCAAACAAAAGCCTCGTTGACGCAGCGCCGCATCATCGCGCTCGCGCGCACGCCGTGGGAAAGCCGCGACAGGTTGACCTGCTCCATCATCTGCTTGAAGCCGCGGTCGGCATCGCCGACCAGATAGGCGACGGCGCCCTCCAGCACAATCTCGCCGCTCGCCATCGAGCGCGTCCCCAGTTTGTCCTTGAGGCGCACGATGCGGTAGGCGTTGCGGCGGCCGTCCTTCAGCCGGCGCGGCAGGGCAAACAATGCGAGCCCTTTGGTGCCGCCGGGCGCGCCTTCCGGGCGCGCCAGCAAGAGCGCGACATCGGCGTCGGCGTGCGAGCAGAACCATTTGTCGCCATAGAGCCGCCACACGCCATCTTCGCAGCGCGCCGTGGTTTCGATCGCGCCGACGTCGGAGCCGCCGGCGCGCTCGGTCATGAACTGCGTGCCTTTCCACAGCGTCGCGACGTCGCCGGACAGCATTTTCGGCAAAAGGTAATCCTTCAGTTCAGTGCTGGCGAATTTTCTGACCAGATGGATCGAGGTGTCGGTCACGCTGATCGGGCACATCAGTCCGAACTCGGCCTGCACGAACAGATACTGCAGCGCATATTTGGCGACCGCGGGCAGCGGGCGATCCATTCCCAAGGTGCCGGCGCGATGGCTCATGGCGTGAAACTGGAAATCGCCGAACGCGATCTTCTCCATTTCGCGGTAGGACGAATGGTAGTCGATCCAGTCCTCGTCGCGGCCAAAGCGATCCCGGGCATTCAAGACCGGCGGGTGCTTGTCGGCGGCCCTGGCCAGTTCATCGAGCCGGCCGCCCGCCAGAACACCCAGGCGATCGAAATGAGGCTCGAGCCGCCGGAAATCATCCGGCTCCAGATACAGCTGGAGAAGATCGCGCAGGCCGCGATCGATCAGCGTAGAAATTCTGCCCGGCGCAATCCGGCGCGATGTGATCGGGACCGCGCTCGAGATCCTGCGCTGCGGTCTTGTCGAACGATGTTTGCAGAGTGGGGCGCGTGCATCTCTGACCTCGTGTTACGGATCGGTCGATCGGCCTGCGACGCGCGATCCGCGACAAAACGCGCGCTACCGCTCAATAACGCCTTCTAGCAACATTATTCCAACAATATCGGGCAGTCCGGTTATGTTCCGAAGTCGGCGCGGCCGATGCACAACGATTTTGCTTGATCCCGGCCGGTTCTTGAACAGACTGGTGGGCGATCTCATCTTGATCCTGCCGCGGATGATCTCGGCGGCCGCCTCGATCGATCGCGGCAAAGTGCGGAGGAGGTGGAATTGGGCGCGACTGAGAAATCGGAGCGTTTGGCTCAAACACGAATTTTCGGCTTTTATTCACTCGGCGGCCTAGGGCCGCTGATGGTTCTGCTCGCGGTCACCTTATCCGGTTGCGGCGACAAGCCGCCGGCGCAGGCGGCAGCCGGTCCACCGCCGGTCACGGTCGCACAGCCCACCAAACGTACCGTCACGGATTGGGATGAATTCACCGGACGGTTCGAGGCGGTGGAAGAGGTTCAGGTTCGCGCCCGGGTCGGCGGATTCGTCAACAGCGTCGAGTTCCGCGACGGCGCGATCGTCCGTGCCGGCGATCTGCTTTACGTCATCGATTCCCGTCCGTTCGAGGCGGTCGCGGAGCAGGCGGACGGCCAGCTCTCGGATGCGCGCGCCAAGGCGGAACTGGCCAAGCGCGAACTCGACCGCGCGCTGACTTTGGTCCAGACCAGTGCAGTCTCCGAATCCATCGTCGACCAGCGCCGCCAGACCTTGCAGGCGGCGCACGCCGCGGAGATGCAGGCGGAAGGCGCGCTGAAGGCGGCCAATCTCAATATCGAATTCACCCACGTTCTCGCGCCGATGGCCGGCCGCGTCAGCCGCCATCTGGTCAGCGTCGGCAATCTCGTCCAGGGCAGCGAGGGCAATGCCACGCTGCTCACCTCGATCGTCACGCTCGATCCGATCTACATCTATTTCGATGTGGATGAAGCGACCTACCTGAAGAACAACAAGCTTTGGTTCGAGGGCCGCCGGCCCAGTTCGCGCGACACCCCGAACCCGGTCCAGGTCACGCTGACCGGCGAGACAAAGCCATCGCATGACGGCAAGATGGACTTTCTCGACAATCGCCTCGATGTCTCCACCGGCACGTTGCGCAGCCGCGCGGTCATCCCTAACAAGGATTTTTCGATCCTGCCCGGACAATTCGGCCGCGTGCGGCTGATCGGCAGCTCGCCCTATGAGGCGTTGCTGCTGCCGGACACCGCGATCGCCACCGACCAGTCTCGCAAGATCGTTTTTGTCGTGAAAGACGACAACACCGTTGAGGCCAAGCCCGTGACCTTGGGGCCGCTCGACGAAGGCTTGCGCGTCATTCGCGAGGGGCTGAAGGCGGAAGACCGCGTCATCGTCGACGGTATCCAGCGCGCCCGGGTCGGCGCAAAAGTGACGCCGCATACCGCGCCGGCCGGTGGCAAGTCATGAATCTCGGCCGGCTTTCCATCAACCAGCCCATTTTGGCGATGGTGCTGTCGATCGTGCTGCTGATCGTCGGCGCGATCGCCTACACTACGCTGCCGGTCTCGGAATATCCGCAAGTGGTGCCGCCGACCGTCGTCGTCACCACGCAATATCCCGGCGCCACCGCGCAGACGGTTTCCGATACGGTTGCAGCTCCAATCGAGCAGGAGATCAACGGCGTCGAGGACATGCTGTATCTCTACAGCCAGGCGACCTCGAACGGCAATCTCACCATCACGGTCACCTTCAAGCTCGGCACCGATCTCGACAAGGCGCAGGTGCTGGTGCAGAACCGCGTCGCGATCGCGCAGCCGCGATTGCCGGAAGAGGTGCAGCGCAACGGCGTCGTCACCCGCAAGAACAGCCCCGACATATTGATGGTCGTTTTCATGCTGTCGCCGGACGACAGTTTCGACCAGCTCTATATCAGCAACTATGCGCTGCTGCAGGTGCGGGACGAGCTGCTTCGCCTCGACGGGATTGGCGACATCCAGATGTTCGGCGCCCGTGACTACTCGATGCGGCTGTGGCTTGATCCGGACCGGATCGCAACGCTTGGCTTGACCTCCGCCGAGGTGGTGGCCGCGATCCGCGCGCAAAACCTGCAGATCACCGGCGGGCAGATCGGGGAGCCGCCGATCGCCGACCGCGCGTTCCAGCCCAATCTCACCTTCACCGGGCGCCTGAAGGATCAGAAGCAATTCGAGGACATCGTGGTCAGGGCCGGCGCCGATGGCCGCACGGTGCGGCTGCGCGATGTGGCGCGAGTCGAACTGGGTGCCTTGTCCTATTCGACCAACAGTTTTCTGCTGCGGAAATCAGCGGTCGCGCTGCTGGTGACCCAGCGGCCCGGCTCGAACGCGCTGGCGACCGCGAAAAGCATTTCCGACACGATGGTGAAGCTGAAGGCCAGTTTTCCAAAGGGCCTCGATTACAACATCGGCTACAACCCTACCGAATTCATCGCGCAATCCGTCCACGAGCTGATCAAGACGATCTACGAGGCGATGCTGCTCGTCGTCATCGTCGTGCTGGTGTTCTTGCAGGGCTGGCGGCCGGCGATCATTCCCATCATCGCCATTCCTGTATCGCTGGTCGGCACCTTTGCCGTGATGGCGGCGCTCGGATTCTCGATCAACAACCTGACCCTGTTCGGCCTGGTGCTCGCGGTCGGGATCGTGGTCGACGATGCGATCGTGGTGGTGGAAAACGTCGAGCGGCATCTTCGCGACGGCATGAGCCGGCGCGACGCGGCGTTGAAAACCATGGAGGAGGTCGGCGGCGCGCTGGTCTCGATCGCGCTGGTGCTGTGCGCGGTGTTCGTGCCGACCGCATTTCTCGGCGGCATCTCCGGTCAGTTTTTCCAGCAATTCGCCGTCACCATCGCGGTGGCGACCGCCATTTCCTGTTTCTGCTCGCTGACCCTGTCGCCGGCGCTGGCCTCGCAGATCCTGCAGCCGCATGAGGACAAGCGGCCACCGGCAAGCTGGAATTTCATCGCGCGCGGCTGGGACAAATTCACCGGCTATTTCAACCGCGGGTTTGACTGGCTGTCGCACGGCTACGCCAGGGCGGCCGACTTCGTGATCCGGCATTCGGCGGTGATGCTGCTGCTGTATGTGGCGCTGATCGGCAGCGCCGGCTGGCTGATCGTCACGACGCCGCAAGGTTTTATTCCCGCGCAGGACCGCGGCTACGTCATCATATCGGCGCAGTTGCCGGGCGCGGCGTCGCTGGCGCGCACCACCGATATCGTCCGTCAGATCGAGAAAACGGCGCTGGATACACCGGGCGTCATTCGCGTCGCAGCATTCGCCGGCTTCTCGGGCGCGACCCGAACGCAGGCGGGCAATGCTGCGGCTCTCTTCCCGGTGTTCGAGGAGCCGGAAGTGCGCCTGAAGAAGGGGCTGACCGCGGCGGTGATCACTGCCGATTTGCGCAAGCGACTGTCTGCGATTCAGGGGGCATTCATCATCGTCATTCCGCCGCCGCCGGTGCCGGGCATCGGCACCGGTGGCGGTTTCACGATGCGCGTCCAGGATCGCCAGGGACGCGGCCCCGAACTGTTGGCAGCCGCCAACGACGAACTTGTCGCCGCGGCGCGCAAGGCGCCCGGACTGACGCAGGTGTTCTCGCCCTTCACTGCAAACACGCCGCAGCTCTTCGTCGATATCGATCGGGTCAAGGCGCAGAAACTCGGCGTGCCGATTGCGAACGTCAACGAAACCATCCAGACCTATTTCGGCTCGACCTACGTCAACGACTTCAACCTGTTCGGCCGCACCTACCACGTCACCGCACAGGCCGACCTGCCGTTTCGGAAGGAGAGCTCCGATCTGGCGCGGCTGCGCACCCGCAATGCCGCAGGCGACATGGTGATGCTCGGCAGCGTGGTGGATTTCCGCGACGTTTCCGGCCCCGACCGCGTCGCGCGCTACAATCTCTATCCGGCGGCGGAACTGCAGGGCGAAGCGCTGCCGGGCACGAGTTCGGCGACCGCGATCGACACCATGAAGAAACTCGCCGCGGAGACGCTGCCGAGCGGTTTCTCCTACGAATGGACCGACCTTTCGTACCAGCAGGTCACCGGCGGCAATGCCGGTCTCCTTGTGTTTCCGATCTGCGTGCTGTTCGTGTTCCTGGTGCTGGCTGCGCAATATGGCAGCTGGAGCCTGCCGTTTGCCGTTATCCTGATCGTGCCGATGTGCCTGCTGGCTGCGACCATCGGCGTGCGGATCATGGGACAGGACGTCAACATCCTGACCCAGATCGGCTTTGTGGTTCTCGTCGGGCTTGCCGCCAAGAACGCTATTCTGATCGTCGAATTTGCCCGCGACATCGAGCTGGAAGGCCGCGAGCGTCTCGAAGCCGTCATCGAGGCCTGCCGCCTTAAGGCTGCGCCCGATCTTGATGACGTCGTTTGCGTTCATTCTCGGTGTGCTGCCGCTGGTGGTTTCATCCGGCTCGGGATCGGAAATGCGGCAGGCGGTCGGCGTCGCCGTGTTCTTCGGCATGCTGGGCGTGACGTTGTTCGGGCTGATCTTCACGCCGATCTTCTACATGATCGTCCGCAACCTGGCCGATCGGCGGTCCGGTAAAAAGCCGGCTCCGGCCGGATAGCGGGCAACGATCGTCGATTTCCTGGCTCGCGGACATCAATACTATTGGCTTATCTGAAATATATGGGCGGCCGCAGGGTTATAAAATATCATGCTCGGACCAGAAATTTGTGGGAGGCAAATATGAAATCGGGATTGTTGTCGGCTGCCGTGGCGGCATGCGGTCTTTTGCTTGCCGTTCCGGCGTCGGCACAGGGTGTCAAGATCGGCATCCTCAACGATCAGTCGGGCGTCTACGCGGATTACGGCGGCAAATATTCCTTCGAAGCGGCCAAGATGGCGATTGAGGATTTTGGCGGCAACGTGCTCGGCCAGAAGATCGAGATCGTCTCCGCCGATCATCAGAACAAGCCCGATCTGGCCACCAGCATCGCGCGGCGCTGGTATGAGGTCGAAGGCGTCGACATGATCACCGAGCTGACGACGTCTTCGGTCGCGCTCGCCATTCACGATCTGTCGAAGCAGATGAAGAAGATCGACATCGTCGTCGGTGCGGCAACCTCGCGCCTGACCGGCGACGCCTGCCAGCCCTACGGTTTTCACTGGGCCTACGACACCCATGCGCTCGCGGTCGGCACGGGCGGCGCGCTGGTCGAAGCCGGCGGCGATACCTGGTTCTTCTTGACCGCCGACTACGCCTTCGGCTACGCGCTGGAAAAAGACACCGGCGATCTGGTCAAGGAAAAGGGCGGCAAGGTGCTGGGGTCGGTCCGCATTCCCCTGAACTCCTCGGACTTCTCGTCATTCCTGCTGCAGGCGCAAAGCTCGAAGGCGAAGATCATCGGGCTCGCCAATGCCGGGCTCGATACTACCAACTCGATCAAGCAGGCCGCGGAATTCGGCATCGTTGCCGGCGGCCAGAAGCTGGCCGGTCTGCTGCTGACGCTGGCCGAGGTGCATGGCCTCGGGCTGCAGGCTGCGCAGGGTCTGGTGCTGACGGAAGGCTTCTATTGGGACCACGACGACAAAACCCGCGAGTTCTCGAATCGCTTTTTCAAGCGAACCGGCCATATGCCCAACATGATTCATGCCGGCACCTATTCGGCGACGCTGCAATATCTGAAGGCGGTCAAAGCAGCCGGCACCAAGGACACCGAGGCTGTCGCCAAGAAGCTGAAGGAGCTGCCGGTCGACGATATGTTCGCGAAAGGCGGCAAGGTGCTGGCGAACGGCCGCATGGTGCACGACCTCTATCTGTTCGAGGTCAAGAAGCCGTCGGAGTCCAAGAAGCCCTGGGATTACTACAAGCAGCTCGCCGTGGTGCCGGGCGACAAGGCATTCCCGTCGGCCAAGGACTCTGGCTGCCCGCTGACGAAGTGAGCGCAAGCTCATCGTGTCCCGGACGCGGTGCAGCGTCACTTCGACGGTGCACCGCAGAGCCGGGACCGCTGTGGACGAACTCGCAAGCTTTATCGCTCCAGATATCTGGCCGGCGGAAATTCGCGCGAATAGACCGGGTTGGCTAGAAAGGCTTGCTTGCCGTAAGTCCAGAATTGACTGACATCCGGGTAGGTCTTGAATACCGAGTTGACAAGCCGGCCATCCTTTCGGGTAACCTTCCGCAAGTAGACGTTGCCCACGACATTGCCAAGATCGTCAAATTTGACGGGCCCCCGCACTGTGTCGACATTGACCGACCGAAGCGCTGCCATCAACGCAGGCTTGTCTTCCACGTTGCCATTGACGGCCTTGACCGCAGCTTCCAGCACCTCCCCGTTGACATAAGTGCTCGCCGCGTAAAATCCCGGATCGTACTTGAACTCTTTGCGAAAAGCCGGCGCAAACGTCTGGTTCGGCTTCGCGTCCAGTTCCGCCGAATACCAGCACGTGGTGATGATATTAAGCGCTTCGTCACCCATGTTGCGCAGCACCGCTTCGTCCAGCGCAGTCATTCCGCCAATGACCTGCATCTTGTCTTTTTGTCCGTATTCCACGAATTGGCGGAGAAAGCGGAAACCATTCGAACCGGCGAAGCCCAAAAAGATGGCGTCTGCATTCTTCAGCTGTCCGACATAGCTGCCGTAATCGGGCACTGTAAGCGGCGGAAACAGCTTTTGAACGATCTGGCCGCCATTGTCCTCGAAGACGCGCTGAAAACCGGCACACATCTCCTGGCCATAGGCGATATCGTCGGCAATGGTAATCATCTTCTTGTATTTCAGCTCTTTCGCAGCATATTCGCCGAGCGGGATGGGCGCATTGCGAAGACGTGGACGTCGCACGGACGAACCACGGGTTTGGGTTTCGTTGAGTCATGTCTTCCGCTGCGGCGACCGAGAGCGTTGGAATTTTGGCCTGACGAATATAGTCATCGATCGCCAACGCCTCGAAAGCCGCAAGCGGCCCGATCAGACAATGGACATTGTTCTTTTCCACCATCTCCTGAGCCTTGGTCCGAGCCGTGGCGGGGACGCCTGCGGTATCCGCTGTCACCAACTCGACCTTTCGACCCGACATCGTGTAATCGCGCTCTTTCAGGAACATATTGAGCGCGAGCTCCATGTCGATGCCGCCGGAAGCCAGCGGTCCGGTCTTGACCGTCAACAGGCCGATACGGATCGGGCCTTCGGCCGCACGCGCGCGATAAGGCGCAACGACACTCGAGAGGCCAATTCCCGCAACCCCCGTTACAAATCCACGACGTGAAATTCTCATGATGTTTCTCCCTCTCGTGTTCGTACTGCGATCCGACCGGCCGGTCATTTTGATTTATTTTAGCGGCTTGGCACAATCGGAACCAGGACGTGGCTAAAACCCTTTTTGTCGATATGCAGCGTGGTCGTTCCCGCGAACAGCCGATGCGGTCGATCGCGGGGATCATCGTGCAGAAAGGGTCCGCATCCCAGCAACTCGTTCTTGAAATTAGAGAGTTTCGCGCCCGTCGTTGACTGCCACTGATAGTCCTTTCCACGAATACTCAACGCGATACGATACCCTTTTGGGACGACGATCGATGTCGGCCATATTTCAATGGCGAGATCAACGGGGATGCCCGGCTGCAGCCGCTGCACCTCGTCATGGCTGTGGTAAGGACGGTACGGCCGGGACAAATTCTCGTCGAGCTTGCGATGGGAAGCGCGCAGCCAACCCTGCGCCACGGGCGTGTGCGGATCAATCGCGCCCACAAAAGTTACCTCGCGCAGGTCCGAACTAAAGACCCGGAAGACAACAAAGATATCGGCGTCCTCGGTGCTGGAAGAAATTCGCAGGTTCGCCGCCAGCGGCCCTGTGATCTCGGTGTCCTCCGTCAACGGCCTGGACATGAAAGTCACTCCGTCGCCCATCGCTGCAAAGCTGATCTCCGCGTCCTCGGCAGGCGGCTGCAGGGAAAGGGTGTGATCCCTGGGGTCAAGGTAAAACCCGGTCCAAACCGTAGAAGCCAGCGGCCAGTCGGTTTCATGCCGCTCGACGAAGCGATCGATGTGGCGGACCTGCAGCTGAACTTTCGGCTGTTGAGCCCAATCGTTCGCTTCGCCTTTGAGGTAGAAATCGAAGAATCTTTTCTGCAATTCACGCCCGTAATCGGTGTAAAAATGCGTCCAGTGCGCCAGGCCGTGGCATTCCAGCCACTTCTCCTTTGACGCAGCCCGAATATACCCTTCAAAATTTCCCCGCGGGTGCAATCCCTGGCCACCCCAGTTTGCCGCCGACAAAAACGGCACCGTAACCTTGTCCCAGTCTGGCGAACGCGCTTTATGGTAATCGTCGTCGAGGGGATGAGCGAGAATGTCGTCCCCGAAACTCGACCGGTTACGCGCCAATTCATCGTCTGACATTGTTTCGTCGCCGCAAACCAATGCGCCGGTAACCATGCTGCGAGGCCCTCTTTCCCCCAAACCAAACTGTACGGTCTTCACCTGCATGTCGTACCAGTTTGCCCAGAACGTCGAAAGAATGCCGCCATGGTGGGTCATGTCGCGATACCAGTCAGCCGCACCTTCCCAGATACACATGGCCTTCAGATGCGGCGGCTGCAGGGAAGCCACCTGCCACTGGTTGATTGCGTAATAGGAGATGCCATTCAGCCCGATTTTCCCGTTCGACCAGGTCTGAACGCCGGCCCATTCGATGCAGTCATAAAGGTCGCGCGTCTCGCGGGGAGAAAAATGATCGACATGTCCGGGCGATCGTCCGGTCCCGCGCGAGTCAACCCGCACGCAGACATAACCATGAGGTACCCATTTTTCCGGGTCGACCACTTCCCAGTTCTGGTACTTGTTGGTTGAGCCATACGCAACGTCAGGATGGTTTGCGATCATGCTCTGCCAGGCACTCGGGTAGCCCTTTTGAAAAGCCAGCCCTTTTGCGTAAGGACCATATGTCAGCAGAACCGGCCATTTCCCGTCCGCCTTCGGCCGGAACACGTCTGCTCGCAGCGCCGCGCCGTCGTCCATGACAATCTCGACGTCCCACTCGATGAGCATGTTGTCCTGCTCTACCGGCTCAGCCATTTGCTTGCCCTTCATTTTGCGTGCCGTGTCAGCGACTGCTAGCCCCTCCGCACGCTCGCACCGCCGTCCACCGGCAACGTCACGCCGGTGATGAAGTTGGCCTCGTCGGACGCCAGGAACAGCGCAGCGTTGGCGACGTCCCAGCCGGTGCCCATCTTCTTTCGCAGTGGCACCTTGGCGTCGCGTTCGGCCTCGACCTCGGCGCGGCTTTTGTTGAATTCGCGGGCGCGGGTGTCGACCGCCATCGGCGTGTTCATCAGGCCGGGCAGGATGACGTTGGCGCGGATGCCGTACTGGGCGTTCTGGTAGGCAAGCTGCTCGGTGAAGGCGACCATCGCCGCCTTGGTCGCCTTGTAGGCGACGTAGGGATAGGTGGTGATGACGGCCATCGAAGCGATGTTGATGATGGCGCCGCTGTTCTGCGCGCGCATGACCGGGATCACGTGCTTGGCTGCGAAGATGCAGCTCTTGAGGTTGATCGCCACACAGCGGTCGAGCGCCTCCTCGGTGATGTCGAGCAGTTCGGCGTCGCCGCCGGCCAGGCTGACGCCCACATTGTTGTGCAGGATGTCGATGCGGCCCCAGCGTGCCTGCGCATCGGCCACCATCGCCTTGATCTCGGCATCCCGGGTGACGTCGGCCTCGAAAGCCACCGCCGTGCCGCCGTTGGCGCCGATCATGTCGACGGTGTCCTGGGCCGATGTGAGGTTGTGATCCACGCACAGCACCCTGGCGCCTTCGCGCGCGAAGGTCAGCGCCGTGGCGCGGCCGTTGCCGATGCCTTCGCCGGGGCTCTGGCCGGCGCCGACGACGATGGCGATGCGATCTTTCAGGCGCATGTCATTTCACTCCGGGAATTGGGTACTGCATCAGTACCTCTTTGTAAGTCGGCTCGTTGTCTATTTTCATGGTGGCGAGCACGCGGACCACGGCGCAGTAGAACGCAATGGTGAGCACGAGATCGGTCATATGCTCGTCGCTGAGCTCCTGCTTGATCGCGGCGAAGGTAGCATCCGACATTGCGAGCTCGCGCACCATTTCGCGCGCGCCCTTCAGGATCGCGCTGGCCAGCGGCTCGAGCGCAGACGGCTTGCCCTCGGTCTCCGCCATCATGTTGCGGATATCCTCGTCGGTGACGCCGAACTCCTTGCCGATCTTGACGTGATGAGTGAATTCGTACTCCGACCTCTCCATCCAGCCGACCTGAAGGATCGCGAGTTCACGCAGGCGCGGATCGAGCTTGCTCTTGAAGCGGATGTAGCCGCCGATGCCGCTGAAGGCGCGCGCCATGTCGGGCGAGTTGACCAGGAGCTTGTGCAGGTTGGTGTTGCGCTTGAGCATGTCGCGATATTCGGGGGCGACCTGATCGGCCTCGAGATAGGGCAGGCGGGCCATTTCG
Organism: uncultured Alphaproteobacteria bacterium; assembly: GCA_963761395.1. Taxonomy (GTDB): domain Bacteria; phylum Pseudomonadota; class Alphaproteobacteria; order Rhizobiales; family Xanthobacteraceae; genus Bradyrhizobium. The sequence goes on from CAVXHU010000038.1 coordinate 115,454, forward strand.
TTGGTTCTCCCTGACGTCATTTCGCTTTCGTCATTGCAATGACGCGTGAGTTTCATCCATGAATAAGGCGCCAGACGATCGCGCCCAGCGCGCCCAGCCAGAGCAGGGTGGCAGCGCCGGCCTGAATGCCAAAGCCGCGCCCGCGTTTGTTGGCGGCCTGCGAATAGCCGGTCATGTAAAGGAAGCGGCCGGCGATCCAGACCAGGCCGAGCACGGCCGCGATAGGATCGCTGATGTAGATCGCAAACAGCCAGAGCGAGGGCAGGAAAATCGGCATCCATTCCAGCGTGTTCATCTGCACGCGAAACACCCGCTCGAAGTCGGGATTGCCTGATATGGCCGGCGCCTTGATGCCGAATGCAGCTCGGGCCTTCGCCACCTGAGTGCAGGTGAAGAAGTAAAACAGGATCGCCAGGCAGGTGACGAGGGCCGTGAAATGAAACATCGCGAGGATCCCCTTTAGGAACATTGGCCGCGGCCTTAATACCCGGTCATTTCCAGATATCCTACTCCCGTGTGGCTGCCTCTAAAACTGATCGGTCCCTCCCAATAGGGAAAGCTCGTTCCCATCCAGCTCTTCGCATTCAGTGGCGTGGTTTCGATTCTGAGGCCGTGCGCAGGAATAACGATGCTCCACCCGGTCGGCACCTTGCGGCCTTCGACGTCGGTCAGAACTGTCGGCGTCATGCTATTGGCGGCCGACGCGATTTCGCTGGAACGGCCGTCCGGCTCGATCCAGTTGCCGAAAAGATCGTTGTGGCCGTCTTTCTGACGCAGCCGATACAACATCAGTTTTTCGCCTGAGGTCAGATGCAGCGAGAGCCAGTCCCATCCGGTTTGGTCCGACGCGAGCGGCTGGCTGCTCCACTCCCGATCCATCCATGCCTGTCCGGTAACCTCAACAGGCCTATCGTCGATGGTGACGCTGCCCGTCACCTTGAAATAAGGCTGGCTGAAATAATACGAGGCCTGCCCGCGCTCCGATTTCCTGCTGTAGCCGGCATCGCCCTGCAGAACCAGCGCGCGATCGGCCTCGAGCCGCAGCGCGAAAGCGAAATCCGCACCCGATGCGGTGAGTTCAAGCGGCGCGACTGGTGTCGTCGCGCATCCGGTCGAGCCCGCGCATTTGCCATGAATTGATCCAGGCGAGAAACGGTTTTGCCTCGACGCCGGCTTGTCCGACGCCGCCACGGGCGAAGGCTTCGCTGTATCGGTGGGTGTCCGCGCGGGTCACGGCGGCGTGGCCCATCCAGATTTGCTGGTTGGCCCAGCCTTCCTGTTGTGCGCCCGGCCTCGACGCCAGCCGAAACAAGGTCCACTGTGCGCCGTGGATGACGCCGGCTGAATCCACCAGGTTAGCCGTCACATACCACCACTCGATCCGGTAATCCGGATGCGGGCCGTGATCTCCCGGAAAAGCAAATGTCTTGCCGGGAACGACCGGCGCAAATCCCTCGGCGTCGATGCCAAGTCCGGCAAAGCCCTGCGCGCGCGCGCCTCTGCGGCCGAGCCCGAGAACAAGCGCGCTGCCAACGAAGGCGCGGCGGGATATAAGGACACTATCGCTCATCGGCGAAAATCTTGATCAGGCTTGCCGGCTGCATGCGCGCCAGCTTGAGGACGGGAATTAGCGCAGCCAGCAGCGAAGCCATCATCGCCACGCCCAGCAGCTCGAGCAATTGCAGCGGGAAGACATGAAACGGCAGCCGCCAGCCGAATGCCTTCACATTCACCACCGCGATCAGGCACCACGCCACCAATAGACCCAGCGGCAGTGCGAGCAGGGTCGTGATCAGCGCAACCGACATGGTCTTCAATAGCTCGATCGCCGCCAGCCGCCGCCGCGTGATTCCGATGGCCCATAGCGGCGCAAGCTGCGGCAGGCGGGAATTGCTCAGCGTCAGCAGGCTGGTCAGCAAGGCGACGCCGGCAACCCCCAGCGTAAAGGCGTTCAACGCGGCCGTCACGGCGAAGGTGCGGTTGAAGATCCGCGTCGACTCGGCCTTCAGCGACGCCTGATCCATGAGGTTGCGGCCATCGAGCCCAAATTTTTCCTGCAGCGCTGATATCAGCGCCGGCACGGCCGCTGGCGCGACGCGCAGGCCCAATCGCGTGAGCGGGATTCCGGGAAAACGGCGCGTCAACGCCGCGATATTGACGGCAACCTGTCCCTTCGGATTACCGTAATCGGCGTAGATGCCGACGATCTCAAGCGTCCAGTTTCCCCCTGGCGCCGGGAGTTCGACAGAATCGCCGACAGCGAGTTTCAATCGCCGGGCCAGTTGTTCACTGATAAAGCCGGCATCGCCGGGACGAAGCCGGGTCCAGGCGTTTGCGGCGGATTCAAGCAGCGGCCAGCGATCCCTGTAGGTGGCGTGATCGGGGAGGCCAAGAATCTCAATCGGCGCGCCACCGAGTTGCGCATCGGCCCGCCCGCCGGGCAGGATCGCTTCCACCTCCGGCCGCTGGCGTAGCCACGCCTTGATCTCGGCAGCCTGGGTATTGTCTTGGGCGTTGAGATAGACGTCGGCCGCGAGCCGTCCGTCCAGCCAGCCGACAAATGTCCGGCTGAAGGTTTCCACCATGGTGCCGACGCCGACATTGACGGCGAGCGCGAGCAAGAGCGCCATCAGCGCCAGCGACAATCCCGAAAGCTGCTGACGGCTGTCGGCCCAGAACCATGCCGCGAGCGCGCGATGGGCACTTCGCTGGCCGAGAGAAAGCACCAGTTCGAGGATCGCGGGCAGTCCCAGCGCTGCGCCAAGCAGCAGGCCTGCGAGCACGGCAAATCCCGAAACAAGCGAATCGCCGTACCACAGAAGACCGCCGGCAGCGGCGAACACGGCAAGCGCCAGCGCGCCCTGCAGGATCAACCATCGGTGCTGCGCCTGTTGCCAGGCCTGGGGCTGCGCGGCGACCAGCACGGGAAGGCGGATTGCTTTCAAGAGGCTGGTGGTCGCAGCCAGCAGCGCGCCGAGGACGCTGATGATGATGCCGGCGACCCACCATTCGCCCTTGAGCGTCAACTCGCCGGGAATTTGCGCGCCGTAGAGGCCGCGCAAGGATGCTGCGACGTCGGGCAGCAGCGACGCGGCGATCAGGTAACCGCAGACCAGGCCTACAATTCCCGCAACCAGCGCCAGCGACGACCAGTTCGACCACCAGCACCGTATTCAGCATGCGTGCGGACACCCCGCAGGCGCGCAGCGTCCGCAGCATCGGCAGCCGTTGCTCGAACGCAAGTCCGATCGCCGAATTGACGATGAACAGTCCGACCACAAAGGACAGCAGGCCGAAATGCCGTCAGGTTCAGGTGAAAACTGTCGGTGAGGCGTTCGAGATCGGTTTCCGCATCCGGCTCGATCAGGCGGAGTTTGTCGCCGGCGATGCTTTCGAGCGGCGCGCGCCTGGCTTTGGCCTTGCCGATCAAAAGCCGGGAAACCTGATCCGGCATTTTGAGCAGCCGCTGGGCAATGCCGATATCGACCACCAGCACGCCCGGCACAAGTTGCGCCTGCACGCGCAGCGGCGGCAGCAAGGTACCGTCGCTCGAGAGCGGCGTGGCGCCTTCCGGCAGGTCGAGATCGGTTAGCGTCTCAGGCGCCACCAGCATTTCGCCCGGCGGCGTCACGAACGATTGCAGACCTGCTCTTCCAATCGCCGGCGCGTTCCCCACTTCCGCTGGGAGCGTGACCGGCTCAATTCCCAACAGCCGGAACGACCGTCCGCCGATCTGGATCCGGCCTTCGAGAACCGGCGATACCGGCCAGCCGGCGCGGCGCAGGTCGACAAAGAGTTGCTGCGGAAAAGTCGCCCTGTCCCGGCCGGCCAGCATTGCCGTTCTGGCGCCGCCGAAGGTCGCGGCCGCGCGGTCGTAACTCAAGCGCGCCTGCTGGTTCAGCGCCTGCACGCCGCTCCACAGCGCGGTCGCGGAAATCAATCCGATCAGCAATGTCGCCAGCTGCATCGGATGCCGCCGCCAATGGCTCAATAAAACCGCGAGAATCCACAGGACGCGGCTCATGCGATCAGCCCCGCATGGAGATTGATCTGGCGGTCGAGCGTCGCGGCAAGGCGCACGCTGTGGGTCACCATCAGGAAGCCGCAGCCGGTTCGCTTGACCAGATCGCGCGCGAGCGCGAGCACGTCATCCGCGGTTGCCTCGTCGAGGTTGCCGGTGGGCTCGTCGGCGAGCAGAAGCAGCGGTTTTATCGCCAGCGCCCGGCCGATCGCGACCCGCTGCTGCTGGCCGCCGGACAATTGCTCGGGATAGCGCTTCAGCAAATCGCCGAGCCCGAGCCGCTCCACCAGTTCGCCGTGCCAGGCGGGATCGTGACGGCCGGCAATGCGGGACTGGAACACGAGGTTATCTTCGACATCAAGGCTCGGGATCAGGTTGTACTGCTGAAACACCAGACCCAGCCGGTCGCGCCGCAATGCGGCCCGGCTGGCGTCGGAAAGATCGGAAATCGACGCCTCGGCCAACTTGATCTCGCCACCGTCGGCACGATCCAGTCCTGCGATCAGATGCAACAGCGTGCTCTTGCCGCTGCCGGATTCGCCCGATAGCGCGACGCGCTCGCCCGCCGCGACACTCAGGTTCACACCGCGGAGCACCACGATTTGCTCTCCGGCGGAGCGATAGGTCTTGGTCAGATTCCGAACGCTCAACACGATTGGGTTGCCGGTTGCCATGCGCAGGCGTATGCGTTGCCTCACAACGGCTTCTGATATTTCAGCACGAACTCATCGACCGGTACCGGCGGTCGGAACACCGCTACGTCCCGCGGATCTTCGGGATGACGCAGGAAATCGGCTTCGCCCGCTAGCTTGAAGCCGGCCGCCTCGATCTCCTGGCGGAGCGTGCTTTCCTCGATGCGATGCAGCGTCTTGCCAACCGTTGTGCCGTCGCCGGGACGCGCGGAATGGTCGGCAATGACAAGGAAGCCGCCGGGCTTTAGTGCCGCGAACATCTTTTTGTTCATCGCGGCGCGATCGACGGGCATGTAGGTCACATCGTGATAAGCAAAGAAAAACGTGATCAGATCGAGCCCGCTGACGTCAGGCGGTACAGGATCGTCGTAATTCCGGATGACGTGAACGACGTTTTTCATGGCGGGCTGCTGCGCGCGGACGTCGAATTTGTCCTTCACGCGCTCCATCACGGCGGCCGATTCCTGCGCGTACACGCTACCGCCTGGGCCGACGGCGCGCGCCACCAGTTCGGTGCTGTAGCCGGCGCCAGCTCCCATATCCAGCACCTTCATTCCTGCCTTGACGCCGGTGAAGGCCAGCATCTTGGCCGGCTGACGGCGCTGATCGGTTAGCCGGTCCGCATCGCTGCGGTCCGGCGATGCGACAATGGCTTCATAGTCCGGCGCCTTGGCATCCTGCGCCGATACCGCGCTCCATCCCGCGAGTATTGAAAGCGAGGCAAGTACGCCGAGCACGCTCGGCCGATAGAACAATTTCATGAAAAGGCCCTCTGTTGCCCCACAACATAGCAAGACCGTCGTGGGAGATCACGGTCTCAATCGGGTCGGCGACGCGATCGTGATTGGGTTGCATGAGCTTCCGAAACAGCGTCAGACGGCATCCCGCGAGGCGGATGCTTCAGTCGCAGCGCACGCGGGTCCTGACGATGACAAAATGCCCAGTTGCATTGCCGGCGACCCCACAGGTAGCATCGGGCCAGGCCGATCAACAGGGCCGGCAAACGATCATCGGGGGGAACATGACCACGCAACCGACGCCCAAAGGCGCCTGGAAAATCACGTTTCTCCTGTTTCTCTTCATGCTGGTGAATTTCGCCGACAAGATCGTGGTCGGGCTGGCCGGCGTGCCGATCATGACCGAGATGAAACTCGAGCCGGAGCAGTTCGGTCTGCTCGGCTCCGCGTTCTTCTTCCTGTTTTCGATCGCGGCCATCGTCGTCGGTTTCATCGTCAATCGCGTCGCCACGCGCTGGGTTCTTCTCGTCCTGGCGGCGGTATGGGCGCTGGCGCAGTTTCCGATGGTCGGTACCGTCAGTTTCACCACGCTCTTGATCTGCCGCGTGATCCTCGGCGCCGGCGAGGGACCGGCGTTTTCGGTGGCGGTTCATGCGATCTACAAATGGTTTCCCGACGAGAAGCGAACCCTGCCCACCGCCATCCTGTCACAGGGCTCGGCGTTCGGCGTGATTCTCGCGGTACCGGCGCTGAACTGGGTGATCGTCAATTATAGCTGGCACTATGCGTTCGGCGCGCTCGGCGTGGTCGGCCTGATGTGGGTCGTGGCCTGGCTGATCATGGGCAAGGAAGGGCCGCTGGTTCAAACCGTTGCGATGGCGGCGGCCGATCCCCGCGTTCCCTATTTCCAGCTCCTGACCTCGCGAACCTTTATCGGCTGCTGCGCGGCTACGTTCGGCGCCTATTGGGCGCTGTCGCTCGGCCTGACCTGGTTCACGCCCTTCATCATCAAGGGTCTCGGCTTCTCGCAAAAGGATGCGGGGTGGATTTCTATCCTGCCGTGGGTGTTCGGCGCTATCATCGTACTGCTTACGGGGTGGATTTCGCAGGTGCTGATGGCGCGCGGGGTTTCTACTCGCGGCGCGCGCGGCGTGCTCGGCGCGGCCCCCTTGGTCGTGGGCGGATTAATCCTTGCGATGCTCCCGCATGTCGATGGCGCGGGGCTGCAGGTCGCCCTGCTGGTGGTGGGCTCCGGGCTTTGCGGATCGATCTATGTGGTCTGTCCGCCGATGCTGGGCGAGTTCACGCCGGTGCAGCAGCGCGGCGCCGTGATCGCGATCTACGGCGCGATCTACACGCTTGCCGGAATCCTGGCGCCATCGGTGATGGGCAGCGTGATCCAGCACGCCGCGGTGCCGCTCGACGGCTACATGACCGGCTTCACCATCAACGCCGTCATCATGGTCGCGTCCGGATTGCTCGGCTTGCTGCTGCTGTGGCCCAACAGCGAGCGCGCGCGCTTGTTGGCTCAGGCGGCGCAACCGAAGTTTGCGTGATACCTCTGGTCGTCCCGGCGAGAACAACAGATCGTCGTCCCCGCGAACGCGGGGACCCATAACCACCGGCGTCTCTATTGAAGCGGAAGACAGGCCACCAGCTTCTTACCTGAACGCTGGCGTCACGGCGTATGGGTCCCGGCGTTCGCCGGGACGACGCTGAAGTGTTGTAGCGTGTCTGCGTAAAACCTACTGCAAACTGCCCTGCGCGCCGCGCACCAGCCGGCCAGGGCGCGCGCCGGTGGCGGTGCCGCCGCGTTGCGTCACCACGCCGGAGACGATGGTGGCGTCGTAGCCGTCGACCTGTTGCAGCAGACGGCGGCCGCCCACCGGAAGGTCATAGTGCACTTTCGGCGGATGCAGATGAAGCCTGTCGTAGTCGATGACGTTGACGTCGGCCTTGTAGCCGGGCGCGATCACGCCGCGATCGTACAGCCCGACCGAAAGCGCCGTCTTGCGCGACTGCGCCGCCACCACGAAGGGGATCGACAGCTTTTCGCCGCGCTTGCGGTCGCGGGTCCAGTGCGTCAGCAGATAGGTCGGGAAGCTGGCGTCGCAAATGATTCCGCAATGGGCGCCGCCGTCGCTCAATCCGGGCACCGAATGCGGATCGCGCAGCATCTCGTGCACGGCATCGAGATTGCCGTCGGCGTAGTTCAGGAACGGCACATACAGCATGCCGCGGCCGTCATCGGAGAGCATCGCGTCATAGGCCAGTCCTTCCGGCTGGCATCCCCTTCGGCGGGCCTGCGCGCCCAGGGCATTTTCCGGCGGCTGTTCGTAATCCGGGGGATCGCCGAGCAAGTACATCTTGTCGTAGTTCGGCCGGAAGAACAGCGGATCGTCGGTCGAGGTCGGCGTCTCGCTCAGGATGGCCGCGCGCACCTCAGGCTGACGCAGCCGCCGCAACCGTTCAGCCAGCGGCAGTTTGGCGATCGCTCTGTAGCTCGGATGGGTCTGGAACGGGTTGCGCGACAATTCCAGTCCGAGCAACAGCCCCACCGGGCGCGCGGCGATCTGTGCGGTGATGGAAAGGCCGCGGGCGGACGCCTCATTGATGCTGTCCAGCGTCTGGCGCCAGCGCCGCGGCGCCTTGTCGGCCTGGGTGATGGAAAACGAAATCGGGCATTTGGTGTTTTCCGCCACCCGCAGCATCATCGGCAGGTCTTCGTGGATGCTGCCCTGATCGAGCACGAATTGCAGCACGCTGCGGCCAACCTTGTGCATGGCTCCGGCAATCGCCGTCAGCTCGTCCTCGCCGGCCTTCAGCGTCGGCGTGAAGTCGCCGGTGGAGGTGCGGTGGTTGAGGGTGCGCGAGGTCGAGAAACCCAGCGCGCCCGCCCGCACGGCGTCGCCCGCGAGCGCCGCCATGGCGCTGTTGTCCTCCGACGTGGCGGGATCGCGGTTCGCGCCGCGTTCGCCCATGACATAGACGCGCAGCGCCGCGTGCGGCAGTTGCGCGCCGATGTCCACGTCGAAATTGCGCTGCGACAGCCAGTCCATGTAGTCCGGGAAACTTTCCCACGCCCAGGGTATGCCCGCGCTCAGCACCGGCTCCGGGATATCCTCGACGCCTTCCATCAATTGAATCAGCCTGACGTGATCGGCTGGACGGCAGGGTGCGAAACCGACGCCGCAATTGCCCATGATGGCGGTGGTGACGCCGTTCTGCGACGAGGGCGTGATGTCCTGGCTCCAGGTGACCTGACCGTCATAATGGGTATGGACGTCGACAAAACCGGGCGCGACCAGCTTGCCGCGGGCATCGATCTCTTCGGCGCCTTTGCTCGAGACGCGGCCGACTTCCACAATGCGGCCATCCGATATCGCGACATCCGCTTCGAACAGGTCGCCGCCAAGGCCGTCGGCGATGCTGCCGCCGCGGATCACGAGGTCTGGGTTATTGGCCATGGCGTTTCATCCCGTGTGAATTTGTTGCCGCATCATGGGTTGTCTCGCGATGCTGTCAACTGCCCGGGATGAGGCTCAGGGCTGCATAAGTCTTACCTCAGCCCCTGCGGAACGGGCCTGCGGGCCGCGGTCGGTGACCAGCGCGAGCAAGACCGTCAGGATCATGAACACGACGGAAGCGCCGAACACCCAGTGCGGCAAATTCTGATCCATGATCCAGCCAAACAGCAGCGGGCTGACGATGCCGCCGAGGTTGAAGCCGGTGGAGACGATGCCGAATGCCCGACCGGCCGCGCCCGGTGGCGCCGCGTTGCGGACCAGCATATCGCGCGAGGGGGCGATCACGCCGCCGAGGAATCCTGCCGTCCCCATCGCCGCCGTCAGCAGCAGCGACGGCAAATTGACCGTCGCGATGACGAACACGATGGCGGCGTTGATCGCAAAGCAGGCGGCGGCGACTTGTCCGTGGCGCCGGGTGCGGTCGGCGAGAAAGCCGCCCGCCAGCACGCCGACAGCGCTAAAGCCGAGAAACGCCGTCAGCGCAATATTGGCTGACGAGAATGACGCGCCATAGCCGCTCATCAGCGCCACCACGCCGAAATTGCCGATCCCGGCGTTGGACAGGCTCAGCAGCATGAAGAAGATCGTCAGCACGATGATCGCGGGCGTGATGACGCTTTGCCGCGGCGCCCGCATTCCATCGACCTTGCGATCGGCGGCGCTGGCATCGGGAATGCCGACCACGACGAGCAGCAGTGCCACCAGCGGTCCCACAGCGCCGGCCACGATCAGGGCGCCATGGCCTCCGGTCGTGGCAACCAGCGCGGCCACGATGGCGGGCGCGACCGCGCCGCCGAGGAAGCCGGCAAAGGTATGAATCGAAAACGCGCGGCCCATCCGCGCCTCATCCATATGGGCCGAGAGGATCGCATAATCGGCCGGATGATAGACGCTGTTGGCGAGCCCCAGCAGCACGGCGCTGGCGATCAGCCAGGGGTAACTGAGATGCAGGCCGAGCATGATCAGCGCCACGCCGCCGAGCGTGAGGCCCATCAGCAGGACTTTGCGGGCGCCGATATGATCGGCCAGATAGCCCATCGGCGCTTGCGTCAGGCCGGAGATGACGGCAAAGACCGTCAGCGCAAAGCCCAGCTCGATGTAGCCGACGCCGAGCTGCTGCTTCAGAAACGGGAACAGCATCGGCAGCACCATCAAATGGAAATGGCTGACCCAATGGGCGGTCGAGATCGCAGCCAGCGTGCGCAGCGCTGAGTCCGTCTTCGCTTGTTGCGGTGCGGCCAGAACGTCGACCATCTCAGATTTAAGACCTCGTTTAGTGTAACGGCCCGGCAAGGCCCGCCAAAATTTACCGGCTGCCGGTTATTTGTCCATGAATACCGCTGCATGGCAGCCCTCGCCAAGCGCGGCGGAACGGGAGATGCGTCATTCAAATTCGGAAGACAAGGGCGCGCGATTGCGGGAATGATCCGATATGGCCAATTCCGCGCAGGTTCGACAGCCGCTCCGGGTGCTCCTCTCCGAGGGAAACAGCACGTCCTCGCGGGAAGCGATCACGATCCTGGGGCTGTCAGGACACATCGTGGAGGTCTGCGATCCCAGTCCCTATTGCCTCGCGAGGTTCTCGCGGTTTGTCCGAAAATTTCATCGTTGTCCGGGCATGCGGGACGATCCGGCCGGATTCCTGGGGTTCGTCGAGCAGTTATTGGCCGCGGGGCATTTCGACGTGCTGCTGCCGATCCACGAACAGGGATTTCTGTTTGCGCGCGCGCGACAGCTGCTCGAAGATCGCGTCGGATTGGCGCTGCCGAGTTTCGAAAGCTATCGCACCGCGCACAGCAAGGCCGGATTTAGCCGGCTGGTCGATCGACTGGGATTGCCGCAGCCGGCAACGCTGATCGTGAAATCCGCAAGCGAGCTGCGCACCGCCATCAGCTTTCCTTCCGTCGTCAAAACCTCCGTGGGCACCGCCAGCCGCGGCATCTGGTTCGTGCGCAACGATGACGATCTGGAAGCCGCCCTGCAAGATTTGAGCGCCAACGGCGCATTCGCCGATGAGGTGCTGGTGCAGGAACTGGTCGTGGGTACGACCGAGAAGGCGCAAGCCGTATTTTCTCGCGGCAAGCTGATTGGATTTCATGCCTTTCGGCAGATCGCCGCCGGGGCCGGTGGTGGCGAGGCGATCAAGCAAAGCGTGAGCCGGCTCAACGTGCGCACGCTGCTCGCGACCATTGGAGAAAAGCTCGCCTGGCACGGCGCATTGTCGGTCGATTACGTCATGCGCGATGATGACGCCACGCCGCTCCTGATCGATTGCAATCCGCGGCTGGTCGAACCGATGAGCGCATATCTTGCCGGTATCGATCTTGTCGGCTTGCTGCTTCAGGTGTCGCAGGGCGAAACGCCGGCGCCGGCGGGCGAAAGCCGCGAGGGCGTCCGGACCCACCTCGCCATGCAGGCGCTGCTTGGATGCGCGTCGCGAGGCGGTACGCGGCGCGATATTGCCAGGGAGTGCTGGCGTCTCAAGACCCGTAGCGGATCCTATGCCGATAGCGCCGAGGAGCTGACGCCGGTGCGGCTCGACTGGATCAGCGCCGTGCCGCTTGCGATGATGGCGATATTTTTGCTGCTCGCCCCAAAGCTCGCGGTCACGCTGGCGAGAGGTGGCTGGGGCGGTCATCTGCTCGATCTCGGAAGCATTGGGATGATCGAGCGCGAGGACTTCCGCTAGCCAGCCTCATAACGGCCGATCGTCTTCGTCGTTGCGATCGCGCTTCGGCGTGGCGAAGTCGCCATCTTCGTAATCGTCGTCCTCCGCCGGCGCAGGCGGCGATTTCTTTGATTTGCCGTCGTCCTTGTTGGGGAGCTGCTTCTTTTTGCCGGTTCCACCCATGTTATTCCTCTTGATCGAACGGATCGACGTCTTGCGCAGCGACAACAAAGTCACATCTGTACATTGACTTGGATCTCGCCGTCTTCGGCGGGCATATTAGCCATAGTCGGACAATCTTTCCTGCCTTTTTCCGATGTTCGGTATAAAGGGAGGCGCAACCAGAGCATGATCCGGAAAAGCATGCCCTCGGGCCACGCCCCGATGGGTGGGAACCGGTTTTCCGAAAAGATCATGCTCAAACAGAGAGATGAGATCATGATCCGATTCAATCTGGTCGAATCATGATCTGGAGCCAAACATGAAAAAACCGAAGATCGAGGCGGAAGAACAGCAGCCGCGCAAAATCGTTCGTGCCGACAAGGCGCCAACCGAAGGCTACTCGCTGGTGGTGGACGGTCACTTCAAGTCGCACCACGACACGGTCGAAGCCGCCGAAGAGGCGGGCATGGCCTTGAAGAATCAGTACCAGATGCTTCAGGTGCAGGTTTACGATGCCGCGACCAAGACGCGATCGATGATCGAATGGCCCGCGCCGGTGTGATGACGGCTTAAGGCTTTAAGTGCGGCGTCCGCCGCTTTGTTGGCCCGCCAGCCAATCAGACAATGCCGGAGATTTTTCGCCCGATTTCTTCGCTGATTTGGTGCGCGCCTTTTTCACCGCAGCGGGGCGTGGCGGTTCGGCGGCTTCGCGCGCGAGCCGCAATGCCTTTAACTTCGCCATGTTGTCGAGGACGGCCTTCGCGGCGATATCGCGATCGGTATGGCCGGCTTTGGCCTGTTTCGTCTTGTTGAAACGCGCATCGGCGCGGTTGCGATCTTCCGTTGTCATTTAAGTCGACTTCTTTTTCCTGGACTTGGTTTTGGCCTTGGGTTCGGCCGGCTTGTCGCGGTCGGCGGCTTCTTTGGCCAACCGGATCGCGCGCAGGTTCACCGTCCGCTTTCGTATCGCAATGTCGGCTGCCGCGATATCGGCCATGGCCTTGATGCCTTCAGCGTCCTGAGCGAGCTTTCGGTTCAGCCTGATCTCTCTCAGTTCGGCAGCACTTTTCGGTTCGTCACTCATCGAATCCCTCAAAATTCACGGCGCGCATCATCGTGCGGCAACCTGTAGACCCAGTCTACCATGCCTCGCCCTGATGCAGGGCAACTTTAGGCGATGTTGCGAGGGGAAAAGAGCTGCTTTTCGGCCTGAATCAGCCATCGTGGTGAAGGGCGGCTGACCCTGCGGCCGGATCAAGCCCGGTCACGCAGGCTTCGAATCACATTTCCGACCAGCGGCCTTTACCATGCAGGGTCCGGCCCGGCAGCGGATAGGCGCTGTAGTATACTGGGTGTTGGCATTGTCCCTGCGGCGCGCGAGCAATGAGGAATAGGATCCCCTGCGGCGAGAATGGTTGAGTTTGATACGTTTGTTTTCGATGGGCCAATGTTTGATAATCCTGTAAAGTTCCCGTTTGGCGAGATCGTCTGGCGCGGCACTCCTTGGTTTTGCGACCTGTTGCCGGCGAGTTCGCTTTGCTCGAAAGAGGATTTTCCATGTTTGGCGAGTCGAGGGCACAACTCCCTGTTATTTTGGACGCATGAAGATGGTTGAGACCCAGCGGATCGTTTCGTTTCTACCCTCGGCCACCGAGATGATATGTGCCCTGGGCCTGGGTGACCGACTGTTGGGCGTGACGCATGAATGCGACTACCCGCCCGAGATCACGGGCAAGCCGATCGTTGTCCGTAACGTTCTTCCGATCGAAAGTATGAGTCAGTCGGAAATAGACTCAGCCGTAACACAAAGATTGCGCAATGGTCTGAGCCTCTATCGGGTGGACGAGGCGCTGATGCAGGAAATCGCGCCCGATCTGATTCTTACGCAAGACCTCTGTCAGGTCTGTGCACCCTCGGGCAACGAAGTCTCCGAGCTGTTAAAGGTGCTTCCCAGCAAGCCGCAAATCTTGTGGCTGACGCCGAAATCCCTCGAGCAGATATTTGACAATTTGCGCGATCTTGGCGAGGCAACGGGCCGCTTGCAAAGGGCGGAAACATTGATCGCAGAGGGCCGGGCCCGGCTTGAAAAGATCGAGGCCATGACGCGCACTGCATCGTCCCGGCCCAGGGTCTTTTGCATGGAATGGATCGATCCGGTCTATTGCTGCGGCCATTGGGTTCCCGAAATGGTTCGCATCGCGGGCGGTATCGACAAGCTTGGGCGTGAGGGGACCGATTCGGTTCGTATACTGTGGACAGACGTTCTGCAGTGGAGGCCTGAGGTATTGATCGTGATGCCTTGCGGCTTCGGGTTGGAAAAGGCTGCCGATCAGGCGCGACAGCTATCCAGCTACCCTGGTTGGGCCGATCTGCCGGCGGTGCGCGAGGGCCGGGTTTATGCGGTGGACGCGAACTCCTATTTCGCACGTCCGGGACCACGGGTCGTTGCAGGAACAGAGCTTCTCGCTCATCTCCTCCACCCAGACCTGTTTGAGTGGAAAGGGCCAGGTGGCGCGTTTCGGAGCCTGGAGAGCGTCTGCGCTCGATGAGGCGAACGCTCCTGAGTTAGGGCCGCCTCCACGGAAGCGGCCCGAAATCCAAATCAAACACCAGCGCACCCGACCGCCCATATTCTTGTTGGCGTGGCAATGGCTGCGCATGTTGCCACTGCTACTTCACCCCATAGCTGGCAACGCGGATACCGCCATAGACCCCGAGACCCGGCTGTAGAAAACCGGTCGGATTCTGGTAGTGAACGTTGAACAGATTATCGACGCGGCCGAAAACCTTGACCTGATCGGTGACGGCGTAGTCGGCCGCCACATTGACCACGGTGTAAGCCGGCGCCAGCAGGCGTGGGATACTGAAATCGCGGTTTGCATCGATGAAGCTGCCGGTGTGCAGCACCGTCGCCGACAATGTCAGCGGATCGATCGGATTCCAGATGATATTGGCGCTCCATTTTTCCTTGGGCCGTCGCAACAGCTCCAGTCCGGTGGTCGCATCAACGGTGCGCGTGAAGGTGTAGTCCGCACGAACCCGAATTCGGTCGGTGATGGTGGCGGCCACAAAATTTTCAGTGCCTTCCGTTGTCGCCTTTCCGATGTTGGTGTTGGTGCTGCTGAAGGTCGTGCTGTCAAACACGCTCTGGATCAGATTTGTGATGTCGTTGTGAAAATAAGTCGACCCGAAGCGGACCCGATCATTGAACAAGGGCTGTTCGAAACCAGCGTCGTAGCCGACGCTCTCCTCGGGCTTCAGGTTCGGGTTGGCGAAAAAGAAGAATGCCGGAAAGCTGACGAAAAGCTGGTTCAGCGTCGGCGCCTTGAAGCCGGTGCCGTAGCTTCCCTTAAGCTTGGTTTCCGTGAGCGGAACGATCAGCGCGGGAGCGAGGCGGAAAGTCGGATGCTCGCCGAACCGGTCGTTGTCGTCTTGTCTGAGGTTCTCGACCAGGAACAGGCGGTTGGCGAACTGCGATTGCAATTCGACATAGCCGGCCTTGTTGACGTTTTCCGCCGACACAGTGGATGTCTGCAACGTCTCGGTCTCATGCTCCGCGCCGATGATAACGGTGTGGTACGGCGCGAGTTGGGTGACGGCGTGCCAGTCGTATTTCACCCGATCGCCGGTCGTGATCGTCGGCGCGAAATCGCCCGGTGAAATATTGTAATTCCAGTGATTGGTGTAGTTGACGCCGAAATAGTTCTTGATGCGGCCGTCAAGCACCGACCAGACGGCTTCGCCGCGCGTGAAGAGCTGATGCACTGTTTGCGTGCTCTGTGCCGCGGCGGGAAAACTTGTAAACGTCACCGGGTCAAATGTATCGCCGGTAAAGTGCAGGGTCGCGTCGGTGTAGCGTACGACTGCGTTCAAGGTCAGATTTTCATTTACGTCCACGCCAAGCTTGGTCGAATAGGTCATATTGTCATAATTATTGCCGATCGCTTTTTGCCCGGGCGGCAACAGCTCCAGCGGTGTTACCGGTACGTCGGTGGCGCGGAAATGGGCTACGTTGAACGCGTAATTGAACCTGTCTTGCGAACCGCTCAGAGCCGCGGTCTGATTGAATGTGCCGAACGAGCCGCCTTCGATCATTCCCGTCGCGCGGGGAGGGCCTTCGCCCTTCTTGGTGATGATCGAAATCACGCCGCCAAGCGCGTCCGCGCCATAGAGGCCGCTTTGCGGCCCTCGCAGTACCTCGATCTGCTGGATATCCGACGTCAATAACTGGCCCAGGTCGAACGAGCGGTTCGGGTTGCTGGGATCGCTGGCGTCGATGCCGTCGATCAGGACTTTGGTGTGGTTTGAGTTTGTACCACGCATGAATACCGAGGTCAGGCCACCGGGACCTCCGCTTTGAACCACATTGAGTCCCGGCACGGTGGCCAGCGCGTCGGGGGCGGTGCGGCGCTGATCGCGCTCCATATCCTTGGCGGTGATAACCGTGACCGAACTCGCGATCTGATCGATCGGGGTCTCGGTCGCGGTTGGGCTGACCACGATGGCCTGCTCCTTGGCCGGCGTACCCGATGGCTGCGCATTGGTGGGCGCTTGCTGTGCGGTGGGCACGACGCGGCGGGACACGGTAGTCTGTTCGGGAACGGGCTCCGGGCGGGTCTTGCTTTTGTTCGAAGGCGCTTCGACCTCGATGGTGGGTAGCAGGTTTGGAGAAGCGGATTGCTGCGCCTTGGCCGCGGAAAACCCAAAGGAGAGAACAGGCACCAGGAAACTTGAAGCAAGCCAATAGGTGCGACGCCGCGCTGCGGCTTTGATGATGGAAGACATGGTTGGACCTCGGTATGACGTCAGTGGCACGTCACAGCGAACCAAGTCTCACCATCGTGCTTTACGCACCCCTGGTGAAGCTAATGTCTGTACTCCCCGACCGACATCTTCGCGTGTGACCACGGCTGACGGCAGGTCTCCTGGCTCGCGGGTCGATACCTTGCGTCGCCTTCCCAGGACCGAGATTCCCAGTGGCCTATGACGAAAGATTCACCGCTTACAGTTGCGGGGGCAGCCGCGGCATAGGGGAAGTTTCCCCGCACCGCATTCCCTTTTGATCCCCAAACAGGGAACCGTCGGCAATTATGGTAGAAGTTTGTCGAGATCAGAGTCAATCCCATCCTTGGCCGCGCGTAATCCTGACTGGACGAGTGCGCCTTTTTTGCCGCATGAGCTGTTTGCCTGACCGGAATCAGTACCGGCTCAGCCGCTTGAGGACGATTGATGAGCATTCAGAATGTCATGGCGACGGCTGACATCGCGGCGCGCCGGCGCCCGGGCGTGCTGGCCGGGCTCGTCGTCCTCGTCGTGCTGCTGGCGCTGGTATCATTCGGGATCGGACCGGTGCGGCTGTCGCCCGTGAGCGTGATCGATGCTCTGTTCGGCGGCGGCAGTGACGTGCAGCAGGTGATCGTGCGGGAGATTCGCCTGCCGCGCACGATTCTGGGGTTTGCGATCGGCGCTATTCTCGGACTGTCCGGCGCGGCCTTGCAGGGGTTGCTGCGCAACCCCCTGGCGTCGCCTTCGCTGTTCGGCGCGCCGCAATCGGCCGCCTTCGGCGCGGTGTTGGTGATCGCGCTGGGGCTCGCCGACGTGCGGTCCTACGCGCTTCCGGTCGCGGCAATATCAATGGCATTCGCGTCGGTTTTCGTGCTGCTGACGATCGCAGGCCGCAATGCCGGCCTCTTGATTCTCATTCTGGCGGGGCTTGCGATCTCGAGCCTTGCGGGTGCTGCGACCGCGCTGGTGATGAATTTATCCAGCAATCCGTTCGCGGTGCTCGAAATCGCGTTCTGGCTGCTCGGCTCGCTGGAGGACCGCAGCTTCCGCCACGTCATGCTGGCGCTGCCGTTCATCGTGGCGGGCGCCATCATTTTGTTGAGCCAGCGTAACGCCTTCCGCGTGCTCAGCCTCGGCGAGGAGACCGCGCAAAGCCTTGGCGTCGACGTCGGCCGGCTGCGGCTCCTGGTGATCACAGGCGTTGCGCTCGGCGTCGGTGGCGCGGTGGCGGTCACCGGCACCATCGGTTTCATCGGCCTGGTCGCGCCGCATTTGATGCGGCCGCTGATCGGCCACGACCCGGCGCGATTATTGGTTCCGAGCGCGCTGACGGGTAGCGCGCTGCTGCTGTCAGCCGATATCGCCGTGCGCATCATTCCATCGACCAGCGACATCAAGGTCGGCGTGCTGACCTCGATCATCGGCGTGCCGTTCTTCCTCTATCTGATCAGGCGCGAACGGCGCGCGCTCGCCGGAGGCGTCGCATGAGCCAATCCGCTTTCCTCACCGCGCAGGGTCTGAACGTGAAATTGTCCGGCCGCCTGTGCTGAACGATATCTCGCTCTCGCTCTCGTCCGGGCATCTGGTCGCGCTGGTGGGGCCGAACGGCGCCGGCAAGACCACGCTGCTGCGCGCTTTGGCGGGACTGGTGCCCTCGACCGGCGCCATCGATGTCGGCGGCAACGCCCTGGCATCGCTCTCGTTGCGCGAACGCGCGCGGCGGTTCGCCTATTTGCCGCAGGGCCACATCGTGCACTGGCCGCTGCCGGCGCGGGATATCGTGGCGCTCGGCCGCTATCCGCATGGCGCGACCGACCCGGCGCGGTTGACGCCTGCTGATACCGAGGCGGTAAAGCGGGCGATGCAGGCGACCGATGTCGTGGAATTCAGCGCGCGCCGTGTCACCGAGCTATCCGGCGGCGAGCGCAGCCGCGTCGCGCTGGCGCGCGTACTGGCGGTGGAAGCGCCGGTGATTTTGGCGGATGAGCCGACATCTTCGCTCGATCCGCGTCACCAGATCGATGTCATGAAAAGCCTGCGCGCGGCCGCCGACAAAGGCGTGCTGGTGATCGTGGTAACGCACGATCTCGGGCTGGCCGCGCGATTTGCCGACACCGTCCTGGTGCTGTCGGACGGCCGCCTGGTGTCGCAGGGCGCTCCAGCGAGGCGCTGTCGGAGCAGGTGATGGCGGAGGTATTTCGGATCAGCGCCTTTCGCGCGGAATATCAGCGCGAGGCGGTGATCGTGCCATGGGCTGAAATCTAGGGAGCAGCATGCGCAGGCGTCTCTTATCCCAATCGATCGCCGTCGCTACGTTCGCGATGGTCGGTAGCGCGTCGTTTGCGCCTGCGCTGGCGGCCGGCCTGCCGCGTATCGTCTCGATGAATGTCTGCACCGATCAGTTGCTGATCCCGCTGGCCGATCCCCGGCAGATTCTCGGTCTCAGCCGGTTCTCACGCGACGCCTGGCAATCCTTCGCGGCCGATGATGCGCGCCGCTACCCGATTCTGTCGGGCGGCGCCGAGGATGTGCTGGTGCTGAGGCCCGACGTCGTCGTGGCCAGTCTGTTCGACAAGCGCTCGACGCGGGAGCTTTTGAAAGAGAAGGGGCTTCACCTCGCCGAATTTTCGGTGCCGCGGAACCTTGACGAAGTGAAAGCCCAGATCCGTGAGATGGGCGAAATCGTTGGGCATGCGGATCGTGCCGAAGCGGAAATCGCCCGGCTCGATGCCGCGATCGCACGGGCACGCCGGGTCGTGACCGACAAGCATTATCGGGTGCTGCCGCTGTCGCGGCGCGGCTGGGTATCCGGCAGCGACAGCCTGGTCAGCTCGCTTCTGACCGAGACCGGGCTGTTCAACGCGGCGGGCGATCTCGGCGCAGGCCAGGGCGGATACGTCTCGCTCGAGGCGATCGTGAATGCAAAACCCGATTTTCTTCTGGTGTCGGAGGCCGGCGACCGTGCCGAGGATGACGGCCGCGCGTTTCTGCTGCATCCGGCGCTCGAGCGCTTCTATCCGCCGGCAAAGCGCATCGTGATTCCGGAACGGCTGACCGTGTGCGGCGGCGTGATGCTCGCGGAAGCGCTGGACGTGCTGGTTAAGGAGCTGCAGCGGGTGGAGCGCTGACTCAGAACGTGCCGCAAATGCGGTCGTACCTCTCCCATGGGAGCGGTCGGATTGCGAAGCAATCCGGGTGAGGGGTTACCGCCTAACGATAGACCGCAACCCTTCACCCCAACCCTCTCCCAAAGGGAGAGGCGCTTACCTCCGGACGTGGAAAAGCTCTCACCCCGTCAGTATCGGTCCGCCGGCTTTCTTCCAGGCGTCGATGCCGCCTGCGATATGCGCGGTGTTGCTGAGGCCCGCATCCTTGGCGGCGGCGACCGCCATCGCGGAGCGCTCGCCGAAGGCACAGAAGAATACGATGCGGCGCCCGGTCGCTCCGGCCACCTCGCGCAACATGCCGCCGGGCTGCAGGCTCTCGCCGATTCCGGGATAGGGCGCGTGCAGCGCGCCCGGCAGCATGCCGTGCTTGGCGCGTTCGCTGTTTTCCCTGAGATCGACCAGAAGAATATCGGGCCGGCCGAGGCTCTCGATGCCCTCGCGCGCGCTCAGCGCCAGCCCTTGTTTGGCAAGATCGTCCTGATGCAGGCCGACATGCATGTTGGCCGGCACCGCCACGTCCATCATCTTCGGATTCGGCAGCTTCAGATTGGCCATCAGCTCGACATATTCATCCACCGAGCGCACCTGCAGCCGCGGATTGAACCGCTTTTCCTCGCCGATGGTGGAGACGGTGTCGCCTTTGTAGTCGTGGGCGGGAAATACCATGGTTTCATCGGGCAGTTTCAGCAGCCGGCCAAAAATGGAATCGTATTGCGCCCGCGCGCTGCCGTTCTGGAAATCGGTACGGCCGGTGCCGCGGATCAACAGCGTATCGCCGGTGAATACCCGGTCGCCCATCAGGTAGCTGTAGGAATCATCGGTGTGGCCGGGGGTGTACATCACGTCGAGACTAAGGCCCTCGATCATCACCTTGTCGCCCTCAGCGACCCGCATCGCCACCACGTCGGCCTTGCTCTGCTCGCCCATGATGGTGACGCAGTGGGTGCGATCGCGCAGTTCGCCGAGCCCGGTGACGTGGTCGGCGTGCAGATGGGTATCGACGGCCTTGACCAGCCTGAGATCGAGTTCGCGCAACAATTGGCAGTAGCGGTCGACCTTCTCCAGCACCGGATCGAGGATCAGCGCCTCGCCGCCGGCGCGGCTGGCCAGCAGATAGCTGTAGGTGCCTGAAACGCTGTCGAACAGCTGGCGAAAGATCATGACTGGTGCCGCCTCGAATGGCTTCCCGATATTAGCACGCGAATCTTCTAGGGCCGAACATAACTCCAGCCCTGCTCCTGCAATTCCATCAGGCGGACGACGCCTGAGGAAACGATGGTGGCGTCCGGCAAAATGGAAATTGCGTGGCCTTCGGTCTTCTCCATGCCTTGCTTGGTGTTGTTGCAGGCCGAAAACTGGATCTTGCCGGGAAAGGCCATATCCTTGAGACGCTTGATGCGGTCCTGCACCGGCGACGTGTCGGCCCGCAGCATGTGGAGGCCGGGACCATAGGTGACGATATCGACGTCGACGTCCTCGTGCCTGGCACGATAATATTCGATCACGTTGGTGGCGTTGTTCAGCGCCAGGTTCATGACCTGCGGATCGTTCTGGTCGACCTGGATGGCGATGCGATGCGTTTTGCCGTCGGCGGCAAGGCCGGTTGAGGCCAACGCCATCGACATCAAGGCAACACCTGCACAACGGCGAAGAAAACCGCGCATGACAAAACTCCTTAAGGGCGAACCAATGTATAGCCGTTTTCGGTCAGCGACAGAATTTGCCCGACGCCGACCTGAACCGGGGTCGCGACCGGAATGAAGTCAGGCCGCTTGCCGGTCTCGCGCTCGATGGTATCCACGGTATTGAGGCAGACATCGAAGCGTACGCCTTGCGCGACCAGACTTTCAACCAATTTGCGGTTGCTATTGTCCGGGCGCAACAAATCGATGCCCGGACCGAATGTCACCACCTCAATCGCGACCTTGTCCGGATCGTAGAATTTCAAAAGATTATAGGCGACGCTGATCACGAGGCCTTGTTTGCGGGGATCATTGTCGGAGAGCTGCAACACGATGCGATGCTCGGCGAACGGTTTGTCGGGCAGCGGCGCCGGCTCGGCCCGGGCGAGCGACGGGAGCGTTGCCGCCACCAACCCCACCATGATAGCGCCGCCGAAGGCGCGAACGATCGAGCGGCGACTTGCAGGGAAGCGATATGTCCAAAAATGTCTCATCCCTGTCCTGCAATGCCCGGGTTATCGTCAACACCCCTTAAGCTGACGGGCGCGCCGCGCCGGTTCGGGGTTTTCTGCGAACGCAGATGTTTGGCGAATACATCCCACACCGGCATTCCCTGTTGCTCGTTGACGGACGCCCATCCCGCGACCTTGTAGCGCTTGCCGGCATCGAGGGTGCGGCCGTTATCGAGCTTCAGGTCGGAAATACGCCGGCCGACAGATTCTCCAGGCGTGCAAGTGTAGACGAAACCGCCAACGCGGACCATATCACCGCCCTGCTGGTAATAGGGATCGGCATTGAAGAGATTGTCGCAGATATCTTCGAGGACACCCTTGATCTGGCTGCCGGTCATGCGCTGGACATAGGTTTCCGGATAGGCAATGGCGGTCTCGGACAACACGTCTTCCATCGTCACCGGCTGTCCCGGCAGTACGCTTATACCCCAGCGGAACCCCGGTGACAGCGCGATCTCGGCGTCGAGTTCGCCGCGCAAGGCGTCGCAGATCAATTGATCGACGGTACCGTTGAAATTGCCGCGACGATAGAGCAGGCGGTCGGCGGTCGCGATCTTCTCGGCATAGGCCGCCGCATGCGGCCCGCGCATTTTGTCGATCAGCACCGCCATCGCGGCATCCGGCTTCAGCAATTCCGAAAACACCGGCAGCAGCCGATAGCGCACATCGGCTACCCGGCCTTTGGCGAGTTCGAGATCGAGTACGCCCAGGAATTTTCCGTTAGAGCCGGCATTGGTCACGAGCGTGGTGCCGCCGGCATTGCTCACGGGCACAGGTTGCGGAATGGCGTCGTGGGTATGGCCGCCGAGGATGACGTCGATCCCCGTGACGCGGCTCGCGAGCTTGAGATCGACATCCATGCCGTTATGCGACAACAGCAAGACGACGTCGACCTTGTCATTGTTTCGCAGCGCGTTGACCAGTTTCTGCAACTCGTCGTCGCGAATCCCGAAGGTCCAGTCCGGCGTGAACCGCCTGGGGTGTGCGATCGGCACATAGGGAAATGCCTGTCCGATCACGGCGACACGGTAGCCGCCGACCTCCTTGATCATGGCCGGCTTGAACACCCTTCCCGAGGCAGGATCGAATGCCTTGGCGTCGTTGAACGCGGCTTCCTCCGTGAGGTAGACGTTCTGCGCCAGAAATTCGCCCTTGAAGCGCTCGAGGTTGCCGCGCAGCGCTTTTTCGCCATAGGTGAATTCCCAGTGGCCGGTCATCGCCTCGATGCCCAGCAAATTCGCGGCCTCGACCATGTCGGCGCCCTGCATGGTGTTGGCGAGGCCAGTGCCTTGCCACAGATCGCCGCCATCGAGCAGCAGCGAGCGTCCGGACCCGGCGTCGCTGCGCAGGCGATCGATCAATGTCTTGAGATGCGCGAAGCCACCGAGCTTGCCGAAGCGAACGGCGGATTTCTCGAAATCGAGAGAGGTGAATGCATAGGCGTCGGCACTGTCGGGCCTGATGCCAAATCGGTCGAGGAAGGCGCGGCCGACCAGATGCGGCGGTTTTCCCTGCATCGCGCCGATCCCGAGATTGACGCTCGGTTCGCGAAAATAGACCGGCAACAGTTGTGCATGCGTATCGGTTAGGTGCAGGATGCGCGCATTGCCGAAGCGTTCGAGATCGTAAACGCTGGCGCTGTCGGCGCTGGGTGCGATACGCGGCAGTCCGCCCGAGAGCGCGGCAGCGCCGGTGAATTTAAGAAAATCCCGGCGGCGGATTGTCATGTGATGTCTCCGCGGGAAATGGAGTCAACTATCGTCATTGCGAGCGCAGCGAAGCAATCCACGGCACGGATACGACGGTTATGGATTGCTTCGTCGCTTCGCTCCTCGCAATGACGACAAATACGATCTGATTCTATCGGATGCATTTGAATCAGACTCTAAGAAGCTCAGCGTATTTCGAGTTCTTTCCAGAGGGTTTTTTCGCTTGTTGCCTGGTAGATCGAAGCTTTCGCCAGCGCTTCGGCTTCCTTCGAGGAGGCTATCGCCTGATCGAAGTCGCCCTTGTCGGCGGCCTTTTTCGCGTTGGCCAAGGCGGCTGCCGTCACGGTCCACTGATTGCGCAAGGCGCCGGCTTCCTTGTTGGCGGCCTCGGCCGCGGCGTAGGCGGCCTTGAAATCGGCCTCGGAGGCGGCAGCCAGCACCGATGTCGCGCCCGCGATCAGCAGCGCTAAAGCCAGCGCGAATGTGGATGCCCGGATCATGCTCATGGCCGCGCTCCCGGACCGGAAATCGGCAGTCCGTTGCTGACATAGGACAGATAATATTCGAGATCGCGATATTCGTCGTCCTGCGGATTGAGCGGCACACCGCGAATCTGGCTGTTGCAGGTGGTGAAGCGCCGGCTGATCGTGCCCATGCCGCTCCATTCGGAACGATAGATCGGCATCGCATTCAGGATCCCGAGCGCGGGGGCGAGTATTTCGGCGCGGACCCGCTCGCCCGGGCTCTGCACGTGGCAGGTGGCGCAGGAGAAATTGAGTTGTCCGCGCCGCGTATAGAAGTAGCGCTTGCCGTTCTGGTAGGCCTCGAGCGCGCGCGGATCGTTCGGGATTTTGATGTCAAACGGCTTGCCGCGGGATGTGAACGCCATGTAGGCGGTCAGCGCGGCCATTTCATCCTTCACATAGGAGAACGGCGCCTCCCCGTTGGCTTCGCGGCACCGGTTCAGCGCCAGTTCGAGCGTGACGACCTTGCCTTCCTTGTCATCGAAGTACGGATAGTTCTGTCTGATACCGATGCCCTGGTTCGGGAAGCAGTCGGCGTAGCTCTTGCCGTTCTTGAAGGGCTTTGAGAACATCTCCTTGCCCATATCGACGGAAAACTCGTAGGGCGGGAATTGTTCTTTCTCTTCCCATTGCCGGTGCATGTCCTCGTTCATCGAATAGGGACCGTTGACGAAATCCTCCAGCTTCAGCTTGGGAAACTTTTGGGTGAAAAAATCCCTGAACGCCTTGGCGTCGGCCGGCGGATTGGGTGTATCGGCGGCAACCGCTGACGGCACCGCGCCAAATGTCAGCGCTGCCAGCGCGAGAGCGGCCGAGGCAAAATAGATTGCAGTTCGCACGTTCACCTCTCCATGGCGTTTTCAAGCGAAGTGGACACCGGTTCGCGTGAGGAAAACGCGTCAAAACAAAATCTGTTACTGAATCTTCGCCGTGGTGGTATCGGTCGCGCCCTTGTTGTCGACCCAGCTGATTTTCAAATCCTCGCCCTTCTTGCCGCCCTTGAAGCTGAACTTGACGTAAGGATCCTTGGAGACGGCCGCGCCCCAGTCCGCGACGAAGACGCTTTTGCCGCCATATTCGAAGGTCAATTCCTGGATGAAGTGCGGCGGAATGGTGTCGCCCTTGGCGTCCTTGACGAAGCCGGAATCCATCGGATGCTGGATCAGCGCCTGCACTTCGGTGGTGTCGCCGCTTGAGGTGGCGCGCACGCGAATGGTCGATGCCATCAGAATACTCCCTAGCCTATCATTTGCGCATGATCTGGTCGGAAAACCGGTCTCCACCCATCGGGTCGTGGCCCGAGGGCATGCTTTTCCGGATCATGCGCGTCAGCCGCCGCAGCCGCCGACGGTCACTTTGACTTCCTTGGTCGCGCTGTAGAGCTTGCCGCCGGCTTCCACGATCGCGATCACGTTGCTGGTCTTGGCCATCTTGAGACGATTGGCCACGCTCGGCAGGGTCCCTGCCGGAATTTTGTAGGACGCCGCCAGCGCGTTGGGGTTTTCTGAGACCAGAAACGAGATCGAGGTGACGTCGGCAAGCGTCGTAGTGACGGAGATCGGAACCACCGAGCCGTTCTCGGCGATTTCCGGCGCGTCGAGCTTGACCTTGTCCGATGGCTCGGCGGTCTTGCCGTAGAGCGACTTGATGGCGTCCGCGTCGCTCTTCGCTTTGAACGCATCCTCCGGATATTTGTCGTTGGCCGCGGCGAACGCCGCAGCAAACCCCAGCGGAATATTGCCGAGCCCTATCAGCGCGACCGTTGCGGCGCCTTTCAGGATCAGGCGCCGCGTGGCCGAAAACCCGTTGTCAGAGATAGTCATCCAAGTCTCCCAAGCGGCGCGCTTCGCCGCTCATAATGTCTGCAGGAAATCCACGATGGCGTTGATCTCCTGCTCGGTCAAAATACGATTTCGTCCGAACGGGGGCATCACGGTCAACGGGTTGCGTTTGGTTTCATCGCTGAGGATCGCGACGAGTTCGTTGCGATCAGGATATTTGCTTTTGATGTCCTTCAGCGGCGGCCCGATGGTGCCGGGAAGATCGCCGCCCTTGATCTCGTGGCAGGTCAGGCAATTGCCCTTGCCGCGATCGAAAGCAAGCTTCTGGCCCTCGGCTGCGGCGGATTGCGCGCAGGCAGGGCTTGCGAACGCGGCAGCACCGATCGATAGCGCCACCGCGAGCGCCGGGATCAGGACGGGCCGCGCTAAGGGATTGTTGGTCAAAGGCGTTTCCCGCAGGTTTTGTCGGTCTTATCCTGGAATATAGCCGGTCAAAGCATAAACGCCATCGGCTGGCAACGTGGGCAATCGGCGCGGGAAGATGGGGTTAATGTATTCTCGCGGGTAGCACCCGGAAAAGGCCGATTGTTCCCGCGTGGTCGTCGTGCCGTCGGATTTTTGCAGGGAGCGCCTTGGCCGTCTAAAAGCCGGGGCAGGCTTAGAAATATGCGAGAGAAGCGGGAGGAGCGATGTGTTCCAGCATGGTCGTCGTGCCGTCGGATTTTTGCAGGGAGCGCCCTGGCCGTCTAAAAGCCGGGGCGGGAGAGTGTCATGGCTGAATATGTGGTGGAATTCGGCAAGGACGGCCGGCCGGCCGAACCCGACGGTCGGCTCGACGCGCCGGCGTTCCACCGCAACCATCAGGCGATCTGGGCGGTGTTGCAGCCGTTCCTGGCCGGTAAATCCGGCGACGTGGTGGAGGCCGGCAGCGGCACCGGCCAGCATGTGGTCGATTTCGCCCGCCGCAGTCCCGAGATCACCTGGTGGCCGAGTGATCTCAACGAGCAGCATCTCAAAAGCATCGCGGCGTGGCGGGCGCATGCCGGACTGGCGAATATCCGCCCGCCGCTGCGGATCGATCTCTCCGACCCCGCATGGTGTTCCCAGATGCACGACGGCAGCGGCCCCGGCGAATTGCTGGCGGTGTTCTGCGCCAATGTGATCCACATCGCGCCGTGGCGCGTTGCGGAAGGGTTGTTTGCAGGCGCGGCGCGTTATCTGCGCGCGGACGGGCGGCTGTTCCTCTACGGGCCGTTCAAGCGCGACGGCAAGCACACCGCGCCCAGCAATGCCGCGTTCGACGCCAGCCTCCGCGACCGGGACCCCGAATGGGGCGTGCGCGATATCGCGGATTTGGAAAAGCTGGCTGCGGGTGTTGGCCTGATGCTCATCGATATCGCCGAGATGCCCGCCAACAATCTGATTCTGGTGTTTGCGCGGCCGAAAGCGGCCTGAACGGCGATGCATGGCGCACGCCCGTTTGCATCGGTTGATTGGGCTGATACCTCCATTCATAGTGTCGGGAATCAACAAGGCCGATGGCATTTGGCCGCGTGCCCCGGGGCGAAAATGACCGATGATCGACGTGACCACCATTGACGACATCTCCGGCGACGCCCGCGCGCGGTCCAACGTGGTGCGGCTCGCGGCGGCGCAGGCGCTGACCGGCGCGAACTCGGCCGTGATCTTCGCGACCGGCTCGATCATCGGCGCGACGCTGGCGCCGGACATGTCGCTCGCGACCGTGCCGCTCTCGATGTATGTCGTTGGGATCGCCGCCGGCACGTTGCCGACCGGCGCCATCGCGCGCGCCTATGGCCGCCGCGTCGCCTTCATCATCGGTACCGGCTGCGGCATGCTGACCGGCCTGCTTGCGGCATTCGCCATCCTGCGCGGTTCGTTTGTGCTGTTTTGCTGCGCGACGTTCCTCGGCGGACTTTATGGCGCGGTGTCGCAATCCTATCGTTTTGCCGCCGCCGATGGCGCGAGCGCGGCATATCGCCCCAAAGCCGTGTCGTGGGTGATGGCCGGCGGCGTGTTCGCCGGCGTGTTCGGCCCCCAGCTCGTGCAGTGGACGATGGATATCTGGCCGCCCTATGTGTTCGCCTTCAGCTTCGTGGTGCAGGCGATGGTGGCGCTGATCGCGATGGCCATTCTCGCCGGCGTCGATGCGCCGAAGCCGGCACCATCCGATTTTCACGGCGGTCGTCCGCTGTTGGAAATCGTGCGGCAACCGCGGTTTATCGCGGCCGCCATCTGCGGCATCGTCTCCTATCCGATGATGAATCTGGTGATGACGTCGGCGCCGCTGGCGATGAAACTGTGCGGGCTTGGCGTCAGCGATTCCAACTTCGGCATTCAGTGGCATATCGTGGCGATGTACGGGCCGAGCTTTTTTACCGGCTCGCTGATCGCGCGCTTCGGGGCGCCGAAGGTCGTCGCGATCGGCCTGTTGCTGGAGGCTGGCGCCGCGACGATCGGGCTTTCCGGTATCACCGCGATGCATTTCTGGGCCACCCTGATCGTGCTCGGGGTCGGTTGGAATTTGAGTTTTGTCGGCGCTTCCGCGCTGGTGCTGGAGACGCACCGGCCGCAGGAGCGCAACAAGGTTCAGGCGTTCAACGATTTTCTGATATTCGGCGTGATGGCGCTGGGCTCGTTTTCATCCGGCCAGTTGCTGGCGAATTACGGCTGGTCCGCGGTCAATCTCGTGGTGTATCCGCCGGTGCTGTTGGGCCTCACCGTGTTGACGCTGGCATCGTTCGCCAGGCGGCAGCGGGCGAGATCGCAAGCGCTGTCCGAATTTCCCGATCCGAGTATCTGATCGGCTAGCCCTGCACGGGTTGCCGCAAGCGCTGGAGGTTTGATGCCGTCGCGAGAACGCCTGGATGAATTCATCGCCGTGGTCGAGGCCGGCGATCACGCCGGCGCCATCGAGCGCTATTACACCGAGGATTCCAGCATGCAGGAGAACGCCGGCCCGCCGCGCGTCGGCCGCGATCTGTTGGTCGCGCACGAGCGCGGCATCCTTGCGCGCATGACGCACGTCTATTCCAAGGCGATGTCCTCCGTGGTCGAAGGCGACCACGTCGCCATTCACTGGATTTTCGAGCTGACGGATAAATCCGGCAAGGTGCACCGGATCGACGAGGTGAGCTTGCAGGAATGGCGCGGCGACAGGATATTCCGCGAGCGCTTTTTCTATGATCCGTCGAAGCCGAAGGCGTGATGACGACCGCAGATACTTCGGTAACGATCGAAGCATCGCACCGACTGATCTGATAACCGCCGAGTTCGAGTTAATCGTCATGGCCGGGCAAAAGCGCCAACGGGCATCCGCGCATAGCGCTGCCCGATGACAGGCTCCGCGCGTGCTTGGCGCTGGACAGTCCCGGCCATCCACGTCCTTGATATCCGGCGGCAAAAAGGACAGATGCGTTGCGCGGACGCGTTCCGTCACCTCGTCGTCGCCGAAACCTCCGCCCGTTATGACGGCTGGCGGATCGTCGCGGTCTGCTTTCTGGTGGCGACCTTTGGCTGGGCCTTCGGCTTCTATGGCCAAAGCGTCTACCTTGCCGAGTTGCATCGCCTGTACGGCTGGCCGGCCTCGCTGATTTCGTCGGCGACGACGTTCTTCTATTTGTTCGGCGCCGTGCTCGTCGCCTTTGTCAGCGAGGCGGTGCGGACGTTCGGTCCGCGCAACTGCCTGCTCGGCGGCGTGCTGGCGATGGCGGCGGCCGCCGCCTTGATCGGCCAGGTCACCGCGCCATGGCAGCTATATGCCGTCAATGTGCTGCTGGCATTCGGCTGGGCCGGCACCAGCCTCGGCGTCATCACCAATACGCTCGGCCTCTGGTTCGATCAAAAGCGCGGCATGGCGATCAGCCTCGCGCTGAACGGCGCAAGTTTTGGCGGCATCATCGGGGTGCCGCTGTTGGTGGCGGCCATCGGCAGCTTCGGATTTTCCAGCGCGATGATGGCCGCGGCGGCGACGATGCTGGTGCTGATGATCCCGGTCATCGCGATCTTTGTCGGCCGGCCGCCCGACCGCTACGCTATCGCAGCGGAATTGCCGGCCGCCGAAGCACCCTCCGCATCGCGGATGCGTGCCCAGGCCATCCGCGATGTCGCATTCCTGACGGTATCGATTGCCTTCGCGCTGGTGCTGTTTGCGCAAGTCGGATTCATCGTCCACTTGATTGCGTTTCTCGATCCGGCGATCGGACGCGAGCACGCTGCGATCGCGGTTGCGCTGTTGACGGCGATGGCGGTGGTCGGGCGCGTGCTGTTCTCGACCGTGATCGACCGGCTCAACCAGCGGCTGGCGTCGGCGATCTCGTTCGCAAGCCAGGCGGTGGCGCTCGCGATCATCATCAATTCGCGCAACGAAATGCTGCTGATGGCGGCCTGCGCGCTGTTCGGATTTTCGGTCGGCAATCTGATTACGCTGCCGGCGCTGATCGTGCAGCGCGAGTTCGATCCGCGCGCGTTCGGGGTGCTGATCAGCCTGATCACGGCGATCAACCAGGTCACCTATGCGTTCGGCCCGGGCGTTATCGGCCTGCTGCGCGACGCGTCCGGAAGCTACGCCTTGCCGTTTTACGGCTGCATCGGGCTGGAGCTTGTGGCCGCGATGCTGATCATGGTGCGCGGGCGGGGCAGATCGCACGAGCCTCAGCCCGAGGATGCAGCCGCAGCCGCAATCTCGAGGATGGCGCCGTGTCGATATGGCCCCGGATTACGCTGCGCTCCATCGCGGTGCTACCATGAGGGTCTACGCCTCCCGTTGCCGCAACAAATCCTCGAGGTCGAGCCGGTGCGTGAACATCGCCAGCGATCCGTCCTCTTTGCGCGGCCATTGTTCTTTGGGCCGATCCCAATACAGCTCCACGCCGTTCTCGTCGGGATCGCGCAGGTAAAGCGCTTCACTGACGCCGTGATCGCTGGCGCCGTCGAGAGCAATTCCCGCGCTGATCACGCGGTGCAAGGCATCGGCCAGCGCGGGCCGCGTCGGATAGAGGATCGCGGTGTGAAACAACCCCGTCGTTCCCGGCGGCGGCGGATGGCCGCCTTTGCTTTCCCAGGTGTTCAGGCCGATGTGGTGGTGATAGCCGCCGGCCGAAATGAACGCCGCGCCGGAACTTAAGCGTTGCGTCAGCTCGAAGCCCAGCACGCCGCAATAAAATCCCAGCGCCCGATCGAGATCGGCCACCTTGAGATGGACATGGCCGATGCGTGTACCGGCAATGACGGGCGTCGGGTTATCGGGCATCAGCTTCTCTCCTTCTTCACCTCTCCCCGCTTGTGGGGAGAGGTCGGCACGCAGCGTCAGCTGCGGGCCGGGTGAGGGGGACTATCCGCGAGTCCTCATATTCGGAGAGAGCCCCTCACCCCAACCCTCTAAGAGCGAGCTTCGCTCGTCTCGACCCCGTAAAGAACGGGGAGAGGGAGACGACCGCCGCAACCCTCCTTACGCCAACTCGGAAACCTCTCCCTGCGGCAGATCGAACTCAAACGTGTTCAGCGTCATCGAGACCATGGTGTAGTAGCCGCACAGCCCGATGATCTCGACCAGCCCGCGCTCGCCGAGCATTTTTACGGCCTCGTCGTACAGCCCCTTGGTCAGCCCATGGCCTTCGTGCAGCGATTTGGAGACGTCGTAGATCATCTGGCCCTTCGGGTCGTCGAAAACAGGCGTGCGGCGATGCCGGATGTCTTCGATGATCTTGGGATCCATGCCGCCTTTGAGCGCGAGCCGCTTGTGGGCGTACCATTCGTAATGCGAGGTCCAGTGCCGTGCGGTGACCAGGATCGCGATCTCGGACAGTTTTGCCGGAAACACCGTATCGAACCGCAGGAAGGCGCCGAGCCGCGTGGCGTGGCGCGCCATCTCCGGGCTGTTGAGCCAGGCCATCATCGGCGGCGGCGGGGCGCCACGCTTGCCGGCGATCGATTCGTCGTAGGTTTGCTTCTGGTCCTCGTTCATTTCGCCAGGCGAAAGCAACTTCAGCCGCATGTCGGTTTCCTCTTGTTTTTCAATCGTTGCGACGTCCGTGACGCCGGCTCAGCGCAGCCCTATCATATCTCGCAACCCGAAGGCATACGCCAGAGATATGTTGAATTCCGCCATGCGATGGCTAAGGTCGATCCAACAACGATGGAAACGCTGCCATGTCCGATCTGGAAAAGTTTCGCCGCGAAACCCGCGCCTGGCTGGAGGCCAATTGTCCGCCGGAGATGCGGCGTCCCATGACATCAGACGAAGAAACGTTCTGGGGCGGCCGCAACACCAAATTCTCATCCGAGCCGCAGCGCGTCTGGTTTGAACGGATGCGCGACAAGGGCTGGACCGTCCCGCACTGGCCGAAGGAATATGGTGGCGCCGGCCTCGATCCGGAACAGACAAAAATCGTGCGCCAGGAGATGGCGGCGCTCGGCGCGCGCCAGCCGCTGGTCTCGTTCGGCATTTCCATGCTCGGGCCCGCACTCCTGAAATACGGCACCGACGCGCAGAAGAAAGAACATCTGCCGAAGATCGCCGCCGGCCTGATCCGCTGGTGCCAGGGCTATTCCGAGCCGAATGCCGGATCCGACCTCGCCTCGCTGCAGACCCGCGCCGAGAGCGACGGCGACGACTTCATCATCAACGGCCAGAAGATCTGGACTTCTTACGCCAACTACGCCGACTGGATTTTCTGCCTGGTGCGGACCGATGCCACCGCCAAGAAGCATGACGGCATCAGTTTTATTCTGTTCGACATGGCCTCAAAGGGCGTCTCGACCAAACCTATCCTGCTGATTTCCGGCCGCTCGCCATTCTGCGAGACCTTCTTCGACAACGTCCGGGTACCGAAGGCCAATGTGGTCGGCACCGTCAACCGCGGCTGGGACGTCGCCAAATATCTGCTGCAGCATGAACGCGCGATGATCTCCGGCATGGGCGAGCGCGGCGTCGGCCGGCCGCTCGGTCAGGTCGCCGCCGACTCCGTGGGGACCGACGAGCAGGGCCGTCTGGAAGATCCGATGCTGCGCGGACAGATCGCCACCTTCGAGATCGACGAGGCGGCACTGGCCTGCGCCGCCGAACGCGCGGTCGATCTGGCCAAGGCCGGGCAATCGCATCCGGCGTTTTCCTCGGCGATGAAATATTACGGCACCGAGCTGAACAAGCGCCGCTACGAGATCCTGATGTCGGCGGGCGGCGTCGACGCGCTGGAATGGGAAAGCGAGCGCTCCAAAGGCGGCGCCCGGCCGCGCGCCTGGCTGCGCACCAAGGCCAACTCGATCGAGGGCGGCACCTCCGAGGTGATGCTCGGCATCGTCGCAAAACGGATTCTCGATTTGCCGGGGGCGTAAAGAGACTCCTCATCCTGAGGAGCGGCCTCTTGGCCGCGTCTCGAAGGATGAAGTCTCATGGTTCGAGACGGCGCAAGAGCGCCTCCTCACCATGAGGGTAAACACCGAGAACCACTAACCCCGATCGCTTTAGCGTCAACCGAAGACCGGAACCCTCCCATGGCACTCGTCCTCAACGAAGAACAATCGATGCTGCGCGACAGCGCGCGCGGGCTGATCAGCGACAAGGCGCCGGTGTCGCATCTGCGGCAGCTGCGCGATGCCAAGGACGCGACCGGATTTTCCCGCGATCTCTGGAAGGCTTTTGCCGAGATGGGATTTTCCGGCCTGCTGGTGCCCGAAAGTTTCGGCGGCAGCGGGCTCGGTTGCGTCGAAGCCGGCGTGGTGATGGAGGAAATCGGCCGCACCTTGATGCCGTCGCCGTTTCTTGCAACCGCCGTGCTGGCGGCTTCCGCGCTGTCGCGCGGCGGCAGCGCCGCGCAAAAATCCGAGCATCTGCCCAAGATCGCCGCCGGCTCGCTGCTGGCCGCGCTCGCCATCGACGAAGGGACAAAACATCGTCCGCTGCAGACCAAAATGCAGGCGGTGCGTTCCGGCAACGGTTTCAAGCTCAGCGGCGCCAAGGCCTTCGTGGTCGACGGGCACACCGCCGATCTCCTGATCGTCGCGGCCCGCACCGCGGGCTCAGCCGGCGAGCGCGACGGGCTGACGCTGTTTCTGGTCGATCCCAAGACCAAGGGCATCGAGACCGAGCGCACGGCGATGGTCGATTCGCACAACGCGGCGCGAATTAAGTTCGACAATGTCGAGGTCAACGCCGACGGCGTGCTCGGCGAGGTCGATCAGGGCGGGACCTTGCTGGAAGGCGTGCTCAATATCGGCCGTGGCGCGGTGGCTTCCGAAATGGTCGGGGTCAGCGAGGAGGTGTTCGGCCGCACCATTGGCTATCTCAAGGAGCGCAAGCAGTTCGGCAAGCTGATCGGCGAATTCCAGGCGCTGCAGCACCGCGCCGCGCAGCTCTATATCGAGATCGAGATCACCCGCGCCGCGGTGCTGAAGGCGCTGCAGACGCTCGATACCAATTTTGAAAATGCCGGCGCCGGCGGTGGCGGTCGCCAAGGCGCGCGCCGGTTCGACCGCCACGCTTGCGGTTCAGGAAGGCGTGCAGATGCACGGCGGCATGGGCATGACCGACCAGTTCGACATCGGCTTCTTCATGAAACGCGCGCGGGTCTGCCAGGAATTGTTCGGCGACAGCAATTTTCACGCCGATCAACTGGCGAGGATGAAGAGCTATTGAGGTTCAGTGCGACACGGCGCATCACGAACCAGTCGTCATCGCCCGGCTTGACCGGGCGACCCAGTATTCCGAGGCGCTGGTGATTGAGCGAGAGGCCGCGGCGTACTGGATCACCCGCTTTCGCGGGTGATGACGAGTTGCTGCGTGCGCTGCGCATCGTGCCACGGCCTGAAGACCGTCACCTGATCGGCGGCGCGTACTGGATGCCGCCGGCGCTCCAGAGCTGATTGAGCCCGCGCGGAATCCCGAGCTTCGATCCGCTGCCGACATTGCGCTCATAGACTTCGCCGTAATTGCCGACGTGCCGGATGATGCGCGCGGCCCAATCCCTGGTCAGCCCGAGCTCCTCGCCATAGGCGCCTTCGGTTCCGACCAGCCGCATCACGTCGGGCTTCTTCGACTTCAGCGCCTCGTCGATGTTCTTGGAGGTAACGCCGAGTTCTTCGGCATTGATCATCGCATACAACGTCCACTTCACGATCATCATCCAGTCATCGTCGCGCTGCCGCACCACGGGCGCGAGCGGTTCCTTCGAGATGACGTCGGGCAGGATGACGTGGTCGCCCGGCTTGGCCAGGTTCAGCCGCAGCGCATAAAGCTGGGAGACGTCGGCGGTGAAGACGTCGCATTGGCCGGAATCATAGGCCTTGAATGACCTCGTCCAGCTTGGCGAATTTCATCTCCTGGTATTTCATGTTGTTGGCGCGGAAATAATCGGCGAGGTTGAGTTGGGTCGTGGTTTCCGACTGCACGCATACCTTGCTGTTATTGAGGTCCAGCGCGGAATCGATGTTGCGCGCCTTCGGCAGCATGAATCCTTCGCCGTCATAATAGGCCACGGCCGGAAAATACAGGTCATAGGAGGTCTCGCGCGACATGCTCCATGTCGAGTTGCGCGAGAGGATATCCACTTTGCGGCTCTGCAGCTCCTTGAAGCGCTCGTTGGCGTCGAGCGGAATGAATTTCGCCTTTTTCGGATCGTCGAAGATGGCGGCCGCGACCGCGCGGCAGAAATCGACATCGAAGCCGGTCCAGTTGCCCTTGTCGTCGGGAATCGAGAAGCCGGGCAGGCCGGTATTGACGCCGCACAGCACTTCGCCGCGCCGGATCGTCCGTTTCAGGGTCCGCGTGTCATATCGTTCATAGGTGATGGCGGCAGCCGCGACCGCGACTGCGACCGCCAGCCCAATCAGGAGGCCGCCTCGGAATGTCCGCATGATTTGTCTCTCGCCAATGTCGGGGGAATGAGCCGGCTGTGAAGGTGGCCGCCGCGGTTACAATTCCGGCTTCTGCCGCACGATGACCTTGGTGCCGACGGGGACACGCTCATAGAGGTCGGAGACGTCGGCATTGACCAGCCGGAAGCAACCGGACGAGACGGCGGTGCCGATCGTATCCGGCCGGTTGGTGCCGTGGATGCGATAGACGGTGGCGCCGAGATAGAGCGCGCGGGCGCCGAGCGGGTTGCCGGGGCCGCCGGCCATGAAGCGCGGCAGATAAGGCTGGCGCGCGATCATCTCCGGCGGCGGCGTCCAGTCCGGCCATTCGGCTTTCCTCGAAATGCTCAACAGTCCCTGCCACTGAAAGCCATCGCGGCCGACGCCGATGCCGTAGCGCAGCGCGCGGCCGCTTGCCCTGGATCAAATAGAGATGGCGCTCCGCGGTCGAGATGATGATGGTGCCCGGCGCCTCGGTGGTGCGATAAAGCACCGCCGTGCGCCTGAATTCCGGATCCAGTTCCACGGAATCGTCGGGCAGAAGTCCCGGCTGGTCGCCGACGTCGGGCTGTTGTGCAAAGCTCTGCGAGACCGAAAGCATCAGACCGGCCGCGGCAATCACCATCCAGATCAGGTGCCGAAATTTCGTCATCCAGGACTCCCCCTCGTCGGACGCTGCCCAGTGTTTACATGGTTTGCTGGAACCATCAAATCTCAGGGATGGCGCGATGGCAAGCAATCCAGATATCCCGCTGGAATGCTTTCAATTTTCGTCAGTTGCCGATCGTGCGGGAGGGTCCCGAAAGCTCACTTCGGCGCGATCCAGAGCCGCAAGCCCATAGGACAGGATGGCCACGGTGCCGACCCCGCCGAGCCAAAGTACGAAGAACCACATCAGGCGCTGCGCCAGCGGCCGCGGATTTTTGCTCGCCTGGCATCAATGATAGCCGCTCCCGGGTCTCACCTTGCCGCGGAATACCCAATAGGCCCACGCGGTATAGCCGAGAATGAGCGGTACCAGCACGGCAACGCCGACCAGCATGAAGAGCTGACTGTTCGGCGGCGATGCCGCCTGCCAGATGGTGATGCTCTGCGGCACGATATAGGGCCACATGCTGATGCCGAGCCCGGCATAGGACAGCGCGAACAGCGCCAGCGACAGAAAGAACGGCCGGTGGTCCTGCTTGTTGGCGAGGCTGCGCAACAACAGCACGGTAACGCCGGCTACCGCGATCGGTACCGGCGCAGTCAGGATGATGTTCGGCCAGGTGAACCAGCGCTGCGCATATTGGATATGGAGGAACGGCGTGGCGATGCTGACCGCGCCGATGGCACCCAACATCGCGAACAACAACCACCAGCTCAGGTGATAGGCCTTGTCGCGAAGCTCGCCCTCGGTCTTCAGCACCAGCCATGTCGCGCCCAACAGCGCGTAGCCGACGACCAATGCGAGGCCGGTCAGGATGCTGAACGGCGTCAGCCAGTCCCACCAGCCGCCGGCATAATGCCGCGCCTCGACGTGGACGCCCTGCAGGATGGCGCCGAGCGCAATTCCCTGCGCCAGCGTCGCCAGCAGCGATCCGCCGGCGAACGCGATATCCCAGCGGTTTCGCTCGCTCAGCGTCCGCCAGCGGAATTCGAAGGCAACGCCGCGAAAGATCAGGCCGATCAGCATCGCGATCATCGGCGTGTACAGCGCCGGCATCAGCACCGCGTAGGCCAGCGGAAACGCCGCCATCAATCCGCCGCCGCCGAGCACCAGCCAGGTTTCGTTGCCGTCCCAGACCGGGGCGACGCTGTTCATGATCACGTCGCGATCGGCTCTTGTTCGGAAACAGCGGAAACAGGATGCCGAGGCCGAGATCGAATCCGTCCATCACCACATAGACAAAGACCGCGAACGCGATGATGAACGCCCAGATGGTGGCGATGTCGATGATGCCGGTCATCGGGCGGATCCTTCCGCGGCCACGCCGACGGCGGGCGTGATGCCCGCGGCACGGGCCGGTGCTTTGGCGCTTGGTCCCTGTTCGCCGTGATGCGGCGGCGACGCCATCAGCCGGAACAGGTAGGTCAGGCCGGCCGCATAGACGATGAAATAGACGATGACGAAGGCGAGCAGCGATGAGCCGACCGCAGGTGCGGCCAGCGGCGAGACGGAGTCGGCGGTGCGCAGCAGTCCATACACCGTGAACGGTTGGCGGCCGACCTCGGTGGTGAACCAGCCCGCCAGCACGGCGATGAAGCCTGCCGGGCCCATCGCCAGCGCAAAAAGATGCAGCCAGCGCGATTGATAGAGCGTGCCGCGCCAGCGCGCATACAGGCTCAAGAGGCCGAGCCCCAGCATCAGAAATCCGATGCCGACCATGATGCGGAACGACCAGAAGATGATCGGCACCGGCGGCCAGTTTTCGCGCGGCACGGTGTCGAGGCCCGCGAGCGGCGCGTCGAGCGAATGCTTGAGAACGAGCGACGACGCCTTCGGGATTTCGATCGAATATTTCATTTCGCCCGCGGCCTGATCGGGCAGTCCGAACAGAATCAGCGGCGCACCGTCGGGATGGCTGGTGAAATGGCCTTCCATCGCCATCACCTTGGCGGGTTGATGCTCCAGCGTGTTGAGGCCGTGCTGATCGCCGGCGAGAATCTGGATCGGCGCCACCAGCGTCGCCATCCACATCGCCATCGAAAACATCACCCGCGGACCGGGCAGATGCGGATCGCGCAGCAGGTGAAACGCGCCGACGGCGCCGACCACCAGCGCGGTCGTGAGATAGGCCGCCAGCACCATATGCACCAGACGATACGGAAACGACGGATTGAAAATGACCTTGAGCCAGTCGGCGGCGACAAACTGCCCGTCGGCATTGACGGCGTAGCCGGCCGGGGTCTGCATCCAGGAATTGGCGGAGAGGATCCAGAAGGCCGATATCAGCGTGCCGATCGCGACCATCAAGGTCGCGATGAAATGCAGTCTGTGTCCGACCCGCTCCAGGCCGAACAGCATCACGCCGAGGAAGCCCGCTTCGAGGAAAAACGCGGTCAGCACCTCATAGGCCATCAGCGGGCCGATGACGGGACCGGTCTTGTCGGCGAAAGCCGACCAGTTGGTGCCGAACTGGTAGGACATCACGATGCCCGACACCACGCCCATGCCGAAGCGCGACCGCGAAGATCTTCAGCCAATAGTTGAACAGGTTGATGAAGACTTCGCGCCCGGTCCACAGCCAGAGCGCTTCGAGCACCGCGAGATAGCTGGCAAGCCCGATCGAGAAGGCCGGAAACACGATGTGAAACGACATCGTGAACGCGAACTGCGCCCGGGCCAACACCTCGGCATCCCAGCCCTCGAACATGCCAGCCATCCGTCGTTACGGTGAGGAATATATCACGCTCGTTTATAGGTGCGATGAATCTCCCGCGGCAGGCGAAGCGTTACGCCGGCCGCGTCACGTGTTCGTGAGGGCAGTTCATCTCAACGCCGCAAAGCGCCCGCAAACACAGAGCGACCCGGAGGGGGGCATCCCATCCGGGTCGTTGGAGGTAACTTGGGAGGTTAGAAACCGGTGTGGTCGGCGTTGGTGATCGTCGGTGTAACAGCCGAGTTTTTCAGGGTGATGTCGCCGATTGTTTCAATTGTTTCGTCGGGCGTGGGTAGTTCGTAAAGGCTGCTCGCGGCTTTTGCGATCAAGATAAGCGTAACATATTGAATTTGCTTATATTCACCTCACGCCGCCAGACTGTCGACACCGGCGCCCTTGAGCAGGTCGGCGAGTTGCTTGCGGGCATAGAACATCCGGGTCTTCACCGTGCTCTGGGGGATCCCGATGATCTCGCCGACCTCTTCCACCGACTTCTCATGGTAGTAGACGAGGTTGATGATCTCGCGGTGCGCAGGCGACAGTTTTGCAACGCAGGCGCGCAGGATGGCGCTGGTGTTGCTGCGGTCCAGTGAGGCTTCGGGCGTGTCGGCCTCGTCGGCGATTTCAAGCACGTCTTCCTGGTCGATGTCCTCGTGGCGGCGCTGACGCAGCGCGGTCAGCGCCTTGAAGCGGGCGATCGACAGCAGCCAGGTGGAAACCTGGGAACGGCCTTCGAACTGGCTGGCGGTGCGCCACACGTCGAGGAAGACCTGGCTGACGAGGTCTTCCGCCATGGTGGCGTCGCGCACGATGCGAAGGATGAAACGGTAAACCCGCACATGGTGACGGGAGTAAAGGATGTGCATCGCGGTCCGGCCGCCATCGGCAATGCTTTCCAGCAGCATTTGATCCGAGGTCGCCTGGGCAGCGATGATGCCTTGGCGGGCTGCGGCGTTGATGGCGATGACGTTCTGCATGACTGGCTCCCGGTGAGCCGCTTTTTGCGGCGCTTCGTTGAGCAAATTGATAGTCAGCCAACGTTTCGGGACGTCTGCACGCCAAGCGGAAAATGGTTTCATGCGCAGGAGAATTGTTTCGTCGCAGTATTCGCGACGAAACATTCGGCGTCGAAATGTGAGCAATTTCAATGATCGTAAAATTAGATGGTTGTTGAGAGGCCGTTGTATCTATCCGTCATGGCCGGGCATAGCCGTCCGAAGGACGGCGTCGCTTCCGCTCGCCTATGCCCGGCCATCCACGTCTTCCTTACTTAATTGCCGCAAAGACGTGGATGCCCGGAGACAAGCCCGGGCATGACGAGGTAGTTGTGGCAGCGAATCAGGTCTTGTCGCCGGTTGGCGAAAACAGATATCCGCCGCCTCTGATGGTGCGGATGACCGCGGGCTTGGTCGGGTCCGGCTCGATTTTGCGCCGAATTCGCATGATTCGCAGATCGACCGCGCGATCGAAGGCTTCGGCGTCGCGCGCATTGGCCAACTCCAGCAGGCGCTCGCGCGACAGCACCCGCTTCGGATTGGCCGCGAATACCTTGAGCAGGCCGAATTCGGAAGCGGTCAGCGGATGCTCGTTGCCCTCATCGTCGCGCAGCGCCTGGGCCTCGAGATCGAGCCATTTGGTTCCGAACCGCACCAATCGGTCTTTCGCCGCCTTTGCAGCTGCGGCTTCCGGCGCTCTCGCCGGAGAGCTGCGCCGCAACACCGAGCGGATCCGCGCCATCAATTCGCGCAATTCGCAGGGCTTTGCGATGTAATCGTCGGCGCCGAGTTCGAGTCCGACCACACGGTCGATCGGGCTCGCGGTCGCCGTCAGCATGATGACCGGCACATTGGTGCGGCTCTTCAGATCGCGGATGATGGAAAGCCCGTCTTCCTCCGGCATGTTCAGATCGAGCACCACCAGATCGGGCACATTGGTTTCGATCGCGCCGCGCAGGCTCTTGCCGCCGTCGCACAGCGTCACGGTAAAGCCGTGCATCTTGAGATACTCGCCGACCATCTCGCGGGCCGGGGCCTCGTCATCGACAATGATGATGTGCTGACTTTGGGTCATGACAACTCTGTCGCGGGCAAGATGACGGCGAAGGTCGATCCCTGTCCAGGCCCGCCGCTCTCCGCGGTGACCTGGCCGCCGTGCATGTCGATAATGCGCTTGACGATCGAAAGCCCGAGGCCGGTCGAGCTTTCACCGGCGGTGGGTTTTGCGGAGAGCCGCTGGAAGCGACCGAACAATCGGCCGAGATCCTCGGGCGACAGGCCGGCGCCTTCGTCGGCGACGCGGATGATGGTCTTGTTCTGCTCGTGATTCACCACCACCGATATCTTGCCGCCGATCGGACTGTATTTGATGGCGTTGCTGATGAGATTGTCGATCGCCTCCCGCATCCGGTCGGCATCGCACATGGTGACGAAATTCGGCGGCGCCGATACCGTCATGGTTTGCTGCTTGTTCGTGGCCAAAGGTTGATTGGCGTCCGCCACTTCGCCGACCAGGCCTGCGATATCGACCGGCTCGCGGCGAATGCTGATGTCGAAGGCATCGGCCATCGCGTCTGAAATCAGATGATCGACCATCGAGGTCAGCCGCCTGGTGGCGTCGCGGATGTGCTCGACCTGGGCGGTAACGCTTTCCTTGGAAGAGCCGGCGCCGATCAGTTCGGTCAGCATTTCGGTGCGGCCGAGGATCACGCCGAGCGGATTCTTCAAATCGTGGGCCACGGTGCCGAGAATTTCGTTCTTGAAGCCGTTGGCGCGCTGCAGCCGCAGCCATTGCGCCGACAGCCTGCGGTTGGCCTGCATCAGCGCGCGGGTGCGCTGGGCGACGCGGTCCTCGAGCTGTGTGTTGGCCTCGTGCAGCTGTTGATAGAGAATGACATTGTCGAACGCGATCGAAAGCCGGCTGCCGAAAATCTCGACCAGCGAGCGGTCGGTTTCGGACAGCTGGCGCTCCGCCTGCAACAGCACAACGACTTCCCGGCCACTGCCGGTGCGAACGTAGAGAACGGAGCGATGGTCGACAAATTCATGCTTGCGGCGCTTGAAGGCGGCTTCCACCATCGATCGCAGGTCGGGGTCGAGCGATTTGGATCCGGCGGCGCCGGTGAAGCGGCTATAGCAGCCCGAACCGGCCAGCACGGAAAAGTCGTCGCCGACCACGCCGCCGTCGCGCAGCACCAGAATGCCGGCGCAATCGACATTGAGAAGCGACGCGATTTGCGTCAGCACGCCCTCAGCGAGGCGTTGCATCGATTTGAAATCGTATAGCGTCGAGGCGGCATCGATGATGATTTCCAGCCCGCGCCGGGTCTGAACCATGCGCTCGAGCTGCTGATAGCTGCGCAACGCCGCGGTCAGCGAGGTAAACAGCTTGTCGGCGGTCAGCTCGGTCTTCGCCTTGTAGTCGTTGATGTCGTATTGGACGATCACGCGGCGCTCCGGCGCCTGTCCGGGCTGCCCGGTGCGCAGGATGATGCGGACGGTCTCGTTCTTCAGTTCACTGCGGATGTACTCGACGAGATCGAGGCCGGCGGCGTCGGTTTCCATGATGACGTCGAGCAGAACGGCCGCGATGTCGGGGTGCGCGCGCATCAAGGTCCGGCCCCCGGCCGCCGAATAGGCCGACAGGATTTCGAGCGTCTGGCCATGGAGATTGTAGTCGCTCAGGGCAAACCGCGTGCCTTCGTGCACGGCCTGATCGTCGTCGATCACCGCGATCTTCCATTTGCGCGCGGTCGATGGCTCCGGAGCGGTTCCGGAATCGTCGATCAGGTGGAGGACATCGTCCTGTTCGGCCATTGAGAGGTCCCGTCGCTTCCTTGTTCTGCGGTCGTGGAGCCGCCTTTGGCGGCCCTCGGCATGATAATGCGAAATGTGGTGCCTTGTCCCAGTCTTGAATCCAGCATCATACGGCCGCCGAGCTGCTGGGTGACAAGGTTATAGACGATGTGCAGGCCGAGCCCAGTGCCGCCCTCGTTGCGGCGCGTGGTAAAGAACGGGTCGAACGCCTGCCGCTGCACATCCGGCGTCATTCCGGCCCCATTGTCGGCAAAAATGATCTCGACATCGTCATTGCCGCGGGGCTTTGCCGAAATCGAAATCGCCCCGGAGCGCCCGTCG
Organism: uncultured Alphaproteobacteria bacterium; assembly: GCA_963761395.1. Lineage (GTDB taxonomy): Bacteria > Pseudomonadota > Alphaproteobacteria > Rhizobiales > Xanthobacteraceae > Bradyrhizobium. Next base: position 158,789 of record CAVXHU010000038.1, read on the forward strand.
GCAAACGCATGATTTGCGGCGTTGAGGAACAGATTGGTCAGAATCTGCCCGTACGAGCCCGGGTAACCGTCGATCATGAGGCCTTCCGGTACGTCGATCGAGAGCGCGATCGGCGCCCGCTTCAGAACCGGTCGCAGGCTGGCGACGATCTGGTCGGTCGCCTCGCTCAGGCTGAATTGCCGGCGTTCGGCGTTCGAGCGGTCCACCGCGACCTGCTTGAAGGACTGGATCAGTTCGCCGGCGCGATGCAGGTTCGCCACCAGTTGCTGGGCCGCGTCGCGCGAGGTCCGCACGAATTCCTCGAGTTGAGACCGGCGCAACTGCCCGTCGGACTTCAACTCGGCCTCGAACATTTCCGCGCGGCGCGCGAAACTGGACGCCACCGTCAGGCTGATGCCGATCGGGTTGTTCACTTCATGGGCGACACCGGCGACCAGACCGCCGAGCGCCGCCAGGCGTTCGGCGTCGATCAGGTTTTGCTGGGCGGCGTTCAACTCGAGCAGCGCGCCCTCGGCTTTCTCCTTGGAAGCGCGCAGCTCGTCTTCGGTCTTGCGCTTGGCGATGGCGTTTTCGCGGAACACCTCCACCGCGCGGGCCATCGCGCCGACCTCGTCCTTGGCGCCGGTTCCCTGCACCTGCCGATCGTAATGGCCCGATGTGATCGCGTGCATCGCCGCCATGATCTGCTGCAGGGGCAGCCGGATGCTCAGCGCGATCACGACCCCCGCGGTGATGATGATGCCGAGAAAAATCACGGCGATCGACAGCACCTTGCGGGATATATCGGCCAGCGTCCGGTCGAATGTCTCCTGCGCTTTCTGCTCGCGCTGCCGCATCTTGACCGACAATCTGTCGATGGCGCCGATGGCTTCGGCCTGGCTGGCGTCGATGGTGTTGCGCAACAGCTCGGTTCGGCTCGCGAGCTGCTCGGACAATTTCGCAAAGCCTTCGCGCAGCGCCACCGTCCGCGTGTTCAGCCGCTGCAGGGCCATGCGCTGCAGGTCGTTATCGGCGAGGTCGGACATCACCGGGATGGTTTTCTCGATCGTATCGGTGTTGCGGCGGGCTTCCTCGGCAGAGGCGCTCGCCAGCGAAAGATAATAGGCGTTGGCGGCGACCAGCATCGCGGTAAACGCCTCGCGGGATTTTCCAAGCGACGGCCAGATCAGGGCGTCGCGGTGCCCGGTTGCGCCCTCGATGATCGAGTAAAGCCCGGCCATGTCCCGGGCGGGGGTCAGCACCTGGTCCTCGTAGGTTTTCGAAATCGTCGCCTGGACGCCGCGCAGTTCGCCGAAGCCGTTGAGGAAACGCTCGGTGACGCGCTCAAGCTCCGCGACCGATCCGGACAGCATCGGATCGGTCGAGGCGCGCGTGGTCAGGGTGCCGAGCACCGCTTCGCGCAGCAGCAATATCTCGGCGAACAGATCGGGGCTCGGCTGATTGATGTAGCGATGGATCAGGTTCTGCAGGCGGCCGGTCTCGCTCTCCAGCAGCGCCAAAATCTTGTCCGATTCCCGCACCTGCCGCACGTCATCCCAGGCCGAACCGAGCACCTGGGCGCCGTTCCATATCATGGCGGCAAGCACCACGACGACCGCGGAGTTCAGCGCGGCAATCGACAGGATGCGCCAGCGGATCGGCACCGCCCGGACCAGCCCGACGATGCGGGAACGGCCTCGCGCGGCGAGACTCGCCGGCCGTTCCGCAGCTTCGTCGTGGCGGGGTGTTCCCAAGACCGGTTCACTCCACCTTGCGAATTCGTTCGATCAGTTCCGCGGCGGCCGGATCGCTCTGCGCCTTGGCGTAGATTGCCGCCATCGCGGCTTCGAACGGCTTGCGGTCGAAATCGGTCACGATCGTTACATCAGCGGCTTCCGCCTGCCGGCGCGACCGTTCCTCGAGATCTTTCCATTTCGCGCGCATGAACTGGCTGGATCGGACCGCCGCCTCGCGAAAAATCCTTCGATCCTCGCTCGACAGGCTTTCCCAGGCCTTGCGCGACATCACCAGCACTTCCGGGCTCATGGTGTGTTCGGTGATGGTGCAATAACCGGCATATTTGTAGTGATCCGTGGTGACGAAGGACGGCCAGTTGTTCTCGGCGCCGTCGATCAGCCTTGTGGCAAGTCCGGTGAGAACCTGTCCATAGGGCAGCTCGATCGGCTCGGCGCCGAGCGCCTTGATCATGTTCTGGGTGTCGGCGGCGCGAAATTCCCGCGCGACCGCGCTCGTCGGAACCGCCGTCAAAAACAGCGCGACAACGAGTGCTACCGTCCGTGAAAGGTCGGCGCGGCTGTACACAGGCAACTTCATCCCCTTATGATGATGTCGATGGCGGGAAAAAAAGGTTCAAAGCATTTTGGCAGAAGCCGGCGCGATATGGCTATCTTGCCGGCACCGCTGGCATCGTCAATGGTGCGCTGCGTCCGGCCTTTGCGAATTGAAACCGCCGGCGCGGGGTCTTATCAGGGCGCGTGAGGTGAAATCGCGTTTCGGCGGCGGCGGATTGGAATGGTCTTACCTGTGAAGTCGGCTCTCAAATTTTTGCAGCTCGCAGCAGTCGCGACAGTGGTCGCCTTGGCGTCTCCGGCCTGGGCCGCCACCGACATCATGTGGTGGCACGCCATGTCGGGCGAGCTTGGCCGGCAGTTGGAGAAGCTCGCTGCGGATTTCAACGCCTCGCAATCCGAATACCGGGTGGTGCCGAGCTACAAGGGCAATTACACCGAAACCGTGACGGCGGCGATCTTCGCGTTTCGCTCGCGCAGCCAGCCCGCCATCGTTCAGGTCAACGAAATCGCGACCGCGACCATGATGGCGGCGAGGGGCGCGATCTATCCCGTGTTCGAATTGATGCGGGACGAGAAGGAGGCTTTTTCCCCGGCCGCATATCTTCCGGCCGTGACCGGCTATTATGCCGATGTCGCCGGCAACATGCTGTCATTTCCGTTCAACGCCTCGACGCCGATCCTGTATTACAACAAGACCCTGTTCCGCGCCGCCGGCCTCGATCCGGAGGTCGCGCCGAAAACCTGGACCGAGGTCGGCGCGGCGGCGAAGCGGCTGCGGGCTTCGGGTGCGGCTTGCGGATTTACCACGTCGTGGCCGTCATGGATCAACGTCGAGAATTTCTCCGCATTCCACAATCTGCCGATCTCGACCAGGGCCAACGGCTTCGACGGTCTCGACGCGGTGCTGACTTTCAACAATCCGGTGATGGTGCGCCACATTGCGCAACTCGCGGAATGGCAGACCGCCAAGGTGTTCGATTATAGCGGCCGCGCCACGACGGCGGAGCCGCGGTTTCAAAATGGCGAATGCGGAATCTTCGTGGGCTCATCGGCGACGCGCGCCGATATCAAGGCCAATTCCAAGTTCGAGGTGGGCTACGGCATGCTGCCGTACTGGCCCGATGTGGAAGGCGCGCCGCAAAACACCATCATCGGCGGCGCGACCTTGTGGGTGCTGCGGGACCGGCCGCGCGCCGAATACAAGGGGGTGGCAAAATTCTTCGGCTACCTTTCGAAGCCGGAGATTCAGGCCGCCTGGCATCAGAACACCGGCTATCTGCCGGTTACCCGCGCGGCGTTCGATCTGACCCGCGCGCAAGGTTTTTACGATCGCAATCCCGGCACCGCGATCTCGATCGAGCAGATCACGCTGAAGCCGCCGACGGAAAATTCGCGAGGCGTCCGGCTCGGCTCGTTCGTTCTGATCCGCGACGTGATCGACGACGAACTGGAGCAGGCCTTCGCCGGCAAGAAATCCGCGCAAGCCGCGCTGGATTCCGCCGTCGAGCGCGGCAACCGGCTGCTGCGTCAGTTCGAGCGGGCCAATCCGGACCGGTAGTTTTCCCAATGCCACTTAGCAGCCGTCGCCCAAGAAAAGGGCGTCGGGATTATTTGCACTCACAATAGGCAAAGATGAATCTTTGTATGCAATGAGCTTGCCCTCCCGGCGCCAACAGTCGGGCCCTTGGAAACTCAATATTCGAAGCAAAACAGGCGCTTAAAGCCCGGTTAGGCTTCCGTTAAGTTTTGGCACGAACCTTGCGAAGTCTCTCTCCAAAGGCCGATTCCCTCGTGCGTTTGGAGCATCACATCATGAAGCGAGACGCTACTGATCGTCTCCGAAGGCGGCCCCAACAATCTCGACATCCACGGCATCGGCACCAACGTTCCCGGCTATGAGATGTCGTGGAATTGCTACGATCGCCTGAACGGCGATTCCGCATCCGCCGTTGCCGGCATAGTTGTCATGCCCCGCCTTCGCGGGGCGATGACGAGACAAGGAGAGAACGTTGACCGCCAAGAGACCTGATCCGCTTGATGATTATATCGACGCCGTCGCGAAAGCGCTGGCGCTGCCCGTCGAGGATGCCTGGAAGCCGGCGGTCAAGGCCAATCTCGAGGTGTCGCTGAGGTTGGCGCGCCTGGTGGATGAGTTCGTGCTGCCAGATGAAACCGAGCCGGCCAGTGTCTTTGCAGCATGATATCGCCATGACTGATAACCGCGACGGGCTGACGGCCTCGGAAATAGCGCAGGCCGTGACGGGCCGCAAGATGTCGGCGCTTGATGTCACCGAAGCGGCGCTGGCGCGGATCGCCAAGCACGATCCCGTGCTGAATTCCTTCACCGACGTCACAGGGAATCGCGCGCGCGCCAAAGCGCGTGCCATCGATGCCGCTGTTACGGCCGGAAAAAATGCCGGCCCGCTCGCCGGCGTGCCGTTCGCGGTGAAGAACCTGTTCGATGTGCAGGGTCTGCCGACCCGCGCCGGATCGAAAATCAACCGCGACCTCAGGCCGTCGCCGCGCGACGCCACGCTGATCGAGCGGATGGAGGCGGCCGGCGCCGTTCTGGTCGGCGCGCTCAACATGGGCGAATACGCCTACGACTTCACCGGCGAGAATGTGCACGACGGACCGTCGCGCAATCCGCATGATGCGACGCGGATGACCGGCGGCTCCTCGGGCGGCTCCGGCGCCGCCGTCGGCGGCGGCCTGGTGCCGCTGGCGCTGGGATCCGACACCAACGGTTCGATCCGGGTGCCGGCATCGTTCTGCGGAATTTTTGGACTGAAGCCGACCTACGGCCGGTTGTCGCGCGCGCGTTCGTTTCCCTTTGTCTTCAGCCTCGACCATCTCGGTCCGTTCGCGCGCAACGTCGGCGATCTCGCGCTGGCCTATGACGCGATGCAGGGACCTGACGTAGATGACGCGGCATGCACCATGCGGCCCGCGGAACAGGTCACGCCGTTGCTGGCCCAGGACATCGGGGGTTTGAGGATTGCGATCGCCGGCGGATATTTTCAGAAGAACGTTTTTCCCGAGGCCAGCGAGGCCGTCGCCCGCGTCGCCAAGGCGCTCGGCACCGACACAACGATCGAAATCCCGGAAGCCGCGCGCGCCCGCGCCGCGGCTTACGTCATCACCACAGCTGAAGGCGCGTCGCTGCATCTCGATCGCTTGCGCACGCGGCCGAACGATTTCGATCCGGCGGTGCGCGACCGCTTGCTGGCGGGCGCGATGATCCCCGCGCCGCTGGTCGACCGCGCGCAAAAATTCCGCCGCTGGTACCGCGCCCAGGTGCTGGAGCTGTTCAAATCGGTCGATGTGATCATCGCGCCGGCGACGCCCTGCGTCGCGCCAAAGCTCGGGCAGGCGACCTTCGTGCTCGACGGCGTCGAATTGCCGGTGCGCGCCCATATCGGCATCCACACCCAGCCGATTTCCTTCATCGGACTTCCGGTGGTCGCGGTGCCCGTTCCGCTGCAGCCGATGCCGATCGGCGTGCAGATCATCGCGGCACCGTGGCGCGAAGATATCGCGCTGCGCGTGGCTTTCGCGCTGGAGCGCGCCGGCGTGGTCGCCGCGCCGCCGCCGAGAGGATTATAGAAATGCAGGTCGATCTCCCCGACGTGCTCGCCGAAGTGACCGAGCAGTTCGCGCGCTACGAAAAGGCGCTGGTGAACAACGACGTCGCCGTGCTCGACGATCTGTTCCGCGCCGACGCCCGCACGCTCCGCTACGGCATCGGCGAAAATCTCTACGGCCATGACGCGATCACGGCGTTTCGCGCCGCGCGCTCGCCGGTCGGCCTGATGCGCAAGACCGCGAAAACGGTGATCACAACCTATGGCCGCGACACCGCGGTCGCCTCGACGCTGTTTTACCGCGACTCGCTGCCCGGCAGGGTGGGACGGCAGATGCAGACCTGGGTGAGATTCCCCGAGGGTTGGAAGATCGTCGCCGCCCATGTCAGCATCATCGATGAACCCCAAGGTCAAAAGACATGAGTCTTGACGATCTTCCGACCGGTGCTGCTGCGCGTCCAGCCGGCGAGGCAGCGGCGGTGGTTCGGCGCGTCGACCGCGCTTCACCCTATCCGGACAAGATCACGCGGGCTGAGGAACTGCGGCTGCAGTTGGCGGATGAAATCGTGCGCGGTGTGCTGCCGCCGGGAGCAGGGCTCGACGAGACCGATATCGCGCGGCGTTTCAACGTGTCGCGCACGCCGGTCCGTGAGGCGCTGCGCCAGCTCGTCGCCAGCGGTCTGGTCGATGCCCGCGCCCATCGCGGCGCAGTGGTGGCGCGGCCCTCGATCGAACGGCTGAGCGGGATGTTCGAGGCGATGGCGGAGCTGGAAGCGCTGTGCGCCGGTCTTGCCGCCGAGCGGATGCTGCCCGCGGAGCGGCACCGGCTGGAGGCGATACACGAGGAACTGCGGGTGCTGAGCTACGCCGGCAATCCGGACCGGTTTCACGACGTCAACGAACGCTTTCACAACGCGATCTATGCCGGCTCGCAGAACGGCTATATCGCCGAAATAACGCTGGCGACGCGGGTGCGGGTGCAGCCGTTCCGTCGCGCGCAATTCCGCAATCTCGGCCGGCTGGCGAAATCGCATGCCGAGCACGACCGCGTGGTGGTGGCAATCATGCGCGGCGATCGCGTCGGCGCGGCAGCTGCGATGCGCGCGCATATCGAACTGGTACGCGGCGAATACGAGCTCTACGCGGTGTCGGTGTAGCAGCCGCATCCTGAGTAGCGACTAGCGAATCTCGAAGGATTTTCTTCGCTACTCGCTAGTTCGCGACTGCGCCATTCGCCCCTCATCACCCCGCCGCCGCTTCCGCCACAAACGCGCGCCAGCCGCTGAAGGCGGAGATATCGCGGGCGCCGTTGACCGCGGCGGGTTCGACGATAAAGCCTTTGACGCCGCGGCCGTCGGCCAGCCGGATGGTGCCGATCGACAGCGGCGGCGGGATCGCGGCGACGAATTTTCCGAAACTCCCTGCCGAGAGCGCCCAGAGCTCCAGTTCGATCGACGATCCCGTTCCCGCCTCCACCCGCAGCATGCCGGGTTTCGGCGGCGTGGTAGCAAGCGCATAGAGCCTGTAGTCCGGCGCGGTTCTGGCTTGCTCCAGCAATCTTCCGCCGAGCGCCTTCAATTCGCCGTTGAGCGCCATGCCCGATAGATGCGCGCCGACCACGGCGATGGCGATTTCGTCGCCGCTCAGGCCCGCCGGCAAGGCCGCAAGCGGCGGCTGCGGCAGGCTCCTCGCGCCCATCGTCAGTTTGGTGTCGGCGTGAAAGACGCGGCCGATGCTTGCGAGCTGCGCGTCCTGCCCGGCAGGCGCCAGCAGCGTGATGCCGAACGGGATATTGTCGGTGCGAATCGCCGCCGGCAATGCGAGCCCGCAGAGGTCGAGCAGGTTGACGAAATTGGTGTAGGTGCCGAGCCTGGAGTTGAGCTCGATCGGATTGGCCAGCACTTGTGAGGTGGAATACACGGTCGGCGCCGTCGGCAGCACCAGCGCGTTGATGCCGGCGAAGGCGCGCTCGGCGATCTGGCGCAATGCCTGCAGCCGGTACAGCGCCGCAAAAGTATCGGCGGCGCTGAGCCGCGCGCCGGCAATGGTGATCTCGCGCGTCACCGGATGGATCGCCTCCGGCGATGATGCCAGCAAATTGCGGATCACCAGATAACGTTCCGCGACCCACGGTCCCTCATAGAGCAGCCGCGCGGTCTCATAGAACGGTTCGAGATCGAACTCGACCAGCGTGGCGCCGAGCGCGGTCCAGCGCTTGAGCGCGTCGCCGTAGGCGGTCTCCGACGCCTTGTCGCCGAAGAAGATCAACTGGCCGCTGCGCGGCACCCCCAGCCTGAGATTGGCGGGAAACGCTGATCATCTCCGCCAGCGGCCGGTTGCGCGAAAAGGGATCGGCGCCATCGGGGCCGGCCATCGCGGCCAATGCCGTCATCGCGTCGTCGACGGTAAGCGAGAACACCGACACGCAATCCAGCGTCCGGCAGGCCGGCACCACGCCGGCGGTGGAGATCATTCCAAAACTCGGCTTCAGCCCGACGATGTTGTTGAGCATCGCGGGCACGCGGCCGGAGCCCGCGGTGTCGGTGCCCAATGCCAGCGGCACCAGCCCGGCCGACACCGCCACCGCCGAGCCCGAACTCGATCCGCCGGGAATCAAATCGCCGCGCATCGGATTGTTGGGGATGCCATAGGGCGAGCGCACGCCGACCAGGCCGGTGGCGAACTGGTCGAGGTTGGTCTTGCCGATGATGATGGCGCCGGCGGCACGCAGCCGCGCCACCGAGGTCGCATCGAGCGATGGCAAATAAGAAAACGCCGGGCAGCCGGCGGTGGTGGGTAGGCCGGCGACGTCGATATTGTCCTTCACCGCAACGGGAATGCCGTACAGCGGAAGCTGCGCGGCATCTTTTGCGCTCAGGGCTTCCGCCTCCGCCAGCGCTTCGTTCTCGTCGCGCAGGCTGATGAAGATCGCGGGATCGTTATGATCGCGAATCCGCGCAAAGCAGCGCGCCACCGTTTGCGCAGGCGACACGGTGCCGGTGCGATGCGCGGCGACAATCGAAGCGACCGTCTCGGTCACGCGCGGCCCCGATCAGAAAACAATGCAAGGCGCCGCGAGGCGCGTCTTTCGGATGCGAAACGGCAAGGATGAACTGAGTTCGCCATGGCTGACTGCGCTCCGGGAGGCGGAAATCCTACACCAAGCGAAGCAAGCGGTGTGCCATTGTGTACACCGGATTGCAGCATCGGTTTATGAAAATCGACACGTATTATCAAGTGCTTGAATGAATTCTCGGCGGCGACCGCCGCGCGTGGGCCGAGTTGCGCTGCTCATTTTATGAGCAGGGCTGCGGAGCGTCGACCGGATGGATCGGACGTGCCGCGGAGGCCATGAACGCGTTGCCCCGTCAGCGCACCACCTTGCTGCTGCCTTGCGTAATCAGCCGCGCCGCGCGTTGATCGCGCACGTAAACCCACAGCCAGCTCAGCGCAACGCTAAGCCGGTTGCGCAGGCCGATCAGAAAATAGATGTGCGCGATGCCCCATATCCACCACGCGATGGTGCCGCGCAGCTTGATGCGGCCGAAATCGATCACCGCCTTGCGCTTGCCGATCTGCGCCAGGCTGCCGGCATGCTTGTAGTGGAAAGGAGTGGACGTGGCGCCGCGCAGCCGCGCCTTGATGGTGTCCGCGACATAGCGTCCCTGTTGCTTGGCCGCAGGCGCAATGCCCGGGACCGGCTTTCCATCCGGGTCGGCGATCACAACGGTATCGCCGACGGCGAAGATATCGGGATGGCCCGGGACGGTGAGGTCGGGCAGGACTTCCAGGCGGCCGGCGCGGTCGGCCGGTGCGCCGAGCCATTCGGCGGCAGGCGATGCGCGCACGCCGGCGGCCCAGATCAGGGTCCTGGCTTGCAGCGTGTTGCCTCCGTAGACGACGCCGTCGGCGCTGCATTCGGTGACCGCCTGTCCCAATACGACTTCGACGCCGATACTTTCCAGCGAGCGTTGCGCGTAGGCCGAGAGATCGTCGGGAAAGCCCGCCAGCACGCGGGGCCCGGCCTCGATCAGGACGACGCGGGCCTTCTGGGTGTCGATGTTGCGGAAGTCGGGCGGCAGCGTGTCCTGCGCCAGTTCGGCAATGGTGCCGGCGAGTTCGACGCCGGTCGGGCCGGCGCCGACAATGACGAAGGTCAGGAGTGCCGCGCGCCGCTCTGGATCGCTCTCGCGCTCGGCGCGCTCGAACGCGACCAGGATGCGGCGCCGCAGCGTGGTGGCGTCCTCCAGCGTCTTCAGGCCGGGCGCGAACGGCTCCCATTCGTCATGGCCAAAGTAGGCGTGACGTGCGCCGGTAGCGAGAATCAGGGTGTCATACGGCAACGCATCGCCATCATCGAGCAGCACGCGCTTGCCTTCCGCATCCACGCCGGTCACCGTGGCGAACAAGGTCGTGACCTCGGGGCGGCCGCGCAACAAATAGCGGATCGGCCAGGCGATCTCCGACGTCGCCAGGGAAGCGGTCGCGACCTGATACAATAGCGGCTGGAACAGATGATGGTTGCGCCGGTCGATCAGCGTGATGCTGACCGGCGCGCCCGCAAGCCGATAAGTCGCTTCCAGTCCGCCAAAGCCGGCGCCGACGATCACCACGCGATGGGGGGCTGCCGGTCGCGGCGGTTCTGTCGTCATGTGCAACGGCCTCTGGTTTCGGACTCTCGGGTCGTTGCATTTATGTAGGCGTTTAGGGGTTCCGGTCCAAGTCCGATTTTCCTCATTGATCGATAACGAAAACGTATCGCCGGCCACCGAAACCAGACGAACCGGAAACGGCAAAGGATGCGGTCCAGAAATATTTTCTTGCGACCGAATCCTTTTGGGGGCGCCGAACGTCTATCGGGTGAGACGCGATGATCTCGCCTTGAACCTATGGAGAAAATGATGAAACGGACCTTGATCAGGTATAAGACCAAGCCGGATATGGCTGAGAAAAACGCCGAGCTGATCGCCGGGGTGTTTGCGGAACTGAAGGCCACAAAGCCCGCAGGCCTTCGCTATCTTTCGCTGCGGCTCGACGACGATACTTTTGTGCATTTCGTCGAGAGCCGAAGCCGATTCCGGCAGTGCGCTTGCCGGCATTGGCGGCTTTCAAGGCGTTCCAGAGCGGAATTCGCGAGCGTTGCATCGAACCGCCGCTGGCCGGCAGCGTTACAATCGTCGGCAATTATCGGATGCTCGGTGAGCCCTGAGCATCGGGCTCGAGATTTTCCGGAGGCAGAATGAAACTGGTCGCTGACACCTCCATCGCCGTGGCGGATATCGGCGACCTTCTCGTCGCGATGCGGCCAAAACTGCATCGCTACTGCGCGCGCATGACAGGTTCGGTGATCGATGGCGAGGACGTGCTGCAGGATGCCCTGATCAAGGCGGTGGAGTCGTTTGCATCCGCCGGCCCGATCGGCAATGCGGAAGGCTGGCTGTTCCGGATCGCGCACAACACGGCGCTGGATTTTCTGCGCCGCCGCAGCCGGCAGGAAGCGCTGCAATCGGGCGAGGAGGTGGACATGATTGCCGACCCGGCCGATACCGTGTTGAGCCGCCAGATCGCAAGCGCAAGTCTTCGCACCTTCATGCGCCTTCCGGTCGCCCAGCGCTCCAGCGTGATCCTGATGGACGTGCTCGGTTGCTCGCTGAGCGAAGTCTGCGAGGTGATGGACTTCAGCCTGCCGGCCGTGAAAGCGGCGCTGCACCGCGGACGCATGCAGCTCCGTGAACTGGCCGACGAGCCGGACGATCCGCCGCATCCAGAAGCTGTCGGAGGCCGATCGCGATCGCCTCGGCGCCTATGTCGCGCATTTCAACGCGCGGGATTTCGACGCCATCCGGGCCATGATATCAGACGATGTCCGCCTCGACCTCGTCAACAAGACGCGCATGAACGGCAAGGCCGAGGTTTCCAGATATTTCGGAAATTATTCGAAGGCAGGCGACTGGCATCTGGTGCCCGGGCTGGTGGAAGGACACCCCGCCATCCTGGTGTTCGATCCCAGCCAACCGGGCTCAGGGCCGAAATATTTCATGCTGCTGCAATGGTCTGCCGACAAGGTCGCAACCATCCGCGATTTCCGCCACGCGCCCTATATCATCGAAGGTGCCGAATATCTGATCTGATCCGCTGCGATGAGGAGAACGGAGATGACAACGTACGACGTCCCGCACCCCCCAATTGTCTCCCGCGATCAATGGCTCGGCGAACGAAAAAAACTTCTCGCGCAGGAGAAGGAGCTGACCAGACAATACGACCGCGTCAACGCGCAACGGCGCCGGCTGCCGATGGTCAAAATCGAAAAGAACTATCTGTTCGAAAGTCCGGGCGGCGAGCAATCCCTCAAGGATCTTTTCGAGGGCCGCCGGCAACTGGTGGTCTATCACTTCATGTTCGATCCCTCATGGGAGAAAGGCTGCCCGGGCTGCACCGCCTATGTGAACACCATCGGTGATCTCAGCATGCTGAACCAATGCGAAACCACCTTCGTGATGGTGTCCCGCGCGCCGTTTATCAAGCTCGAGGCCTACAAGGAGCGGCAGGGATGGCGCTTCCCGTGGGTGTCCTCGCTCGGCAGCGACTTCAATTACGACTTTCACGTCACCAACAACGAGAAGATCGCGCCGGTCGAATACAATTACCGCAACAAGGCCGAGCTGGAAGCCAACAAGGTCCCCAACGCCATCTCCGGCGAAGAGCATGGCCTCAGTGTTTTCTTCCGCATCGGCGACGACGTCTTTCACACCTATTCGGCCTACGCGCGCGGCACCGAGGCGCTCACGGATTCCCGTGCGTTGCTCGACATGACGCCCTATGGGCGGCAACAGGATTTTGAAGACTCGCCGCCGGGCTGGCCGCAGAAGCCGACCTATGGGTAGGATCGGCCGGTAATCGCGCTTGGCTGGCTCAACCCATCCTACAGAGGTGGACCACCAACCAGAAACTATAATGCGTATCGTAACCTTGGCGCTGGCGTCGATGACGGCGGCAGCGCCAGCCAACTCGCGAAAGGTATCGTTGGCAAGCGCCTAACCTATCGACGGCCTGACCAAAAAGTCATTCCGTTCTAAGGCGCTGCGCTTCCTGCGCTGGAGGAAGCACAATCGGAAGCTAATCAGCAGGGAGCGGAGCCAATGACCGACAATAAATCCAGCGATCTTCGGAGTGTGACCGTAATGAGTGCGAGACGATAAGTCGTCTGATGGTCAGGACACGACAATCGGGATTATCTGAAGACAGAAACCGATCATTTTCTGCCGGACAATCTCCTGAGTCTTCCTGAGTGTCCGTAGCGTGAGCGATCATATCATATGGCGGCTTAAAGCAGGTCGGCTCCAAAGCCCATATTAAAGCCTGCTGAGCTGCATACAGCTCAGCGCATCTATTGCCGGATTGGGCGGTCGTAAGGGCATTCCCAGTCCGGTCAAGCTCTCGCTGAACAAAGCTCACAGGGCACCTCTTGCTCAAGTTAGATGGAGAAACTCGATGGTAGCCGAAGTGTTCGCTGGTCTTGGCGCGCTCAAGACCGCTTTCGATATTGCAAAGGGGTTGAAAGATATTGACGATGCGACACGCCGCAACGCGGCGGTTATAGAACTTCAGGAAAAAATCCTCGCTGCACAACAGTCTCAATCCTCTCTGATTGAGACCGCTCGTGAACTTGAAAAAGAAGTGGTGCAGCTGAAAGCATGGGAAGCAGATAAGCAGCGTTACGAATTGACTGCTCAATCGTGCCTCAAACCATCAATGAGCAACGGGACCAGCTCGTTGCGCAAATTGTGCCTGGCAAGAGTCTTACACAGCAGAGGTCAGTATTACGATAAGATAAATGATTGACGACATAATCCCTCCGATTAATAAGGCTGTCGGTTAATAAACAGGCAGCTGGGGAACCTGGCTCCGCTGGCCATGGCGGTAATAGCACATTGGTCTGAGATCGAAGTAAAAACCGCTTCAATGTTGGCATTCGTGCTCCGCGCGGAGGCCGCGCCGACGATGGCCATGATTCAAGCCATCCGCAGCGCAAGCGCCCAAATGGATGTGATCGAGGCCGCTGGATCAGTAAAGCTCACTGGCCAACATCTTGAAACATTTAGGGCAGTCATACGGCTTGCACGCAAAGCAGCCAAGAAACGACACCCAATTGCCCACCATGTTTGGGCGTTCTCCATGGAAATGGTGGATGCGATCCTGCTTGTTGAGCCATCCGCCTACCAAGAGATGTTTGTTAAACTCTCAACGTCCGAAGCCCCCATTGTTGGTAGCTTAGATAACAAGCGCATCATGGTGTACCGGGAGCGCGACTTTTTGGAAATAATCGAGGAAATGAAATCCGTTGCGCGTTGCATCGATCTCGCGACATGGATTGTTAATGGCCGCGATCCTGTATCGCCCAAAACATACGAGATGCTATCTGCCGAGCCCTTGTTTCAGGAAGCCTTGTTATGGCTGAGGAATAATCGTCCTCGTCCAGCAGAATAGCCGAGACAACGTCAACGAAGGTATCGAGATCGCAAGTCACGGATTCGGCCGCGCCATCCCCTTGCGGGGCGGGGCCAGAACTAGGCGTCCTGCTTTTTCTCAAGGTTATAATACGCACTATAATTCTTGCCATCCGCGCCGGTTGCGAATTATGGTGCATCTCTTCTGGCGGTATGAGCCGAAGGTTCTAAGGGGGAGCCGGCGGTTCATGCTTGCCGCTGGCTAGAGAATTCACGCACAAAACACGTCACCCAAGAAAAAAGAGGGCCGAGACCGGAGCGGTACACAGCCCCCGAACGGGGCCGATCGATTGACCGGCGGCATACGTCATAAACGAGGAGGGAACGGAATATGAGAACGGCATTCTGGCTGGCGGGCGCGACGGCTCTGGCGCTGGCAAACCCCGCCAACGCGGCGGATTCCATCAAGATCGGGTTTGTCTCTACCTTCAGCGGTCCGACCGCGGTGATCGGCAACGACATGCGCAATTCGTTCGAGCTGGCGCTCGATCACATGGGCCGCAAGATGGGCGGCAAGCCGGTCGAGGTGATCTACGAGGACGACAGCAAAAGCCCGACGTCGGCAAGCAGAAGACCGAGAAGCTGGTGCAGTCCGACAAGGTGGACTTCATCGCCGGCTATATCTGGTCGAACGTGCTGCTGGCCTCGCTCAAGACCGCCGTCGATTCGAAGACCTTCCTGATCAGCGCCAACGCCGGGCCGTCGCAACTCGCCGGCGAACTGTGCTCGCCCTATGTGTTTTCGACCTCCTGGCAAAACGACCAGACCCCGCAGGCCATGGGCCTGTACATGAATCAGAAGGGCGTCAAGTCGGTGTTCCTGATCGGCCCGAATTATGCCGCCGGCAAGGACATGCTGGCCGGCGTCAAGAGCACGTTCAAGGGCGAGGTGAAGGGCGAGGAATATACGGTGTGGCCGAGCCAGCTCGACTTCTCCGCCGAGCTGTCCAAGGCGCGCGCGTCCGAGGCGGATGCGATCTTCGTGTTCTATCCGGGTGCCGCCGGCGTGCAGTTCCTCAATCAATATGTACAGGCCGGCCTCAAGGCAGCAGATGCCGCTCTACACGGCTTTCACCATCGACGAATTGTCGCTGCCGCTGCAGAAGGACAATGCGCTCGGCGTTCCCGGCGCGCAGGAGTGGGTGCACGACTTGCCCAATGACGAGAACAAGCGGTTCGTCGCCGACTACCGCAAGAAGTACCCGGGCCTGCGCCCGAGCTTTTACGGCGCACAATCCTATGACGCCGCGCAACTGATCAACAGCGCCGTGGTGGCGGTGAAGGGCGACACCAGCAAGAAGGACGCGATGAAGGCGGCGATGGAGAAGGCGAATTTCAAATCGCTGCGCGGCCCGTTCAAGTTCGGCAACAACCACATCCCGATCCAGAATTTCTATCTGCAGGACGTGGTGAAGGACGCCGACGGCGACGCTCTCGCTGAAAACCGTCGCTACCATCGTCAAGGACGACCAGGATCGCTTCCACGACAAATGCTCGATGAAGTGATCATGGCTTTTGCCCAATACAGCGGCGGCGCTCGGGCGCTGCCGCTGTTTCCTTTTTGTATGATATCTTCTTTCAGCACGATATAGATTGTCCATGCTGCTTGTCGTCGAACAATTCCTGAACGGATTGCAGTTCGGCCTGCTGCTGTTTCTGCTGGCGGCGGGATTGACGCTGGTGTTCGGCATCATGGACTTCGTCAATCTGGCGCATGGCTCGCTGTACATGATGGGCGCCTATTTCGCGGCGACCTTCGTGGCGTGGACCGGGAATTTCATCATCGGCATCTTGCTGGCGCTCGGCGCGACGCTGCTGCTCGGCATCGTGCTGGAATTCGTGGCGCTGCGGCACTTTTACGGCCGCGATCATCTCGATCATGTGCTGGCGACGTTCGGGCTGATCCTGTTCTTCAATGACGCGGTGCGGCTGATCTGGGGCCCGGCGGGTCTGGCGCTGCCGCTGCCGGCCTGGCTGACGGTGCCGATCCAGATCATGCCCGGCGTGTTCTATCCGAGCTACCGGCTGGCGATCATTGCGGTCTCGCTCGCGGTCGCGGCCTTCCTCTATGTGGTGGTGATGCGCACCCGGCTCGGCATGCTGATCCGCGCCGGCGCGTCCAACCGGGAAATGATCGGCGCGCTCGGCATCAACATCAAGCTGCTCTACACCCTGGTGTTCGGGCTCGGCGCCGCACTGGCCGGTCTCGCCGGGCTGATGCAGGCGCCAATTCTGACGGTGCAGATCGGGATGGGCGAAAACATCCTGATCCTGGCCTTCGTCATCATCGTGATCGGCGGCATCGGCTCGATCCGCGGCGCGTTCCTGGCCGCGATCTTCGTCGGGCTGATCGATACGCTCGGCCGCGCGTTCCTGCCCGACCTGTTGCGCCAGGTCCTGAGTTCGACCGCCGCCTCCACCGCGGCACCCGCGCTCTCCTCGATGCTGATCTATCTCGTGATGGCGATGGTGCTGGTGGTGCGGCCGGAGGGGCTGTTTCCGGCCAACCGCCGATGAAAGATTGGCTCAACGCCCGCAACGCGATCGTGGCGCTGGTGATCGCCGGCCTGCTGCTGCTTCCGCTCTATTCGTCGATGACCGGAAACATCTTCCTGCTGACGCTGTTCACCCGCATCGTCATTTTCGCGATGGCCGCGGCAAGCCTCAATCTCATCATGGGCTACGGCGGAATGATGAGCTTCGGTCACGCCGCCTATCTCGGGATCGGCGGCTATGCGGTCGGCATTCTCGCGCACGAAGGCATCGGCTCCGGATTCATTCAGTGGCCGGTGGCGCTTATCGCCTCGGCGCTGTTCGCGCTCGTGATCGGCGCGCTCAGCTTGCGCACCCGCGGCGTCTATTTCATCATGATCACGCTCGCCTTCGCGCAGATGGCCTATTACGTCGCATCCGGGCTGTCGCGCTACGGCGGCGACGACGGCCTGACGATCTACAAGCGCAGCGATTTCGGCGGCCTCATCAATCTGTCGAGCCGCGTGCAGTTCTACTACCTCTGCCTCGCCTGCATGTTCGGCGTGATTTACCTGATCTGGCGCATTGTCAATTCGCGCTTCGGCGTGGTGGTCCAGGGCCTGCGCTCCAACGAAGCGCGCATGCAGGCGATCGGGTTTCCCGCCAACCGGTACCGGCTTGTCTGCTTCGTCATATCCGGCACAATGTGCGGTCTGGCCGGTGCACTGCTCGCCAACAATACCGACTTCGTCAGTCCCGCCGTGATGTACTGGACCCGCTCCGGCGATCTGATGGTCATGGTCATTCTCGGCGGCATGGGCTCGCTGTTCGGCCCGGTGTTAGGTGCGATCGTCTATCTCGTGCTGGAAGAATTGTTGTCGCAGGTCACTGAATACTGGGCGCTGATCATGGGCCCGCTGCTGCTATTGATCGTGCTGTTCGGCCGCGGCGGCATCGTCGGACTGTTGGGGAGGCTGCATCGTGGCTGAACCCCTGCTCCGCGTTGAGAAGCTGGTTCGGCGGTTCGGCGGGATCGTCGCGACCGATAACGTCTCGCTCGATGTTTCGAGCGGAGAGTTGCACGCGATCATCGGACCGAACGGCGCCGGCAAGACCACGCTGATCAGCCAGTTGACCGGCCAGTTGCTGCCGCACTCGGGTACCATTCGCCTCGCCGGCGCGGACATCACCCGCGTGCCGGCCTATCGCCGCAGCGCGCTCGGGCTGGCGCGCTCGTTTCAGATCACCTCGCTGCTGCTGGATTTCACCGCGCTCGACAATGTCGCGCTGGCGGCGCAGGCGCATGACGGGCACTCCTTCTATTTCTGGAGCGATGCCCGCAAGGAAAGCCAGCTCAGAGGCGCCGCGCTCGCCGCATTGGTTCGGGTTGGACTCGGTAACCGGGCCGACACCCTGGTGTCGAAATTGAGCCACGGCGAGCAGCGCGAGCTCGAACTTGCCGTCGCGCTCGCCACCAAGCCGCAAGTGTTGCTGCTCGACGAGCCGATGGCGGGGCTTGGCATCACCGAATCGGCGCGGATGGTGAAGCTGCTGCAGGAATTGCGGCGGGAGGTCACCATCGTGCTGGTCGAGCATGACATGGATGCGGTGTTTGCGCTCGCCGACCGCATCACCGTTCTGGTCTACGGGCGCGTCATCGCTTCCGATGTGCCGGCGGCGATCCGCAACAATGAAGAGGTCCGGCGCGCCTATCTCGGCGAACTGCATGCGGTGACCCGCCATGGCTGACGCAGCTCCCCTGCTTGAGGTCGATGCGATCGAGACCTGTTACGGCCTGAGCCAGGTGCTGTTCGGCCTGTCGCTGTCGGTTCGATCGGGCGAGATGGTGGCGATGATGGGCCGCAACGGCATGGGAAAAACCACGACGATCCGGTCCATCTTGGGGCTGACGCCGGCGCGCGCGGGCGCGATCCGGTTCGCGGGGCAGGACGTCCGCAAGCTTCCCTCGTTTCGGATTGCGCAACTGGGAATGGGACTGGTGCCGGAGGGGCGCCAGATATTTCCGAACCTGACGGTGCGCGAGAATCTGGTCGCGGCTTGCGGCAATCGTCTGGGTAGTTCCGACCCATGGACGATTGAAAAGATCCACGCGTTGTTCCCGCGGCTGGCCGAGCGCGGAAATAATATGGGCAACACGCTGTCAGGCGGCGAGCAGCAGATGCTGGCGATCGGGCGCGCGCTGATGACCAATCCGCGTCTCCTGATCCTGGACGAGGCCACCGAAGGCCTGGCACCGCTGATCCGCGAGGAAATCTGGAACTGCCTGTCGATGCTGAAGGCGCGAGGCCAATCGGTGCTGGTGATCGACAAGAACGTCGAGAATCTCACGCGCATCGCCGACCGGCATTACATCATCGAGCGGGGACGGGCGGTGTGGAGCGGCACGTCGGAACAGCTGATCGCCGAGCCCGATTTGCAGCATCGCTATCTCGGGGTTTGAGTGCGGGTGCGCGCTGCCCGCGGGCGCGAACATCGGCCGGCCGCTCAACGAGCTGTATCGGAATCCCTGCCACGTGCTAGCTTGAGCCGGGCACCACTTGCTTGAGGCCGGGGGTGAACATGAAGCGGCGGGATTTTATTGCGCTTCTCGGCGGCGCAACAGCATGGCCGCTCGCGGCGCGCGCGCAGCAGTCGCAATGAACCGGATAGGCGTGCTCGTCATCGGCAATGCCGACGTGCCGTCGTTCGGAAAGGAACTTCGCGAAGGTCTGCGCGAACTCGGTCGCATCGAAGGACAACATTACGTTATCGAATTCCGGTCGGCGGAAGGACAGCTCAGCCGGTTGCCCGAACTCGCGGCAGAACTGGTCCGGCTCAAGGTCGACGTCATCGTGGCTCTGTTCACGCCCTGCGCCCTGGCTGCGAAGCAGGCGACGCGCGAAATCCCGATCGTCATCCTGACGGGCGATCCGCTCGGGACGGGTTTGGTCGAAGTCTTCCCGGCCCGGGGCAAACATCACGGGCCTGTCGCAGATGGCCGCGGAAGCGCATGGCAAATGCGTGGAGCTGTTCCGCGACATGCTGCCGTCCGCACGGCGGGTCGCCTTGATTGCCAATGGCGCCGATCCGGTGTTTGCGAAGTCCTTCCTCGAACAAGCCCGTCGCGCCGGCTCCGGCACAGGAAGCGAAATCAGTCCGGTGGTGACGATCCGCGGCCCGGAAGAACTCGAGGCGGCCTTTGCCACGGCGGTGCGTCTTGATGTGGACGTAATAGTCGACAAACTCCGAACCCAGCGCCTCGCGAAAAAAGCTGATCGTCCTTTAGCGCCGACACCGCTTCCTGCAGCGTCTTCGGCAAGCAGGCGCGGCCTTCGTTTCATAGGGCGTGTCCGCCGACGGCCCGGGATCGAGCCCTTTATCGACGCCATCCAGCCCGGAGAGAATTTGCGACGCCATGTAGAGATACGGATTGGCCGCGGGCTCGCCGATCCGGTTTTCAAGGCGGGTCGCGGGATCGCCGGGACCGCCGAGCACGCGGATCATCACGCCTCGGTTGTCGCGGCCCCAGATCGCGCGGTCCGGCGCCAGCGAATAGGAACGATAGCGCTTGTAGCCGTTGATGGTCGGCGTCGAGAACACGGAAGCCGCACGGGCATGCTGCAACAGCCCGCCGAGATAGTTACGGCCGAACGCGCTCAGGATCTCGCCGCTGTCCTTGGTCATGAAGGCGTTGTCGCCGCTGCCGCGCGATACGATCGATTGATGAAGATGCCATCCGGACGCCACGACATTCGGAAGTTTCGGGCGGCACATGAAGGTCGCGTGATAGCCGTGCCGATGGCAGATTTGCTTCACGGCGCTGCGCAACAGAATCATGTTATCGGCGGGCTCGAGGCCCACCGTCGGCTGGAACGTGAATTCGCATTGGCTCGGACCGAATTCGACCTCGATCGATCGCAGCGGCAGGTTAAGCGCCAGGATGTCGCGCCTGACGATCTCGAGCACCGGCTCCATCTGGTCGTAGCGCTGTTCGGTCAGATATTGATAGCCGTGCGACAGCAGGCTGACCGACGGCGGCTGACCCGGCTGGCCGGCATCCTCCGGCGACATTCTGGCGTCTTCGAGCTTGAAGATATGGCATTCGACCTCCAGCCCGGCGACGAAGTCGTAGCCGCGCTTTGCGAGGTCAGCGAGCACCGATCTGTAGAGATGGCGGGTCGCGAACGGGACCGGCCGGCCGTCGGCGAAATGGATATCGCAGAGCAGCCAGCCGGTGGCCGACGCCCACGGTAAACCGCGAAAACTCAAGGGATCCGGCACCATCAGAACGTCGGCGGCGCCTTCCATTTCCCGCATCCCAAAACCGCCGCCGGCGGTGAACACCGGAAATACGGTTTTATGGGAGGTATCCTTGGCGAGCATCGTCGTGGTGATGGTGCATCCGCTCTCCAGCGAACGCAGCGCCTCGCTCGCGACCAGGGTCTTGCCCCTCAGAATCCCGTGCTGATCGGGGAAAGACAGCCGGATGACTTCGAGCTTTTGCTCTTCGACGATTTTGCGAAGGCGGCGCGCCGCCTCTTTCTGCTCGTTCGACCACAGACCGTGACGTTCAACGAAACTCAACGCGTCGCCCCCAGCGGAAGCCGAACCGGATGCGCCATCACTAAACCGCCCTGAGATGCGGCACCTTGTCGGCGATCTCGGCAGGGACAGGCGCCGCCCATGGCGCGCCGCGACGCCGCTTCACGTCGACCTCCATCCAGAAGGTTTCCCACCCTCGCGTCGGTCCGATGCCGTCCATGGTGGCGGGACCCTGGATGCTTCGCGCATGCGCGGCGTCGAGACACATGAACGGTTTTGCGCCGGAAGCGACCTTCTCGATTTCCTGCCGCAACAGCCGGCGATACTGGACGATGGCCTTGTCGGAGGTGCCTAGATGTTCCCGGGTGCGGTCCTGGATCGCGCCCATCGATTCGACCGCCCACTGATCGTGCACGTTGATGTCGGCGCCCATGCCGGTGAAGGTCGCGGTCTCCTGCTCATGCGGATCGAAACCGTAATCGTTCGATTTGTTCTTGCGCGAACGATAGTCGGGAAGCTCATACAGCTCGAGGCGCTGGTCCCGCATCTTGTTCTTGTCGACCGGCGCCGAATAGCTGGTGAAGATCGCATACCAGTAGCAATTCTCGTCATCCACCGGCACGTGCCACTGGCTAATGGTCATCTCGGTGCTCATCGGGATGACAAATCCATGCGGGAACAGCTGATTGGTGACGCGCACATGGGTGCGCTCATCGTCGATCTCGCGAAGCGCGATCAGCCGCAGCCCGTATTCGGTGTGCTCGACATTGATAATGGGCCGGTCATATTCGCGCAGGATTTTCGTCATCGGCATATCGCTGCCGGCGGACGCGCCGCGGAACTGCTTGCCGTAGGCGGCTGCGGGATCTTCGTCCTCGAAAAAACGATGCAGGAACGAGGCATGCGAGGGGTCGATGCCGACCTCGAGCGCCTGCAACCAGTTGCAGCCGAACAGGCCCTTGAACGCGAAGGTATGGCTATCCGGCGCGACAAAACAGTCGATTTCCGGAAATGCCGGCGGCTCGCCTTCGCCGAGATAAGCCCAGAGGATTCCGCTCTTCTCAATCACCGGGTAGGCGCGCTGCGTGATGTTCTTGCACAGCACGGAGTCCTTGGGCTCGGCCGGCGTTTCGAGGCATTGGCCTGACACGTCGAACAGCCAGCCGTGGAAGGCGCAGCGCAGGCCGCCGTTCTCCAGACGGCCAAACGCAAGGTCGGCGCCGCGATGCGCGCAATGGCGCTCGATCAGGCCGTAACGTCCTTGCTGATCGCGAAACAGCACGAGATTTTCGCCCAGCAATTTGATCGCCTTGACCGGGCGCGGCCCCTGCAACTCGTCGACCAGCGCCGCCGGCTGCCAGTACATCCGCATCAATTTCCCGCAGGCGTCCTCAGGTCCGGTCCGGGTCATCAGGTCATTCTGTTCCTGGCTCATCATGGCGGCGGTCTCCGTGCCGAATGGATCGCTTGGCAGTCGAAATCAACTACTAGCTGTATCGCAAAGCTCGTCGGACTGCGCAACGCCATCAGCACGTTGATGCGCGTCTTCGACGCGCATGTCGGCGTGGTGCGCGCAATTAGGGTCATCTAGCACCGTGGTCCGGTCTGCGCGCAGCGCGAAGCGGCGCTGCACCGCGTCCGGGACACGAGCATTAGCAACCGCGCGCGAACATCCGCGCTTCGTCTTGCAGCACCGGTGCGACCGCGTCGATCAAACGCGCGGCGGCGTTGTCCACGCTAAGACCCGCGGTGTCGACCACGGCGGAGGCGCGGGCATAGAGCGGCTCGCGGCTCCGCAGGATGGTGCGCAATTCCGCCATCGCCGAGCGATCGTCCGCCATCGGGCGCAAATCGCCCTGGCTCCGCACCCGCGCCATGTGTTCTTCCGGCTCGGCCTTCAGCCAGATGGTGTAGAACGACGACAGGATCAGGTCGAAGGTCAAAGGCTCGGAGACGATGCCGCCGCCGGTCGCCAGCACCATCAGCTCTTTTCGCGCCAGCAATTGCCCGAGCGCCGCCTGCTCCATGCGGCGAAAACCTTCCTGGCCGTAGAGCGCGATGATCTCGGCGACCGACAATCCGTTCTGCGCCTCGATCTCCTTGTTCAATTCCACAAAGCTCCAGCCGATTTTCTTCGCCAGCATTTTGCCGAGCGTGGATTTGCCGGCGCCGCGCAGGCCGATCAGGGCGATGCCGGCAAACGACATCCGCCGCTGCAGTGAGCCGCCGTGACCAAGACCTGCGAGAACGTCCTTGGCCTGCGCGATCTGGCTCAGTGTCGCCTTGCGCACGAGGTCACGAATGACCGGCCAGTCCGGCGCCGGTTCGGTTGCGGGAATGAGGTCTTCGAGATGCGCGCCCATCGCGTTCGACACCCGGCGCAACAGCACGATCGAGACGTTGCCCTTGCCGCTTTCGAGCTGGGCGATATAGCGTTCGGAAATGCCGGAGACTTTTGCGAGCACCTTTCGCGACATGCCGCGCAGCGCGCGCATGGTGCGGACCCGCTGGCCGAGCTGCTCGAGAAAGCCGGTTTCGGAATTTTCGGTCATATCCCTGTTCGGTTTGGCCGCGAACGCGCGCTTTCGGAAACATAATGCCGATGAGGATTGACAGCAAGCGCGCCTGGTGGCTTTCTATGAATTATAATTCAGAAAACTGGGGAGGAGGCGTCGTGACACGCTTGGCTGACCGGAGCGCGGCATGAGCGGTTCCTATAACGCGGTGACCTGGCTGCTCGACCGCAATGTCGATGAAGGGCGGGCTGAAAAACTCGCCTTCACCGACACCGTCTCCGAACTGACGTATGGCGAATTGCAAAAGCAAAGTTGCCGGCTCGCCAACCTGCTGCGCCGTCTCGGCGTTCGCCGCGAAGAGCGGGTCGCGATGATCATGCTCGACACGGTTGATTTTCCAGCGGTGTTTCTTGGCGCGATCCGCGCCGGCATTGTCCCGGTGCCGCTCAACACGCTGCTGACCTCGGATCAATACGCCTATGTGCTGGCGGATTGCCGGGCGCGTGTGCTGTTCATTTCCGAGGCGCTGCTGCCGGTGGTGAAGGATATGGTCGGGCGGATGGCCGATCTCGATCATGTCATCGTCGCCGGCAACGATGCGCACGGCTACAAAAAGCTCTCCGATGAACTCGCAGGCGAGAGCGCCTCATTTGCGACCGCGGCGACCCACCCCGACGAGCCGGCGTTCTGGCTGTATTCCTCGGGTTCGACCGGCATGCCCAAGGGCGTGCGGCATCTGCATTCCAATCTCGCGGCGACCGCGGACACCTACGCCAGGCAGGTGCTCGGCATTCGCGAGGACGACGTCGGGTTGTCGGCAGCAAAGTTGTTTTTCGCCTATGGCCTCGGCAACGCGCTGACGTTTCCGATGTCGGTCGGCGCCACCACCATTCTCAATTCCGAGCGTCCGACGCCGGCTGTGATGTTCGCGCTGATGAACAAATACCATCCCAGCATTTTCTTCGGCGTGCCGACGCTGTTCTCCGCGATGCTTCACGATGATGCGCTGAAGAACGAACGCGGCGGCGCGCGCTTGCGCATCTGCACCTCCGCCGGCGAGGCGCTGCCGGAATCGGTCGGCAACAGCTGGAAAGCGCGCTTCGGCGTCGACATCCTCGACGGCGTCGGCTCGACCGAGCTTCTGCATATTTTTCTTTCCAATGCGCCTGGCGATATCAAATACGGCACGTCGGGCCGCCCGGTGCCGGGCTACAAGGTGCGGCTGGTGAACGAAGCCGGAGACGATGTGCCCGATGGCGAGGTCGGCGAACTGCTGGTCGATGCGCCCTCCGCCGGCGAAGGCTACTGGAATCAGCGCAGCAAGAGCCGCCAGACTTTTGAGGGCCACTGGACCCGCACCGGCGACAAATACATTCGCGACGCCGACGGCCGCTACACCTTCTGCGGCCGCAGTGACGACATGTTCAAGGTGTCCGGCATCTGGGTGTCGCCGTTCGAGGTCGAGAGCGCGCTGATCACCCATCCCGCGGTGCTGGAGGCCGCCGTGGTGCCGGAAGCCGATCCGGAAGGATTGCTGAAGCCGAAGGCGTTCGTGGTGCTGCGGGCAGACGCGAAAACCGATGGCCTGCATGAGGCGCTGAAGGAGCACGTCAAGCAGAAGATCGGGGTGTGGAAATATCCGCGCTGGATCGATGTCGTCGACAGCTTGCCGAAAACCGCGACCGGGAAAATCCAGCGGTTCAAGTTGCGGGATGGGGATGCGGCGAAACCATGATGTGCTCGTCGAGTGATATTCGACGCGTCGACACGAAGCACAATCTGCTCTCTCCCCCCTTGTGGGGGAGAGCTGGAGAGGGGGGTAGCCCACGAGCACTGCCCGTGCGGCTTACCCCCCTCCCTAACCCTCCCCCACAAGGGGGGAGGGAACGACCGAGCTCATGGGGAGAGGGCGCAACTTGCGATGCCGCGAAGAGCGTGGGCGACATGACGACCCTCGCGCCCTCCGGCTTCCTCAACATCGGCGCTTCCGATCTCGAATACCGCATGATCGGTCCGGCGCCCGATGACGCGCCGACCATTGTCATGCTGCACGAAGGCTTGGGGTCCGCCGGGCTGTGGGGAGATTTTCCGGACCGGCTTCAGGCCGCCACGGCAGCAGGCGTGCTCGTGTATTCGCGCGCGGGCTATGGCGCCTCAACGCCGGTGACCTTGCCGCGGCCGCTCGACTACATGCACATCGAAGCGCTCGAAATATTGCCAAAGCTGCTCGACGCCATCGGCTTTCGCCGCGGACTGTTGCTCGGGCATTCCGACGGCGCTTCGATCGCGGCGATCTATGCCGGCGGCGTCCAGAGATCACCGCGTGCGCGGGCTCGCGATGATCGCGCCGCATTTCATCGTCGAAGACATCTCCGTGACCTCGATCGCGGAGATCAAAACCGCCTACGAGACCACCGGTCTCAAGACAAAACTGGCGCGCTGGCACCGCGACGTCGACAACGCGTTCTACGGCTGGAACGGCGCCTGGCTCGATCCAAAATTTCGCAGCTGGGATATTTCGGAATATCTCGCCTACATACGGGTGCCGGTTGCGATCCTGCAAGGCGCCGACGACCAGTATGGGACAATCCGCCAGATCGAGATCGCGCAGGAAGAATGCTATTGTCCGGTCGAGGTGACGATGATTCCGGGTGCCGGACATTCGCCATTTCGTGAAGCGCCGGAGGCGACGCTCAATGCGATTTCGGAATTTGCAGAACGCATTTTGTACATGCATGAAGGCACGCAGGGGCGAGCCGCGTAACGCATCGGCCATGGCGATGCCGCAATGAGCATCCCTCCCGCAACCGCCGCCAATCTTCCGCTGCCGCAATGGGCCTATGTTCCCGGCGAGACCGCGGAGGCCGAAGCCGATCACGATACGTTATGGCAGGCCAAGGCGCTGGTACCGTCGCGATTCCGCGACTTCGTCCCGGCGCGGCATCCGGCGCTGCGTTATGGCATTGCGCTCAACAACGCCGGATATTTCTGGGAAGCGCAGGAGATCCTGGAGGCGGTGTGGGCGGCGGCGCCGCAGGGCGGACGCGAGCGGATCCTGCTGCGCGCCTGCATCCAGATCGCCAACGCCAATCTCAGGCTCCGGATGATGAAGCCGCATGCGGCCGCGCGGCTGTTGGGCGAGGCGCTGGGCGAACTCGACACGCTTGCCGCGCGCAAGGCGAGCGTCCCCGGCGACGGGTTTGCCGATGGATTTCCGACCGCAGCGCTCGCGGCGCTGCTCAGGACCAAACTGGCGCAACCGGTGTTATCCAAGGCGGATTGGGTCGAAATCGGCGCGGCCGGCCGGTAATATGAAGCAAAATGCAGATTTTACTGGTCGAACGGCCCTAGACCTCTCCCAAAACATGCATTATTATGCATGTTAAGAGACAGCCTACCAACAAATGAGGAAGCCCCATGGCCGCTGAAGATCGCGTCCTCGCTGGCGGCGCCAGGTACATCGATTTTCAGACCGATCCGTCGCGCTACCGGCATTGGAAGCTCGGGGTCGACGGCGACGTCGCCACGCTGACCATGGATGTCGACGAGAATGGCGGGCTGTTCGAAGGCTATCAGCTCAAGCTGAATTCCTACGATCTCGGCGTCGATATCGAACTGGCGGATGCGGTGCAGCGGCTGCGCTTCGAGCACCCCGGCGTCAAGGTGGTGCTGCTGCGCTCCGGCAAAAATCGCGTGTTCTGCGCCGGCGCCAACATCCGCATGCTGGCGGGCGCCACCCACGCCCACAAGGTCAACTTCTGCAAATTCACCAACGAGACCCGCAACGGCCTGGAGGATTCCAGCGAGAATTCCGGACAGCGCTTTGTCACGGTCATCAACGGCACCGCTGCGGGCGGCGGCTACGAACTCGCACTTGCCACCGATCACATCATTCTTGCCGACGACGGCGCGGCGGCAGTGGCGCTGCCCGAAGTGCCGCTGCTGGCGGTGCTGCCGGGCACCGGCGGACTGACGCGCGTGGTCGACAAGCGCAAGGTGCGCCGCGATCACGCCGATTATTTCTGCACCATCGAGGAGGGCATCAAGGGCAAGCGGGCTGTCGCATGGCGCCTGGTCGACGAGATCGTGCCGAACAGCAAGCTCGAGGCAAAGGTCGCGGAGCGCTCAAAGGAGTTCGCCGCCGCCTCGAAGCGCAACGGCAACGGCAAGGGCATTTCGCTTGCTCCCCTGACGCGCAGCTTCGACGACAGCGGCATCCGCTACGGCCTTGTCAGCGTCGATATCAATCGCGCCGAGCGCATCGCCACCATTTCGATCAAGGCGCCGGACGCAAGCCCACCCGCCGATATCGACGGCCTGATCGCGCAAGGCGCGTCGTTCTGGCCGCTGCAGGTGGCGCGCGAACTCGACGACGCGATCCTTCATTTGCGCATCAACGAACTCGAGACCGCGATGCTGGTGTTCAAGTCGCACGGCGAGCGCGCCAACGTGCTGGCCTGCGACGCATTTCTGGAAGCCAACAAGGCGCACTGGCTGGTCAACGAAATCAGGCAGTACTGGAAGCGGGTGCTCAAGCGCATCGACGTCACCTCGCGCACGCTGGTGACGCTGGTAGAACCCGGCTCGTGCTTCGTCGGCACGCTGGCCGAACTGGTGTTTGCCGCCGACCGCTCCTACATGCTGATCGGCCAGAAGCAGGGCGACAATCGCGCGCCGCCGACCATCGAATTATCAGCGATGAATTTCGGGCCCTATCCGATGAGCCATGGGCTAACGCGGCTGCAATCGCGCTTCCAGGCCGACCCAATGGATCTCGACCGCGCGCGAGAACGGATCGGCGAGGCGCTCGATGCGGAAGCCGCCGAGCAGCTCGGCCTCATCACCTTTGCGCTCGACGATATCGACTGGGATGACGAGATCAGGGTGTTCTTCGAGGAGCGCACCAGCTTCTCGCCCGACGGCCTTACCGGCATGGAAGCCAATTTGCGCTTTGTCGGGCCCGAGACCATGGAATCGAAAATCTTCTCGCGGCTGACGGCGTGGCAGAACTGGATTTTTCAGCGCCCCAACGCGGTCGGCGAGAACGGCGCGCTGCGGCGCTATGGCACCGGCCAGAAGGCGCAGTTCGATATGACGCGGGTTTAAGGGGCGAATAGCGAATGGCGAGCAGCGAATAGTTCTTTTTCTATTCGCCATTCGCTACTCGCCATTCGCCGAACCAAACGCATTCGCCTCAACACGGGAGACCTCCCCATGAACATCATGAACGTCGACTACAGCACCAAGATTCCCAACAACGTGAATCTCAGCGAGGATCGGCAGGTGCTCAAGGCGCTGGAAGGCTGGCATCCCGGTTACATCGACTGGTGGAACGACATGGGGCCGGACGGCTTTCAGCAATCGCTGGTTTACCTGCGCACGGCCTACTCGGTCGATCCGCGCGGCTGGGCCAAGTTCGACTATGTGAAGATGCCGGATTATCGCTGGGGCATCCTGCTGGCGCCGCAGGAAGAAAATCGCGTGATCCCGTTCGGCGAGAATTATGGCGAACCGGCGTGGCAGGAAGTGCCGGGCGAGCATCGCGCGATGCTGCGCCGCCTGATCGTGATCCAGGGCGACACCGAGCCGGCCTCGGTCGAACAGCAGCGCCATCTCGGCAAGACCGCGCCGTCGCTCTACGACCTGCGCAACCTGTTCCAGGTCAATGTCGAGGAAGGCCGCCATCTCTGGGCGATGGTCTACCTGCTGCAGAAATATTTCGGCCGCGACGGCCGCGAGGAGGCCGACGAGCTGTTGCGCCGCCGCTCCGGCGACGCCGATAGCCCGCGCATGTTAGGCGCCTTCAACGAGGCGACGCCGGACTGGCTGTCGTTCTTCATGTTCACCTATTTCACCGACCGCGACGGCAAGATGCAGCTGCACTCGCTGGCGCAATCCGGCTTCGATCCGCTGTCGCGCACCTGCCGCTTCATGCTGACCGAAGAGGCGCATCACATGTTCGTCGGCGAGACCGGCATCAGCCGCGTGGTGCAGCGAACCTGCGAAGCCATGAAGGCCGCCGGGGTCACGCGATCCCTCCGATGTCGCCGGGGTGCGCGCGCTCGGCGTGATCGATCTTCCGACCATCCAGAAGAAGCTGAACCTGCATTACTCGCTCTCGCTCGACCTGTTCGGCTCGGAGGTTTCGACCAATGGCGCGAACGCCTACAATGCCGGCATCAAGGGCCGTTATCGCGAGACCCAGATCGACGACGATCACCGGCTGCAGAACAGCACTTATCCCGTTCTCAAGCTGGTGAACGGCGAGATCAAGCGCGTCGACGAACCGGCGCTCACCGCGCTCAACATGCGGCTGCGCGACGACTACACCCAGGACTGTGCCAAGGGCATGCTGCGCTGGAACAAGATCATTTCGCTCGCCGGCTACGACTTCAAGCTGACGCTGCCGAACGTCGCGTTCCATCGCCAGATCGGTGAGTTCAAGGACATCAACGCGACGCCGGACGGCGTGCTGATCGACGACGCCACCTGGAACAGCGCGAAAGAGCGAGTGGCTGCCCTCTTCGGACGATGGCGATTTCATCGCTCACTGATGACGCCGGTGACCGGGATCGGCGAATTCGCCACGTGGATTTCGCCGCCCAAGGTCGGGATCGACAACAAGCCGGGCGATTTCGAGTATGTGAAGATCGAGACGTGAGGTTCATCCCGCGTAATGGACGTCATCATCCGCGAAAGCGGATGATCAAGTAAACACAGACGTCAATTTGCGAAAACGCTCGCGCCCGCTCATGCAAGCTGCAGATTACTGGATACCCCGCCTCCGCGGGGTATGACGGCTGGTGGTTGTCGCGCCACCGCTAATCCCCGCCGTCTCCCTTGATGCCCGCATTCGCGTAGACGATGCCGCCGTCGACCGCGATGGTGGCGCCGACCACATAATCTCCGGCGCGCGAGGCGAGATAGATCGCAGCGCCCGCCATGTCCTCGTCGGTGCCGATGCGGCCGGACGGCACGCGCTTCGACACCTCATCGGCGTTGTCGCGCGCCGCCTTGTTCATGTCGGACTTGAAAGGCCCCGGCGCGATCGCCGATACCACGATGTGGTCGCGGATCAGTTTCACGGCCATCCGGCGGGTCAAATGAATCAGTCCCGATTTGCTCGCGGCATAGGAATAGGTCTCCATCGGGTTGACGAAGATGCCGTCGATCGAGGCGATGTTGATGACCTTGGCGGGCCTTTCCGCGGTCGCGGCGGCGCGCAACGGCGCGGCCAGCGCCTTGGTCAGGAAGAACGGCGTCTTGAGGTTGAGGTTCATCACCTTGTCCCAGCCGCTCTCCGGAAATTCGTCGAAATCGGCGCCCCACGCGGCTCCCGCGTTGTTGACCAGAATATCCAGCCTCTGTTCGCGCTTTTTGATTTCGGTCGCCAGCATCTCGATGCCGGCCATGGTGGAAATATCGATCGGCAGCGCGATGCATTCGCCGCCATATTCGGCCGTCAGTTCTTTCGCGGTCGCCTCGCACGCTCCGGCCTTGCGCGCTGATATGTAGACCTTCGCCGCGCCCTGGCTGAGAAATCCGGCTGCTATCATCTTGCCGATGCCGCGCGATCCGCCGGTCACCAGCGCGACGCGGCCTTTTAGCGAAAACAGATCCTTGAACATATGTTTTTCTCCCTCGGGTTTTGCCGATGCTTTTGGGCGCGGAGTTTGGACTAGTCAAGGAACACACCCCCTGCGAACGCAGGGACCCATACGCCGCGGCTTAGCGTTTGGGTGATGGAGGTGCCACCTCCGCTACGATTGGCGCCGGTGGCTGGCGATCACCATCTCCAGCGCGATCCACCACAGCCGGCCGGTACCTTCGGCGAAGTCGCTGGCGACGTAGACGGTGCAGGGTGCGTCAAACTCACGCATCACCGGCAGCGCGGAATTCCGGTTGTCGCGATAACCGTCATCGAGGGTGAAGCAGGCAAAGCGCCGCGAGAAGTTGCGTTGTTGCGAAACGCTTCATTAAGGCGTGGCTGACTGGTTGGGATGCGATGGCGAATCTAGACTAGCGGGAAAACCGCTGAAGAAACAGTTATTCGAATGGCTGTCCGCTGAGCGGACTATTCCGTGCTATTTCCAGTTTGACAGCCTCGCAAGGGTTTGTTTTCTCTGTATTTCAGACCCGCGGGACATCGAATGCACGGACTTTTCAGGTGGAGTAGCAAATGGTGGCCCGGCGTGATTCCACTGGTCGTCTTTTGGGCGATCGCGGCCTGGACAAGCACCCCACCCCTGGAATCCGACCTGGCCGCCCGCTCTACGTCAGCGCTTAAGGATAGCGTGCTCGACAAGACCAGGATCGCGGTTGCCGGCCGCGACGTCACCTTTGCCGCGGACGCGTTCTCGGAAGATGGCCGTCGCAGCGCGGTGGCCGCGGTGCAAGCCGTACCGGGCGTTCGGCAGGTCAACGACGAAACCCGCCTCGTTCCCGAAGCCAAGCCGTTCGTCTGGTCGGCGGAACGGGACGTCGTCAGGGTTACATTACGCGGTAGTGCGCCCTTGCCGGCCAGCAAGGGCAGGTTGTTCGAGGCGGCCCGCGCCGGTCTCGGCGGCGTCGAAGTGGTCGATCAGATGAATCTGTCGCGGGGCGCGCCGCCGCGCTTCGACAATGCCGCGCAGTTGCTGCTCGATCAGATCGGAAAATTGAAGGATGGCAAGATCACCCTTTCAGACACCAAGGTCAGCCTTTCCGGCATGGCGCGCGACCTCGGCGGCCGGGAAGCGATCGCGGCGGCGCTGAAAAATCTCCCCGAGGGCTTTTCGGTCGCAGCCAATGAGATCAAGGCGCCGCCTTATATCTTTCAGGCTTACAAGGATCCTGTCGCGGTGACGCTGACGCTGACCGGCTATGTGCCTGACAACAACGTCCATGCCGCGCTCGCGACGGCGGCGGGGCGCAAATTCTTCAGCGAAAAAGTGGTCGACAATCTCAAGGCCAGCGTCGGCGCGCCCTCCGGATTCGCAAGCGCGGTGGCGCCGGCGCTCGGCGCGCTGTCGCGGCTGTCGACGGGCACGCTGGTGGTGACCGATCGGGAGGTAAAGCTCTCGGGCGACGCCTTCTATGACGCGGCGGCGGCTCAGATCCGGGCCGGCCTCGGCAAGGATTTCCCGCAGGGCTGGCAGTTCAAGGCCGAGATTTCGGTCAAACCCGCGGCCGCGCCGGTGGATGCCACCGTATGCCAGCAGCTGTTTTCGGATCTGTTGGCCAAGGGAAAAATTCGCTTCGAATCCGGGCGCGCCAGCATCGATCCGGATTCAGCCGGGCTGCTCGACCGCCTGGTCGAAACGGCGCTGCGCTGTCCGACCGCCAATATCGAGATTGCGGGACACACCGACGCCGATGGCGAAGATGCCTTCAACCAGGCGCTGTCCGAAAAACGCGCGCAGGCGGTTACGGACTACCTGGTGAAAGCCGGCTTGCCGGCGGGCAGGTTCACCGCAATGGGTTACGGCAGCACCAAGCCGGTCGCCGCCAATGATACCGACGAAGGCAAGGCGCAGAACCGCCGCATCGATTTCATGGTGAGGGAATAGCGATGGCATATCTGGTGACATTTCATTGGACTTGGCTGCTGGCGTCGCTGTTGCTGGGTCTGGCGATGGGCTGGATCGCCGTGGTTCATCGCGGTCAAGGCGTATCGAAGCGGACGGCACGGTGGCTGGCGGTGTTGGCGGCGGCGCTTGTCGCGCTGGCGCTTGCGCGGGTGATCCCCGGCCGCCCAGGCTATTGGCTCGACCTTGGCCTCATCATGTTTGCCTTGTATCTGGCCGGTTGCGCGGTGGGGTCGTGGCTGCGCGACTGGGCGCTTTCGCGCGATGCGCCGGCGGCTTGAGATTTATCGGCTGCGAAGGATGCGAGGCCGATTGGCTGACTTTTCCAGTGGCTTTCGGCCAAACCGGCCGCCCGAAATCACGAAAACTTCACGACCCCGTGCGCAAGTTGCGGCTGGGGGCTTTGCCTTGCCGGAGCGAATGCAGCAAAAACTGTGCGTTCCGGCGTCTCGAATCCCTCTAATATATTGAAGGAGCGCGTTTTATTCACACCAAGCGAATTCCACTCCGGCTCAAAACACGCTACCAAGTCGTGTCGGGGAGCAAGCGTGGCGCCGGCGGTTGCAAAGTTCGCTTAGGCGCCGTCGTCGTGGGATCGTAATTCGAGGTGGAGATGCTTGAAGCAATACGCAGGGCGATCTCGTTTCTGCGCCAGAAGCAAATCCTGCATAAGCTAGGTGTTGTGATCAGCGTCACGGTCATCGGCATCGCGTGCTACGTGCTTTTCCATATGCTCCGCGGCATCGATGTCGACGAGGTGATCGAGGCCATCAAGCAGACCGAGCCCAGCTCGATCGGGCTGGCGGCGTTGTTCGTGGCGGCAGGCTATTTCACGCTGACCTTCTATGACCTGTTCGCGGTTCGCGCGATCGGCCGCAGCGATATTCCCTACCGCGTCAACGCGCTCGCGGCCTTCACCAGCTATTCGATCGGGCATAATGTCGGCGCCAGCGTCTTTACCGGAGGCGCGGTCCGCTATCGGATTTATTCCGCTTGGGGATTAAATGCGATCGACGTCGCAAAGATCTGTTTCCTGGCCGGCCTGACGTTCTGGCTCGGCAATGCCGCGGTACTGGGACTGGGGATCGCCTATCATCCGGAAGCGGCCGCGGCGATCGATCAGATGCCGCCCTGGCTCAACCGCATCGTCGCATTCGGGATCATCGTTGGGCTGGTTGCGTATGTGGTCTGGGTCTGGATGCAGCCGAGGCGGGTCGGTCGCGGGCCCTGGACCGTGGTGCTGCCGGGCGGCCCGCTGACGCTGCTGCAGATCGCGATCGGAATTGTCGATCTCAGCTTTTGCGCGCTGGCGATGTACGTGCTGGTGCCGGACGAACCCAACCTCGGCTTCGTCGTGGTCGCGGTTATCTTTGTCTCGGCGACGCTATTGGGCTTCGCCAGCCATTCCCCTGGCGGGCTCGGCGTGTTCGATGCCGCCATGCTGGTCGGCCTGTGGCAGATGGACAGGGAAGACCTGCTCGCGGGGATGCTGTTGTTCCGTCTGCTCTATTATATTGCGCCCTTTGTCATATCTGTAATCTTGCTGACGTTTCGAGAAGTTATAGTGGGGGCGCGAATGAAGCGCCTGCGGCAGGCGAGCCCGGGGCTCGGCGCCGAGCCGGCGGGCAAGGCCGCCTATGTGAGAGAGCGCGCGGACCCCGGCGCCTGACGAAGCGGACCCGACCAGGGACAGAGCCAGCACGATGGCGATAGACGCTCCTTCTTCCACCTTCTTCTCGCCGTGGCCGGATCGCTTGCGGCATTCGGCCATTATTCTGCTCGCCGCCGGTCTGGCGCTGGCGGTGCTCGTCGTGTTCGGCGAACTGTCGCCGGTGCGTGCCGCCGCGGTCTTCATCTGCATCGCCGCGGCCGCGCTGGTGCCGTGGCGACTGCACAATGCCGTCGCGTCGCGTGAAGATGTCCGCGGCGTCAATCCGGTCGAAACCGCAGCGGTAAGCGCCGTGGTGGCCGGCATGCCGGATCCCGCGGTGCTGCTCGACCGCGCCGGGCGCGTCATTCACCTCAATGCGGCCGCGGCGCAGCTGGCGCCGGCGCTGCGCAAGAACGAACTCGCCCAGTTCGCGCTGCGCTCGCCCGAAATCATCACCGCGCTCCGCGAAGCCATCGCGACCACGGAAACCAGGCGCGCGACCTATCTCGATCACGTGCCGGTCGATCGCTGGATGGAATTGATCATCACGCCGGTGCCGGTGCCGACCCTGTTCGGCGGCACCGACAAATGCATGCTGATGACGTTCCACGATCAGACGCCGCTGCGCCGGGTCGAGGAAATGCGCGCCGATTTCGTGGCCAATGCCAGTCATGAATTGCGCACGCCGCTGGCCGCGCTTTCGGGCTTTATCGATACGCTGCAGGGCCCGGCCAAGGACGATGCCAAGGCGCGCGAGCGCTTTCTCGGCATCATGCACACGCAGGCGACGCGGATGGCGCGGCTGATCGACGATTTATTGTCGCTGTCGCGGGTCGAACTCTCCGCCCATGTCCGCCCCGACACGCTGGTGGATATCGTGCCGATCATCCGGCAGGTCGCGGACGGATTGGAGCCGTTGGCGCGGGAACGTCAGGTCACGGTCGATATCGATCTGCCGGACGCGCCGGTGTCGATCGCGGGCGATCGCGAGGAGTTGTTGCGGCTGTTCGAGAACCTGATCGAGAACGCGCTGAAATACGGCGCGTCGGGCGGCAAGGTCGTCGTCTCGCTCACCTCGGCGATGTCGGGCGAAGGCGCCCCCGAAGTCCGCGTCATGGTGCGCGATTTCGGCCCCGGCATTGCGCCCGAACATCTGCCGCGGCTGACCGAGCGCTTCTACCGGGTCGACGTCGGCGACAGCCGTGCGCAAGGTGGAACCGGACTCGGTTTATCCCTTGTGAAACATATCCTTGCCCGTCATCGCGGCCGGCTTTTGATCGAAAGCGTGCCGAAAAACGGGGCGACCTTCACCGCCTGTTTTCCCCAGGCGAAGACTGGCGAAACCGCCTGAACTCAAGCGATTTCAATGGCTTGGGTTTGTCATCCAGCTGTCATCCAAACATCATAAAACGTTGATCGCCAGCTCGTACCAGCATCGAGCCTAGGTCGAGACGTTGATCGATGGAACGGCGAACTCTCACGGCCGGCTTTTTGATCGGTGCTGTCTTGGTGACTAGCTACCTGCTGTACCTCGTGAGCAAGGGTCTGCCGTTCTAGCGCGGACGATCTTCGAGCGAACAAGGCGGGAATTGACGATCAGGGCATGGACCCCGCTCATACCAGGAGGAACTCATGAGATCTCTTAAGATGACCTTAGCTGCCGGCTTGGTCGCCGCATCGGCACTGCCGGCCCTCGCCCTGGATATCTCCGGCGCGGGCGCGACATTCCCCTATCCGATCTATGCCAAGTGGGCGGATGCCTACAAGAAGGAGACCGGCAACGGGATGAACTACCAGTCGATCGGATCGGGTGGCGGAATCAAGCAGATTCAGTCCAAGACCGTGACGTTCGGCGCCTCCGACATGCCGTTGAAGCCGGCAGAGTTGACCAAATCCGGTCTGGTCCAGTTCCCGACGGTGGTCGGCGGCGATGTGCCGGTCGTCAATCTCGAAGGCATGAAGTCGGGCGACCTCAAACTCGACGGCGTGACGCTTGCGAAGATTTTCCTGGGCGAGATCAAGTCCTGGGACGATGAGGCGATTGCCAAGCTTAATCCCTCGGCCAAGCTGCCCAAGCAGGCGATCGTCGTGGTTCACCGTTCCGACGGATCGGGCACCACCTTCATCTGGACCGACTATCTTTCGAAGGTGAGCGCGGACTGGAAGTCGAAGGTTGGCGCGAACACGTCGGTGGAATGGCCGGCTGGCATCGGCGCCAAGGGCAACGAAGGCGTGGCCAACAATGTCGCCAACACCAAGGGCGCGATCGGCTATGTCGAATACGCCTACGCCAAGCAGAACAAGATGACCTCGGTCAGCATGATCAACAAGGACGGAAAAACCGTCGAGCCGAGTGCGGCGGCGTTTCAGGCTGCGGCGGCAAATGCCGACTGGGAAAAGGCCGACCATTACTACGTGATCCTGACCGACGAGCCGGGCGCCACGTCGTGGCCGATCGCCGGCGCCACCTTCATCCTGATCCACACCCAGCCGCCGGATCCGGCGGCGGCCACCGAGGCGCTGAAGTTCTTCGCCTGGGCCTACAAGAAGGGTGACAAGATGGCAGAGGAACTCGACTATGTGCCGATGCCGGACAAGGTCGTGACCGCCATTCAGAAAATGTGGTCGACCGAAATCAAGGACGGCAGCGGCAAGCCGCTGTTTGCAGCATCCAACTGATGTTTCCGGGACAGGGGGAGCCATCGCTCCCCCTTTCTCTATTTCGATGTACTCTGGTTGTGGCGATGCCCTGCCGGTTGATTTCCACTAAGCGCACCGGGAGGCGGGGTCGTGGTTGACGTGGCTTGGCAGGAGACCGGGGTGAAGGCGCAGGTCGTCGCGGAGCGGGCGCGGGTTCTGAACAGGCTCAGGATCGGCGATATTGCCTTCCATCAGATCACCAAAGCGGCGGCGGTATTCGTGCTGGTCGTCCTTGGCGGGGTGATCGTCTCGCTCTTTCTGGGGGCGATGCCGGCGTTCCAGGAATTCGGATTCAGTTTCCTCGTCACGCAAAGCTGGAACCCGGTTACCGAAAAATTCGGGGCGGTCGCCCCGATCTACGGCACGATCATAACATCGCTGATTGCCATGCTGATTGCAGTGCCGTTCGGGCTGATGATCGCCATGTTCCTGACCGAGCTTTGCCCGATGTCGTTGCGCCGTCCGATCGGGATTGCCATCGAATTGCTCGCGGGAATCCCCAGCATCATCTACGGAATTTGGGGTTTGTTCGTCTTTGCGCCGTTCCTGCAGGCCCATGTGCAGCCGTTCGTGATCGCCGCGTTCGAGAATGTACCGGTGCTGTCGACACTGTTCGAGGGGCCGCCGTTCGGGATCGGCATCCTGACCGCCAGCCTCATCCTGGCGATCATGGTGTTGCCGTTCATCACCTCGATTTCGCGAGACGTGTTCGACGCGGTTCCGCCGGTCCTGAAGGAAGCGGCATATGGGCTCGGTTGGACCCAGTGGGAGGTCTGGCGCTACGTTGTACTTCCATACACCCGCATCGGCGTCATCGGCGGCGTCATGCTGGGCCTCGGACGCGCGCTTGGCGAAACGATGGCGGTTACGTTTGTCATCGGCAACGCGCACAAGATTTCGACCTCGCTGCTCGCGCCGGGCACGACGATATCGGCGACGATCGCCAATGAATTCACCGAAGCCGTAGGAGACCTTTATACGTCTTCGCTCATCGCTCTCGGGCTCATCCTCTTCGTCATTACATTCATCGTTCTGGCGATCGCGCGCTACCTGCTGCTTCGCATCGAGCGGAGGATCGGCTGATGGACGCCAAACTTTATGCCGCGCGCCGCCGACGCAATGTGCTTGCCGCTGTCGCGTCTTATGGTGCCACCTCGATCGGTCTGGCCTGGCTCGCATTGATCCTCGGCGTGCTGTTCTGGCAAGGATTTAGCGGGCTGTCGCTTCGCGTCTTTACGGAAATGACGCCCCCGCCGGGAGCCGTCGGCGGGCTGCTCAACGCGATCGTCGGCAGCCTGATTATGACCGCACTGGCGCTGGTGATAGGCGCGCCGATCGGGGTGCTCGCCGGAACCTACATGGCTGAATATGGGCGGCACGGTCGCCTGACCAGCCTGGTTCGCTTTATCAACGACATCCTGCTTAGCGCGCCATCGATCGTGGTCGGCCTGTTCATCTATGAATTGATGGTTCGCCCGATGGGACATTTCTCCGGAATTGCGGGAGCCGTGGTGCTGGGCGTGCTTGTGATTCCCGTGATGGTGCGCACGACCGAGGACATGTTAACGCTGGTGCCCGACACCTTGCGCGAGGCTGCGGCGTCGATCGGCTTGCCCCGATCGCTGATGATCCGGCAGGTCGCGTATCGCGCGGCACGTGCCGGCATCATTACCGGTCTTCTGCTCGCGGTCGCGCGGATCAGCGGCGAGACCGCGCCGCTGCTGTTCACCGCGCTCAACAACCAGTTCTTCACCACCAATCTCAACGCGCCGATGCCGAGTCTGCCCGCCGTTATCTTCCAATTTGCGCTCAGCCCCTACAAGGACTGGCAGGACCTGGCATGGACGGGAGCACTCATCATCACGCTCGCCGTCCTCGCCATGAGCATCACGGCACGCGCGCTCACCCGCACGAGGAAGACATCATGAACTTGGCAACGACTGCTACGGCGCCGATCGTCACCCCGCATGCGGCGAGCGCCTCGGCGCTTCGGGACAAGATCGCCATCCGGAATCTCGACTTCTACTATGGAGAGTCCAAGGCGCTGAAAGGCATAACCCTTCCTTTATATGCCAACGAAGCCACCGCCTTCATTGGTCCATCCGGTTGCGGCAAGTCGACGTTGCTGCGTGTTCTCAACCGGATGTATGATCTCTACCCCGGTCAGCGTGCGGAGGGCCAGGTGCTCTTTGATGGCGCGAACATTCTCGAACCAGGGCTGGACTTGAATCTGCTGCGGGCGCGGGTCGGCATGGTGTTCCAGAAGCCGACACCGTTTCCGATGACGATCTATGAAAACATCGCCTTCGGCATCCGGCTTTACGAAAAGCTGCCCAAAAGCGAAATAGACGGTCGCGTGGAGCAGGCGCTGCAGCGAGGCGCTTTGTGGAACGAGGTCAAGGACAAGCTCAACGCCAACGGCCTCAGTCTGTCCGGCGGGCAGCAACAGCGGCTCTGCATCGCACGCACTGTCGCGGTCCGGCCGGAAGTGATCCTGTTCGACGAACCGTGTTCGGCGCTGGATCCGATTTCGACCGCCAAGATCGAGGAACTGATCGACGAGTTGAAGACGGACTACACGATTGTCATCGTCACCCATAACATGCAGCAGGCCGCGCGCGTGTCGGATCATACCGCCTTCATGTACCTTGGCGAGCTGATCGAATTCGGCGAAACCGACAGGATATTCACCTCGCCGAGCGATCGACGCACCCAGGACTACATCACCGGCCGGTTCGGCTAGTGCCCTGGATCCGAAGTTCGCTTCCCGTTGACGCGCGTTCTTTGGCGAACTTCGGATTCAAAAGGGGCACTAGCAAACTATAATTTTTTAATGTGCTTTGGTTCAGACGTTCTCTTGATGGACTCGCGGCACCGGTGAAGAGAACGTCTGAACCACCACATTAATGGAGACAAACATGGCTTCTGAACATACCGCCAAGGCGTTCGACAGCGACCTGCAGGAATTGACCCGGCTGGTCGCGGAAATGGGCGGCCTCGCCGAACGCATGATCGTCGAATCCGTCGATGCGCTGATCCGCCGCGACGTCGCGCTCGGCCAGCGTGTCGTCGCCGCCGACGCCGAAATCGACAACCTGCAGCGCGTGATCGAGGAACGCGCGGTGTTGACCATCGCCCGGCGCCAGCCGATGGCGGTGGACCTGCGCGAAATCGTCGGCGCCATGCGGGTCGCCACCGATCTCGAACGGATCGGCGACCTTGCCAAGAACATGGGCAAGCGGGTCGCGGCGCTGGAAAGCGATTTCCAGCCGCTGAAACTGATCCGCGGCCTCGAACATATGACCGACCTGGTGCAGTCGCAGGTCAAATCCGTGCTCGACGCCTACGCGGCGCACGATCTGCCGGCGGCGATGACGGTCTGGAAGGGCGACGAGGAAGTCGACGCCATCTGCACCTCGCTGTTCCGCGAACTGCTGACCTATATGATGGAAGATCCGCGCAACATCTCTTTCTGCATCCACCTGATGTTCTGCGCCAAGAACATCGAACGGATCGGCGATCACGCCACCAATATCGCGGAAACCGTGTTCTATATGATCGAAGGCCAGCAGATCCTCGACAAGCGCCCGAAAGGCGACATGACGACTTTTGCCACAACGGTACCCGGGAATTAAAGAGCGTTTTCGAGCGAAGTGGGGACCGGTTCGCGTGAAGAAAACGCGTCAAGACACAAGAGAGCGTTTTCGAGCGAAGTGGAGACCGGTTCGCGTGAAGAAAACGCGTCAAGACACAAGAGAAGGCTTAAGCACATGAGCGCGCGCATTCTGGTGGTGGAAGACGAGGAAGCGCTGACCACGCTGTTGCGCTACAACCTCGATGCCGAAGGCTACGATGTCGAAACCGTCGGGCGCGGCGATGACGCCGACACCAGGCTGAAGGAACGCGTTCCCGACCTGATCGTGCTCGACTGGATGCTGCCGGGCCTGTCCGGGATCGAGCTGTGCCGCCGCCTGCGGGCGCGGCCGGAGACGCGGCAACTGCCGATCATCATGCTGACCGCGCGCGGCGAGGAAAGCGAGCGGGTCAGGGGCCTTGCGACCGGCGCCGACGATTACATCGTCAAGCCGTTCTCGGTGCCGGAACTGCTGGCGCGGGTGAAGGGGCTGTTGCGCCGCGCCAGCCCCGAACGGCTCGCCGCCGTGCTCCGCTATGGCGACATCGAGCTCGATCGCGAGAAGCGCCGCGTCGCGCGCTCGGGCCGTCCGATCGATCTCGGCCCGACCGAATACCGGCTCTTGGAGTTTTTTCTGGAGCATCCGGGCCGGGTGTTCAGCCGCGAGCAATTGCTCGACAGCGTCTGGGGCCGCGACATCTATATCGACGAACGCACCGTGGATGTGCACATCGGGCGGTTGCGCAAATTGCTCAACCCGGGCCAGGAGCAGGATCCGATCCGCACCGTGCGCGGCGCCGGCTATGCGCTCGACGACCGGTTCGTGAAGGCGGAGTAAGAAAGCGCGCCGTCGTCCCGCGCACGCGGGGACCCATAGCCACCGATATGGATTTTTTGAAAAGCTGGAGCCCCAGCCAAGCCTAACCACAAACACCTGTAGTTATGGGTCCCTGCGTTCGCAGGGACGACGTCTGTGAGCGCTTGGCCCTACCTTGTCGGCTTCGGCGGCTGGCGGCGGCGGTCGCTGGCCGGCTGATAGGCGATCCGCGAGTGATGCGCGCAATAGGGCAGGCTGGTCAGCGCCTTGCCGCCGCAGAAGAAGAACTCCGAACTGGAGGGATCGCCGATCGGCCAGTGGCAGGTCGCCTCATTCAGTTCCAGCAGCGACAGCCGCTGGCTCATCGGCACCACATTGTCGTAGGCGATCGGATCCGGCTCCATCTCGACTTCGAACGCGTGCGCCAGCGCGGTGTTGCCGCGCGATACCGGACGCGAGACCCGCATCATGTGCTGGGCGGGCCGCGCCTTGCGCTGGCGCGGCGCCGCCGAGGAGGGGCTCTTGGCGCGGCCGGAAAGGCCCAGCCGGTGGACTTTGCCGATCACGGCATTTCGCGTCACATTTCCAAGTTCCGCGGCGATCTGGCTGGCCGAAAGCCCGGCCTCCCAGAGTTTTTTCAGTTGCTCGACGCGATCGTCAGACCAGGTCAATACCGTCATCGCACTCTTTCCTTCGCGTCGCGCCGGCCGAGTGTGGGACAGCGCTGCAATGCCAAATCTCCAAAAATCCCTGCGGGCAGAATCCCTTAACCCTCGCCGGGCGCGGAAAGCGCGCCCGAACGTGTACGCCCAACACTGGGGACCTAGAGGATCAGAACCGCCGCACGAGATGTCGTACCCGACAGCCCAGAGGCTACAATATGGCGTGACTCCGGCGCAAGAGTCCGCGTGGGTGCGTCCACATGTTCCGTCAGCTAAGCATTGCAATTGGATTTTTCCGCGGCACCGGAAGTCTACGGGGCGGGGGAGGCTCGCCTGACCGGTTGACAGTTGTCGCCGCGCGCATAGAATGGTTGCCACGTGCCGCCCCGAAAAGGCGGCACGTTTTGTTTTTCCGGGGCCGGTTGTTGATGCGATCGCGGCAATGCGCGCATCGCGGCCGGGCCTAACCTTCAGTGATCGCCATGACCAAGAGCGCGCCGTCGCATCTGCTTCCCGTATTCGCCAGGGTCGATCTCGGTTTCGAGCGCGGCGAAGGCGCCTGGCTGATCGCGACCAACGGCGAGCGCTATCTCGATTTCACCAGTGGCGTCGCGGTCAATGCGCTCGGCCATGCGCATCCGCATCTGGTCGCGGCGCTGCAGGAGCAGGCGACGAAACTGTGGCACATGTCGAACCTGTTCAAGAGCCCGGACGGCGAGCGGCTGGCGGCAAGGTTGTGCGAACAAAGCTTTGCCGACTTCGTGTTTTTCGCAAATTCCGGCGCCGAGGCGATGGAATGCGCGATCAAGGTCACGCGCAAATATCACGCCGCCAAAGGCCACCCCGAGCGTTACCGCATCATCACCTTCGATGGCGCGTTTCACGGACGGACCCTGGCGACGCTGGCCGCGACCGGCTCGGCAAAATACCTCGAAGGCTTCGGGCCGCCGATGGACGGCTTCGATCAGGTGCT
The DNA here is from genome assembly GCA_963761395.1 of uncultured Alphaproteobacteria bacterium. Classification (GTDB taxonomy): domain Bacteria; phylum Pseudomonadota; class Alphaproteobacteria; order Rhizobiales; family Xanthobacteraceae; genus Bradyrhizobium. Next base: position 202,703 of record CAVXHU010000038.1, read on the forward strand.
GCTCGGCGATCTCGAAGCCGTCAAGAAGGCGATCGGCCCGCACACCGCGGGTATCCTGATCGAACCGCTGCAGGGCGAAGGCGGCGTGCGCGCAGCACCGCATGCGTTCTTCAGGGCATTGCGCGAGTTGTGCGACGACAAGGGCCTGCTTTTGATCTTCGACGAGGTGCAGACCGGCATGGGCCGCACCGGCGACCTGTTCGCCTACAGGCGCCTCGGCGTCACGCCGGACGTGATGCCGCTGGCAAAAGCGCTCGGCGGCGGTTTTCCGATCGGCGCCTGCCTGGTGACGGCCGAAGCCGCGGAAGGCATGACGCCGGGCTCGCACGGGTCGACCTTCGGCGGCAACCCGTTGGCGGTCGCAGCCGCCAACGCGGTGCTGGACGTCATGCTGAAGCCCGGCTTCTTCGAGCATGCGCAGAGGATGTCGCTGCTGTTGAAACAGAAGCTCGCCTCGGTGGTCGATCGTCACCCCGGCGTACTCGCCGAGGTGCGCGGCGAGGGACTGCTGATCGGCTTGAAGGCGGTGGTGCCGTCGGGCGATCTCGTCGCGGCGTTGCGCGACCAGAAGCTGCTCACGGTCGGCGCCGGCGAAAACGTGGTGCGGTTCCTGCCGCCGCTGATCGTGACCGAGGCGGAGATCGAGGAATCCGTAACACGGCTGGAGCGCGCCTGCGTGGCGCTTTCCGGCGATCAGTTGAAACGGGCGGCGGGGCAATGAGCAAAGCGCTGCGCCATTTTCTCGATCTCAGCGAGGTTCCGACCAAAGAGTTGCGCAACATGCTCGCCTTGAGCGTCGCCATGAAGGCGAAGCTGAAGGCGCATTCCAGGCCGGTCAAGCCGCTCGAGGGCAAGACGCTGGCGATGATCTTCGAAAAACCCTCGACCCGGACCCGGGTGTCGTTCGACGTCGCCATGCGCCAGCTCGGCGGTGAATCGATCATGCTGACGGGTGCGGAAATGCAGCTCGGCCGCGGCGAGACCATCGCCGACACCGCGCGGGTGCTGTCGCGTTACGTCGATGCCATCATGATCCGCATTCTCAACCACGATGCGCTGCTGGAGCTTGCCGCGCACGCCACCGTGCCTGTCATCAACGGGCTGACCCGGCGGTCGCATCCCTGCCAGGTGATGGCGGATCTGATGACGTTCGAGGAGCATCGCGGCCCGATCGAGGGCCGTACCGTGGCGTGGACCGGCGACGACAACAACGTGCTGGCGTCGTGGGCGCACGCGGCGGAGCGTTTCCATTTCAATCTCCGCGTGGCGACGCCGCCGCAGCTCGCGCCGAACAAGTCGATGAAGGACTGGATCAAGGCGACGCAAGCGCCGATCGTGCTCGGCAACGATCCGGAAGCAGCCGTTCGCGGCGCCGATTGCGTGGTCACCGACACCTGGTTCTCGATGGGCGACAAGGATGGCGAGCACCGTCACAATTTGCTGAAGCCGTATCAGGTCAACGCCAAGCTGATGTCGCTGGCGAAACCCGACGCGCTGTTCATGCATTGCCTTCCCGCCCATCGCGGCGACGAAGTCACCGACGAGGTGATCGATGGTCCGCAGTCGGTGGTGTTCGACGAGGCCGAAAATCGCCTGCACGCGCAAAAGGGCATTTTGGCGTGGTGTTTTGAGGCGGTGGCGTAGAGAGCATCGCTCGACAAAATGCATCGGCGGATTCTTCGATCGTCATGCCCGGGCAAAAGCGCCAACGGGTCCACGCAAAGCGCGGCCCGATGACAGGCTCCGCGCGTCTTCGCGCTAGATGTCCCGGGCATCCACGTCTATCTGAACCGCAAGCAAGCAAGACGTGGATGGCCGGAACAAGTCCGGCCATGACGCAGAAGAGGCCCTTTCGTTCCGCGCCCGCCGACCCCAGATAAGGCGCCATGACTTCACAATCCCCCGACACGAAAATCTCCATTGAAACTCCGATCCGCGCGCCGTCGGCGGTTCCGGTCGACGACGCGGTGCTGCCGTTCGAGGTCGCTTCGCTCGATCTGCGCGGCCGCTTGACCCGGCTCGGCCCCGCGCTCGATGACGTCCTGACCAGGCACGATTATCCGGCACCGGTCGGCAAGCTGCTCGGCGAGGCGATCGTGCTCACGACCTTGCTCGGCTCGTCGCTGAAATTCGAGGGCCGCTTCATTCTGCAGACCCAGACCGACGGCCCGGTGTCGTTTCTGATCGTGGATTTTCAGGCGCCGGACCGCTTGCGCGCCTATGCGCGCTTCGATGCCAGGCGGCTCCGGGAAGGCCAGGACTCCGGCGCGCTGCTGGGGAAAGGCCATCTCGCCATGACCATCGACCAGGGGCCGGACATGAGCCGCTATCAGGGGCTGGTGGCGCTCGAAGGCGGCACTCTCGAGGACGCCGCGCATGAATATTTTCTGCGCTCGGAACAGATTCCGACCCGGGTGCGGCTTGCGGTCGGCGAGGAATGGCGCGGCGGCGAAGGCCCAAAGCACCGCTGGCGCGCCGGCGGAATGCTGCTGCAATTTCTCCCCAAGGCGCCGGAGCGGGCGCGACAGGCCGATCTGCATCCAGGCGATGCGCCGGAGGGCAGCGTCACCCACACGGTGGCGGAAGACGACGCCTGGATCGAAGGCCAGTCGCTGATCTCGACCGTCGAGGATGTCGAACTGATCGACCCCGATCTTTCGGGCGAGCGGCTGTTGTACCGGCTGTTCCACGAGCGCGGCGTCCGCGTGTTTCACCCGCTGCCGCTGCGCGCGCAATGTTCTTGCTCGCGCGAGGCTGTCGCCGCGATGCTCGCGAGCTTCGCGCCGAAGGACCGCGCCGACATGGTGAAGGACGGCAAGGTGGTCGTGACCTGCGAGTTCTGCAGTTCGGTCTATCAATTTACGCCGCAGGAAGCCGGCGTGGAGTAGGGGGCTGCGCTGCCGTCATCACCAGCCACCGGGTCGGCGCCGCGCGCAAGGGCTCGTCAATTCAACGTCCGCTTGCTGTCGGGACTGTCGAGCGAGAAGGTCGGCACGTCGATCTCGAACCGCTCGCCGCTCTCGCTGACCATCTGATAGCGGCCGGTCATGATGCCCGAGGCGGTCGGCAGCGGCACGCCGCTGGTATATTCGAAGCGCTCGCCCGGCGCGAGCACGGGCTGCTCGCCGACCACGCCTTCGCCGCGGACTTCCTGCTTGCGGCCCGAGCCGTCGGTAATGATCCAGTGCCGCGTCCGCAGCTGCACCGTTTCCTTGCCGGCGTTGGTGATGACGATGGTGTAGGACCAGAAATATTGGCCATTTTCGACCGACGAGCGTTCCGGCAGGAAGTTCGGCTCCACGGTGACTTCGATCTGGCGGGTAACGGCGCGGTACATGCGGGCGATCTTCCGGAATCCTTGAAAGCATCATACCGAAAAGTCCAGACGGAACCAATCGCCGGACCGGTATGGACGGCATCCGTGTCGCTGAAATTGCAATCGTCGTTTCAACATAGTTCCGACTTAAAGCGCCCCCGCTGGGCGCGCGCCCCCGGCGACGTATCTTGCTTGCAACTTGCGGGCCGGTACTATCCTTTCGTGTAAAGCCGACCTGCCCGAGACGGTACCAGATGACGTCCATTGCCGATCGAATTGCCGGACCACCCCTTGCGGCCGAGGCGGATGCGATCGCGCCCGCGCCGGTCGCATCCCTGCCCGCTATTACGCTTCCCGCGGGCGGCGAGCGCGAATTGCGGCTTGACCTGTTTCGCGGGCTGGCGCTGTGGCTGATCTTCATCGATCATCTGCCGCCCAATCTCCTGACCTGGCTCACGATCCGCAATTACGGATTCAGCGACGCCACCGAGATCTTCATTTTCATCTCCGGCTACACCGCAGCGTTCGTCTACGGCCGCGCGATGCTCGAGGCCGGCTTCGTGGTCGCGACCGCGCGCATCCTGCGGCGGGTCTGGCAGATCTATGTCGCGCACGTGTTCCTGTTCACGATCTTTCTTGCGGAGATTTCCTACGTCGCCACCAGTTTCGAGAACCCGCTGTACTCGGAAGAAATGGGGATCATGGATTTTCTCAAGCAGCCCGACGTCACCATCGTCCAGGCGCTGCTGTTGAGATTCCGCCCCGTGAACATGGACGTGCTGCCGCTCTATATCGTGCTGATGCTTTTTCTCCCCGTTATCCTGTGGCTGATGAAGTGGAGGGCCGACGTCACGCTGGCGCTCTCGGTCCTGCTCTATGCGCTTACCTGGGAATACGATCTGTATCTGTCGGCCTATCCGAACGGCTTCTGGGCCTTCAATCCGTTCGCCTGGCAATTGCTGTTCGTGTTCGGCGCATGGTGCGCGCTCGGCGGCGCCCGGCGAATGTCGCGGATTCTCTCGTCGCGGATCACGCTGTGGATTTGTCTCGCCTATCTGTTCGCGGCGTTCTGCGTCACCATGACCTGGTATTTCCCGCAGCTGGGTCACCTGGTGCCGCGCCGGGTCGAGCAATGGATGTATCCCATCAACAAGACCGATCTCGACGTGCTCAGGTTCGCGCATTTTCTGGCACTGGCCGCCATTACCGTGCGCTTCCTGCCGAGGGACTGGCCCGGATTGAAGTCGCCCTGGCTGCGGCCGCTGATCCTGTGCGGGCAGCATTCGCTGGAGATTTTCTGCCTCGGCGTGTTCCTGGCGTTCGCGGGGCATTTCGTGCTGGCCGAGATTTCCGGCGGCGCCGGGATGCATTTCGTTATCAGTATTTCCGGAATTCTCATCATGTGCGCGATGGCGTGGGTGATTTCGTGGTACAAGCATTCCGCCGACAAGAGTGCATCGCGAAATAAAAGCACCGGCGGCAACGCCGATATGGCGGGAGGAGGCTGATGAAGTCCAACTCGGGAGTCATCCTGGGCCTGATATTGCTGGCCGGTCTTCTGGCCGCGGCGCCCGCGCGCGCCGAGGATGCGCCCCAGAGTTGCGAGGTTCCAGCTTATCTCCTCACAAGCGAGAGCGCGCTTCCCAAGGTCGCGGACGCCGTGAAAAGCGGCCATCCGCTGGATATTCTGGTGGTGGGCAGCCGCTCGTCGACCATCAATTCGTCGGATGGAAGCGCCTATCCCGGCCGGCTGCAGGCGGCGCTGAGGGAGAAGCTGCCCTCGATTACGGTCAACGTATCCGTAGAACTACAGGTGAAGAAAACCGCCGAGGAAGCAGCCAGCGGGTTCGGCAAGCTGGTGGGAGCTCAAAGGCCTACTTTGGTTATCTGGCAGACCGGCACCGTCGATGCTATGCGATCCATCGATCCCGATGATTTTCGCGGCGCAATCGACGAGGGAGTTGCTGCGCTGCAAAATGCGGGAGCCGATGTGGTTTTAATGAATCTGCAATATAGCCCGCGCACCGAAACGATGATTTCCGCGTCGCCCTACCTGGATAATATGCGCGTGGTTGCGCAGCAGCACGACGTTCCCTTGTTCGACCGGTTCGCCATCATGCGCAACTGGAACGACTCGGGAGACTTCGACCTGTTCAGCGCATCGCATGGCATTGAGCTTGCCAAGCGTGTCCATGATTGCCTTGGCCGGGCGCTGTCGAAATTCGTGATCGAAGCGGCTCACCTCAACCCGGCGCAGCAGAATTGAGGATCTAGCGTTAATGAGTTGCCACCGCCCTTTTTACCGAACTGCAGCGCTGGCTGCGCCCGCGGTCGCGGCACTCATGCTGCTGACGCCGGCGTCGATCCTGCCCGCGCGCGCCCAGCCCGCGCAGGCGGCCCACGCTCCCCAACAGACGACTGACAGCGCCAAACCCGATAGCGCCAGGCCGCCCGTATCGCAGACGACCGGCGCCGGCAATGTTGCGGCTGTCGACCAGGCCAATCCGCCGCAGCAGAAGAGCCTCACCTCCAAGGCGATCGAAAAGGTGAAGGAAGTGGCGAAGTCGGCCAGCGACATTTTTAGCCGCGTTCCGTGCCTGCCGCCGAAGGGCGGCGCCAAATCGATGGGATCGCTGCCGCATGTGGCAAGCAAGCTCGCCTCGGGCGAGCCGGTGGTGATCGTCGCATTCGGATCGTCTTCGACGTCCGGTTTCGGCTCGACGTCGCCCGAATTCACCTATCCCAACCGGCTGGCGGCGCAGTTGCACCGGCAATATCCGAGCGCCGACATTACCGTCGTCAATCGCGGCAAGGGCGGCGAAGACGCGCCCGAAATGATGAAGCGGCTGCAGAGCGCGGTGCTCGATATGAAGCCTGATCTGGTGATCTGGCAGGTCGGCACCAACGCCGTGCTGCGCAACCTCGATCCCGCCGAGACCGCAAAGCTGGTGGAAGAAGGCGCCAAGCGCATTCAGGCCGCGGGCGCCGACCTGGTGCTGGTCGATCCGCAATATTCTCCGAGGGTCAACGAGCGCGCGGAAAGCGCGAGCCAGATGGTCAAGCTGCTCGGCAAGGTCGCCGAACTTCGCCATGTCGGGTTTTTTCCGCGCTTCGAGGTGATGCGCGAATGGCACGAGAAGCAGGCGATCCCGATCGACAATTTCGTCATCGCCGACGGCCTGCACATGACCGACTGGGGCTACGCCTGCTTCGCCCAACTGCTTGGCGACGACATCATCAAGTCGGTCGGCCAGATCAAGCTCGGCGTCAACGTGCCATCCAACGTGCAGACCTATCGGCCGATGTGAGTTGAGCGAATAGGGAGTTGCGAATAGCGAGCAGTGAAGATTGCTATTCGCTATTCGCCCTCTGGCCTCACGCCGTCTCCAGCGCTCCCTGCAAATCCTCGATCAGATCGTCGGGATGCTCGAGCCCGGCCGAGAACCTGATAAAACCTTCGCTGATTCCGAGTTCGGCTCTCGCCTCCGGCGTCAGCCGCTGATGGGTGGTGGTCGCGGGATGGGTGACGAGGCTCTTGGCGTCGCCGAGATTGTTTGAAATCCGCGCCAGCTTCAGCGCGTTGAGAGTGCGGAACGCCGCCGCCTTGCCGCCTTTGACTTCGAACCCAACCAGCGTCGAGCCGGCGCGCATCTGCTTCTTCACCAATGCGGCCTGCGGATGATCGGCGCGGCCGGGATAAATCAGCCGCGAGATTTTCGGATGCCGCGCCAGCGCTTCGGCGACAGCGGCGGCGGTTTCGGTCTGCGCGCGGACGCGGACCGCGAGCGTCTCCAGTCCCTTCAGCAAAACCCAGGCGTTGAACGGCGACATCGACGGGCCGGTCTGGCGCATGAAAGTGTGAATGTGCTCGGCAATGAACGCTTCCGAGGAGAGAATGATGCCGCCGAGGCAACGGCCCTGGCCGTCGATATGCTTGGTCGCGGAATACACCACGACATCGGCGCCCAATTCAAGCGGGCTCTGCCAGATCGGCGTCGCAAACACGTTGTCGACGATCAGCCGCGCGCCGCCTTGATGCGCGATCTCGGCGATCGCGCCGATGTCGAGCACGTCGAGCGTCGGATTGGTCGGGCTCTCCAGAAAGCAGCTTTTGGTGTTCGGCCGCATCGCCTTCTTCCACTGGTCGAGATCGAGGCCGTCGACCAGCGTGGACGCGATGCCGTAGCGCGGCAGCAGATCTTCCACCACGTAGCGGCACGATCCGAACATCGCCTTGGCGGCAACCACGTGATCGCCGGCCTTCAGCGGCGCCAGAACGGCCGTCGTCACCGCCGCCATGCCGGTGGCGGTGGCGCGCCCGGCTTGCGCGCCCTCGAGCTCGATCATGCGGCGCTCGAACATCGAAACGTTAGGATTGGAAAAGCGCGAATAGAGAAAGCCGGGATCCTCGCCCTTGAACCGCGCCTCGCATTGCTCGGCGGTGTCGTAGACAAAGCCCTGCGTCAGGAACAGCGCCTCGGATGTCTCGCCGAATTGCGAGCGCAACGTGCCGGAATGGACCAGCCGGGTTTCGGGACGGTAGCGGGCGGTTGATGACGCCGGTGCGGTAGTCTTGGGCATGTGACCTCCATCGTGACCACTTGAAAATGGTCACAAAAAACCGGCCTGGAAAATTCCACAGGCCGGGATCACACGTGTCCCCGGCCTGTTTAGCGACTTATTTTACGTGGCTGCAAGCCGGCCGGCTCAAATCACCACGGGATAAGTCATGCTCATATTCTCTCGCGCCCTTTCCGTCAAGGCGGCCATCGGATAACCGGTAAAAGTCCATATTTTCAGCGTCTGGATGGCAAAGTCATCCCGGGGACCCTATCGTGACGTTCACGCTTCAACCCGACGCCAATGGCATTCTGCCCGACCGCATGATCGCGGCGATGGCGGATGCCGGCCTGATCCTGCCGGCCTATCCGTTTGTCGAAAGCCAGATTCAGCCGGCGAGCCTCGATTTGCGTCTCGGCGACGTCGCCTATCGGGTGCGCGCGAGCTTTTTGCCGGGGCCGGGCGCGACGGTGGCGGAGCGCATCGACGAATTGAAGCTGCACGAAATCGACCTGACCGATGGCGCGGTGCTGGAGACCAATTGCGTCTACATCGTGCCGCTCCTGGAGAGTCTCGCGCTGCCGCCGGAAATCGTCGCCGCCGCCAACCCGAAGAGCTCGACCGGACGGCTCGACGTGTTCACCCGCGTGATCGCGGACGGCACGCGGCGGTTCGACATGATCGGCGCGGGCTACCACGGCCCGCTCTATGCCGAGATCAGCCCGAAAACATTTCCGGTGTTGCTGCGCGAGGGATCGCGGCTCAGCCAGGTGCGCTTTCGCACCGGCGATGCCATCCTCAACGCCGATGAACTCGACGCGCTGCATGTTCTGGAGCGGCTGGTCGATTGCGACGACGCCGATCTCGTCAACGGCGTGGCGCTGAGCGTCGATCTTTCCGGCGACAGCGCCAACGGTTTCGTCGGCTACCGCGCCAAGCGTCACACCGGCGTGGTCGATATCGACCGCCGCGGCGGCTATGCGGTCGGCGAATTCTGGGAGGCGATAGCGGCGCGGCCCGACGGCAGCCTGATTCTCGATCCCGGCGAGTTCTACATTCTCGCCTCGAAAGAGGCCGTGCAGGTGCCGCCGGATTACGCCGCGGAGATGGTGCCGTTCGATCCCCTGGTCGGGGAATTCCGCGTGCATTATGCCGGCTTCTTCGATCCCGGTTTTGGCTATGCCGGCGCCGGCGGGCAAGGCTCGCGCGCGGTGCTGGAAGTGCGCTCGCGCGAAGTGCCGTTCATCCTCGAGCACGGCCAGATCGTCGGCCGGCTGGTGTACGAGAAAATGCTGGCGCGCCCCGATGCCCTGTACGGCCAGCGCATCGGCTCGAACTATCAGGCGCAGGGCCTGAAGCTGAGCAAGCATTTTCGGGCTTAACCGTCATTGCGAGGAGCGTCAGCGACGAAGCAATCGCAGTCTTCGGGCGGCGCTATGGATTGCTTCGCGGAGCCTGTCATCGGGCGCGCATTCGCGCGACCCGTTGGCTCGCAATGACGGTGTTGCTTAGCTCGCCGCCTACTTCGCCGCTGGCGTCACGCGCCACACCGTGTTGCCGACGTCGTCGGCCACCAGCAGCGCGCCCTGCTTGTCGATCCGCACCCCGACCGGCCGCCCCTGCGCTTCGCCCTTGTCGTTGAGGAAGCCGGTCAGCACGTCCTGCGGTTTTCCTGCGGGTTTGCCGTCGGCGAACGGCACGAAGATCACCTTGTAGCCGGCGCGGGGCTTGCGATTCCACGAGCCGTGCTGGCCGACGAAAGCGCCATTGGCCATCTCGGGCGGAAACAGATTGCCGGTGTTGAAGGTGAGCCCCAGCGAAGCGGTATGCGCGCCCAGCGCGTAATCCGGCGCAATGGCTTTCGCCACCAGATCGGGCCGCTGCGGGCTGACGCGGTCGTCGACATGCTGGCCGAAATAGCTATAGGGCCAGCCATAGAAGCCGCCGTCCTTCACCGAGGTCATGTAGTCGGGGACGAGATCGTTGCCGAGTTCGTCGCGCTCGTTGACCGCAACCCACAGCGCGCCGCTTTGCGGCTGCCACGACGGTCCGTTCGGATTGCGCAGGCCGGATGCGAACACGCGCCACTTGCCGCTGGCGCGATCGACCTCGAGCACCGCGGCGCGATTGGTCTCGGCCTCGATGCCGTTTTCGCCGACATTGCTGTTGGAGCCGACGGTCGCGTAAAGTTTCGCGCCGTCGGGGCTGGCGGCAAGATCCTTGGTCCAGTGATGATTGAGGGTGCCGGCGGGCAGGTCCGCAAGCTTGACGCCGGCCGCGGTGATTTTGGTGTCGCCCTCATGATAGGGAAATTTCATGATCGCATCGGAATTGGCGACATAGAAGTCCTCGCCGACCAGCGCCATCCCGAACGGCGAATTCAGCCCTTCGAGAAACACGGTTTTGGTCTCGGCGATGCCATCGCCATCGGCGTCGCGCAGCAGCGTGATGCGGTTTGCGCTCGACACGCCGGCGCCGGCGCGGCTCATCACCATTTTCGCGATCCAGCCCTTGATGCCCCTGCTATCATCGGGCTTCGGCGGCGCGTTGGTCTCGGCTACCAGCACGTCGCCATTCGGCAAGACATAGACCGTGCGGGGATGGTCCAGCCCGGTGGCAAAGGCATTGACGGCCATGCCATTGGCGGCGGCAGGCTTGCCGCCGGCAGGCCAACCGGTCGCGGTGGCGACATTGACCGTCGGTATCCAGGAATGTTGCGGCGCCGGCAGGGTAGGAGAAGGTCCAAAAGTCTGTTCGGCGGTGGAGATGTCCTGCTCGTTGCAGGCGGCAAGCGGAAGCACCAGCGCCCCGACGCATATCGCCCGCAGAATTTCCTTGCGCATGCTTGCTCCCCGCATATCGCGGTACAATAGAGAAAACCGGCTGATGTTCGCGGCTTCTGCTATGAAATTAGCGTGAATTGACAAACGCGGCATAGGCCAGCGGAAACAGGGATTTTGGGATGGCCAAGACCGAAGTGACGAATGACGCGCGCGAGGCGCAATGGCTGCGATGGCGCAGCCGTCGCCGACCTCTATCATGCTTATTTCACCGGCCTGATCCTCACCGTCGTGACCCGGCGCGGCACGGCCGCCGCCGCGGAATTCGTATTCCGGGTTTTTCGCCGTCAGCAGCAGGAGCGTTTCCTGCCCGGCCTGGAAAAACTCGGCCTCAGCCACCTGCCGCCGGCGGTCGCCGCCGCGCAATATCATTATCTCTCCAACTGGATCGGCGGCGTCTGCGTCGAATACATGTACGAGACCGATCGCAAGGCCTGGATCCGCTATCCGCCGCCGCGCTGGATCTGGCGCGGCACGGCGATCTGCGGCGTGCCCGGCGAAGTGTCGCGCGCGATGCTGCGGGGATGGCACGCCAACAACGGCGTTGCGCTTCGGCAATCCCAACCTCGGTTTCGTCTGCACCAAGCAGAGCGTCGACGGCCAGGACGGACTCGAAGGTTACTATTGCGAATACGATCATGCGCTCGAGATCGATCAGCGCCTGGTGTTCGCCCGTCATCTCGAAGCGCCCCTGTTCGATCCCGCCAGCGCGCCGGCGTTGCCGGTCGAGAGCTGGCCAAAACCGCGGCTGGAAAAAGCCTATCGGAATTACGCGATGGAATATGTGCGGACCGCCGCACCCGTCATGGTGCAACTGTTCGGCCCGGAAGATGCCGGCTACCTGCTGCACCTCACCGGCAAACTGATCGGCATGCAGTATTTCGACGAGATCGCGCGCGGCTTCGGCCTCGGTCGCGGAACTGCAAAAGAGTTCGATGAATTCCTGTGCGCATTGTTTGAAGCACAGGACGACATTGCCGAAATCGGTGAGGACGACAGTGTTTTCGAAATCAGGCAGCAGACATGGAAGCTGATGGCCGATGTCGCCGATTATCATCCGGCCTGCGCAAAAGTTCTTGAGGGATTGTTCGAAGGCCTGGCTGCCGGCTGCGGCCGCCACATCGCCGTGGATATGAAGCCGGCGGCCGGCGGTAAGCCGCCGTTTGTGTGGTCGATCGGTTAAAGCCAGGGCTTTCCTTGCGCTCGTCTGCAATCGCGCAGGCCCCCATTGCGCCGCATGCAGGCGGAATCCGGTTCGATCGTGTTAGGAAGCGTGCAGGCGGCCAAGTAGATCGCGCGCCCGGGAGAAGAAATGTCCGACATCGGTGTCGCCGAAATTCCGGTTGACGAGGACGAACAGCCGCTTCCGCCCGTCGCAGCGCCGATGCGGAACGCGCTGGTCGACGGCCCGATTCTGCGCACGCTTTTGTGGCTGGCATGGCCGAACGTCGTCGCGCTCAGCGCCGGCACCTGCGTGGTCATCGCCGAGACCTCCTATATCGGCCGGCTCGGCGTCGAGTTGCTGGCGGCGATGGCGCTGGTGTTTCCGTTCGTGATCCTGACCATGACCATGTCCGGTGGCGCGATGGGCGGCGGCGTGTCGTCGGCGATCGCGCGTGCGCTCGGCGCCGGCGACCACGAGCGCGCCTCGGCACTGGCGGCGCATGCGCTGCTGATCGGCGCCTGTTTCGGGCTGACCTTCACGCTCGTCATGCTGCTGTTCGGCCCTGCGCTGCTGGAATTGCTCGGCGGCCGCGGCAACGTGCTGGCGCGCGCGATCGGCTACATTCAGATTTTCTTCGGCGGCGCGGTGGTGCCGTGGCTGATGAACACGCTGGCCGCGATCCTGCGCGGCACCGGCAACATGAAGCTGCCTTCGCTGATCGTTCTCAACTCCGCGTTCTGCCAGATCATCCTCGGCGGTATCCTCGGCCTCGGGCTCGGGCCGGTGCCGCAATTCGGCATGCGCGGCGTGGCCGCGGGAACGCTGACCGCTTTCTCGATCGGCACGGCCATCATGGCGTGGTACATTTTTTCCGGCCGGGCCCGCGTTGCGCCCATGATCAAGGGGCTTCGTATCCAGCGCGGCATGTTCTTCGATATCCTGAAAGTCGGCGCCGTCTCCTGTTTCTCGCCGCTGCAATCGGTGCTGACGATCACGATCTTCACCCACATGCTGGCGCAGTTCGGCACCGAAATCCTGGCCGGATACGGCGTCGGCGCCCGGCTCGAATTCATGCTGACCTCGATTGCATTCGCGGTCGGCATTGCCTCGGTGCCGATGGTCGGGATGGCGATCGGCGCGCGGCGGGTTGCGCGCGCGCGACGGATTGCGCTGATCGCGGGCTGCGTGTCGTTCGTGTCGGTCGGCCTGGTCGGCAGCGTGATCGCGGTCTTCCCTGATCTGTGGGTCGATATCTTCACCAGGGATCCGGGGGTGCGCGCCGCCAGCCGGCAATATCTGTCGACCGCAGCGCCCATGTACGCCTTCATCGGGCTGTCGATCGCGATGTATTTTTCCTCGCAAGGCGCTGCGAAGGTTTTGGGACCGGTGCTCGCGCAATCCGCGCGGCTGGTGTTCGTGGCGGCCGGCGGCTGGTGGCTGTCGACGCACGGCGCGACCGCTGCGAACTTTTTCGCGTTGGCGGCAGCCTCGATGGTGGTGCTCGGCGTGCTCTCCGCCGCCAGCGTTGTCCTGAGCAGGTGGGAACCGAAGGCCGGCGCTGTCGCGGAAGTTCGCCCCGCGCTGTCCTGAATCGGTGATTAGCGCGTATTCCGCACAACCGCGCCTCGGACCTGAGCCGAGAGTGGATACTGGTTGTGCGAATCTACGCAGCGTTGCGCCCCAACGCTTTCTGCATCGCAAGCGCGGCCTGATCCATCTGGGCCTCGATATAGGGCGCGATTTCGTTGGGCAGCACATCGACGATCCAGATCAGCCGGCTGCGCGCCTCGCCGTCGGCCAGCACCTGCACCGACGCGCTGTGTTGTTTTACCCGCTCGCTGACCACCGCGTAGACCAGCCGCCGCCTTGTGTCGTCGCAATCGACCAGCAGCTCGCGCGCCACCGTGCCGTTATCGAAGGTCACGATCCGCGCGTCGCCGTCGAGCCGCGCGTCGAGCACGAATCCCGGCACCAGCCGCCGGTGCGGGCTGCCGAAATCGCGCACCGCGGCCCAGACGTCGCTCGGGTGAGCGTCGATGGAATGTCCTTGTGGATGGAAGCCATGGTTGTGGTTCTCTCTTGTTATGGTCGTCATTGCGAGCCGAACGGGTCGCGCGAATGCGCGCCCGATGGCAGGCTCGAGCGAAGCAATCCAGCGGACATACCAAGGCAGACTGGATTGCTTCGTCGCTGCGCTCCTCGCAATGACGGCGGTGGAGTGCGACCGTACCTACGTGCAAACCGCCTCGACATTGTTGCCGTCGGGATCGATCAGGAACGCGGCGAAATAGCTCGGGCTGTAATCGGCGCGCGCGCCGGCGCCGCCGTTGTCGCGGCCTCCGGCCTTTAGTCCATCGCCGTGGAATTTCCTGATCGCGGCGTGGTCGGGCGCGCGGAACGCGATGTGGGCGCCGGCGGCGGCAGGCCCCTTGTGCAAATAAAGCCACAGCGCCGGCTCGCCCTTGGGCCCGAAGCCCGCGCCGCTTTGATCGCGCGAGCACAAGACATACCCGAGCGGCGCCAAGGCTGCCGTGTAGAAGCGCACGCTGGCGTCGAGATTGCCGACTTTCAGTCCGATGTGGTCGTACATGATGATCTCCAGTTAAATGCGCGTTCGAAAACCGCGCGGTCTGGAGACGACCCTAGTCAGTGCAGGGCGAGCCGTTCTTGGAAAATCTTGCGCATCCCGCGCGAGGCCTCCCGGAACCTGCGCGGCGACACGCCCGCGGCGCGGTGGAAGGTGCGCACGAAGTTGGAGAGATCGCCGAATCCGACGTCGTAGGCGACGTCGGTGATGGAAGTACCATCGTCGGCCAGAAGCCGCGCCGCATGACGCAGCCGCGAGCGCACCAGATACTGGTGCGGGGTGACCCCTAACACGCTCGAGAACAGCCGCAGGAAGTGGAACGGGCTGATGCCGGCCTGGGCGGCGGCGTGCTCCAGGTCGATTTGCCGGTGCGAATGCGCATCGATCCAAAGTGCGGTTTCCACCGCGCGGCGGCGATCCCGGGCAGCCGTCGGCACAGGCTGGCGCGGCCGCCCCGAAACCGCCTCGACAAAGCGGCTGGCGAACACCTGTCCGACCTCGTCGAGACCGATATCGCTGCGGCCGCAGGCCGCGGCCTGCGCCAGTTCGCCGAGCACCATCAATTCGGGCAGCGGCGGGGCGGCGCCGATCTGCCAGATCTCCGTCCGGTCGCCGATCGCTTCCACCAGTTCCGGCGCCAGAAAAAACGACAGGCACTCGTCGCCGCAGACGTGATCGTGGGTGCAGGTGTATTCGTCGCCGGGATGGCCGACCAGGATCGATCCCGCCACCAGCTCGAAGAATCGGCCGCGCGTGCGGCAGCCGAAGCTGCCCTTGCGCACATAGGAGACCGAGTGGCTGCGGTGCCGCTCCACGAACGGCGTATCATCCGGCCCGGCGCTGCAGCGGAAGTCGGAGACCGACGATGGATTTTTGCTGCAAAAGCGTGGTCGCTAGCATGCCGCGATTTTAGCCCTGCGGGCGGGGCGGAGCAACCGGCAGCAGCACGTCGAACAGGGTCTTGCTGAAGGTAATGTTGGCGCCCTCGATCGAAAGCAGCCGGCGCTTGGAGATGGTGCCGCCGTTCGGGGAAATCTTGTCGGCGTAGCCGCCCGCTTCGAGCACGCGATGGCACGGCACCACGATCATGAACGGGTTGCGGGAAATCGCCTGCGCCACCGAATGCACGGCGCCGGTTGCCCTGAGACCGCTCGCGACTTCGCCATAGCTGCGGGTTTCGCCGCGTGGAATGGTGCGCGTGAACTGATAAACCCGCGCATTGAAGGCCGGTATCCCGGTCATATCGAGCATGACCTCGGAAAGATCGGCAGCTTTACCGCGCAGCAGCGCGACGATGCCTTCGATCGCAAGTTCGACATTGAGCGGCGGGCGAAGCTCGCGGGCCTCGGGATAGAGGCGAAACAGCCGCCGGCGGGTTTCGATCTCGCGCGCCTCGGGCAGCTGCACGCCGATAACGCCGCTATCGCCCCATGCGATGCCGCATCGGCCGATCATCGTGTCGAATATGGTGTACCCACGCCCCGCCATCACGCCACCAACCCCGAAAGGGATCATAGCACCGTCATCAACGGGCGCACCTGAAAAATTTAAATTCGGTTAAGGCCGGGACGAGGCGGCAAATCGCCAAGGCGCTTGGCGGACCGCGCAGCGGTCGGAACGCCGCTCGGAGCTCGGTACTGAAGAGCTCCCAGCGGCGCCACTTATGCCTTGAGCTTGGTAATCGTTGTTTCGGGTACCCCGGCAAAGTTGTTGGACAACAGGTAACGCGGGCTGGACTGCACCCACTTGGTGAGGTCAATCTCTTCAAACTTGCCGTTGTCCCAAGTCTGCACGATCTCCAGATCTTCATCGTCGACGTTCTTGATCGCGTGCCCGAAGCCCTGCGGAATGTAAGCAACGTCGCCCGGCTTGAACTCGGCCACCTTACCGCGCCCGCCCGAGCCGAACAGCGCCACCTGACCCTTGCCGCGCAGATAATAGTGCCACTCGTTCGCGTTCACGTTCCAATGCAGCTTCCGCATGGCGCCCGGCTTGATGATCATTACGCCGCCCGACATGCTCTGGGAGACGGGCCACTCATCGACCGTTGCGAGACGGAACGTGCCGCCATCGAAGTCGCGCACCGCCCGGTTGTCGTGCAGCAGGCTGAACTTGTGCGTCGACTCCTTGGGCCAGGGCGCATCGAGGGCATCCGACGCGGGCAGCACCCGGCCCGCCTGGATGTAGGTCTCGCCCTTCGGGAAGGGGTCGAAGGCGTCTTTCGGCACGCCGAAGTTGAGCGCCAGCATGTCCTTGGGCGTCACGTCGATCCAGTCCGAGATCGAAAAGGTGCCGTGCTCGGAAAAGGCGCCGTTGTCAAAGGAGAGGATGAAGTGGCAGGGCTTGTCGCCGATGGTCTGGATCGCGTGACCGTGGCCCTTGGGGAAGAACCATAGATCGCCCGGCCCGTAGTTGTTGATCTCGCTCGCCCCTGACGGGACGAGAACCACCGTCTGGCAGCGGCCCTCGATGACATAGGCCCATTCGGCTGCGATGGCGTGCCAGTGCAGCTCGCGCGACGCGCCCGCATCGAGGAACATGTGGACGCCCGCGATCCCCTTGCTGATGGGGAACTGGTGGACGGTGGCCTCTTTCGCCCAGCCGCCCGACGTCACCTTCGGGCGGTTGCCATCGAGCGCGAAGCGGAAATCGGGTAGGTCCGCCACGTCTTTTGGATCGTGGTAAGCGACTTTATCGCCCGGAGGCAGCTCTGTCGCCGCTCGCGCAACTCCCCCGTCCCCCGGCTTGGACTGGAACGGTCCGGTTTGCGCGCTCGCAATTATGTTTGTCGTCAGGAGGCCTCCGGCAGCGGTCGCTGCCAGCATGTGGCGACGTGAAATGGAATCCATGACCTCTCTCCTGTGGTTTGAGGGGGTGAGATTTGCGCCATCGGTTTCTCCTTACTTCAGGCTGGCGGCGAGCGGCCAAGGCCGGACGATCACGCAGCTTCATTCTTGACCCTTGATCTCGCTAGGGCGGCCGACGATGTTCCTTCGAGCGACAGCCCATATCCAACTTCCCGCACAATGCGCTCCTTCAATGGTTGAATGAAGTGGATGCGCGTGTCGCGACGCGTCACTTCCGGAGCTTTCAAGTACAGCGCGGCCAGTTCCCGCGCCCGACTGAGCGCCTTGCCGTTCGGCACGACTTCTGCCACGACTCCCCATTCATATGCGGTACTAGCTGGCAGCGGCCGCGGGTTGAGCAGGAACGCCTCGGCTCGTCCTGCTCCAGCGCGGTAACTCCACGTCGTAAAGATTCCGTCGCCGGGCACGACACCTACGGCGAAATGCCCGACATCCTGGAAGGTCGAACCCTCGGCCGCCACGATCACGTTCGCAAGCAGCGCATAGTCTGAATGGATATACGCACGTCCTTCGATAGCCGCGATGACAGGCACGCGTATGTTGGCTATGTTTTCCAAAACCTGACTGCCTTCGTCGTGAATCTGGCTCCAAACGCCGGGATCGGAAACATCGCCAAAAGAGCTCCAATCGACCCCAATAATGAAGTCGCCATCTGCACCCGTCATTATGACGATCTTGTTTGCTCGATCTTGCGCAATCCGGTGAAAGGCATCCACGACCTCCGTATGGTGTTGTGCCGAGAAAGTGCACGGCCCGCCATTGCTGTGAAATTCGACAACCAGCACGCCCTTGGCATCTCGCGTCATCTTCATGGTGCGATAGGCGCCGAAGTAGTCAGCTTCTTGATGGGTTTGCATAGCACACTCCCTGGATTGCTTCGCTTTGCTCGTAATACGCACGTCAACAGCTCGGAACGCCGCAGCGATCCGGAATAGAATGAAACGATTCGCCTTAGATTTATGCGGTCGTCATCCGCGGGCAAATTAAGCGTTGTAGTTTTTTGTAAATGACTGGAAGCCTGTCATTGCGAACAGGACGACAGCGGATCTGCCGCTCTTAAACGTCATATCGGTTGCGAAGAATGATGAGCTGAACAATCCGTTCGCCATGAGGCGTAAAGTAAAAGGCGTATGCGAGCGGATCTGGTAGCCCGGTCATATCAAACTTGCCGCGAACATTTGCGGTAACAATGAAGTGTCCGTAGTGTTCGATCACAGTCGTTACATCCATTGTCAGGCTTTGACCGACGATGTCGCGCTCCGCCCATTCTCTAATCGCTGGCTTCCCCCAGTAGTCGCGCAGCTGATCGTTGACGAGTGCGTCGTCCGCGAAAAGCTCAACTAGTCCCTCAAGATCGAACCTGTTGGTTGCCTCGACGTACGCGGCCACCGGTGGCGACACTGCAGCCAAGGCTTCCGGCGTGTGGGAGGACGTTGGCATAATGGTTGCCTTGCAGTCACGTCTCACGGAGGACCCTGTGCCGCTGACAATGACCGACGGCGTGTGGCAGGCACGTTGTATTTTGTAAAACAGTGAAAAGGCGACCAGGGTAAGAAGGCGTCCTCGGCTGCAAGCTGGCGAAAGACGCTACGCCAGTTCCTCGATGAGTTGGCGCGCGATCTTCAGGTCCGCCGTTTCAAATCCTTCGGTGAAGCGGCCATATACGAGAGCGAGGTCGTGGCGAGCCTGATCGCGCCGGCCGATTTCGGTAAGCAAACGTGCTTGGGTCTATTGTCGACCTCAGCTCCAGTGCGAGCGCGGATTGCGCCTTTGCGACGGCAAGCGATTCGGTCAGGCAATCCATGGCCGTGCCCCGGCCATATTGCGGCATGGCCGCCAAAATCTGTGCTTTAACTCTTAGCAGTTCGGCCATGTCGAATGTCGATCCGCAATCTCCGGCACGCTCTATGGCTCGATTGATTGTAAGGAGCGCCTCCTCCACCTGTCCGCTCTTGCGCAGACCCTCGGCGAGCGCGCCCATAAAGTCAGTAACGAATATATTCAGCTTTAGAGCCATTGAGGTCTCCAGCGCACCTCGTAGCAAATTGATGCCGGTCCGCAATTCATCCCGGGCAATGGCAAGTGCACCTTTCAGCCCAAAGCCGGTGGCTCGGTATGGCTCAATCGAGTATCGTCCTGCATACTCGATCAATTGGTCGGCATAGTTCTCGGCACGTCGGAGGTCTCCACTCCAAAGAAAGACCGGCAAACCGTATGCCAGAGAAACGCATGTCGATAGCGGGTTAACTCGGCTCGCCGCCTCACCGATGGCGGTTTTTGCGATGCTGCACGCCCGATCGGCAAAACCGCGCAGCCACAAGGCGCGGGTGAGGCTGATGGGAGCGTAGATGCGATGATCAAACCCGACGAAATGAGGGATTAACGTGCCAAGCTCGACTGCGCGAGCCATGGCACGCTCACCGTAAAATTGCGCTGCAGCTTGGTCGCCGATATAATGATAAGCACCGCCGAGCATAAAATCTGAGACTAGCAGGCCCGCCGGATCCTTGGTGTTCTCTGCAAACGTTGCGCTGTGTTGCGCGACCTCAAGCGCGCCGCGGAAGTCGGCGAGCCGCATGAGAAGACTGTACAGGGACAAAAGAAGTTGGAGTTTACGCCGTAGGTCCCCGAACGTCTCCTCAAGAGCAAGTCCCCGCTCAATCGCGGCGCGAGCCTGATCGCTGTGTCCGGTGGTGTACATCGAAGACAGTGCAAAGGCTTCCTGGAGAATCATCTCCTGCCTGGTGCCACGGGCGGCGTCATCCAGGCGGGCAAGCGCCCGTTCACACCATCGGTTGCACTCCGCGAGCAGCGACAGTCCAATGAATAGCGGCGCCGCCCAGGCAGCGAGCTCCACGCCGACGCTGACATCCCCCTCTGCAGAGAACGCCCATTGGAGTGCCGCCCGCACGTTACCGACATGCGAGGCGTATCCCGAAAGATCGTGCTCGCCGAACCTCGATTGAACGAGTTGGTCGTGCCGGAGAAACTCGGAAAAAAAGTTCGCATGTCGCCGGGCAACGCGATTTGCTTCGCCCCGCTCGGCAAGTTTCGCGGCAGCGAAAGTCCGCGTTGTCTCAAGCAGTCGATAAAATGGCGATCCGTGTAATTCGGTCGTTGATATCAGCGATTTCGCAAGTAAACTTGCAATCGCATCTGTAATGATACCTTTCTCCGTCTCCGCGTCGGATGCAATGAAGCGGGCAGCTTCAAGCGTGAAATCCCCTACAAACACCGAGAGTCTGCCAAGAACAGCCTTTTCGTCCTGCGAAAGCAGGTTGTAGCTCCAGTCAAGCATCGCGTTCATGGTCTGGTGCCGCGGCAGCGCAGTCCGGCGCCCGTGCCAGACCAGGCCGAAGCGATTTTCGAGCAGCTCCGCGATTCCACGAATGCCGAGAGAGCCGGCGCGGCTCGCGGCAAGTTCAATGGCAAGCGGAATTCCATCAAGCCGGCGGCAGATCGTAGCAACGACCGGCGCATCGATGTCGCTCAACACCTCGCCATGACCGCTTGCCGCGGCCCGCTCCATGAAAAGCTGCACAGCCGGGTACTTGAGCACTTCCACCGCTGTTACGCTGGTATCCTCGGGCGGACAATCGAGGGCATAAAGCAGGTGGACATGTTCACCTTCAACCCGGAGCGCTTCGCGGCTTGTTGTCAGGACGTGTGCTTGTGCTGCCTCGCCGACGATCCGTTCAGCCAGCAATGCCGCAGAGTTCGATCACATGCTCGCAATTGTCGAGCACGATAAGGATCTTCTTGTCGCCAATAAAGCCCGGCAGACTGCGCAGCGGATCCTGGGTTTGCACCATAAACCCGAGCGCCCGCGCGACCGTTGTCGGCACGAGCTTGGCATCAGTCAGCGCGGCCAGATCGACGAGGAAAACCGCCCCGTTGAAACCAGCCAATAGCGCGTGGGCAACGGAGATGGCGACGGTGGTCTTTCCGATGCCGCCGGAGCCGACGATGCTGACGAACCGATACATCATCAACTCTGCCGATAAGACGCGAATGATGTCGTCGCGGCCGATCATGCGAGTGAGCTTAGGGGGCAGCCTTGGGAGTCGATCGGAGACGGCGGCCGCTCTCGGCGGCGAGGGCTGCAGCGTCGACGACTGCGGTATGGAGCGTGTCACCGTCGCGACAAAGCAATACCCTCGACCGGGAACAGTCACGATGTAGCGAGCGCCCTCGCGCCCATCGCCCAGCGCCTTTCGCAGGCTGGCGATATGAACGCGGAGATTGGCTTCCTCCACCGTCACATCCGGCCAAACGCGCGAGATCAACTCCTTTTGAGTGACGACTTCTCCGGCGCGCTCGACCAACGCGATCAGCGTGTCGAGCGCACGGCTACCGACCTGGAGTGCGTCGTCCCCTTTCTTGAGCTGCCTTTCAACCGCAAACAAGCGGAAGGGGCCAAACGAGGCGAGCTGTGCATCCATGAGCTGTCGCCCCCATCTATCCGCAGCCGCCCCCTTTACGGATTAATTTTTATAGGTCGATTATATTAAAGCGGGCGGCTGTGTAAATGG
>CAVXHU010000039.1:0-69527 GCA_963761395.1 uncultured Alphaproteobacteria bacterium
TGCGCCGGCTGCAAGCACCGCCAAAAATGCCGCGCCCGCCCCCGCGGCGCCCGTGATCGAGCCTGCGACGCGCAAGCACGCGGCCTTGCCGCCTCCGCCCGCGCGCAAACCGCCGGCGCCGGCCGCGATGGCCGCGACCTCGTCGACCTCGCAGGCCGATAAGGATGCGCTGGAAAACGTCATCGAACTGGTGCGCAAGCACCAGCCGGTGGATGCGACGCAGGCTGAATCGGCCATATCGGATCCGGTCGCGAGGAAGCTTGCCGAATGGATCATCCTGCGCAGCGACGACAACGGCGCCTCGGTCGAGCGCTATCGCGCATTCATATCCGCCAATCCGAGTTGGCCCTCGCAGACCTTCCTGCGCCGGCGCATCGAAGCGGTGCTGTGGGACGACCATCGCGACGACGCCACCGTATGGGCATGGTTCGAAAACGAATCGCCGTTATCGGCCAAAGGCAAATTCTCGCTGGCGCGGGCGATGATCGCGCGCGGCGACCGGGCCAATGCCGAGCGCCTGGTACGCGATGCCTGGCGAAACGATTCCATGTCCGAGGATACCGAAAACACCGCGCTCGATCTGTTCGGCGCGCTGCTGGCGCCGGGCGATCACAAGGCAAGGATGGATCTGCTGCTCTATGGCAGCGAGCACGACGCCGCCTTGCGCGCCGCCAAGCGGCTGGGCGCCAATCAGGTGGCCTTGGCGAAAGCGCGCATTGCCGCTTACAAGAAAGCACCCAACACGCGGGCCCTGCTCGAGGCGGTTCCGCGCGAACTGCATGGCGATCCCGGCTACCTGTTCAGCAAGATCCAGCTGCTCCGCCGCGAAGAGAAATTCGCCGAGGCCGCCCAACTGATGATGGGCGTGCCGAAGGACCCGGGCCGCCTGTACAATCTGGACGAATGGTGGATCGAACGGCGATTGCTGTCGCGCAAGATGCTCGACATCGGCGAACACCGCACCGCCTACCTGATCGCGCGCGACGCAGCCCTTCCGGCGCGCGACATCTACAAGACCGAGCAGGAATTCACCGCGGGCTGGATTGCGCTGCGCTTCCTGACCGATCCGGCGACGGCCGCGCAGCATTTCGCGCGCATCGGCGTCGGCAGCGTCAACCCGACCACGCTGGCGCGTGCCGGCTATTGGCAGGGCCGGACCGCCGAAGCGGCGGGCCGCTCCCAGGAGGCACGCGCCGCTTACATGGCGGCTGCGGCGCAATCGACCAGTTACTACGGGCAACTGGCGCGCGCGAAACTCGGATTGCCGCAGATCGAACTGAACGGCGTCCCCACCGGGCGCGGGCGCGGGATCGAGAGGCTGGAGATCGTCCGCGCGGTGCAACTGCTTTACGAGCTGGACGAGCGCGAGCTTGCGATCCCGATTTTCGCCGACATGGGCGACAACGGCGATCCCGACGCGCTGGTGGGCCTCGGCGAACTGGCCTCCCGCTACAGCGACGCGCGCGGCATGCTGCTGCTGGGCAAGGCCGCGCTCAATCGCGGGCTGCCGTTCGATTTCTACGCCTATCCCGTGACGGGGATTCCGCCGTTCAGGTCGATCGGGCCGGAAATCGAGCGGAGCGTCGTGTTCGCGATCGCACGGCAGGAAAGCGCCTTCAATCCGGCCGTGGTCTCGCCGGCGCAAGCCTATGGGCTGATGCAGGTGACGCCGGATGCGGGCCGCTATGTCTGCAAGAGACACGGCGCCACCTTCGATCTCAATCGGCTGAAGACCGATCCGGTCTACAACGCCGCACTGGGCGCCGCCGAACTCGGCGGGCTGATCGAGGATTATCGCGGCTCCTACATCATGACGTTTGCGGCCTACAATGCCGGGCGCGGCAGCGTCAAAAAATGGGTCGAGCGTTATGGCGATCCGCGCGATCCCAAGGTCGACGCGGTCGACTGGGTCGAATTGATCCCGTTCTCCGAGACCCGCAACTACGTGCAGCGGATCATGGAGAATTTGCAGGTCTATCGGGCGCGGTTCGGCGGCGGAACACGGCTGCAGATCGAGGCCGATTTGCACCGCGGCGCCAGCGTGGAATAGCTCGGCGCAGTTTTGTGATCGATGAATCCGCCAGAATCCGGCTTCAATCGCGGCAGAGCCTGAGGAATGACATCGAAAATCTTCCCCCGCTCAGTCGTCCGTTTCTGGACGTTTCGGCGGCGCAGAGGATTCGGTTCATTTCACACAGTTGTTTTTTGCCCTCCCCGGCGCAGATCAGCTACGTTCCGCGCAGATTGAATGCCCCCGCTTCCTAAAACGGTGAGCGCCTGAGGTTTTTGCGGTGGTGCCAACGATTCTACGGCTTTTGCCTGTCGCAGCCTGGGTGATGGCTGGCAGCGGGATGCTTGCCCGCGTTCAAGCCGAACCCCACGGCGTCGTGCCGTCGGCAGCCGCGTTTGAGCGCCTGTCCGAATTTTTCGAAAATGAAGTTGCAACCGGAAAGCTTCCCGGCGCGATCGTGCTGATTCAGCAACATGGGCGGCCAATCTATTTCAAATGCTTCGGCGTTCGGGATGTCGCCACGGGCCAGGCAATGACGCCGGACACGATCTTTGCGCTTCATTCGATGACAAAGCCGATTACCGGCCTGGCGGCGATGATGCTGATCGACGACGGCAAGCTCGCGCTGACCGATCCGGTATCGAAGTACATTCCGGCGTTTGCCGACGTAAAGGTTGGCCTCGATTCCAGAACCGAGGATGGCGACCCGGTCCTCAAGCTCGTGCCGCCGGTCCGGCCGGTGAATGTTGAGGATCTGCTGCGACACACCTCCGGCATCACCTATGACTATATTGGCGGCGAACTGATCGAGAAGGCTTATTCCGGCGCCCACATTTTCAAAGGGCATTTCGACAACCGCGAGTTTGCCAAACGCATCGCCAGGCTGCCATTGGCCAGGCAGCCAGGCACGCTTTGGCGCTACGGCCATTCCACAGACGTTCTCGGGCGCATCATCGAGATCGCGTCGGGGAAAACACTCTTTAAGTTTCTCAAGCAGCGCATCTTCTCGCCGCTGGGGATGACCAGCACCAGATTTGTGCTTCACGGTACGGCTGAATGGGCGCGCATGGCGGAACCGCTTCCGGGTGATGCCATCCTGCGTCGGGCGGAGCGTGAGCGGCGGGCGCACCCGGAATGGCAATCGGGCGGAGGCGGCCTGGTCTCGACCATCACCGACTATGCGCGATTTGCGCAGATGCTGCTCAACGGTGGAAAACTCGATGGCAAGCGATATCTCAGCCCGGAGGCGTTTACGCAGATGACTTCCGATCATATCGGCCCTGGCTCCGGCGTGGCGAGGGATTACTTCTATTTTCCCGGTGACGGCTTTGGTTATGGCTATGGCCTGGCGGTTCGGACGGATCCGGGAAACGCGAAACCGCCGCCGCCTGGCTCGATAGGAGAACTGAAATGGGACAGCGGCAGCGGCACTTACTTCGGTGTCGATCCGAAACTGGACATGCTTTACATCCTCATGGAGCAGACCGAGCTTGAACGCGGCCGCATCGTGCCCGCCTTCAAGAAACTGGTTTACGAGGCCTTCGAAAAATAACGCGCCTACGGCGCAGCATATGCGCTTCCAGCGAGAATAGCGTGATACTAGAGCATAGTGAGTTTAGATTGAGCCGTAACGACATCGGAGGCGGACTCCCTCTCCCGTTTGGGAGAGGGCTGGGGTGAGGGGTTACGGTCTCTCGTCAGAGCAGAGGCCCTCACCCGATTTGCTGCGCAAATCGACCTCTCCCCACCGGGGAGAGGTGAACCAACATCCCGGCAAATCAATCAAATCACATACTGCTCTAGGACTGTACGCGCGCCTTCCAAAGCCCTGCGCGATGGTCTCGTTTGATCTCGTCGCCGAAAGATTGGCCGAAGGCCACTGCCTTCGCGAGGGCCCCGGAGCATGCTAGAGCAGGCGCGAAGGCGCTTCGTACAGGCGCCTAAACCAAGAGCTAGAGCCGTGCCAAACAACGATGAACCGATAACGCTCAAGTTCCGCTGCCCGGCGGAACTACACGGAAAGCTGCCGCCGCCGATCCCCGCAACCTTGGGCCTTCCCGCGTGGCTCAAGGCGATGCCGATGCAGGCCTTCAACGCGATCAATATGCGCGAAGAGGATACGATCAAGCGCTGTCCACCGTTTGTCGACGCCATGACCTGCGGGTTTCTGATGCCGCTGATCTGCGATCTGAGGATCGAAAACGGCTCGATCACCTGGGACAATGATATCCCCCCGGGCGGAGCGCTGGAATTCCCGCGCTCGCCGATCGGATTTCATGACACAAGCCAGGTCGTCGGCTCGCCACTGTTCGAGCCTGACCAATTCGTGATCAAGTTTCACAATCTGTGGAGCATCGAAGCGCCGGAAGGCTATGCGCTGTTGTTCACACATCCGCTCAATCGCTTTGATCTGCCATTCACCACACTGAGCGGCATGGTCGACTGCGACCGTTATCGCGACAGCTGGATTCATTTCCCGGCGCACTGGCACGACATGAATTTCAGCGGCGTGCTGCCGAGGGGTACGCCGATCGCGCAGTGCCTGGCAGTGAAACGGGAAAGATGGGTGGCGCATACGGCGCCGTTCACAGCGGAGGAGACGCAGCGGGTACACGAATTGACCAAGGCAATTATTCGCGAGCCCGGACTATACCGGCGGAAATTCCGGGCGTAAGCGGCTCAGACCGGTTCGCCCCTCAGGAATTGTGCAACCGCGCTCGGGCGGAAGAAGAAGCGGCCGTGCGATGAAGCGGCGAGCGCGTGGACGGTCCGACCGAGCATCTGGGGCCCGCTGCGCAATGCCGAACGCAGGTTGGCCTCGCCGGCGTCGCGCTCACCCATTTCCAACAGGCATGCGGCGAGATCGGCGCGCGTCATGGCATCGTCAGGACGGTGCGCCAGCGCATGCCTGTAGGCGTCGGCGGCAGCGGCATATTCGCCATCCAGCAGCTGGACGCGAGCTAACGCTGTCAGAACTTCGGGGTGCCCCGGCGCAGCTTCGCGAGCTTTCAAAAGGATCGCATGCGCCCTGCCGCGGTCGTTACGCTGGAGGTGCAGGCGCGCAAGGTCGATTTGCAGATCAATGGTTTCAGGCACCAATCCAAGACCGCTCTCAATGACGGCGATGGCCTCGTCGAGCCGTCCGGCCTTGGCAAGCTGACCGGCGAGTTCCTGGAAGGCCGGCATAAATGGCGGGCGCCGCGCCGTGGTGCGCCGCAAATGTTCAATCGCTTCCGCGCGGCGTCCGGCGCCGCCCAGCGCCGCCCCAAGCAGCATTTCGATACTCGCATCGCTGCTGCGGCGTGCTGCCTTTTCGAGGGGTGCGATCGCCTCCTCGCCACGGTTCTGAGCAATCAGGGCCCGAGCCAGGATCGACACCGCGACGATGTCGGTCCGGCTCACTCTCAAGACTTCAGCGGCGAGTTGCTCGGCCTCAGCGAAGTGCCGCATCCGCAGCGCGAGGCCGGCGCGTTCAAGCATCTGCGCGCGGGGATGGTGCTGTCCGCGACTGATAGATGGGAAAGGATGCTTCGGCACGGGGCGTGTATCCAGATCTGCCTCGCAGCCAATACCATAGCCGCCGAAGGGGGCGCAAAGCAAAACCCCCGGCAGTTTCCTGCCGGGGGTTCTCTTAGAGTGTCGTCAGACGAACTGAATTACCAGTTGCGCTGAGCGCGGAGCAGAAGCAGCACAGTGTTCTGATCCTTGAGCTCATAGGCAGCTGTCGGCTTGGCAAGCGCGGCGCTGGGGGCGACGAGCAGGCCGGACATCTTCTGATCCAGATGGGTGAAGGTAACGTCACCCGAGAAGGTCAGGTTCTTGACCGGGGTCCACCGGGTGATGAAACCAACCTGCCCGATGTTGTAGTCCGGGTTGCAGCTGGTTACGCCGGCGGCGGCTGCGACTCCAAACCCGATACCGGGTGTCGCGCAGATCAGAGCCTTAGCCGTGCCGTTGTACTGGACCGCGGCCCAGGCGCCGTAGACCGAGGAGCTCCAGAAGGGATTCCAGTTGTGGTTGAAGCCACCGCGCATACCCCACGTTTGAACCAACTGCTGCTGAAATCCGGTTGCGAATACGGTGTCAGGAGCAATCCCCAATCCAACGCTCTGGTAGGCTGTCGCCAGGCTTGTGCCACTATAGATGGTGTTTGCACCTGCCGAGCCGGCCAAGTCCTGGATATTGTAGCGGGTTGCGCCGTTCGTATACACACCCTGAATGTTGATCGTGTCGCCAGGTCCTGTCGGGATGTTCTTGATCTGCAAGCCTAACTGACCAGCCCAGCCCCACCTGTCGTCGGGATGGCCAGTAAGTTCAGTGCCACCGTAATACGCGGCATGGTTGTCATGCGCGGCCACCGAAGCCTGGAACAGACCCCAAGCCTGGTCAACTTTGATCACGCCGACGATGTCAGGAGCAATCGATCCAGCATAGTCGCTGGTGCCAAAAAGGCCGCCAGCACTCAGGTTGTTGACGCCAGCCTGATAATACTGGGTCTGATCCTGCGCCGATATCGAGCCGCTGACGCCGTTGCCAAATTCCTGGGTGTAGGTGAACTGGTTCACACCCGTGACCGTGCCGCCACCGCCGACAAGACCGTCGAAGTTGTTGCCCGGATAGTTGACCCAGGGAGTGCTGAACGTCGAGATGGCCTTACCAATCGTGAACCCAGCGAACTGGATGAAGGCCAAGTAGACACCAACCGTACCGCCGGCTACCACGCCCGCGGAGGCGTTGTTCGGCGCTCCAACGGCCCCAATCGCATCGTAAACAGTAGCGCCGGTCCCTTGTCCTACGTAGTTGCCCGTCGTCCAGGAGAACGTCGCATCCCAATAGGTGCGAACCACGCCGTACTCGGTCGCTGTGCGGGTGTCGATGTTCAGATCTTCACGAGACCGCCAGGTGTAGCCGTTCGTGAAGCGATTATTCGCCGCGCCGGGGCCCGATGTGTTACCGGTGTCGTCGGCGTTGGTGTTGGCCAGCACGTCGACGCGCAGATAACCACCCAGCTTGATACAGGTGTCGGTGCCCGGAATGTAGTAGAAACCGGCACCATACAGGGAGCAGATCCTCACGTACTCGACCGGTTTGGCCTTGACGGGAAGATCAGCTGCCTGTGCCCCACTCATGGCGAGAAGACCCGCCGCTGAGCCGAGGATAAGGCTCTTAACCATCTTCATGTTAACCTCCAAGTTGCTCTGTAGGGAAGGTTTCCGGATCCGCTGGGTGCAACACCCTAAGGTTGGTTCCCTTAATCCCTTGAAACCCGCTTAGCCGCTTCGCGCTTTCGGACGCTCCCGCAAGAACGCGAGGGACTTAAGCGAACCACCTAGAACGGGACGACCTCGGGATGCCCCCCTCCGTCGCAACATCACAATTACCGAAGACTTCTGCACACACAACAAAGGAACCGCTGGGAACGGTGGGACTCCGGCCGTTTTTGGAAGGGTGTTGCACAAATAACACGCAGCCGTGATCGAACTTTCATCGCAAGCCTTTGTTCCCCAAAGCGGTTTTCGATTAGTTCCATTTGGCGTGCAGATCGGCGCGCAAGCGGTCGGTTGGCCGGCTTATCCCCTCCTCGCATTTCCATTCGCACCGAATCGACCGACCGAAGCGAACACCCCACGGCGAAAATGATGCGCGCGGCGATCCGCAATGTGGGTTGTCGCATCACTGTCATATCGCCGCCGGCAGCATCGCTGTCGCGCAGTTCGGTCGAGAGAAGCGTTAAGGATTCGTCGTCCAGCGCAGGTCGTAACCGCAGCAACGACCGCCGGAGGAAGAAATTGCAGAAGCCCTTATTTTTCACGCTCGAATGCAATTTCCGATGCGGACCTGGAATAACCAGCGCTCGAGCATCGCACGCTCGTCCGGGTTGCACCTTGTCCAGCGGCGTCTTTTCAAAATCGCTCGCGAGCCATCTGCGAACGCGAACCTGGAAAGCGCGCAACCCGAACCCGCGGAGCAGATGGGCGCAGCTGAGAAATCCAAAGCCCCGCGACGCCATATTCAGGGCGCATTTGCGACGCGCGCGTGACAAACCAGCGCCCCGACGTTCCTGCCTCAGCTTCAAGGATTTCGCTTGAGAGCCTCGATTAAGGACCGGGAGTCGTTAAATGGCTGGCGAATTCGGCAGCCCGGAATCTGCCGCTTGCGGCTAGCCCCCGCGTCGGGCATATCCGCCTTACCGGAGCTGTGGCCGAGTGGCTGAAGGCGGCGGTTTGCTAAACCGTTATAGGGTTGTAAAGCCCTATCGAGGGTTCGAATCCCTCCGGCTCCGCCATTTCGAGCGTGTCCGGCCCGGACACATCGGTGACAGAACGTACCTAAGACATAGGTGACAACCTCGTGCCGAACGGGTCGTCGAGGGGTTGCAAGGTTTTCTGCTCAGGTCGAAATATCCGAGATCTGACGAGCCAAATGCCTTCGTCGACTTCCTTGATGCCGAATTTCCGGCCAGCACGGTTGTTGATCCCCTTGCGAGGCAGCTACTGCCTCATCCTGCGCCCAGCTCTATCATTGCTGCGACCCCGCATCTGGCACGTTCCTCGGCTACGATGGTCGTCGCCATGCCTGTGAGTGACGACGCCACACGGCAGCGCACCCTGCTGTGACAGTATGATTGGTGACTTGGCATCCTGCGTATCCTCAAACTGCAGGATGTCCGCGTCGCCTCCCCATTAGCGGACATGGCAGGGCGCTGGTTCGACATCCGTTAAGTGCCATAAGCTGACTCATGCACTGCGGCAAAAGGATTGTTATTCGATCAACTCATCGGCGCGAACGAGAAGTGACAGTGGCACTTCAACCCCAAGCGTCTTGGCGCTCTTGAGATTTACAAGCAAATTGATCCTGGTGGGCAACTCGACAGGGAGATCAGCCGGCTTGGTGCCTTTGACAATTTGGTTGACGTATAACGGGGCCCGCTGGTTCATCTGGAGATAGTCCGGGCCGTATGAAATCAACGCGCCGTCTCTCGCTGCTGCTGGAAAACCAAATATCGTCCCCAAACCATTATGGGACGCACTATCTATGATACGAGTGCGTTGCCGATAAGTGAAAGGGCTCGGTTGAACGATGATCATCGTCGCGCCGTCCAGCTTCATTGCCGTAATGGCTTGGTCGATCTCGGCGCTTTCGGCTATTCCTCTTGCCCGCAAGTTTACGCCAACTGATTGAGCGGCCTGCTCGGTGGCTTGAAACCGATTTTTCCCGTCTGGCCACGCAGTATGCCAAAGGTAATAAATTGTATCTTGTTTGTTTACCGTTCTGTCTAACTCCACCAACTTGGCACTCAGCTCGGAAAAGATGTCACTGAAACCAGTGGCGTTCCCGCCTGGGTGCGCAAGGTTTTGGACCAACCCCATGGCGACGGGATTGCCTACACTGATGAACACAATGGGGATTGTGGAAGTATGACGCTTCGCGGCCACCGATGCGGTTGAGCCCGTGGGTACCAACAATTCAGCGCCGCGGCGGATTAGTTCCTCTATTGCTTTGTCGGTGTCGGCATCGCTGCCGGAAGTCCACGCAATATCGAGCACGATGTCGCGATCTTCAATCAGGCCAGCTTGTCGCAAACCTGATCGAAACGCGTCGACCAGCGACTGGTCATAGGCGTTGGATGGTGAACCGAACGGCAGCAGACCAATTCTGGTCGGCCTTTTGGCCTGCTGCGCATTTGCCCCGAGCGGCCACGCAGCCAGCACTCCGCTGATGAGCGCAATGAATTCCCGCCGCCTCATGGGTTCACCTCAGGCAGAGAAGTTCATATCTTAGCACATCACGGAACTGCGGTGTTTTGCAGTGCAGCAGAAACAACGAGGCGATGTCTCTTTCGGGTGGTCAAACTCGGACATTGGGCCGCGTCACAGCTAGGTCCGTTCATCCCCCGGCACCCTGAAAGCGGACATTGCGATGCTACTTCGGCATGTCCGTTAAGCGCCAAGCAGACTCACGCACCGCAGCAGACAGCACTTCTATTCATCACTTCGTCGGCACAAGCGAGAAGCGTCGGCGGCAAGTCAGGGCTGAGCGCCTTGGAGGCTCAGTATCGGTGGCGATGGGCACCGCTCCGCTGGCGCGCATACGCGTATTGGGGGTTGATCCCGCAATAGGCATCCGTACCGCTCGCGCTTGCCGTGCATTGGGCGTAGCTGGAGAACTGGCAATTGCCGGGATAGCCCCATATGCGCCCTTGCAAGCAGTAGCGATCCTGTATTGCCTCAGCGGGCGCAGGCGATATCGTTGCGACTGTCGTAAGGGCGGAAATAGTTGCCAGAACGGCAAGGGAAACAGATCGACGCATGGGCGAGACTCCATGGTTGCTTTCGAACTTTGGGCGACAACACGACGGTTCAACAATCGGTTCCGCAAGACCCATGTAGGCATTGCCGCTTAAAAAGGCGCGCCGCATGCATATCACTATTCCGCGAATGCTAAAATGGCTGCTCCACTCGGCGAAGTCCGGCCGGTGGGAGCGCCCCGAGAGCAGCAGTCGCCGGCGCGAATTCCCGTGCAGAAACGGAAAATGGAGAAGTACGATGACTGGACTGAAGCTGCTTGCCGCGACAGCTCTGATATCGACAATCTCGACGACGTCCGCGCTTGCGCAGGAACCGGCAGCTTTTCAGTCACAGAATCCATATCGGGACGACCTCAATGGAGGTGCGCTAACTCCTGCGGGCAGAATCCTGGGGTTGCCTGGTGGGGCCGCCAGTCTTTATGAGGCAAACAAAGCCGGTGCGGGAATTGGCAGCGCCAGTCCCTCATCCCGGGCCCCGCGCCACCACGGGCGCCTTTCGCGGCAATGATGGTCACCGCCATCGATCACGGTGAATGCGAGTCACAAGCTGAACCTGAACGAGAGAACGAGCGACTGCACCCGGTCCGCTTTGAACCATTAGCCACATTGATCTTGGTCAGTTCACATTCGCGCGCGAGTGCGTGAAAGCGCCTTGCGTCAAATGCAGACAACATCCGAGTCGGGTAAGGCGGACGTCAAGCATCGACTGCTCATCGACTGCTCAATGTCGACTCTTCTCTCAACGGTGGACATTCACCAAGGCGACGGTTACGTCCGCACTGCGACAAGCAGACAGCCTGAATTTCACGCGCCGCGCCTACGCAGGCTCGCGCAAGAACGTGAATTGACTGAGATCAATATCTGCGCTTGATATTGTGCCGAATTCGAAGGAGGTTCCGATGCGCATTCTGGCTTTGGCGATTTTGGCGATCGGAATGGTTTCGGCGGCAGGGCAAGCCCGGGCTCAGATGTATGATCCGGCTTTTCCGATTTGCATGCACATCATCACCTGGGGTGGAAGCGCTCGCGAGGATTGCACCTTCTATACGTTGGCCCAATGCAAGATGACGGCTTCCGGCCTCGCGGCCCAGTGCAACATCAACCCGTATTACGTGGGCCCGACAGCTTACGCGGGCCCGACAGCGTCGCAGAGACGAAACGACCGGCGGCATCGCCGCGTCTATTGAGCTAGTCGAGCTCGACGACCTCGCCTGTCCACGAACCTCGTCAGGACGAATAACGCCGGGATCAAGAGGCATTAGGGGCGTTCGCGGGGCCGGAAGAACGCCCAGCGTCCGAAGGCATCTCAAGCCGGATATCTCAGTGCGCCGTCATCCAGGCCCGGGCTTGGCGCTGCGCCAAGGCGATCTCGACTTCCGACATCATTTCGGCGACCTCGCGGCGCAGCGGAATCGCGTCCCTGCGGCCTTTCAGCGCGGCAAGGTTGAACCACTTATGCGCGGCGATGAGATTGACCACGCCGGAACGCCCGCTCGCCCAATACAGGCCGCGCTCGAACAGCACGTCGGGAATCGCGCTTGCTTGCACCGGTGCTGCGGTATCCGGATCGATCTGCCCCTGAAACATCTGACGTCTCCTTTTTGATTTTTGTCGCCCCGTCCCGGGCGCGGCCCCTGTCCAACTGTTGAACGTCCCGTTATTCCCCCACGCCGTTTGCCGGCTTGTTGGGATGATCATGACCGACCAAATTTGAAGGGTAGTTTAACTATCGCGATGAATCCGGCGTAAACGCGTTCCCGGCGCGCATCGCTGCGCAATTACAAGAATGCTTGTTTCACAACGGTTTTCGCTTGCCCGCGGAATTCGGTTTACCCTGCCGTTTCGCGAAACGATAACCATTGGAGCCGATCGCGTTCCCCGGACGCTGCGCAACTCGCCGCTCTTGCGGCGTGGTGCGCTGCTGATCCGGGCCCATGTGTACACATCACATCCGCGGGTCCCGGCTCTGCGGAGCAGCGCGAAGTGCGCTGCACCGCGTCCGGGCCACGATGCAGTTGCGTAGCGCAAGGCACAGTCTAACTGAATGATATAGACGTAGGGGATTTGGAAAATCAGCGCGCCGGCATCATCAGCAGCGGCACTGGGAAACGAGGGCGTCGGCGAACACGTCAGGACCAGATTTCACTTGGGCATTAGATCGCCGGTGAAATTGCGGACCTCTGAGATCCGCACCGAACGAAGAAAACTTGTTTCTTCTGCCGGACCGGTTTTCGAGAAGAGCGAGCTCTTCGAAAATACGATCCAGCCGTTTGACCTGATGTCTCGCCGACACCCTCTTTCGTCGACCAGAGCCATCCGATTTGGAATCCGCTTCAAGGAAGCAAACCGTCGTGATGGCTCGTGTGACGTGCCGGCATCAAGCCGCCGGCAATTCTTGAGAAGCGAGATTTACTTCTTCTTCTTGGCGACCTTGCGGGTCTTCTTCGCAGTCTTCTTCACTGCGCTCTTCGCCTTCTTTGCCTTCTTAGCTTTCTTGGCCATGTTGCCCTCCTAATGTAGTGAGATGGCTTAATCGCTGCGTGCACTCGGGAATCGAAATGCACTGCATCCCGAATACACCAACACATTGAAAAAAACACTGTCCTGCTTAACGAAGCGTTGACGTGCCGGCGCGAGGATACGCAACGCACACGCCTCGGCAACACAACAATAGCTGCACGCCGCGATGCGGGTAGTGCCCGAAAATGCGCCGCCTTCGATTGTCAATATCTCAAGAAACGCCCGTACCGCAGGTGTTTCTGTACTTCGCGCATCCAACGATCGGCGCGCAATCGGCCTCATGGCGACTCACCGGGGCCGGTTAAAAGCGCGTTGCGCGGACTCTGAAGTCGCGGTTTTTGGCAATGAAAAAATTTTCATGGTTACCGGCTTCGCGTCTCATCGCCGCTCGCCAAAACCGCTCTTTTGCACGAATCGCGCGCGGCTGATTCGCGGCGCGATTTTGGTTCGCGCGATGCATCGCCGCTCGCGATCGACGATCGATGCGCAGTTGCGTGCGCACGAAAGCGAGCTGGCGGCATCGATGCCGGCGCCGCCTCACGCTGACTTCAGACGCCGAGTTTGGACTTGAGCAGGTCGTTGACTGCTTGCGGATTGGCCTTGCCGCCGGATGACTTCATCACCTGGCCGACGAACCAGCCGATCATCGCGGGCTTGGCTTTCGCCTGCGACACCTTGTCGGGATTGGCGGCGATGATGTCGTCGACCACCTTCTCGATCGCCCCTAAGTCGGTGACCTGTTTCATGCCGCGAGTTTCGACCAGCGCGCGCGGGTCGCCGCCGTCCTGCCAGACGATCTCGAACAGGTCTTTCGCGATCTTGCCGGAGATCGTGCCCTCGCCGATCAGATCGACGATCGCGCCGAGCTGGGCCGCCGACACTGGCGAGCCCGTAATATCCCGGCCTTCCTTGTTGAGGCGCCCGAACAATTCGTTGATCACCCAGTTGGCGGCGAGCTTGCCGTCGCGGACCTTGTCGGCAAGACCAGCCAGCACGGTTTCATAGAAATCCGCGCTCTCGCGTTCGGCAACCAGCACGCTGGCGTCGTAGGGCGAGAGTCCAAAGTCGGTGATGAAACGGGTCTTCTTCTGGTCCGGCAATTCCGGCAGTTGCGCCTTCAGCCCGTCGACATATTCCTGGCTGAACTCCAGCGGCAGCAGGTCGGGATCCGGGAAGTAACGATAGTCGTGCGCCTCTTCCTTGGAGCGCATCGAGCGCGTCTCGCCCTTGCCGGGGTCGAAGAGACGGGTTTCCTGGTCGATGGTGCCGCCGTCCTCGATGATTTCGATCTGACGCCGCGCCTCGTACTCGATCGCCTGGCCAATAAAATTGATCGAGTTCATGTTCTTGATCTCGCAGCGGGTGCCGAGCGGTCCGCCCGGCTTGCGCACGGAGACGTTGACGTCGGCGCGCAGCGAGCCCTTCTCCATGTCGCCGTCGCAGGTACCGAGATAGCGCAGGATCGAGCGCAGCTTCGTCACATAGGCCTTGGCCTGCTCGGCATCGCGGATGTCCGGTTTCGAGACAATCTCCATCAGCGCGACGCCGGAACGGTTGAGGTCGACAAAGGACATCGACGGCGACTGATCGTGCAGCGACTTGCCGGCATCCTGCTCCAGATGCAGCCGCTCGATGCCGATGGTGGCGGTCTTGCCGCCCTCGAGTTCCAC
This sequence comes from uncultured Alphaproteobacteria bacterium, assembly GCA_963761395.1. Taxonomy (GTDB): domain Bacteria; phylum Pseudomonadota; class Alphaproteobacteria; order Rhizobiales; family Xanthobacteraceae; genus Bradyrhizobium. The sequence goes on from CAVXHU010000039.1 coordinate 14,510, forward strand.
CGTCACCTCGCCCTCGCCGACGATCGGCGATTTGTATTGGCTGATCTGATAGCCCTGCGGCAGGTCCGGAAAAAAGTAGTTCTTGCGGTCGAACACCGAACGCAAATTGATCTGCGCGTTCAGACCGAGCCCGGTGCGAACCGCCTGCGCGACGCAAAATTCATTGATCACCGGCAGCATGCCCGGCATCGCCGCATCGACCAGCGAGACATGGCTGTTGGGCTCGCCGCCGAATTCGGTCGAGGCGCCGGAAAACAGCTTTGACTTCGAAGTGACCTGGGCGTGGATTTCCAGCCCGATCACCATTTCCCAGTCGCCGGTGGCGCCTTTTATCAGTTTTGAGCCAGTCGCACTCATCGTCGATCCCCAAGCAATGCCGAGACCATCTGCTCCCATTCGGTTTCAACAGAACCGGTCGCAACGGGCTTATTAGCCCGGCGGTACCAGTAGCCGGCATTGCCGAGATCGCCTTCGACACGATGCAGATAGGCATGAACCCAGGCTGAATCGGCGGTCTTCTCATCCTGAACAAGCTTGTGCGCCGCGTCCCAGTCGCCTTTTGCAGCCCACCACAAGGCGGCCAGCGGGGCGTCGAGATCGGGCGCGGGCGCAGCGCCCGACAGACTGGCTTTGAAATCCGCCATGCTCACCACCATTTCGGCGGCGTGAACCGCCCCGCCGCCTGCTCGATCACCTCGCCGAGCGAGAACAGCGTCTCCTCGTCGAACGGCCGGCCGATCAGCTGCAGGCCGAGCGGCAAGCCTTGCGAATCCTTGCCGGCGGGAACGGCGATGCCGGGCAATCCCGCCATGTTCACGGTCACCGTGAAGATGTCGTTGAGATACATCTCCACGGGGTCGGCGCCCTTCTCGCCGATGCCGAACGCCGCCGATGGCGTCGCCGGCGTCAGGATCGCGTTCACGCCCTTGGCGAAACAATCCTCGAAATCCTTCTTGATCAGGGTGCGGACCTTCTGCGCGCGCAGGTAATAGGCGTCGTAGTAGCCGGCCGACAGCACATAGGTGCCGATCATGACGCGGCGGCGCACCTCGGCGCCAAATCCTTCGGCGCGGGTGTTTTCGTACATATCGATGATGGATCGGCCAGGCGTGCGCAGGCCGTAGCGCACGCCGTCATAGCGGGCGAGATTGGACGAGGCTTCCGCCGGCGCCACGATGTAATAGGCCGGCAGCGCGTATTTGGTGTGCGGCAGCGACACCTCCACGAGCTCGGCGCCGGCCGCCTTCAGCCAGGCCGCGCCATCGCTCCAGAGCTTCTCGATTTCGTTCGGCATGCCGTCGAGGCGATACTCCTTGGGAATGCCGATCTTCATGCCCTTTACGGACTTGCCGATCGCGGCCTCGTAATCCGGCACGGCGATATCGACCGAGGTCGTGTCCTTGGCATCATGGCCCGCCATCGAGCGCAGCAGGATCGCGGCATCACGATTGGTGCGGGCGATGGGGCCGGCCTGGTCGAGCGATGAGGCAAAGGCGACGATGCCCCAGCGCGAACAGCGCCCATAGGTTGGCTTCACGCCGACGGTCGCGGTGAACGCCGCCGGTTGGCGGATCGAACCGCCGGTATCCGTCGCGGTCGCGCCCATGCACAACAGCGCCGCCACCGCCGACGCCGAGCCGCCGGACGAGCCGCCGGGCACCAGCGACGTATTGGCGCCATCGCGCCGCCACGGATTGACTACCGGGCCGAAGCACGAGGTTTCATTGGACGAGCCCATCGCGAACTCGTCATTGTTGAGCTTGCCAAGCATGACGGCGCCGTCGCGCCAGAGCTGCGAGGTCACGGTGGATTCGTAAGTCGGCACGAAATTGCCGAGGATCTTCGAGCACGCGGTGGTGCGCACGTCCTTGGTCGCGAACAGGTCCTTGATGCCGAGCGGAATGCCGGCAAGCGGACCGCCCTCGCCTTTTGCGATCCTGGCGTCGGCCTCGCGCGCCATGGCGCGGGCCTGATCCGGCGTTTCCAGCACGAAGGCATTGAGCGAGCGCGCCGCCTCGATCGCCGCCAAGTGGGCGTCGGTCAGCTCACGCGACGTGAAGGACTTTTTCGCGAGACCGTCGCGGGCCTCGGCGATCGTCAGCGATGTCAAGTCGGTCATTTATTGATCGGGCTGCAGAAGAACGGAGAGAGCGTCTTGTCGTTGGAAGGATCGTCCTTCTTCGGACGCGTCCTTTCATTGGCTTCGAGGGCATCGAGCACGGCATCGATCGCCTTGTCGGGATCGGCCGGCTTGCCCTGCCGCTCCATGGCGTCGAGGTAATTCATGTAGGCCTGATAAGCCTTCTCATCGTCGCAGAGCAGACACATGGTTCATCTCGTTTGTCCGACGCGTTTTCTTAGCGTCTATTCGAGGAACTTGGGCACCAGGAAAAAGTGATTTTCCGACGCCGGCGCGTTCTTGACGATATCGTCGGCGATCTCGCCGTCGGTGACGACGTCGGTCCGTTTCTTCATCGCCATCGGCGTCACCGAGGTCATGGGCTCGACGCCCTCGACATTGACCTCTGACAATTGCTCGACAAAGGCCAGCATCGCATTCAGTTCGCCCTGAAGATGGGGAACCTCTGCGTCGGTGACCGCGATCCGCGCCAGATGCGCGATACGGCGAACGGTGGCGGCGTCGACGGACATTATATAGGCCTCTAAACGGGAAAATTGAGCCCGCCGTATAGCAGAGGGGGCTTTTGCGCCGCAACCCGCGGGGGTACCGCTCAGCCCGCCATCTGGCTCAGCCTGGCCAGCGCCGCGCCGGCCAGCGCCCGGGTCAGCTCCGCCGCCGGCATCTCGCGGCCGAGCCGCACCGCCTGCCCGGCCCAAAGATTGGTGAAATCGACCTTGCCGAGCTTCTCCGCTGCCGCCTTCAGGGGCGCCAGCCCGGTCGCGGCATGGGGAAACGCCGGCGCATCGCCCGAGATCGGGCCGACCTCGCGCATCACGCGGTTGGCGACCCCGCGCGCCGGCCGCCCGGTCATGACGTTGGTGATGACGGTGGAATCATCCAGCGCCTGGGCCAGCGCCGATCGTGCCGGTGCAATCACCTTCGATTCCGGACACCGCAGATAGGCGGTACCGATCTGCACGCCGGCCGCACCCAGCGCGAAGGCCGCCGCGATGCCCCGCCCATCGGCGATGCCGCCCGCCGCGATCACGGGAACCTTCACCGCATCGACCACCTGCGGCACCAGCGCGAAGGTGCCGGGCTGCTCGGCAATATTTTCGGTCAGGAACATGCCGCGGTGGCCGCCGGCTTCGGCGCCTTGCGCGATGATGGCGTCGGCGCCGTGTTCCTCAAGCCAGATCGCCTCTTTCACAATGGTCGCGGACGAGATCACGACGCAGCCGGCGGCCTTGACGCGCTTGAGCAGCGCCTGATCCGGCAGGCCGAAATGGAAGCTGACCACTTCGGGTTTCAGCTCCTCGACGAGCTCGCACATCGCGGCATCGAACGGCGCGCGGTTGGCGGCATTGACCGGCGCCGCCGGGTCGAGCCCCAGCTCTTTATAGTAAGGCGCAAGCCGCTGCTTCCATGTGGCCTCACGCTTTAAGTCGGCGTCGACGGCCTTGTGGCAAAAGAAGTTCATGTTGACCGGCGCCGACACGCGCTGGCGGATGACGTTGACCTGCTCGCGCGCCTTCTCCACCGACAGCATTGCGCACGGCAGCGAGCCGAGCGCCCCGCCCTGCGCCGCCGCGATCACCAGGTCCGCATCCATGACCCCCGCCATCGGCGCCAGCACGATGGGAAATTCGGTCTTGAAAAGCTGCGAGAAGTCGGCGGTCCGGCCACATGGTCTGCTCACATGGTGAAAAGAGGATCGGCGCGGGCATCGTTGCCACCGGCCTTCGCAAGATTAGCACCCTACGACGCCAACGAGCTATGCATTCACGCGCCGCCTGAGGCTCCAGCGCCGCAGCGCGAGCCATATCGGATCGCGCGCTTTGCAGAGATTGCGGGCCACGTGGTATGCGAAGCCATGCCTGCCCTGATCCTAGCGCTGATCGACGCTGTCGCGCACTGGCCCGAACGCGGGGCTTTGATCGGGCTTGATTTGGGCACCAAGACCATCGGAGTCGCGGTATCCGATCCCGATCGCAGGCTCGCGACCGGTGTCGAGACCATCCAGCGCAAGGCTTTCAAGGCCGATGCCGCGCGCCTGCTCGCGATCGCGGCCGAACGCAACGCCGTCGGCTTCGTGCTCGGCCTGCCCATCAACATGGACGCCAGCGAGGGACCGCGCGCGCAATCCACCCGCGCCTTCGCCCGCAATTTCTCGAAACTCACCGATCTCGCCATTGCCCTGTGGGACGAACGGCTCTCGACCGCCGCGGTCGAGCGCGAATTGATCGGCATGGACATGAGCCGCGCCCGGCGCGCGGAGGTGATCGACGAACACGCCGCGATCTTCATCCTGCAGGGCGCACTCGATCGGCTGACAAAGCTGCGCGAAATGCGCTGACGACATCCAGAGCGCCGCGAGTTCGGCTTCACCTCTCCCATTGGGAGAGGGAGTTCAGTCCCGTTGCCGTGAGTGAATCAGGAACGCCTAGGCTTGCCCGGTGAGCAGGATCGTCTGCACCACCGCCGCCAGATTGTTGAGGCCGTGGACGACCACCGTCAGCCAGATCGAATTGAAGCGATAGCGGAGATAACCGAGCAAAAGACCGATCGAAAACACTTCGCCGAAAAAGAACCAGTCATATTGCAGATGCACCGCCGTCCACACCAGCGACGACAGGATGATGGCGCCGGGGACCCGCAGAAACGATTCCGACCAGCCGCGGTAGAGAAAGCCGCGGGCAAAAAATTCCTCCGAGACCGGCGCGGCGACGGTGAATGCGATCACCAGCAGCCATAGCGCGCCATCGGCGCGCGCCGATTTGAGAACGTCGCCCATGAATCCCGGAGCGATCTCGCGCCCCGTCGCGCGCGACAGCAGGTCCCAGCCCATGACCAGAACAGCCAGGGCGACGATACCGATCAGAAGGTGGGTCCATGACGGCCAGCGCAGCGCCAGGTAATCGGCAAACGGCGTGCGCGAGATGCGGATGGCGATCCACAGCGCGGCGAGAACGGCAGGCAGTCCCATGATCACCGAGAGGGAGATCGTCAGGCCGCCGCCGACGACGTGGGTCGCGGCGGCAAGATCGATCGGCCCTTCCCGTATCAAAACGAACCAGGCCACCACCGCGATTTGACCAACGAACATCGCGGCGAAGATGAACAGGCCCCACAGCGCAGTGCCCCAGAACTTCCAGATGCGTGGCGTGCGAGGGGAAATCACCGTAATGGGGGGAACTGCGGGATTGAGGGAGTCCATTCAATGACTTTCGACTGGCTCGGGCGATATGTTGTTGTCGTCACGCCAGGCTTGTCCCGGCCATGACGAAATAAGTGGGGATCAAGGCAGCGCTCGCTCCAGCAAACCCCTGATATCGTCGTTGGCGAGATCCACCGCGCCATACATGCTGGCGTGATTGCCGGCAAGCCGTGTCGCCGCGAACAATTCCGCGTGATGCGGCGACACCCTGTTGAGCGCAGCCGCTGCCGCGAGCAGCGCCAGCTTCTCGACCGCCAGCCGCGCCACGCGCTCGGAGTCCGGCCTGCGGAAGGCTCTGCCGATGAACGCCACCGCATCGACTGCGCCCGGCAGGCCCTTCGCTTCCTCGGCAAGTTGCCGCAGGACCGCTTGGGCCGCATCCGCCTCGCGCGACAACGCCCGCAGCACGTCCAGGCACATCACATTGCCCGAGCCCTCCCAGATCGCATTGACCGGCGATTCGCGGTAATGCCGCGCCAGAATGCCCTCCTCCACATAGCCGTTACCGCCGAGGCACTCCATCGCCTCGTACAGAAATCCCGGCGCGCTTTTGCAGACCCAGTATTTGACGGCCGGCGTCAGCAGCCGCATGTAGGCCGCTTCGCTCGCATCATCGGGCGCGCGGTCGAACGAACGGCACAGCCGCATCACCAGCGCGATGGAAGCTTCGACATGCAGCGCCATGTCGGCAAGCACCGCCTGCATCAGCGGCTGATCGGCGAGGTGCTTCTGGAACACGCTGCGATATCTGGCGTGATGCAGCGCGTGCGCGAGCCCGGACCGCATCAGGCCGGCGGAGGCAATCGCGCAATCCTGCCGCGTCAGCTGCACCATCTGGATGATGGTTCTGATGCCCTTGCCCTCGTCGCCGACGCGCATCGCATAGGCGCCGTTGAACTCGACTTCGGAGGACGCATTGGAGCGGTTGCCGAGCTTGTCCTTCAGCCGCTGGAACGCGATCGCGTTGACCGATCCATCCGGCGTAAAGCGCGGCATGAAAAAACAGGTCAGGCCTTCATCGGCCTGCGCCAGCACCAGGAAGGCGTCGCACATCGGCGCCGACATGAACCATTTATGGCCGGTGATGCGATAGGCGTCGCCGTCACGGGTCGCGCGCGTCATGTTGGAGCGCACATCGGTGCCGCCCTGCTTCTCGGTCATGCCCATGCCAAGCGTCATGCCGCGTTTTGTCGGCCACGGCGCAAAGGTCGGATCGTAGGAGCGCGTGCCTATGACAGGCATGGTCCTCGCCAACAGGTCCGGCTGCGCCGCCAACGCCGCCACCGATGCCCGTGTCATGGTGATCGGGCACAAATGTCCGGTCTCGACCTGGGCGGCCATGTAGAATTTCGCGGCGCGCACCACTTCGGCAGCACCTCCGGCCGGCCTGCCCTGGGCATTCCAGGTCGAATTGTGCACGCCGGCGTGGGCGCTGTGCGCCATCAACTCGTGATAAGCGGGGTGAAACTCGACCTCGTCCCGCCGGTTGCCCCGGGAATCGAACGTCCGCAGTTTTGGCGTGTTCTCGTTGGCGACGCGGCCGCGCGCCGCCATGACAGCCGAACCCCAATGCTTGCCGAACTCGGACAATTCCTTTTCGGCCGAAGCGCCGCCATTGGCCGCGACGGCTTCCGTGAGCGGCCGGTCCAGCGCAAACAGATCGACATCCTCGAACGGCGGCGACTGGTTGAGCACTTCGTGGGTCGCGAATGTGGCCTGCGTCATGGCCGTTCCTGGCTGTCGAAGATTTCGGAAATCAGTTTACGCCGGAATAAGCCAGGTTTCACGCGGACTGAGTCACTTTCGGCGCGCCGTTACCGGGAAATCATACGCGGGACCACCCGCCCCCGGCAGCGAAAAGTGCCACCATTCCTTCGAATAATTTACAAAACCTTGCTGCGCCATCGCGGCAACCAGCATATTCCGCCAGCGGCGTTGAACCGAGGTGATGGACTTTGCCGCGGTGTGGGCCTTGACGTCGGAACAGTCATAGCCGGTGCCCATGTCGACGCTGGCTTCCGGTGCGCGCGCGCTCGCGTCAGCGGTGCAGTCGGCGTAGGCCTTGTTGGCGTCGAACCGGGCCGAATGATCGGCCGTCAGATCGACCAGGGTCAGGTCGACGGCGGCGCCGGTGGAATGGCCGGAATGCTCGGCGATATAGCCCAGCCGGAACAGGTCAGCCTTGCTGAACGCCGGATTGTACCGCCGCTCGGCCGGCGTCTCCCGGCCGTTCTGTGCCCACACCACCATGTCGTGCACCGCGCGCACCGGGCGGTAGCAATCCAGCATCTTCAGCGACAGCTTTTGCGGCTCAAGCGCCCGCTGGATGCTTTTCAGCGCCAGTCCGACGTCGCGTTTGACCACGCATTCGGCAGCCTCGTACCCCCTGAGCGGCCGGCCGATGAAATTATTCGACCCGGCGTAGCGGATGTCCTGGATGATGGTGGGATCGACGTCGCGCAGAAAGACAAAACCGCCGGGCAAGGTCTGTGCGGCCGCTGCAGAAACGGAGATGGCGACAGCAAGCGCGATCACAATTGTTTTCACGAAACCCCCATCAGCAGTCGTCATGGCCGGACTTGTTCCGGCCATCCACGTCCTTCCTGCGGTAAATTCAAAAGAACACGTGGATGCCCGGCATAAAGCCGGGCATGACGGCGGAAATAGGCGCGCGCTTCGGATTGAGGAATTCCTTTTCTTTACCCTGCTCGCCGACAGACCCGGGGATAACTCGCATGCCCCCTATTCGCCCTTGCCCCGCCCTCGATCTCTGCCTATAGCTCTCGTTTTAATGACCCCTGCATCTAAATCGACCTTCGTCCTCGGTCACCGGCACCTGCTGGGAATCGAGGGGCTTTCGGCTGAGGATATCACCGGCCTGCTCGACCTTTCCGAGGAATATGTCGAGCTCAACCGCCAGGTCGACAAGAAGCGCACCAGCTTGCGCGGCCGCACCCAGATCAACCTGTTCTTCGAGGCCTCGACCCGCACCCAGTCCTCGTTCGAAATCGCCGGCAAAAGGCTCGGCGCCGACGTCATGAACATGTCGGTGTCCTCCTCCTCGATGCGCAAGGGCGAAACCCTGATCGATACCGCGGTCACGCTGAACGCCATGCACCCGGACATCCTGGTGGTGCGACACCATGCCTCGGGCGGGGTCGAGTTGCTGGCGCGCAAGGTCGACGGTTCCGTGATCAATGCCGGCGACGGCGCCCACGAACATCCGACCCAAGCGCTGCTCGATGCGCTCACCATCCGCCGCAACAAGGGCCGGCTCGAGGGGCTGACGGTTGCGATCTGCGGCGACGTGATGCATTCGCGCGTGGCGCGCTCCAATATCCTCTTGCTCAACATCATGGGCGCGCGGGTGCGCGTGGTCGCGCCCTCCACGCTGTTGCCGCGCGGCATCGAGCGGATGGGCGTCGAGGTAGCCCGCGACATGCGCGAGGGGCTCAACGGCGCCGACATCGTCATGATGCTGCGGCTGCAGCGCGAGCGCATGAACGGCTCGTTCGTGCCGTCGTCCGGCGAATACTTCCACTATTTCGGCCTCGACCAGAAGAAGCTCGCCTACGCCAAGCCCGACGCGCTGGTGATGCATCCAGGTCCCATGAACCGCGGCGTCGAGATCAACTCGATCGTCGCCGACGGCGCGCAGTCGCTGATCCGCGAGCAGGTGGAAATGGGAGTGGCGGTGCGGATGGCGGTGCTCGAGGCACTCGCCCGCAACCTGCCGAACGCGTAGATAATCATGCTGACCGATCGCCGCCCGATCCTGCTCGCCAACGCCCGCCTGATCGATCCCTCGCGGGATTTCGACGGCCTCAGTGACGTCTTGATCGCTGACGGCACCATCCGGGAGTCCAGGCGCGGCATCGGCGCCGCCGGCGTGCCCGAGGGCACCGACATCGTCAATTGCGCCGGCAAGATCGTGGCGCCCGGGCTGATCGACATGCGCGCCTTTGTCGGCGAACCCGGCGCCAGCCACCGCGAAACCTTCGCCTCCGCAAGCCAGGCCGCCGCAACCGGCGGCATCACCACCATCATCTGCCAGCCCGATACCTCGCCGGTGATCGACAATTCGGCGACGGTGGATTTTGTCCTGCGCCGCGCCCGCGATACCGCGATCGTCAACATCCACCCGATGGCGGCTCTGACAAAAGGCATGCGCGGCGAGGAGATGACCGAGATCGGCCTGTTGAAGGCGGCAGGCGCGGTGGCATTCACCGACGGCGACCGCAGCGTCACCAATGCGCAGGTGATGCGCCGCGCGCTGACCTATGCGAGGGATTTCGACGCGCTGATCGTGCACCACACCGAAGACCCCAACCTGGTCGGCGAAGGCGTCATGAACGAGGGTGAGTTCGCCGCTCGGCTGGGGCTGGTCGGCATCCCCAATGCGGCTGAAGCCGTGATGCTGGAGCGCGACATGCGGCTCGTGGCGCTAACCGGCGGGCGCTATCACGCGGCCTCGCTGAGCTGCATCGAATCGCTGGAAATCCTCAAGCGCGCGCGCGACGCAGGGCTCGCGGTCAGCGCCTCGGTCTCGATCAACCACGTGACGCTGAACGAAAACGACATCGGCCCGTACCGGACCTTCCTGAAGCTGTCGCCGCCGCTGCGCACCGAGGACGACCGCGTCGCGCTGGTCGCAGCCGTCGCCTCCGGCCTGATCGACGTCATCATGTCCGATCACAATCCGCAGGACGTCGAGGTCAAGCGGCTGCCGTTTGCGGAAGCCGCCTCCGGCGCGATCGGCCTGCAGACCATGCTGCCGGCGGCGCTGCGGCTGATTCATAACGGCGAGATGGATTTCAAGACGCTGATCCGGGCGATGTCGACGCGCCCGGCCGAGCTGCTGGGCTTGCCGGGCGGAACGCTGCGCGCAGGCTCCCCTGCCGATATCATCGTGATCGATGCCGACACGCCGTGGGTGCTCGACCCCGCCGATCTCAAATCGCAATGCAAGAACACGCCGTTCGATGAAGCCCGGTTCTCGGGCCGCGTGGTGCGCACCATCGTCGGCGGACGAACGGTGTATGAGCATGTCTGATGAAGGCCGGATATACCATCAAGGGAGGAACGGCGATGTCACCTGAAGCATTTTTGCCGGTGGCGTTCGTGCTCGGCTATCTGCTCGGCTCGATCCCGTTCGGGCTGATCCTGACAAAACTCGCGGGAACCCAGGATCTTCGCTCGATCGGCTCCGGCAATATCGGCGCCACCAACGTGCTGCGCACCGGGCACAAGGGCCTCGCCGCGGCGACGCTGATCTGCGACGCGCTGAAGGGTACGGTCGCGGTTGTCATCGCCGGCTATTTCGGCGGACCCAACGCCGCGATGCTGGCGGCGCTCGGCGCCTTTCTCGGCCACCTCTTCCCGGTGTGGCTGAAGTTCAAGGGCGGCAAAGGCGTCGCGGTTTATATCGGCGTGCTGATCGGATTGTTCTGGCCGGCCGCTGTCGTGTTCTGCGTGCTGTGGATCGCGACCGCCGCGACCACGCGTTACTCCTCGCTGTCGGCGCTGGTTGCGAGTTTCATCACGCCGATTTTCCTGTGGTGGTTCGGCCATCCCGCGCTCGCCTCGCTGTGCGCGGTGCTGACCCTGCTATTGTTCTACATGCACCGCGAAAACATCAAGCGATTGCAGGCCGGGACCGAAGGGCGGATCGGGGAGAAGTGAGTTAGCCGTCTGAAGGCGAACTGCGCGGATCAGCAGCCTGTAGGGCGGATTAGCGACAGCGTAATCCGCCGCCCCAACTACACCGCGAGACCTATGCGGGAGCTACTCCCCATGCCAAACTATCGTCGCGCGTTCGTGCCGGGCGGCTGCTGGTTCTTTACGGTTAATCTGCTGGAGCGGCGGCAAACCTTGCTCGTCGACCATATCGCGATCTTGCGCGAGGCCGTTGCCACGACGCGGCAAAACCACCCTTTTACGATCGACGCTTTCGTCGTGCTCCCGGATCACATCCATGCGATCTGGACCTTGCCGCCGGACGATGCCGATTTCTCGACCCGCTGGCGGCTCATCAAGAGCCGGTTTGCGAAGGCGCTACCGAAGCGGGAACGGCTCAGCTCCGTTCGGGTCGCACGCAACGAACGCGGCATTTGGCAACGCCGCTTCTGGGAACATCTGATCCGCGACGAAGCCGATTACGCCCGCCATGTCGAATATTGTTACATCAATCCGGTGAAGCACGGCTTGGTCACCCGCGTCCGCGACTGGCCGCACTCGTCGTTTCATCGCGACGTCCGCGCGGAAATTGTGCCCCTGGATTGGGCGGGCGAAGTCGAGCAGGATGGCGAGTTTGGGGAGCGGTGATGACGTAAGAAGCCCCCGTAACTCGTAGGGCGGGTAATAGCCGAAGGCGTAACCCGCCGTCGAAAGACAGCAAGATGGCGGATTACGCAAGGCTAATCCGCCCTACGGGCTGTCGGTGTAGAACGTGCCCATGAAAATTACCGCACTGAGATCAGCGCGTAGGGCGGATTGAGCCGAAGGCGTAATCCGCCAACTCGGCGGTTTTAACGGCGGATTACGCTATCGCTAATCCGCCCTACGAACTCGCGCCTCAGGATGACGCTTAGAGTTACCGCGCCAGCGCGTCCTCAACGAAGCGTGCGGCGTTAAGCGCGCCGGCGTCGTCGCCAAATCGGGCGATCACCTGCACGCCCACGGGCAATCCACCGTCCGCGACATAGGCGGGAATGTTGACGCAGGGGACGCCCATCAGCGTCCAGAGCCGGTTGAAGCGCGGCTCGCCGGTCGAGGCCAATCCCTTCGGGGCCGCGCCCGGCGCCGAGAAGGTGAGCAACACGTCGGCATCCTCGAAGATGCCGGCCAATGCGGCTCTCGCCCGTCGCGCAACCCCGCGCGCGGCGTCGTATTCGGCAGGCGTCGTCCCCTTGCTTTCGTCGAGCCGGCCGCGCAGCAACGGCGGCATGGCGGCGTAATTGGCGCCGTATTCCCAGGCGAACGCCTGATGCGCCTCGAAGTCCTGCACGGTCGGGTGGATGCGCCACGCCTCGGCGACGATCTCCGGCAGGCTGATCGCGCGAACGGAGGCGCCGGCGCGTTCCGCGGCAAGCGTCGCGATCCGCAGCGCCTCCCCGCCGGCGGCTTCCGGCTCGCCGGCAAACTCCTGCATCACGACAGCGATGCGCGGTCGCTGCATCGCGCCATCAGGCAACAATTCGGGCCGGCCGGTCAGGGCCGAAAGCCCGTGGGCCAGATCCCTGACGCCGGCTGCGAACAGCCCGACGGTGTCGAGCGTCCACGAAAAACATTTCACGCCGACCGTCGGCAGCAACCGGTAGGTCGGCTTGATCGCGGCCGCGCCGCAGAACGAGGCCGGCCGGATCACCGAACCGCCGGTCTGCGTCCCCAGCGCCAGCGGAATCATGCCGGCGCCAACGGCCGCCGCCGAGCCCGATGACGATCCGCCCGGCGTGTGAGCGTGATTGTGCGGATTGAGCGTCGCCGTCGGATCGGTCGCCGCGAACGCCGTCGTCGCGGTCTTGCCGATGATGGTCGCTCCCGCCTGCTTCAGCATCGCGACGACCGGCGCATCCGCGCGCGGCTGCCAGCCCTTGTAGATCGGCGAACCCATCTCGGTCGGAAGGTCCGACGTGTCGATGATGTCCTTGATGCCCACCGCGATGCCGCGCAGCGGACCTGTGCTTGCCGCGCGGACGGTTTTGGCACGACAGACAAAGGCGCCGATGGTCTTGTCCTGCGCGTCGATCGCCTCACACGACTGGGCGATCGCGGCATCAGCCGAAAGATCGCCGGATTCGATACGGCGCTGGAGTTCGGCAAGCGAGATCATTGGCAGCATTCCCTGCAGGAGACCGGAGAGCTTTTACGGACCGGATCGGCGTGAGGCAAGCGCGCTCCGTCATTCCGGGCCTGCGCATCCACGATCTGCAATTGCACATCGTGGAATGACGAAGCCCCCTTCCCCACGCCCTCAGGTTGATCCACACTGCCCGTGGGGGACAGCGTGGACATCAAAACCTCAAGCACAACACACCTCACCGACGAGCAGCGCATCGACTGGCTGCGGCTGATCCGTTCCGACAACGTCGGGCCGCGCACGTTCCGCTCGCTCATCAATCATTTCGGCAGCGCGCGGACGGCACTGGATCGGCTGCCCGATCTGGCGCGGCGCGGCGGCGCGGCGCGGCCGGGGCGGATCTGCAGCGAGGAAGACGCGCGCGCCGAACTTGCGGCCAGCAAACGGCATCGGCGTCACTCTGGTCGCGCCGGGCGAAGCCGGCTATCCGCCGCGGCTCGCGGTGCTGGACGATGCGCCGCCTTTGCTCGGCGTGCGCGGCGCGCTTGACGTGCTGATGCGGCCGATGATCGCGATCGTCGGCTCGCGCAACGCTTCCGGCGCCGGCCTGAAATTCGCCGGCACCCTGGCGCGCGATCTCGGCGAGGCCGGTTTCGTCATCGCCTCGGGGCTGGCGCGCGGCATCGATCAGGCGGCGCATCGCGCCAGCATCGAAAGCGGCACCGTGGCGGTGCTGGCCGGCGGTCACGACAAGGTCTATCCGCCCGAGCACGAGGACCTGCTGGCGACGATCATCGAAACCGGCGGGGCTGCGATTTCCGAAATGCCGCTCGGGCACGTGCCGCGCGCCCGCGATTTTCCCCGCCGCAACCGGCTGATCTCGGGCGTCGCGCTCGGCGTCGTCGTGGTCGAGGCCGCGCATCGCTCGGGATCGCTGATCACGGCGCGGATTGCCGCCGAACAGGGCCGCGAGGTGTTCGCGGTGCCGGGCTCGCCGCTCGATCCGCGCGCCGCCGGCACCAACGATCTCATCAAGCAGGGCGCGACGCTGACCACGGAGGCATCTGACGTCATCCATGCCGTCGAGCCGATCATGGGGCGGCCGATCGAGCTGAGCGAGCCTGATGATGAGCCGCTGGCTTCCGAACCGGACGCCAGCGATCGCGCGCGCATTATCGATTTGCTCGGGCCAAGCCCGATCCTGCTCGACGATCTCATCCGGATGGCCGCGACCTCGCCGGCGATCGTGCGCACCGTGTTGCTCGAGCTCGAGCTCGCAGGCCGGCTCGAGCGTCACGGCGGCGGGCTGGTGTCCTTGATCTAACGCGCCACGCCATTCGTCGGCAGGACAGCCGGCTCGTTGCGCCGATCGAACCGCGCGCGCGCGTCCTCGATCTCCGCTTGATGATCGTGGGCCCATTTGCCGAGCGCTTCCACCGGCTGCCACAGCCCGCGTCCGAGATCGGTCAGTTCGTAATCGACCCGCGGCGGAATCGTCGGGAACACGGTTCGCGTCACCAGGCCATCGCGCTCAAGTCCGCGCAGCGTCAGCGTCAGCATCCGCTGCGAGATGCCGCCGACCATGCGCTTGATCTCGTTGAAACGCCGCGGGCCGTCGCCGAGCAGCATGATGACGAACACGCTCCATTTGTCGCCGACCCGCGCCAATATCGACGCGACCCCCCGGCAATCGCTGTCGAGGTGCGGTTGGGGCGGCAGGACAGGCACTCTGGTGTGCTCGGGTTTCAAAAATGTGCCTCCTTGCGGGGTTTGCGGGCAGTCACTCATATAGTCTCAGTTACAAACTTATACCAAGGGTGAATGCCATGAAACTTCTGCATATCGACTCCAGTGTCCTCGGTCCCCACTCCGTCAGCCGCCAGGTTTCCGCCGCGATCGTGGACCGCCTGCACAAGGCCACGCCAGGCCTCGAAATCGTCTACCGCGACCTCGCCACGACGCCGCTGGCGCATCTGTCGGGCCCACACCTCGCCGCCGCGCAAGGGGCTGCGCCCGACGCCGCCCTGCAACACGACCTCACCGCCGGCCAGGCCGTGCTGGAGGAGTTCCTCGCCGCCGACATCGTGGTGCTCGGCGCGCCCATGTATAATTTCACGATCCCGAGCCAGCTCAAGGCCTGGATCGACCGCATCGTGGTGGCGGGCAAGACCTTCAAATATAGCGAGCGAGGCGCGGAAGGGTTAGCCGGCAACAAGCGCGTGATTGTCGCAATTTCGCGCGGCGGATTCTACGGCGCCGGCACGCCGGCGGCGGTGGGCGAACATCTCGAAACTTATTTGCGCTGGGTGTTCGGCTTCATCGGCGTCACAAACCTCGAATTTATCTCCGCCGATGGCGTCCAGGTCGGACCCGAACACCGCGAGAAAGCGCTGGCCGGCGCCCTGCAGGCTGCAACCAACCTCCACGCGGCGTAACAAATGAAAAAATTCCCGCCGCCGTCGAGACCGACGGCGGCGGGCTGTATCGCTAATATGACGTATCGCTAATATGGCATGGTGATGAAAAAGGGCCAGTCCCTGCCCACTCAGATGTCTTGCTTGCCACGCTGAAGGTTCAACGCATTTGCGGAATTCCGCAAAATAGCTGGGCGACGGCGATACGGAGCTAAGGCCAAATCCCCGTGTCAAACGCCGCCAGCGCATGTCGGCCTGAGCGACGCCCAAAATGCGCGCGGCCCCCGGCGGCCTTAGCTAGCCAAACCATATCCAATACCGCGTATTGTGGAGGAAGCACTCTTTTTAGGAGCACAACTACACGGCGTACTTTGTGACTTTAGGGATGCCAAATAGCAGCCGTCCGGCCCGCCTTCAACATCTGTCGATTTGACAGGGGCCTCCGCTACACCCATGTTCGGAGCGTAACGGCCGACGCGAGTCTCGCGGAACCGGCCTTTATTTTTCCCGTAAGCCATTGGAATGACATGAATATCGTCATTGTCGAGTCGCCGGCGAAAGCCAAGACGATCAACAAATATTTGGGCTCGTCCTACGAGGTTCTGGCCTCGTTCGGCCATGTCCGCGATCTCCCGGCCAAGAACGGATCGGTCGATCCCGAGGCCAACTTCCAGATGATCTGGGAGGTCGACCCCAAGGCGGCCGGCCGGCTCAACGACATCGCCCGGGCGCTCAAGGGGGCCGACCGGCTGATCCTGGCGACCGACCCCGATCGCGAGGGCGAGGCGATTTCCTGGCACGTGCTCGAGATCTTGAAAGAAAAGCGCGCGATCAAGGATCACAAGATCGAACGCGTGGTGTTCAACGCCATCACCAAGCAGGCGGTCTCGGAGGCGATGAAGCATCCGCGCCAGATCGATGGCGCGCTGGTGGACGCCTATATGGCGCGCCGCGCGCTGGACTATCTGGTCGGCTTCACGCTCTCGCCGGTACTGTGGCGCAAATTGCCGGGCGCGCGTTCCGCAGGGAGAGTGCAGTCGGTGGCGCTGCGGCTGGTCTGCGACCGCGAACTCGAGATCGAGAAATTCGTCCCCCGCGAATACTGGTCGCTGGTCGCGACCTTGACGACGCCGCGCGGCGAGGTGTTCGAGGCGCGGCTGGTCGGCGCCGACGGCAAGAAGATCCAGCGGCTCGACATCGGTACCGGGGCTGAAGCGGAAGATTTCAAAAAGGCGATCGAGGCCGCCAGCTTCACGGTCTCCACGGTCGAGGCAAAACCCGCCCGCCGCAATCCGCAGGCGCCGTTCACCACCTCGACCCTGCAGCAGGAAGCCAGCCGCAAGCTCGGCTTTGCGCCGGCGCACACCATGCGGATCGCGCAGCGGCTCTATGAGGGCATCGATATCGGCGGCGAGACCACCGGTCTCATTACCTATATGCGAACCGACGGCGTGCAGATCGACAATTCGGCGATCACGCAGGCGCGCAAGGTGATCGGCGAGGATTACGGCAACGCCTATGTGCCGGACGCGCCGCGCCAGTACCAGACCAAGGCCAAGAACGCGCAGGAAGCGCACGAAGCCATCCGTCCCACCGATTTGTCGCGCCGCCCGGCCGCGATGCGCCGGCGCCTCGATACCGACCAGGCCCGGCTTTATGAATTGATCTGGATCCGCACCATCGCAAGCCAGATGGAATCGGCCGAGCTGGAGCGCACCACCGTTGATATCGCCGCCAGGGCCGGCTCGCGCGTGCTGGAACTGCGCGCCACCGGCCAGGTGATCAAATTCGACGGCTTCCTTGCGCTCTATCAGGAAGGCCGCGACGACGACGGCGACGACGAGGACTCTCGCCGCCTCCCCGCCATGAGCGAGGGCGAAGCGCTCAAGCGCAAGGATCTCGCCGTCACCCAGCATTTTACCGAACCGCCGCCGCGATTTTCCGAAGCCTCACTGGTGAAACGCATGGAAGAGCTCGGCATCGGCCGTCCCTCGACCTATGCCTCGATCCTGCAGGTGCTGAAGGACCGCGGCTACGTCAAGCTCGAGAAGAAGCGCCTGCATGGCGAGGACAAGGGCCGCGTCGTCGTCGCGTTCCTGGAGAACTTCTTCGCGCGCTACGTCGAATATGATTTCACCGCGGATCTGGAAGAACAGCTCGACCGCATCTCCAACAACGAAATCTCCTGGCAGCAGGTGCTGCGGGATTTCTGGGGCGACTTCATCGGCGCCGTCAACGAGATCAAGGATCTCCGCGTCACCGAGGTGCTGGATGCGCTCGACAACATGCTGGGGCCGCACATCTATGCGCCGCGCGAGGATGGCGGCGATCCGCGGCAGTGCCCGACCTGCGGTACCGGCAAGCTCAATCTCAAGGCTGGAAAATTCGGCGCCTTCGTCGGCTGCACCAATTATCCGGAATGCCGCTACACCCGTCCGCTCGCGGCCGACAGCGAAGCCAGCGCCGACCGCAACCTGGGCAAGGACCCGGTGTCGGATCTCGACGTCGTGGTCAAGGCCGGGCGGTTCGGTCCCTACATCCAGCTCGGCGAGCCCAAGGACTATGCCGAAGGCGAGAAGCCGAAGCGCGCGGGTATTCCGAAGAACATCTCTCCCGCCGACATCGACCTCGATCTGGCCCTGAAACTGCTGTCGCTGCCGCGCGAGATCGGCAGGCATCCGGAGACCGGCGAGCCGATCACCGCGGGTCTCGGCCGTTTCGGCCCGTTCGTGCGCCACGAGAAAACCTATGCCAGCCTCGAGGCCGGCGACGAGGTGTTCGACATCGGATTGAATCGGGCCGTCACGCTGATTGCCGAAAAAATTGCAAAAGGCCCGAGCGGCCGCCGTTTCGGCGCCGATCCGGGAAAACCGTTGGGCGATCATCCGACCCTTGGCGGCGTCGCGGTCAAGAGCGGACGCTACGGCGCCTATGTCACATCAGGCGGCGTCAACGCCACCATCCCGAGCGACAAGACGCAGGACACCATCACGCTCGAAGAAGCCATCGCATTGATCGACGAGCGCGTGGCGAAGGGTGGCGGCAAGCCAAAGCGGGGCGCCAGGAAAGCCAAAGCGGCGAAACCAGCCAGGGTGGATGTGGATGCGAAGGCGCCGAAGCCGGTCAAAAAGGCGGCCGCGAAAAAATCCGCGGCAAAGCCGAAATCCGATGCGATCAACAAGGCGCGCGCTCCGGTGACGGCGAGCGCCAAGACGTCTCCCGCGAAGCCCGCGCCAGCGTCCAAAACGCCTGCGAAGAAAAGCGCCGGCAAGGCCCGCGGGTAACGTGGCGAAACAGCGCGAGCGCGGCTTTCCGGGCCGGGACGCCATCATAGCCTTCGTCCGCGCCCATCCTGGAGAAGTCGGCACCCGCGAGATCGCGCGGGAATTCGGCCTGAAGAACGCCGACCGCGCCGAGCTGAAACGCATCCTGCGTGAGCTGGCCGACGAAGGCGCGATCGAGAAGCGCGGCAAGAAAATACGTGAGCCCGCCGTGCTGCCTGCGACCGTGATGGCTGACATCACCGGGCGCGACAGCGACGGCGAATTGATCGCGACCCCGACCGAATGGGACGAGGTGGAAAGCGGCGAACCGCCGAAAATCCGCATCCATGTTCCCCGACGGCCGCAACCAGGCACCGCGGCAGGTGTCGGCGACCGCGCGCTGCTGCGCATCGAGAAACTCGACGAAAGCGAAGCCGGCGCCTATCGCGGACGCGTCATCAAGGTGGTCGATCACGCCAAGACCCGGGTGCTCGGAATCTTCCGCAGCCTGCCCGACGGCGGCGGACGGCTCATTCCCGTGGACAAGAAACAGGCCGGCCGTGAATTGAACATTGCCAAGGCCGACCGCAACGGCGCCGAGGATGGCGATCTCGTCAGCGTCGATCTGGTGCGCTCGCGCGGCTTTGGGCTCGCCTCCGGCAAGGTCAAGGAGCGGTTGGGCTCGCTGGCCTCGGAGAAGGCGGTCAGCCTGATCGCGATTCATGCCCACGAAATTCCGCAGGCCTTCTCGCCTGCCGCGTTGCGTGAAGCCGAAGCGGCGAAGCCCGCGACGCTTCAAGGGCGCGAGGACTGGCGCGGCCTGCCGCTGGTGACGATCGATCCGCCCGATGCCAAGGACCACGACGACGCTGTACAAGCCGAGCCCGATCCCCATCCGAACAATAAAGGCGGTTACATCGTCAATGTCGCGATCGCCGATGTCGCGTTCTATGTGCGGCCGGGATCGGCGCTCGATCGCGACGCGCTGACGCGCGGCAATTCGGTGTATTTCCCGGACCGCGTGGTGC
The DNA here is from genome assembly GCA_963761395.1 of uncultured Alphaproteobacteria bacterium. GTDB lineage: Bacteria > Pseudomonadota > Alphaproteobacteria > Rhizobiales > Xanthobacteraceae > Bradyrhizobium. The sequence continues at coordinate 34,352 of CAVXHU010000039.1, forward strand.
CGATGCTTCCCGAACGCATCTCCAACGATCTGTGCTCGCTGGTGCCGGGCGAGCCGCGCGGCGCACTCGCGGTGCGGATGGTGATCGGCGCCGACGGCCGCAAGCGCTCGCACAGCTTTCATCGTGTGCTGATGCGCTCGGCCGCGAAATTGAATTATGCGCAGGCGCAGGCCGCGATCGACGGCCGGCCGGACGATACCACCGGTCCCCTGCTCGATTCGATCCTGAAACCGCTTTACGACGCCTACGCGGTGGTCAAGCGCGCGCGCGACGAGCGCGATCCGCTCGATCTCGACATTCCCGAGCGCAAGATCCTGCTGAAGCCCGACGGCACGGTGGATCGCGTGATCGTGCCCGAGCGGCTGGACGCGCATAAACTGATCGAAGAATTCATGATCCTTGCCAATGTCGCCGCGGCCGAAATGCTTGAAAAGAAGGCACTGCCGCTTATCTACCGGGTGCATGATGAGCCGACGCTCGAGAAGGTTCATGCCTTGCAGGAATTCCTGAAAACCCTCGATCTGCCGTTCGCCAAAAGCGGCGCGTTGCGCCCCTCGCTGTTCAATCGCGTGCTGGCGCAGGTCAAGGGACACGATTCCGAACCGCTGGTGAATGAAGTGGTGTTGCGCTCGCAGGCCCAGGCCGAATACGCCGCCGAGAATTACGGTCACTTCGGCCTCAATTTGCGGCGCTATGCGCATTTCACCTCGCCGATCCGCCGCTACGCCGATCTCGTGGTGCATCGCGCCTTGATCCGCGGCCTCGGCCTTGGCGAAGGCGCGCTGCCGGAGACAGAGACGCCGGAAAGCCTGAGCGAAGTCGCAGCGCAAATCTCCGTCACCGAGCGCCGCGCCATGAAGGCCGAGCGCGAAACCGCCGACCGCCTGATCGCGCATTTTCTCGCCGACCGCATCGGCGCCAGCTTTCAAGGGCGCATCTCCGGCGTCACCCGCGCCGGACTGTTCGTCAAACTCAACGATACCGGCGCCGACGGCCTGATCCCGATCCGCACGCTGGGAAGCGAGTATTTCAATTACGACGAGGCACGCCATGCGCTGGTCGGATCGCGCAGCGGTGCCATGCACCGGCTGGGTGACGTTGTCGACGTTCGTCTGGTAGAGGCGGCGCCTGTCGCCGGCGCGTTGCGGTTCGAGCTGTTGTCGGAAGGCCGCGTCGCCCCGCGCGGTCGCAAACGCGAACAAGATTCCAGGGTGCAGGCGAAAGCGCATCCGGGCCGCAGTCCGCGCAAGGGCGACCGCAGGCCAGCCAAAGGCAAGCCCGGCAAATCGAAGAGGGGCAAGTCATGACCGGACAAGGCTTGGGAACCGCGAACACACCGGCCAAAATCTGGCCTCCCGAGTCGGCGCCGGCGGCCAAGCGCGACGTCTGGACCGCGTTGAAACGCGGCCTGCGCGGCCGCTGCCCCCGCTGCGGCGAAGGCAAACTGTTTCGCGCATTCCTTAAAGTGGCCGATCACTGCTCGGTTTGCGGCCAGGATTTCACGCCGCATCGCGCCGACGATCTGCCGGCCTATCTCGTCATCGTCATCGTCGGCCACATCGTGGTGCCGACCATCCTGTGGATCGAAACCGATTATTCGCCTTCGGTGCCGCTGCAGCTCTCGATCTATCTGCCGTTCACGCTGATCCTGTCATTGCTGTTGCTGCAGCCGGTGAAAGGTGCGGTGGTCGGGGTGCAATGGGCGTTGCGCATGCACGGATTTGACGAGAATGCCCCCGACGAGATTTCGCCGGGCTAGCTAACCAAAAAACGAAATCAGTGGGGATGGAATGACCGAAGCTGCCCGTGCCGGAAAAGAAGAAAAAGAGGCCGACCACCACCCTTATTACCGGCCCAAGGATGCCGCCACGCTGATCCTGGTCGATCGTACCGCCACCATCCCGAAAGTTCTGGTCGGCAAACGCCACGACAAGGTGGTGTTCATGCCCGGCAAATTCGTCTTTCCCGGCGGCCGGGTCGACAAGTCGGACAACCGCGTCCCGGTGGCGGCGCCAATTCCGAAAGAACTTGAAGCCAATCTCCTGAAGGGCAGTCCCAAGATCACGCCGTCGCGCGCGCGCGCATTGGCGATCGCCGCGATCCGCGAGGCCTGCGAAGAAACCGGCCTCTGCCTGGGGCGCAAGAGCAACGGCGCTACGCCGGCGCTCGACGGCGCGTGGAAACCGTTTGCCGAGGCTGGCCTGTTGCCCGACCCGTCCGGACTGTTCTTGATTGCCCGCGCCATCACCCCGCCCGGCCGCGTGCGGCGCTTCGATACCAGGTTTTTCACCGCCGACGCTTCGACCATCGCCCATCGCGTCGAGGGCGTGATCCATGCCGAAGCCGAACTGGTGGAATTGGTCTGGGTCGAGATCGGATCGAAACCGCTGGCCGACCTGCATGCCATGACCAGGAATGTGCTGGGCGAACTCGAAAAACGCCTCGCCACCGGACCGTTGAGCCACGATGCGGCGGTGCCGTTTTTCCATTTCTACGGCGGCAGGATGCACAGGGATGTGTTGGGCGACCACTGAACGAGAAGCGAGCACCATCGAGGCGCGCACCGCTACGCCTCGATCTCCAGCGTGATGAGAGCTTCAGACCGCGGCCGATCCGCCGTCGACGAATAGCTCAACTCCAGCGACAAAACTCGAATCGTCGGAGGCAAGGAACAGCGCGGCCTTGGCGATTTCTTCTGCTGTGCCGATGCGACCCAGGGGCACGAGCGATTGCATGTAGGTCTTTACGTCGTGGTTGGCGAACACATCGAATCCGGGCGTCTGGGTCGGACCCGGGCTGAGAACGTTGACACGGATATGCCGCGCCTTCAGATCCGCAGTCCAGCTTCGCGCGAACGAACGGATCGCGGCTTTAGTGGCGCCATAAACGGTGGCGGCTTCAAAACCCTTCGAACCCGCAACCGATCCAGTGAGAATGATCGAGCCGCCATCGGCCATCAGTGGCACCGCCTGCTGCACCGTGAACAGCACGCCCTTGACGTTGATATCGAACATTTTGTCATAGGCATCTTCGGTGATCGTCCCGAACGGCGTGAATTCGTAGATTCCGGCATTGGCGAACAGCACGTCGATGCGGCCCTTGGCTGCCTTCACCGTATCGAAGAGATGCGCGAGGTCGGCGATATCGGCGGCATCCGCTCTCACCGCCACGGCCTTGGGGCCAATCTCCTTTACAGCGGCATCCAGTTCGGCCTGGCGGCGGCCGGTGATGAACACATAGGCCCCCTCCTCGGCAAACTGCTTGGCGGTCGCTAGTCCAATGCCCGCGCTGCCACCGGTGATGACCGCGACTTTTCCTTCCAGCTTCTTGCTCATGACCGTCTCCATCGGTTGGGGCAGCAGCGCCGCCCGACCCGGAGAAATATGATCCATCTGTTTAATGGTAGTTATGGGCTTGATTGGATAATATTTATACGTAAAATGGATGAATGACCGACACCCTTGCTTTGTTTCGCGCTTTCATCCGTGTCGTCGAGGCGGGCTCTTTTACCCGCGTGGCGCAGGAACAGAACTCGAGCCAACCCACCGTCAGCCGGCAGGTGGCAGCGCTGGAGGAGCATCTCGGCACCAGACTGTTCACCCGCACCACGCGGAAATTGACGCTGACCGACGATGGCCGTGGCTTCTACGAGCGCGCCAGGCTCGCGATCGAGGCGGTGAGCGAAGCCGAGGATGCGGTGGGACGACGGCGATCGCGTCCTTCCGGCGCGCTGCGGCTCGCGATGCCCGTGGTGTTCGGCCGCTTGCGCGTGATTCCACATCTGAAGGAATTTCTGACGCGCTATCCAGAAGTCTCCATTGATCTCGTGATGAACGACGCCAACGCCGATCTGGTCGAGGAAGGGATCGATCTTGCCATTCGTAGCGGCGAGATCGCCGACAGCTCGCTGATCGCCAGAAAAATCGGCGTGACCCGGCGCGTCGTCGTTGCAGCGCCGTCCTATCTGCGCGGCAAAGCCTTGCCGAAGCACCCGGCCGATCTCGCCGCTCACGATTGTCTCACCTTTACCGGGATCACCGCCGGCGTGCGCTGGCAATTTGAAAGTCGCGAGGGCCCCGTCAGTGTCGAGGTCAAAGGTCGGGTGCGAACGCGCAATTCGGAAGGCATACGCGAAGCTCTGCTGTCCGGCCTCGGCATCGGCTACGTGCCGATCTGGCATTTCACCGACGAAGTCGAGTCGGGCCGCCTCGTGATATTATTGCACGATTATGAGCCGAAGCCGGAACCGATCCACGCGGCCTATCCCTCACGGAGGTTTGTGCCGCAAAAGACCCGCGTCATGATCGACTTTCTCGAACAGCGGTTTGCGATCGACCCCAAGGTCAATCCCCGCAGGGAATGACGGGCTAATGGCATGCCGCAAATTGCAATAATCTTCTAGTGATCGCGTGATGCCTTTGCGCCAGAACACGCCTATCTCAAGTTCAGAGACAACACGGAATGGGGCAATGGCAAAACGTCAGTTGCGGCTTGGCGCGTTCATGCGGCCGGTCAGCATTCATACCGGCGCGTGGCGCTATCCCGGCGCATGGCCGGACGCCAATTTCAATTTCGCGCATATCAAGCGCCTGATCCAGAAACTGGAGAGCGGAAAGTTCGACGCCTTCTTCATGGCCGATCATCTGGCCGTGCTGAACATGCCGATCTCTGCGTTAAAGCGCAGCCACACCGTCACTTCGTTCGAGCCGTTCACGCTGTTGTCGGCGCTATCAGCCGTCACCGAGCATATCGGACTGATCGCGACGGGTTCGACCACTTTTGACGAGCCCTATCATGTCGCCCGCCGCTTTGCTTCGCTGGATCACATCAGCGGCGGCCGCGCGGGATGGAACATCGTCACCACCTCCAATCCGGACGCGGCGCTGAATTTCGGGCTCGAGGATCACATGGAGCACGCCGAGCGCTACAGGCGCGCGCGCGAATTCTACGACGTGGTCACGGGCCTGTGGGATTCCTTCGCCGACGACGCCTTCGTGCGTGACGTCGAAGCCGGCCTCTATTTCGATCCCGCCAGGATGCACGTGCTCAATCACAAGGGAAAATATCTTTCCGTGCGCGGTCCGCTCAATATCGCCCGCCCGGTGCAGGGCTGGCCGGTGATCGTGCAGGCCGGCGCCTCGGAAGACGGCAAGCAGCTGGCGGCGGAGACCGCGGAGGCCGTGTTCACCGGCGGCGGCAGCCTCGCCGACGGGCAAAAGCTCTATGCCGACATCAAGGGCCGCATGGACAAGCTCGGCCGCGACCGCGACAGCTTGAAGATTTTGCCGGGCGCCTTCGTCGTGGTCGGCGACAGCGTCGAGGAAGCCAAGGAAAAGCGCGCCCTGCTCGACAGCATGGTGCATTACGACAGCGCCATCGCTTCGCTCTCGGTGATCCTCGGCACCGACGCATCCGGCTTCGATCCCGACGGACAGCTGCCGCCGATCCCGGAAACCAATGCCTCCAAGAGCGGCCGTCAACGGCTCGTCGACCTCGCCGCGCGCGACAAGCTCACGGTACGCCAGCTTGCGCAGCGCGTCGGCGGCTATGGCGGGCTTTCGTTTGTCGGCACGCCCAAAACGATCGCCGATCAGATGGAGGAATGGCTGACCAGCTACGGCAGCGACGGTTTTAATATCATGTTCCCGTTCCTGCCCGCCGGCCTCGACGACTTCGTCGACAAGGTGGTGCCGGAACTGCAGAAGCGCGGGATTTTCCGCACGCAGTATGAAGGCAAGACCTTGCGGGAAAATCTCGGCCTGCCCCGGCCGAAAAACCGGTTCTTCGAGGCTTAGCCCTATTCGTTCCGCCGCAGAGACACGCCGCCCCAGGGCATGTGCTCATAAGTCCGGGCCGCCGATCGGGCTTCGCGCGCTTCACTTTGCCCTCGCCAAACTGTCAGCGAATTTTTCCGCCCCTGCTCGCACTGTCCGGAAGCGAGGCCGACAGCGCTCACTCGGCTGTCGCCGCCTGTAATGTCGTTGAACCAGTCGCTGGCTCCACCGTGAACGAGTAACGTTGCCTGGATAATAGAGTTGGCGTGCTTACTGCGTCTTTTTGCGCGGATCGTCCGCCGGATTAACGAAGGTGATACCGGCTGGGCCAACGAAATTGACCTGCGCGATCACCTCCTCGTTCTCCGTCCAAGTGTGGTGCACATGCCCTGCCGGTAGGGCAAACACGGAGCCCGGCCCCAACACCTCGCCTTTTTCGTCACCCATGGCGTTGCCATAATGGCCACTGAGCACGGTGACAACCTCGCCGTAAGAATGAGTGTGCGGCGGAATTTTGGAGTTGGGTGGTATCTTCACGCGCTGAACGACTACTTCGGCTTTCGAGGGATCGCCTATCAGGGTAGCAATTTGAGCCCCTTTGAATACCGGGTGCTCTTTCCATACCAGAGCATCCGACTTCACTACCCTCATGGCATCTTGTGCCATAGCTGTACCGGTCAATGCGACCAACGCTGCCAAGGTTAGAAGCTTTTTCATGAGGCTCTCCTTTTCGATTTCCGGGCTAGATTTGCAGCGTGCACCAAATCATACCACGAAAAACGGGCCTGGCCTGTGCGCTTACCCTGTTGAGCGGGATGCAATGTCGCCTTCGGATCAATCGCGTCATTTTAGCCATTGGTTGACGACTTCCGGTCTTCCCCGAAAAGCGGACATCGTTAGGGCCGGTCGGCATGTCTCAAAAGTGCCAATTGCGGACCTCACAACGCAACAGACGCAACTGCTTCTGCACGCTCAACGAACGATGGGCTGCTTCAGATAAGATTTGACTCAGCAATCAGATTTGCCGGTTCATGCCTTGACTGAACCCGCGGTGAGGCCGGCGACATAGTGCTCGACGAAGAACGAGTAGATGATCGCCACCGGGATCGACCCGAGCAGCGCCCCGGCCATTAGCTGGCCCCAATAGAACACGTCGCCGCGGATCAGTTCGGAGATGACGCCGACCGGCACGGTGCGCACCGAGCTCTTGGTCAGGAAGATCAAGGCATAGAGAAACTCGTTCTGCGACAGCGTGAAGGCGAAGATGCCGGCGGATATGAACCCCGGCGTGCACAGCGGCAGGAAGATCGTCCACATTGTCTGGAGCCGGCTGGCGCCGTCGATCCGCGCCGCCTCCTCGAGCTCCTTCGGAACGGTCTTGAAATAACCGAGCAGCAACCAAGCGCAGAACGGCACCAGCATCGTCGGATAGGTCAGTATCACCGAGGTGAGCGTATTGCCGAGGTGGAGGTGGTTGATCACGTCCGCAAGCGGTATGAACAGCAGCGGCTGCGGCACGAGGTAGATCGCCGCGATCGTCATTGCGATCAGCGACGATCCGGCAAAGCGCATGCGCGCCAGCGGATAGGCGAGCATGGTGCCGAGGATCAGCGAGATTGCGGTTGCCACCACCGCCACCAGCATCGTGTTCCACGTCCACAACAGGAAGCTCGACTTGGTCAGAAGGTCGACATAGTGCTTGAGCGTCGGCGCATGCACGATCAGCGGCATTACATTCTTGTTGTAGAGCTCGGCGTTGGGTTTGATCGACGTGATCGCCATCCAGTAGAACGGAAACAACGCCAGCACGAGAAAGAAGCCGACCGGCAGCCATACCCGCAACGCCTGACGGATGCGTCCTTCGCCGCTGACCATCATTCCCTCCGCAAGTAGATGGTCAGCGCCACGATCAGCAGCGCCAGCGCCGGCAGCATCGCCAGCGCGATCGAGGCTCCGAGCCCGAGCTGGCCCGCGCCCATCGCGATATCGAACGCGTAGGTCGCAAACAGCTGCGTGGCGTTCGCCGGCCCTCCATGGGTCAGAACGTAGATGAGCTGGAAGTCGGCGAAGGTGAAGATGACCGAGAACAGGGTGACGATCAGGATGATCGGCCGCAGCAGCGGCAAGGTGATGAAGCGAAACCGCTCCCATCCGCCGGCGCCGTCGATGGAGGCTGCTTCATACAGCTCGGAAGGCACCGTCTGCAGACCGGCGAGCAGGGTGATTCCATAGAACGGCAGCCCGCGCCAGGTGTTGATGATGATGATCGAGACCATCGCAAGCGTCGGATCGCCGAGCCACGATGGGCCGGGCTTCGGCCAGCCCAGCGCCACCATGAGCCGGTTGACGACGCTGAAAGCCGGGTCGAGCATCCACAGCCAGGCGACGGTGCTGAGCACGGTTGGAACGATAAACGGCAGCAGCAGCAGCGCCCGCACCAGGTTCTTCATGCGGAAGTGCTGGTTCATGGCCAGCGCCAGGCCGAGCCCGCCGATCATCTTCAAGAGCGTCGCGACGCCGGTATAGATGAAGGTGTTGATCGCCACCCGCCAGAACACCGGATCGTGTGCGTCGGTGATGAAATTCTTCAGCCCGACGAAGGTGCCGGTGTGCGCGACCGGCCGGTCTTGCAGGCTGAGCAGGATGCCGTAGCAGAACGGATAGCCGACGAGCGCCGCCAGGAAGGCGAGCGGCAGCGCCATCATCAGCCAGCTGAAGACGCTTTCGCGGTCGAGCACCACCGCGAGCGACGCACGCTTGCGCGCCGCACGGGCAGGTACGAGTAGACGCTCGGATGCTATCGTCATGTGTCAGGCCGAGCGATAGATGTCCTTCAATTGGCCCGCGGCGTCCTTGATGACGTCCTTGGTCGACGCGCCGGCGCAGGCCTTGGCGAACATGTCGATGACGACATATTTGGCGACGACTTCGGCCAGTTGCCGGCTCGCCGGAGCGGGCCACCCCGGCAGATGGGCGTTTGCGAGCGCATCGCGGAACGGCAGGTTGCGCGGCTCGACGTTCCACATCGGCGCATTTTCATAGCCGTGCACCAGGGGCTGGTAATAGGAATCCGCGACCGCGTACCAGCCGCCCAACTGCTTCGGCTGCATCAGCCAGCGCATGAAGGCCTGGGCCTCCTGCCGGACCGGCGAGAAATCGAAGATCGAATGGCTGATCGAGTTGAGCAGGTGGAAGCGCCCCTTCGGCCCCGCCGGGTTCATCGCCTGGTCGGTGACCTTGCCGATTTCGGGAAACTCGCGCTTGGCGAACCACAGGATGCTTTCGGCATTGTTGGTGCAGGAGATCTGCTCCGCCATCCATGCCTTGTTGTTGCTGACGTCGGTCCAGCCGAGGACGTCGTCGAGCATGGTGTCCTTGAAGAACTTGCGGCAGAAATCGACGGCGCGCGCGGTCTCGTCGGAATCGATGACCACGGTCTTGCCGTCGGCTGCCACCTCGGAGCCGCCATAGGACCACAGCAAGGGATAGAGCCAGCCGTGGTTATCGCCGAAGCCGTGGCCGAGCTCGAAGCCGAAGGGATGGTCCTTGGCCTTCAGCTTCTTGCCGACCTCGTAGAGCTCTTCCCAGGTCTCCGGGAACTTCTTGACGCCGACCTCGGCGAACCAGTCGGTGCGCCAGTTCATCAATTGACCGATATTGGCGAAGGGGATCGCCTTCCATTTGCCCTCGACGACAACGGCCTCCTTGCCGGCGTCGTACCAGCCGCCTTGCGCCTTGCCGACCTCGTCGGCGATGTCGCCGACGTCGAGATATTTGTTGCTGAACTGGATCACCTGCAGCAGGCCGTTCATCGTGATGTCGGCGCCCGAGCCGGTCTCGGCAATCGTGCTGATCCGCGTCGGCAGGCTGCCGACACTGGTCACTTCGTAGACGACCTTGATGCCGGTCTCTTTCTCGTAGGCCGGGGCGAGCGTGTTCGCGACATATTCGTCGAACGGCTTGATGAACGAGCTTTCGTGCAGGATGGTGATGGTCTTCTCTGCAGCGCCCGCCGGCAGGGGCCGGCTCAACGCCGCCGCGGTGCCCGCGGCCGCGATCTTGAGAAAGCCCCGCCGGTTCGTCAGGTGATTGGTTGCCGACCCTGTCATGCTGCTCCTCCCTGAGTTGATGTCCGGGGCTGATTGCCCGCTTCTTTTCGTTGGGGCCAACACTACAGCAAGATCGGATTTGGTACAGTCGGGAATCGCGGTCGGGCTGCGCGTCCTTAGTATCAGATTGTTTTGAACTGGCTGAGCAGCTCGATGCTCGAGGCACGGCACTCGCAAGAAAGGACAATATTGTTGACTGAAGTGAGATCTTGCAAGCGTTGAACCCGAGGTCGCCTATGGGTCAAATGGCGACATTGCGGTGTGACCGGCGCATGTCTGCTTTACCCCACAAAAGCGGACATCACGTTTATGAGTACACCCTACGCCGCAGGAAGATGCGCCCGGAGGAAGGAGCGTATCTGGCGTACCGCCAGGGGTATCCGCTCCTTGGGCTCCTTCCAGGGGAACATGCTCACTTCAGCCTTCGGCGCGAGCATCGCGGCTTCCATGGCGACGGCATACGGATGCGCCGGGATATCGTCCGGCAGGATCAGCACCGGCGTCTGGCAATTGCGCACGAAATCGCGCGTCACGGTGAAGACGAAGTCGGGGTTGGTGCGGTACATCCTGGTCAGGAATTTGTCGACCATCTCCATCGTGACGTCAGGCCGCCGGCCGATCAGCGCCGGGCCCCAGCCCTTGATATTGTTTTCGTAGAAAAGGTCGCGCATCTCCGGACGCGATCCGCTGGGCTGCGCCAGCACGGCCGCAACGATGCGATCAGGCGCCCGCCGCAGCAGGTTCCAGATCATGGGGCCGCCAATGCAGAATCCCAACACCATGAACTTGTCGATGCCCAAATGATCCATCAAACCGAGGTGGTCGTCGGTGAAGGCGTCCCACGGCCGGTCGACTTCGAGCGGACCGGAGGACTGGCCGCCATTGGCGTTGCGCAGGTCCGCGGAGATGCATCGATACTCTGCCTTGAACTCCTCCATCGGGTTGAAGGGCGAACTGCTGCCGGACAGGCCCGAGATCGTCGAGTTCAGTCCGCCGCCGGCAATGACCAGCAGCGGGAAGCCGGAACCGGCCTCTTCGAAGTGAATGCGAACGGCGCCTTTTTCGAAAGTGCCCATGGCAGCTCCTCCTTGCCCAGTCTGCTGAGCAAACAGGCGCGTGCCCGCGGTGGCCACCGCCGTCGCCGCGACACCCGTTGCCAGTATGGTGCGTCTGATTGGATCCATCGCCGGCGTGCATCCCGGTGCTTGGCATCGCGGCTGCGTGCCGCTCGAAGCGCCAAAGTGCAGAAGCGCGGAATTTTCCGCAAGGACTATGAGGGGCACGACCTTGCGAGAGGATTTGGGCCTACCGCGGCCAAAACCCGCTTCTTTGAGGGCTGATGACCCGAAAATGCGCCGGTTTTCGCCTTCAAAACCTTGACTTTGGGCCCTCAGAAGCTAGGTTGCGCCGCAAATGCGCCCCCTGATTGGCCGGCGCCCGATTCCAGATATTTGAGGTCCTGAACATGGCCAAAGCGGTCACCATCAAGGTCAAGCTCGTTTCCTCGGCGGATACCGGCTTCTATTACGTCGCCAAGAAGAATTCGCGCACCATGACCGACAAGCTCGTGAAGAAGAAATACGATCCGGTCGCGCGCAAGCACGTCGAATTCCGCGAGTCCAAGATCAAGTAAGTTTTGCGGCGCTTTCGAGCGGATTTGAGCGGGACCTTCGGGTCCCGTTTTGATTTTGTAGCTGTGCGCGCCAGACTACCTTGCGGTCACCAAAGGCGGCTCGGTCGGCCGCACCAGCGCAAACGCGACCTGGATGATTCCGCCCGCAAGCCCCAGGGCAACGCCGATCCGCCAGGCCATCGTGTAGGAGCCGAGCGCGTCGTACAGAAGGCCTCCTCCGTAGGCGCCGAGGAAGCTGCCGAGCTGATGGCTCATGAAGGCGAGCCCCTGGATCATCGCCTGCCACTGCAGCCCGAACATCTCGGCGACCGCGCCCGCGACCAGCGGGCCAACGCCCATCCACAAAAATCCCATCAGCGCGCCGAACAGCAATGTCGTTGCCGGCGACGGCGGCAGCGTGAAGTACCAGGCCAGGATCAGCGAGCGCGCGATGTAGATGCCGCCAAGCAGCGCCAGCTTGTTCCAGCGCCCGCCGGCCCAGCCAAAGAACAGACTGCCGAGCACGTTGAAACCGCCGATCATGCCCAGCGTCTGCGCGCTCAGCATCGGATCCATGCCGCAGATCGCCAGATACGACGGCAGATGCGTGGTGAGAAAGACGAGCTGCATGCCGCAGACGAAGTAAGCTAAAGTCATCACCACGAACGATGCGTTGCCGAACGCGATTTTCGTCGCCACCACGGCCGAGGTATCGGGGATGTCGTCGGAGGTGCGGACCGGCAGCGGAACCTTGTCGACCCCGCCGGCGAACCACGCGGCCGGAATCATCGCGAACGACAGCAACACGAAACTGGCGAGCCCAATGCGCCATCCGTAACCTTCACTCAAAAACTGTCCAATCGGCGCGGACAACAATGCGCCGAGCGATCCAGCCGCCGAAACGATGCCAAGCACCGTGCTGCGCACTGTCTCGGGGACCGCCCGCGCCGCCACCGACATCGCGATCGCGGCCGCCGTGCAGGCCAACGAAACCCCGATCAGGACGCCGCCGCCGATCATGACACTGAGAAATCCATTCGCGCAGGCCATGAACGTGAGGCCAGCGATATAGAGTACCGCACCGGCCACCATGATGGCGCGAAAGCCGTAGCGCACCGTCATCGCGCCGGCCAGCGGCTGCAGGAATCCCCAGGCGAGGTTTTGCACGGCAAGCGCAAGCGTGAAATCGGAAACCGATATGTGGATGTCCTGCGTCAGCGGCTGCAAGAAGATGCCGAGACTTTGCCGGAAGCCCATGCTCAGCGTGAGCATCAGGGAAGCGCCGATCAGGATGGGCAGCGTGGGACGGAGGATCTGCAGCAGGGGCATTGTTGTTCTTCTCCCATTGGCCGCGGCTGCGCCGCAGGCCCGCCGTCATTTCGGGCTTGATTACACCGATCTGTGTAATTAAGGTATAAAGCGGCGCTGCTGTCAAGGCGTGAGGATACCGGTCTCCCGTATGGCTGCCCTGCCCGAAAAACCGACCATGAACGAGCGGATCCTGGAGACCGCCGACCGGCTGTTCTATCTGCGGGGCATCCGCGCCGTCGGCGTCGATACCATCGCCGCCGAGATCGGCATCAGCAAGCGCACGCTCTATAACCACTTTCCCTCGAAGGACGAATTGATCGCCGCCTACCTGGCGCGCCGCTTCAGGCAACCTCCCTCGTCCGACAAGCCGCCGGCGGAGCAAATTCTGGGAACATTCAATTCGCTGGAGCGGCGTTTTGCGAGCAAGGACTTTCGCGGCTGCCCGTTCGTCAACGCGGTTGCCGAACTCGGCGCCGAGGATCGGGCCGTCAAGAAGATCGCGATCGCGTTCAAGGAGAGCCGCCGCCTCTGGTTCCGCGATCTGTTGATGCGGCTCGAGGTCGCCGATCCGGACCATCTGGCGACACAACTCACCCTTCTCGTCGATGGCGCCATCGCGCAGGATCTGGTCCGCGACGATCCGTCGATGGCGCGCGCCGCGAAGGAGGCCGCACGCGTGTTGCTGGCCAATGCGGGGGTCAGGATCGACGTCAAGACTGCTGCCAGGAAATCGCAGCGCGGCGCGAAGTAGCCCGTCAAAGACCGTCATCACCCGCGAAAGCGGGTGATCCAGTATTCCAGCGCATTAGCGGTTAGATCGAAACGCCGCGGCGTACTGGATACCCCGCTTTCGCAGGGTATGACGACCGGCAATAGTGAAGCGCAGTGTGCGCCACAACAACGCAGTTCACGCCGCTTGCGCCACCACGCGATTGCGGCCGTCATGCTTGGCGCGGTAGAGCGCGGTGTCGGCGCGCTTGAGCACGTCGCCGACGGCCTCGCCCTTGAGCTCCAGGGTCGAGAGCCCGATCGAGATCGTGACCTCGATGCGTTTTGTGCCTTTGTTGACCGCGAAGGGCTCGCCCGCGATCGAGCGGCGCAGCCGTTCCGCCACCATGCCCGCGACATGCAGGTCGGTCTCCGGCATCACGATGACGAATTCCTCGCCGCCATAGCGGCAGGCCAGATCGATGCCGCGGATCGACTTGCGCACGCGCACCGCGAATTCGCGCAGCACGTCGTCGCCGGCGTCGTGGCCGTAAGTGTCGTTGATCGATTTGAAAAAATCGATGTCGAGCATCATCAGCGCCAACGGCTTGCCGCGGGTCGCCGCCTGCTCGGCCAGCGTTCCCAGATGGCTTTCCATGTAGCGGCGGTTATGCAGGCCGGTCAGCGCGTCGGTGATCGCCATTTCGATGGAATTCTGCACGTTGTCGCGCAGATGGTCGGTGTAGCGGCGCTTGCGGATTTGCGTGCGCGCGCGCGCCAGCAACTCGTTCTTGTCGACCGGACGCAGCAGATAATCGTTGACGCCGATTTCCAGCCCGCGCAGCAGCCGGGCGTTGTTGTCGGCATCCGCGATGGCGAGAATTGGCACCTGCCGGGTGCGCTCCAGCGACCGCGCCTGGCTGCACAGCCGCAGGCCGTCGAAATTATCGAGGCCGAGCGAGACGATCAGTAGATCGTAATTGCCGTCGGCGGCGTGGAACACCGCTTCCGCCGGGTTGGTTTCGACGTCGACGGTGTGCTCGGTGCCCAATACCGGCGCCAGCCGCTCATAGGACGAGGGCCGGTCGTCGACCAGGAGGATGCGCCCGCCCTTTCCGGTATCGGCCACCGCGTTGCGTTCCGGCGCCTGCACGCCGATCTCGAGCGAGGTGATGGCGCGCATGCGCAGCTCATCGGTCATCATCTTCAGCCGCGTCAGCGAGCGTACCCGCGCAATCAGCACGATGTCGGACACCGGCTTGGTCAGGAAATCGTCGGCGCCGGCTTCAAGGCCACGCACGCGATCGGCCGGGCTGTCCAGCGCGGTGACCATGACCACCGGAATGAAATGCGTTGCCGGGTTCGACTTCAGCCGGCGGCAAACCTCGAAGCCGTCGATATCGGGCATCATCACGTCGAGCAGGATGATGTCGCATTCGGCGCGCGCGCAGATCGCCAGCGCCTCGGCGCCGTTGGAGGCGGTCAGGACATCGAAATACTCGGCCGACAGCCGCGCTTCCAAAAGCTTGACGTTGGCGGGGACGTCGTCGACGACCAGAATACGCGCGGACATCGAAAATTCCCCCTACCCGATAAATCGTCGAACGGTTTCAATAAATTTGCCGACCGAGATCGGCTTGGACAAATAGGCCTCGCAGCCGCCCTCGCGGATACGTTCTTCGTCGCCCTTCATCGCAAACGCGGTGACGGCGACCACCGGAATCGCGCGCAACTCCGGATCGTCCTTGATCCAGCGCGTCACTTCGAGGCCGGACACCTGGGGAAGCTGAATATCCATCAGGATCAGATCGGGACGAAGCTTGCGGACGAGATCAAGCGCCTCGAAACCGTTGCTGGTACCGGAGGTCTGATAGCCATGCGCCTCCAGCAGATCGCGAAAGAGCTTCATATTGAGCTCATTGTCCTCCACGATCAGGACGGTTTTTGCCATCCCGCCCCTCCAATTCGAAACCAGGAAACCCACCTTTGAGGTGAGCGATACAAACCGCGACGCCCCAAAATTGCGTTCAAAAGCGAAGCCGCAGTTTGCGCCAGAATTCGCTCTATCCGGTTAAGACAGAGCGTCATCTACACGCCTACCGGCTTCCACTTGCTTGAACAGGTTCCAGAGACTCGGGCATGATGGTTCCAAAATAGAGACCATAAGTTACAGAAAGGCAAACATCACCAATGACAAAGCGCACTCACAACCCCCGCGAAGTAGCTGAAATCGTGGCGGTTCAAGCGCTTTCTTTCGTCGCCGGCGACCCCGAGCGTCTGGGCCTGTTTCTGGCCGAAAGCGGGATCGGCCCGGAGACGTTGCGCTCGGCCGCCGCCGACCCGCATTTTCTCGCCAGCGTGCTGGATTTCGTCCTGCGCGATGACGCGACCGTGACGGCGTTCGCGGCCGCTTCCGAACTCGACCCGACGACCATCGCGGCCGCCCGCGAAGTGCTGAATGAAGACCCCTCCGAGCCCGACGTGCCGTGAGCACGACCGCGCCAGAATCGGACGGGCCGACCTGCTTTTGCCGGGATTGCCTGGGCGATCTGGACATCGCGGCGAGACGATGCGGCGAATGCGGCTCGCCTCGGCTCGTTCGTCACCTGGCGTTGCCCTCGCTCACCCTCGCCCACATCGATTGCGATGCGTTCTACGCGACCGTCGAGAAGCGCGACAATCCGGAACTCGCCGACAAGCCGGTCATCATCGGCGGCGGCAAGCGCGGCGTGGTCGCGGCCGCCTGCTACATCTCGCGCACCTTCGGCGTGCGCTCCGCGATGCCGATGTTCAAGGCGCTGGAGCTGTGCCCGTCCGCGATCGTGATCCGGCCCGACATGGCGAAATATGTCCGGGTCGGCCGCGAGGTGCGCCATGCGATGCAGGCGCTGACGCCGCTGGTCGAGCCGCTTTCGATCGACGAGGCGTTTCTGGATCTCAGCGGCACCCAGCGCGTGCACGGCATGATCCCCGCGAAAGTGCTGGCGCGTTTCGCCCGCGAGGTCGAACGCAATATCGGCATCACGGTTTCCGTCGGGCTTTCCTGCAACAAATTCCTCGCCAAGATCGCATCCGACATGGACAAGCCGCGCGGCTTTGCCGCGCTCGATCAGGAACAAGCCCGCGCCATGCTGGCGGACAAGCCGGTCGGATTCATTTTCGGCGTCGGACCTGCAACGCAAGAGCGGCTGTCGCAGCGCGGCTTTCGCACCATCGCGGATTTGCAGCGCGCCGACGAAATCGAACTGATGAAGCAGTTTTCGACCGAGGGCCGCAGGCTGTGGCGGCTGGCGCGCGGCATCGACGATCGCCGCGTCGTGCCCGATCGCGGCGCCAAGACGATCTCCAGCGAGACCACGTTCGAGACCGACATCCGCGATTTTGCGACGCTCGAAAAGATGCTGTGGCGGCAGTCGGAGAAGGTCTCGTCGCGGCTCAAGAACGGCGGTCTTGCGGGGTTGACCATCACGCTGAAATTGAAGACCGCCGATTTCAGGCAACGCACCCGCTCGCAATCGATTCACGCCCCGACGCAGCTGGCGGCGAAAATCTTCGCGATTAGCCGCGAGATGCTGGCGAAGGAGATCGACGGCACCGCCTTCCGCCTGATGGGCACCGGCGTCAGCGCGCTGCGCCCGGGATCGCAGGCCGACGATAGCGACATGCTCGACCGCCGCTCGGCCCATGCCGAGCGCGCAATGGACGACCTGCGCAAGAGATTCGGCCAGGCCGCTGTCATCAGGGGCATCGCCTATGACGGGCCGGAGAAGCCGGGGTGAGCGAGGATACTCACCGTCATTGCGCGGAGCCAGCCGTCCGCGGGACTGCGCGCTTCCGCTCGGCTCTGCGCCGGCAATCCATCTGTTTCCGAAGCTTTTTGAAGATCGATGGATCGCGGGTCAAGCCCGCGTATGACGGACGCAGAGCGCGACGGCCATCCTCACTTGCACGGCTTGGAATCCTTGACGTCGAATTTCCCCAGCGCGCCGGAAATGACGAAATCATTGTAATCGAGCACCAGCGCCCGCGAGACGCCGTTCTCGAACAATTCGAACGACATCGCGTAAACCGGGGTTTGCTCGCCGTCCTTGGCCTTGGCGTCGCGGTCGTAATAGCTCACCGTGACCGGCCAGCGCGTCAGCGATTTCATCACGTCGCTTGCGGTGGAGGGATCGGGCGCGGTGGTGTGGTCGCCGTGTATCGGCTGGCCGATCACCGATAGCGTGTTGTAGACCTTTTCGCCGTTGTCCGATCCGTCATAGACCATCAGCTCGAGCACGGACTTGCCTTCGCGCGCCGCCGCGATGATGCGCTGGATCTGCTCGGTCGGGAACACGGTCGCCCCGTCGAGCGTAAAGGTCTTGGTTTCCGGCTGGTTCAATTTGACCGTGATGTGATCGCCGTTGCGCTCCGCAATCCCGTCGACCGGACTGGAGTCGGCATCGTTCATCCGCGCATCGATCTTGAAACGATAGCTCTTGCCGGCGCCATCCTCCCAGGAAGTCGAGCGCAGATCGCTCAGCGTCACCTTGCCCTCGCCGCTGTCCAGCTCCGAGACCTGCCTGAATTCCGAAGTGTAGCCCTCGCAGGCGCTGCCGGAAAAATTATAGAGGATGCGCCCGCGCGCGTTGTTGATCGAGTTGGAACCGCGCGACTTCACCAGGCTGAGGTCGTAAAGCGCCTGATGCGCCAGAAATGGCCCGCTCGCCGCGGCTTCCACCTTGCCGCCGAAAGAACCCGATACGAAAGCGGCGGCGGCAGCCATCAGCAGCAGCGATCGGGCATTACCAGTCCGGAACGAGCGAGCCATGTATTTTCCTATAGGTAAGATTCGCCACATTAATGACCGTCCTATTGCGCCGCAACTAGGGCCGCTTCACGAAAAAGTACGAATTGACAGCCGAAGTGCCATGTTTTTTGGCATTCGCCGCAGACCCGCCCTTCGCTTGCATGTGACTGCGCGATAAGCGAAACAAGGCGGCCCGATCGGACATATATCGGGTGCTAGTCAAAAAACGGGGACGAAACATGGCGGGTACGGTCGAGCAGAAACTTGCGGCACAGGGCGTGGTCTTGCATGAACCGCCGAGCCCGGTGGCGAATTACGTCGGTTTTGTGCGCACCGGAAATCTGCTGTTCGTGTCCGGCCAGGTTTGCGTCAACCCGGAAGGCAAGCTGATCGCCAAGGGCAAGCTTGGCGCCGGCGTCACCGTCGAGCAAGGCAACGCCGCGGCGCGCGGCTGCGCGATCAACCTGCTGGCGCAGATCAAGGCAGCCCTCGGCGACCTCGACAAGGTGGTCCGCGTGGTCCGGCTCGGCGGCTTCGTCAATTCTGCGCCGGATTTTCTCGACGGGCCGAAGGTGCTGAACGGCGCGTCCGACCTGATGGTGGCGGCGTTCGGCGACAAGGGCCGCCACGCCCGCACCACCGTCGGCGTCGCCGCGCTTCCGGCCGATGCGGCGGTCGAGGTCGAAGGAATATTCGAGGTCTCATGACGGGAAACGCGAGGTGCGCGCCCCCGACTGGCTGACGGCGCGGCCGGTGGCCCATCGCGGCCTGCACGACCGCGCGCGCGGCATCATCGAAAACATGCCGGGCGCGGCGCAAGCTGCGATCGATGGCAATTTCAGCATCGAATGCGATATCCAGCTTACCGCCGATGGCGAGGCGATGGTGCATCATGACGACGCGCTTGGCCGCCTCACCGAAGGTTCTGGCGCGCTGCTCGGCATGACCGCCGCTCAGCTCAAGGCGGTCAAGTTCAAGGATACTGCCGAGCGGATGATGTCGCTCGGCGATCTCTGCGCGCTGGTCAAGGGCCGCGTGCCGCTCGTGATCGAGGTGAAGAGCCGTTTTGACGGCGACCGCAAGCTGGTGACGCGGATGGCAGAGGTTCTCGCCTCCTATTCTGGCCCCGTGGCCGGAATGTCGTTCGACCCGGATCAGGTGCTGGCGTTGCGCGAAAAGATGCCGGAACTTCCGCGCGGCATCGTTGCCGAACGTAGCTACGACGAGGCCGACTGGCCGGAGGCGACGCCCGCGCAGCGCCGCGGCATGCTGCATCTGCGTCACGCGTTCCGGACCCGGCCGCATTTCGTCGCCTATCGGGTGGACGAGTTGCCGGCGCCGGCGCCCTGGATCGCGCGCAACATTTTCGGCTTGCCGCTGCTGAGCTGGACCGTGCGCACGCCCGAGCAGCGCGAACGGGCGGCGCGCTACGCGGATCAGATGATCTTTGAAGGGTTCCGGCCATAGGGTCGCGCGGGCCTCGCCCTTGAAGTCGCCCGCGCAATGCACGATCTTTGGCGATGGTCACCATGTGCGATGGCTGATCGTAACGCGTGACCGGTTCAAATCGTCGATGGATTCATCCGAAATCACCTTGGAGGCGGTGTCGTCTGTCAGCCAGATTCCGGCTGAGGATTGGGATGCCTGCGCCAATCCGGCTTTCGACCCGGATAGCCTCGACGACCTCGACACACTGGCTTCACCCACCACCGCAAGTCACTCCTGCACCAGTTCAAGACATCGCTATAACCCATTCGTTTCCCATGCTTTTTTCTCCGCCCTGGAGGAGTCCGGATCGGCCTGTGCGCGGACCGGCTGGGGACCGCGTCATCTGCTGGCCCGGCTCGACGGCGCGATTGCCGGCATCGTGCCGTGCTATCTGAAATCGCACTCGCAGGGCGAATACGTGTTCGACCGCGGCTGGGCCGACGCCTATGAACGCGCCGGCGGGCGCTATTATCCGAAACTGCAGGCCTCGGTTCCGTTTACGCCGGCCGCCGGCCCGCGGCTGCTGATCCCAAATGGCGTCGATAGCGACCGGATCCGCACCGCGCTTGCGAGCGGACTGGTGGCGCTGTGCGGGATGACCAAAGGCCTCATCGGTGCACGTGACGTTTGCACGCGAAGCGGAATGGAAGTTTCTCGCAGCCTGCGGCTTCCTGCAGCGCAACGACCAGCAGTTTCACTGGCACAACCAGGGTTACGGCAGTTTCGAGGATTTTCTCGCCACCCTCAATTCGCGTCACCGCAAGGCGATCCGGCGCGAACGGCGCGAAGCGCTCGCCAACGGCATCACGATCCACGCGCTCAACGGCAGCGACATCACCGAAGACGCGTGGGACGCCTTCTTCGCCTTCTACATGGAGACCGGCTCGCGGAAATGGGGCCGGCCCTATCTCACCCGCAGCTTCTTCTCGCTGATCGGCGAGAGCATGGCCAAGGACGTGCTCTTGGTGATGGCCAGGCGCAACGGCCGCTGGATCGCCGGCGCCATCAATTTCATCGGCTCCGATACATTGTTCGGCCGCAACTGGGGCGCGATCGAACATCACCCGTTTCTGCATTTCGAGGTCTGCTACTATCAGGCCATCGACTTTGCGATCCGGCGCGGCCTGAACACCGTCGAGGCCGGCGCGCAAGGCGAGCACAAGATCGCGCGCGGCTATCTGCCGCAAACCACCTATTCCGCGCACTACATCGCCGACCCCGACCTGCGCCGCGCGATATCGGACTATCTCAGGCATGAGCGCGCCTATGTGGCGGAGGCGGCGCGTGAACTCAGCGATGCCGGGCCGTTCCGCAAAACGGCTGATTAGTTTTGCGCGTATTCTTTTCGCAAAACCGGTATCCACTTTTGCGGAATACGCGCTGGCCGTCTTGACCGTCTCGAACCCGGCAGGGAGAGTAGAAGTCCGATTTCAGGAGCCGCCATGCCCGCCTATGACCCCAACAACCCCTTCGCAAAAATCCTGCGCGGCGAGTTCCCCTGCTACAAGGTCTATGAGGACGACCACGTCCTCGCCTTTCTCGACATCATGCCGCGCTCACCCGGGCATACGCTTGTCATCCCGAAGGCCCCGGCCCGCAACATCCTCGATATATCGGCGGACGATTACGCCCACGTCGCGCGCGGCGCCCACAAAATCGCTCGCGCGGCGATGAAAGCATTCAAGGCCGACGGCATCACCGTGCAGCAATTCAACGAACCCGCCGGCGGACAGGTGGTGTTTCACCTGCACGTGCATGTGATGCCGCGCCACGATGGCGTGGCGCTGTTGCCACCGGCCAGCCGCAAGGAAGACGTGAAGGTGCTGGAAGACAATGCGACCAAGCTGATCGCGGCGCTGAAGGGCGGGTGATCCTGGATCGTCATTGCGAGCCAACGGGTCGCGCGAATGCGCGCCCGATGACAGGCTCCGCGAAGCAATTCATAGCTGCGAAACAAGTCTGGATTGCTTCGTCGCTGCGCTCCTCGCAATGACGAAGGAACGGCCCTTCACTCCGTCTCGAAATCGCCGGGATGCGGCGCGGCCTGCGGCGTGAATTCGCAGCGGTCGGGCTTGAGATCCAGTAGCGGCGTCTCGTCGAGGCAATCGAGGCCGCGCACCAGAACGGTGAGCCCTCGATGCCGACCAGCTTGACGATTGAGGTGCCAATCGGGTTCGGCCGCACCGGGGAGCGCAGCGAGAACGCGCCGCGGGTCGATTTGTTGTTTTTCGGGCTTTGCAGCACCAGGTCGCGGCGCGACCGATGCAGCCAATAGATCACTTCGAGATTGCTGTAGAAATCGACACCCTTCAGCGCCGGCACCCATGGCTCGAAAATCTCGAGCCGGCAGACCGGGCCGTCGTGACGTCCCTGCCGCGGCGTCATCTCGCGCGAGGTCCAGGGCGTGCGGATGCGGCCGATGAAGACCAGGCCGGCATCGCGCGCCGGCGGCATCTCGACGGCCAATTCCCCGTCGCGGATTTCACTCTCTCGAACCATGTCTGCCTCTGGTCACACCAGTCTGAGGTAGTTACCCGAGCCACCATTTGCCAGCAAGCATCACGAGTTCGCCGCAGACCACGCCGGCCAAGGGGAAGGCTGGATTGCTTCGTCGCGGAGCCTGTCATCGGGCGCGCATTCGCGCGACCCGTTGGCTTCTCGCAATGACGCGGAACAAGTCGTGCTCACCCCCTCACGCCCATGTTTCGCAGCACGAAACAGGCGCCGCCGGCGCGGCGGATGCGGTTGCAGAGATCATCCGCCGCGGGACGCGTGTCGGCGCCGATCCGCACCTGATAGAATGCGTGGGTGCCGCGGGTGCGCATCACCGAGCTGAGCAGGCTCGGGTCCTGATCGCCGATCACGGCGCTCAGCCGCTTCATCGCGCGCGCATACATGGCCAGCGCCTTGTTGCGATCAAAACCCGCGGCAAGCTGCACGCCCCATAGCTTGGCGGCGGCGAGCGTCACATGCTGTTCGAGCTGGGTGACAAAGGAATTGGGCGCGCGCCGCAGCAGTGCCATCAACTCGCGGCAACTGGAGTTCGGCGCGCGGTCGGGCGGCTTGCTGTTCCTGGTTGCGGTCGCCCAGTCGTCGACCGTCGTGCCGGTAATGGCGACCACGTAATTGCGCGTCTCCTGCGGCATCGGGCCAGTGCCGGCGAGCCATTCCTGCACCCGCCGCGGGCCGGCATTGTAGGCAGCCGCGGCAAGCCCGAGATTGCCGAATTGATTGCGCAGCTCGCTCAGGAACTCGGCGGATTTCGGCAGCGCCTGCACCGGATCGAAGGGATCGAGCAGCCGGCGTTCGTTGGCGGTGCCCGGCATGAATTGCGCAATCCCCTGCGCGCGCTGGCCGCTGCGCGTGACCGGCCCGACGGCATCGGATTGAAAGCGGCTCTCCTGCCAGATCACGCGGGCGAAGAACTCGAGCGGCAGATCGTTGGCTCTCGCCGCCGATTCGATCATCAGGCACATCGCCTCGCGGGTGTCGGTTTCGCGCGCGGTATCCGCAGGCTTTTGCGCCGCGGCCTTGTTGTCATCCCCGGGTATGGCAAGCTCTTCGACGCTCGGCCTCGCGACCTCGCCACCGGTCGTCGCAGGCGTCGCATCCTCCGCCATCGCCGGCGTCGCCGGCAACGACAGCGTCACGATCACAGCGCAAAGCGCCGCACGCAGACCGATGACCGTTTGCACCGCCATATCTTGTTCCCGGGGACCTGCTTGACACGCTGACGGGACCGTCTAGCTATCAAGAATGATGACGCGTGCGTGGGAGCGCAAGACATGACCGCACTGCCCGACGACCAGCCTGGCTTCGCGCCCGACGACGACGCGCCGATCCCCTATATGGCGCGCACCCGCGAATATTATCAGGCGATCGGCTACACCACGCCCTATCGCTGGGCGCATTATGTCGATGCGCCGTTCCACCCGCTGCGCAAACCCCTCGCCCACTCCCGCGTCGCCCTCATCACCACGGCGGCGCCGTTCGATCCGGCGAAGGGCGATCAGGGCCCCGGCGCCAAGTACAATGGCGGCGCCAAATTCTATTCGGTCTATGACGGCGACGCCTCGAAGACGCATGACTTGCGGATTTCTCATATCGCCTATGATCGCGTGCACACCACCGCCGACGACAGCGGCACCTGGTTTCCGCTGCCGCAATTGCAGCGGCTCGCAAGCGAGCGGCGGATCGGCGACGTCGCACCGCGTTTTTTCGGCGCACCGACCAATCGCAGCCATCGCGTCACCCTCGAGACCGATGCGCCCGAGATCCTCGCGCGCTGCCGCGCCGATCAAGTGGATGCCGCGGTGCTGGTGCCGAACTGCCCGGTATGCCACCAGACCATCAGCCTGGTCGCTCGCCATCTGGAGGCCAACGGCATTTCCACGGTGGTGATGGGTTGCGCCAAGGACATCGTCGAGCACGCCGCGGTGCCGCGCTTTCTGTTCAGCGATTTTCCGCTGGGCAATTCGGCCGGAAAACCGCACGATCCCGACTCCCAAGCCTTCACGCTGGAGCTTGCGCTGCGCGTGCTGGAAACCGCGCCGGCTGCGCAAACCACCGTGCAATCGCCGCTGCGCTGGAGCAGGGACGCCTCCTGGAAGCGCGACTATAACAATGTCGCGAGCTTAAGCGCGGACGAACTGGCGCGGCGGCGGCGCGAATTCGACGCGCAAAAGGAGATCGCGCGGGGGTTGCGCGAGAGCGCGGCGTAGGGGTTTCCAGCCGTCAAAAGCCTCGAAATCCGGGCTTCCCCGGCGATCCCCGGTTTACGTTAACGCGGCATTTTGCCGGTCGTGGCCTTCCGCACGCGGCCAAGCCGGGTAAGGTCCTCCTCTTTGGTTGGGAGATTTTAAGATGCCGGACCGGCGCCAGAGCCCGCGCGACAAGGTGATTTACGGCGGCGTCGCCGAGATCGGCGAAGGCGGCGCGACCCGGGAATGCGTCGTCCGCAATATCTCCGAAAAGGGTGCTCGCATCGAATTCAGCAACGTCATCAAGCTTCCGAGACAGCCGATATCGCTGACGATCGCGCGAAAAGGCCGTTCCTTCCTCGCCAAAATCATCTGGTGGCGCGACAATTTCGTCGGCGTTGCATTCAGCCCGGAAACCTCATCCGAACTGCCGGTCTCCGATCTCGAGCAGCGCTTGCGCAAGAGCGAGCAGAAAAAGCAGCAGCTGCAGCGCCGCATCAAACAGATTTTGGACGAAGGCTGAATGCGCGCGACGAAACTTCAGCCACGTTAGGCCTCGTTGAAAACCAACCGAACGCGTGTTGCATCATGGGCCGCAAAAAAGCCGGCGGTCTTGCGACGCGCCGGCTCCTTAATTGGCAATATCAGCTGCTCAGGCCTTGACCAGCGGACCTCGTGAGGCCGGGCCCTTCGACCCGCCGCTGGGACCACTGGGTTTGGGCTTGCGCGGCACGGTGCGCTTGCGGGCGCCGGGCAGTTTCTCCGGCTTCGGCGTCACCGGCCCTTCGACGTATTCGAAGCCGATTTTCTCCTGATCGGCCTCCGTGCTCGCCTCGTCCTTGACCAGCACGACGCGGACATGGCCGCCGCCCTTGAGCTTGCCGAACAGCACTTCGTCCGCCAGCGGCTTCTTGATGTGCTCCTGGATCACGCGCGCCATCGGCCGGGCGCCCATCTGCTCGTCGTAGCCATGCTGTATCAGCCACGCCTTGGCCGGCTCCGACAGCTCGATGGTGACGTCGCGGTCGGCGAGCTGCACCTCGAGCTGCAGCACGAACTTCTCCACCACCATGCCGATCACCTCGGCATTGAGATGGGCGAACGAAATGACGGCATCGAGCCGGTTGCGGAATTCAGGTGCGAACTGGCGATTGATCGCCTCGTGATCGTCGCCTTCCCGCTTGTTGCGCGTGAAGCCGAAGGCCTGGCGCGCGAGGTCGGCGGCGCCCGCATTGGTGGTCATGATCAGGATCACGTTGCGGAAATTGATCTGCTTGCCGTTATGGTCGGTGAGCCTTCCATGATCCATGATCTGCAGCAGCACGTTGTAGAGATCCGGATGTGCCTTCTCGATTTCGTCGAGCAGCACCACGCAATGCGGATGCTGGTCGACGCCGTCGGTGAGCAGCCCACCCTGGTCGAAGCCGACATAGCCGGGCGGCGCGCCGATCAGGCGCGACACCGTGTGCCGCTCCATATATTCCGACATGTCGAACCTGATCAGCTCGACGCCAAGCGAGGCTGCGAGCTGCTTTGCCACCTCGGTCTTGCCGACGCCGGTCGGTCCCGAGAACAGATAGGAGCCGATCGGCTTTTCCGGTTCGCGCAAGCCGGCGCGCGCCAGCTTGATCGACGCCGAAAGCGCCTCGATCGCCTTGTCCTGGCCGAACACCACGCGTTTGAGCGTCTGTTCGAGATGCTTCAAAACCTCGGCATCGTCCTTCGATACGCTCTTGGGCGGGAATCCGCGCCATGGTCGCGATCGTGGTTTCGATTTCCTTGATGCCGATGGTTTTCTTGCGCTTGTTCTCCGCCACCAGCATCTGCGCCGCGCCGGATTCATCGATCACGTCGATCGCCTTGTCCGGCAGCTTGCGGTCGTGGATGTAGCGCGACGACAGTTGCACCGCGGCCTCGATCGCCTCGTTGGTATATTTGAGCCGGTGGTAGTCCTCGAAATAGGGTTTTAGACCCTTGAGGATCGCGATCGCGTCCTCCACCGTCGGCTCATTGATGTCGATCTTCTGGAACCGGCGCACCAGCGCGCGATCCTTTTCGAAATGCTGGCGATATTCCTTGTAAGTGGTCGAGCCCATGCAGCGGATCGTGCCCGATGCCAGCGCCGGCTTTAACAGATTGGACGCATCCATCGCGCCGCCGGAGGTAGCGCCGGCGCCGATCACGGTGTGAATTTCATCGATGAACAGGATGGCGTTCGGATGCGCCTCGAGTTCCTTGAGAACCTGCTTCAGCCGTTCCTCGAAATCGCCGCGATAGCGCGTGCCCGCCAGCAACGTGCCCATGTCGAGCGAGAACACCGTCGCCGCGGCCAATACCTCCGGTACCTCGCTATCGACGATGCGCTTGGCGAGCCCTTCGGCAATCGCGGTCTTGCCCACGCCGGCTTCGCCGACGAACAGCGGATTGTTCTTCTGCCGGCGGCACAGCACCTGGATGGCGCGGTTGATCTCGGAATTTCGCCCGATCACCGGATCGATCTTGCCGTCGCGCGCCTTCTTGTTGAGGTTCACGCAGTAGGTTTCGAGCGCTTCGCCCTTCTTCTTGGAATCCTCGTTGCCTTTGGTCTCGGTCTCTTCGTCGACCCCGCGTACCGGGCGGGCTTCCGACACCCCGGGCCGCTTGGCGATGCCGTGGCTGATGTAATTGACCGCGTCGTAACGGGTCATGTCCTGCTCCTGCAGGAAATAGGCGGCATGGCTCTCGCGCTCCGCGAAGATCGCGATCAGCACGTTGGCGCCGGTAACCTCCTCGCGGCCGGATGACTGGACGTGAATCACCGCGCGCTGAATGACGCGCTGGAAGCCCGCGGTCGGCTTGGCGTCGTCGGCCCCGTCCGTGACCAGGTTTTCGAACTCGGTTTCGAGATAGTTAACGAGACTGGTGCGCAGCTTGTCGAGATCGACGCTGCAGGCGCGCATGACCGCGGCCGCATCCGAGTCATCGATCAGCGACAGCAGCAGGTGTTCGAGCGTCGCATATTGATGATGACGCTCGTTTGCAATCGCCAGCGCACGATGCAGGGATTGTTCCAGGCTCTGGGAAAAAGTCGGCATTCGCGTCCTCTGTGGCCCCCGCCATCATGATCGCCGTTGCCCCCACAGGCAACAACTACCTTTGCCATTATATAGTTGCACCCGATCGTGGCGAAAGACCGGCTCCCGCGACTCGTTTAAACTCGGAAACGCTTGCATCCAGGCAAAACCGGCAGCACCCGCGGGAAAGGCGCCACCGGTCCGATCCGTCGTATTCTGGACGCAAAACCCGTTCCTATTTGGCGGATTCGCGCAAGGTTACTTCTTTTCCATGACGCATTGCAGGGGATGCTGGTGCTTGCGCGCAAAATCCATCACCTGGGTCACCTTGGTCTCGGCGATTTCGTAGGTGAACACCCCGCACTCCCCGATTCCATGATGATGGACGTGGAGCATGATCTTGGTCGCGGCTTCGACATCCTTCTGGAAGAATTTCTCCAGGACATGGACGACGAATTCCATCGGGGTGTAATCGTCGTTCAATATCAAGACCCGATAGAGATTTCGGGCGCTTTGTCTTCGGCTTGACCTTGGTAATAACAGATGTCGCGGGGCCGCCGGTCCCCCCAGTGCGGTTCTCGTCATTGCCCATTCGGGGAGCAGGTGCGGCGGTGGCGGCTGGCGCAGACCAATCAAATCTGAAAGTTAATTGCAGCATGGTACAGGCGTTCGAAATCCCCTCGGGAACCGGACAGCGACCAGGCGATGTTCTCCTGTCGGAGCATCACAAGAGTTCCCGGACACTATCCAGATCGCCGCTTCCCGGCCCGACTTCAGCAGCTGGATCGGTTAGCCTGGAATATGGGTCCAGCTTCGGTTCGCTGCAAGCGCGCAAATGATTGATCAGATGTGACTTGCGGCGGGACCGATTCCAGGTCCAGCGATCCCCTCAAGCTTAATCAATCCGCTCGGATTTTACAAAGCAAAGCCGTGGCCGTTTAGCGGCCATCGACGATAGCCACCGCTTTCGACGCAGATTTGCGATTTGCGCGCGGTGGCGCGCCGCTTCGTCGGGGCCAATCAGTCCAAGGACCCGCGGACCCGACCTCGGCCGTGCTGCAATACCGCGCCAGCGGTGCCGACAAATTCTACCTGATCACCACCGCCAGCCAAACCGTCTTTCAACTCGATCGGAACGTCGCTGTCGAAGTTGCGCGTCGCGCGATAATTTTTCGAAAATCCGGAACAAGAAAAAGCCCGGCCGCAACGGCCGGGCTTTTTGATTATCGAGAACCGCGACGCGCCTATTCCGCGAAAAAAGGCGATCAGAACAGGCGCACGCGATTTTAGTTGGCAGCGGCCGGGGTGAACTTGGCGACCAGGCCTTCCAGCGGCTTGAAAGTCTGCTTGGCAAGGTCGGTGTAAAGCCCCGCGATCTTCTGCGACTCGGCCACGAAAGTCTCGTAGGCGGACTTCGCGAATTCGGTCTGCACTTCAATCGCCTTGTCGAGCGACTTCACGCCGGACAGCTTCTCGACGAATGACTTGGTGTCCTCGAACGACTTCTTGGTGTAATCGCCATAGGCGGTCGCGATCGCCTGAAGGCCGTTCTGAACGGTGGTGGCCGAAGCAACGACGGTCTCGAGGTGTTCTTTTCCGTACTGCTGAATGTCTTCAACTTTGAGCATCATGGAGTCCTTTCCCAGACTGATATGTAAATGAACTGCCGGGAGGCCCCGGCTCCCTGACGCCCCTTATATAGTGCGGCGCACAATAAAAGTCAAGAATCTTGTGCGACGCACAATTCCGGAGAAGATTTCCGCCAAATAGCGGGGGATTGCGCAAGGGTTTTTTAACCTTTTGGAAACCCCGCCCCCCTAACCTGATTCCGAGGCTTGTTCGTGTTTTCCGGACAAACCGGCCGAGAAATTGTGTGTGCGTACAGCGTTTTAGCTCAAATGGCGGTTCGATCGGCCATTTGGCCTGAAATGCCTGCCCGGATCGGGCGCTTTGAGCAGGGAAACGTCACCGCCGTTGGGCATAATTTGGCCTCACGAACCGGTGATCAAGACAGAAATTGGGACGGGGAAGTTTATGCTTCGCACAACCATGGCGTCCTCGCGTGTTCTGCGGGCTGGCATTTTCGGGCTATTGACGATCACCACGACGGTTATTTTCACCAGCGACAGCGCCGATGCGCGCCGCTACCGGCACCGACATTCTGCGCGCCAGCATCATGAGGCGCGGGAGAGCTACAGCCCGGCATTCTCTTCCATCATCGTCGACGGCAATTCCGGCGCGACGCTCTCGGCCAGCAATCCCGACGCCAGCCGCCATCCCGCCTCGCTCACCAAGATCATGACGCTTTATCTGCTGTTCGAGCGCCTCGACGCCGGCAAGATCAAGCTCGATACCGAGATGGAGGTTTCCGAGCACGCCTCCGAGCAAGCTCCCACCAAACTCGGCCTGCGCCCCGGTCAAACCATCCGCGTCGAAGACGCCATCAAGGGATTGGTGACGCGCTCCGCCAACGACGCCGCCGTCGTGATCGCCGAAGCCATTGGCGGCGATGAAGGCGATTTCGCCAAACAGATGACCCGCAAGGCGCGCGCCCTCGGCATGCTCAGGACGGTGTATCGCAATGCGTCCGGACTGCCCGACGACGAACAGGTGACCACGGCGCGGGATCAAGCGACCCTCGGCCGCGCCATCCAGGATCGATTTCCGCGCTATTACCGCTATTTCGCGACCACCGCGTTCAACTATCACGGCCATTCGATCCGCAACCACAATCGCCTGCTCGGCAATGTCGAAGGCGTCGATGGAATCAAGACCGGCTACACCCGGGCGTCCGGCTTCAACCTGGTGACCTCGATGCGCCGCGGCAACCGCCATTTGGTCGGCGTGGTGCTGGGAGGCCGCAGCGGCGGTTCGCGCGACGCCATCATGCGCAACCTGCTTGCCGAAAATCTCGAAAAAGCCGCGACCCAGCGCACCGTTGCCGCGATCACCGAGCGCAATGCTTCGGACGCCAATAGCGACGTTGCGGAAGCCGAAGCTGCATCCCGGCCAACGCAGACGGTTCAGGTCCAGGGCGCTGTTCAGGCCGCCTCCGCATCCCCCGAGCCCGTCGCGGCGTCGCAACTACGTGCCTCCGCACCGGCGTCACGATCGATCTTCGCCGAGGCAACCGCAGCCGTGCCTCCGGCGCAAGCCAGGGCCGAGCCTGCCCCGTTTACCAATGGGGTGATCCAGTCTCAGCCGCTCGCCGCGATCCCCGGTTCGTCCGAACCGATGAAGCCCGTCAAGGTCAAGACCGTCCAGGTCAAGGCCGGGCAGTTGAAACTGGCCTCGGCCGGTCCGGCCCAGCCGGCCACGCCGATCACCAATGCCATCCCCCCGGCTCGCCCGGACGTGCCGGAGACATCGAGCGCGGTAGTGGCGAAAGCTGAAACCAACAAGGCTGAAACCAGCAAGATCGAAGTGGCCAGGACTGAAATGCCGCCCCAGCCGGCACACCACGGCACCGGGAACGGTATCCTCGGCGTACTTCCGGTTTCGAGCGTGCCGCCCTCCTCCGCCTCTCCGCAGGCGATGGCTTACGCCGATCCAACTCCCCGCGCCCAACCGCAGCCGCCAGCCGTTCAGCAGAACGGCGCGATCAAGCCGGTCGCTGCCCACACCGGATGGATCATCCAGGTCGGCGCGCTGGAAACCGAAAGCGAAGCGCGGCAGCGGCTCGAAGCGGCGCGCAGCCAGGCGCGCGGCCTGCTTGCGAACGCCGATCCGTTTACCGAACCGGTTGTCGCCAAGGGCGAAAGGAAGCTGTTCCGCGCCCGCTTCGCCGGCCTCGATCGCGATCAGGCCGAAGCGGCGTGCCGGACGTTGAAGCGCTCCGACATCTCCTGCATCACGGTCCGTAACTGATCCACACAGCCGGCTCCTTGTTGTCATGCCGGTGCCCGCCGACAAATCCGGGCCCTGCAAACCTCTCGTCAAGATTTTGCGGTTAAGGTTGCCGGGGTGAACGACCACGCCGGACAACGGCGGGCGGAAGCGGGGGCGTCAGGCGGAGCCGAAAGCGGAAGCAACTCGCGTAGCGTTTGGTAGCGTTACCGGAGTTAGCTGTGATGCGTGCGAAGCAAAGTATCCTTGGCCTCGTTTACACGGGCGGCGAGGTACGTCGACCCCCCTTGGTCGGGATGCAGTTTCTTCATGAGCGCGCGGTGCGCCCGGCCGATGTCGGCACGCTCCGCCCCCGGCTGCAGGCCAAGGATCTGATAGGCCTCCTCGTCCGTCATTTTGCCGCTCGCCGCCGGGCGGCTCTGCCCCCCTGCCGTATTTCCCTGCGCGTCCTGACGCCAGGCGGGAAACCTGCGGTCCAGATAGCTTTCAAGTAACGATACGCTCTCGGCGTCGAAGCCCGAATCATCGCCGTCAACTGCGGCAGGTCGAATTCGGCCAGGGAATGGCCGGCATAGGGCCCGGCCACGATCTGGCCCTCAAGTTCGCCGCTGTCGTGATCGAGACTCATATCGAGAAATTGCGAGCGGACCCGCGAGGTCTGTCCCGGCGAGCGTTGCGCACCGCCGCCGAACATCGCGCCGATCTGCCGAACCCGGTCCCGAACGGCGACCAGCCGAGCAGTCCCGCGCCGAAGATCCCGAGCGGGACCGCCACCGCAAGCTCGCCCTTGATGCCGGTAAAGGCGGCGCCCGCAAGCGCCACCACGCCGCCGCCGATCTTGATCGCGCGCGCAAGCACGACCGGGTTGGCCGCACGAAACATCTGCAGCAGCGAGTAAGAAGAACAACGGCGACGATACCGGCGATCAGGGTAGCCATGCATTCAATATAGCGGGGTCCGCGATAAAAAGCATGCCGGTCCTTCGTGACCAACGGGGGCGGGTGCCCCCTTCGAGAGGCGCGGCGGGCAAGAGCGACCGAGGGGTCACTTCATCTGGCCGAGCAATTTGGCGGCGCCGCCGCCAGTCTTCGATAGCCGCAGCAGCGCCTTGCGCCCGCCAGCGGCATAGGCGGCAGCAGCTCGCAACAACTCCCGCAGTTGCGCCGCGGCGCGGGATCGAAGCAGGACCAGGCGCCCCGGCTGATGCGCGCGATCTCACGAAACGCACCTTCGGCGACCGGATTGCGGCCCTCCTGGAAGACGAAGACCGGAACGCCGAGCAAAGCGAGCTGGCCGGCCTTGGCGCACAGCGCGTCGATGTTCTCCTCCATCGCGTCGCCGACGAAGACCAGGCCCCGTATCGGGTTGCGGCGGGTTTCCGCGATGGCGTGATCGAGGACCCGGCCGATCTGCGTGTTGCCGCCCCGGCAGGCAATCCGCGCCATGAGATTGCCGAGGCGGGCCGCATCGCTCGCCCATTTCGATGCCTTGCATTCGGCGAGCCCCCGGAAATAGACAAGCTGGACATCGAGCCCGCCGATGCGCGCCGTCTCGGCGAACATTTCGCCCTGCAGCTTGCAGGCGAGATCCCAGGTCGGCTGGCGGCTCATGGTGGCATCCAGCGCAAAGACGAGGCGGCTTCGCGCCGGGGCGCATGCGGCGACATCGCGCGGGCCTTGGCGACAAAGGCGGCAATGTCTTCCGAGGCGGATGGCTTCTTTTCCGGCAACGGATCGGCTTTGCCGGACGCGGACTTCTGCGCCGAGAGCACCCCAGTTGCAGATTTCGGTTTGGTCGGTTCGCCGGACAGGAGCGCTCGCAAATAGTAACAAGCCTTATGTGGGTCGGGACAAGGGAGCGGTGAATGCGCGTGAGAGGCGCCGATCGCGTTCACGCCCGGGGTGATCGAAGCGCTTCGACCAATCGGCGGCGATGCCGGCCGTCAGTTCCTGACAGGCGCGTAGAGCGCGACCGGTCCCGGATCGGTCAATACCGGCGGCGCCTTGGTTCTCGTATCGACCGGCTGGAGCTGGCTATCGTCGGCAATGAATTTGTCCAGCATGTCCTGGATCGATGCCTTGGCCTCGTCCGGGCCGGTATCACGCATGTCGTTATGCTGGAAGCCGGTCCGTGACCACAGTAATCCCCGCCTTCTCGCAGTCTTCCTCGTCCGGAATGACGCCGGGATCGGTCTTGAAGACGGGATCCTTAGAGCGGAACGAAAGGATCTTGAACCGGCCGTTGGTCACAAATGGCACGCGCAGGTTGTCGAGCGTCACGACCTTCTTGACCTGATCGGGATACATCTTGGCGAAATACATCGAGATGTCGGCGCCAGCGGAATGTCCAACAACAGTCAGGTGGTCATAATCCGCGTTCGGCTGGACAGTCTTCATTTCCTCGACCGCAAACTTTATGTTGGCAATGCCGCGCAGATACTGCGGCTGTCGGCCGACATAGAGCTCGCCGACTTTCGTC
This sequence comes from uncultured Alphaproteobacteria bacterium, assembly GCA_963761395.1. Classification (GTDB taxonomy): domain Bacteria; phylum Pseudomonadota; class Alphaproteobacteria; order Rhizobiales; family Xanthobacteraceae; genus Bradyrhizobium. The sequence goes on from CAVXHU010000039.1 coordinate 68,220, forward strand.
ACCATCGGCGGGTCGGTCGGCAGATCATGCTGGATGCTGATCGCAATATAGCCGCGCGCGGCAAAGACGTTCGCCAGGAAAGAGTACTCGGTGAATTTGACAGTATTGCCGTGGTTGAGAATCGCCACCGGCAGTTTGATCATGCCGGCATTCGCCTGCATTTCCTTGTCCCACCGGATCGCGACATCCACTGCGACCGGGCGGTTATCGCGCGCCGGATCGTTGAACGTCAGCGTTTCGTGGCGGATCGCCCATTTGCTCAGGGTGAAATACGCAACCGTAAGCAGCACGCCAAGCGAAACCAGAACGGCAATTCCACGCTTCATGTTGTCCTCGACGCACCCCTGGGTGCTGAACATCATTATTCAGGACTTTGCGGTCCCTTGTCCATGATATATGTCACGGCGACGTGACGGGAAGAGTAAAAGTTGTGAACTTGGCGCCTCCTGATTGTGCAGCGCACCCTTATTGTGCAGGGGGGGGTGGTCAAATGTCAGCTGTTTCCCGTATGGGACGGCCCGAATCGGGGGTCCGGTTCACGTCCATTGCTAAAAAGCCTGGTAAAAACGGGTTCCCGGCGCAATTGTTCCGCGGGCGTTGCCAAGGAAGTAACAGTTTACCGCAAGAGGTCAGGCGCCCAGGATATCGTGGACCTCAAGCGGCTTGTCGACCTGGTTGAACCATTCGGCTCGGTTGGCGGCACGGCGGCGGCCGCGCTCATCGAGCGGCAGTTTCAACTGGCGCAGCAGGCTCGTAACCTCCTCGCGCGCCGTCACATGGCCCATGCTCGGACGGGTGCCGAGGGTGGTCTCGTCGAGGTCGTCGAGCGCGGTCAAGCCGCGCGGAAAAAACTCGCGGTAAACCACGCGCTCGGCGAAACCATCGATCGAGCGGAAGCCGAGCCGGAACGACAAATCGTTGAGGCTATCGGCGACCAGCTGCTTGTTGCGCGATCCCAGCATCGACAACCGGTTGCGGACCACGATCCAGTCGCTGCTGACGCCGTCGAGTTGACGGCGCTTGCGCCGTGTGTCTCGCACCATCTCCGCGTAGTGGCTCTCGCCGGTCACGGAATAGGTCGCGGGGTCGACGGTCCCCAGGACGTCGAAATCGAGGAAGCTGTCATTGATCGGCGTCACCAGCGTATCGGCCATCGAATGCGCCAGGCGCATCAGATAACTGTCCGACCCCGGCGTATCGATGACGATGAAATCGAATGCCCGCTCGACGGCGCTCACCGCCTCCACGAATTGCTGGAATTCGGAGGTTTCGTTGTCGGCGATCTGCATGGTCTCGCCAAGCTTGATG
>CAVXHU010000040.1:0-95711 GCA_963761395.1 uncultured Alphaproteobacteria bacterium
TAAACTCCCGGCGACAGATTTGGCGGAGCCTGGATATTCATGTCGGGCCCGAGAATCAGGCGCGCTGTCGCGATGGTCCACAAGAGGTCGTCGAGATCGGGTTCCTCCGAATCGGCGAGTCTGGTATCGGGCTTGGCCCGAAAATTCTGGACGATGACCTCCTGGATATGACCATGGGTGGCATGAAGATCGGCAATCGCCTCCAGCGCGTCGATCCGCTCGTCGCGTGTTTCGCCGATCCCGATCAGGATGCCAGTTGTGAACGGAACCTTCAGTTCGCCGGCCAGACGCAGGGTCTCCAGCCTGACGGCAGGATGTTTGTCGGGAGAACCGTAGTGGACGCCACCACGGTCGCAGAGCCGCTCGCTGGTCGAACTCCAGCATGATGCCCTGGCTGGCCGTCACCTTGCGTAGGCTTGCGATCTCGTCGCGCGTCATCACGCCGGGATTGGCATGCGGCAGCAATCCAGTGTCGCGCAAGACAAGCGCGCACATCGCGGTCAGATAGGAGATCGTGGTTTCGTGGCCGAGCGCCTTCAATGCGTCGCGCGCGGCCTGGTATCGCAGCTCGGGCTTGTCGCCCAGCGTGAACAGCGCCTCGGTGCACCCTGCGGCTGCGCCGGCGCGGGCGATGGCGAGCACCTCGTCGGGTGAGAGGTAGACGGGCCTGCCCGTGCGGGGCACCTGCGCAAACGTGCAGTAGTGGCAGACATCGCGGCAGAGCTTGGTGAGGGGAATGAAGACCTTGCGCGAGTAGGAGAGCAGTCGGCCGTGCGTGGAATCCCGCAAGGCCGCGGCTTCTGCTATCAGTTCGGCCAGCGGCGCGTCGAACCGCCGCTTCGTCTGTCTACCGGCCGTCATTATCGCTCGTCTCCGCCGCAGAGGTGCCATCGCGGGATGCGCTTGCCCCCACCCCCCGACGGCCGCATGGTGTCGCATCGACGCGCGCAATGCAATGCAAGGAAGGACGCCACAAATGCTGATTGGTTTCAACGCACCGACCGCCGGACCCCTGTCGGCCGCGGACAACCTTGCGAAGATCGTGGTCGGCGGCGAGGCGATGGGCTTCGACTATGCGACGTTCAGCGACCACGTCGTGATCCCGACGTCGATCGCGGCCGAATATCCCTACAGCGCCTCCGGGGAGTTCCCCAGCGGCACCCGCGGCGAGCGGCACGAACAGCTGACGGAGATCGCCTGGATCGCCGCAAAAACGACGCGGCTGCGTCTCTTAACCTCCGTCATGGTGGTGCCGCATCGCCCGGCCGTGTTGACCGCCAAGATTCTCTCGACCATCGACGTGCTCTCGGGTGGCCGGCTGACGCTCGGTATCGGTGCGGGCTGGATGCGCGAGGAGTTCGAGGCCATCGGCGCGCCGGACTTCGATGCGCGCGGAATGGTGACCGACGAATATGTGCGCGCCTTCGTTGAGCTCTGGACGAAGGATGCGCCGAAATTCGACGGCAAGCACGTCCGGTTTTCAAATATCGGTTTCGCGCCGAAGCCCGTGCAGAAGCCGCATCCGCCGATCTGGGTCGGAGGCGAGAGCGGCCCGGCGTTGCGGCGAGCTGCCCGCCTCGGCGATGCTTGGTATCCGATCGGTACCAACCCGCAGAATCCGCTCGATAGCCTGACGCGTTTCAAGACCCAGGCGGCGCGCCTGCGCAAGATGGTCACTGAGGCGGGTCGTGATCCTAAGGCGGTGGCCTTAAGCTTGCGGGTTACGGTGTTCGGCGAGACCGCGCCGCCGCAGGCCAGTGACGGGGAACATCGCCTGTTCGCCGGTCCGCCGGCGCTGCTTGCCGCCGATATCCGGGCGCTGCGCGACATGGGTGTTGGCAGCATCGATTTCGGATTCGGTGGGTCGACAGCGGATGAAGTCCTCGCGACCATGCAGAAATTCAGGGCAGAGGTCTTGCCGCTCGTGTAGCCTCTCAGCTGCCGAGCTGGCGGATCAAATTCGCCCAGCGATCGAGCTCCGGCAGGATCTTACCTCCCTTGGCGGAATCGAGGCTGACGACCACGCGTGAGACGCCGTCGTCGCGGTCGCGCTTGAGAAGGTCGAGATTCTCCTTCGCACCCCAGATCGTGATCGGTACCGACGCGAGATCGCGGCCCGCCTCAGTCGCCATCTCGCGGAACTCCGGCAGCAGGGCCTGCACATCCGCGTACTGGGTGCGTGAGCGGTGAGGCATCCAGCCGTTGCCGTAGCTCAGGGCTCGCCGCGCGCCGTATGGGAAGGCCCCGCCGACCATGATGGGCGGATGCGGTTTCTGGACCGGCTTCGGCCAAGTCATCATCGGATCGAAGTTCACGAACTCGCCATGATACTCGGCTTTCGATTGAGTCCAGATCACCTTCATGGCCTCGATACGCTCGCGCGCCAGCTTGTGGCGGCTCGCGAAGGCGGTGCCGTGGTTGGCCATCTCATCCTCGTTCCAGCCGTTACCGACGCCGAACAGGAACCTGCCGCCCGACACCTGGTCGATCGACGCGACCTGTTTGGCGGTCTGGATCGGGTCGCGCTGAGCGATCAGGCAAATGCCGGTCCCGAGCAGCAGCGTCTTGGTCACGGCCGCGGCCGCACTGAGCACCATGAACGGGTCCATTACGTCGTAATATTTCTTCGGTAGATCGCCGCCGCTCGGGAAAGGTGACTTGCGCGTCAACGGGATGTGAGAGTGTTCGGGCACCCAGAGCGAATCGAAGCCTCGCTCTTCCAGCGCCCGTGCCAGTTCGGTCGGCGTCATTGAATAGTCCGTGAAAAACATTTGCCCGCCGATGCGCATCGTTCTCTCCTCGTGGCGTTACTCGCGGACCAAATGGTCGCGATGGATGTCGTGTCGTTATTTGTCGGTCGCGGTGACCTTGGGACGTTTCGGCCAGCGTGCCTCTGCGCGCGGCAGCACTTGCTCGATCAGCAGACGGGTCTGAGCCAGGATGGCCTCGTCATCGTCGCCGAGCGGCCGTAAAATGAGCTTCGACACGCCCGCGTCGACATATTCGGCGATGCGCGCCGTGCGCCGGATCGCGGCATCGGTCGAGCCACCGATCCGCATCGGTAGATCGCCCTGCACGGGCTTCGGGAGGATGGTAGCGGCCTTCAGTTTGTAAAAGGCGCCGCTGAAGTCGACCAACTCCTCTCGCCACAATGCGGCGGATGATCTCGAGGCACTCGTCGGTCTTGCGGCCACGCGTCTTCGTATCCATCCCGAGCGCCTGCCATTCGGGCGCCAGTGGGCTACCGATGCCGAAGGCCGGAAGCAGGCGGCCCTCGGACAGCACGTCGATGGTGGCGCACTGCTTGGCGAGCAGCACGGGGTCGCGGAACGCCAGCGATACGACGTTCATGCCGAACTTCATGCGCCGCGTGCGCCCCGCCAAAGCCGCCATCGTGACCATCGATTCAAGGAACGGCTGACGGCTGACGATCCGGTCGGTCTGCCAGATTGAGACCACGCCGCCGGCCTCGCACATGTCGATCCAGCGCAAGTAGGCCGCCGCGCCGGAAAACGGAAACTCCGCACAGCCCAGTCTGATCGCGACACCCATGCGCCGTTCTTCCTTCCGACCTAGGCCGCTGCGGCTTTGACGCGGGGCGCCACGTCGCGCACGAAGCGCTCGAGACTGCCGTTCATCTGCTCCGGCCGCATGCCCGGCGGCACCGCCCAGGTGACGAGGTCGGTGATGCCGTATTCGCGCACGAAGGATGTCAGCTCCTTCACGCAGTGCTCGACGTTGCCGACCACCCATGTCTGCGGGATGCTGGCCTCGCGCGTGTTGCCCGAGACGCCGCCGGCTGCACTCTCGTCCTTGTTGAAGCTGCGATAAATCTGGCCGCGATAACGCTCGGCGGCGCGTACGACCGGCCAATCGCGCTCGGCATCATCGGTCACGAGGCAGGAGCGGATGATGCCGACACGATAGTTGTCAGGATCGCGGCCCGATGCCTTCAGCGTCGCGCGCCACGGATCGAGCACTTTGTCCCGTGCGCCCTGCGGCAGGAAGTTGCTGTCATTGCGTGCCGCGCGCTGCGCGCCGGGCTCCGACATCGCCGCGATCCAGAGCGGCGGGCCGCCCGGCTGCACGTAGCGCGGCCTGATCACCACGTCGTCGAAATCGTAGCGCTTGCCATGGAAACTGAATTTTTCGCCGGTGAAACAATGGCGCAACACCTCGATGCCTTCGTCCGTCAACGAGACGCGGCGCGAAACGGGCAGACCGAAGCCGCGAAACTCGTGCGGCGCGTAGCCCATGCCGACTCCGACCTCGATGCGGCCATTGCTGATGTTGTCGAGCACTGCGAGATCCTCGGCCAGCCGCAGGGGATGGTTGAACGGCAGAAGGCAGACGTCGCTCGACAGCCGCACGCGTCTGGTGCGCGCGGCGATCGCACCCGCCATCGGTACCCACGAAGGCAGGTATCCGTCGTCGAGAAAGTGGTGTTCGGTGAACCACACGAGATCGAGTCCGAATCCGTCGAGCATGACCGCCTGGTCCATGATCGCGGCGTACAGGCTTGGCATGTCCATGCCGGATTCCAGCGTGTTGCGGAAATCGTAGACGGTGCCGACGCGAAGGGGTGGATGCATGACGCTGGTCTCCGTCAATTCAGCCGCGCGCCTTGGCCATCACCTCGATGGCCTCGGGCTGGCGCGACCGCACGCTGAGCAAATCCGCGCCGCTGTCCTCCCAGGCGCGGTAGCGCTCGCGGATGCGCGCCGGCGGGCCTTCGTCTTCGTTTCCGAGGGAATAGCCGGCACGTCATCTTCCACGCTACACTGTTCGACATAAGACTCTTCAGTCATCTTTACTTGATCCATCAACAAGGCTGGGAAGGCGCCGCCGAGCATATCAGCCAGCCTGATCGCATCGCTTGGAGATCCATGTGTGCCACCAGCGAAGGCAGGGAGAAAGGCAAGTGAGCGGCCAACAGTAATCATCAACAACTTCACACTCAAGTTGACCGCCGCCGCCATTCTGTTGGGCGTTGCAATCTGGGGGACGCTGGGTTCGCCCCACGTTAAAACGATAGGCCACGCCCGTTTGGTCAGGGCCTTTTGGTTCCACTAAGTGGCACTCGGTTTGGCCGTGGTCGCGCTGCCTGTGGATTGAGCGGACATTCGCCATTTGAAATTAGGACACGCGCCTGTGGCGCAGCGGTAACGTCACAATTGTTCCGCTATGCGGAACCTTTTTTTCGACTCCACTTCGGCTCAACCCTCCGCCATGTTTGAAGCAGCATCCGGGGCAGGGGCGACGATTTCATTAAGGCAGCTATTTTCCCGGAGAGGCCGCTGACGATCTCAGCGGCCTTTTTGCGACGTTCATAAAGAGAAGAGGCCGCCGACTGAGGCGGCCTTACTTCGCTTTGGGCGCCCTTAGCGCTTTGTCGATCTTTCGTTGTGCGTCGATGATGGCGGACTTCATCGTGGCGGATACACGTGATCTGCATCGTTAGGGAGAACGTCGGGCCACATTGAGCAAACAACTGCCTGCAGTGCGGTCGTCATTGAGACGACTGTTCCATCTCTGCGCCGTGCAAGTACGTCGCCCTTACTCGCAGCTTCCCAGTCGGACCGAAGCTCAATGTCTGCCCCGACCGGCTTGAGACCCCAGAGAGCGCCGGGCGAACCTATCTCGTAGTAACTTCTCTCATAGGTGTGCAGATGCTTGAATACGGTTGCGACACTCTGAATTGTTTGAAATAGCGGCTCACGATCGACCAAATAGATCTGAAAACTCGCCACATCGGACCATTTTGAGATTCTTGAAGGATCATTTTTCTTATAGAAAAAATATGTAATGTCTCGCAGTTGAAAAGCTGTGACACTTGCATTGAACGCTAGCCTGATGTCATCGGGCTGCTCTAAATAATCTCGCAAGTTTGGCTCAACAAAGAGCTCATAATAAGACTTTGGAGTTGTTCTGTAGCCCATTTTTCCTCCCTCATTAGCGTCGGCGAACAGATGGCGCGCTGATAGTCACGCCACTTTCTTGCGCTCGCGGATCGGTGCGGTGATCGGCACCACGTTGCCGTCGCGCATGATGTCGCACCTATCGCTCCAATGCTGCATGAGAATCGCGCGCTGCGGTAACAGCGATTCCGGCCCGGTCTCGTTATAGATCGCCCGCGTCGAATTTTCGTGATGGGCGAGCTGCAATTCGATCACGTCGTTATGCCAAACCTTGGTTTTGCCATCCGGGTGGAATTCCTTATTGAGAATGGTCGAGAAACTGCGCCGGAAGCCGTGGCCGCAACATTGCGTCTTGGTGCTGTAGCCCAGTGCTTTTAGCGCCATATTGATTGCGTTCTCGGTGATCGGTTTATCGTCACCAAGCGAGAAAATGTACCTGCGATTGCCGGTGCGCCTTTGCAGCCACCTCAGAATCTCAATCGCCTGCCGTGAGAGCGGCACATAATGATCGCCGTCCCGCTCCTTCATGCGTTCTTGCGGGATAATCCAGAGCGCGTTATCGAACTTGATTTCGGTCCATTCGCCTAGACAAAATTCCTTGTAAGGCCGGGTCGCAACCAGCGGTAGCAATTGCAGCGCAAGGCCAACAATGTTGTCATGCCATCCGCGATATTTCTGGATGTCACGCAACAAAGCACCGAATGCCGCAGGTTCGGTTAAAGCCGGACGCGGTTTCGATATCGGCGACGTCATCGCGCCACTTAGATCGGCGGCGGGATTGCGGACACAATAACCGTGCGGGATGCCAAAGAGGAAAATGCGCGAGGCAACGCCGCGCGTCAAACTAGCTTCCGTATGCTTTCCCCTTTTTTGGATAGCGCTGATCGCGCGCAAGACGTCGGACGGTTCGATCTTGGTAGCTTCCATATCGCCAAGTATGGCGTTGAGCACCTTCATGCGGCGCGTAGTGGATTCTTGAGTGCTCTCGCCTAAGCCTTCGGCGATGACCTTGGTGTCGTACCATTCCTTGGCAATGGCTCTAAATGTCGGTTTCACCGGCTGCGGTCGCTTGGCTTCCTTTTTTTTCTGAACTGGATCGATGCCCTGGGCTATCAGGTTCTTGGCTTCATTGCGCTTGATACGGGCGGCGGCGACGGTGACACCTCTTTTAGAGTCACTGTGATATTCGCCGAACGATGCTGTTTTTTGCCTGCCGCCAAAACGATAGGCCATCTGCCAAAGCTTGGCCGTCGACGTCACGAGCAAATAAAGGCCGCCGCTGTCGCTGATCTTTTTCGGCTTACCGTCATACTTGACGTTTTTGCACTCGGTGTCGGTCAACATGATCTGATTTCCCTCTTTTTGATCCTGCGGCTTCCCGCTTCGAACTCACAAATTGCGAAAGCCAAAATACCAACAGAATACCAACAAAAAATCGCGGCTGCCTTGGGACGGTGCCGAACAGCGTTGGAAGGTAATGTAACGAGAAATGCCCGGTTTACAAGGGTAACTTGAATTGGCTGCGGACCTGTGCGGACGCTACCGGACGTGCGCGGAAAATGCTTTTTTTATACTTCGCGCGAATGCGCAGGATCGCACCATGCGCAATCACGCAATAGTGGCATTGGTTGGCGCTGGAGGTCGCAACCACGATCATCTCGCGCTCGGCTTTGGTGAGGCCGCCATCCTTGTCCATCAGGGCATCGTGATAGGCAAAGAATGCGCGAAATTCGTCGGGCCGATAGGCCAGCGTCAGGAACACGTTCGGAACGAAGCCGGATTTCTCCTGTACCGCGAGCAGGCGGTTGCGGATATCGTCCGGCAGTTGATCGATGGAGGGCGTCGGAAAGCGTTTGGCGATCGGTTGCGTCATCGGAGATGTTCCGGCTCACACCGCGTGATGCGGTTGCCCGAAACCATAGTCGATGGCGGCATCTGCGCAAAGCATGCTTGCGTTACGCCCGGCGCAAGGTGGCCGGCTCTAACCGGTCAGCGCAGCGGCTTTTTCAGCAGCGAAAAGCGGTCGGGGTCGAGACCCAGCGACGGCTGCAGCATTGGTGCTTCCACCGTGCGCGCGGTGGAGCGGTCGTTGCTGCCGGGGTCGTTGGGAACGTCGCGATGCGAGGTGGCTCCGCGCCAGCGCTCGAGCACCGCGCCGACGAAATGCATATCGTGGCCGGCGGCGACCGATGGGACCGTCGAAATGGTGGCTTCGCTGCGCGGCAATTGATGCATCGGCACTTCCTTGAAGCGCAGCCGGGTCGGCAGCGCCACCCCCTCACCGAAGGCGAGCACCTCGCGGGTGCCGAGCGAGGGGACGAACGACAGCAGATTTGCCGCGGCATCCGAGACCGCCGAGCGCAACAGCGCCTGGTCGCGTTCGTTGGCAAGGCGCATTGTAAACAGCGTGTTGCATTGGGAAATGATGGTGGCATCGAGCTCGGCGGGGCGCTGGGTGACGAGGCCGAGATACACGCCGTATTTGCGGCCTTCCTTGGCGATACGCGAGATTGCCTTGCGGGTCGGTCCGAAACCGATGTTGCGATCGGCGGAGGCGTAGCGATGGGCCTCTTCGCAGACGAACAACAGCGGCGAAACGCCGTCGCTCCATAGCCCGAAATCGAACGCCATGCGGCACAGCACCGAAACCACGGAATCGACGACCTCGACAGGGAAGCCGGCAAGCTGCATGATGGTCATCGGCCTGCCGTTGGCCGGCAGCCGGAACAAATAGCTGATGACTTCCGCCATGGTGTCGCCGCCGACATTGGCGTTGTCGAACATGAACGTATAACGCGGATCGTTGCGCACGGTCTCGATGCGCGAAATCAGTTTATGATAGATGATGCGCGATGAGCGGTTCTCGAGCTTGCCCATGCGCTCGTCAATCAGCGAAATCAGATCGACCAGTCGATAGGGAACCGGCGTATCGACGCTATAGCCGACAGACTTGGGGTCGATGCGCTTCAAACCGACCCGATCGGAGTTCTGGTACTGCGTATAGATTCCCTTCGCCAGCGGAATGATTTCGGCGAGAATGTCGAGTTCCTCGGGCACGCCGGGCCGGCCGCCGAACAGCACATCGACGATCTCTTCGAAATTGAACAACCAGAACGGCAGTTTCAGATTGCGCGGGTTGAGAACAAGCGCGCGGTCGCCGAAACAGCGGCCGTACTCGTTGTGAACGTCGAGCAGGAAGATCCGCAGGTTCGGCCGTGATTTGAGAATCTCGTTCAGCAGCAGCGACACGCCGCTCGATTTACCGACGCCGGTTGAGCCAAGCACCGCAAAGTGCTTGGAAAGCATCTCCTCGATATCGACATAGGCGATGACAGACGAATCCTGCTGCAGGGTGCCGACATTGATCTGATCCGATCCCGTCGGCGCATAAACCGTGCGAAGCTCCTGGTTGGTGATCAGCTCGACGGCATCGCCGATCGTTGGATAGTTGGTGACGCCGCGCTGAAATTTGGGACGCTCCGGTCCGCCGAGGATTTCGCCGAGCAGATCGACCGAGGCGCTGGCGATGTAAATGTCGGAGGTCGGCAAGTCCTCGCAGGATACTTCCGTGATCATGGCGACGATGCTGGAATTGGTGCAGCGGATGCTGACGAACCGGCCGACGGTCGCCCGAATTTCCGAGCGGCCCATCTGGCTCACCGCCAGAAGTCCGACCCGGGCGAGGGAACCGCGCACCGAAATCACGCGTCCGAAGGATGTCACAGCTGTTGAACCTGGCTTGTCATGGATTTTGGTCAGGACATCACTATGCAACAGGGGGTTGGAGAAACGGTTAAACGCGGGGAGTTCTTGATACGTCAAATCTGCTACATCTTGGCCCCGATTTCGTTGTGGTTGATCGCCTTGGCTGGCCCGGATCGGTCCGATTTTGCTTGAGATCGAGGTTTTCGAGGTCCATTCGTTGGCGCCGGTCTCGGTTCCGCTTAACGCCTGGTTTACCAACCTCCGAGGAGCCCGTTTCCAATCAGCCTTCGGTCGAGACGCCCGGGGGCTGGCTTCGGCGGCCGCGAAGCGCTAAATCTTGTTCCAATAAGAAACAGGGCAGGGTGGAACGCGATGAAACGCGGCATCGAGTTTTGAGCGGGCTGGCGCGGCCTTCCGCGCTCGCACCCTTCCGTATCCGGAATTACCGTTTCCAGTGGCCGGCCGATCTGCTCACGTCGTGGGCGTTCGAGATGGAGACGCTTATTCTCGGCTGGTATGTGCTGGTCGAGACCGGGTCGGTGCTGCTGCTGACCTTGTTTGCGTCGCTCACCTACGTTGGCACGCTGATCGCCCCGATGTTCGGCGTGGTCGGCGACCGCATCGGTCACCGCGACCTGCTCGCCATGATGCGCGCGACCTACGCGGTGCTGGCTGCCACGCTGATGACGCTGGCGCTGACGGGTCATTTGACCCCGCTTTATGTCCTGATCATCGTGACGGCGATGGGCCTCGTGCGGCCGTCGGATCTTGGGGTGCGCGGCGCGCTCGTCGCCGACATCATGCCGCGGGATCAACTGATCGGCGCGATCAGCCTTTCGCGAACCACGATGGATACCGCGCGCATCGCAGGCGCGCTGAGCGGCGCCGGATTGTTCGCAGCCCTCGGCATGGGGCCGGCCTATGTCGCGATCGTCAGCCTGTATGTCGTCAGCACGCTGCTGACGCTCTGCGTGGTGGCGCCGTCGAGACCGCACCCCGTCGACGAAGTGGGTGATGGCGCGCTGCGGCGTTCGCCGCTGCGCGACTTGAAAGAAGGCATGGCCTATGTCTGGACCACCCCGCGCATGCGTGCGGCGATCTGGATCGCGTTTCTCGCCAACCTGACCGCCTATCCCCTGTCCAACGGATTGCTGCCCTATATCGCGCGGGAGATCTACCGCACCAACCAGACCGGGCTCGGCTATCTCTCGGCCAGTTTCGCGGTCGGCTCGCTGATCGGCTCGATTGCCTTGAGCCTGATCGGCGGCATCCGGGTGGCGCGGCTGATGATCGGCGCGACAGCGGTGTGGTACGCGACGCTGTTGGTGTTTGCGCACATGCAAAGCATGCCGGCCGCGATCGCCTGCCTGATGCTGGCGGGCTTCTCGCAAAGCCTGACCATGATCTCGATCGCGGTGATCCTGATGCGGACCGCAAGCGAGCGTTTCCGCGGCCGGGTGATGGGCATACGCATGCTCGTGATTTACAGCCTGCCGCTCGGCCTGCTGGCGGCCGGCAGCCTGATAGAAGAGGTCGGATTTGCCGCGACCGCCACACTCTACGCGGCCACGGGACTGGCGCTGATGCTGGCCATCGTGCTGCACTGGCGCGCGGATTTATGGCACGTGCACGCGCCGGCGAATGCGAAGTGAGAACCGATATTCTCGTCAACCATCGGACTTTGCATTTAGCGCTGGAGCCACATATCCTCGATCCTAACAACATTGAGCAATGCGAAGGGAATGCCATGTCAAAAACAGCCCTGGTGGTTTCAGCGCACCCCGGAGATTTTGTCTGGCGCGCCGGCGGCGCCATCGCGCTGCACGCCAAAAAGGGTTTTCGCGTCAAGATCGTGTGCCTGGCGTTCGGCGAACGCGGCGAATCCCAGTTCGCGTGGAAACAGCCGGGGATGACGCTCGACAAGGTCAAGGCCGGCCGCCGCGACGAGGCGGAACGTGCCGCGGCGGCGCTCGGCGCCGAGATCGAGTTCTTCGATGCCGGCGACTATCCGCTCAGGCTCACCAGCGCGCATATGGACCGGCTGATCGACATCTATCGCGAGCTCAATCCGAGCTTTGTGCTTACGCATGCGCTGGAAGATCCCTACAACGTCGATCACCCGGCGGCAGCCGCCTATGCGCAGGAGGCGCGGATCGTGGCGCAGGCGATGGGCCACAAGCCGCAGGCCGATTACAGCTACGCTGCGCCGCCGGTGTTTTTGTTCGAGCCGCATCAGCCGGAAATGTGCAATTTCAAGCCGCAGGTGATCCTCAACATCGACGAAGTCTGGGATATCAAGCGCAAGACGTTCGAGATCCTCGCGGCGCAGAAACATTTGTGGGCTTATTACGAGCGGGTCGCGCTGCAGCGGGGCATGCAGGGCGGGCGCAATTCCGGCAAGGCCATGACCTATGGCGAGGCCTATCAGCGGCTGTTTCCGATGGCGATGGAGGAACTGGCATGAAGACGGTCGTTGTCCGCAACATCAAACGCGCTGACGCAGCGGTCGTCAAACGGCTGGGTGTGCTCGGCACCTCCACGGTCCACGAAGCCTACGGCCGTTTCGGGCTGATGAAACCCTATCTGCGCCCGGTATGGGCCGGTGGTGAGGCGGCAGGCACCGCGGTCACCGTGCTGGTGCATCCCGGCGACAACTGGATGATCCATGTCGCGGTCGAGCAATGCAAGCCCGGCGACATCCTGGTGGTCGGCTGCAGCGCCGACAATACCGACGGCATGTTCGGCGATCTGCTCGCGACCTCGCTGATGGCGCGGGGCGTCGTGGGTCTCGTCATCGATGCCGGCGTCCGCGACGCCAAGTCGCTGCGCGAGATGGGCTTTCCGGTGTGGTCGAAGGCGATTTCCGCGAAGGGCACGGTCAAGGCGACGCTGGGCGCCGTCAACGTTCCCGTGGTGTGCGCCGGCGTCAACGTTGTGCCGGGCGATGCCGTGGTCGCCGATGACGACGGCGTCGTGGTGGTCAGCCGGAAGGATGTCGGCGACGTCGTGGCGAAGGGAGAAAAGCGGGCGGCCGACGAAGACGGCAAGCGCAAGCAGCTCGCCGCCGGCGCGCTCGGGCTCGACATGTACAAGATGCGCGAGCCCCTGGCGAAGGCCGGCCTCGTCTATCTCGACGAGCCCGAGGCCGATTGAGATGACGATGCGGCTGCGCACGTTGCTGGGCGACCATCCCTGCACGGCCGCGCTGAAGGATGGATCGGTCAAGTCCGATCTGGTCACGCTCGATTTCGCGGAGTATTCGCCGACCCACAAGGGCTTCAAGCCGATGGTGCGGGAAGGGGCTTTCGATGTGTCGGAGATGGCGATCGTCACCTATCTGATGGCGAAGAGTTTTGGCAAGCCGATGGTGCTGCTGCCGAACGTGGTGGTGGCGCGGTTTCAGCATGCTTATGCGCTCTATCATGCGCGGTCAGGCACGCTCACGCCGCGTGACCTCAACGGCAAGCGCGTCGGCATCCGTTCCTTCACGACCACCACCGGCGCTTGGCTGCGCGGCATTCTCGCCGAAGATCACGACGTCGATCTCGATTCGATCGATTGGGTGACGTTCGAGGATGCCCATGTCGCCGAATACAGGGATACGACCAAGCGGGCGCCGGCGGGCAAAGCAGATCGTCCAGATGCTGCTCGACGGCGAACTCGACGCGGTGCTCGGTGAGAAATCCGAGCATCCGGACTTGAAGCCGCTATTTCCTGATGTCGCCGCGGAACAGCGATCGTGGTTTGCGAAGCACGATGTGGTGCCGATCAACCATATGGTGGTGGTCAGCGCGGCGCTGTCAAACAATCATCCGGAGGCGGTGCGGGAAGTTTTCAGGCTGCTGCGACAGAGCGCAGCTATTGCGCCGGCGGCCGCGGTGCCGAAGTTCAGCGCCGGCGAAATGCGCCGTTCGCTGGAAATGATTATTGGATATACGGCACAGCAGGGTCTCATTCCCCGTGCCTTCGCTGTCGACGAATTGTTCGACGATCTGACACGGACGCTATCCTAGAGCATGATCCGGAAAAGTGGGAACCGGTTTTCCGAAGAGATCATGCTCAAACAAAGAGATAAGACCATGATCCGATTCAACCTAATCGGATCATGATCTAGTGGAGAGAAGCGAAATGCAGCCGGAGCCGATTTTCGATCTCGCCCATCTCGGCCACCTGGAATTGCTGACGCCGAAACCGGACGAGAGCCTGAAGTTCTTCGTCGATGTGATGGGCATGACCATCAGCGGCCGCAAGGGCGAGTTGGTCTACCTGCGCGGCTGGGACGATTACGAGCGCTATTCGCTCAAGCTCACCGCGTCGAAGACATCAGGCATGGAGCACATGGCGCTGCGCGCGCGCAGTCCGCAGGCGCTGGAACGGCGCGTGGCCGCATTAAAAGGGTCCGGCTTCGACATCGGCTGGACCGACGGCGATATGGGGCAGGGCCCGGCGTTTCGCTGCCGGGATCCCGACGGCCATATCATCGAACTCTACTACGAGACCGAATGGTACGAGGCGCCGCCCGAACTCAAGCCGGCGCTGAAAAATCAGGCGCAGCGATTTCCCGCGCGCGGCGTCAATGTCCGCCGCCTCGACCACCTCAATTGCCTCGCGGTCGACATCAAGGCCAACCGCATCTTCTTCGAAACATATCTCGGCTGCCGGCTGACCGAGCAGATCGTGCTCGACGACGGCACCGAGGCCGCGATGTGGATGACGATGTCGAACAAGAGTTACGACTTCGCCTATTCGCACGACCGCTCCAATACGCCCGGCCGTTTCCACCACGTCACCTACGCGCTCGACAGCCGCGAGGAAATCCTGCGCGCCGCCGACATCTTTCTGGAGAACGGCGTCTTCATCGAGACCGGCCCGCACAAGCACGCCATCCAGCAGACGTTCTTCCTCTACGTCTACGAGCCCGGCGGCAACCGGGTCGAAGTCGCCAACGCCGGCGCCCGCCTCATTCTGGCGCCGGACTGGAAGCCGATCGTGTGGACCGAGGAGGAGCGCAAGAAGGGCCAGGCGTGGGGGCTGAAGACGATCGAGTCGTTTCACACCCATGGCACGCCGCCGGTTGGCGTGAGGCGAGAACCAGTCATAAAAAATCTGGCTGGGGAACTAGGATTCGAACCTAGACAAACAGAGTCAGAGTTTGTTGTGCTACCGTTACACCATTCCCCAATAAATACTGAATAATTGCAGGTACTTACTAGATAGTCTTAATGTTACTGTGAGGGATTGGATAGATCCCGTGCAGGCGTGCGCCGTTCTACTCGCTACCTCCCGGCCTTGGCAAGCGCGCGGCGATGCTGTTCCTGAGAACGGCTGCGCGAACTTGCGGCCATTTGCGGCGCAGTGCGCGTCGCGGTCAGGGCATCCAGCGCATGAGCGTGAATTTCGAAGAGCTGGATTTTCGCCCCACCGCGATGGGCGTGCTCAGCCTGCGCCGGCGCAGGCATCCCACCTCCGGCGTCGACATCTACGAAATCAAGCTCGGCGACGAGTTTTTGATGTCGAGCGCCTTCACCGTCGCCGAGATCGCGCTGGCGCGGCTCGGATTGGCGGCGCTTGAGCGAGGCGACCTCGACGTCGTCGTCGGCGGCCTCGGGCTCGGCTACACCGCGCAAGCGGTGCTCGAAAACCGGAGCGTGCGATCCCTGATCGTGGTCGACGCGCTGGCCGAGGTCATCGAGTGGCACGAGCAGGGTCTGCTTCCGCTGGGAAAGCAGCTGACCGGCGATCCGCGCTGCCGTTTTGTCAATGGCGATTTCTTCGCGATGTCGCATTCGGTGGATGGTTTCGATTGCCGCAAGCCGGGCCGCCGCTTCGACGCGATACTCGTCGATATCGATCACTCCCCGCGAAACCTGCTGCATCCGCGCCACGCCGCGCTGTACAGGCCGGAGGGGCTTGCAAGGCTTGCCGCGCATCTGCATCCCGGCGGCGTTTTCGCGCTGTGGTCGAACGACCCTCCGGACGATGCGTTCGGATGCGTCCTGGCCGGCGCCTTCGCAACCTCGGCCGCGCATGTCGTGACGTTCGACAATTTGCGCGGCGATCACGACGCAAGCAACACCGTCTACATCGGGGTTAAAGCCGATCTGCCTATCCCGGAGGCAGCCGTCGCGGCGGCGCCAACGGCCGATTGATGGTCTCTCGATTGGCGCGCGGCCGATGGCCGCAACTTGCCCCTGCCAACCGGCCATGCAATGCTGACACGCCAAAAATAAGGGAAGCGGCAGCAAAACGCCTCGCGCATCCCGGCCTCAGAGCCTGGCATCGGGTGGGACCTTTCGGAGTATGAACATGAAATCTGGATATATCTTCGGGCTGCTCTCTGCCGCCGCGATGTCTGTCGCACTGGCGGGCGCGGCATCGGCCCAGGACAAGACCGTCAAGATCGGCGCGATCTATCCGCTGAGCGGCAACGCGGCCAGCGCCGGCGTGCACGGCAAGGCGGCGATCGAGACCGCGATCGACATCATCAACAACGCGCATCCCGAACTCGGCAATCTGCCGCTGGCGAAGAACGCGGGTCTCGCCGGCCTCGGCGGCGCCAAGGTCGAAGCGATCTTCGCCGACAACCAGGGTAGCCCCGCGGTCGGACAGAACCAGGCGCTTCGCCTGATCACCGAGGAAAAAGTGGTTGCGCTGAGCGGCGCCTACCAGTCGGGCATTACGCTGACGGCGAGCGCGATCTCCGAAAAATACGGCATTCCCTTTCTGAGCGGCGAGTTGGTCGCGGCCAATCTGACCGAGCGCGGCTTCAAATGGTTTTTCCGGACCACGCCGGTCGCCTCGGACCTGGCCAAGATCTATCTCGATTTTCTGAAGGACATGAAAGCCGGCGGCGTCAAGACCGACGGCGTTGCGATTGTCCACGAAAATACCGAATACGGCACCTCGGTCGCGAGCGTTATCAGTAGCGTATTCAAGGACAATGGCCTGAGCATCGCGTTGGATATTCCGTATTCCGCCAACACCACCGACGTGCAGAGCCAGGTGCTGCAGCTCAAGGAAAAGAAGCCGGACGTGGTGATCATGGTGAGCTACACGTCCGATGCGATCCTGTACGCCAAGACCATGCAGTCGCTTGATTACAAGCCGCCGATGTTGATCGGGGACGACTCCGGCTTTTCCGACCCTTCGTTCATCAAGACGGTCGGCAAGATTTCGCAGGGCGTGTTCAATCGCTCGTCGTGGAGCGTCGGCGCTCCGGGGTCGCCGACCTTTCTGATCAATGAGATGTACAAGAAAAAGAGCGGCGGCGACGATCTCGATGACACCTCCGCCCGCCAGATGCAGGGATTCTTCGTGCTCTGCGACGCGATCGATCGTGCCGGTTCGACCGAGCCCGCCAAGATCCAGGCGGCGCTGAAGGCCACCGACCTCAAGCCCGATCAACTGGTCATGGGCTACAAGGGCGTCAAGTTCGACGACAAGGGCCAGAACATTCTGGCGTCGGGTCTTGTGATCCAGCTGCAGGATGGCGAGAATTACGTTCCGGTCTGGCCCAAGGACAAGACCAAGACGGCGCCGGTGCTGCCCTACAAGGGCTGGTAATAAAAATCATCGAGGGCGGGACGTCGGTTCCGCCCTCAGCGATTCCGCACCTAACCCACGCGACCTAGGCAGGCATGTCCTCCATCCTCGTCCAGGTGATTGTCGGCGGACTGCTGCTGGGCGCGGTTTACGCGCTGTTTTCGTCCGGCCTCACCTTGATCTGGGGCATGATGAACATCGTCAACTTCGCCCACGGCGATTTCGTCATGCTCGGCATGTATGTGGCGTTCGTGGTCTGGACGCTGCTCGGCGTCGGGCCGTTTGTAGGCGCGCCGGTTGCCGCACTGGTGCTCGCGACGCTCGGCATCATCGTCTATTTCGGCCTGATCCGCAGCGTCATGAAAGGGCCGATGCTGGCGCAAATTCTCGGCACCTTCGGGCTGGCGCTGTTGCTGCGCTATTCGGTGTTCTGGGGCTTTGGCGCCAACTTCATGACGCTGCCGGAAAATCTTGTCGGCGGCACCTTCGACGTGTTCGGCATCCGGATTCAGGCGTCGCGCCTGCTGGCCGGCGTGGTGGCGTTGCTGGTGACATCAGGCCTGCACCTTCTGCTGACGCGCACCTCGCTCGGCTCCAAGATGCTGGCGGTTGCAGAGGATTCCACCGCGGCGCAACTGATGGGCATCCGTCCCGATACCATGCAGGCGATTGCCTGGGCAATTGCCGCCGGTGCGACGGGAATTGCCGGCGCGCTGATCGCGACCTTTTTTTATATTGCGCCGACCGTCGGCGAGACGCTCGGCATCGTCGCCTTCGTCACGGTGTCGCTCGGCGGTTTCGGCAGCGTGCCGGGCGCGCTGGTCGCGGGGCTCCTGATCGGCGTCATCGAGTCGGTGTCGGCCTACTGGATCGGCGCGGTTTACAAGGACATCGTGGTGTATTCGCTGTTCCTGTGTTTCCTCTGGTTCAGGCCGCAAGGCTTGATGGGCAAGTCCTGATGGGCAAGATGCGACGTTTGATCTGGCCCTCGGTCGCGCTCGCGCTGGTGATCGCGTATCCGCTGTTGTTCTCGACCCCGTTCCAGCAGCGGCTGGGCGCGCTGATCTTGCTCTACGCGATCGCGGCATCGGCCTGGAATATCGTCGGCGGCTATGCCGGCCAGGTATCGGTCGGACACGTCGTGTTCTTCGGCTGCGGCGCCTACGCCTCGATGGCCGCGTATTCGCATTTCGCGCTGCCGCCGCTGGTCGGCATTCCCGCCGGCATTGTCGTCAGCGTAGGGATCGCCGCCGTGATCGGCGTGCCGACGCTGCGGCTGTCAGGTCATTACTTCAGCATGGCGACCATCGCGGTGGCTGAACTCGTCAGATTGATCGTGACCAACACCGAATTTCTCGGCGCCGCCGTCGGCCTCAGCGGCCCCACCGTGCCGCGAACCGTGCTCGATCTCTCCTTCACCTCGGCGCTGCCCTACTATTATCTGTTTCTCTTGGTTCTTCTGATCACGCTCGGCATCACCTGGTGGATGGCCAATAGCCGGATGGGATTTTACCTCCGCGCCATCAGGGATTCCGAACGCGCGGCGCGCTCGCTCGGCGCTCCCGCGAGCCGCACCAAGCTCTATGCCTTCATGCTGAGCGCCGGCCTAACCAGCGTCGCCGGCGCGCTCTATGCGATGATGTTCGGGTTCGTCGATCCGGAATCCGGGCTCGGCATCCTGATCTCCGTGAAGATACTCATCATGGCGGCGCTGGGCGGCGCCGGCCTGCTGTTCGGGCCGCTGGTAGGTGCGGCGATCCTGGTGCCGCTGGAGGAAGTCTCCAACAACCTGCTCGGCGGCAAGGGCGCGGGCCTGACCTTTGTCGTCTACGGCGCCATCATCGTATTGATCGCGCGCTTTCAGCCGGGCGGCATTCTGACCTTGATCAAGCGGCTGTGGGCGAGGCGTCGCAAGACCTTAGAGCCAGCCGTCGCGGCGGGAGCCACCCATGCTCCTTGAAGCCCGCAATGTGACAAAGGCCTTTGGCAGCTTCAAGGCCGTCGATGCGGCGTCGGTGACGCTGGAGCAGGGCGACATTCTCGGCCTGATCGGGCCGAACGGCGCCGGCAAATCCACGCTGTTCAATTGCCTGACCGGCGATCTCCTGTCGACATCCGGCAAGGTGTTGTTCGAGGGTCAGGACATCACCAGTCTGACGCCTGAGGTGCGCGCGCAGCTCGGCCTCGCCCGCACCTTCCAGGTGCCGCAGACGTTCGAGGGCATGTCGGTGCTGGAGAACGTGATGATCGGCGCGTTCCTTCGCACCTCTCATCGCGCTGAGGCCGAAACCAAGGCACGCGCCATACTGGAGCGGGTCGGCATGAGCCGGCTTGCCGATGCGCCGGCGCGCTCGCTCGGCACGCCCGGCCGCAAGCGGCTCGAAATCGCGCGCGCGCTCGCGACCGAGCCCAAGGTTCTGCTGCTCGATGAAGCGATGGCGGGCCTTACCCAGCGCGAGGTGCAACTCGCGATCGATCTCGTGCGCGACATCCATCGGTCCGGCATTACGCTCGTCATCGTCGAGCACATCATGGAAGTCATCATGTCGCTGGCGACCCGTGTGGTGGTGTTTCACCAGGGCCGGGAGATCGCGCGCGGCAGTCCGCGCGAAGTCACGGGAAACCCGGCCGTGATCGCGGCCTATCTCGGCACCCGCGCCGCCAAGGCCGCCGCCGGCCACACGCCGATCGAGCTGATGGGCGGACCCGCGACATGACCGCGCCATTGCTCCGGATCGAGCATCTGGAAGTGCGCTACGGCGACCTGATCGGCGTCTCCGATGTTTCGCTTGATGTGCCCGAGGGCAGCGTGGTCGCGCTGCTTGGCTCCAACGGCGGCGGCAAAACCACCGTTCTCAACGCCATCGCCGGCCTGATCCCGGTGTATTCCGGCTCGATCGGATTCCGGGGACGGGAGATCGGCGGCGAGAGCGCGTTTTCGATCGTGCGCAAAGGCCTCGCTTTGTCGCCGGAAGGCTGGCGGCTGTTCGTGCAGCAAAGCGTCGAGAACAATCTGCGGCTGGGAGCTACTCCCTTGCGCGACAAGGCGCGCACTGCGACGCTGCTCGAGCGCGTCTACGAGATCTTTCCAAAACTTGCGGAGCGCCGCAGCCAGCGCGCCGGCACCATGTCCGGCGGCGAGCGGCAGATGCTGGCGGTCGGCCGCGCCTTGATGAGCGATCCAAAGCTTTTGATGCTGGACGAGCCGTCGCTCGGCCTCGCGCCAACGGTGGTCGAGTCGATGTACGAGACGTTTGGCAGGCTGCACCGGGAAGGGTTGACGATTCTTCTGGCGGAGCAATCCATCGAACTCGCGCTGGAGGTTTCCGATTTCGCAACCGTGCTGCAGGTCGGCAAGAGCGTCTTGTCCGGCACGGCGGCGGCGCTTGCCGAAGATCCGCAGGTGCAGAAAGCCTATCTCGGCACTGGCTGAGGCTCGTAACGCCACGCAAACAGTGATGGCCAGCAAAACGGAGCGAACATGAGAATATGGATCAGCGCCGCGTTACTTCTGACATCTGCCGCAGCAGCGAACGCCCAAACGCCCTACGCCGGGATGCAGACGCGACCCATCAAGGCATTGTCCGAACAGCAAATGGCTGACCTCAGCGCCGGTCGCGGCATGGGGCTGGCGCTTGCCGCCGAGTTGAACGGCTACCCCGGACCTGTCCATGTGCTGGAACTGGCGGACAAACTGGATCTATCGCCGGATCAGCGCGCCAGCATTCAACGGCTGTTCGATTCCATGAAGGCTGAAGCCGTGCCGCTAGGTTCCAGATTAATCGAACAGGAAGCTGATCTGGACAGGCAATTCGCCGGCCATACCGTGACGCCGGACAGTCTGAGGGCATCAACCGCAGCCGTCGCGGCGACGCAAGGCGCGCTTCGCGAAACCCATCTCAAATATCATCTTTCAACCGTTGCTGTTTTGAGCCCCGGCCAGATACAGCGCTATGCCGAGTTGCGCGGCTATGGCGGCGAGGCTGAACCAATCGAGCATCACCACCACCACTGAAGACGGGTCGCGGTGCCTGCCGGGATATTCGCGGCCCTCGGCCGGATACGGGCGGACAGCGGATCAACCGCAGGCGCAATGACAGGGGGAGTGCTTCGGGCAGTGAACCTGTCCGGCTATTTTATCTTGTCATAAGCGGCGGCGAAGTCGGCAAGCGGCATTGGAATGGCGATGGTTTCCTTGGCGAGGTTTTGAAACGACACCTTCAACTGCTTTCCGGATTTCAGGGCGGCCAGCAGATCGGGCGCGATCGGGGTGCTGGCGTAGCAGCCCCTGTTTTCGCAGGTCTGGATCTGCAGATCGATCGCCTTGCCGTCATCGACCTGCAGTTTGGCGCCGGCCGGCAGGTTAAGTCCGAGCGGCAACTGCACCAGCGCGACCGGCGTATGGGTGTCGCTGGGCACGCGAATGTTGACGAGGACGACCAGTTGCCCGGTTTTGCTCAGCACAGCCGACTGCTCGATCGCGCATTCGAGCGGGGCGTCACGGCTCGTGCTGTTGCATCGCGCCGCCCAGCCGGGCGGGGCCGGGGCATTTGCGGGCGCGGTGTCGGCTTGAGGGTTTGCAGGCGGCGCCGCTGTCGGCGCCGGATGCGCGGCGCCTTTGGACTTGGATCCTTGCTGGGCGTGACTGAACCCGGCCGATGCGAAAGCCATGATGGCCATGAGGATCGCAAGCTTTACGGAAATCTTCACTGGTCCGGCTCCGAGGCGAGATATCCTTCGGATGTGCCGGTGAGCGGCCAATGTCAAGTCACTCGGCGGCTTGCTTGACCGAGTCTTGCTCGCTCGCGGGGCGTTCCTGATCGCCACTGCCAGATCGCCCCCAGTCCGCGAACATGTTCGAGAGCCTGTCGAGATAGAGATACACCACCGGCGTCGTGAACAGCGTGAGCGCCTGACTGACGATCAGGCCGCCGACCATCGCGTAGCCGAGCGGCTGGCGGATTTCCGATCCGGTGCCGGTACCCAGCATCAGCGGCACGCCGCCGAGCAAGGCCGCCATCGTCGTCATCATGATCGGACGAAACCGCAGCAGCGCAGCCTTTCGGATCGATTGTTCCGAGGTGAGATGTTCGTCGCGTTCGGCCGTGATCGCGAAGTCGACCATCATGATGCCGTTCTTCTTGACGATGCCGATCAGCAGAATGATGCCGATCAACGCGATCAGGCTGAAGTCGTATCCAAACGCCATCAGGATCGCCAGCGCGCCGACCCCGGCCGAGGGAAGCGTCGACAGAATCGTGAGCGGATGGATGTAGCTTTCATAGAGAATGCCGAGGATCAGGTACACGACGACAAGGGCCGCCAGGATCAGGAGCGGCACCGTGCCGAGCGATTGCTGGAACGCCTGCGCGGTGCCCTGGAAGCTCGAGTTGAGCGTGGCAGGCGCGCCGAGATCGACCATTGCCTTCTGCACGGCATTGGTCGCTTGCCCCAAGGCGACGCCCTGCGCGAGGTTGAAGCTGATCGTAATTGCCGGGAACTGACCCTGGTGGCTGATCGACAGCGAGCGGACCGGCACACTGGTCCAGGTCGCGAACGTCGACAACGGCACCTGGTCGCCCGTGGCCGGCGATTTGATATAGATCTTGTTGAGCGTGTCGAGGTTGCCCTGCAGTTCGGGCAGGATCTCCAGGATCACGTGGTAGCTGTTGAGCTGGGTGAAGTACTGGGTGACCTGGCGCTGGCCGAACGCGTCATAGAGCGTGTCGTCGATCAGCTGCGGCTGGATACCGTAGCGCGAGGCGGTGTCGCGATTGATCTTCAGCTCCAGCGTCGTGCCGTTGGTCTGCTGGTCGGTGGCGACGTCGCGCAGTTGCGGGCAAGGTCTGCATCTTGGCCAGAATCTTCGGCGCCCATTCGTTCAGCTCGGCAAGGTTGGCATCCTGCAGCGTGAACTCGAACTGCGTCCGCGTCGGCCGGCCACCGAGCCGCACGTCTTGCGCCGCCTGCATGTAGAGGCGCGCGCCCTCGACCTTTTCCAGCTTGGGACGCAGGCGAGAGATGATCTGCTGCGCGCTTGCCTTGCGTTCATCGCGCGGTTTCAGCGTGATGAACAGGTTGCCGTTGTTGCCGGCCCTGCCGCTGCCGCCGATCGCCATCGCCACGCTGGCGACGTCAGGGTCGGCCTGCACGATCTTGCCAAGCTCCTCCTGCCGCTGCTTCATCGCCGCGAAGGAAATGTCCTGCCCGGCTTCGGACGTGGCGGTGATCAGGCCGTTGTCCTGTTGCGGGAAAAATCCCTTCGGGATGATGACGAACAGATAGACCGACAGTCCCAGCGTCGCGAAGAAAATGACGAGCGTCGTCAACCGCCAGCGCAAGGCACGGTCCAGGCCGCGCTCATAGCCATGCAGCATCGCGTCGAAAGCGCGCTCGCTCCATTGATAAAACCGGCCGTGTCGGGTTTCGCCGTGCGCCCGCAGAAAGCGCGATGCCATCATCGGCGTCAGCGTCAGCGACACCACCATCGATACGAAGATCGTCATCGCCAGCGTCACCGCGAATTCGCGGAACAGCCGTCCGATGATGCCGCCCATCAGCAGCAGCGGGATCAGCACCGCCACCAGCGAAATACTGATCGACATGATGGTGAACCCGATTTCGCTGGCGCCCTTGAATGCGGCGGCAAGCGGCTTCTCGCCTTCCTCGATATAACGCGTAATGTTTTCCAGCATCACGATGGCGTCGTCGACGACGAATCCGACGGCAATGGTCAAGGCCATCAATGACAGGTTATCGAGGGTATAACCGAACACCCACATCAGCGCGCAGGCGCCGAGCAGGGCAAGAGGCACGGTCACGGCTGGAATCACGGTAGCCCAGAAACTGCGCAGGAAGATGAAAATGACCATGACGACGAGCGCAATGGTCAGCAGCAACGTAAACTGAACGTCCGAGACGGCGGCGCGAATGGTCTGGGTGCGATCGCTGATCAGCTCGATCTTGATCGCCGGCGGAATCGCGGCCACCAGCCTCGGCAGCAGCGACTTGATCTTGTCCACGGTCTCGATGACGTTGGCGCCGGGCTGCTTGAAGACCACCAGAAACACGCCGCGCTTGCCGTTGGCCCAGGCCGCCTGCTTGGCGTCCTCCGGTCCGGTGACGGCCTGGCCGATGTCGCGGATCCGTAACGGGCCACCGTTGCGGTAGGCGATGATGACGTCGTTCCAGTCCTTGGAGTCCAGCAGCTGATCGTTGGCGTAGATCGTATAGGCGCGCGTCGCGCCGTCGACGTTGCCCTTCGGGCTGTCGACCGTCGTGATCGCGATCTGGTTGCGGACGTCCTCCAGCGACAGGCCTTTGGCGACCAGTTTCGCCGGATCGACCTGAACACGGATCGAGGGCTTTTGCTGACCCCCGATCAATACCTGCGCCACGCCGGAAATCTGGCTGATCTGCTGCGCGAGCTGGGCGTCGACGGCGTCGCTCACGGTGGTCAGAGGCAACGTTTCTGAGGTCGCCGACAACAGCAGGATCGGCGAATCCGCCGGATTGACCTTGCGGTAGGTCGGCGGTGAGGGAAGGTTTTTCGGCAGTTGGCCGCTGGCGGCGTTGATGGCGCCCTGCACGTCGTTGGCGGCGCCATCGATACTGCGGTTGAGGTCGAACTGGATCGTGACCGCCGCCGTTCCCAGGTAGCTCGTCGATGTCATCTGGGCCACGCCGGGAATTTGGGCGAACTGGCGCTCGAGCGGCTGCGCCACCGAGGAGGCCATGGTTTCGGGGCTGCCGCCGGGCAGGTTTGCGGTGACCTGGATGGTCGGGAAGTCCACCTGCGGCAGCGGCGCGACCGGTAGCAGCGGATAGGCGACGAGGCCGACAAACAGGATGCCGGCCATCAGCAGCGAAGTGCCGATAGGGTAGCGAATGAAAGGTGCGGAAATGCCTTCGCTCATTCCTGCTTGACCTTGGGTTGCGCCGGATCCGAACTTGCCACCGCGGTGCTCACAAGGGTGCCGGGCTGAACCTTGTACTGGCCCGACGTGATCGCCTGCTGTCCCGGCGACAGGCCCTCATCGACCACCGAACGCCCGTCGATCGATTGGCTGACCTTGATCTTGCGCAGTTCGGCCTTGTTGTCCTGATTGACGACATAGGCATAGAGGCCGTCGGTACCGTGCTGGATAGCGTCGTCCGGAACCACCGTGGCATCCTTCAGCGTCTTCACCAGAAGCCGCGTCGAGACCGACTGGCCCGGCCACAACGCATGGTTCTTGTTATCGAACACCGCCTTGAGCCGAATAGTCCCGCTGGTGGTGTCGACCTGATTGTTGACGACCGCCAGTTTTCCTTCCGCCAATGGCTTCTTGCCGTCGGTCGTGATCGCGATGACCTTGAGCGGCTGTATCGATTGCGCCTCGTTTATATCAGGTAATCGCTCTTCCGGCGCGGTGAAGATCACGGCGATCGGTTCGATCTGGGCGATCGTCACGATGCCGGTCTGGGTCGAGGCATTGACGATGTTGCCGATGTCGACCTGACGCAGGCCGGCAACGCCCGAGATCGGCGATTTGACGGCGGTATAGTCGAGCTGGGTCTGGGCGTTGAAAATGGCCGCATCGTCGGCCGCGATCTGCGCGGTCAATTGCGCCACGGTGGAGCGCTGGGTGTCGGTCTGCTGCCGGGTCGCGAATTCGCCGAGCCTGGTGAAGCGCTGCAGATCGAGATTGGCGTTGGCCAGATTGGCCTCGTCCTGAGCCTTCTTGGCCTTGGCCTGGTCGAGCGCTGCCTGGAATGGCCGGGGATCGATTTCGGCGAGCAGGTCGCCCTGCTTGACCAGTTGGCCTTCCGTGAAGGCGATCTTGTCGATCTGACCGTCGACGCGGGTGCGTACCAAAACGGTGTTGAACCCTTGTACCGTTCCAAGCCCGGTCAGGTAGACCGGAAAATCAGCTTTCTCGACAGGTGCGATGGATACGCGGACGGGATTGGGCGCCGACTTTTGCGCGTTGTTGGCGGCTGTCGCCTGATCCCCGCGATGGAACCGCTGCCAGCCGAAATAACCCGCCGCGGCGAGCGCTGCGATCAGCAAAACCCAACGGATGGTCCGCGATGTGGTCATGTGAGCTCATGGGTTCAAAACTAAGTAACCGGCCTTCCAAAGGGTTCCCGGAACGGTCAGCTATAATATGCGTGCACTTAATGTGTATACACACTATAACTTGAGAATTCTAAACTTTTGGAAAGCTTTGAGGACCGCCGGAGCCCATGTCGCTCGACCTGAAACGCCAGCTGATTGCGCAGCTCGTCGAAAGCTCGCGCCTGCTGCGCAATTACATCGACAACCGCGCCAAGGGCCGCGGCACCACGCGCGCGCAGTGGATCGTACTGTTCCGATTGCGGCAACAGGAAGGATTGTCGCAGGTCGATTTGGCCGATGTGCTTGAACTACAGCCGATTTCGCTGGTGCGCTTGCTCGATCGACTGGTCGAGCACGGTCTTCTCGAGCGGCGGCACGACCCCAGGGATCGACGCGCCAACCGGCTGTTTCTCACCGCGAGCGGCCGTCAGCTTGTCGATGATCTCGACAGTTTGCGCGACTCCATTGCGTCAGATGTTCTGCAGGACATCCCGACCAAGGCGATCGAAACCAGCCTGGAGACGCTCAGGGACATCAAGGATCGGATCAAGGGCTTTGCCGAGCCGCGCGGCGACGTCGCGGCCAAGTAATCCGTCGGCGCGGAATCCGCACAAATATCGTTGACACCTGTCGGCGATTCCTGAGATGTGATATTATAACACCGCGAGTGCTCGGACAGCCTTCAGACACTCCCGAACGAGGCGCATGCCGGCATGAAATGGTTCCGATCAAACATCAGACTTGGCTCACGGCTCGCGCTGTTCGCGCTCGTGATCCAGTTTCTGCTGTCGTTCGGTCATTTCCACGGCAACGGTGCGCAAGCGGCGCCTGCATTGGTGGATGCGAAGCAATCGGGACTTCACCACAGCGTTAGCTTTGCGGCCACTCATTTGGCCGCATTGCACAAAGCCTCGCACGACGACGCATCTCGCCCCCTCCGGTTAAAGACCTCCTCCGATCATGAGCCCGGCGGCCAGCCAACCGATGACTGCGCCATCTGCGCCGTCATGGCGCTGGCCAACGCGATGGTGGTCGGGACACCGGTCTATCTGCCGGCGCCTCAAGCTTTTGCTTTGCAGTATGTGACCACCGACGCCGGGTTCGTCGATCTGAACTCTGCTTGCGGGTCGCTTTTCAGGCTCGCGCTCCCCCGATCGCCTGACATCGAGGGCTCCACGAAATCAGGATGGGTCCGGTATCGGGCTGTGCGCGCCCCAATTCGGCCGCCTCGTGGTCTCTCACTCGGCATCTCGCAAAAGCTGTGGCTGACCGGATGCATACGTCACACAATTTGATTGATCCTCTACCGGACAGAAATATGAACACGTCACCTCTTCGAGCGGCTTATGGTGTGATCTTCGCGCTGGCGATGCTGTCGCTGGCGTCGCCATCATCGGCGCAACAGAAAACGGCCCCGGCGCCTCCGCAGGCTCCCGCACTGTCGCAATCGCAACCGTCGGCGATCCCGGCGCAGGCAGCACCGCCGGTGCAGGCTCCCGCGCCATCGCCGGCCGTTCCATCCGCCTCGGCGCCTGCGGCCTCCGACGCGACCGCAACTCCCGCCGATGGCGGCGGCAGATCGCTGAAATCAACCGCGCCGGCGCTGCGCGAGCTGTCGCCCTGGTCGATGTTCCTTTCGGCGGATGTCCTGGTCAAGGCGGTGATGATCGGCCTTGCCTTCGCCTCGCTGGTGACATGGACCATCTTCATCGCAAAGATGATCGAGCTGTCGGTGATCCAGCGCAGGCTGCGCGCGGCACTCGACAAGATCAGCGATGCCAGATCGCTTGCCGAAGCGCAATTCGCACTTGGCGCAAAAGACGGCGTGTTGACGTCATTGCTGGCAGCGGCGATGCGCGAGGCGCGGCTGTCGGCGGGAATTTCCAGCGACGGCGGCATCAAGGAACGAGCGGCGTCGAGCTTTGCCGAGATCGTGCGCGCCGAAGCGCGCCGGGTCCGGCTTGGCATGGGATTGCTGGCGACCATCGGCGCGACCTCGCCGTTCGTCGGGCTGTTCGGCACGGTGTGGGGCATCATGAACAGCTTTATCGGCATTTCGAAATCGCAGACGACGAATCTTGCCGTGGTAGCCCCCGGCATCGCGGAAGCGCTGCTCGCCACCGCATTCGGTCTGGCCGCGGCGATCCCGGCCGTCATCATCTACAATCATTTCACGCGCGTGACGAAGGCCTACCTTGAACTGGTCGGCCGCTCTTCGGGGGCGGCAGCGCGATTGCTGTCGCGCGATCTCGACCGCACCCATGGTCCTTCGCATTCGCGCGCGGCGGAGTAGGCCATGGGCACTTCGATCGCAGATACGGAACTGGATGACGACAGCGATTTCGCGGAAACCCATGAGATCAACGTCACGCCGTTCATCGACGTCATTCTGGTCCTTCTGATTATCTTCATGGTGGCGGCGCCGCTGTCGACCGTCGATCTTCCGATCGATCTGCCGTCATCGACCGCGACCCCGCAGAAGAAGCCGGACAAGCCGACCTATGTCAGCATCAAGCCCGATCTCGCGGTGGCGATCGGAGAAACCCAGGTCAAGCGGGTCGATCTGGTGCGCTCGCTCGATGCGATGGCAGACAGCAGCAAGGATCGCTTCATCTTCCTGCGTGCCGATCGCGCCGTGCCCTATGGCGAGTTGATGGACGTGCTGGAAATCCTGCGCGCCGGAGGCTATGCGAAGATCAAGCTGGTGGCGCTGGAGGGCGTTGCGGACACGTCGGCGCCGCCTCCCGCGCCTGAACCCCCAAAACCTTGAGCGGCGGCGCGATGCGGATGTCCGACCTCGACACCGAACAAAAACCTTCCCGGCGGCTGTGGATTTTCGCTGGCCTGAGCGCGCTCGCGCTGCACCTCGGCGGCGGTGCGTTCGCGGTTGCGCATCTGCGGGCCGTCGATCTCGACGACTCCCTCGGTGCTCCCGCGATCGAGATCGGGCTGGAATTGATGTCGCCGCATCTCGAAGCCACCGATCTGCCGCCGGGTCCGGACACCGACGCCTCCGTCGCTTCGCCCGCGCTGGCCGAGCAGAAGGCGGAAGTCAAAGAGACCGAGCTGCCGAAGGACGTACCCACCGAGGCCGACGATCCGGATCGGGTCGTGACGCCCAACGACTCGAACAAGCCCAAGGAGGAGGAGTCGAAAATCGCGGCGGTGCAGACTTCGGCCTCAACGGAATCGGTCGCCGCCGAGGCAACCGCGACGCCGAGTTCCGAGGCCATTCAGCGAGGGCCGCGCTCGGTCGCGCCCACGCAAGGCATCGGCCAAAGCGCGCAACGCGCACGCGTGACCTGGCAGAAGGAACTGATGGCCCATCTGGACAGGCACAAGCAATATCCGGCGGAGCGCTCGCAGAAGAGCGCCGAGATCCTGATCAGCTTCGCGCTGGACCGGATGGGGCATGTGCTCTCGACCAGCATCGTCAAGGGATCGGGCGACAAAGCGTTCGACGAAGCGGCGCTGGCCATGGTGCGAAAATCTGATCCGGTGCCGCCACCGCCGCCGCGGGTCGCCGATGAGGGATTGAGTTTTACCCTGCCGGTGATTTTCAAGGTCAAGGGGCGGAGCTGAAATTTGGGGTGCTGCAATTATTCGTGCCCGGGCGTTCCCATCACTGCCAAAGATACCGCAAGCCGACATAGACCACGACGAGGCAAACAAAGATCAGGGCCACGGGAAGCCGGGGTTTTGCGTCCGGACCGCCAGTGGTTTTGGCCTTTGGGGCGGGCGGGCGTTTGAAGGCGGTGACATTGCCCGTCGCCGGACGATTCGAGTGGGCGGGAACATCCGGCGGCGCGCCAGCCCCGCCCATTTCCGCGTAGTAGGCCCTGTAAACGACATTGATGATGGCTTCGGTGGCCTCGGCCTCCGGCATCTCCTTGAGACGCGCCTGATAGCTGGCAAGGAAGGTCTGGGCCTCAGCGGGCAGGGCGGAGGCGCCGTTCAGCTTGGCCATCATCTTCCAGGTCGCGAAATCCGCCCGCGCCCTGGTGTCGGCGCGTCGCGCGATCATCATGTCGGCTGCCTTGATCACCATGCCCTCAGCCCTTTTGCGGCTCGTTGGACTATGCGTTGCCGGTTACCACCAGGATCAGCCGGATCACATAGCCGGTCGAAGTTCGCAGTATCGCCGAAATAACATCAAGATTTAGACCGAACTGCGAACCGGCCAGCGGGAGAATAATCAGAATTCCGATCAGGATCAGCATCCCAAAGGGCTCCAGCCGGGAAAGCGGGTAAGCCAGCACCCTCGGCAATAACCCGACCGCGACCCGCCCGCCGTCCAACGGAGGAATTGGCAGCATGTTGAAGATCGCCAGCACGACATTGATGACAAGCGCGTTTTTGAGATTGTCGGCAACCCATTGCGCCGCGCTCGCGGGCACGAAGGCCAGGACATGAAACGCTGCCGCGGCGAACAGGGCGAGGGCGATATTGGTGGCCGGTCCCGCCAGGGCCACCCAAACCATGTCGATCCGCGGATGGCGAAGGGCGCGAAAATTCACCGGCACCGGCTTGGCGTAGCCGAACAGAAACGGCGAGTGGGACAGCAGCAGCATCGCCGGCAGCATCAGGGTGCCGAACGGGTCGATGTGCTTGAGTGGATTGAAACTGACGCGGCCCAGTTCCCAGGCGGTGTTGTCGCCGAAGCGGTGCGCCACAAAACCGTGCGCTGCTTCATGGAAAGTGATGGCGATGACGAGCGGCAATACCCAAACCGACACGTCATAGAGGGTGATGTTCAACGGATGTCCTGACCGGTTCAACGGATCGGGCGACGCTAGCACGCCCCCGCTTCAAGTGGGAACCGTCCCGGAGTATTGCGGCAAGCCGTCGTCGAGCTTCACCCAATCCATCTTCTCCGAGACCCAGATGTGTTCGGTCGGCGCAAATGCGTTGCGGTCATCGAAGGCTGCCAGCGCGACGCCCGCCACCGTGCCGTTTCGGCGCCAGGAAAACAGCCGCGTTCCGCAGATTTTGCAGAAAACCCGGTCGAGCGCCTCCGAAGAGGCGTAGCGGGCCGTGTCGCCTTCAACCGTCAGGGCGTTTTGGTCGAAAAGCGCGCGGGCAAAGAACGGCGATCCCATCGCCTTCTGGCAGTTGCGGCAGTGGCAGATGCGGACATTGACCGGCTCGCCCTCGGCCTTGAACCGGACCGCGCCGCACAGGCATCCGCCTTCCCTGATCATGACATCCTCTCCTCATCCTGAGGAGCGGCGTCTTCGCCGCGTCTCGAAGGATGAGAAATGCATTGTGGCCTCATGGTTCGAGACGGCGCAAGAGCGCCTCCTCACCATGAGGAGTTGGTGAATGCCCTAATATGTCGCGCGGCCGCCGGAGATATCGAACACCGCGCCGGTGGAGAACGCGCAATCCTCCGACGCCAGCCACGCCACCATCGCCGCGAGCTCTTCCACCAGCACGAAGCGGCCTTTCGGAATCTTCGACAGCATGAAGTCGATATGCTGCTGCGTCATCTGGTCGAAGATCGCGGTTTTGGCGGCGGCGGGCGTCACCGCGTTGACCGCGATTTCGTAGCCGGCGAGTTCCTTGCCGAGCGATTTCGTCAGCGCGATAAGACCGGCCTTTGACGCCGAGTAATGCGCCGCGTTGGGGTTGCCTTCCTTGCCGGCGATCGAGGCGATATTGACGATGCGGCCGTAATTTTGTTTGACCATCGAGGGCACGATCGCCTTGCAGCAGATGAAGGGCCCGTCGAGATTGATGCGCAACACCTTGCGCCATTCCTCGAGGTCGGTTTCCCAAACCGTCTTGTTGATTCCGGCGATGCCGGCATTGTTGACGAGAATGTCGATCTTGCCGAGCGCTTTCAGCGTGGCGTCGCGCGTCTTTTCGACCGCGGCGAGATCCGACACGTCGACCTTGAACGCGGTGACGCCTGATCCGATTTCCTTTGCCGTCTTCTCGGCAAGCGGCTGGTCATGATCCCAGATCGCGACCTTGGCGCCGGAGGCGACAAAACGCTCGGTGATCGCGCGTCCAAACCCCTGCGCGCCGCCGGTGACGACGGCGCAGCGGCCGTTCAGATCGATCTTGTTCATGGTGAAAATCCTTTCGCTTGGTGATCCTCATGGTGAGGAGCGCGCCTAGCGCGCGTCTCGAACCATGAAGGCAACACGTCCCTCATCCTTCGAGACGCGGCGAAGCCGCCGCTCCTCAGGATGAGGATTCTTTCTGTTCACAGCGTCCAGCCGCCATCGATGATATGCGCGACACCGGTGGTGAACGCGCTTTCGTCGCTGGCGAGATACACGGCGAGCGAAGCGATTTCCTCCGCGGTGCCGAGCCGTCCCATCGGCTGGCGGCTCACGAACATCTCGCGCCCTCCGGGACCCGCGGCGGCGGCGCGATTCAGCATCGACGGCGTCTCGATGGTGCCGGGGCAAATACAATTACATCGTATGCCCTTGGTGATGAAATCGGTGGCGACCGCGCGCGTCAGCGCCGCAACCGCAGCCTTGGTCGCGCCGTAGACGTAACGGTTCGGCGCGGCCTTGAACACGCCGGCGGCGGAGGAGATGTTCACGATCGAGCCGTGACCACCTTCCAGCATGCCCGGCAGAAATGCCCTGATCGTCCGGTGCATCGACTTGACGTTGAGGTCGAACGAAAAATCCCAGTCTTGGTCGGAACATTCCAGCACGGTGCCGTGATGCACGAAGCCTGCGGCATTGAGCAGGATGTCGATCTTGCCGACGCGTTTTGCCATCTCGGTGACGGCCGAGGTGTCGCGCACGTCGAGCCGCGCCACTTCCGAGACGCCATCGCTGGCGAGTGCTGCGAGACCCTTTTCGTCGATGTCGGTTGCAAAAACCGTGGCACCTTCGCGCGCAAAAGCGATGGCGCTCGCGCGGCCAATACCCGCCGCGCCCGCGGTCACGAACGCGCGCTTGCCTTTCAGGCGATCTCCCATGTCGTTCTCCCTCAACTATCGACAATTATTTCCGTCATACGCGGGCTTGACCCGCGTATCCATCCTCTTTTGAAGAAGGATGGATTGCCGGATCAAGTCCGGCAATGACGATCGAACTAATGATTATCCCGCGCCACGCCGACGCTGCCGGCGATGTCGTGATAGCGCGTGGCGAACTCCATACACGCGCCGGTGGCTTGCTGGCCGACGGTTGAGCGATAGAGCTCCTGCCACGGCGTCTGGTTGGCGGGATAGGGGAAGCCGCCCCGCGCTTTAAGTTCGGCGCGCCGCTTCTTGAGTTCTGCATCGGAAATCAGGATATTTGCGCTGCCCTTGTTGAGATCGATGCGAACCTTGTCGCCGGTCTTGAGGATCGCCAATCCGCCGTCGGCAGCGGCTTCCGGCGTTGCGTTCAGGATCGACGGCGAACCGGAAGTGCCGGACTGGCGGCCGTCGCCGATGCAGGGCAGGGACAGGATGCCGCGTTTGATCAGCGCGGCCGGCGGCTGCATGTTCACGACCTCGGCGCCGCCGGGATAGCCGATCGGACCGGTGCCGCGCACGAACAGGATGCAGTGCTCGTCAATCTTGAGCGAGGGATCGTCGATCCGCTTGTGATAATCCTCCGGGCCCTCGAACACGATGGCGCGTCCCTCGAATGCATTGGGATCTTTGGGATTGATCAGATAGCGGTCGCGGAATTCCTTGGAGATCACGCTGGTCTTCATGATCGCGGAATCGAACAGGTTGCCGCGCAAGACAAGGAAACCGGCATCCTTCACCAGCGGCTTGCCGTAACTCCAGATCACGTCGCCGTCGGGTTTGGGCGCAGTGCGGCAGTTCTCGCCCATGGTATGGCCGTTGACGGTCATGGCGTCTTCATGGATGCGCTTGTGCCGCATCAATTCGCCCACCACCGCCGGCACGCCGCCGGCGCGATGATATTCCTCACCGAGGTAGAAGCCCGCCGGCTGCATGTTCACCAACAGCGGAATGGCGTGGCCGTATTTCTGCCAATCGTCGATCGACAGCTCCACGCCGATATGGCGGGCCAGCGCATTGATATGGATCGGTGCGTTGGTGGAGCCGCCGATGGCGGAATTGACGACGATGCAGTTCTCGAAAGCCTTTCGCGTCAGGATGTCCGACGGCTTCAAGTCTTCCCAGACCATGCCGACGATGCGCGTGCCGGTCTCGTAGGCGATCTGGCCGCGCTCGCGATAGGGCGCGGGGATCGCGGCGCAGCCCGGCAGCGACATGCCGAGCGCTTCCGCCAGCGAATTCATGGTGGAGGCGGTGCCCATGGTGTTGCAATGGCCGACCGACGGCGCCGACGAGGCCACGATATTCATGAACTCCTCGTAGTCGATCTCGCCCGCGGCAAGCCGCTCGCGCGCTTTCCAGACCACGGTGCCGGAGCCTGAGCGCTCGCCGTTGTGCCAGCCGTTCAACATCGGCCCGCCGGACAGCACGATGGCCGGTAAATTGACCGTTGCCGCCGCCATCAGGCAGGCGGGGGTGGTCTTGTCGCATCCGGTGGTCAGAACCACGCCGTCCAGGGGATAGCCGAACAGGATTTCGACCAGCCCGAGATAAGCGAGGTTGCGATCCAGTGCCGCGGTCGGACGTTTGCCGGTCTCCTGGATCGGATGCATCGGAAATTCCATGGCGATGCCGCCGGCAGCGCGGATTCCTTCCCGGACCCGGTGCGCCAGTTCGAGGTGATGGCGATTGCAGGGCGAAAGATCGTTGCCGGTCTGCGCGATGCCGATTATCGGCTTGCCGGCCTGCAGCTCGTGCCGGGTCAGGCCGTAATTGAGATAGCGCTCGAGGTAGAGCGCGGTCATCCCCGGATTGTGCGGGTTGTTAAACCACTCGCTGGAACGAAGTTTGCGCCTGGTGATCCCGGTAAGCGGTTTGTTCATGGTTTCTCCCGCAGCGCACACGCCTTATTTTTGTGCGTAATTTTCGTATTGGCGCTGGATGTTTGCATGTCAACGCCCGGTTCGCAACGTTGCCGGCAGACGGGAACCTCTACGACTTTGATCCAAGGACATCAGCAAAAAATTCTGCTAAGACCCCTCCCAATGAAAAGGGCGGCTGCGGAGCTAAGCCCGTTAGCCGCGCGTGTTTTTTGGGAGGAAATATGTCGTCTGTGCAGATTCGGGACGTGCGGAAATCGTTTGGCGGCTTTGAAGTCCTGCACGGCGTGTCGATCCCGATCGAGGACGGCGCCTTCGTCGTACTGGTCGGTCCCTCCGGCTGCGGCAAATCGACCTTGCTGCGGATGCTGGCCGGGCTCGAAAACATCACCTCCGGGACGATTTCAATCGGCGACCGCGTCGTCAACAATGTCCAGCCCAAGGAGCGCGACATTGCGATGGTGTTCCAGAATTATGCGCTCTATCCGCATATGACGGTTGCCGACAATATGGGATTTTCGCTGAAGCTGCGGGGCGCCAGCGCCGACGAAATCAGCAAGGGGGTCCAGCGCGCCGCGGAAATTCTGGCCCTGACGCCGCTGCTCGATCGCTTTCCCCGGCAATTGTCCGGCGGCCAGCGCCAGCGCGTCGCGATGGGCCGCGCCATCGTGCGCGATCCGCAGGTGTTCCTGTTCGACGAGCCCTTGTCCAACCTCGACGCCAAGCTGCGCGTTGCCATGCGCACCGAAATCAAGGAACTGCATCAGCGGCTGAAGACCACGACCGTCTACGTCACCCACGACCAGATCGAAGCCATGACCATGGCCGACAAGATCGTGGTGATGCATGACGGCATCGTAGAGCAGATCGGCACGCCGCTCGAACTTTACGACCGGCCGGATAACCAGTTCGTCGCGGGCTTCATCGGCTCGCCGGCGATGAATTTCCTTAAAGGTAAAGTGAAGTCGAACGGCAGCGCCGGCTTTGAGGGCCCGAACGGCGTGAAACTTCCGCTGGCGTCGGCGCCCGCCAATTCGGAAGGGCGGCCCGCCGTCTACGGCATCCGGCCGGAGCACTTCACCATCGCCGACGACGGCGCGGAAGCCGAGATCGTGGTGGTGGAACCGACCGGCTCGGAAACCCAGGTCTTCGCCAAGCTCGGCGGCGAGCAGGTCGTCGCCGTGTTCCGCGAGCGTCATCAATTCAACCCGGGCGACAAGATCCGGCTGAAACCCGACCCGTCGCTCGTCCATCTGTTCGACGAGACGACCGGCAAGCGACTGAATAGCTAAGCAACCAAAAACATCAAAACGGAGGATCGACTATGCATGACTTCACGCGCCGCACTCTTCTTCAGGGCGGCACCGCGCTGGCAACGGCCGGCGCGCTCACCGGGCCGGCTCTGTTCGAGTTTGCCAAGGCCTGGGCGCAATCGTCGCCATGGAAAGCCGAGAAGGGCGCCAAGCTGACGGTGATGCGCTGGAAGCGCTTCGTACCGTCGGAGGACGAAGCGTTCAACGCAACCGTCGCGGCATTCAAGGCTGCCACCGGCACCGAGATGAACGTGTTCAGCGAGTCCTTCGAGGACATTCAACCGAAGGCCTCCGTGGCCGCCAACACCGGGCAGGGTCTGGACCTCGTCTGGGGCCTGCACACGCTGCCGCAGCTGTTCCCCACCAAAGTAATAAAGATGAACGATGTCGCCGACTATCTCGGCAAGAAGTACGGCGGATGGACCGACGCGGCCGCTGCCACCTGCAAGCAAGGCAACGACTGGCTCGGCATCCCCGTCGCGACCGTTGGCGGGTACATGACCTACCGCAAATCGGCCGTCGACAAGGCCGGCTTCAAGGAATTCCCGAAGGACTTCCCCGGCTTCCTTGAAATGTGCAAGGCGCTGAAGAAGAACAACACCCCGGCCGGTTTCGCCCTTGGTCACGCCTCTGGCGACGCCAACGGATGGCTGCACTGGGTGCTGTGGGGCCACGGTGCCTATACGGTCGACAAGGACGACAAGGTCATTATCAACTCGCCGGAGACGGTGAAGGCACTGGAATATTGCAAAGCGCTTTCCGATACCTTCATTCCCGGCATCGCGTCGTGGAACGACGGCTCCAACAACAAGGCGTTCCTGTCGGGCGAACTCTACTGCACCGCCAACGGCATTTCGATCTACATCGCAGCGAAGGACGATCCGACCAAGAAGGATCTCGCGGAAGATACCTATCACGCGCTGTGGCCGGTGGGTCCGGTCGGCAAACCGACCGAACTGCAGCTCACCGTTCCGATCCTGGCGTTCAACTTCACCAAATATCCGAACGCCTCGAAGGCCTTCATCGCCTTCATGCTGGAGAAGGAAAACTTCGATAAGTGGCTGACCGGGGCGCGGGGTTATCTGACCCACACGCTCAATGCCTATGACTCCGCTCCGGTGTGGACGGCGGACCCGAAGAATGCGGTGTTCGCCCAGGCCAGCAAGCGCGCGCTGCCGGCCTCGGGCATCGGCAAGGTTGGCGAAAAGCCGGCGACCGCCATCGCGGACTTCCTGGTGGTCGATATGTTCGCCAACTACTGCACCGGCCGCGAGGACGCCAAGGGCGCGATTGCAATCGCCGAGCGGCAGTTGAAGCGCATTTATCGCTAAGCACAATCGGAGCGGGCTGCAATCAGGGTGCAGCCCGCTCCATTCGACGATGTGATAGTCTGCCGCGTGCACCGGTAAAGACGGCATCGCTGCTACAAAGGATTTCGTCCATGGCCGACGTCGCACTGCAATCCAGAACCGACAGGCGCCCGATCCGCGAAGCGACGACGTGGGATCAACTCAAGGCCAACCGCAACTGGCTCGGCTTCTGGTTCATGCTGCCGGCAATGGGGTTCCTGATCCTGTTCCTGGCCTATCCGCTTGGCCTCGGTATCTGGATTTCGTTCACGGACGCGCGCATCGGGCGGCCGGGCCAATTCATTGGAACCGAGAACTACGAGTGGCTGTGGGACGATTCGATCTTCTGGCTTTCGGTCTTCAATACGCTTCTGTACACATTCGTCGCCAGCGCCATCAAATTCGCGATCGGGCTTTATCTGGCTTTGCTGCTTAACGAAAACCTGCCGTTCAAGGCGATGCTGCGCGCACTGGTGCTGATTCCCTTCATCGTGCCAACCGTGCTGTCGGCACTGGCATTTTGGTGGATCTTCGATGCGCAGTTCTCGATCATCTCCTGGTCGCTCAAGCAAATGGGATTGATCACCAATAATATCAATTTCCTCGGCGATGTTACCTGGGCACGGGCATGCGTGATCTTCGCCAATATCTGGCGCGGCGTTCCCTTCGTTGCGATCACGCTGCTGGCGGGCCTGCAGACGGTGTCGCCATCGCTCTACGAAGCCGCGACGCTCGATGGCGCCACCAACTGGCAACGATTCCGGTTCATCACCTATCCGCTGCTGACGCCGATCATTGCGGTGGTGATGACGTTCTCGGTGCTGTTCACCTTCACCGACTTCCAGCTGATTTGGGCGATGACCCGCGGCGGTCCGGTCAACGCGACCCATCTGATGGCGACGCTTTCCTATCAGCGAGCGATTATCGGTGGCGTGCTCGGCGAGGGTGCCGCCATATCGAACGCGATGATCCCGTTCCTGCTCGCCGCGATCATGATCTCGTGGTTCGGACTGCAGCGCCGCAAGTGGCAGCAGGGAGAGAGTAATGACTGATCTTCCTACCTCGCGGATTGATCTCAAATCCTTGCTGTCGGGCTCGTCGCCGTCGGCCGCGATCGACGACCACAGCGTTGGCATGAGCTATCTGGAGTCGCTGCCGCGCCGTCTGGTCACGCTCTATTTGCCGCTGTCGATTATCGTGATCGTTCTGCTGTTCCCGTTCTATTGGATGGCGCTGACGGCCATCAAACCGGACGACCAACTGCTCGATCTCAACACCTACAATCCGTTCTGGACCTGGAATCCGACCTTCAAGCACATCCACAAGCTGTTGTTCGAAAGCTACTATCCGCTGTGGCTGTGGAATACGATGTATGTGGCGATCTGCTCGACGGTGCTGTCGATCATTGCCAGCGTGCTTGCGGCCTATGCCATCGTGCGGTTGCGCTATCGCGGTGCGCAATGGATCGGCGGATTGATTTTCCTTTCCTATCTGGTGCCGCCATCGATCCTGTTCATTCCGCTCGCGACCGTCGTGTTCCAGTACGGCCTGTTCGATTCGCCGCTTGCGCTGATCCTGACCTACCCGACCATCCTGATCCCGTTCTCGACCTGGCTCCTGATGGGCTATTTCAAGACCATCCCGTTCGAGCTGGAGGAATGCGCGCTGATCGATGGCGCGAGCCGCTGGCAGATCCTGACCAGGATCGTGCTGCCGCTGGCGATCCCCGGGCTGATCTCGGCGTTCATCTTTTGCTTCACGCTGTGCTGGAACGAATTCATTTACGCGCTCACCTTTCTCACATCCGTTCAGAACAAGACGGTACCGGTGGCGATCGTCAACGAGTTCGTCGACGGCGACGTCTATCGCTGGGGTTCGCTGATGGCGGGCGCGCTGGCGGGCTCGCTGCCGCTGGTCATTCTTTATGCGTTCTTTGTCGAGCACTATGTGTCGGCCATGACCGGAGCGGTCAAAGAGTGAGCACGCGGGCCCAAGTCCAGTTTTTTGTCTGATTTTTGTTTTGACGCGTTTTCTTGACGCGAACCGGTTTCCACTTCGCTCGAAAACGCTATAGAGCAAAAACAAGAAGGAGTTGGGTCTTGCATATTCTGGTTCTCGGCGCGGCCGGCATGGTCGGCCGCAAACTGACCGAGCGGCTGCTGCGCGACGGACGTCTCGGCAAGCGCGACATCACGCGGATGACGCTGCAGGACGTGGTTGCGCCGGCAAAGCCCGCCAAAGCCGGATTTCCGGTCGATACCGTGACCTGCGATTTTGCCGTACCGGGCGCGGCGGAAAAGCTGGTGGCGGATCGGCCCGACGTGATCTTCCATCTGGCGGCGATCGTCTCCGGCGAGGCTGAACTCGATTTCGACAAGGGCTATCGCATCAACCTCGACGGCACCCGGATGCTGCTCGATGCCATCAGGCTTGCCGGCGGCGGCTACAAGCCCCGGGTCGTCTTCACCTCCTCGATCGCGGTGTTCGGCGCGCCGTTTCCGGACGCCATCGGCGACGAGTTCTTTCACACGCCGCTGTTGAGTTACGGTACCCAGAAAGCAATCGGCGAACTCCTGTTGGCCGATTATTCGCGCCGCGGTTTCATGGACGGCATCGGCATTCGGCTGCCGACCATCTGCATCCGCCCCGGTCTTCCCAACAAGGCGGCGTCCGGATTCTTTTCCAATATCCTGCGCGAACCGCTGGCCGGCAAGGAAGCGGTGCTGCCGGTATCGGAGGATGTCCGCCACTGGTACGCCACGCCGCGCTCGGCGGTCGGTTTCCTGATCCACGCCGCGACCATGGATAGTGCGGCGGCCGGCGCGCGCCGCAACCTCACCATGCCAGGCCTATCGGCGACCGTCGGCGAGGAGATCGCAGCATTGAAGCGGGTGGCGGGAGACAAGGTGGCGGGGCGGATCAAACGCGAGCCCGATCCGTTCATCATGGGTATTGTCGACGGCTGGCCGCGCAATTTCGAGGCCAGGCGGGCGGTCAAGCTCGGCTTCACTACCGCCGAAAAGACCTTTGACGACATCATCCGGATTCACATCGAGGACGAACTTGGTGGTAAGTTCGTAGCTTGATCTGTTTACCGACCTCACGGGGAGAACGACCATGACAGCCAGCATCGTCGGATGGGCGCACACGCCGTTCGGCAAGTTCGATACCGAGACCGTCGAGAGCCTTGTGGTCCGCGTCGCCAACGAAGCGCTCGCTGACGCCGGCATTTCGGCCGGCGATGTCGACGAGATCGTGCTCGGGCATTTCAATGCCGGCTTCTCGCCGCAGGATTTTACCGCTTCGCTGGTGCTGCAGGCTGATCCGGCATTGCGGTTCAAGCCGGCGACGCGCGTTGAAAATGCCTGCGCTACCGGATCGGCGGCGGTGCATCAGGGCATCCGGGCCATTGCCGCGGGCGCGGCGAAGATCGTGCTGGTGGTCGGCGTCGAGCAGATGACGCGGACGCCTGCGGCGGAGATCGGCAGGAACCTGCTGCGCGCGTCGTATCTGCCCGAGGACGGCGACACCCCCGGCGGTTTCGCCGGCGTGTTCGGCAAGATCGCGCAGGCCTATTTCCAGAAATACGGCGACCAGTCCGATGCGCTGGCGATGATCGCCGCCAAGAACCACAAAAACGGCGTTGCCAATCCCTATGCGCAGATGCGCAAGGATTACGGCTACGAATTCTGCCGCTCCGAGAGCGAGAAGAATCCGTTCGTGGCCGGGCCGCTGAAGCGCACCGATTGCTCGCTGGTGTCGGACGGCGCGGCGGCGCTGGTGCTGACGGATTCGGAGACCGCCAGGACCATGGGCAAGGCCGTCAACATCAGGGCCACCGCGCATGCCCAGGATTTCCTGCCGATGTCGAAGCGCGACATTTTGCAATTCGAAGGCTGCACCGTGGCATGGCAGCGCGCGTTGCAATCGGCCGGCGTGCAGCTCTCCGATCTCTCCTTCGTCGAAACCCACGACTGCTTCACCGTCGCCGAGCTGATCGAATATGAAGCGATGGGCCTGACGCCGAGAGGGCAGGGCGCGCGCGCCATCAAGGAAGGCTGGACCCAGAAGGACGGCAAGCTGCCGGTCAATCCCTCCGGCGGCTTGAAGGCCAAGGGCCATCCGATCGGCGCCACCGGCGTTTCCATGCATGTGATGACCGCCATGCAATTGTTGGGTCAGGCGCCCGAGGGCATGCAGATCAAGGACGCAAAGCTCGCGGGTATCTTCAACATGGGCGGCGCCGCGGTTGCGAATTACGTGTCGCTGCTGGAGCCCGCGAAGTAGCGCGGGATTTTTCTCGCACGTCGTCCCGGCGAACGCCGGGACCCATAACCACCGGCGTTTGTTGTCTTGCCGGGACGTCGGCTCCATTTTTCAATTGCAACTTCACGGAGTATGGTTCCCGGCGTTCGCCGGGACGACGCGGGGGGTGAAGCCTTCGCGCATACGGCCATACGCCTGCCGCCCTTGATCTTCC
The DNA here is from genome assembly GCA_963761395.1 of uncultured Alphaproteobacteria bacterium. GTDB lineage: Bacteria > Pseudomonadota > Alphaproteobacteria > Rhizobiales > Xanthobacteraceae > Bradyrhizobium. The sequence goes on from CAVXHU010000040.1 coordinate 42,276, forward strand.
GGACGCGCTGACGTTACTAGACCCCGAGCGCGCTCGAAGCTGCGCGTATCGGGAGCGAACCAAGCCAATGGGACCGCTGGAGGGCGTCAAGGTCATCGACATGACGACCGTGCTGATGGGGCCCTATGCCACCCAGATGCTCGGCGATTACGGCGCCGACGTCATCAAGATCGAGACAATAGACGGCGACGTGACGCGGCAGATCGGTCCGACCCGCCATCCCGGCATGGGTCCGGTATTCCTCAACACCAACCGCAGCAAACGCAGCATCTCGCTCGACCTGAAAAAGCCCGCGGGGCGCGAGGCGGTGCTGCGGCTGATCACGTCAGCCGATGTATTGGTGTACAACGTGCGTCCGCAGGCGATGTCGCGGCTGCAGCTTGGCTATGAGGTGGTCTCGAAACTCAATCCGCGCCTGATCTATGCCGGCGTGTTCGGCTTCGGCCAGGACGGGCCGTACGCCGCCAAGCCCGCCTATGACGATCTGATCCAGGGCGCCACCGCGCTGCCCGCGCTGATGGCGCAGACCAGCGATGGCGTGCCGCGCTATGTTCCCAATGCGCTTGTCGACCGCATCGTCGGGCTGACAGCGGTGGGCGCGATCTGCGCCAGCCTGGTGCATCGCGACCGCAGCGGGCGCGGTCAGCGCCTGGATATCCCGATGTTCGAGACCATGGCAGGTTTTGTGATGGGCGATCACATGGGCGGTCTGACTTACGAGCCGCCGCTGGACAAGGGCGGCTACGCGCGGCATCTGTCGCGCGACCGGCGGCCCTACAAGACGTCCGACGGCTATATCTGCGTGATCGTCTACAACGACAAGCAATGGGAGAATTTCTTCAAGGCGACCGGCCGCGATGACCTGCGCCGCGATCCCAAATTTGCGACCTTCGCCGGGCGCGCCGTCAATATCGACACGGTCTACGCCGAACTCGCCCGCATCTTCGAGACGCGCAGCACGGCCGAATGGACCGAACTGCTCGACAAGGCCGACGTGCCGGTGATGCCGATGCACGATCTCGAGAGCATTTTGCAGGACCCGCATCTGGTTGCGACGGATTTCTTTCCAGTGGTCAACCATCCGACCGAAGGCCCGATCCGCAACATGAAGGTGTCCGCGACCTGGTCGGAGACATCCGTGGAGCCGACGCGGCTGGCGCCGCGGCTTAACGAGCACGGCGCGGAGATTTTACGTGAGGCCGGCTACTCCGCGCACGAGATTGCAACGCTGGTGCGCGATGGCGTCACCAAATCGGCGCCCGACACCTAAAGGGGATTGAGACGCATGGATTTCGCGCTCACCGCCAATCAGGAATCGATCCGCGACGCCGTGGCAAAGATCTGCGCGCGTTTCGACGATGCCTATTGGTTGAAGAAGGACAAGGAGGGCGGTTTTCCGGCCGACTTCCACAAGGCCCTGGCGGATGCCGGCTGGCTCGGCATCTGCATTCCCGAGGCCTATGGCGGCTCCGGTCTGGGCATCGTCGATGCCGCGATCATGATGCGGACGATTGCGGAATCCGGCGCCGGCATGTCCGGCGCCTCCGCGGTGCATATGAATGTGTTCGGCCTCAATCCCGTTGTGGTGTTCGGCAATGACGAGCAGTGCAAGCGGATGTTGCCGCCGATCGTCGCGGGTACCGAGAAGGCCTGCTTCGCCGTCACCGAACCCAATACCGGCCTCAACACCACGCAGCTGAAAACCCGCGCGGTGCGCAGTGGCGAGAAATACGTCGTCAACGGCCAGAAGGTCTGGATCTCCACCGCCCAGGTCTCCGAAAAGATTCTGCTGCTGGCGCGCACCACGCCGCTGGAGGAGGTGAAAAATCCGACCCACGGCTTGAGCCTGTTCTATACCGATTTCGATCGCAGCCGCATTGCGGTTCATGAAATCGAGAAGATGGGCCGCAAGGCCGTCGACTCCAACGAGCTGTTCATCGAGAATTTTGAGATTCCGCTCAGAGATCGCCTGGGCGAGGAAGGCCGCGGCTTCGAATACATCCTGCACGGCATGAATCCGGAACGCATTCTGATCGCAGCCGAAGCCGTCGGGCTCGGCAAACTGGCGCTGTCGCGTGCCGCGGCTTATGCGAAAAGCCGCATCGTGTTCAATCGACCGATCGGCAAGAACCAGGCGATCCAGCATCCGCTGGCGAAGAACTGGATGGAGCTCGAGGCGGCGTGGCTGATGACGCTGTCGGCGGGCTGGCAATACGATCAGGGCATGCCATGCGGCCCCGCGGCCAACGCCGCGAAATATCTCGCCGCCGAAGCCGGCTTCCAGGCCTGCGAGCAGGCGGTGATGACCCACGGCGGCTTCGGCTATGCGAGGGAATTTCATGTCGAGCGCTATTTGCGCGAATCCCTGATCCCGCGCATCGCCCCGATCAGCCCGCAGCTCATTCTCAGTTTTATTGCCGAGAAAGTGCTGGGCCTGCCGAAGTCGTATTAGCGATGGGCAAGAATTTTAAGCTGTCATTCCGGGGCGCATCGAAGATGCGAACCCGGAATCTCGAGATTCCGGGTCTGCGCGAAGATGCGCATCCACGATGTGCAATTGCACATCGGGGAATGACGAAGGTGCACGCGCCATGAGCTTCATCACCGGCGTCGGACTGACGGCATTCGGCAGGCAGGAGGGCTCGTCCTCGCTCGACCTCATGAGCAGGGCGGCTACGCTTGCGATTGCCGATGCCGGGCTGACGCGTGCAGAGATCGACGGCATCCTCTGCGGCTATTCTACCGTCGCGCCGCACATCATGCTCGCAACCGTATTCGCCGAGCATTTCGGGATTCGGCCGACTTACGCGCACGCCGTGCAGGTCGGCGGCGCCACCGGGCTCGCAATGACCATGCTGGCGCATCATCTGGTCGAGGCCGGAATCGTCAGGCACGTGCTTGTCGTGTCAGGCGAGAACCGGCTGACCGGACAGAGCCGCGACGCATCGATCCTGGCGCTGGCGCAGGTCGGGCATCCCGCCTACGAGGTGCCGCTGGGGCCGACGATCCCCGCCTATTACGGCCTGGTCGCATCGCGCTACATGCACGAATACGGCGTCACCGAGGCCGACCTCGCCGAATTCGCGGTGCTGATGCGCGCCCACGCGATGACGCATCCCGGCGCGCAATTTCACGACCCCATCACCGTCGCCGACGTGATGGAATCGAAACCGGTGGCGCTGCCGCTAAAACTGCTGGATTGCTGTCCGGTGTCCGACGGCGGCGCGGCGTTCGTCGTCAGCCGCGAGCGGACAGGGGAGACCGGCGTGCGCGTGCTCGGCTGCGCGCAGGCGCATACCCACCAGCATGTCACGGCGGCGCCGGCTTTGAGCGAACTCGGCGCCGAGATTGCGATTGCACGGGCGAAACAAGCCGCCGGCGTCGCGATCTCCGACGTGCGCTACGCCGCGGTCTACGACAGCTTTACGATCACGCTGGCGATGCTTTTGGAAGACCTTGGCCTTGCCGGGCGCGGCGAGGCGGCGGCGCGGGTGCGATCAGGGCATTTCAGCCGCGACGGCGAAATGCCGCTCAATACCCACGGCGGCTTACTGAGTTACGGCCATTGCGGCGTCGGCGGCGCGATGGCGCATCTGGTCGAAACCCATCTGCAGATGACCGGGCGCGCTGAAAATCGCCAGGTCCGCGACGCCTCGATCGCGCTGCTGCATGGCGATGGCGGCGTGCTGTCCTCGCATGTCAGCATGTTTCTGGAGCGAACGCGATGAGCGGCAGCAAGCAGGCGCTGGCGGACTGGACCGCGGGAGAACAAGCGATCGTCTATCAATCCTGCGCGGCCTGCGGCGCGCGGCAGTATTTCCGACGCAGTTTTTGTTGCGTGTGCGGCGCGCCGGACCCGGTGGAGAAGCGCGCCAGCGGCGAGGGGACGATTTACGCCACCTCGCTGGTCTGCCGCGCCGCGACGCCGGAGACGCGCGCGCACGTCCCCTACAACATCGTTCTCGTCGACACCATTGAGGGCTTTCGGATGATGGCCCATGGCGACAACGATCTCGCTATCGGCGACAAGGTCACCGCGCGCTTTGCGCCGTTCGCCGGTCGCCTCGTTCCGTATTTCGAGAAGGTAAAATAATGAACGGCTGCGTCGTAGTGGATGCAGTGGTGTTTCGGTCATAGATCATCGTCATTGCGAGCGCAGCGAAGCAATCCAGCGGCGACCTATACGGTCCGGCTGGATTGCTTCGTCGCTGCGCTCCTCGCAATGACGGTCACCGCCAATAAAAGACGAAACTGGCGATGACGAGCATTGCCGTCACCGCCAGCATTTGCGCGAGCGCTTCCGAGGCCGCCCTCTTGGTGGCTTCCTTCATGCCGTTCTCCCTAGCGCATGATCCGCCAAAGTGTGAGCGGTTTGGCGATAAGATCATGCGCTTTTAAAGAGAGCGCGCGAGCGCGCTCTCGGGCGTGAATCATCGTCGCCCGCAAAGGCCTGATGACTCGATTTGATTTTTACTCGGAACACCCCGCGACGAGTATTCGCTTTGATTGAGTCCCCACTCAGCGAACATCGACCGTGCCAAGGTCGAACAGTAATGCGGCGGCATTTTGACTCGCGCGTGACGAGATTGGCGCGAACTCTCCGCCGACAAGGTCCACCCCAAATCTGGGCGCGTTCGCCGGTGCGGCTGATTTTACAAGGCGGCACAAGCTGTTGATCGGGCGGCATCAGCCGGATACTGTTTCAATCGAACGATCCTTCGATTAAAAAATAACCTGCGACCAGAATCGCAAGACCCCGGGGTGAAACATGGCTCGTATCGACTATTGCGATACTTCGAAATCAAGCGACCGCACCCGCGAAATCCTCGGCAAGAACCGCAACGCCAATATTTTCCGGATGATGGCGCACTCGCCGAGCTATTTTGAGCAATATTGCCGGCTCGGCGGTGCGATCCGCCACAAGGGCGAACTGGATCCGGTCGTGCGCGAGCTCGCGATCACGCGGACCGGAATTCTGTGCGAGGCGCCCTATGAGATCGTCGCGCACAAGCGCATCGGCAAAAATGTCGGAGTGACCGACGAGCAGAACGCCGCACTTGAGGACTGGAAATCCGCGACCTGCTTTAACGATTTGCAGCGCGCGGCGCTCGCCTTCACCGACGAGATCGTCAAGCTGCGCCGTCCGACCGATGCGACATTCGATGCCATTGCGGCGAAGCTGACGCCGGCGGCACTGATCGAACTGCAGCTCTCGGTCGGCTTCTACATCATGACGTCGAAGTTTCTGGAAACCTTCGGCATCGACATGCAGCCCATGACGGAGGTGGTTTGAACGGCTGAGCCGCTTTCTTTTTAGCTTGAATCTAACCGTCAATTCATTGGGACACGCGTATCTCATCATGAACAATGGCTGGGAGCTTTCAGCGCAAGCCTGGATCGATTCCATGGGCGAGCGAGGGGACTGGGCGCGAGAGCACGTGCTCGATCCCGTCATGCTTGGCCGGGTGACAGCAGGCCGGTTTGGGTGCGCACTGGACGTTGGTTGCGGCGAAGGCCGCTTTTGCAGAATGCTCAAGGCAGCCGGCGTGGCTGCGACGGGGATCGATCCAACTCATCAGCTTGTCGAAGCGGCAAGGCGACGCGATCCGTCCGGCGACTATCGGCTCGGCCGGGCTGAGCAGCTTGAATTCGAGGCAGCAAGTTTCGATCTGGTTGTCAGTTATCTCACACTTGTCGATATCGATGATTTTAGAACAGCGATTAGCGAGATGGCTCGGGTACTGAAGCCGGGTGGCTCGCTGCTGGTCGCAAACCTCACCGGCTTTACCTCGTCCTGCGCCGCGCAGGGATGGGTTCGGGATGAAGAGGGGCGCCGCCTCCATTTTCCGGTCGATCGTTACCTCGATGAGTTTTCATTTTGGTTCGAGTGGGCGGGAATACGCATCGAAAATTGGCACCGGCCGCTCGCGGCCTACATGGCGGCCCTCCTTGAAAGCGGCCTGCATCTGACGTTTTTTTCGGAGCCTGAACCGGTGTCCGGCGAGTCGTCTCGCCGGGAAGACTATCGGCGAGTGCCTTGGTTCGTCGTGATGGAATGGCGGCGACCTTCCATTCCCTAATTCGCCGTCAGCAAGTTCACTTTGTTGGTCGCCGCGATTAGGCGGTCGGCGAGCAGCTGCGTCAGATTGCGCATGATGCGTTCGCCGGTCCGCGGATGCTGCTCACGGAAGCGCTGAAAATCGTCGAGCGGCACTTATGCGGCAGGTCGTTACGCAGGCACACCGCTCAGGTTTCGAGGATGACGAGCACCTGTCCTTCGGCAACCACGTCGTCGAGGCTGACCAGTATCGATTTGAGCTTGCCCGCGGCAGGCGAAGCGACCGGGATTTCCATTTTCATGGCTTCGACGAATGCGACGTCGTCGCCATCGCCGACGCTGCTCCCGACTGCAACGGGAAGCGCGCAGACGCGCCCGGCAACCTCGGTCACAATCTTGATGTCTGGCATTCCGTTCTCCGGGACAGCCGCCGCGCGCATCGCGATCGGAATACGCGCATCCTAAAGGGCGGGCGCCCCCGGCTTGCAGTTGTGGCCGCAGATTGCCTGAGGTAGCCTGATCTGCAAGTGGAATTTTATTCCGCATGGCGGAATGAATGGATAACACACATGGGAAGACGCTCGGAGCGGCTCAGCAAACAGGGAATGCTCGCCAGCGATCTCGCGGGTGAGGGCGACGTTATCCAGGTGGTGTCGCGCGCCTTCGACGTATTGCGCTGCTTCGAGGGCCATGAGGCGCGGCTCGGCAATCTGGAAATCTCCAATCGCTGCGGACTGCCGCGATCCACCGTATCGCGCCTGACCCACACGCTGACCCGGATGGGCCAGCTCGTCTATCTGCCGCGCGACCAGAAATACCGCATCGGCCCGAGCGCGGTCGCAATGAGCACCTCGATGATGCGGGGCTTGCAGTTGCGCAACCTGATCCGGCTGCGGCTGCAGGATGTCGCCGAACAGTTGCCGGGAACCGTCGGCTTCGTGATTCCGGATCGTTTTCATCTGGTCTATCTCGAGTTTGCGCGCGCGGCCAACGCGCTCGGCCTGCATGAAAGCACCGGCAGCCGCATCGCGATGGCGAGCACGGCGGCAGGTCATGCCTATACGGCGGCGCTCGATACCGATGTCGGCGACGCCTTGCTGGCGGAAATGGAACGTGAAATTCCCGATGGCGCCAAACTGCTGCGGCCCCGGATCGAGAATAACCGCCGCTTCCTGCGCGAGCACGGCTATGTCGTTGCCTGCGGTTTATGGAGCCCGCATATCAACGGCCTCGCGGTGCCGCTGTGGTCGCCGCAATATCAAACCTTCGTTGTGGTCACGATCGGTCTTCTATCCGCGATGTATGATGAGAAGCGGCTGCACAAGGAGGTCGCGCCGCGGCTTCTGGAACTGGGTGCCGCGATCGGCAGCGTGCTTGAGGGCGCCGACGGAGATCTCTTCAGCAATCGGCTGGAGAGGAAGGCGCTTCCGGTGCCGACCCATAATAATAAGATCATCAAGACGGAGGATGACGAATGAACTGGAAGCCGGAGCTCGACGACCTCGCCCGCCGCGAAGCGTTCGCGCGCGAGATGGGAGGCGTTGACAAGGTCAAGCGGCAGCGCGACCAGGGCCGGCTCACCGTTCGCGAGCGCATCGACAGGCTGGTCGATCAGGAGAGCTTCCACGAAATCGGGGCGATTTCCGGCAGCGCCGAATATGACGAGCACGGCGAACTCAAGAACCTGACGCCGGCGAACTGCGTGTTCGGCCGCGGCAAGATCGATGGCCGCACCGTGGTCGTGGTCGGCGACGATTTCACCGTGCGCGGCGGCTCCGCCGATGCCTCGATCTCTGCGAAGCCGCTGATGGCGGAGGAGATGGCGCACGATTTCCGCCTGCCCATCATCCGGCTGATCGAAGGTTCCGGCGGCGGCGGCTCGGTGAAAACCATCGAAACCAAGGGCGCGGCCAATCTGCCCGGCGGCATCGGCGGCACTCGCTGGTATTGGTACACGACGGCGAACATGGCCCGCGTGCCGGTGGTCGGACTGGGGCTCGGTTCGGTCGCGGGTCTCGGCGCGGCGCGGCTTGCGGCCAGCCATTATTCGGTGATGACCAAGAATTCGGCGATGTTCGTCGCCGGTCCGCCGGTCGTAAAACGCCTCGGCCAGGATCTCACCAAGCAGGAACTTGGCGGCGCCGATATCCAGACCCGCGCCGGCGGCGTCGATCATGCCGTCGACACCGAGGAGGAGGCCTTCGAATGCGCCAGGCGCTTCCTCTCTTATCTGCCGTCGTCGGTCTATGAGCTGCCGCCCACGCTTCCCTGCGACGACGATCCGGAACGATCGGAGGAATCCCTGATGAAGGCGGTGCCGCGCAACCGCCGCCAGGTCTACAAGATGCGCCCCATCATCAACGCCGTCGTCGACAAGGGGTCGTTCTTTGAGATGGCCGCGAATTTCGGCCGCCCGGTCATCGCCGGCTTCGCCCGGCTCGAAGGCCGCGCCGTGCTGCTGCTCGCCAGCGATCCCTTTCATTACGGCGGGTCGTGGACGGCGGAAGCGTGCCAGAAGGTGGTGCGGTTCGCCGATCTCGCCGAAACGTTCCATCTTCCGGTGGTCTATCTGATGGATTGTCCGGGCTTCATGATCGGGCTCGATGCCGAGAAGGCGGCGACCATCCGCCACGGCGTGCGCGCCATGGCCGCCGTCAACCAGACCACCGTGCCCTGGTGCACCATCATCGTGCGCAATTCCTTCGGCGTCGCCGGTGTCGTGCATCAGCCGGCGGACCGGTTCTCGCTGCGCTATGCCTGGCCGTCGGCCTATTGGGGCTCGCTGCCGCTGGAAGGCGGCATCGAGGCGGCCTATCGCGCCGACATCGAGGCATCGGACGATCCCAAAGCCAAGCTGCAGGAGATCGAGGACCGTCTCAACAAGCTGCGCTCGCCGTTTCGCTCCGCCGAACGGTTCTGGGTCGAGGAGATCATCGATCCGCGCAAGACCCGCTCGCTGCTGTGCGAATTCGCGCGGCTGGCGGAGCCGATCCGCACGCCGGGCCCGGCGACCAACATGACGATCAGGCCGTGAAGAGAGGCGAATGGCGAGTAGCGAATGGTGAGTAGAAGTTTTTCTATTCGCTATTCGCTACTCGCCATTCGCCCAAATCACGCCACCACCGGCTTCGGCGGCCGCGAGATCGCCAGCGTAATCAACGCCGCGACGATGCACAGCGCGCCGGCGGCGAAGAATGCCGGCAAATAGCTCGCAAGCACGGTCCGCGACAGGCCGGCGCCGAATGCCGCGGTTGCCGCGCCCAATTGATGGCCGGCGAAGATCCAGCCGAATACCAGATTGGCGCGCTCCGGCCCGAACCGCTGCGCGGTGAGCCGCACCGTCGGCGGTACCGTCGCGATCCAGTCGAGGCCATAGAACAGCGCAAACAGCGACAGGCCGTAGAACGAGAAATCGGTGAAGGGGAGGAACAACAGCGACAGGCCGCGCAGGCCGTAATACCAGAACAACAGCCAGCGATTGTCGTAACGGTCCGACAGCCAGCCCGAGACGATGGTGCCGAAGAAATCGAACACGCCCATGGCGGCGAGCAGGCTCGCGGCCTGAACCTGCGGAATGCCGAAATCGAGGCACATCGGAATCAGGTGCACCTGGATCAGGCCGTTGGTGCTGGCGCCGCAGATGAAGAAGGTCACGAACAGAATCCAGAACACCCGCGTCTTCGCGGCATCGCGCAACGCCCCGAGCGCCGCCGCCATGATCGGCGCGTTGTTCGGAGGCGGCGCCGGCAGCGGCTGCGTGCCCTCATCGCCGAACGGCCGCAAGCCCACATCGCTCGGCCGATCGCGCATCACCAGCAGCACCGCAAAAGCCGCGATCCCGAGCATGACGCAGATCAGCGTCAGCGCGATCCGCCAGCCCATCCGTTCGGTAAGGCTCGCCAGCAGCGGCAGGAACACCAATTGCCCGGTCGCCACGCTGGCGGTGAGGATTCCGACCACCAGCCCGCGCCGCGCCGCAAACCAGCGCGCGGCGATGGTGGCGCCGAGCACCAGCGCCGTCATGCCGGTGCCGATGCCGATCACGACGCCCCACAGCAACATCAATTGCCATACCTTGGTCATCGCCAGCGAGGCCACAAGCGCCGAGGCCACGATCAGCAACGCCGACAGCGTCACGTTGCGCAGGCCGTAGCGGTTGAGCAGCGCGGCGGCGAACGGCGCCATCAGCCCGAACAGGATGAAGCGGATCGACAGCGCCGAGGAAATCTCCGCGGTGGTCCAGCCGAACTCATGTTGCAGCGGCACGATGAACACGCCGGGCGCACCGACGGTGCCGGCACTGATCAGCGCGGTGAGAAAGGTCACGCCGACCATCACCCAGCCGTAATGGATATTGCGGCGGGCGAGCGCGGCCGACAGCCAATTGGAGATCATGGGGCTCCCTGTCCGGAAATTCCGGATGATGACGAGGTGCGACGGTATCAGCCTTAGTGGACGATGCGCTCCACGGCAATCGCAGTGGCTTCGCCGCCGCCGATGCAGAGCGCAGCAATGCCGCGTTTCAGATTGTGCGCTTCCAGCGCATGCAGCAGCGTCACGATCAGGCGAGCACCGGTGGCGCCGATGGGATGCCCGAGCGCGCAGGCGCCGCCGTTGATGTTCAGTTTCTCTCTGACGATGCCGAGATCACGCTGCGCCGCCATCGCCACCACCGCGAACGCCTCGTTGATCTCGAACAGATCGACATCGCCGACGTTCCAGCCGACCTTGTCGAGCAGCTTGCGAATGGCCGGAATCGGCGCGGTGGTGAACCATTGCGGCTCCTGGCTGTGGGTGGCGTGGCCCTTGATCTCGGCCAGCGCCGGCAGGCCATCGCGGTCGGCGAGCGATCGTTTTGTCAATATCAGTGCTGCGGCGCCGTCGGCATTCGCCGAGGAGGCGGCCGGCGTGATGGTGCCGTTGGGACGGAACGCCGGCTTCAGGCCGGGAATCTTGGCGGGATCGACCTTCAGCGGAATCTCGTCATTGCCGATGGTGCGCGGACCGGCCTTTTCGGTCACGGTGATCGGCACGATTTCCGCCTTGAACGCGCCGCCTTCCACCGCCTTGCGGGCGCGGGTCAGCGTTTCCATGGCGTAGGCGTCCTGATCTCCACGGGTGAACTGGTAGGCCTCGGCGGTGGCTTCGCCGAAATCGCCCATCGAGCGACCGACCTCGTAGGCGTCTTCGAGGCCGTCCATCAACATGTGGTCGATAATGCGGTCATGACCGGCGCGATAGCCGCTGCGCGCCTTCGCCAGCAAATAGGGCGCGTTGGTCATGCTCTCCATGCCGCCGGACACCACGATCTCGGCGGAGCCGGCATTGATGATGTCATGGGCCAGCATGGTGGCCTTCATGCCGGAGCCGCAGACCTTGTTGATGGTGGTGGCGCCGGTGGCATCCGGCAGCCTGGCGCCGCGTGCGGCCTGCCGCGCCGGCGCCTGGCCCTGTCCGGCCGGCAACACGCAGCCCATGAAGACCTCGTCGATCCGCTCGGGCGCCAATTTGGCGCGCTCCAGCGCGGCGCCGATCACATGGGACCCGAGCTTGTGCGCGCTGAAGGAGGAAAGATCGCCCATAAACCGGCCAAGCGGCGTGCGGGCGGCGGAAACGATGACGACGGGATCGGAAGCTGCGGCCATGGCGGGTGCTCCTCAATTTTTCGCGCTCCGGGAGAGCGGCATCATTTGCATGATATTCATCATATGATGCGCCGCAAAATTTGCAACGGTGGTCAGGGGATAAATTGTCGTGAAGTGGCTGGGTCGGCTGGGGCCATGCAGGTCCAACAGCCACAATTGTCATCATCCGCGAAGGCGGATGATCCAGTAAACGCGGGCCGTCTCGATTCTCACAAATGTCACGGCGTACTGGATGCCCCGCTGGAGCCTGTCATCGGGCGGCGCATTGCGCCGACCCGTTGGCGGTGCATGACGCCTACTTCTCCTCGCTACCGCTTCCGGTCGATAAAGCCCTGCATCAGCCGCCGCGGCTCGTCGGTCAGGAACGATCGCCCGAACACGCCGATGCTGAGGTCGACGGATTGCTTCAGCGGCAGTTCTTCCCATTGCCGGAGCAGGGCTTTCTGCGCGCGCAGGGCTTCCGGACCGCATTCCAGCAGGGCGGCCACCGTGCGCTCGACCGCGGCATCGAGGCCGCCTTGCGGCGCGACCACGTCGACCAGCCCCCAGGCCAGCGCCGTCGGGGCGTCGATGTTTTCCGCGGTCATGACCAGCCAGCGGGCGCGGCCCCAGCCGATCAGCCGCGGCAGCAGCGCCGCATGGATGACGCTGGGTATCCCGACCCTGACCTCCGGCATGCCGAATTTGGCGTCGTGGGCCGCAATCCGGAAATCGCAGGCGGCGGCGACTTCGAGCCCGCCGCCGAGGCACCAGCCGGGCATCCGCGCGATCACCGGCGCCGGAAACGCGCGCACCGCCTCGCAGAGATCGCGCAAGCCGGTGATGAATTTCTCGGCCGATGCCTGATCGAGCGTTGCCATCTCCTTGATGTCGGCGCCGCCGATCATGCTCTTCTCGCTTTGGCCAGCGATGACAAGCACACGGATCTGCCGTTCCGTCGCCAGCATCTCCAACCCCTGGCGAACGCCGTCGATGACCGCCGATCCCAGGATGTTGAGCGAACCGGCGTTGCAGATCGTCAGGCGAACGACGCCGCGGGGGTCGCGATCGACGCCGCAATGGGGATTGAGCATGTGCATGGACGGGTCTCGCAATTCAGGGGTACGTTGGCGCAGGTCGCGCCACTTCCCGGGCAAACCCCGGCCTTGTCAAGGGTCTGCGAGATGCGGTCGCGTTGCCTGGCCGCAACCGTTGCGAAGCGGCACCGGCTTCTATAATATGATAAGCGTCATTTATTAGGGAGCAGCTCATGACAGCCGCTGACAGCGTCGACTAGGGCCGACACCGCGGACCTTTTCTCTGCCGCGTCGCGGCGGCAGCGGGTGGTGGACTGGCAGGCGCCGCTGCCGGTCGCCAAGGTCGCCGCGGCGATGTCCGGGCTGCAGGCGATGCGCGCGATCCGCGACGGCATCCTGCCGGAGCCGCCGATGGCCCGGCTGATCGATTTTCGGATGCGGGTCGCCGAGCCCGGACGGATCGTGATGGAACTGGAGCCGCACGAGGGGCTGGAAAACACCATCGGGTTGCTGCATGGCGCGGCCGCCGCGGCCTTGCTCGACACCGCCATGGGCTGCGCGATTTCGACCATGCTGCCGGCGGGGCAGGGTGCGGTCACCCTCGACCTGAAACTCACTTTTCTGCGGCCGTTGTCGGTGAAGTCGGGCACGATCTCGGCGGAAGGAAAGCTCATCAAGCTCGGCCGCCAGACCAGCTATGCCGAAGGTTTTGTCCGCGACGGGTCAGGCAATCTTGCAGTGCACGCGACCGCGACCTTTTCGATGATCGGAGAGCCTCCGCGCACGCAATAATATGGAAGCTTTTCGCGGTGACAGCTGCTATTATATGACTGCAAACATCTTATGGGATCGCCGATGCGTTACTCCAGGGAACACAAGCTCGAGACCCACGCCCGGATCGTGAAGAAGGCCTCGGTGCGGCTTCGCGAGAAGGGCGCGCATGGCATCGGCGTTGCCGACCTGATGAAGGACGCGGGGCTTACCCATGGCGGGTTCTACGCCCACTTCGATTCGCGCGACGCGCTGGTGATCGAGGCTTTCGCCTATGCGATGGATCGGGGCACCGAGCACTGGCGCAAGCTCGCCGAGCAGACGCCGCCGGACAAGCGGCTGGCGACGATCGTGGATTCCTATCTGACGCCTGTGCATCGCGACGATCCCGGCCGTGGCTGCGCGATCCCGACCCTGGCTGCGGATATCGCCCGCGAAAGCCCGAGGACCCGAAAAGCCTTCGCGGCCAAGCTGGAGCAGATGATCGACATGCTCGCCGCGCAGATTCCGGAACTGCCGCGCAAGGCCGCGCGGAAGCAGGCGATGGCTGCGATTGCGACCATGATGGGTACGCTGGTGTTGGCCCGCATCGCCGGCAATGGGGAGTTTTCCGACGAAATTCTCGGCGCCGGGCGCGACGCCGTGCTCGACCGCGCGACACCACGGAGGCGGGCGGCGAAGAAATCCGCAGCCAGGAAAGCCGCTGGCTCGACGCGGCACTGACAGCGCCTCGCGCCGGTCGCCTTCGACGTTGGTCGTAAGCGGCCGAAAACGCGGACTATGCCCGCATTTTCGCAAATGCGCTGCGCGTGGAAACCCTTTCCAAACGCCGTAAAGACTGCAAGATGCCGCCAAACCTGCACCCATAGAGGTATTGGAGGAACGCATGCGTACAATCGGACATTTTATCGGAGGCCGCGAGGTCAAGGGCACTTCGGGGCGTTTCGCGGACGTGTTTGAGCCGATGACCGGCGACGTCCAGGCCAAGGTGGCGCTGGCCTCCAAGGCCGAGGTGCGCGCCGCGGTCGAGAATGCCAAGGCCGCGCAGGTGGAGTGGGGTGCCACCAACCCGCAGCGCCGCGCGCGGGTAATGATGAAGTTCCTTGAACTGGCGCAGCGCGATTACGACAAGCTCGCCGATCTCCTGGCGCGCGAGCATGGCAAGACCGTTCCCGACGCCAAGGGCGACATCCAGCGCGGCCTCGAGGTGGTCGAGTTTGCCTGCGGTATTCCGCACCTGATGAAGGGCGAATACACCGAAGGCGCTGGCCCCGGCATCGACATCTATTCGCTGCGCCAACCGCTGGGGGTCGTCGCCGGCATCACGCCGTTCAATTTCCCGGCGATGATCCCGATGTGGAAATTCGCGCCCGCGATCGCCTGCGGCAACGCGTTCATCCTGAAACCGTCGGAGCGCGATCCCGGCGTGCCGATGGAGCTTGCGAAGCTGATGATCGAGGCCGGCCTGCCGCCGGGCATTCTCAACGTCGTCAACGGCGACAAGGAAGCGGTCGACGCCATCCTCGACGATCCCGATATCCGCGCCGTCGGCTTTGTCGGCTCTTCCCCGATCGCGCAATATATCTACGAGCGCGCCGCCGCCACCGGAAAACGCGCGCAATGTTTTGGCGGCGCCAAGAACCACGCCATCGTCATGCCGGACGCCGACATGGACCAGACCGTCGATGCGCTGATCGGCGCCGGCTATGGCTCGGCCGGCGAGCGCTGCATGGCGATCTCGGTGGCGGTACCCGTCGGCAAGACCACCGCCGACCGTCTGATGGAGCGACTGATTCCGCGCGTCGAGTCCTTAAAGATCGGCACCTCGATCGATCCGTCCGCGGATTATGGTCCGCTGGTGACCAGGGCCGCGCTCGATCGCGTCAAGAATTATGTCGAGATCGGCATCAAGGAAGGCGCCACGCTCGCGGTCGATGGCAGAAGCTTCAAGATGCAGGGCTATGAGAACGGCTTCTACATGGGCGGCTGCCTGTTCGACAATGTCACCAGGGACATGCGGATCTACAAGGAAGAGATCTTCGGCCCGGTGCTCTCGGTGGTGCGCGCCCACGACTACAACGAGGCCTTGAGCCTGCCGTCCGACCACGACTACGGCAACGGCGTTGCGATCTTCACCCGCGACGGCGACGCCGCGCGGGATTTCGCCGCCAAGGTCAATGTCGGCATGGTCGGCATCAACGTGCCGATCCCGGTGCCGATCGCCTATTACACCTTCGGCGGCTGGAAGAAATCCGGCTTCGGCGATCTCAACCAGCACGGCCCGGATTCGATCCGCTTCTACACCAAGACCAAGACCGTGACCGCGCGCTGGCCCTCCGGCGTCAAGGAAGGCGCGGAGTTCTCGATTCCGACGATGAATTGACCGGGCGCGTGATCTCTTAAGGCAAGCGCGGGCATCAGATGCAGTTCGCTCTCAACGAGGACCAGATTGCGGTTCGCGATATGGCGCGGGATTTTGCCGCGGAGAAAATCGCGCCGCATGCGATCCGGTGGGACGAGGAGAAGCATTTCCCGGTCGATGTGATGCGCGAGGCGGCCAAGCTCGGCATCGGCGGCGTCTATATCCGCGATGACGTCGGCGGCTCGGCGCTGAGCCGGTTCGATGCGGCACTGATCTTCGAGGCGCTGGCGCAGGGCTGTCCGACGGTGTCGGCGTTCATCTCGATCCACAACATGGCGTCCTGGATGATCGATGCCTTCGGCAATGACACCCAGCGGAAAAAGTGGCTGCCCAAGCTCTGCACCATGGAGCTGTTGGCAAGCTATTGCCTGACCGAGCCCGGCTCGGGATCGGACGCGGCGGCGCTGCGCACCCGCGCGGTGCGCGACGGCGACCATTATGTGCTCAACGGCCAGAAGCAGTTCATTTCCGGCGCCGGCAAGGGCGACATCTATGTGGTGATGGTGCGGACCGGCCAGGACGGACCCGGCGGCATCTCGACCTGGTGATCGAGGGCGATACACCAGGGCTTTCGCTCGGCGCCAATGAGCGCAAGATGGGCTGGAATGCGCAGCCGACCCGCGCGGTGATTTTCGAGAACGCGCGGGTGCCCGTCGCCAACCGGCTCGGCGATGAAGGCATCGGCTTCAAGATCGCGATGGCAGGCCTCGACGGCGGACGCATCAATATCGCGGCCTGTTCGCTCGGCGGCGCGCAATGCGCGCTCGACAAGTCGCTGGCCTATATGAGAGAGCGCAAGGCCTTTGGAAAACGCCTCGACGAATTCCAGGCGCTGCAATTCCGCCTTGCCGACATGGCGACCGAACTGGAGGCGGCGCGGACCTTTGTGTGGCGCGCGGCGGCGGCGCTCGACCGCGGGGATGCCGACGCCACCATGCTGTGCGCGATGGCCAAGCGCTTCGGCACCGACGTCGGTTTCGAGGTCGCCAATCAGGCGCTGCAACTGCACGGCGGTTACGGCTACCTCAGCGAATACGGCATCGAAAAAATCGTGCGCGATCTGCGCGTGCACCAGATTCTCGAGGGCACCAACGAAATCATGCGGCTGATCGTTTCGCGAAAACTGATCGAGGGCGCGCGATGACGGCCTCGAGAGCCGCCGTGGCGGGTCCTGAACCCGACCTGATCGCGCGGCGCGAAGGCGCGGCCGGAATCATCCGCCTCAACCGGCCGAAGACGATCAATGCGGTGACGCTGGAGATGTTTCGCGACGTCGACAAGGCGCTCGACGCGTTCGAGGCCGATCCGGCGGTCGGCCTGATCCTGCTGGAGGGCGCGGGCGAGCGCGGCCTTTGCGCCGGCGGGGACATCCGGGCGCTTTATGAAAATTCGAAAGTCAAAGGCGATCTCGGCAAGATCCTGTGGCGCGAGGAGTACATCCTCAACGCGCGCATCGCCAAATTTCCAAAACCCTATGTGGCGTTCATGGACGGCATCGTGATGGGCGGCGGCGTCGGTCTGTCCGCGCACGGCCGGCATCGCGTCGTCACGGAGCGGACCAGGCTCGCGATGCCCGAAGTCGGTCTCGGTTTCTTTCCGGATGTCGGCGGCACCTGGCTGCTGTCGCGCTCGCCGGGCGAGATCGGCACTTATTTCGGTTTGACCGGCCAGACCATGAACGGCCCCGACGCCGTTTATGCGCGTTTTGCGGATGCGGTGGTACCTTCCGGCAAACTTGCAGCCTTGCGCGAGGCGCTTGTCGACCTTCCGCGCGCGCGTGAGTTCTGCTGAAGTGAAAACCGCGATCGATCGTTTCGCGACCGGCGAGACCTCCGGACCCGTCGCGGCGATCCAGCCCCAAATCGACCGCTGGTTTGCCCACGACAGGATGCAGGATATCGTCGCAGCGCTGCAGCGGGATGGCTCGGAGCTGGCGCAATCGACACTGAAGACGTTGAACGAGAAGTCGCCGCGCGGCATGGTGGTCGCCTTAAAACTGCTGCGGCTGGCGCGGACGTCGTCCTCGCTGGAGCAATGTCTGGTGCGGGAATATCGCGCCGCGCTGGAAGTGTTTGCCAGCGACGATTTTCGCGAGGGCGTGCGCGCGGCTGTCATCGACAAGGACCGCAATCCCCGGTGGTCGCCAGCGCGGATCGAGGATGTTACGCCTGAGATGGTTGCGCCTTACTTCGCGGAAATCGGTGCCAATGAACTCGTGTTTAACCAATCAAAATAGAAACGTCTGGGCGGAGGAATCAACATGGCAAGTATCGCATTCATCGGCCTCGGCAACATGGGCGGCCCGATGGCGGCCAATCTGGTCAAGGCCGGGCACAAGGTGGTCGCGTTCGATCTGGTGGAAGCTTCGCGCAAGCAGGCAAAGGCCGACGGCGCCGCAATCGCTGATAGCTCGGTCGGCGTCGGTCAAAGGCGCCGACGTCGTCATCACCATGCTGCCGGCGGGCAAACACGTCATCTCGGTCTGGACCGACGTCATTCCGTCAATGACGAAAGGCGCGCTGATCATCGATTGTTCGACCATCGACGTCGAAAGCGCAAAGCAGGCCCATGCGCTGGCGGCAAAGCACGGCATCGCCTCGGTCGATGCGCCGGTGTCCGGCGGCACCGGCGGCGCCAAGGGCGCGACGCTGACCTTCATGTGCGGCGGGGAGGAGAAGGCGTTCGCGGCGGCCAAGCCGGTGCTGGAAAACATGGGCAAGAAGATCGTGCATTGCGGCGGCGCCGGCGCAGGCCAGGCGGCGAAGATCTGCAACAACATGATCCTCGGTATTTCCATGATCGCGGTCAGCGAGGCCTTTGCGCTCGCCGAAAAGCTGGGGCTGTCGCATCAGGCGCTGTTCGACGTCGCCTCGACCTCGTCGGGGCAATGCTGGTCGCTGACATCATATTGTCCGGTGCCGGGTCCGGTGCCGACATCGCCGGCGAACAACGAATACAAACCGGGTTTCGCGTCGGTCCTGATGGTGAAAGACCTCACGCTGGCGCAGGATGCGGCGAAGGCCACGGGGGCGGCAACGCCGCTTGGCAAGCATGCGCAGGAAATCTACAAGGCGTTCGACGCCGCGGGCCATGGCGGGGTGGATTTTTCCGGGATCATCCAGCATGTCCGCAGCCTGGCCGGAAAATAGCTGATTACCGATGACGACATTCCAGGACGCGCGCTCCTTCCTGCTCAAGCATCGCACCGATTACGATGCGGCGGTCAAGGGATTCCGCTGGCCGGATCCGGTGCCGTTCAACTGGGCGCTGGACTGGTTCGACGCCGAACTGGCGCGCAACCCGGAAAGCAAAGACCGCCCGGCGCTGTGGATCGTCGATGCCGGCAGCAACCGGGAAACAAAACTGTCGTTCGAGGCGCTGTCGCGCCGCTCCAATCAGGTGGCAAACTTCCTGCGCGCACAAGGCCTCAAGCGCGGCGATCATCTTCTGCTGCTGCTCGGCAATGTCATTCCGCTGTGGGAGACCATGCTGGCGGCAATGAAGCTTGGCGTGGTGGTGATCCCCGCGACCACGCTGCTGACGCCGGACGAATTGCGCGACCGGCTCGATCGCGGCCGCGCCAAGGTCGTGGTGGCGTCGCAGGACCAGGTCGCGAAATTCGCCGGCCTCGGCGGTGACAATCTCGTTCGTATCGTGGTCGGCGCGTCGTCGAAGCACGACGGCTGGCTGCCGTATGAACAGGCCGCGGATTTTCCGGAAACCTTCAAGCCGGATGGACCGACCGGACGCCGACGATCCGATGCTGCTGTACTTCACGTCAGGCACGACCGCGAAACCAAAACTGGTGCGGCACAGCCAGCGCAGCTATCCCGTCGGCGGATTGTCGACGATGTACTGGCTCGGGCTGCAGCCGGGCGATATCCATCTCAACATTTCCTCGCCCGGCTGGGCCAAGCACGCCTGGAGCTGCTTCTTCGCACCCTGGAATGCCGGCGCCACCGTGTTCGTGGTCAATCAGCCGCGCTTCGACGCCAAGGGATTGCTCGCAACCATCGGGCGGTGCGGCGTCACCACGCTGTGCGCGCCGCCGACGGTGTGGCGGCTGTTCATCCAGGAGAAGCTCGCAACCTTCAAGGTATCGCTGCGCGAAGTCTGCGGCGCCGGCGAGCCGCTCAATCCCGAAGTGATCGACCAGGTGCGCGCGGCGTGGGGACTGACGATCCGCGACGGCTACGGCCAGACCGAAACCACGGCATTGGCGGGGAATTCGCCGGGGCAAAAAGTGAAGGTCGGATCGATGGGCCGTCCGCTGCCCGGGTACCGCGTGCAGATCACCGACATTGACGGACAGGTTACGAAAGAGGGCGAGGTCACCCTGGTGCTCGGTGACGACAGGCCCGCGGGCCTGATGCAGGGCTATCAGGGCGACGACGGCAAATTGAGCGGCGCGGACGGCGATCTCTATCGCAGCGGCGACGTGGTGTTTGCCGACGACGAGGGTTATCTGACCTTCGTCGGCCGCTCCGATGACGTCTTCAAATCGTCGGACTACCGGATCAGCCCGTTCGAACTTGAGAGCATCTTGCTCGAGCATGAAGCGGTCGCGGAGGCCGCGGTCGTCCCCAGTCCCGATCCAATTCGCCTCGCCGTCCCCAAGGCCTATGTGCTGCTGGTGGCGGGCGCAGCGCGCTCGGGCGAGACCGCGCTGTCGATCTTCCGGCACCTGCATACGCGGCTGGCGCCGTTCAAGCGCATCCGGCGGATCGAACTCGTGACCGAACTGCCGAAGACGATTTCCGGAAAAATCCGCCGCGTGCAGTTGCGCCGTCTGGAGCACGACAATGATCGCGGCGACGCGCTGCGCGGCCAGGAATTCCGCGAAGAAGACTTCCCGGAGTTGCAGAAGGTGCGGTCGGCCGGATCGGTGGAGAGTTGACGAATGAATGAAGTCTGGAAGAAACCCCCGATTTCGCTTTCAGCCTATCAGGAAATGCTCGGCCGCGAAGTCGGGGTGTCGTCATGGCATCTCGTCGACCAAAGCCGAATCAACGTATTTGCCGACGTGATCGAGGATCACCAGTTCATCCACATCGACCCCGAGCGGGCCAAGCGCGAAACGCCATTCGGCACTACCGTCGCGCACGGCTTCCTGACGATGTCGCTGCTGAGCATCATGTCGTACGAGGTGATGCCGGTGATCGAGGGCACGACGATGGGGGTCAATTACGGCTTCGACAAGCTGCGTTTCATCTCGCCGGTACGCGCAGGCTCGCGCGTCCGCGGCCGCTTCACGTTGATGGAAGCCAAGCTGCGCAAGCCAACGGAGTTGCTGTCGCGAACCAGCGTCAGCGTCGAAATCGAGGGCGAGGAGAAGCCGGCCATCGTGGCCGACTGGATCGGCCTGATCTATTTTGCTTAAACGTCACTTGTCATTGCCGGGCTTGACCCAGCAATCCATCACTGATCAATAAGCCACCTTCGTCGATTTGATGGATGCCCGGATCAAGTCCGGGCATGACGAGAGAAGAAGAATTCAGGAACGACATCATGACAATCAGGTTTGACGGCCGCGTCGCCATCGTCACCGGCGCGGGCAATGGTCTTGGACGCGCGCACGCGCTGGGGCTGGCGAGCCGCGGCGCCAAAGTCGTCGTCAATGATTTCGGTGGCGCCCGCGACGGCACCGGCGGATCGCTGACGCCAGCCGAAACCGTGGTCGAGGAAATCCGGAAAGCGGGCGGCGTGGCGATCGCCGACGGCGCCGATGTCTCCAATTTCGAGCAGGTCAAGGCGATGGTGGATCGCGCCACCAGGGAATGGGGCAGCGTCGATCTGCTCTGCGCCAATGCCGGCATCCTGCGCGACAAATCCTTCGCCAAAATGGAAATTGCCGATTTTGCCAAGGTGATGGACGTCCATCTCACCGGCACGTTCTATTGCTGCAAGGCGGTGTGGGACGGCATGCGCGAGCGCAATTACGGCCGCATCGTCGTGACCACGTCATCGTCGGGCCTGTTCGGTAATTTCGGCCAGGCCAATTACGGCGCGGCGAAAACCGGCATGGTCGGCCTGATGAACGTGCTGGCCGAGGAAGGCCGCAAGAACAACATCCGCGTCAACACGATTTCGCCGACCGCGGCGACGCGGATGACCGAAGAATTGCTGCCGCCGCAGGCGCTGGCGCTGATGAAGCCGGAAGCAATCACGCCGGCGGTGCTTTATCTGCTGAGCGAGGACGCGCCGACGCGCACCATCATGGGCGCGGGCGCCGGTTCCTTCGCGGTGATCAAGATCATGGAGACCGAAGGCATCAACTTGGCCCAATCCGACTGGACGCCCGATGCGGTCGCGGCGCATTTCGCCGAAATCAGCGACATGTCGAAAGCCAAGGCGCTGGAAGGCGCGTTCCAGCAGACCCAGAAATATGTCGGGCAGGCCGCGGCGAGAGCGGGCGTGAAGTTGTAAGGCAGGCTGATGTATATTGTGCATCGAGTTCGGACTACCTCTCCCCGGTGGGGAGAGGTCGCGCCGCAGGCGCGGGCGAGGGGGCTGAACCCGTACTTCGATGCCGTGATCCCCCTCACTCCAGCCCTCTCCCCAACGGGGAGAGGGAGCGCATCTCGTTCGCGGCGATGCTGAATTCAAATTCTCGAGTCGCCGTCATCGGCGCCGGCCCCGCCGGACTGATGGCGGCTGAGGTGCTGGCCAGCGGCGGCGCAAGCGTCACGGTCTACGACGCGATGCCATCAGTGGGCCGCAAGTTGCTCATGGCGGGACGTGGCGGGCTCAATCTGACGCACAGCGAGGCGTTGCCTGCGTTTCTCGCGCGCTACGGCAAAGCGATGCCGCAGCTCGCGGCCGCGATCTCGGCATTTCCGCCGGATGCGCTTGCGCGAATGGAGCGAAGCACTGGGGCAGCCGACGTTCGTCGGCTCCAGCGGCCGGGTTTTCCCGAAATCGTTCAAGGCCTCGCCGCTGCTGCGCGCCTGGTTGCGGCGGCTGGACTCGATCGGCGTGCAATTCAAGCTGCGCCATCGCTGGACCGGCTGGGATGACGACGGGCATCTGTCGTTTCAGACCCCGGACGGGAAGCGCGTTGTCGAGGCACGTGCCACCGTGCTGGCGCTCGGCGGCGCAAGCTGGCCGCGGCTCGGGTCCGACGGCGCGTGGGTGGAAACGCTCACTGCCAGGGGCGTGACGATATCGCCGCTTCGATCAGCCAATTGCGGATTCACCGTCGCCTGGTCCGACATTTTCCGCGACCGTTTTGAAGGCCATCCGCTCAAGGGTATTGCGCTGTCGTTCGGTTCGCAGACCGTGCGCGGAGAAGCCATGATTACGCGCAGCGGCGTTGAGGGCGGCGCGGTCTACGCGCTCTCGGCTGACTTGCGCGAGGCCATCGCCAGTTCAGGGCAGGCGACGCTCCACATCGCATTGCGGCCCGATCTCGATACGCAGGAGTTGGTTGCGCAGTTATCCAGGCCGCGCGGCAGGCAATCGCTGTCCAATTTTCTTCGCAAGGCTGTTCATCTGTCGCCGGTCGCCATCGGCCTGTTGCAGGAGACGGCGATTGCGTCCGGCGTGTCGCTGTCGTCGCTGTCGACTACAAGTCTCGGCCGGCTTGATCAACGCGGTGCCGGTCGAGCTCGATGGCCTGGCGCCGATCGCGCGCGCGATCTCGACCGCGGGCGGGATTTCGTTCGATGAACTCGATTGCCGATTTCATGATCCGCCGCATGCCCGGCCTGTTCGCCGCCGGCGAGATGCTCGACTGGGAGGCGCCGACCGGCGGCTATCTGCTGCAGGCCTCGTTCGCCACCGGCGCTGCGGCGGGAAGGGGGCGTTGAAGTGGCTGGAGAGGCGAATGGCGAATGGCGAATAGCGAGTGGAAGTTTCCCTATTCGCTATTCGCTACTCCCTATTCGCCTACCGCAACTTCCCGCGTGCCGCCACCGGCAGCGTGCCGATGATCTCGTCGCCGCGAACCATCACCACTTCGTCCATCATGTTGACGACCACGCAGACATGGTTCGGCACGATCCGCACGACGTCGCCGACATTGGGCCGGGTGTTGCTGCGGGTCAGGTCAAGAAAGCCGTGCTCCTCGGCGAAGCGCGCGATCCGGGCTTCGGGATGTTCCAGGATCAGGCCGTGGCCGTCGAGCCCGCCGCCGGTGTCGGAGGTCAGCGTCTTCGAGCCGGCATCGAGAATGCCGCGATCCGGACCGGCGCGGCTGACGACAGTTGAATAGATGTTCAGCGCACAATCGTCCCAGCTGGCGACGCCGGCTGCGACTTGCATCCGGTCATTGTAGATGTAGGTGCCCGGCCGATGCTCGGTGGCGCCCTTGAGCTTGCCGACATTTTTCAGATTCGGCGTGCCGCCGGTCGACACCATCGCCGCTTCCAGCCCGTGCGCGCGGACGCCAGCCAGCGCCTCGTCATAAAACTTCTGCGCCTCGGCCCAGCCGGTTTCGGTCGGGTACAGCATGAAGCCGGCAAAGGTCAGCCCCTTGGACGCCGCGATCTCGCGCGCCAGCGCAATGGCTTCCGCCGGGGTTTCGACCCCGGCGCGCTTGCGGCCAGTGTCGCACTCGACCACCACCGAGAGCGGGCGGCCGGAAGCCGCTGCCGCCTGCGGCAGCCCCGCGACCACGACCGAATTGTCGACGGCGACGGTCATATGGGCCTTGGCCTGCAGCGCGCCGAGCCGGGCCATTTTCTCCTCGCCGATCAGATTGTAGCTGATCAGGATGTCGTCGATGCCGGCGTCCGCCATCACTTCGGCTTCGCCGAGTTTCTGGCAGGTGATGCCCCTGGCGCCGGCGGCAATCTGAAGCTTCGCCAGCATCGGGCTCTTGTGGGTCTTGATATGCGGGCGGTTGGCGACGCCGGCGGCATCGCAGGCGGCCTGGATCCGCGCGATGTTGCGCTCGACGCGGTCCATGTCGATGACGGCGGCGGGCGTGCCGTAGTCGCGGGCGATTTTGGCGGCAAGCGGTGTGGTCATCGACATAAACTCCAGTTGTGCCGTCGCCCTTCGAGGCGCGCAAGAAAGTGCGCGCACCTCAGGGTGACGGCAACAGGCAAAGCGTCATCCTGAGGTGCGAGCCGTTTTCGGCGAGCCTCGAAGGATGGTGTGGTCATGGGTCAGGCCTGCTCTATCTCTTCGCGCAGCACTTCAAGTTCCAGCCACTTGTCCTCTGCCTGCTGCAGCTCCTTTTGCGCTTTTGTAAGCGCGTCAGAGGCGGCATCGAACTTCTTGCGATCCTTCTGGAACAGATTGGGATCGTCAAGATGCCGCTGCTGTTTGGCTATTTCGGCCTGCAGCTTCGCGATCGTCCTGGGCAGCGTCTCCAGCGCGTGCTTTTCGTTGAAATTGAGCCGCCGCTTCGATGTGCCCGAAGGCGCGCTGCCCGTCGCCGCCTTTTCGCGTTCGACCGTAGCAGCCTTCACCGCCTCGCGCTTCAAGTCGGCGCCGCGCTGCGCCAGCATGTCGGTATAGCCGCCGGCATATTCGATCCAGCGGCCATCGCCTTCCGGCGCGATCACCGAAGTGACCACCCGATCGAGAAAATCGCGGTCGTGGCTGATCAGGATCACGGTGCCTTCGTAATCGCCGAGCATTTCCTCCAGCACGTCGAGGGTTTCGAGATCGAGATCGTTGGTCGGCTCGTCCAGCACCAGCAGGTTGGAGGGCTTTGCCAGCGCGCGCGCCAGCATCAGCCGGCCGCGCTCGCCGCCGGAGAGCACCTCCAGCGGCGTGCGCATCTGTTCCTGCGCGAACAGAAAATCCTTCATGTAGCTGACCACGTGCTTCGGCTTGCCGCCGACCATCACATTGTCACTGCCGCCGCCGGTCAGGGCGTCGGCCAGCGTAGATTTTGGATCGAGGCTTTCGCGATGCTGGTCCAGCGTCGCCATCTCGATATTGGCGCCGAACCGGATGCTGCCGCTGTCCGGCGGCTGCGCGCCGGTCAACATGTCGATCAGCGTGGTCTTGCCGACGCCGTTCGGCCCGACAATGCCGATGCGGTCGCCGCGCTGTATCCGGATCGAGAAACCGTCGACGATCTTGCGATCCCCATATGACCTGCCGATGTTCCTGGCTTCGATGACCAGTTTGCCGGATTTGTCGGCTTCCGCGGCGGCGAGATTGGCGTCTCCGGTGGCGCCGCGATAGTTCCGGCGCTGGTCGCGCAGCGCGTAGAGATTGCCGAGCCGCTTGACGTTGCGCTTGCGGCGGCCGGAAACGCCGTAGCGCAGCCAGTGCTCCTCGTTGACGATCTTGCGGTCGAGCTTGTGCTGGTCGCGCTCTTCCTCGGCCAGCACCTCGTCGCGCCAGGCCTCGAACGCGCTAAAACCGCGGTCGATCTGCCTGATCTGGCCGCGGTCGAGCCAGGCGGTAGAGCGCGACAGGTTGGACAGGAAACGGCGGTCATGGCTGATGATGACGAGCGCGCTGCGGCGGCTGTCGAGCTCGCTTTCCAGCCATTCGATGGTGGTGAGATCGAGATGGTTGGTCGGCTCGTCCAGCAGCAGGATATCGGGCGAGGGCGCCAGCACGCGCGCCAGCGCCGCGCGGCGGGCTTCGCCGCCGGAGATATTTGCGGGATCTTCATCACCGCGAAGCCCGAGCTGCTCCAGCACATAGCTGGCCTGATAGTGGTCGTCGCCGGGGCCGAGGCCAGCCTCGACATAGGCCAGCGTGGTTGCGAAGCCCGCAAAATCCGGCTCCTGCGGCAGATAGCGGATGGTCGCGCCGGGTTGCACGAAGCGACTGCCGCTGTCGGGTTCGACGAGGCCGGCCGCGATCTTCAGCAGCGTCGATTTGCCCGAGCCGTTGCGGCCGATCAAACAGACGCGCTCGGCCGATGACACCGACAGTTCGACGCCCGACAATAGCGGCGTGCCGCCGAAGGTCAGCGCGATGTCTTTCAACTGGATCAG
The DNA here is from genome assembly GCA_963761395.1 of uncultured Alphaproteobacteria bacterium. Lineage (GTDB taxonomy): Bacteria > Pseudomonadota > Alphaproteobacteria > Rhizobiales > Xanthobacteraceae > Bradyrhizobium. Next base: position 69,098 of record CAVXHU010000040.1, read on the forward strand.
CGGAGGCGCCATGGATTTTCAATTCAACTTTGTTTTTGGACGGGCTGGTTCGCCCGTTCGCGCTGGATGCGGCGGATGGCCTGATCGAGCGCCGACAGAAACGCCGAGCGGTCGCGCGGTGCGAAGGATTTGGGACCGCCGGTCACCTCGCCGGATGAACGCAAATCGGTCATCAGGTTGCGAACCGCCAGCGTCATGCCGATCGATTGTTCCGTAAACGGCTTGCCGTTCGGCGCGATCACCTCGCAGCCTGCCTTGACGCAGCGGCTCGCCAGCGGGATGTCGGAGGTGACAACGATATCGCCTTTGCCCGCGCGTTCCGCAATCCAGTCGTCGGCAGCGTCCATCCCGGAACCCGCCGCGACACGCTCGATCAGCGCATCCTGCGGCACCCGAATGAAATTACCGGCGACCACGCTGACCGGCAGGCCATGCCTGGCGGCGACGCGGTAGATTTCGTCTTTGACCGGGCAGGCATCGGCGTCGACATAGATGCGGGTGGTGTTCAAAATTGACGTCATCGGTTGGGGATTTAGCTAGGGAGCCCAGGCGGCGCTCTCAAGATGCGCGTGGTAGCCCATCGGCAGCGGAATTGCGAGCAAAACACGGATCGGAACACGCTTGCCACGGCGTTTGCTTTGCGTACGATTACCCGTGGGAAAGACGACCAAAATCAGGGAAAACCAAGACATGACAAGCCGGCTCGAAACTTACCGTGTCCAGGCCTACAACACCGCGAAACTCTCCGAAAACAAGATGCACGACGACACGGTGGCGCGCCGGTTCGGTTTCAGCGGCGGGCTGGTGCCGGGCGTCGACGTCATGGCCTATATGATGCACCTGCCGGTTGCGAAATGGGGTCGCGCGTTTCTGGAGCGTGGGCTGATCGAAGCCCGCTTCGTCAAGCCGGTTTATGACGGCGAAACCGCTGAGGTGACCGGCGAGGAGAGCGATGGCGTGCTTTCGATTGAGGTCGAAAGCCGCGGCCAGCTCTGCGCGACCGGGAGCGCCTCGCTGCCGGCGTCCGCCCCGACGCTCTCGATTTCGGATTTCCGCGAGACCGCCGCGGTGACCGAGCGCAGGCCGGTGAATGCGACATCATATGAACTCGGCAAGTGGCTTGGCACCGTGCCGCGCGCATGGGCCGGCGAGGCGGCATTAGAATATCTGGCGGATGTGCGCGAGCGCGATCCGATTTACGCCAGCGAAGGACTTGGTCATCCCGGCCTGCTGCAGCGGGTCATGAACAAGGTGCTGGTCGACAACGCCATTCTCGGGCCGTGGATTCATGTCGGCAGCCGGATGCAGCTTCTCAACGCCGCTCGCAGCGGCGACGAGCTGACGGCGCGTGCAAAAGTCACCGGCAATTATGAAAAGAAGGGCCACCGCTTCGTCGAACTCGACGCGCTGGTCGTCGCCAACGGCCGCACGCCGCTGGCGCATTGCCAGCACATCGCGATCTACCAGCCGCGCGAGCAGGCGGCGGCGTAGGGGCTGGCGTTGCTACACGCCGCGAACATCAGTCGTCGTGCCGGGCCTTGACCCGGGCCATCCACTCTTCTTCGCGAGACTGCTCATGAAGCTTGATGGATACGCCGGGTCAAGCCCGGCGTATGACGAGCTGTGCTGCTGCGAGTCAGACGTGCGCAGCGACTTAAACGTTTACGCCGCCTTCTTCTTCGCATCCCGTATCGCGCGCCAGACCCGCTCCGGGGTCAGCGGCATGTCGATATGCGTGATGCCGTATTCCGATAGCGCATCGAGCACCGCGTTGACGATGGTGGAGAGGCTGCCGGCGCAGCCGGCTTCGCCGCAGCCCTTGGTGCCCAGCGGATTGGATTTGGCCGGCACCGGATGATCTCCGACCTCCATCATTGGAATATCTTCGGCGCGCGGCATCGCGTAGTCCATGAACGATCCGGTGATCGGCTGGCCGCTTGCGTCGTAGCTGACTTCTTCCATCAGCGCCTGTCCGATGCCTTGCGCGACGCCGCCGTGTAACTGGCCGGCGACCAGCAGCGGATTGACGATGGTGCCGAAATCGTTGACGCCGGTATAGCGCACGATCTGCACGATCCCGGTTTCGGGGTCGATCTCGACTTCGGCGACGTGGCAGCCATTGGGGAAGGTCGACGGCACGGCCTCGGTGGTATGGTCGACGTCGAGCGAGGTCGGCACGCCCTCCGGCATCTTGCCTTCGCGCAAGCGGCGCGCCAGTTCGATAATGTCGATGCTGCGGTCGGTGCCGGCGATGGTGAAACGGCCATTGCCGAATTCGATGTCGCCTTCCGAGGCTTCCATCAGATGGGCGGCTGCGCGCTTGCCCTTCTCGATGACGAGTTTTGAGGCCTCCACGATCGCCATCCCGCTGGCGGTGATGGAGCGCGAGCCGCCGGTGCCGCTGCCGGTATGCACGAGGTCGCTGTCGCCCTGTTCGAGTTTTATGCTTTCGAAGGGGACACCGAGTTGCGCCGACAGAACCTGCGAGAACGGCGTGGCATGACCCTGACCGTAGTCGAGCGTGCCGGTGATCAGCCGGACCGAGCCGTCATCCTCGAACAGGATCTTGCCGAGTTCGACGCCGGGAGGGGCGGTGACTTCGAGATAGGAGCCGATCGCAATGCCCCGCAGCTTGCCGCGCTTGCGGCTCTCCTTCTTGCGCTTGGCGAAATTGGCCTGATCGGAGATCTCGAGCGCCTTGTTGAACACGCCCTGGAAATCGCCGCTGTCATAGGTGACGCCGGACGACGCCGCGAACGGCATCTGCGCGGACTTGATGAAATTGCGCTTGCGCAGCGTCAACCGGTTGATGCCCATCTCGTCGGCGGCGCGATCGATCAGGCGCTCCATGTAATAGTTGGCCTCGGGACGTCCGGCGCCGCGATAGGCGCCCATCAGCGTGGTGTTGGTCAGGACGGTCTTGATGTCGACGCTCATCAGCGGCGTGCGATAGACGCTGGCGAGGTTCTTGCCGACGTTGAGGGATAGCGGACTTGGCGCGACGCCGGTGATATAGGCGCCGAGATTGCCGTAGCCCGAGATTTTGACCGCGAGGAACTTGCCTTCGCTGTCCAGCGCAAGCTCGCCGTGAATCTGTCCCGCGCGCCCGTGGCTGTCGGACAGGAAGCTGGTCGATCGCTCGTCGGTCCATTTCACCGGACGGCCCAGCGTCTTCGCCGCATGCAGGATACAAAGATATTCGGGATAGTTGATGTTCTTCATGCCAAAGGAGCCGCCGACATTGGGGGTCAGCAGATGAACCTTCTCGTTCGGAACTTTCAGGATGTTCTTGGCGAGGTTCATGCGATTGCCGGCGACGCCCTGGGTCGGAACCTGAATGGTGTAGCGCTCGCTTGTCTTGTCGTAGGAGGCGAGCGCGGCGCGCGGCTCCATCGCCACCACGGCGACGCGGGTGTTGACGATATCGAGTTTTGTGACATGCGCGGCGCTGGCAAACGCGGCTTCGACCTTGGCGGCGTCGCCATAGTGATAATCCAGCGCCACATTGTTGGGGATGTGATCGTAGAGCTGCGGCGCGCCGGGTTTTGCAGCCTCCTCGGCGCTGGTGACTGATGGCAACGGGTCGATATCGACCACCACGGCTTCGCCGGCGTCGCGCGCCTGCGCCAGCGTCTCGGCAACCACGAAGGCGACGGGATCGCCGACATAGCGCACCTTGTCGGTCATCAGCGCGGTGCGATTGGTCTGCAACAGCGGCGTGCCATCGCGGCTCTTCAGCGGCAGGCCGCAGGTGTAGGGGCCGTAATTGGCAGCAGTGAGGTCGGCGCCGGTCCAGACGCCGAGCACGCCCGGCATGGCCCTGGCGGCCGCCGTGTCGATGCCGCGGATGATGCCGTGGGCATGGCTGGAGCGCACGATCCACGCATAGGCCTGGCCGGGCAGATTGAAATCGTCGGTGTATTTGCCCTTGCCGCGCACCAGCGTGTCGTCTTCCTTGCGGCGGACCGGCTGCCCGACGCCGAATTTTTGCACTGCGATAGCGTTTTCCAGAGAAGACGGAGACGTATGATCCTGCATCAGAAAATCCTTGAAATTGCTTGTTTTTTGCGCGATTTGGCGGCTTCCCCTGAGATAACGCACCGATATCCGAACGACAACGCCTGATTGGGCATGGTCCTATGTGAACGGCTGTTGCGCCAACGCTCGGCACTGCTAAAGTTTCCGTGAACGGAAATTCCTCGTCGGCCCGAACTGGCCGCGGAAAGACATTTTGAATGAACGATGACACGCGGCTTCGCGATGGCTTTGGGCCACGCGGAGACGATGGCCAGAGGCCGCGCAGCATGAACGGCCAAAGGCCGCTCGGCGGCCTGCAGGGGTCGGTCGTGGCCGCGCCGGCCGCGGGAACCGGCGTCTACGCGGCGCTGGACCTTGGCACCAACAACTGCCGCCTGCTGATCGCCTGTCCGACCGGCGACGGATTTCGCGTGGTCGATTCGTTCTCGCGGATCATCCGGCTGGGGGAGGGAATCTCGGCGACCGGCTGTATCAGCGACGCCGCGATCGAACGCGCCATCGCCGCCTTGAGCATTTGCCGCGACAAGATCCAGTCCAAAAAGGCCGGGCGCCTGCGGCTGATCGCAACCGAAGCCTGCCGCGCGGCATCGAACGCCGACGGTTTTCGGGATCGGGTTGCCGCCGAGACCGGCATCCGGCTGGAAGTGATCGATCGCGAGACCGAAGCGACGCTCGCCGTGATCGGCTGCTCGCCGCTGCTCGACCCGCACGGGCGGGGCGCCATCTTGTTCGACATCGGCGGCGGCTCGACGGAACTGGTTCGGATCGAGCGCGATCCGGACGTGCAAAACGCCGTGCCTGTTATCAAGGCGTGGATGTCGATCCCGCTTGGCGTCGTCACATTGGCCGAGCATTTCGGCGGCAGGGACGTCACGCCGCAATCCTATGCGCTGATGGTGCAGGAGGTCGCGCAATACATCGCCCCGTTCGCGACCGAGCATGGCGACGACTTGCGGGATATGCACCTGCTCGGCACCTCCGGCACGGTGACAACGCTGGCCGGGGTCCACCTCAACCTGGTGCGATACGATCGCCGCCGCATCGACGGCGTCTGGATGAGTGATGCGGATATCACCGCGACCATCGCGCGCCTGCTCGGCATGAGCTATCAGGAGCGCGCCAACAACAATTGCATCAGCGTCGAGCGCGCCGATCTGGTGCTGGCGGGCTGCGCCATTCTCGACGCGATCCGCAATGCGTTTCCGCTGCCGCGGTTGCGCGTCGCCGATCGCGGCCTGCGCGAGGGGATGCTGGTCGAGATGATGCGCGAGGACGGTGCGCTCAGCGGATGCCGATAGGCGCATCGGCCCGCGATGTGCTAGAGCCCTGGATTATGGCGAAAGACACCACCGGGCGGCTGCGGGTCACCGTCAAGAGCGGCGGCAGGCTTAAGCTGTCATCAAAGCTCTGGCTGGAGCGGCAGCTCAACGATCCCTATGTGGCGCAGGCCAAACGGGATGGCTTGCGCTCGCGCGCGGCCTACAAGCTGATCGAAATCGACGACAAGTACCATTTTCTCAAATCCGGCATCACGGTGGTCGATCTAGGCGCTGCGCCCGGCGGCTGGAGCCAGATCGCGGCCAAACGCGTCGGCGCGGCCGACGGCAAGGGCAAGGTCGTCGCCATCGATCTTCTGGAGATGCCGGAAATACCAGGCGTCAGCTTTGCGCAGCTTGATTTTCTAAGCGAAGATGCGCCGGACAAGTTGCTGAAGATGATGGGCGGCCGCGCCGATGTGGTGTTGTCCGACATGGCGGCCAACACCACCGGCCACCGCAAGACCGACCAGCTGCGCATCCTCGGCCTGGTGGAAGGCGCCGCCGCGTTTGCTTCCGACGTGCTCAAAACCGGCGGAACGTTTGTCGCCAAGGTTTTTCAAAGCGGCGCCGACGCGACCCTGATGACGCAACTCAAGCACGATTTTGCCAGCGTCAAGCACGTCAAGCCGGCATCGAGCCGGAAAGATTCTTCCGAGCGCTACGTGCTGGCGATGGGATTTCGGGGCGTGCAGGGAGAGCCGTTATCCTGAGAAGCATGATTCAAAGGCGAGCCAGTGGAGCAAGTCCGCGGCGCGGATCAACCGCCGGCCGAGGCTCTCTTAGCCGGGGCTTCTACCGCCATTCACGCTTCTTTGGTTGGCGTTATCAACTGGCCGCGGTCGGTCGTCGCTTCCGCCGCGATCCGTGGCTCGTCGTCCGGGAACAGGATGAGCAGGCCACGCTCGGCGCCCGCATGCTCGACCGCGATCCTTAGCAGCGTCTTGATGAGCATTTCCAGGACGATCTCGCCCGAGACGGCCTGCGACACTTTGATCACGGTCGCAAGATCGAGGTGTTCGACCGGCGCCCCGATCGTGCTCGTCGGAGCGAGCGTTGGCTCTTCCTCCCTGAGGTGTGGATAGATCTCGTCGAGTTGCCGCACCTTGCCATCGGCTCCCCAACGCAGATAGCCGTAGCGGGCGTCCTGCAAATACACACGGGCAATTTTCTCGAAGCCACGCGCCGCATAGAAGCGGGAAGCGAGCTCATTGGCGAGCGCCTCATTGTGAATAAAGCCGTTGGCGCGGGCCGAGCGGATGGCCTGTTCGTAGAGGCGCTCGGCATCGAGCTCCCGGCCTTCGATGCGCGCGATCTCGGCGCCGACCAGCGCGGCGCGGTTCTCGAAATTGTCCGGGCAATTCGCCGCCCAGAGCTGGAGCTGCCGGTGGTGGGCGGCCAATGCGTCGACATGCTGCTGCCGCTGGTCCGCCGGCGCGGCGTCGCGGGATGCGGCGTGCGACAGCGCGCTGTAAAACCGATATTCGGCCTTTTCGAAGTAGGATGGCGATGTCCAGAGCAGCCGTTGCGCCCGGCACGAGGCCTCGATCGCCGACGCATACTCGCCGGCGAAGAAGCGCGCCTGCAGCTTGCGGACCCAGTACCAGCACTCGACAAACGCCAAATCCGGATTTTCTGAAAAATGGCGCTCGATCCGACGCTCATCAAACTGCTCATCGTCGAAGGAGCCGAATGTCGGCGTCAAGCCGCGCAGCGTCCGGATCAGCCCGAGCTGGGGGGCGATGGAGTTAATGACAAACCCGAACCGCGCCTTCTGCGCGAACGCGAGGCCATGCTCGGCTTCGCGTTCCACCTCGGCAAGCGGATCGCCCGCCGCGAGAAGGTTCGTGTTCAATTCGTTGCCGCAGTAGGCGGCGTAAGTGAGGTCGCCGACCTTGTTTGCCGCCTCGAACGCGCGGCGTACCAGATCGCGGCCATCCCGGATATGTCTCGTCCAGGGCAGAACGACATTGCCAAAGTCCATATAGATCCTGGCCCGGAAACGCGTCAGTCCTCGTCCTTCGACCAGGTCATAGCCGAGCTGACCGAAGCGGTATGCCGCCTGGTAGTCGCCGAAGCGGGGGCCCGCGATTATGCCAAGGTACGCATAAGCGATGCACGAAGCGTCGCAGTTGCCGCGCTCGAGGCTGAGATTGACCGCTCGGCAGGTGACCAGGGCGATCAGGTTCTCATCCGTATAGAATGCAGGTGGCCCGATCTTGGTCAGAACCTCCAGCGTCGCGAGGGATGCCGGGTCGCTCATCAAAGGCAGCTCGATCAGAGCCTCGATCGTGCGGCTCCCGAGCTGCGACCAGATCCGCTCGTATTCGCGTCGCGCTTCCTCTTCCGTCGGATGCGGCGACCAGTCGATGCCCAGATGCCGGAGGTAGTCGAGACCTACGGCAATGGCACGGCTACTCTGATCGAGGGTCGTGTACAGATCCACGCGCAAGCATGCGACCGTGGCTCGTTCCACCGTATTTGCGGCGCGGGTTGACAGCCCCGCCAGCCGCTGTTCCGCTTCCGTCAGCGCGCCGGTGAGGAACTCGCATTCGCCCCGGTGCAGCTCCAGCGCAAAGGTGAGCTCGTGCCGGCGCTCCCACGAGTTCTTCCGGCAACACGGCCGCACCGGCGGCGAGATAGGTGAGAGCCGAGGCGTAGGCGGTGGTGGCCTTGGCGCGCTGGCCCGCGAGCAGGTTGAACTCGGCCAGCTGCTCACACTCGTCTCGTGAGGTGATCAAGGCGGCGCCGCGGTTGAGCTGATTGACGATTTCGAAGATGGCCTCTTCGCGTTTTTCCGCAGGGGTATGCGCCGCAAGCAGCCTTCCAATGCGGAGGTGCGCCTCGGCGCGCAACCGTTCCGGTATGAGTGAATAGGCGGCCTCTTGGACGCGGTCGTGGATGAATTTGTACGAGCCCTCCAAGTGCTCGACCAGTTCCAGACGAACGGCGTCCCAGAGATCCGAACGGACGTCCTCGTTCGATTTCCCGAGAACGATTGAAAGCATCGTGATCTCGGCGACGTTGCCGAGGCAGGCGAACTGCTGCAACGCCGCCTGGGTCTCGACGGGCAGGCGGGTCAGCTTCCCGACCATAAGGTCCACCACATTGTCGGAGTACCCCCTGGCGTGAAGGCGTTCGAGCTCCCAGCGCCAGCTTGCCGCGTCATGATCGAAGCGAAGCAGCCCCTCTTCGGCGATCGCAGAAATGAACTGAATGGCAAAAAACGGATTGCCACCCGTCTTCTCGTCCACCAGTCGCGCCAACGGGGCGGCACCGCCCGGCGCACAGCTAAGCGTATCCGCAATGAGCCGCCCGAGGTCTTCTTGGGCGAGCGGCGCAAGACTAATCTCCTGCACGAACGCTCCCGCCTTGCGGATAGCATCGAGCGCGTGCAGAAGCGGATGAGTGGGGCCGATCTCGTTATCCCGGTAGGCGCCGATCACCAGCAACTGCTGCACATCCGCGTGGATCAACAGCTCGGCGAGCATGTCGAGCGTTGCCGCGTCGAGCCATTGCAAATCGTCGAGAAAAAGTGTCAGCGGATGTTCGGCCCGCGCGAAGACGCCGAGAAACCGCCGGAAAACCAGATGGAGACGGCCTTGTGCCTGCTGCGGCGGCAGCTCCGCGACCGGGGGTTGCTCTCCGATGAGGAGCTTCAATTCGGGGACAACGTCGATCATGAGCCGCCCGTTCGGGCTCAGCGCCTCGTGCAGCGCGTCGCGCCAGCCGGACAGCTCGGCGTCGCTCTTGCCCAGAAGCGGGCGGATCAGGCTCTGAAACGCTTGCGCCAAGGTCGCATAGGGGATGTCGCGCTTGTACTGATCGAACTTGCCGGAAGCAAAAAGGCCGCGCTGCGGCACCAGCGCCTTGTGCAGCTCATTGACGACGGCGGACTTGCCGATGCCGGAATAGCCGGAGACCAGCGTCAGCTCCGGCCGGCCGCTGGTGACGACGCGGTCGAAGGCAGCGAGCAAGGTCTCGATCTCGCGCTCTCGGCCGTACAGTTTCTCGGGAATCAAAAGCCGGTCGGGCTTGTCCTGTTGGCCCAGCGGGAAGGCGTCGATCCGCTGCTCAGCCTCCCACGCAGCAAGGCAGCGCCGGAGGTCGCGCTCCAGGCCGGCCGCGGTTTGGTAGCGCTCCTCGGCGGTCTTGGCGAGGAGCTTCATCACAATTGCCGACAGCGGCCCGGGGATGCCCGCGACCCGCTCACTCGAGCGGCGCCGGTTGCCGGGCGATATGGCAATGCACCCACTCCATCGGATCGGTAGCCGTGAAGGGCAGCTGCCCCGTAAGCATCTCGTAGAAGGTGACGCCGAGAGCATAGAGATCGCTGCGCGAGTCCACCGAGCGGTTCATCCGGCCGGTTTGTTCCGGCGCCATGTAGGCGAGCGTCCCCGCGATCACCTCCGGCGGGGCGGGGGCTTGCCGCTCGCGCGGCAGACGCGAGGCAATGCCGAACCCCGTCAGCCACACGCCGCCGCTTGCCGCGTCCACCAGGATATTTGCCGGCTTGATGTCCTTATGGATAAGGCCACGCTCGTGCACATGGCGGAGCGCGCCCGCGAGAGGGATCGCGATGCGCAGGAAATGCGATACGTCCAGCGGCCGGCCAAGCAGTCGATCGGCCGGCGTACCGCCGGGATCCTCGAGCACTAGCGCCATGCCGCCGTTGTGGCGCGTCAGCGTGACCGGTCGCGCTGCCCAGTCAGCGTCAAGTTCGGCTTTGAGCGCATATTCGTGTTGAAGCCGCTCGACGCAACCGGGCGAGCTTTCATCCGCGGCAACAAGCAGGATCGGCGTCAGGCCGTTGCCGGACCCCCGGTAGAGCGCGAGGTCTCCTTCCCGCAGCGGCGAGAATCACGACGCGGCGTCTGCGCTCACCGGCAAGGTGAACTGAAACGTCGCACCGGGCCCCTCATTACCTGAAGTCGACAGCCGGCCACCGTGGGCTTCGATGATCGAACGGCAGATCGAGAAGTCCCATACCCATGCCGCTGGATTTGGTGGTGAAGAAGGGGTTGAACAGCCGGGCAACGTTCTCGGCGGCGATCCCGACGCCGCAATCCGCCACACTGACGAGCACTTGCTGTGTCTCGTCCTGGCCTGATCGGACCACCAGTTCGCGCGGCCGATCCGTGACCGATTGCATCGCTTCAATGCCATTCATCACCAGGTTAATAATGACCTGCTGCAATTGGACCCGATCACCCAGGATCATGGGTAGAGCCGGTGCCAACTCCATTCGCAACGACACCTGTTGGCTGGCTAACTCACGCTGCACCAGCGCGATGGCCTCCCTGACGACGTCATTGAGGTCAAGCGTCACCTTCTCGATGCTCGGTCTTTTTAGCGAGCGCTCGTACGCGCCGGATCACCTCGCTTGCTCGATTGCCGTCGTCCATGATCCATCTCACCGAACGGCGCGCTTCCTCCAGGTCGGGCGTTTCGCGATCGAGCCAGCGCAGACAGGCTTCGGCGTTGGCGACGACGCCGGCGAGCGGCTGGTTCACTTCATGAGCAATCGAGGCAGTCAGTTCGCCCAATGTTGTTATCCGCATTACATGCGCCAGGTTCGCTTGCGCATCGCGCAACGCCCCCTCGACATGCTTGCGCTCCGTCAGATCCAACACGAAGGCGACGCCTTCATCCGGGTTCCACTCGAAAACCGCGCGGGCGACCAGCACCGGCACGCGGCTGCCGTCTTTGCGAAAGTACTCTTTTTCACGCGGTTGGACTGTTCCAGCCGCCTTCAGCTCTGCGAAGGCCTGGTCGTCGACATCGCGCCATTCGGCCGGCGTCAGCTCCGTCCATCGCAGCGAGGCGAGATCTTCCCGGGCATATCCGACGATATCGAGAAAGGCCTGGTTGGCTTCGATGATCCGGCCCTGAAAATCCCAGATTACAATCCCGACGATGTTCGCGTCGACCAGGCGGCGGATCCTGGCCTCCCGTTCCCGGAGATCGTTGTACAGGCGCGCGTTCTCCAGCGAAATCGCCGCTTGCGATGCCAACACTTCCAGTACCGAGATCCGGGCGGCCGTGAACACGTGCGACGCCAGATTGTTCTCGAGATACAGCACCCCGATCAGCTTGGCCTGCTTCACCAGCGGCAGGCAGAGGACCGACCGGGCGTACTTCTGGCGGATGTACTCATCCGCCGAGAACGGATTCTGCGCCAAGGCGTCATCGAGGATCACGCTTTCCCGCGTCCGGATCACGTAATGGAGCACGGATTCGGGAAGCTCGGCCGGTGACACGGCCGTCTGGCGCAGCGTGACCTCGACCTGGCCGCGGCCGGTCGTCGCTTCCGCCGCGATCCGCGGCTCGTCGCCCGGGAACAGGATCAGCAGGCCACGCTCGGCGCCGGCATGTTCGACCGCGATCCGCAGCAGCGTTTTGATAAGGTTGGCGAGGACGATCTCGCCGGACACCGCCTGCGATGCCTTCACCACCGTCCCGACATCCAGTTGCTCGACAGGCGCGCCGAATAGTTGCGGTAGGCGAGAGACGTTTCTCCCTGCAGCCGCGGATAACGCTGGTCGAGTTGCCGCACTTTGCCGAGCGCCCCCCACCGAAGATAGCAGTGCCGCGCGTTTCGCAGATAGGCGTAGGCAATGGTCTCAAAGCCGCGCGCCGCGTAGAAGCGCGCGGCCAACTCATGGGTCAGGCCCTCGTTCTGGACGAAGCCGTGCTCGCGCGCCGAGCGGATGGCCTCTTCGTAAGGCGCTCGGCGTCCAGTTCCCGCTGTTCCAGACGCGCGAGTTCGGCGCCAACCAATGCCGCCCGGTTTGCGAACGTTGCAGGACAGTTGTCTGCCCAGACCGCTATCTGCTTGAGATGCGATGCTAGCGCTTCCAGATGCTGGGGCCGCTCCTCGGCCGCGGCCGTATCGCAACGCGCCGCCCGGCGCAAGTGCCGCGTAGAAATGGTACTCAGACAGCTCTACTTGTGTCGGCACAGTCCAAAGCAGCGACGCAGCTTTCGATGCAGCCGCAACGGCAGATGCGCCGTTGCCGGCGTAAACGCACGCTTGCAGCTTGCGAATCCAATAGCGGGACGCGGCAATAGCCAGACGGGGATTATTATCCAGATGTTGCTCGAAGCGGCTCTCGTCGAACTCCGCATCATTGAAGGAGTTGAAGTCCGGTGTAAGTCCACGGAGCATCCGGACGAGTCTGTGCTGCGCGGTAATGAGATCGCTGATGAGACCGAACCGCACCTTCCCCACGAATTCGAGCGCGTTCTCGACCTCGTGCTCGACTTCACCGAGCGGATCTCCGGAGGCGAGAAGATTCGTATTCAAGTCGGCGCAGCTATAGGCTGCATAAGTAAGGTCTCCGGTGTGCTGCGCCGCGTCGAAAGCGCGCCGCAGGAAGACGCGGCAGGTCGGCAGGTGCTGCGTCCAGTGCGCGACGTGGACGGCGAAGACCAGGTAGACGCGAGCGCTAAGGCGGTCGAGCCCGCGCTTTTCGACGAGATCCAGGCCAAGCCTGCCAAAGCGGAACCCTGCTTGGTAGTCTCCAAAGTACGTGCCGAGGATGCCGCCCAGCCACACATAGGCGAGGCATGATCCGTCACTGTTGCCATGCTCCAGGCTGAGGGCTGCCATCCGACCGACGACGAGGCGAAAGAGATTCAAGTCCGTGAACAGGGCCGGCGAGGTGAGCACCGTGAGCACGTCCATCGTCGCGCGCCGGTCCGGATCGCTCATCAGCGGCAAGTCGAGCAGCGCTTCGATCGAGCTAGACCCCAGCCGCTGCCACAACCGATCGTATTCCTGCCGGACGTCCTGCTCCGTCGGGTGCGGCGACCACTGGCCGTTAAACCGCCGGAGATACTCCAGGCCCACCTCGACAGCGCTGTCGCTGTGGTCCAGGTTCGTATAGAGATTGATGCGCACGCGGGTGACGGCTGCAGAGTCGACGATGGTCCGTGCGCGGGTCGACAGCAACGAGAGCCGTGCTTCAGCCGACGCCAGCTGTCCGGTCAGATACTCGCACTCTGCGCGTTCGAGCCACAGGCTGAACGTTAGATCGTATTGGCAGTCCCAGTCGCTTTCGTCGAGCAGGGCCATGCCGGCCACGACATAGACGCACGCCGACGCATAGGCCGTCGACGCCTTGGCCTTTCGCCCGGCGCGCAGCTCGATCATCGCCACCTGCGCTTTCTCGTCCCGGTCGACCAGAAGCGTGGCGCCTCGATTGAAGTGATTGGCGACATCGAACAGATGCTCGGCGAGCTCGTCCGCCGTCATGCTCGCCAGCAGCACGCGGCCGATGCGCAAGTGGACTTCGGCACGCTGCGCTTCAGGAATGAGTGAGTAGGCCGCCTGCTGGATCCGGTCGTGCAAGAATTTGCAGGCGTTGTCCTGATGGACGACGAGACCGGCGCGGATCGGCTTCCCAGAGTGCCGCGTGCATCGCCTCTTCCGATTCGCCGTGAACCAGGGCCAGGGTGGCGATCGCGGCGACATTGCCCAGGCAGGCGAGCTGCTTCAGGGCTTCCTGGGTGGTGGCGGACAATCGCTTCAGCTTCCCTGCCATGAGGTCGACCACGTTGTCGGCGTAACTCTTGGCGCGGATGCGATCGATGTTCCATTGCCACGCCGACGCGACTGGGTCGAATGCGAGCAGCCCCTCGTCGGCCAGCGCGACAAAGAACTGGATCGCGAAGAACGGATTGCCGCCGGTCTTCTCCTGGACTAACTCCGCCAATGGCCGCGCGAGCTCCGGCTTGCAGTGGAGCGCGTCGGCGATGAGCCGTCCAACATCGTCGAGCTCGAGGGGCTCCAGCACGATCTCATGCACCCTCGCATCGTCCGCGCGGATCGCCTCCAGCGTCCGCAGAAGCGGGTGCGCGGGACCGACCTCGTTGTCCCGGTAGGCGCCGACCAGCAGCAGGTGCCGCACCTCCGGGTGCGTGACCAGATGCTCGAGCAGGTCGAGCGTCGCTGCATCCAGCCATTGCAAATCATCGAGGAACAGCGCGAGCGGATGCTCCTTGCTGCGCGAATGCGCCGAGGAAGCGCCGGAACACCATCTGGAAGCGGTTCTGCGCGTCCTGCGGCGGCAGCTCCGCGACCGGCTGGCTGTTTCCCAATCACGAGCTCCAGCTCGGGAACGAGGTTGACGATGAGCTGACCATTCGGGCCCAGCGCCTCGCGCAGCGCAGTCCCGCCACCGGCCAAGCTCGGCCTCGCTCTGGCTGAGGAGCGCGCGGACAAGGCTCTGGAAGGCCTGGCCCAGCGTGGCGTACGGGATGTCGCGCTTGTACTGGTCGAACTTGCCGGACGCGAACAGGCCACGCGGCGGGACGAGCGCCTTGTGCAACTCGTTCACCACCGAGGACTTGCCGATGCCGGAATATCCGGACACGAGCACCAGTTCCGGCGTGCCGTTCGCCACGACCCGATCGAAGGCAAGCGAGCAGAGTGTCGATCTCGCGCTCCCGGCCGTAGAGCTTCTCCGGGATCAGCAGCCGGTCCGAAGCGTCGTGCGCGCCCAGCGGAAATGGTCCGATGCGGCCGGTCGCCTCCCATTCCGCCAAGCAGCGCCGGAGATCGGCCTCGACGCCAGCGGCGGTCTGGTAGCGCTCCTCGGCGGTCTTGGCGAGAAGCTTCATCACAATCGCCGAGAGCGGCCCCGGGACGCCCCCGACCCGTTCGCTGGGCGGCATCGGTTGCCGCGCGATATGGCAGTGCACCCACTCCATCGGATCGGCAGCGGTGAAGGGCAGCTGCCCCGTAAGCATCTCGTAGAAGGTGACGCCCAGGGCATAGAGATCGCTGCGGGAGTCCACCGAGCGGTTCATCCGGCCGGTCTGTTCCGGCGCCATGTAGGCGAGCGTCCCGGCGATCACCTCCGGCGGCGCGGGGGCTTGATGCTCGCGCGGCAGACGCGAGGCAATGCCGAACCCCGTCAGCCACACGCCGCCGCTTGCCGCGTCCACCAGGATATTTGCCGGCTTGATGTCCTTGTGGATGAGGCCTCGCTCATGCACCTGGCGGAGCGCGCCGCGCGAGCGGGATCGCGATGCGCAGGAAATGCGATACGTCCAGCGGTCGGCCAAGCAGCCGGTCGAGCGGCGCACCGCCGGGATCCTCAAGCACCAGCGTCAGGCGGTCGTTGTAATGCGTCAGCGCGACCGGTCGCGCCGCCCAGTCAGCGTCGAGTTCGGCTTTGAGCGCATGTTCGTGTTCGAGCCGCTGGATGCAACCGAACGACGTTTCTTCCGCGGCAACAAGCAGGATCGGCGTCAGGCCGTTGCCGGAGCCCCGGTAGAGAGCGAGGTCTCCTTCCCGCAGCGGCGAGAATGCGTAACTCAAGAGCTCCTTCACGAGGGCCTCCCGCCAGGAGGACGACTTTAGTACATCGATTAGGTTACGTTTGCCCTGGCCCGTCAATCCGAAAACAGGCGCCAAAAATATGATCGAATCACGATTTGGTGCGATATTCTGGCCAGACGATGACGAGAACCGCGCTGGCCTTTTGGTCCGCAATGACGGCGAAGGTATCGCGCTCTACCCCAGCCGCTGATCCCGCGCGTCTTCGGTGGTTTCGCTGGCGGCCTTCGCCGCAGCCTTCGCTACCTCCTTGCGGCTGGAAATCTCGACCGCCTTGCGGCCGGAGATTTCGTGCCCGGCATCGTCGGGCATTTGATAGAAGAAGTAGACCGAAATCACCGAGATGATCGCCACCACGATGAACGCCGGCGCAAATTCCGCCGCGGTCAGTTCGCTGACGTGACGCAGCACCATGGTGGATTCCACCGAGAACGCCCCGACCGCGACGCCGGCCGAAATCGCCAGTTGCTGGTTGACGCTGACCAACGTGGTGGCCCGGCTCATCCGCGCCGGCTCGACCTCGGCATAGGCGACGGTGTTGATGGCGGTGAACTGCAGCGAGCGGAAGAAGCCGCCGACCACCAGAATGATCATGATCAGGAGCAGCGGCGTCGCTGCCGTGAACAGCGCGCAGGCGGCGAGAAAGACCGAGCTCACCACCGCATTGATCACCATGATATTGCGAAAACCGAAGGTCCTGATGATGCGGGCCGCCAGCGTCTTCATGCCCATGGCGCCGACCGCGGAGGCAAACGTCACCAGCCCGGACCGGAACGGCGACAGGCCGAATCCGACCTGCATCAATAGCGGCAGCAGAAACGGCAGCGCGCCGATGCCGAGGCGAAACAGAAAGCCGCCGATGATGCTGGCGCGCATCGTCGACAGCCGCAGCAGCGAAAAATCCAGCACCGGCGATCCGGTTCGCCTGGCGTGCATGACATAGAGCGTCATCGAAATCGATCCGATCGCGATCAGCGCGATGACAATGGTCCATGGCACCAGATTGAGGCCGGCGATCGAAAGTCCGAACGCGATACCGCCGAGTCCGATCCCGGCCAGCATCAGTCCGTAAAGATCGAAGCGCTCCGGGTCCTCGCTGCGGATCGGGTCGATGAAGCGCAGCGCCATGAAGATGCCGAGCAGGCCGATCGGAATATTGATCAGGAAAATCCAGTGCCAGGAGAAATAGGTGGTGATGAATCCGCCGAGCGGCGGACCGATCACCGGGCCGACCAGCGCCGGCACCGTGACCCAGGCCATCGCGTTCACCAGCGCGCGTTTGTCGATCGAGCGCAGCAGCACCAGCCGTCCGACCGGCGTCATCATCGCGCCGCCGACGCCTTGCAGGATGCGCGCGATCACAAAATGGGTGACGGAGGAGGATAGCGCGCAACCGATCGAGCCGATCATGAAAACGCCGATGGCGATCGAGAACACCATGCGGGCGCCGAAGCGATCGGCGGTCCAGCCGCTCGCCGGAATGAATACCGCCAGCGACAGCAGATACGAGGTGATGGCGAGCTTCAGCGTCAGCGGGCTGGTGCCGATATCCGCGGCGATCGCCGGCAGCGAGGTCGCAATCACGGTCGAATCCATGTTTTCCATGAACAGGGCGGTGGCCACGATGAGCGGGATCAGGCGTTCTTTGTTCATGGAGATCAGGCGGAAGAGGAGTGGAAAGAAGCGGGAGCAGGGCTGTATCATCCCCTTGCCGCACAGGCTATTGCGGAACCCGGGAAACCACCTAAATCCTGCGTAACGCCGCCGCCGGAGCTCCGACGATGATCTATGATCCTCGCCGTTCTGCTGCCGCCGCTCGGGCTGCTCCTGAACGGGCAGCCTTTTGCGGCGATTTTCAACCTGGTCCTAGCAGTCTTTTGCGTGATTTTCGGGCTGTTTTTTCACGTCCTGCTGCTGGTGCCGTCGGCGCATGCGGTGATTGCGGTTCATATGAAACGGGAAGAGCGCCGGCATCGGGAGGTGGTGGAGGCGATCCGCCAGCACGGCCCGCCGCCGGGTTATCCGCGCTGAAGCCGGGTACGCGGGCCTGGCTTGCGAAAAGCCTGTGCATGGCTGGCAAACGCTTTGATTCGCCGGCCCTCCATGCTATCGACCACCGCCAACCCTACCGATGGGCAATTCGACGGCGATGCCATAGGCGTCGCCGCAGGAGACGTTCATCCCCCAGGTGTATCGCGGCGAACGGGCCGCCGAATGGAGTTGGCAATGGCTGTTGTGCAGGGAATTCAGGGGATTCGCGAAGCCTATACGTTCGACGACGTGCTTCTGAAACCCGGCCTCTCGGATATCCTGCCCTCGGAGGCCGATATCCGCTCCCACGTCACCCGCGCCATTCCGCTCAACATTCCAATAATCGCCTCCGCGATGGATACCGTCACCGAAGCACGAATGGCGATCGCCATGGCGCAGTCGGGCGGCATCGGCGTCATCCACCGCAACTTTGACGCCGAAGGCCAGGCCGCGCAGGTGCGGCAGGTCAAGAAGTATGAATCCGGAATGGTGGTCAATCCCTTGACCATCGGTCCCGACGCGATGCTGTCGGACGCGATGACGCTGATGAAGGATCACGGTTTCTCCGGCATTCCGGTGGTGACCGGCGGAGCCAAGGGCGTGCCGGGCAAGCTGGTCGGCATTCTCACCAACCGCGATGTCCGCTTTGCGACCGATCCGAACCAGAAAATCAGCGAATTGATGACGCATGAGAATCTGGTGACGGTACGCGAAGGCGTCAACCAGGACGAAGCCAAGCGGATGCTGCACAAATACCGGATCGAGAAATTGCTGGTGGTCGACGATCAGTACCGCTGCGTCGGTTTGATCACGGTCAAGGACATGGAAAAGGCGGTCGCCCATCCGTTGGCGTGCAAGGACGCGCAGGGGCGTTTGCGTGTCGCAGCCGCGACCACCGTCGGCGAAGGCGGTTTCGAACGCACCGAGCGGCTGATCGATGCCGGCGTCGATCTGATCGTGGTGGACACCGCGCACGGTCATTCCTCGCGGGTGCTGGAGGCCGTCAACCGCATCAAGCGGCTCTCCAACGCCGTGCAGGTCATCGCCGGCAATATCGCTACGCAAGAGGGTGCGCAGGCGCTGATCGATGCCGGCGCGGACGCGATCAAGGTCGGGATTGGTCCGGGCTCGATCTGCACCACGCGCATCGTCGCCGGCGTCGGCGTGCCGCAACTCACCGCGATCATGGATGCGGTCGAAGCCGCGAAGAAGGCCAACATTCCCGTGATTGCCGATGGCGGCATCAAATATTCCGGCGACCTCGCCAAGGCTCTGGCCGCCGGCGCCGACATCGCCATGGTCGGCTCGTTGCTGGCCGGCACCGACGAGACGCCGGGCGAAGTGTTTCTGTGGCAGGGCCGCTCCTACAAGGCCTATCGCGGGATGGGCTCGGTGGGAGCGATGGCGCGCGGCTCTGCCGATCGGTACTTCCAGCAGGACATCAAGGACACGCTCAAGCTGGTGCCGGAGGGTATCGAGGGTCAGGTGCCTTACAAGGGCCCGGTCGGAAACGTCATGCACCAGCTCGCAGGCGGCTTGCGCGCGGCAATGGGATATGTCGGCGCAAGAAATCTTGCCGAGTTCCATGAGAAAGCGCAATTCGTGCGCATCACCGGCGCGGGCCTGCGCGAAAGCCACGTCCACGACGTCACCATCACCCGCGAAAGCCCGAATTATCCCGGCGGAGTATAGCCCGGAAGGCCTAAATTGACCGCCACAAGGCTTGCGAAACGCGGTACTGTTCGAGCCGCGGATCGCCGCTTCGCACAGCGATCCACGCCCGCGGTTGAGCGCGGCACTCAGAGATTCACCGCTACACAATTTGAGAAAAGAAGTTGGTCATTATGGTCGATTGGTCGGACGACAGGATTGCCGCGCTTTCAGATCAGGATCTGAAGAATCTGCTTTTCAATGCGGAGCGCAAATCCGTCGCCGAAGTCATCGCGCAATGCAAGGCCGAGATGGAAAAGCGGGATGCCGCAAAGCCTCGCAAGGCATCGAAGCCGCGTACCGAATTGAAGGAATTCGAGCACGACATGTCAGGGCAGCTTGCCACGATCGGCAAGCAGATGGCCGAGAAGTACGATCTGTCTGAAGAGACCGCAAAAGCAAACTCGGTGGGCGTCAAAGGCTTCAAGGCGCACAAGCTGCTGGATGCCAAGGGCTATGCAAAATTGGGCGGCATGCAGCGCGACGGCTCGGTCGCGGTCGACCGCTATATTTCATATCGGCGCGGCAAGGATATCATCTCGCTGAGCGTCTTTCTGCTGAAAGACCAGCCGATCGACGCCCACGAGTTTCACGTGATCGCGCCGCGCGCCTTGCTCGATGGCGGCAAGCCGGTCGCCGAGATCAGGCCCACCGCGACGGAGGCGCAGAAGCAGTCGGCCGATAGCGGGCTCGCGTTCAAGGATTTGCCGAGCGCGGCCGCGGCGTTCGACGCGGCGCTGGCGAAGATCACGGCCTGATATTCACCGTCATTGCGAGGAGCGAAGCAATCCATCTTTGCTAGGCAACAAGTGGATTGCTTCGTCGCTTCGCTCCTCGCAATGACGAAGAACCAACAAAATCGGAGGAAACAAATGTCTCAATCGGCAAAGCGCGTCGTCCTCGTCTCTCGCCCCACAGGCGAGCCCAAGCCGTCGGACTTTCGTGTCGAGGATTACGCGCTGCCGACACCCGGCGAGGGCCAGGTCCTGCTGCGCACGATCTGGCTGTCGCTCGATCCCTATATGCGCGGGCGGATGAGCGATGGCCCATCCTATGCGACGCCGGTGCCGATCGGCGGCGTGATGGAGGGCGGCACGGTGTGCGAGGTGATCGCCTCCAACAATCCTTCCTTTGCCAAGGGCGACATCGTTCTCGCGCGCGCCGGCTGGCAGACCCACGCACTTTCCGATGGCAGGGACCTGCGCAAGATCGATCCGAAACTCGGACCGGTCTCGACCGCGGTCGGCGTGCTCGGCATGCCCGGGATGACCGCCTATACCGGGCTGCTCGATATCGGCAAGCCGCAAGCCGGCGAAACCGTCGTGGTCGCGGCGGCGTCCGGCGCGGTCGGCTCGGCGGTCGGCCAGATCGCGAAGGTCAAGGGGGCGCGCGCCGTCGGCATCGCCGGCGGCAAGGACAAATGCGATTACGTCAAAAAGGAACGTTGACGAAGGAGAGGCGCACTTCCGCTGCCGCTAGTTTCATTTTCAATAGAAATCGGAGGAAACAAATGTCTCAATCGGCAAAGCGCGTCGTCCTCGTCTCTCGTCCCACAGGCGAGCCCAAGCCGTCGGACTTTCGTGTCGAGGATTACGCGCTGCCGACACCCGGCGAGGGCCAGGTCCTGCTGCGCACGATCTGGCTGTCGCTCGATCCCTATATGCGCGGGCGGATGAGTGATGGCCCATCCTATGCGACGCCGGTGCCGATCGGCGGCGTGATGGAGGGCGGCACGGTGTGCGAGGTGATCGCCTCCAACAATCCCTCCTTTGCCAAGGGCGACATCGTTCTCGCGCGCGCCGGCTGGCAGACCCACGCGCTTTCCGATGGCAGGGACTTGCGCAAGATCGATCCGAAACTCGGACCGGTCTCGACCGCGGTCGGCGTGCTCGGCATGCCCGGGATGACCGCCTATACCGGGCTGCTCGATATCGGCAAGCCGCAAGCCCGGCGAAACCGTCGTTGTCGCGGCGGCGTCCGGCGCGGTCGGCTCGGCGGTCGGCCAGATCGCCAAGGTCAAGGGGGCGCGCGCCGTCGGCATCGCCGGCGGCAAGGACAAATGCGATTACGTCAAACGCGAACTCGGCTTCGATGACTGCCTCGATCACCGCGATCCCAATCTTGCGGCAAAACTGAAAGAGGCTTGCCCAAAAGGCATCGACGTCTATTTCGAGAATGTCGGCGGCGCGGTGTTCGAGGCGGTGTTTCCGCTGCTCAACGCGTTCGCGCGCGTTCCCGTGTGCGGCCTGATCGCGCAATACAACGACACCGAGGCAAAAGTGCCGAAATGGGCATCGTCAATGATGCGCGCGGTATTGACAAAACGCCTGACGATCAGAGGCTTCATCGTCAGCGATTTCGCCGCGCGTCATCCCGATTTCCTGCGCGACATGTCGCAATGGGTGCGTGAGGGCAAGGTCAAGCATCGCGAATTCGTCACCGAGGGTCTCGACAGCGCGCCCGGCGCGTTCATGGGACTTCTGAAGGGCGCCAATTTCGGCAAGCAGCTGGTGCGGGTCGGGCCTGACAAGGCGTGAGCCGCCCGATGCCGATGATATGGTCTGCTAGCTCTTCGACGCCTGGCCGAGCAGGGAATCCAGATCGACATCGATCTGGCCGGGCGCACGCACGTGACGAACCTCAAAGCCGTCGGGCTGGAAGCGGTATTCCACCAGCCCGACTTCCTTGATGCCGATCATTTCCTGCCTCGCATCCGAAATGATGAAGTGTAAGGTTCATCGCGGCATCTCGCGGGTCGCGTTAACGCTGTTCCACGCTGAAATCACTGGAACTATCGCGAGTTGGTCGCCGCAACCACGATTGCGGTTCAAGGCGGCCGGCCGCGGATTTATTGTCAGGGCGGAGCGCGGTCGCTATAGCGGGGGTCTGGGCTCAATCCGGGGGAGAATTCCAATGTCAGCTCAAATGGTGTTGTTGCCGGTCTTCGTCTTGGTGGGGCTCACCTTCGTCCTGCTGCTGTGGATGGCGGGCGTGCGAACGCGGTCGCTGACCTCTGGCGAGGTCAAGTTCAGGGATGTGGCGCTGGGACAAAATTGGCCTGCCCGCGCCACCCAGATCGGCAATTCCTTCAGAAACCAGTTCGAGCTGCCGGTGTTGTTCTACACCCTGATCGCGCTGGCCCTGCCTTTGCGCCATGCCGACCTCGTGATCGTGCTGCTCTCGTGGGTGTTCGTGATCACGCGTTTCGCTCACGCCGGAATTTTCGTGACTTCAAACGACGTCCGGCAACGCTCGCTGGCGTGGTTCGCCGGCGTGCTGGTGCTGTTCGTCATGTGGATCTACTTCGCGTTGAGGATTCTGCTGGTCCTCTGAAGCCCGCCTGCGCGCCGTTCTCGAACTGAAAGTTTTGCGAAAGTTTTGAATGACTCCTGCTGCCCGGCTGTCCGCGGCCATCGAACTGATCGATACCATCGACGCCCAACGCGTCCCGGCGGCGAAGGCGCTGAAGGAGTGGGGCACCGCGCATCGCTATGCCGGCTCCGGCGATCGGGCCGCGATCTCCGGCCTGATCTGGGATGTGCTGCGCCGGCGCGCATCGAGCGCGTGGATCATGGACGACGATACGCCGCGGGCGCGTCTCCTCGGCATGCTCAAGCTCGAGCGCGGCCTCGATGTCGATGCCATCGCCGCCCTGTGTGACGGCGGCCGCTTTGCGCCGGAGCCGTTGAATGAGCGCGAGCGCGCCGCGCTCAGCCAGCGTTCGCTTGCGGAGGCGCCGCCGCCCATCGCCGGCGACTACCCGGAATGGCTCGATGGATATCTGGCGCAGGTATTCGGCGATGACCGCGTCGCGGAGGCGACCGCGATGGCGAGCCGGGCGCCGCTCGACCTGCGCGTCAACACCCTGAAAGCCAGGCGCGAAAAGATGCTGCCCTCGCTCGCCCATCTCGGCGCGCAGCCGACGCCGTGGTCGCCGATCGGCCTGCGCATCGAACTCGGCGCCGACGCCCGCAATCCCGGCATTCATGCCGAGGAAGATTTCATCAAGGGCGCGATCGAGGTGCAGGACGAGGGCTCGCAGCTCGCGGCGCTGTTGTCGGCGGCAAAGCCCGGCGAGCAGGTGATCGACCTCTGCGCCGGCGCCGGCGGCAAGACCTTGGCGCTGGCGGCGATGATGCAGGGCAAGGGCCGGCTGATCGCGACCGACCACGACAAGCGGCAGCTCGCGCCGATCTACGAGCGGCTGTCCCGCGCCGGCGTGCATAATTGTGACGTCCGCACCCCGAAGGGGCCGAACGACACGCTGAGCGACATCCACAGCTCGGCCGATCTGGTGTTGATCGATGCGCCCTGCACGGGAACCGGCACCTGGCGGCGCAATCCGGATGCCAAATGGCGGATGCGCCCGGGCGCGCTCGAGGTGCGGCTGAAGGATCAGGTGGCGGTGCTCGACCGCGCCGCAGCCTTGGTCAAGCCGGGCGGGCGGATCGCCTACATCACCTGCTCGGTGCTGCCCCCGGAAAACGGCGGGCAAATCCGGGAGTTTGTCGCCCGCCATCCGGAATTCGCGGTGGTGCCGCCCGCGCAGACCGTGACCGTGCTGTGGGACAAAGCGGAGGATTTCGCCGCCGCCACGCTGCAATCCCCGGAGGGGCTGTTGATGACGCCGCGCCGTACCGGGACGGATGGGTTTTTTGTATCAATCCTGAAAAGGAATGCGTCGTAATTTTAATCGAGTGCGGATTTGAACGGAGAGCATGATGAAGCGACACTATTGGATCGGTTTGTTGGGCGCTGCGGCGATATTTGTCGCCCTTGTCAGTGGTTCGGCCTTTGCCGATGAGACTGTCAGCATCGGCGGCTCCCGCGCCGTATTGATAAAACCGAATGCGCCGCGCGCGAGCGTAATCCTGCTGCCGGGCGGCAACGGGGCGATCACTGCGGGCGACCACGGCGAGATCAACGCGCTCAACTTCAACCAACTGGTTCGCACGCGACAGGCCTATGCGGCGCGAGGGCTGGCGGTGCTGGTGGTCGATGCAAACACCCCGCTCGACGGCGCGGTTCAATACATGGCCGCCATCAAGCGGCCGGTGACGGTCATCGGCACCAGTCGCGGCACCATCCGCGCCGCGCAGGGGATTGCGGGCGGCGCCCGGCCGGACGCGCTGGTGCTGACGTCCGGGTTGCTCAGCGCCGAGTCGGGCAGCGGTCAAAATGTCATGTCGATTTTGGGCTCGCCGGCGTCGTTGCCGCGCACGCTTGTCATCCATCACAGACAGGATAGCTGCAGGTTGACGCTGCCGGCCGGTGTAGAACCGTTCGTGAAGTGGTCGGCGGGCCGCGCGCGGGCGGTCTGGGTGAGCGGGGGAGTAAACCAGGGCGACCCCTGTGAGGCCCGCGCCTATCACGGATTCAACGGCCTCGATAACCAGATCGTGGGGATTGCGGCGGGGTTCCGTTGATCCCACGCTCCCGCTGCGTGAGCGACTTCCTGCTGCAACGGGCTAAAAGGACGTGGATGGCCGGGACATCCAGCGCGAAGACGCGCTTCGCGCTTTTGCCCGCCCATGCCGCCTTTTCAGGGTTGCGAGCCTGCCACGGGTTGTTTAACTGCTTGCCATGACAGCAGCCCAGCCTATCAGCGAGCAGAGCGCCCGGTGGCCTCGGCGCATGACAAGATTCTGATCGTCGACTTCGGCAGCCAGGTGACGCAGCTGATTGCGCGCCGGGTGCGCGAGGAGGGCGTCTATTCCGAAATCGTGCCGTTCCAGAAGGCGGAAGCGGCGTTCAAGCAGATGAAGCCGAAGGCGGTGATCCTCTCCGGCGGCCCGGAATCGGTGCACGAGGCGGGCTCGCCGCGCGCGCCGCAGGCGATTTTCGATTCCGGCGTTCCCGTGCTCGGCATCTGCTACGGCCAGATGACCATGGCAGCGCAACTCGGCGGCATTGTCGAGGGCGGCCATGCCAGGGAATTCGGCCGCGCCGATGTCGAGGTCAAGGCCGCAAGCCAGCTGTTCGATTCCACCTGGGGAATGGGCGAGCGCCATCCGGTCTGGATGAGCCATGGCGACCGCATCACCAAAATGCCGCCGGGCTTTGTCGTCGCCGGCGTCTCGCCGAATGCGCCGTTCGCCGTGATCCAGGACGAGAAGCGCCGGTATTACGGGCTGATGTTCCATCCCGAAGTCGTGCACACGCCCGACGGCGCCAAACTGATCCGCAATTTCGTCCGCAAGGTCGCAGGCTTAACCGGCGACTGGACCATGCGCGCCTTCCGCGAGGAAGCGATCGAGAAAATCCGCGCCCAGGTCGGCAAGGGCAAGGTGATCTGCGGCCTGTCCGGCGGCGTCGATTCCGCCGTCGCCGCGGTGCTGATCCACGAGGCGATCGGCGATCAGCTCACCTGCGTGTTCGTCGATCACGGTCTGCTGCGGCTCAACGAGGCCGAGACCGTGGTCGACCTGTTCCGGCATCACTACAACATCCCGCTGGTTCATGTTGATGCGTCAAAGCTTTTTCTCGGCGAGCTGGCCGGGGTCACCGACCCCGAGCAGAAGCGCAAGACCATCGGACGCCTGTTCATCGATGTGTTCGACGCGGAAGCAAAGAAAATCGGTGGCGCCGAATTTCTGGCGCAGGGCACGCTCTATCCCGATGTGATCGAGAGCGTGTCGTTCACCGGCGGCCCGTCGGTGACGATCAAATCGCACCA
The DNA here is from genome assembly GCA_963761395.1 of uncultured Alphaproteobacteria bacterium. GTDB lineage: Bacteria > Pseudomonadota > Alphaproteobacteria > Rhizobiales > Xanthobacteraceae > Bradyrhizobium. Next base: position 95,214 of record CAVXHU010000040.1, read on the forward strand.
CAATGTCGGCGGTTGCCGGCGCGCATGAACATGAAGCTGGTCGAGCCGTTGCGCGAATTGTTCAAGGACGAGGTGCGCGTGCTGGGCCGCGAACTGGGCCTGCCGGAAATCTTCGTCGGCCGGCATCCGTTCCCCGGGCCGGGGCTCGCGATCCGCTGCCCCGGCGAGATCACGCGCAGAGAAACTCGAGATCCTGCGCAACGCGGATGCCGTCTATATCGACCAGATCCGCAAGGCCGGCCTGTACGACAAGATCTGGCAGGCGTTCGCGGTGCTGCTGCCGGTGAAGACCGTGGGCGTGATGGGCGACGGCCGCACTTACGAATATGTCGTGGGCCTGCGCGCGGTGACCTCGACCGACGGCATGACCGCGGATTTTTATCCGTTCGACATGAATTTCCTCGGCTTAACCGCCACCCGCATCATCAACGAGGTCAAGGGCGTCAACCGCGTGGTCTATGACGTCACGTCAAAGCCGCCGGGGACGATCGAGTGGGA
>CAVXHU010000041.1:0-17523 GCA_963761395.1 uncultured Alphaproteobacteria bacterium
ATAAAGCAGTTCCAACCGAGGAGACTTCCATGCGTGAGTTCGTTCGTCCCGTCACCGTGGCGCTCAGCGTCGCCGGCCTCGCAGTTGTGATGGCTATTGCATCCACTGGCGGCGCGCTGGCGCAGGCCAAGCAGGCGCCGCCGAAACAGATGGCGCCGGCTCAGGCCGCGCCACCGCCGGCGCAACCGCCCGCCGTCAAGCAGATGGCGCTGACCGACAAGCAGATCGAGGGCGTGCTGACGGCGCAAAAGGACATGGATGCGATCACCGCGAAGCTGCCGGACAATGCCAGGCCGGATCCCAAGGTCACCGCGCAGCTCGAGGGCGTGGCGAAGAAGAACGGATTCGCCGGCTACGACGAATACAACAACGTCATCGACAACATCAGCATTGTACTCGCCGGCTTCGATCCGGCGACCAAGAAATATGTCGGCGCTGATGCCGTCATCAAGGCGCAGATGGCGCAAGTCCAGGCCGACAGGAAAATGCCCCCAAAAGACAAGAAGCAGGCGCTCGCCGACCTCAACGAGGCGCTGAAGTCGCCGGCGCCGCCGATCGAGAACAAGGGCAATATCGATCTCGTGGCCAAATATTACGACAAGCTCGCCGACGCGCTCGGCGACGACCAGCAATAGACAAGGCGTTTTCGAGCCAAAGCCCGCCCCGCACTCGATGCGGGGTGGACACCGGTTGGCGCCAGGAAAACGCGTCAACAGGCTGACCCTGTCTGTGGCCACCTGCTAGTAAGAGCGGTCAATTGCGTCCGGGGGTTTTGCCATGGCGAATAAGAAAGTTGTTGTCGCCGGCGCGACCGGGCTCGTGGGAAACGCCGCCTTGCGGCACTTCGGCAGCTTGGGCGGATGCGAGGTGATCGCGCTGTCGCGCCGCAAGCCGCGCGAGCTCTATGGTGCCGGCCACGTTGCGATGGATCTGACGGACGCCGCGCAATGCGCCGGCGCTGCTCCGCAATTGCAGGGCGCAACCCACCTTGTCTACGCCGCGCTCTATGAGGCGCCGAACCTGGTCGATGGCTGGCGCGATGAAAGCCAGATCCGAACCAACGATCTGATGCTCCGCAACCTGATGGCGGTGCTGGAGCCGGCGGCGCCGTCGCTCAAGCACGTGGCGCTGCTGCAAGGCACCAAAGCCTACGGCGTCCACGTCCGTCCGCTTAAGGTGCCGGCGCGGGAAGGCCGCTCGGAAATGTACGAGCAGCCGAATTTCTATTGGGCGCAGGAGAACTTTCTTCGCGAATTGCAGCGAGGCAAGGCCTGGCACTGGAGCATCCTGCGGCCGGTCCTGATCGTCGGCGAGACAATCGGCGGCGCCATGGACCTGATCCCGCCGCTCGGCGTCTATGCCGCGGTCTTGCGCGAGCAGGGCAGGGCGCTCGACTATCCCGGCGGTGCGGCCCGGGTGTCGCAGGCCGTCGACGTCGACCTCTTGGCCCGCGCGATCGGCTGGGCGGGGGAGACGGACGCGGCGCGCAATGAAGCCTTCAACGTCACCAATGGCGATGTCTTTACCTGGGAGAACGTCTGGCCGGCGATTGCGGAAGCGCTCGACATGAAGCCGGGCGTCGCCGCTCCGCTTTCGCTGGCGCAGACTTATCCGCAGTGGATCGCGCCATGGGAGGCGCTGCGGCGCAAATATGATCTGATATCGCCCGGCCTTGAAGCGTTCGTCGGCCTGTCGTTTCAATATGCCGATTACAGCATGCGCTATGGCCAGACCCAATCGGGGCCGCCCTCGATTGTCTCGACGGTGAAGATCAACAGGTGCGGCTTCACCGAGATGATGGATACCGAAGACATGTTCCGTAAGTGGTTCAGACGGGCGCGCTCGAGCCGCCTGCTGCCATAAACCTATCGCCGCGTCGCGAACGCCGCCTCCATCGCCCGCCGTGTCTTGACGGTCTCGTTATCTGCATCGATCTCGACGTCGCTCCACCTGACCACCGCGCCATGCGCGACGTCGTTCTTGAGCTTCACCCGGTGCGCCAAGTCCAATCGGCAGCGCGCCGGCTTTGAGGCTTGCCGCCGCGGGCATCAGTTTGCCCCACACCGTATAGCCGCCTTCGCCGTCGAGCATTTCGCCCGCGCGCAGATCGCGCTTTGCCACTGAGGCGACGTCGCCACGAAAATCGAAAGGTTGCCCGGTCGGCTCGCGACGCAGCGCCGCCGACAGAATCGAGATGTTCAGCTCGAGCCCGATCAGGTGATAGGGCTTGTACATCGCCGCATAGCGCCCGCTGGCGTCGGTCTTCAGGCCGTATTGCCGGAAACAATCCGCGGCATAATCGTTCGGCGCCTCCAGCACCACATAAACTCCCCAGCGCAAATCGCGAAACACCGGACGGCCGTCGCGCTCCAGCGACGACACCACTTCGACCAGCGCCCGATTGCTCCAGCACGCCGCCTTTGTCGCGGGGCCGCATCACCTGCGGCAGATCGTCGACGCCGCAGGGCGGAAACAACAGGCCGTCGGTGGGCACATCTAACCCGGTGGCATTGGCGATCGCCGCCATTTCGATTGCCGACTTGGTGCCGTCGAGAAACGAGTTGAACATCTGCGGGTTCATGCCGGCCGACTGCGCCTCATCGGCGGTCAGCCCGTAATGGCCCCAGACGCCGGCGGGCGTCACGTCGTGATAGGCCGGCAGGTATTTTGTCCCTTTGCCGGCAGCGACGACGCGAAAACCGGTGGCGCGCGCCCAGTCCACCATCTCGGCGGTCAAGGCCGGTTGGTCGCCATAGGCCAGCGAATAGACCACGCCGGCCTTGCGCGCTTCCTCCGCAAGCAGCGGCCCCGCCAGCACGTCGGCCTCGACATTGACCATGACGATATGCTTGCCGGCCGCGATCGCCGCGCGCGCGTGCTTGATGCCGACCGCGGGATTGCCGGTGGCCTCGACGATCACTTCGATATCGCCCGATGTCGCTTTGGCTGCGTCGGCGGTGAATGTGGTCGCTGCGATCCGTGCGGCGTCCCAGCCGACGGTGCGGCAGGCCTCGCGCGCGCGCTCCGGATCGAGATCGACGATCACGGACACCTCGAGCCCCGGCGTGTGCGGCACCTGCGACAGGAACATCGAGCCGAATTTTCCGGCGCCGATCAGCGCGACGCGGACGGGTTTTCCGGCCACGCGGCGGGCATTGAGCAGACGAGAAAGGTTCATGGAGGGGTGATCCGATCGGATTGAAGATATTGATATCTCGACAACGGAAGTGCGCTCCCTCTCCCGTTGGGAGAGGGTTGGGGTGAGGGGTTACGGCCTATCGATAGACCGTAACCCCTCACCCGAATTTCTCGCGAATGCTCGAAATTCGACCTCTCCCAAAGGGAGAGGTGACAGAGCTCGCCGCTTACTCCGCCGCCTGGCGATGGCTGCGCGCCAGCCGCAGCAGCGCATCGTCGTCCACCGTCTGGATCGGCGCAAAATCGCGATGGGCGATATATTCCGGCCGCGTCGGGGTGCGGATGTAGTTCGAGACCGCATTGAGCGTGAGATAGACGATCTTGCGCGGATACGGCGTGATGTTGCCGGCCGAGCCGTGCACCAGATTGCCGTGGAACATCAGCATGCCGCCGGCCTTGCCGGTCGGCGCGACAATGCCGCCTTCCCGGACCAGCCGCGTCACGGTTTCCTCATCCAGCGTCCACAGCGGATAGGACGTGGTCTCGAGATCATGCGAGGCCTTGAGGTCGCCGGCATGCTGGCTCTTCGGCACCAGCATCAGCGGACCATTGATGGGCATGACCTCGTCGAGAAAGATCGCGATGTTCATCGCCCGCGGCTCCGGCATGCCGTCGTCGCGCTTCCAGGTGCCGTAATCCTGGTGCCACTGCCAGACGTCGCCGGTGAAGGCCGATTTGGCGTTGATCTTGTACTGGTGCATGTAGACCTTCTCGCCGAAGATCTGTTCCACCGGATCGATCATGCGCGGATGGGCGCCGAGCAGCCCGAACGCCTCGTTATAGAGATGCGCGGCAAACGCGGTGCGCGGCGCGCCGCTCTTTTCGCGCCATACTTCAGGGCGTTTGGTGTCGTAGATGCGCTCCGCCTCGCGCGCCAGCAGGGCAACTTCCTCGGCGCTGAACAATTCGGGTAGAAACAGCCAGCCGTCGCGGTTGAAATCGTCGATCTGTTGCTGGGTCAGCTTCATGTTGGTTCCTCCTCGCATTTTTAGGGCGAAGCCCGTAATCTTTTATTGAACAAAGTCTAGCACCGGCGGGAGGGGTTTACCAACCCGCGCAAGGCTTATCGCTACGGTTCGAGCGCATGACGTCGCGCCCCGAGCATACGCCGGCGACCCGAACCTGGTTCGGCAAGGCTCCCAACCCACCCGCCTTCCGCCTGCCGCCTCATCCCGAGGGGTGCGCCGTTGGCGCGCGTCTTGAGGGCCGCGCGATCCATTATGGCCCATGGTTCGAGACGCGCAGCTTTGCTGCGCTCCTCACCAGGAGCCACTAGGCCCCCAAAAATTCCAGCACGATCTCGCAGAACTTTTGCGGCGCCTGTTCGAACATCGGATGCGTGGTGCCCGGAATCATCACCGTCTTTGAACCCCGAACATGGGCCGCCAGCGTATGCAGCACATGCGGCAGCGCGCCCTTGGTGTTGGCGCCGCCGATGAACAGCGTCGGCGTCTTGATCGCCTCCGCATCGGCCTTGGAGAATGGCGGCCGCTTGTCGCGGGTTTGTCCGATCAGCGTCATCGCGTTGTCGCGCAGCTGCTGCTTCGCCGCGGCCGGCAGCCGCGTCCAGGCGCCGGGGCCCTCGATCGCATCGAAGAACAGCATCAGCCCGCCCTCGACATCGCCGGCCGCGATTTTTTCGGCCGCAGCCGCAATCCTCGCGGCCAGCGCCGACGGTCCGGGTTTTACGGCCGGATCGAGCGTGGCATCGAGCTCGCCGCCGGGCTCGGCCAGGATCAGTTTTCGCAACAAATCAGGCCGCCGCTGCGCGACGCGAAACGAGACATGCCCGCCGCGCGAATGCCCCATCAGATCCACCGGTCCGGTGTCGAGCTTCTCGATGAAGGCGATCACGTCGGCTGTGTGCTGGGCGATCGAATAGGTGTCACCGACGCCGTCCCAATGCTCGGGAAAAAAGTGCCGGAGACTGACCGCAATCAACCGATGTTTTCGCGTCAGCGGGCCGAGCACCGCCGACCAGGCGCGGAAGTCGCACAGCGAGCCGTGTACGCACAGCAGCGGCGGGCCCTGGCCGACCTCGAGATAGGCCATGTCGTATCCGTTGACATTTAGCGTTTGCATGGGGGGCTCGCGGGTGGTGGCGGGTCGAAGAGGGAACAATAATCCCACGGAAATCGCCGTATGCCCATGGGGTAACCACTACCGTCATTCCCCGATGTGCAATTGCACATCTGAGGGCGCGCCTCTCGGCGCGAGCCCGGAATCCATGCTTCCTGTGGTTATTATGGATTCCGGGCTCGCTCACTTCGTTCGCGCCCCGGAATGACGGATAACTGTGGGATGGCGCCAGGTTCCCTCAGGTTTCGGGTGGATCGCAACAATTTCCAAGCCTAGATTCCGAACCCGGTATCAAGCTCACGACATGGGGCGATAGGATTTGGAGCCAGCCATGACCGACCACCATTTTACGATATTCGACACCGCGATCGGCCGCTGCGGCATCGCGTGGGGGCCGCGCGGCATCAATGCGGTGCAGCTGCCGATGGGAAGCGAGGACAAGACCCGGGCCCGCATCCGCCAGCGCTACGGCGACATCGCGGAGGCGCCGCCGCCGGCCGAAGTACAAAGCGCGATCGAGGGGATCGTCGAATTGCTCGCGGGCAAGCCGAACGATCTCACCGACGTCGTCCTCGATCTCGATGGCGTTCCCGAATTCCACCGCGGCGTCTACGACATCGCGCGCACCATCCCTCCGGGCAAGACGATGACCTATGGCGATATCGCCAAACGGCTCGGCGGCGTCGAGCTGTCGCGCGATGTCGGCCAGGCGCTCGGGCGCAATCCCTGTCCGATCGTGGTGCCGTGCCATCGCGTGCTCGCCGCCGGCGGCAAGCCCGGCGGATTCTCCGCCAATGGCGGCGTGGTGACAAAACTAAAAATGCTCGCCATCGAGGGCGCGGTCGTCAATCACACGCCGAATTTGTTCGACTGAAGTGCGGTCGGTATCGGCGTGTGCGACATGCTCAATGCCACCTCTCCCACAGGGAGAGGTGGCACCGCAGATGCGGCACGCGCATTCCAAATTTGCGACCCAAAGTTCAGCTCACCGCCGTGCAGGAAAATCCGTCGCCCCAGCGGCGGATTTTCCCTGATGACGGCGAGGGGAAATGCGCCGTGCAGCACACGGTTTCGGTATCGCAATAGCGTTCCAGGAAATTGCGTCGCGTCACTGCCGCCTGCGCCTGATCGACATCGAATTTCGCTGACAGTTCAGGATAGCGCGCCTGCAGCGGCGAGTGCATCAAATCGCCGCTCACGACCGCTGTGTCCTTGCCGCGGCCGAAGGTGAAGGCGACATGTCCTGGCGTATGGCCCGGCGTCGGCAGGATGCGCGCATGATCGCCGATCTCATAATCGTGGCGCACGATATCGGCCTGTTTGGCCTCGACGATGGGCAGCACGCTGTCGTCGAAAGGCGGCACCGGCGTCTTTGCGTGTTGCTCGGTCCAGTAATCGAATTCGTTTTTCGCAAACACGTAGCGCGCGTTCGGAAACGTCGGCACCCAGCGGCCGTTCTCCAGCCGCGTGTTCCATCCGACGTGATCGACATGCAGATGCGTGCACATCACGAAATCGATGTCGTCGACGGAAAAGCCCGCCGCCGCCAGCGCGCGCATATAGGTGCCGTCGGTCTTCATGTTCCATTTCGGGCGCAGCGGTCGCGGCTTGTCGTTGCCGATGCAGCTGTCGACCAGAATGGTGTGATGCGGGGTCTTCACGATATAGGACTGGAAACACAGGATCAGCACGCCCTCGGCATCGATCGCCGATGCTTCTTGCATCCACGGCCCGTTCTCCGCCAGCAGCTCCGGCGTCAGGCCGGGCAGCAAATCCAGCGCCGGCAGGAAGGTGGTTTCCTGCTCGACGATGCGGTGGATGGTGAGGTCGCCGACGGTGAATTTGAGGCTCATGCCAGCTCCCTGCGACCTAAGCCGGCGGCGGCACCGAGATCTTGACCGAGGGCCGGGTAAGCATTTTTTCGTGGAACGCGTCGAGCTTCGGATAGGCCTTGCGCCAGCCGCAATCGGCAAAGCGGAAATCGGCATAGCCTAGCACGCAAACCAAAGCGATCTGCGCGATATCGAGCGGCCGCGACATCATGTCCGCCTGCTGCTCGAAACGCGCCATGCCGTTCCATGCGCGCTTCCAGTGATCGTCAGCCCACGCCTGCCATCGCAGCGGCTCCGGCCGCACCATTTTCTCGTAGCGGCACAGCAGCATCGAATCGAGCATGCCCTGCAGCAGCGAATGATCGCTCTTGACCTTCCATCTGGCGGCGCCGGACGCCGGAATGAGTTTGCCGCCGCCGGCGAGCTCGTCGAGATATTCCGTGATGACGTAGGAATCGACGATGACCTCGCCATTGTCCAGGATCAGCGCCGGCAGTTTTTTCACCGGGTTGATCTTCGAATATTCGTCGTTGGGCTGGCCCGGCACCACCGTGGCCGGAACGAATTCGATTTTGTCGATCAGGCCGAGTTCGATCGCGGCAATGCGCACCTTGCGCGCAAATGGCGAGGCGGGGGAGAATGTGAGTTTCATGGGGTATTCCTTAAAGAGCTTCCGTCATCCTGAGGTGCTCGCGTCTTCGCGAGCCTCGAAGGATGACGGTTCGTTGTGGCTCATCCTTCGAGACGCGCGCCAGAGCGCGCTCCTCAGGATGACGGCAGCATTAAGCCGCGACGATTTCCTGCCGTTGTTCGCCAAGTCCCTCGATGCCGAGCGTGACGACGTCGCCGACGTTGAGGAATTGCGGCGGCTTCATGCCCGAGCCGACGCCGGGCGGCGTGCCTGTCGTAATGATGTCGCCCGGCAGCAAGGTGAGGAATTGCGAGACGTAGGAAATGCACTTCGCCATCGAGAAGATCATGGTCGAGGTCGAGCCGGTCTGACGGCGTTCGCCGTTGACGTCGAGCCACAGCGACAATTTCTGCACGTTGGGTATCTCGTCCCTGGTCACCAGCCACGGGCCGACCGGGCCGAAGGTGTCGTGCGACTTGCCCTTGGTCCACTGACCCAGACGCTCGATCTGGAAATTGCGCTCGGACACGTCGTTGCAGACGCAGTAGCCGGCGACGTGATTGAGCGCGTCGGCCTCCGAGACATATTTGGCGCGGGTGCCGATGACGGCGGCGATTTCGACTTCCCAGTCGAGTTTTGTGGAGCCGCGCGGTTTCTCCACCGCGTCGTTCGGGCCGCTCAGCGCCGTGTTGGCTTTCAGGAAGAAAATCGGCTCGGCCGGAATCGGATTTCCGGTCTCCTTGGCATGGTCGATATAGTTCAGCCCGATGGCGACGAATTTCGATATGCCGGTCACCGGCGCGCCGATCCGCGGCTTGCCGCTGACGGCCGGAAGCTTGGCGGGGTCGAGGGCGGCGAGCTTGGCCAGCGCGGCCGGCGCATAGGCCTCGCCATTGAGGTCCTTCACCTGCGCCGAGAGATCGCGCAATTGACCCGATTTATCGATCAGGCCGGGCTTTTCCTGGCCTTTTGCCCCGTAACGAACAAGCTTCATTTCTTATCACTCCCTAGGATGGTTTCGTTGCTTGGATGCTTCATGGAACAGTGCGGGGCGAAATTCAACTGCGGAGCCGCATTGCAGGGCTGCTAAACGATGAATTTGAAGGCACTCGCCGTCGCGCCGGATGCTTCCCGCGCTGAAATGCCCGCCGATCACCACCGTCGGGGTATCGGCAAAGCGTGAGAACAATTCGCGCCGCGTCACGGCAGATTGAGCGGGATCGGAATCCGCGGTCGACGACCAGTCGAGATGCGCCATCTGGCAGGGATGATGGGCGACGTCGCCGCTGAGCAGGCCCGCTTCGCCGTCCGATTGGATGAGAATGCTCATATGGCCCGGACTATGGCCTGATGTCGGGATCAGGGTGATTTCATCGCAAAGCCTGGCATCGCTGGCGACGAGATCGGCCTTGCCGGCATCGACGATCGGCTTCACCGAGTCATTGAAAACAGCGAGCTTGTCGGGCTCGTCGCTGTGATCGCGCCAGTGCTCATATTCGGTTTTGCCGAACACGTAACGGGCGTTCGTGAATGTCGGCACCCATTTGCCGCCGGCGAGTTTTGTGTTCCAGCCGACGTGGTCGACATGCAGATGGGTGCAGAGCACGGTGTCGATGCTGTCGGGCGGAAAGCCTGCTTCCGTCATGGTTTCGAGGAAAGGCGTGTTCCGGTTATTCCAGGTCGGGACGATGCGGCCTTCCTTGTCGTTGCCGAGCCCGGTATCGACCACGATCCGGCGCGTGGGGGTCTCCACCGCCAGCGAGTGGATCGACATTTTGAGCCGGCCCTCCTCCGTGGCGAAATGGGGAATGAGCCAGGGCAATTTCCGGATTTCTTCATTGGTGGCCAAGGGGAGAATAAATCTGGTGCTGCCGATGGTCTCCAATTCGACGATTTTCGTGATTTTGACCCTGCCCACATTCCAGTGCATCCGGCGTTTCCCCCAGGTCTTCGTTTCCTGGGCGCAAAGATGCTGGTTTCCGTGGGGGCGCGCAATGGATCATCTCGCCGGCCTGCGCGTTGAAAGGGCACCTGCAGCTAAGGGAGGGCAGGATGCCAGAACTAGCTATTTCGGCCGACAAGGTCGGGTTTTTGATCGAGAAAACCCGTGAATTCGACGTCAAGGAGGGGGCGACCGATCCGGACTCCGGGTCGAACGGCGCCGACGACAATATGATCGATGTGCTCGAGGACGATGGCGGCGATCCCGTGGCGCGCGAGATCACCGGCTTCATCAATGCCATGACCGAAGACGAGCAGATCGATCTGATCGCGCTGATGCGTCTCGGGCGCGGCGACGGCACGATCGAGGAGTGGGACGAACTCCGGCGCGAAGCGGCGGACGGACGCGATCGCAACACCGCAAGCTATCTTCTGGGAGAACCCCTGGTCAGCGATTACCTGGCCGAGGGGCTGGATACGTTCGGCCTGACCTGGACCGATGAGCGGACCACGCCGGTGCGATAGCAACGCGCGGTCTTTTCCAGGGAGATTGACCAGCAGTGATGTCTCAAAGCGCTCATCACGGCGACGCGGACTCTCGTTTCGGCTCCTTGGCGAGAGGCCTTTTTAACTTTTGAGGTCCAGGGGTGACGGGTCCCTGCGTTAGGCAGGGACGACCGCTCACCCGAGCTTGCTGCGACGCCGACCTCTCCGCATATGGGAGAGGTCAATGCCGAGCTTGCAGGACCACGATCGGGAATTCATGCGTCGCCTCTCAGCGCCCACAGTCGACAATCACCGTGCCGAGCTTGTCACCTTTTTCCACCGCGAGATGCGCCTGTGCGGTCTCCGACAACGCAAACTGCGCGGCGATGTTGTGGATGCGCCGGCCGGCGGCAAGCCATTTCGAAATATCGGCCTGCGCCGCTGCCAGCAAGGGCTGCGGCAGCGCGTACAGCACCAGCGTGCGCAACGCGACGCATTTCTCCATCAGCTCGCGCATCGGCACGGTCGGGTTGCGATTGCCGTTGGTGGCGTACACGGCGATGGTCGAATTCATGGCCATCAGCTTCAGGGTTGTCGCGATGTTGCCGCCGAAGTCGACATCGACCACACGATCGACGCCGCGCTGGTCGGTGAACGCCATTGTCTTGGCGACGACATCCTCTTTCCTGTAGTCGATGACGAGATCGGCGCCCGCGAGGCGCGCCTGCTCCGCCTTCAACGACGAACTGACGGTTGCGATCACGCGCGCGCCGCCCCATTTCGCCAGCTGCACGCCATAGTGGCCGACCGCGCCCGCGCCGCCGGTGACCAGGACGGTCTGGCCCGCGATCGGTCCGTCGCCGAACAGGCAGCACCACGCGGTCATGCAGGGAATGCCGAGCGTAGCGCCAGCGGCAAACGACACATTGTCGGGTAGCGGCGTCACCAGACGCTCGGCCAGCGCTATATATTCGGCCGCGGTGCCGAACGCGCGGCCGTTGCGCTGTCCGTTATAGAGCCAGACCCGCTGGCCGAGGCCGAGCCGCGTGACGCCGTCACCGACCTGGTCGACGATGCCGGCGCCGTCGCTGTTGGGTATCACGCGGGGAAATTCCATCGCGCGATAGCTGCCGGCGCGGCGGCCGACATCGGCGGGATTGACGCCGGAGGCTTCCAGCCGGACCCGGACTTCGCCCGGACCCGCTACCGGCGTCGGCATGTCGCCAAAGGTCAGCACATCGGGCGCAGCACCCGTTCGCTCGTACCAGACGGCCTTCATCGGAAGCGCCTTCAGTCAGAGCGTGCCCGGGAATGCACCGCCGTCGAGCAGGATGTTCTGCCCGGTGATGAAGCCTGCCTTTGCGCCGCAGAGAAACGCGCAAGCCAGCCCGAATTCCTCGGGATCGCCGAAGCGTCCGGCGGGATTGAGTTTTGCTCGCTCCGCCAGCAACTGGTCGACGCTGATCCCGCGCTTTTCTGCTTCCGCCTTCGCGACCGCGCCGCGCAGGCGGTCGGTGTCGAAGGGTCCCGGCAGCAGGCCGTTGATGGTGACGTTGTTGATCACGGTCTTGCGCGCAATGCCTGCGACAAAGCCGGTGAGGCCGGTGCGCGCGCCGTTCGACAATCCAAGCACCTCGATCGGCGCCTTCACCGCGGCCGAGGTGATGTTGACGATGCGGCCGAATTTGCGCGCCATCATGCCGTCCACCGTCGCCTTGATCAGTTCGATCGGCGTCAGCATGTTGGCATCGAGCGCCTTGATCCAGTCGTCGCGGGTCCAGTTGCGGAAATCGCCCGGCGGCGGGCCGCCGGCATTGTTGACCAGGATATCGGGATCGGGGCAGGCTTTCAGCGCGGCCTCGCGGCCCGCCGGCGTGGTGATGTCTCCGGCGACTTCCGTCACCGTAACGCCGGGATTGGCCTTGCGTATTTCGGCGGCGGTTTTCGCCAGCGCTTCCGCGCCGCGCGCCGTCAGCGTGACGTGCACCCCTTCGTTGGCCAGCGCCATCGCGCAGGCGCGGCCCAAACCCTTGCTCGATGCGCAAACGATGGCGCGGCGGCCTTTGATCCCAAGATCCACTGTCTCACTCCCGTTATGTCAGGTGTTTTTGCAAGTCCGATGCCGTGACTGTAGCCAACCCGGACGGTCCTGATAAGAGACCCGTTACCTTCGAAATGCATATCAGGGAATGCTGGCGCGCCCGCGAAAGCTCGAGCCTGTCATATCCGGCGCTCTTTCTTCAGGCGGTCGATAGTGGCAGCAACCTCAGGCGGCAGGGATCTAAAGCCCTTTTGCCCGGCCGCTGACAATAGCGGCCGCAGTTGCGAACCGGCGAGGTAGGCCGGCTGGCGATCTGACGGCACCAGGGAATCGAAAATCAGCACCAGCGTGATGGCGACCAGGCCGACGCGCACCGCGCCAAGTACCGCACCCCCAAGACGATCTCCGAGACCGGCTTGCGCACCAATGGTTTCGTCGAGCGCCATTCGCATCAGTTTTCCGAGGACCATGCCGGCGACCAAAAAAATTCCGAAGAACAGCAGCGAATTCTGCGCCCATGGCGAGCCGGGTTTGCCGTCACCCCCTGAGGAAACCAGCGCCATCACCCAGACCGTGATCGGCATCGCGATCAGATAGGCCAGAATCGTCACCGCGCTGCGCAGCAATCCGGCCTTGAAACCGGTGACAACGGCGATAACCAATCCGACATAGACCACCGCATCGAAACTGTTCATGGACGATAATTCTCTGCCCGTCGCGTGCGTTCGGATTGGTCAACAAATCGGGATTGCGATCCCTAAAATCGTCTGTATCAATGAATTCGCTATCCCCGCGGAGTTCGTCATGCCCGGTCTATTCGACGTCAGTAAAGAAATCATTCTCGTCACCGGCGCCTCGCAGGGGCTGGGCCGGCAGTTTGCGCGCGTATTGTCCGCGCAGGGCGCCGCGGTCGCGCTTGCGGCGCGCCAGACCGCCAAGCTCAAGAGCCTGGAAGATGAAATCCTGGGCCGAGGCGGCCGCGCCGTCGCGGTGCAGATGGACGTGACGGACACCGCTTCGATCGCACAGGCGATCGACAGCGCGGAAGCCGCACTTGGCCCGGTCAGCGTGCTCATCAACAATGCCGGCATCGCCATTGAAAAGCTCGCGGTGGATCAGACCGAGGCGGATTGGGATGCCGTCATCAACGCCAATCTCAAGGGCGCCTATTTCGCCGCGACCGAAATGGCGCGGCGGATGATCGCGCGAAAACAGCAAGGCAATATCGTCAATATCGCATCGGTGCTCGGCTCCAGCGTGATGAAGTTTCTCTCGCCCTACACGATCTCCAAGGCAGGCATCATCCAGGCCACCAGGGCGATGGCGCTGGAACTGGCGGGAAGTCGCATCCGCGTCAATGCGCTGGCGCCCGGCTATATCGACACCGAGATGAACCATGATTTCTGGTCGACGCCCGCGGGCGAGAAGCTGACGAAACGGATTCCGCAGCGCCGGGTCGGCGCCGAATCCGATCTCGACGGCGCCATCATGCTGCTGGCCTCGAACGCCTCGCGTTACATGACCGGCAGCGTGGTGACGGTGGATGGCGGGTTCTTGCTGACGTGACGGATGCAGTGATTCTCTCCACGTCATTGCGAGCCAACGGGTCGCGCGAACGCGCGCCCGATGACAGGCTCCGCGAAGCAATCCACAGCAAAGCAAGACTGGATTGCTTCGTCGCTTCGCTCCTCGCAATGACGACGTGGCTTGATGCAGCAGTCAATTCGCCCGCATCTCTCCCTTGATCATGTCGGCGGCCTTCTCGCCGATCATGATGGTCGGCGCGTTGGTGTTGCCGCCGATCAAGGTCGGCATCACCGAGGCATCGACCACGCGCAGGCCCTCGAGCCCGTATACCCTGAGTTTCGGATCGACCACCGCCAGGGGATCGTTGACGCCCATCTTGCAGGTGCCGACCGGGTGATAGACGGTATCGACGCGCTCGCGCAGAACCTTGCGAATATCGGCGTCGGTTTCGACGCCTTCGGTGAACACGTCAGAGGTCTGCAGCGCCTTCAGCGCGGGCGCGTCAAGCAGCCGTTTTGTCATTTTGAAGCCGGCGACCATGGTATCGACGTCAGCCTCCTCACTGAGGAAGTTCGGGTCGATCGCGGGCGCGGCAAGCGGATCGGCGCTGTGCAGCGAGACGCTGCCGCGGCTCTTTGGCCGCAACAGGCAGACGTGACACGAGAAGCCGGTGCCCCAGCGCGGCTTGCGGCCGTGGTCGTTCACCATCGCCATGCAGAAATGCAGCTGGATATCGGGCACGTCGAGGTCGGCGCGGGTTTTGAGGAAGCCGCCGCATTCGGCGATGTTCGACGTCATCGGTCCGCGCCGCTCGCGCCGGTATTGCGCGATCCCCTTGAAGATTCGCGCGATGCCGCCGAACGACAAGCCGGCGAAGTACGGCGCGTCGGAGGTGAAGCCGAAGACGAAGTCCGGATGATCCTGCAGGTTTTGCCCGACGCCGGGCAGATGATGCACCGGTTGCGATGCCGTGATTTGCCAGCGCGGCTTGATCGCCGACCCCGGACAGCATCAGCAGTTGCGGCGTCTGGAACGCGCCGGAGGAGAGGATCACTTCGCGGCGGGCGCGAATTTGCCGGGTCTCCTTGCCTTGCCGGTACTCGACGCCCACGGCGCGCTTGCCTTCGAACAGGATGCGGGTGGCCTGCGCATTGGTCTCGACGCGCAGATTCGCGCGCGTCGCCATGTGCGGATGAATGTAGCCGCGTGCCGCGCTCCAGCGCTCGCCGTTCTTCTGCGTGACCTGGTAGGTGCCGAGGCCTTCCTGCTCCTCGGCGTTGAAGTCCTCGCGGATGCGGAACTGAGCCTCGCGCGCAGCCTGCAGATAGATGTCCCGCACCGGATTGTCGGATCGCGACCCCGTGACATGGAGCGGACCGCCCTTGCCGTGATACTCGCCGTCGAGTTCGGAATTGTCCTCCGAGCGCTTGAAGTAGGGCAGCACATCGGCATAGGACCAGCCGGTGTTGCCAAGCGACGCCCATTGATCGTAATCGCTGCGGTGGCCGCGGATGTAGACCATCGCGTTGATCGCAGGACGAGCCGCCGAGCCCCTTGCCGCGCGGCTGATAGCCGATCCGGCCGTTGAGGCCGGGTTGAGGCACCGTATCGAACGCCCAGTTGTTGACCTTGCCGCCGATCATCAGGATCATCGCGCCCGGCGAGGTCACGACCCAGTTGTCGTCCTTGCCGCCGGCTTCGAGCAGCGCCACCGACGTCTTGGGGTCCTCGGAGAGACGACTCGCGACCGCGCAGCCGCCGGAGCCGCCGCCAACCACCACAAAATCGAATGTATCCGTCATGCGCATCCCCCCAAAGTCTTTATGTTGTTTTCGTCATTGCGAGCGAAGCGAAGCAATCCATAGGGCAGCAAGGAAGAGTGGATTGCTTCGGGTTCGTGCTACGCATGCCTCGCAATGACGGTCTCACCACTACGACATGAATTGCAGCATCCTTTGCAGCCGCGCGATCTTGGCGCCATAGGGCGGATAGAGATCGGCGAGCCGGTTGAGAGCCGAGCGATAGAACACCGGCTTCAGTTTGCTCAGGGTTCTAAAACCCCATTCGCCGTGATAGGCGCCGCTGCCGGACGCGCCGACCCCGCCCATCGGCTGGTTGATCTGGGTGAAGTGAAACAGGCAGTCGTTGACGGTGACGCCGCCGGAGACGGTGCGCGCCAGCACCTCGTCGCGCGCCGCATCGTCCTTGCCGAACCAGTACAGCGCCAGCGGCCGCTCGTGCCTGTTGATATAGGCAACCGGCTCGCCTGCGTCCCTGTACCCCATGATCGGCAGCAGCGGCCCGAAGATTTCTTCCTGCATGATGGTCATGTCAGGTGTTGCGCCGACGACGATGGTCGGCGGAAATTTGCGCTTCGATTTCCACTTGGGGTCGCCGGGCTTCGCGGCCTGCATGATCGTTGCGCCCTTGGCGGCGGCGTCCGCCACCAGTCCTTCGAGCCGGGCGTAATGCCGGTCGGAGACGATGGACGTGTAGTCCTTGTTATCAGGATCGGTGCCGAACATGGTCAGCATGTTGGCCTGCACGCGCTCGGCAAGATCCTGCACCTGACCTTCCGGCACCAGCACATAATCAGGCGCGATGCAGGTCTGGCCGGCATTGAGCAGTTTGGCGTAGGCGATCCGCGCCGCGGCTTGCCCGAGATCGGCGGAGCGGTCGACGATGACAGGCGATTTGCCGCCGAGTTCGAGCGTGACCGGCGTCAGGTTGCGCCCCGCCGCTTCCGCGACCAGGCGGCCGACGCGGGTCGATCCGGTAAATATCAGATGGTCGAACGGGAGCGACGCGAAGGTTTTCGCGATATCGTCATCGATGCCGGTCACGATCATTTCGCTGGCATCGAATTTGGCCGCAATCACTTCTCGCAACAAGGCGGAAAACCGCGGCACCAGCTCGCTCGGCTTGATCATCACCCGATTGCCCGCGGCGAGCGCGCCGACCGCCGGCGCCAGCGTCAGCTGCAGCGGATAATTCCACGGCGCGATGATGCCGACGACGCCGAGCGGCTGCGGGATCAGCCGGTTCCTGGCCGGCATGAATTGCAGCGCGGTCGAAACCCGCTGCGGCGCCATCCATTTCTTCAGATGTTTGGCGGCGTGCTTGATTTCGCCGAGCACCAATAGCGTTTCGGCGATCGCGGTCTCGGTGGCACAGCGATGGCCGAAATCCGCCGAGATCGCCTGCTCGAAACGGGCTTCATTTTCCGAGATCGCCGCGCGCAACCGCGCCAGCCGGTCGAGCCGCTGCTGGAGGGTCGCCGACGGCGCCGTCCGCGACAGCTCAAACATGGCATGGAAGGCGTCCTCCAGGGCGCTCTGCCCGGGACTTTTCAGGGGCTGGTCCATGGCGTTTCCCTTAGGAAGTTCCTTGGCCGGCGAAGCTGGGCTTTTGCGCAAGTTCTGGCAAGAGCGCTTCTCGCCGGACAATTCGGCGCCGAATAGCGGGTTTCGACCCTCGATAAAACCCCGAAAAGATCGCTCGCGGGCCTTTCCAAAGCAGTCTTGCGTTGGTACATACCGCTCGCACCCAGGGGCATTGCCCGGGTTGCCTTCTCAGGAAGCCTCCGGACGGGATCGATCGGCGCCTTCGGCGTTGGCCAGAGTGTTTCGGTTTTTTGCGAAGGCGCGCAATGGTTTATCGCGGGGTGGAGCAGCCCGGTAGCTCGTCAGGCTCATAACCTGAAGGTCACAGGTTCAAATCCTGTCCCCGCAACCAGACTTTGATAGCAATATCAGTGAATTGGCCCGCCTCTCGGCGGGCTTTTTCAT
>CAVXHU010000042.1:0-41048 GCA_963761395.1 uncultured Alphaproteobacteria bacterium
GCGCCCTCCAGGGCCCTTCATTGACAAGCCTCGTTTCCCGCTGCGGACGTGGTCAGAAAAGTGATGGTAGCCGGCGCGAACGTCAGGGTGCCCGCCGCCGACCGAACGCCATCAATGCGCGGCAGCTCATCCGAGATGCTCAGTCGAAGTGCCGCGCCGTTCAGCCGCACGGTTGTGTCCCGCAGGTTCGCCGCATCCAGCGTAAAACGCTCTGAGGTCGCGGGTAGTGTCAGCGAGTGCGATGCGTCACGGTCGGTGTTGATGACCAGAAGGCTCACGCCACCGGAGGTCCCGCGTTGGCAGTGGGCATAGACGTGAAGGCCGATTTGAATCGGCACAGCCGAATCCAGCACGACGTTTCCCATGAATTGTCGCCACAACAGTGCACCCCAGTAGCTTGGTCGGGGCGCCAGCGTCTTCTCGTCCAGCAGGCCGTAATCACTTGCCGCAAGCGTGTTGTGCATCACGACCTGAACGCCGGCTTTGGCGAGTCGCCCAAGTTGATCGAGATACCTGAACGTATCCAGGAAGCTGGCATCCCATCGGTTTCCGCCGCACGCTGCCTCCGCGGTTTCGGTTAGCCAGATCGGCTTGCCGGGTTCGAACTTGTCTCGAAGAGACTGGTAGAAAGCCAGCGTCTGATCGGTTCGGGAAAGCCATTCTTCGGAAAGTTCTGTCTCCGGAACGCTCGCGACGCCACATCGCTCCGACAGCGCTCCATAATAATGATACGATATCGCATCCACACCGTGCGGACTGGATGCAGCGAGCAGGTCCGACGCGAAGGATGTCTCCCCAACTGTGCCGGGACCGAGGACTACTATCTCGGGAAAGTTTTCCTTCACAAACGAATGGAATATTTTGAAGTCGCGTCCATATGCCGACGCATCGTTGCCCGTAGCGGCCGTGACGGGCACGTTGGGCTCATTCATGAACTCTGCCGCGGCGATGGTGCCTCCTACCGAGCGAGCATAAGCGAGAAGACGATGCGCCTCGCCGGGTGACCAGACGCCGACCGCGTCGCGGGTGCCTGGGCTTACGGCGAATGAAGTCACGATCTGCGCCCCAACCGCTTGCGAGAAATTGACCACGCGTTGCCATTGCTGGTGGCTCAGGACACCGTTAAATCCAGCGGGCGGCGCGGACGGTGCGCTGTCGGAAGCCGCAAAGTGGGTGGCATTCGCCCAGGTTCCGCTGACACGCAAATAGGCGGGCGCCAGCGCTGCCGCGAGTCTTCGCAATCGAGAATTGGTCAGGTCAATCGGTGGCCGATATTCGTACAGATTTGAATTCGTGTTAGCTGGACCATCGGGCGCGGCGTGCACCGCCTTCGGCGAGCGCACCGGCTGATGGCGCAGCCTTGGTCCATAGGGCTTCCAAAATCTTCCGCCGGTCACCTCGACCATTTCGATGTTATAGGACTGGAAGCGTTCGTCGACCGTGCCGATGCGAGCCATGCTCGCAGGGGTAATGGAGAACCCGTCGGCGACAGCCCCAGGGCAAATAAGGGCGATGAGTAACGTCGATACCAGCCAGGTCTGATATCCCGGACCGACCCGTTGGATTTTGGGCAGCCAAATTCTCGGCATGCGGCAGCAGAGACCCGATTCACCGGCGCACTGCATGTTGATCGGATCATCCATCATCCGCTCGGAGTCTGGGGGCAGGTGTTCGGCTGCGGCTTGGCCCCGCGCTTGTCGATCGGCACCTTGCAATTGTCGATCCGCCGCTCATCCATCCATTTCTTTCCGAGCCGCTCCCTTCCGGTGAACATTCCTGGGTCGTCTAAAGACTGGGTCGTTGCGTTCGGCATCGGCGGATCACCAGTCGGCGCTCTATCCTGGGCGGATGCAGGCAGCGCGATACAGGTTGCGAACAATACTACGAATAACGGTCTGCATTGGTGGGGCATCTGGCTAAAATCACCACTGTCTTGGGCCAACCCCGGCCCCACCGTGGGGGCCGATCAGGCGGTATTGTCTGGCGGATCAGGTGTTTCCGCGCCTCGCCATCGATCTTCGCAGTATGATAGGATTTGTTCCCGGTCAGTGATGCTTTCGCTTTCCATTCATCAACGGCTCTCGGATTGTGGATGCCTTTTGGTTCTGCCACGTTTCGGACAGCGATCGTGTGTTTCTCGACGCTGGTCCCGGCCTGCGTGTATGCGGAAGGCATCGATACCGAGCATTTGTTTGGCTTCATGATCGGCACTGATGTCGGCACCGTCGGCGAGCGCGAATTCCAGAGCCAGACGACCGGGCGATTTTCCAGGAGTGGTGGCAGCTATCGGGCGATCAACCAGGAACTCGAACTGGAGTTCGTTCCCGTCGACAATTTCCGGATCGAGATCGGAAGCGCCTTTGCGGCTCATGACATTAACGGCATCGCCGGATTTGAGGATCGCAGCCAGTTGGCCTGGCAGGGTGTTTCTCTTGATTTGCGGTACAAGTTTTTGGATCGAGGCACCGCACCCTTTGGACTGACATTTGCTGTGGAAAATCACGTCAGTCGCATCGATGAATCCACCGCCGCCGTCGTTCGGAACTACGGTACGGAATTAACGCTGGCGTTCGACCGGGAACTGGTGCCCAATTTTGTCGCTGCAGCTCTCAATCTGACTTACCAGCCTGAATGGACCCGGTTTCTTGGCACCGCAGCAGCAGAGCAGGAATCCACCATCGGCGCTTCGCTCGGGGTGATGGCCCAATTGCGCCCGGGCCTGTTTGTCGGCGGTGAGGTGCGTTACCTGCGGAAATACGAAGGCATTGGGCTGGAGGAGTTCATGGGCGAGGCGCTGTTTGTCGGTCCGACCGCATATTTCCAATTGTCGGAACGCTCGAGGCTGACGGCCACCTGGAGTCTGCAGGCCTGGGGACGTTCGGCGCGATCGAGTTCCGCCCTCGATCTGGTTGATTTCGAGCGCCATCAAGCGCGGCTGGTGTTCGGCGTCAATTTCTAGGCTCGAGGATGCCCACGCGGCGTTGGGGGCAGACGCAGGTGCAACGCCTGCGGGCTGATCGCGATCTGAGGACGCGACGCGGCAAAGGCTATTGTTTGCAGTCCTTCAAATCCTTGTCGGCGATCGAGAACACCGCGTCGCGTTTGATTTCGATATCCCGCACAAGGCATTGCTTTGAGTCCCGATAACCGACTTTGGCGTCGTAGCGCCCCGGTTCCACGCCTGTGATGCGCAGGCGCTCGTCGTGATCGACCTCCTTGTCCCTGTCATTCAGGGTCTGGTTCGCGCCCCAATTGTCCGTGCCGGCGGGAGCAAGCTGAAGACTGGAAATGGTCGCGGTGGTCAGGTTCCAGAACCGGATGCCTTTGCCCTGCGCCACGAGCTGGCTGGTGGCTATGAGCAGCAAGACCGCAATGGCAATGAAAGCACGCAACATGACGACCTCCCCAGGGTTTTCCTCAATTGTACTTTTGTCGGGCCGGACTACAGAGAGAGCGTCGCCAACGATCTCATGTTTCGCCGCCCGCGGGCCCGCGGCGGCTGAGGCCGCGCGACGGATCGTAGGCGAGCACGGCGCCGATCATGAATATTGCGGCGCAGCCGCCGACCACTGCCAGGGAAGCCCAGTTCATTTTCCCGTACAGCGCAAAGCGTATCAATTCAACTGCGTGGGTGAACGGGTTGAACAGGCACACGTAGTAGAGCATCGGGCTTCCTTCCTGCACCCGCCACAGGGGATAAAGAGCAGATGAAGCGAAAAACATCGGAAAGATCACAAAGTTCATGACGCCGGCGAAATTCTCCAGCTGCCTGATGCCGGATGAGATCAGCATGCCCAGCGCTCCCAGCATGAACCCGGACAACAGCAGCGCCGGCAAGACCGCGAGATAGCCGATTAGCGGCGGTTCGATATCCCAGAACCATGCGATCAACAGGAAGGCATAGACCTGAAGGACCGAGACCACGGTTCCCGCCAGAAGCTTGCAAGCCAGGAGATACCAGCGGGGCATCGGGCTCACCAGTAGCGTACGCATGTTGCCCATCTCGCGGTCGTAGACCATCGACAGCGACGACTGCATGCCGTTGAACAGCTGGATCATCGCCATCAGTCCTGGCGTGATGTAGACCTCATAGAGAATGTAGGTCTCGTATGGGGGGATGATGGAGATGCCGAGCACCTGGCGGAAGCCGGCGGCGAAAATGAAAAGCCACACCAGCGGTCGCACCAGCGCCGAGACGAAGCGCTCACGCTGGTGGACGAAGCGCAATCCCTCGCGCCACACGATGCCGTTCAGGCAAGTGAGATATTGCGCCAACGTAAATCCTGCCGCCTTCCCTGCGATCACCGAGTTCATGGCATGGCATCCCCGGGTGCCGAGGCAGTTTCGGTCAGCTGTACGAAGGCGGAATGCAAATCGCGCGCATGGGCCTCCGCGACGACGCGCGCGACCTTGCCTTCTGCGAGAATTCGGCCCTCGTGCAGAACAACGAGATCGTCGTCGGGCACGATCTCATCGAACAGGTGCGTGGCCCAGAGCACGCCGATGCCTTGCTCGATAACCAGCCCCCGCACGTGGCCGAGAATCTCGGCACGCGCCTTGACATCCAGTCCGACCGTCGGCTCGTCGAGCAGCAGAAGACGCGGCCGGTGCAGGAGCGCGCGTGCAATTTCCAACCGCCGCATTTGGCCACCTGAGAGGTCGCGGACCTTGCTGCCGGCGCGGTCGGCGAGGCCCAGTCGCGACAACACGTCGCCCGAGCGTATCCGCGCCTCGCGCCGGTCGATGCCTTGCAGCGCGGCATGGTACAGCAGGTTTTGGGTGACGGAGAGATCGAGGTCCAGCGTGCGCGGCTGGAACACGACGCCCATGCGGCGCAGCGCCTCGCCCGGCTCGCGCCCGATATCGTGGCTGAAAATACGGATGCGTCCGGCTTGCAGGCCGAACAGCCGGGTGATGATGGAAAACAGCGTGCTCTTGCCCGCGCCGTTGAGGCCGAGCAATGCCGTAAAACTCCCCGGCGCGACCGTGAAACGGACATTGTCGAGTGCCTTGCGGCTACCATAGCAATGGCTGACGCCTTCGATCGCCAGCGCGGCGCCATCCGGATAGGGCGGGCCGGGAAGCCCGGTTGCCTGGTCGCCGGCGGTGGATACGTCATGCTTCATCGTTGCTTCGCAATCGTGATGCCCCAGGGCAGTTCGCCGACCTGGATGGTCTTGATCACCTTGAGCGCCGCAACATCGATGACGGACACATCATTCGATACGCCATTCGTGACCATCAGGAATTTTTCGTCCGGCGTAAACGCCATATGCCAGACCCGCTGGCCGACCAGCAGGTACTTGGTGACCCGATGACTCGCGGCATCGACCACGGCAACACGGTTGGCGGGCCCGAGTGCGACAAAAGCGGTCTTGCCGTCGGCAGTGATATTGATCCCAACCGGCTGGATCGCTTCCTTTCGCAAACCCGGAATATCGAAGGTGATCTTTGTCGTGACGGTGTGCTTTGCCGGGTCGATGATGGCAACCGTACCGCCGATCTCCGAGGAAACCCACAGTTCGGAGCCGTCGCGCTTGAATTCGGCGAAGCGCGGACGCGCATCGACCAGGACGTTTGCCACGATCTGGCGGGCTGCCGTATCGATGAAGTGCGCCATATTGGTGGTTTCGGATGTGTTGATCAGAAACCGACCATCCGGGCTGATCGCCATGCCCTCGGGCTCGACGCCGACCTGGACGTCGCCCACGCGCGCGCGCTTTTCGATATCGACAATAGTGACGGTGTTGTCGTTCTCGTTGGCGACGTAGAGAATCTTGCCAGCCTCGTCCTGGACAAAGAGTTCGGGATCGGGACCCGAGGGCAGGGTATCCGCCACCTCTTGCGTCGCGGTATCGATCATCTGGATGGTGTCATCGTCGCCGACCGCCACCAGCACGAACTTGCCGTCTCTGGTGAATTCGATGCCGCGCGGCCGCTGGCCGACCTTGATGGTTTTGATAACGGCCCATTTGTCAGTATCGATCACCGAAACAGTATTGCTTTTTTCATTCGACACATAGGCGATGAAGGCGCCGGCGGGCAGGGTGCCCGCAAGCCAGACGGCAATTCCGGAAACCAGGCAATGACGCCGCATGCGCGAGACCTCCATCGCCCTTTCAGGGCAGCTTGCACCTGGTTTCGGGTCGATCCACGCCGAGCGTATCCAATTCCGAGACCTGGTGCAGAAAGCCTTCTTGCGGCGACACCGAAACCACCATGCGGCCATCCACAAGCAAAATCGGCTGACGCAGCTGCAGGTTCCAGGCTCGAAGCGTAAGCCGCTGGCCCTTGAATGCCGCGATGGAAAAATCCGGGCCTTTGAGGAAGTAGAGCACGGTTTTGTGATCGCCTGAATTCACGCGCGACACCGCCTCGCCGATCATGCGCGCCGCAGTCCATGCCTGCATGTCCAACGCCGTCATGCGCCGCGAATTGAGCTTCCGAAACCGGTTTTGCATCTGGACCGCGCCCCATTGATCCTGGGCGGCGTCCCAGCTTTTGGGCACCAGGCCCGCGGATCCCGCGACCGGCCGCGGATCCCACGTTCGGTAGGGCAGGTAGGACGCGAACACCTCGTTCTCATCTGCTGCGACAAGGACGTCGTAGGCGGGGGCCTGCTGGGTGAACACCGGCATCTGACGCTGGATCAGGGTCACACCGCTATCGGTGCGGCGTGCGCCGCCGGTGTCCTCGAATATTCGCTCCTGGACAATCTTGGCGCCAAAGCGCGCGGCGGCGCGTCGCAGCGCTTCGGCATAGAGCTTGTCTTCTTCATGGGACCCAACCACCATCATCCAGCGCTTCCACTGCTTCCAGACCAGATATTGGGCGAGACCGTCGGCCAGCATCGAACGGGTCGGCGCGACGTGGATCACGTTGGCCCGGCAATCTTCCTCACGCAAGCGATCGTCGATCGCGCCGGCATTGAGCAATACCGTTCCCCGGTCGCGGACAGCATCGGCGGCTTTCAGCAGTGCGTCGGCGGGAAGATCGGCGATGATGAAGCCGTTGCGGTCGGCGAGCGCCACCGCCGCCTTGGCTGCATCGTCACCCTGCCTTAGCCGCACCTCATCCAGCGTGAAGTGCTGGTTCAGGAACTTGCCGGTAGTGTTGTTATCCTCGATCGCGAGCCGGGCGCCAGCCACGCCGTCGTTCTCGGCAGGCTGCTCGACCAGCGACAGCGTCGGCTTGACGCCTGCGCGGCTGATATAGCCGATGCCGATCTCGACAGGATCGGCCGCGAGCGCGGTGGTGACCAACACGCTCAGGCCGACGACCACGCCCACGATTAGTCGGATCATGTCTGCTCCTCGAGGCTCCCCTCCACCGACGCTAGAAACAGTTCGGGTTTGAAGCATGGCCGAACTGTTTTGTACAACCCGCGTTGACGTTCTGCTGCCGTGAATTCACGCAACACGATCATGCGAATTGCTGGTTTCGTCATCGCGTTGGTGCTGCTGGTGGTCAATGCTGCGGCGCACGCCAGCAACTTGCAGGCCTGCGCGGCTGCGACGTGCAATACGCCCAGCAGCCTGGTGCCGATCTCGCCATCACCGATTGCAACGGCTCAGCAGCGATCGCAGCTCCGGCTGGCAGACGCTGCCATCAGCTGGAGCTTGCGCGAGGGATTTTAGAACACGACGACCGAACGGATCGATTTGCCCTGGTGCATCAGGTCGAATCCCTTGTTGATCTCCTCCAGCTTGAGAACGTGGGTTATCATCGGATCGATCTGGATCTTGCCGTTCATGTACCAGTCGACGATCTTCGGCACGTCGGTACGGCCGCGTGCGCCGCCGAACGCCGTGCCCTTCCAGACCCGGCCGGTAACGAGCTGGAATGGCCGGGTTGAAATTTCCTTTCCGGCTTCTGCCACTCCGATGATGACAGACACGCCCCAGCCGCGGTGGCAGGCCTCCAGGGCCTGACGCATCACGGTGGTGTTGCCGGTGCAGTCGAAGGTATAGTCGGCGCCGCCGTCGGTCAGTGTGACCAGATGCTGAACGATATCGCCATCGATCTTGGACGGATTGACGAAATGCGTCATGCCGAAGCGGCGGCCCCACTCCGCCTTGGCATCATTGAGATCGACCCCGATGATCTTGTCGGCGCCCACCATCTTCGCGCCCTGAATGACGTTGAGCCCGATGCCGCCAAGCCCGAACACAACGACGTTGGCGCCCGGCGTGACCTTGGCGGTGTTCACCACCGCGCCGACGCCCGTCGTCACCCCGCAGCCGATGTAGCAACTCTTGTCGAATGGTGCGTCTTCGCGGATCTTGGCGACGGCGATTTCCGGCAGCACGGTGAAGTTCGAGAAGGTCGAGCAACCCATGTAGTGGAAAATGGGTTTGCCCTTGTGGCTGAAGCGGGTGGTGCCATCGGGCATCAAGCCCTTTGCCCTGGGTGGCGCGGATTGCGGTGCACAGATTGGTCTTGCCGCTCAGGCAACTTTTGCATTGCCGACATTCAGGCGTGTAAAGCGGGATCACATGATCGCCTGATTTCACCGACGTGACGCCTGCTCCCACCTCACGGACGATCCCGGCGCCTTCATGGCCGAGGATTGAAGGAAAGATTCCCTCGCTGTCGAAGCCGTCAAGTGTGTAGGCGTCGGTGTGGCAGATGCCGGTCGCCTTGATCTCGACAAGGACTTCGCCCGCCCTCGGGCCTTCCAGGTCAAGCTCGATGATTTCAAGCGGCTTTCTTGATTCGAACGCTACAGCGGCGCGGGTTTTCATCTGTCACATCTCCCTCAAAGACCTTGTTTTAGCCCGTCTCTATCTTCGGGTTTCTGTTGCGCCGCAGCTTTCCCGCCAGTCGTCCTTTTGGGCGCGGGCCGCGGGAGTGGGGATGCGCGTTCACCGTTGCCCTGGAGCATTGCACGCTCGCGCCGAACGTCAAGACTCGCGATTCAAATGTATTTTTCTGTCGCGCCCGGTGCAGCCTGAAAGGCAAAGTGAATATCGTATTGCGGCCATCCAGCATTTTCACTGCCGCGCCGTTCGACGGTTGCAGGCCGCAACTGGTACGAAACCTGCGGTTACATTAGGATCGCCCACGCTAACCGGTGCGCCAGAACAGCCGGGGCGCAATGGGATGGGGCCGATGGGCGCTCGATTGTCATTTGTCGTGCCGGTATCGATAGGCCTGTTTTCCGGGACTGAATGTGCTCTTGCCCAAAGCGCGCCCGACAAAGCTGAAGTCTTGCCACCCATCGTGGTCTCCCGGACAACGCCAAATGCCAAACCCGGCGGCGCCCGAAATGCGCCTCGCACCGTGAGGGCACCAACGCCAACACCAACACCAACGCTTGTGCCACCTATGGAACGTTCTTTGATACCAGCGCTGTGCCCAATTTCGCCAACGGCGGCGCGCCATTCACCGATCCACGTTCAGTGAGTCCGGCGCGGCCGCGCGCCTTCTACGCCGGCCTGAAGGCGACGTTCTGAAGTCGCTGCACTATCGAAGATCCAGAACGGTCGGAGCTCCACTCATGGTTCAAGTTGCTTCCCTATTGGGACCATCCGGAGCGGAGATGCGGAATACCTCGGACAGCCAAGCACGTTTTGGCTCAGCGATCAGGAGCGCGAAGGCGAGGCAGCCTTCACCTCCATCAGCTCAATCCGGTTTCCAAAAGGGTCGTCGACGAAAATTCTGTCGTAACCCTCAAGCGGCTGATCCTGAGCGATGGGATATCCGGCTTTTATGAGAGCTGAAGTCAATGCCGCGAGGTCTTCCACGATGAAGGCAGGGTGAGCCTTTCGCGCCGGCGCGAAATTCTTCTCGACCCCGAGGTGAATCTTCAATTCGCCGTCCTCAAACCAACAGCCACCTCTCGCAGCGAGATTTGGCGGCTTCATCGCCTCCGGGATTCCGAGAATTTCCTGATAGAATTTCCTTGCATCGCTCTCTCGGCCGGCCGGCATTGCGAGCAGGATATGATCCAATCGGCGAACGCGCATCATTTCACCTTCCTTAGGGCAGATTGAAACACAGGGCGCGCTTGTTCGGAAGAATTATCAGCGGCGTGTGCGCTGTAATTAGCTGCGCCCAGCTTCAACACGCGGTATCGATTCGAAAGGGTTAACGCGCGAATGTTTTTTGTTCCATTGCTCTACACGTTTTCTCCGCGATGTTGCCGAAACGTGACAGTTGCGAATCGGCGCTGTGATACCGTCCGTGCAGTTCTAGCCGCATGGATCGTGCGATCTCATGGTTCGTACCACTGGGCTCGCGGAGAATCACGGAATGAACCGACGCTTGGGGCCGCTCACTTGCTTCCTGACCTTGGCCATGCTCGCCGCGCTTTCGAGCGATGCGATAGCGCTGGCCCGCCATAAGCAAATTCACCACGCCAGAAAGACGGAAACGGCGACCAAGGCGGGCCATCATCGCCACGCCGCGCTCAAGAAGAAAGGTCGGCATGCGGCGCATTCCGCGGCTGCGGCGCGACGCAAGCCGGCACCGTCTATCGATGGACCCGCCCAGACTGCGGCGGCCGTCTCCGCTGTCAGGCGACCTTGCGGCGGTAAAGCAGGCGATGGATCTGGCGCGCAAGGCCAAAACTGGCGAAGCGACCGTCATCGAAAAAACCATCGGCGATCCGGCAGCGCGGAAACTCGTCGAATGGTTTATCCTGCGCCGCCAGGACGCTGAAGCGGGCTTCGGCCGGTATGCGGCTTTCATTGCCGACAACCCGGGTTGGCCGAGCATGCGCCCGCTGCGCCGGCGGGCGGAGGCGCGGCTGTGGCAGGAGCGGGCCGACGCCGCGGCCGTGCGGAGCTTCACGGGCGGTCAGCCGGCGAGTGCCAGAGGCCGGCTTGCGCTGGCGCGGGTCCTTCTTGCCGAAGGCGACCGCACGGGCGCCCAAAGCCAGGTTCGCGAAGCCTGGCCGTCGGAGGAGCTGTCGGAGCGCGTTGAAGCCGACGCGCTCGACGCGTTCCGCGATTTAATCACGCGCGAGGACCATCGCGCGCGCATGGACCGGCGCATCGGCGCCAAGGATTTCTCGGGAGCGATGCGATCAGCCCGTCGCCTCGGAGACGACGACGTCGCGATTGTGAAGGCTTGCGCCGCTGTTACGGCGAGCGCGACCAAGGCGATCGATCTGCTCGACGCCGTCCCAAGCGAGGCCCGCCAGGATATGGGTTACGCACTGTGCCGCATTCGTTGGATGATGCGTCACGATCGGTTTGCCGACGCCACCCGTTTGATGCTGGCGGCCCGGTCCGAAGCCATGCCGCTCCAGGACACCGATGAATGGTGGCGCGAGCGGCGGGTTCTCGCCCGCAAGCTGCTCGATTTGGGCGAGTTCGAAAACGCTTATCAGGTCGTGCGCGGCGCCGCGCTGCCGGCCAATGAAAATTACCGGGCGGAATTCCATTTCATGCCCGGCTGGATCGCGCTGCGCTATCGCAA
The DNA here is from genome assembly GCA_963761395.1 of uncultured Alphaproteobacteria bacterium. Classification (GTDB taxonomy): domain Bacteria; phylum Pseudomonadota; class Alphaproteobacteria; order Rhizobiales; family Xanthobacteraceae; genus Bradyrhizobium. The sequence goes on from CAVXHU010000042.1 coordinate 11,425, forward strand.
CGATCCAGCGACGGCGCGCGAACATTTCGCCCATATCGACGACGGATCGGTCAATCCGATCGTGCTTGCGCGGGCGAACTACTGGCGAGGCCGCGCCGCCGAGGCCGCCGGCGATAACGAGGCGATGCGCGCCAGCTATGAAGCCGCGGCCCGCCATGCCACCGCCTATTACGGACAGCTTGCGCGCGCCAAGCTCGGCATCGGCGGAATTGAGCTGCGGCCGCCGCTGAGCGCCGATCCGGCCAATGGTTCTGCACTTTTGGACGAACTCGTGCGCGCCGCCGACATGCTCTATGCGCTTGGCGAGCGCGACGTCGTTCTGAACTTCGTGACGGATCTGGCGGAGCAGGGTGCCGACGCATCGGTGCTGGTCGCGCTCGGCGAGTTGACCGCGCGCCGGAACGATGCGTGCGCCATGCTGCAGATCGGCAAGACGGCGCTCGCCCGTGGCCTGGCGCTGGACCTTTACGCCTTCCCGACCATCGGCATACCGCAGCACAGCCCCATCGGTCCCGGAATCGACCGCAGCGTTATCTATTCGGTCGCCCGCACCGAAAGTGCGTTCGACCAGCGTGACACTTCGCCGGCCAAAGCGGTCGGCCTGATGCAGGTCACGCCTGAAGCCGGGCGCGACACCGCCAAAAGATTCGGCGTCGCCTACGATTGGGAGCGGATGGTTTCTGATCCGGTCTACAACACGCAGATGGGCGCGGCCGAACTCGGCGCGCTGTTGAGCGAGTATCGTGGCTCCCACATCATGACCTTCGCCGGCTATAATGCCGGCCGAGGCCGTGTCCGCCAATGGGTCAAGCAGTATGGCGATCCGCGCGATCCCAACGTGGATGCGGTCGATTGGGTGGAACGTATTCCGTTTGCCGAAACGCGAAACTACGTCCAGCGCGTCATGGAGAACCTGCACGTCTATCGTGTCCGTTTTGATGCTGGCGTCCCGGTGATGTCGAAGCTCGACCGGCCTCACGGGACTGCGGGAGAAGCCAACGCCGCGGCGCTTTTGCCGAACTAAGCATCATTTTCCGCGTGACGAATCTGATCGTACCCGCGATCTCGAACTGACCGACAAATTACACAAAACCTTGTCGCCAACTCGCCAACAAACCCCCTTGCAAGGGCGGCGGCATTTCCTCGTGAGCTACTTGCTAGGCCTTGACGAAGGCCAGCAGCGTGCCGTTGGCTGCCGCAGGGGCGACGCAAACAGCGCCTGCGCTGCGGACGCCGGAGCTGCCGACCGCCTTCTCCGCGGCGGCCAGATCGGATGTCGCAAGCACGAGGCCCGCGCCGCCGCGCTCGGGCAATCCCGCCAGCGAGACTTCGGGATAGCGCCGGCCCAACTGGTCTTTCGTGAGGAATACGAAATCGGCGCGATCCGAACCGGAGGGTACCGCGACCGCACCGTCCGGTTCAGTCTTGACCTCTCGATCGATCATGCGCGCGAGGTGTGCGGCTTCCTTCGCGGGCTCCGGTGAAACGACGAGTGCTCGCCTGAGACGTTTCGCGCCATTGGCGTGTTTCATCAGCTCCGGAATCCAGACGGTGTCTCTCGTTTTGTGCTGACAGGCAAAAATACGCAGCCCACCCGGCGCCTCGGCAATCGGCCATTGAAAGGTCCTGAATTTGGCCGCCGACAGGCTGCCATCCGGCATCGTCACCGGCCGTTCGAAATCGGTCGGGCCCAGAGGCTCATAGCCGCGCGCGCGAATTTCCTCGGCGCCGGCGGCGGAATCGACCGCGGTGAATGCGACGCGTTCGATGCCTTCTCCGCGTTGCGCAAGAGATGCGCGCGACGGAGCATTATGTTCTGTTTCAACCAGCACGCCGAGCAATTCCATGTAGTCGGGGTCGAGCATGATGGTGTAATTGCCCGATCCCATCTTGGCGCTGTGCGTGCCGCGCGGCGACACGGTAAAGCCGAGCCGCTTCCAGTTCTCGGCGGCCTTGTCGAGATCCCTGACCACGACGACGGCGTGATCGATTCCGATGACATTCTTGAGTGCCACTCTTTTATTTCCCGGGCATGAATTGGCATACTAAGCTAACCAGATCGATCCGGCGTCGGCAAGCCAGCCAATTCAGGGTGATATCCAGTTCTCTGACGTCGATCGACAACGAAAGGACGATGATGGATATCGCAAATGTCCGCTGGCCTGACTCGCTGTGGGCAGCAGTGACGCCGCCCGGTCCCGATCTGCCCGAGCTCGTTGGGACGGCCGAAGCCGATGTCATCGTCATCGGGGGCGGCTTCACGGGTTTATCGACGGCGCTGCATTTGCGTGAGGCAGGCGTGGACGTCGCCATCGTCGAAGCGATGGAGCCAGGCTGGGGCGCATCCGGCCGCAACAATGGACAGGTGATCCCGACATTGTCACGGCCCGATCCGGACGACATCATAGCGAAGCATGGTGCGGCGGGCGAGCGCTTCGTCGCTCTGCTGCGTGACAGTGCCTCGACCTTGTTCGATACCGCGCGGCGTTATCAAATCCAGGCCGAGCAGGAACAGGCCGGTTGGATTCAGCCGGTGCATTCGCCCGGGCGCATCAGGATCGCCGAACGGCGGGTGCGACAATGGTCGAAATTCGGAGCACCGGTCGAACTGCTCTCCCGCGACCAGACGCGCGCAATGCTGGGATCGGATGGCTGGTTCGGCGGCTTCTGGAACAGAAGCGGAGGGCACATCAATCCGCTGGCGCTGTCGCGCGGTCTCGCGCGCGTGCTGCTGGAACGCGGCGGCCGCATTTACGCGCGTTCGCCCGCGATCAGCTTCGAACGGCAAAACAGCCGCTGGATCGTCAGGACGGAAAAGGCACAGATCAGCGGCCGGGCCTTGATTGTGGCGACCAACGCCTACACCGGCGAATTTTCGAAATCCCTTATGCCGGCCATTGCGCACGAAGTCATGCCGGTCTTGTCCTGGCAAATGGCGACGCAGCCGCTGTCTGAAACAGCCCGGAGGACGATCATTCCTGGCCGGCAGGCCATGTCCGATACCCACGGCGAACTCTACTTTGCCCGCTACGATGCGCGCAATCGCCTTGTGACCGGCGGAGCGGTGATCGGCCCCGGCAACAAGCCCGAGAGGCTCAAGATCAATGTCGCGGCGCGCCTGCAACGGCTGTGGCCTCAGATTGGGCCGGTCGAATTCGATTACGTCTGGAACGGCTATGTCGGGATGACCACGGATTTCCTTCCCCGCATTCATCGCCTCGGGCCCGACGCCTATGGCTGGACCGGCTGCAACGGTCGCGCGGTTGCGCTTGCGATCGCGCTCGGAGATGAACTTTCCAAGGCGGTACGAGGTATTCCAGAAAAGGATCTCGCGCTGCCGTTCTCGGATCCGGTGCCGATCGTCGCGCATGGATTGCTGCGCCGGCTCGCGCCCCTGATGCTGATGGTCTACCGGCGGCGCGACGCGCGGGAAATCGCTTGAAGCTTGCGCAGCTGGAATGTCATCGTCATGTGGGGACGGCAGCCTATGTCGAAAGCGAAAATGCCTCGGTTTCGATTTCCATGAAAATGCGGCCCAATGTTCCGACGCTAGTGTAAAATGTCGCGGACTCGGCGCGCTCGAGGTCGGAGAAAAACCGCCCGATCCACGGCTTAAGATGGGCCCCGAAGATGTCGCGGTCGGTTCCGGCGGCGGCCGTGATCCGGCCGCTGGCAAGGCCGGCCATGACTTCCAAAAGTACCGCAGCGTGATCCTCGGGTTCCGATTGTCCCTCCGCCTTCTCAAGGCCAATCTGCTGCAGCGTTTCGCGAAGCCGGGCGAGGGGGCGCCCATAAAGATAACCCGTCAGATAATAGGATGCGTAGGGGAAAAGTTCGCCATGCCCAAGTCCGACGAAGAGATCGAAATATTCGCGCTCGATCCGTTCCGGGCTCACCCGCGCGGCTGCAGCGCCGAGCGCGCCGTGCGCAGCGCCCAACGGCGTTGCATCGCCGCTCAGGCCGGCCAAATGCTCGATCATCTGGGCATCGGGACTGTGCGCCAGCAATGCGGAGAGCAACGAGTATTCCCGCGCCCGCGCCTGATCGATCTCATCGACCTGGCATGTCACCCCGGCGCGAGCACCTTCGGTGGTCGCTCCGCAGGCCTGCTCGATTTGGAGAGACCTGCGACATCGATTGCTGGCCGTCAGCGGTCCAAAGCCGGGCATCGCGGTCGGGTCGTTGAAATCCCATTGGTTCTCTGCGATGCCGATGAAGTCGCGAATTGCGGGATCGGTGACCCAGGCGCGACGTAGCGCAGCGTTTGAAGTTCGACCGGGACACTTGATGCCAGATACGAACGGATGTCAGTGCCGAGCGTGATCGAGTGAAGCGGCGGCAGGCTTGCTGGATCGAAGGCCGGAGAGGCTGCAGAGGCTGTTGCCGGTGTCGCAACCTCTGCTTCGTTCGAATGACCAGGTTCGGCGTCGATCGGTTTGGGCTCTGAGGGGGAGCCTTCGGGCGTAGCGTGCCTTGCGGATTCCTGCTTCATCCGCGACCAGCGCGACATGGTGTTTTCTGACCGGGTCATTTGCGGTCTTCCCTGTCCCCGCTGCGGCGGACGGGCATCTGCGGCTCACCTCGGTCCCGTTGCCGTTTGCTGAACGGGCGCTCGACGTGATGCTCGGCGATAAAGCTTTCGATGATCTCGATAATCGCCGCTGGCATCGGTACGGTCGCGACCAGATTGTTGCCGGCATCGGTCAATGCCTCGCCCTCCGAGGGGTCGGCCGTTACCGTAAGGATGTCGAACCCAGGGCTTGCAGAATTCGCAAGCGTCGGTCGCAGCACGACCCACAACGCAGGCATCCCCGAAGAGAGATTTTGCCGATAGCTCGCGGTTTCGGTGCGATGCAATTCGATCGCAGCCTCACCTGCATAGAATGTGGCCACGTCGCCTTGCTCGCCGATCCGCGTCCAGGGTAGAGCCGATGGCGTTCCTGCCAATACTGAGACCGGCCGCCAGAGGAAATCGAGCCACGGGCTCTTCGCCTTACGGCGTTCGACGACCACACCAACGACGATTCTTGCGAGCGCAGTTGATCTCACGCTCATCTCCATTCGTGACCCGGCGGCCTGCCGGCACCCTGCCGGCTAGGCCGGACGGACCGGGATCTTTGCTTTGCTCAGGGCATTCGCGAACTGTTGGTCCAGCTTCAGATGCTCCTTTAGAAGCTCCGGCGGGGTCAAGGCCAGCCACTGGTTCAGCGACACATCGGCGTAATAACTGCTCTTGAACATCTCCAGGAAACGCAGGGTCGTTGTGCCGGTGTTCTCTATGTAATGACCCATGGCGAAGGGGACATAGCCGACGTCTCCGGCCTGATAGTCGAACGTTCGTGCTTGACCCGAGGAAGCGAACACGCCCATGCGCGCCTGGCCGGTGAGGTAGTACTGCCATTCATCCGTGTTCGGGTGCCAGTGCAGTTCACGCAAGCCGCCAGGTTCGATTTCCACGAGAGCTGCCGCGATATTCTTGGAGGCCAGAAACACACTGGAATCGGTGATCCGGACAGTCCCGCTTTTGGTCCGGATCGGCTCCTGGGCCATCATGCGATGACTGAAGGTTTGCGGAACGGGCTGCGCACCCAATAGCTTGTCTGGACCCAGCGGAGCGGGAACAGGCGCCTTGAAGATGTAAAGTTCGCTCGGATCAGGCGTATGTCCGAACAGGGATGCGGGCAGGCCAAAGTTCTTGCCCAGTACCTCGGCAGGCACGTGCTTGAACCAGTCGCTCAACAAGAATGTGTCGTCCTCGTCGAAATCCCCATCGTCGAAGACCAGCAGGAATTCACATCCGTCGGGACCGAGACCTTGAATCGAATGTGGAATGCCGCCGGGAAAATACCAGAGATCGCCGACACCGACGTCATCGACAAAGTTTCGCCCGTTGGCGTCAATAGCCGTGATGCGGGCGGCCGCGTACAGCATGTAGGCCCATTCGGCTTGCTTGTGCCAATGCAGTTCGCGCACGCCGCCAGCGTTCAGCCGCATTTGGACGCCGGCAATCGATTTCGAAATGCCAAGTTCCGGGCCGTGTCACCTGGCGAGTCCAGCCGCCGCTCGACTGCCGCACATGCGCGTCGGCAAAAGAGAAACGGAGGTTTGGCGTGGTGCCGGAATCGGTGGCGGGCGGATTGAGCATGTCCGGGTTTTGACGCTCGCGGATTGGGTTGCCGGGGACGGGGTCGGTGCCGCCAATTCCAGGCGCGCGGCTTGGCTGCACGACCCGATCGTCGGTCTGGGCGATCGCGCCCGATGCGCTCGTCAGCATTCCGCCGGCAATGGCAGCCGTTGCAAGCATATCCCTGCGTGTGAGATCAGCATGTCGTTTCTCCTATCTTATGGAACCATAGCCGGAATCTGTAATGGACGGCGCTGGCGAACGTCCTGTGCTGGATAAGCATGTTCAATCCGCCGCGGTTGCTGTTGATTGCCATGATCTGGCGACGAGACACTCCGTGGCCAACTGTTCCTGAGCAGACTTCGTGATGCTCATTCGCCGACTGGAAGATCGACCTGCGGTCGCCATGGGCTCGAACGCGCCCTCCATACCGAGCGTACCGATGTAGATATGCGCGATGATCACCGCGACGAACAGAACGGCGACCACGGCGTGCACGATCTGCGCGATCTGCATCCCCGCGATATCCGTCACGTAGAACGGGAATATCAGCAGATATCCTGAAATGATGACGGCCAGCCCGGCGCCAAGGGCAAACCAGAACACCAGCTTCTCGCCGGAATTGAAGGGCCCCGAGGCGCATGCTTAGATTTGAGAAAGCCGCCGCCTTGCGGGATCCAATCGATATCGACCTTTTGCGGGATGTTGTCCTTGATCCAGAGCGCGATGATAAGCACGAGGCCGAAACGATAGGGCGGTGGGATTGTGCGTCGGCCCGCTTCCGCCAGGCTCTGGCGCCTCGCGGCCGGCGATATCGGCGCGCCGCCATTTCCCGTGACCTTGAACCCGGTCGAGATCACGAAGGATGCGGCGGTCAGCAATGCGAGGTCGGCAGTAAGGCCGCAACTTGCCGCCGGACGTGACGACGAATCCGGAGCGGCCAAATGATCAGATGGGCGGTGCCAAGAACCACGATCATGCGAGGATCACGATCGCACCAGCCAGTGCAATATGACTTCATGGAAATAATCCCATTGCCGCCCGGCGGGGTGTATGAGAACGCGTTCCCTCTCGTTTGGCTGGTCGATCGGCCTTCGTGCAGGCGTCCTGAACCAGCCGTTGTTCGAGCAGGATGCGCTTGCAGTCGGATAGGGCGATAGGTCGGAACGAGTTTCTGTGCAGTCACGCATCGGTGTTACCGCGATCAACGTCAGGATTGCCAGCGCAGCGGATAAAATAAATTCCGTCAGCTCCTGGCGGTGCCGGTCATTGCCTTTATTGACGGCACGATCGGGATACGGCCAGTCCGGGTCCTTGCGCAGGAAAGGCAACAGTCCGTCGCCGTACCGCCAGAACATGTTGAAACGATACCATTGCACGTAAAACGGCAGATGGGCGAGCAGCCATCGCGCGACCCGTCGGCGATGGGATCGGAATAACCCGCGACCGGCCGCGCCCATTGCGCCGACCTTTGATACACCGTGACCGAAGCCACGCGATCGGCAATGGAGGGCACGAGTTGCATCGCGGTGGCGCCGGTGCCGATGACAGCCACATGCTTGCCGTCGAGCTTGATATCACTCGACCACAGCGCAGAGTGAAACATCCGACCGGCAAAATCTTCCTCACCCCTGAAATGGGCTGGCGATGGGTCGTTGAGCTGGCCGATCGCGCTGACAAGGACCGCTGACTTCGAAATTTTCCTCGCCGTCGCCGGTTTGCAGGGTGGAATTCCAGCGGCGACCCAGCCGCCGTCCTTGATGCCGCGTTCGCTCGCGTCCGCCGGATTGATCTCGACGTACATGTACTGCTTCAATTCGGCGAGCCACTTGTTGGAGCGCGTCTCTTCGCCGCCACCTTCGTATTCGACAAGCCGGCCTGAACTCAGAATAAGCGGGAATTGCTTGACGACGCCTCTGTCGACAGCGGACTTCTGGACGGTGAAACCGATGTTCGGGACCCGAAACTGTCGGGCGTCCGGACGCGTCGGATATTTGCTGACGAGATCGGGCCGCGACGTGAAGATGACTTCGCGGTGCACCGGAATCGGGTCCGGCAGATTCCAGGCAATCATGCGGGCCTTGGCGTTGCCATAGGGGCTGCAGCCATGCTCGATCGCCACACGCTGGATACCGCCGGAAAGATCGAGCGACCAGGAGACGGCGTCGGGGTTGGTTGCATTCACCCGCTGGATAATTTCCATTTCCGAGGCGGTGAGGTCCTTGTCCCAGCCGAGCTTCTTGAGGACGGCGAGAGTGAACTCCGGATATCCATCCTTGATCTCCGAGCGGCCGAATAGGAGCCTTCGGAGAACGAGTTGGAATGATTGGGCGTATCGACCTGCTGCCCGTTTTCGATGACCTTGCGCTTGACCACGCGCTCGACGCCGAACCGGGCGCGGAACGTCCCGCCACCTTCCTCTACCGGCAGGTGGGTGTTGTAGAGTATCGGACTTCCAGGATGCCTGAATTCCGGCGTCCCCCAGCACGGCCACGGCAAACCGTAATAATCGCCGCCAACTTCGGGATCGTCCTTCGGTGCCCTGAGGGTGACCAGGTCGAATTCGGCCTGGTTCTTCATGTGAGCCTTGAGACGCTCCGGCGACTGGCCGCAATATCCGGTCGACCACCCGCCACGATTGATTTCGCGCAGAATGTCCTCAGCCGATACCGCGCCGTTCTCCACCTTGATGTTCATGAACATCTTGTCGGCGAAGCCCAGCTTCTTCGCGAGCATGTACATCACATCGTAATCGTTTTTCGATTCGAAGACGGGCGGCACGATTTGCTCGCCCCACTGCAGCGAACGGTTGGACGCCGTGCGGGAGCCGTCCATCTCGAAGCTGGTGCAGGCCGGCAAAAGATAAGTGCCATTCTTGCGTTCGGAGAGCACGGACCAGGCCGTCGGGTAGGGATCGCACACGACCAGCAGCTCGAGCTTTTCCATTCCACGAACGGCTTCCGGCATCCTGGTGATGGTATTAACGCCATGCCCCATGATGAACATTGCCTGCAGCGTGTCGGGCTGGCTGACGTCATTCTTCGGCAGCAACGTCGCATCGAACCAGCGCGTACTTGGGATGCCCGGGGTCTCCATCAGGGTCTTGTTGGGGAAGCGGGAACGCATCCAGTCGATGTCGACTTCCCATACTCGGCACCAATGCTGCCACGCCTCTTCGGAGAGACCGTAATAGAGCGGCAGCGTCGTCACATCGAGGCCGAGATCGGTGGCGCCCTGCACATTGGTGTGGCCGCGGAAAATATTGGCGCCCCCGCCGGCATAACCGACATTGCCGGTGGCGAGCAGCAGAATGCAGCTCGCGCGGACGTTTGCGGTTCCTGTGGCGAATTGCGTCTGGCCCATCGCCCAGATAAGCGTTGCCGGCTTCTCCTTGGCGAAGACTTCGGCGATGTGTTTGACTTGTGCTTCAGGCACGCCAGTGACGCGCTCGACCTCGTCGGGCGTCCATTTTGCGACTTCCTTGCGGATATCCTCCAGGCCGTAGACGCGCTGCCGAATGAATCCCATGTCTTCGCAGCCGTTCTGGAAAATGTGCCAGAGCATGCCATAGATGGTCGGGATGTGAACTCCAGGCCGCACCCGGACATATTCGGTGGCGTGCGCCGCGGTTCGCGTATCCGCGGGTCGACGACGATGAAATTCGCCCGATCAAGCTCCTTGCCTTCGAGAATGTGCTGCAACGAAACCGGATGAGCCTCGGCGGGATTGCCGCCCATGATCAAAATGGTCTTGGAATTACGGATGTCGTTGTAGCTGTCGGTCATCGCACCGTAGCCCCAGGTATTGGCGACCCCGGTGACCGTAGTGGAGTGACAGATGCGCGCCTGGTGATCGGAATTGTTCGTTCCCCAGAAGGCGGCGAGCTTGCGGTTGAGGTAGGCGGCTTCGTTGGTGAATTTCGCCGAACCGAGCCAGTAGACCGAATCGGGCCTGACTTCTGGCGGATCTCCAGAAGCTTGTCGCCGATCTCATTGATGGCCTGATCCCACGACAGCCGTTTCCATTGGCCGTCCGCCGAGCTTGTGCGGGTAACGCAAGCGGCGGTCGCTCAGCACGTCATCTGGACGGCAGCACCATTGCAGCAATGGAACCGCGATTGATCGGGCTGTCATAATCCGGCTCCTGGCCGATCCATACGCCGTTCGCGACCTCCGCGATGACCGAGCAACCCACCGAGCAATGGGTGCAGAAATTCTTCCGGGTGGTGACGGTGGCGCCGGCGGGCGGCGGCGGGCCTGCCTTTGCTTGCCGTACACTGGCAAGCGGTATGCTGCCGAGCGCCGCCAAGCTTCCGGCGGCGAGACCTGAGCGGCGCAGAAAGGAGCGACGATCAAGATTGTTATCCGATTGTTTGGCCAAACCCGAAGCAATTTTCCCGTGGCGCGCTTGCCGCTCCGACCTTTTTATCAGCATCGGAGCCTCCTCAACGCTTCGGGTAGCGGTTGACTCGGTAGAACTCCTGAACCTCGGGAGAATTTGCCTGGTAGCGCGCCTTGCGATTTTCGCTGATGGTCTCGGTGTCAGCGGCGGCGGCGCCGATCTCCACGGCGCTTGCGGCCGTTGCGACGAAGCCGATCATGCCGGCGCGCAGTAGCTGACGTCGCCCCATCGTTGCCTTGCGCCGCTCGCTCATCGAAAACTCTCCTTCAGCAGACGTTATGGCTGGCGCACGACTTGGCGGGGGATGCATTCAAGACGGGCGCACGCCCTATCGGGCATCCGCCATCGGGTCTCTCTTTCGCGGATGTAGGGGTCCGCAGGGCCTGACGCAGGATTATCTTTTGCCTCCGCCATGGCTTGCCTCCGTGCTTCGTTCATTTTTTCGTTATCGAGAAGGCAAATTTTCCTAATCCCGCAGCGCTTTCCCGCGCTCCCTCGTCTGCCGTTCATGGCAGCAGAGCGGAGTGGGGTCGCCTGGTCGAATGACGCCGGCAACGGAAACGCGCAGTACATTCCAGGTCGCCGCCGGCGCGCCCCGCGTCCTACGGCTGCGTGTTGCCAGCGAACGCATTCTCGATCACGTCACCGATCGGCTGCCATACGGTGCCGTCAAACTGGACGAGACGCATCTGCTTGATGGGGTGGAAGTCGGTCGGGCCGGTGTTGAACGTGATGTCCGGAAGTGCGAGCGAATTCCGGTAGCCTTTTAGCGATGCCGACTGTCGCATCACATTCTCCCGGGAAAGATCATTGCCGCACTGGCTCAGCACCTGCAATAACGTCTCGGCCGCGGCATATCCGAAGACAGCATTGCTGTCGTCCTTGTCTCCCTCGGGATAATATTTGTCCATGAATGACGACCAGGCTTTCATCGCCGGATCGTCCTTCCATGCCGGATCGCTCGCGTCCTTCAGGAAAGAGGTCGAGATCACGCCTGACGCGTTTTGAAGGCCGGCAGGTCTCAACGCATTTGCGATGGATGCCGAGGCATTGTCGAGAAGGTGGACAGGGCGCCAGTCGAGTTCGGCTGTCTTGCGCAGCACGCGGGCCGCGATGGCCGGCGCGACGTCGAGCAAGAGGATCTCGGCGCCCGAATTCTTCAGGACCTCTATCTGCGCATCAAGCGACGAAGAATCCGAAAGATCGAACGTGGTGTCGGCGACGATCATCCGCGCCCAATCCCCGAGCCCCTGCTGCAGTCCCTGGAACAGATCCCTTCCGAACTGGTCGTTTTGCCAAAGTACGGCGATCTTCCGTTCCGGATAAGAGGCCTGGATGTAGTTCGCATAGATGCGCCCCTCGGCCCGGAAGGTCGGCTGCCAGCCCATCGTCCAGGGAAACGCCTTGGGATTTCCCAACTCGTGGTCACCGGATGCGACGAAGAGTTGCGGAATCTTGCTGTCGTTGAGATAGGACCTTGTCGCGAGGTTGCTCGGCGTACCGAACGACCCGAACATCAGCAGAACCTTATCGGTCTCGATCAATTTGCGGGTCTGTTCGACGGCCGTCGCAGGGTTGGAACTGTCGTCGTACGAGATGAACTTGACCTTGCGGCCGTTGATGCCGCCATGATCGTTGACCATGTCGAAATAAGCCGCTTCGGTTTTTCCGATCGCCCCAAACGCAGCCAGTGGGCCGGTGTAGGGCATGATGTTTCCGATCAGGATTTCGGTATCGCTCACGCCGATGTCCGAAACCGGATCGGCATCGGTAGCCCCGGGCCAAAAGGTGACCGCCATCATCAGCGGTATCGCAAGCGTTTGCTTCCTGACCCCTCGCATTGTTGGATCTCGCAAATTGGTACGGACCGACCCCAATGTCGGACCATGCCGGCGACCTTGCAAGCGGCAAGATTTGATAATTTTGGTCGAGTATCTGCCTATCCGTCTCATGACGGACGCTGGCCTGGCCGGAGGGGTGCGGCAATCGCTGTGGTGATGGACCGTTTAGAGCGCCCTGCCGAGGGCACGCTTTATTGATTGCACGGCGTCAGGGTCTTTGCCGCCGTTTCGGCCTCGGCCCGAGTCTTGTAGATCGTGTCGCTGGCAACGGTGATGTTCGGCGTGTCGGTACGGGGCATCCTGTCAACGACGGTGCATTTCTTCGTCAGGGAATTCAGCGCAACGTAAAAACCAGGTGCTGTTTTCGCGGTCTGGGACAAGCCGGGGCCCCCCAAAATCAGCAGGAAGCCGAAGCAGAGCAAACTTCGTTTCATCATAGCCTCCGTCGTCCGTGAGAAACGCGAGCACCCATCCAAATGAACGGGCCCCGGTGCATCAGAGCATCGCGGGGCCCCTAATCTTCGTCCTGCGAAGAAGGTCTGGTACGCACCAGCTATATGTCGAGATCCAAAGAGCGCGTGGCCTTTGCGCTCTGGTCTCGCAGATATGTGCAGATTGTCGGCGGCGCGATGACGGCTAGCAGCTGCTTTTCACCTCAACCCGCGCCGTGACCTTGCGGTTGAGCAAGGTCAATGCCTAGTGCTCGGTGGCGTCATTCTCCTCACCAGATGTGATCCGACGGACATTGTGTCCGCGTTAGCTGCACGTCGTCTCGACCACATGATCGGACGCCAGTGCCTGAGAAGGCAGGGGCCAATTACCCACGAACCTTGACAGGTGCAGCACCCGAAATGCTGCGGCAGATGTGCGAGGGAGTCAACCGGATCCGTTCATCAAAACCGCCGATCTGAGCAGGTCGCGAACAGGCGCTAGATCCGGCTTTTTTTAGTGGGCAATCCATATTTACGTTGCAATGCGATAGTACATGAAACGCCGCAACCTCGGATGCAGGCTGAAGACCCGGCATAGTTGTAAACGAACTCGACGTTGCCTTGCGGGTTTACCCGGGTTTGAGACCAGGCTTATTTAATGGTCGCAATCCATATTCTTGGCACAGGCGATTGGTCGCAGCGACTACGTCCTCACGGTCGAGAATCTCCAAAAGCTGGCTGATCGCCTCCTCAGCATCGGTTGGTCCTCGCTCGATATCGATGTGCTCTGCGAGCAATAATTGGGCGTCGCGCACGGCGTGGACGATGAGTTCTTCATCGGTCACCCCGGCGAATCCGGCGATGTTCATGCTGGTTTCCTTCCGCGCGGGCAGTTGGCGGCGCAATTGTACCGGGTTTCAATCGCGGCAACCTCGATTGGTTCCCTACGCGCTCCAGAGAAGAATTCGCTCCGGCGATGATGAAGGCTTTGGCGATAGTCCCGGGGGACGCACGCGCCGGGCAGCGAGGCGCCTGGGGGAAATTTCCTCAAGCCGTCCGGGAACGTTCCACCGGCGCAATCATTCCAAGCAAAGGCAAAGGGGGACGCAAGGCTGGCGAAGCAGCGAGCTGGCTTTCACGTCCAGGTGAAGACACACCCGGACCGGCTGCAGGCAAAAACAGGAGTAGGCCATGAAGCTGAACTCGACACAGGTGAAACAGACCTTGAGCCAATTCGATGCCGAGGTTCTTTCCGATAGCCATCCCGCGGTTCCCCAACTGAACGACCTGTTTGGGGATCATACGTTCTTTCTGGATGGCAGCGGTCTTAACGTCCTGGAGCCCGCTGAAGCGCCGGAAATGGAAGTTCAGGCTGGTGAAATTGTCAGTCTTGCCAGCTGGAGTGATGCGACCCTGACAAGTCTGAGGCCCCACGAACCCGAACCGACCGGGGTCGTCATCGTCCTTGAATCCAAACACTGATGCTCCAACTGGATGGCCGCTATGCGCTGCGAAGGGATCGCGGCGTCGAGTGATGAACAGGCCGTCGGGTTCGGCATGGGATATTCCAGAATACGTCGCTGCTATAGGCTAGAATCGACGCTTCGCTCTGGTGCCTGAGCCGTCCGACGGCCGGTCCTTTGGGAATCCGCGGTGCTGGAACTTCGGCGCTGCGTCAGGCGTTTGATCGGTGCGCGCGCAAGGGCCCTGCCGCGCAAAGCCGCGCAGGCAATTAATGTCGTCGTTCCGGCTTTGTTACCGTCTGCCTGACTTCCGTACCGCAATCGGCGCACTCATAGATGAAGTCGATCTTCGCCATGCTCCAATGCGGCTCGACATCTCTAACGTACATAGGGAGTAGTCCTATGCAGCCGGGACAGACGATCGGAGCTGTCTCAATGTCGTGGAGCTGGATGTAGGCTGGCATGTCGGCTTTCCTTCACAGCGGAAGTAAACTTCACCTCCGAGTCAACTTACCGCGTATGGCGGATGCCTATCATCAACTCTTTCGAACGTACAAAGAACAGCCGTGCAATCTTCCTGTGTGTGGCATTCCTGTAACGTTTCAATCCGCGAAAAAGCCTCGTGCCGCTCGTTTCGGATCGCCTCGATGTCCTTGGGGCCGTGCCCCGCGAAGGTAACTCTGCGGGCGCCAACCACGGATTTATGCTAGCAACACGTCCAAAAAGCTGTCGGGACGGATGACAAAGTCACGAATGATCGGAAGCGTCCTCGCAGCGCTGGTGATTGGCGGCGCGGTCGCGGCGTTTGCGATCCTGCAGTCGATGAGCTGGACGTTGTACGAAAGCGTCACCTTCGACGATACCCGGATCACCAGCATCGATTGGCAGACTTATCCGATCCTGCGCTTCAATTCGGTCCCCGACAGCGTCGAGGTGCATGTCATCAACCGGCCCGGCCAGCCTTTTCTCGGAAGCGGCGAAACCGGGCAGGGACCGGCCGCGGCATCGATCGCAAATGCCATTGCCGACGCTACCGGCAAGCGGTTACGCCACTTGCCTCTGACGCGAAAGCGGATCAAGGACGCGATTGACGCGTGAACGCCGCTGCATCAGCAGACTGTCCCGCGCTCGACAGCGTCGCCGCTCAGCGTCCCGTTCCGGTGGTGGACCCTGAAGGACTGGCGGCTGGCGGCGGGGTCTGGTCTAGTGCCGTCGAGCCCGGGGTTCCACTTGGTCCGGGATTACTGTCGACATGGTTGATGTTCCACGGTCCCCATGTGAGGACGGCAAGCGCGAGTACGAACACTGCGGCGATGATGGCCAGCGTCCCGCCGCTGATCGAGCCTTTCCGGTCGTGATTGTCCGGCATGCGGTCCTCCACGCTAGATGACCGGACAACGCCGCTGTGCTCGCGGTGGTTCCCGGTGTTTCCGTCCGCGACCCGCAGCCGGTACGAACAAACGAAGTGGACCAGCGACACCAGGAATGCACTGAAGATCGGCAGCGTCAGCAGCGGATCCGGGATGGCCACGATCTTGAAGGCAACGAACGGCACCCAGATCAGATTGAGCAGCGCCGCCGCGACGGCGATGATTTCCGCCCCGAACCAGTTGAGCCAGCCGAAGGCGAATTCGCGTTTCTGATCGCGGTCGAGCCGGCTCATGCCCGGCAGGAACTGGCGCCAGTGCTTCTTCACGATCTGCACCGCGCCGCCGGCCCAGCGCGCGCGCTGGGTCTTGAAGGCCAGATAGTCCTGCGGCAGCAATCCCCAGCCATAGCGGCGGTTGGTGTAGTGGGCACGCCAGCCGAGCTCCATGATCGTCAGTCCGAGGTCGCTGTCCTCGCAAATCGTGTCGCTCGACCAGCCACCGGCGGTCGCGATGGCGGTGCGGCGGATCAGGCACATCGTGCCGTGGACGATGATGGCGTTGACCTCGTTGCGCTCGACCATGCCGATATCGAAGAAGCCGGCGTATTCGGCATTCATGGCGGCGTGGAGTTGGCTGCGGTCGCCGTCGCGATGATCCTGCGGCGCCTGAATCAGTCCGACCTGGGGGTCGGCGAAGCCGGGGACCAGATCTCTGAGCCATTGCGGATCGACCACATAGTCGGCGTCGATGACGCCGATGATCTCGGCATCGTCAGCGGTCTCCGCCATCGCGAGCCGCAGCGCCGCGGCCTTGAACCCCCTGAGGTTCTCCACACAAACGAACTTGAAGCGCGGGCCGAGCTCACGGCAGCGCGCCTCGATCGGCTGCCAGAACGCCGGATCGGGCGTGTTGTTGATGACGACCACGCACTCGAAATTCGGGTAATCGAGCCGCGCCACCGAATCGATGGTGCGCAACAGCATGTCGGGCGGCTCCCGGAAGGCCGGAATGTGGATCGACACTTTCGGCGTGTTCGCGCCGGAGGCTGGCCGCGACACGCTCAGGAGTCGCGTGGGCTCGTGGCCAAGCGCGACGGTCGCCATCTCGTTCAGCCGCGAGCGCACGATGGGGCCGAGCAGGCCCAGCAACGGAAGCGCGATGCCGAAGGTGATCACCTCGCCGTGCAGGAAATAGTGGCTATGCCAGTACACCAGGACGCTCGCGCACCAATGGCCGACCATATGGTCCGCGGCGGCGAGCAACGTGGCCTGGCCGATAGTCGCGCCGGGAAGCGCCAGGATCGTGAGTGACAACAACAGGCCGACCAGCACGGCGAGCGAAGCCGCCTTCCAGTAGCCGGGGTCGACGAGCGGTCCGCTCCAGGCAAATTTTGGCCGCAGCGACGCGTCGAAGACGCCCCAATAAGGGCCGACATTGCCCTCGAACAATTTCTTGGGCTGGTCGATCGCCTCGACGATGTTGTAGTCGATGCCTCTTGCGTTGGCGCGCGCAACGAAGTCGCGCAGCAAGACGGCCTGGCTGATCGGGTTGGGCACGGCCTGCTCGAAATTGTGCCCGGCGCTCGGCCAGCCGAACTCGCCGATGACGATTTTCTTGCCCGGATACGCCGCCCGCAGCTGGTCGTAGAGCGCCAGCGACCCATCGAGCGCGGTTTCCTTCGGCATGCCCTCCCAGTAGGGAAGGATGTGGGCGAAGACCTGGTCGACGGCATCGACCAGCTCCGGATGATCGATGAAGGTCTTCCAGTGATCCGCGGTCGCCACCGGAACCGGACTGTCCCGCTTCACACGCCGGATGATTTTGACGAGTTCGGCCGCGGTGTGCTCGTGCCGCAGATAGGTTTCGTTGCCTACCACCAGGCGGGTGACGTTTGGATAGCGCCGGGCGAGATCGAGCGCGGTTGCAATCTCACGCTCGTTTCGCGCGACGTCCTTGTCGAGCCAGATGCCCAGCGTGACCGTGAGCCCGAGCTCGCGCGCGATTTCCGGAACGTGCTCCAGGCCTTGCGTCGATGCATAGGTGCGCACGGCTTTTGCGTGTTTGGCGATCTCGGTGAGCTCATGGCCACACGGGTCAGGGATGTCGCCCTGGGGGCGTGACTCGCCGCCAGTTTGGCGTGTAATCATGGCTGCCATGCGGAGCCGGCTCGGCTTACGGCTCTCTTCTGTCATCTCACGTGAGGAGTATTTCCATGACGCACGCCATCCGCTTTCATAAAACCGGCGGGCCCGAAGTTCTGGTCTGGGAGGAAGTCAAGATTGGCAAGCCGGGCCCCGGCGAGGCGCGCATCCGCCACACCGCGGTGGGGTTGAACTTTGTCGACATCTACAACCGTTCCGGCCTTTATCCGGTGCAGTTGCCGAGTGGGTTGGGCGGCGAGGCGGCCGGCGTGGTCGAGGAAGTCGGACCCGGCGTCACCGATCTGAAGCCGGGGGACCGCGTCGCCTATGGCAGCGCGCCGGTCGGCGCCTATGCCGAAGCGAGGCTGATTCCGGCCGAGCGCCTCATCAAGCTGCCCGACGGCATCGATGACAAGACCGCCGCGGCGATGATGCTGAAGGGCCTGACGGTGCAATACCTGATCCGCCAGACCTATCGCGTCAAATCCGGCGACACCATCCTGCTGCATGCCGCGGCGGGCGGCGTCGGCCTGATTCTCGGCCAATGGGCGAAGCATCTCGGCGCCACCGTCATCGGCACCGTCGGCAGCGACGAGAAGGCCAAGCTCGCCAAGGCCCATGGCTGCGCCCACACCATTGTTTATACCCGCGAGGATTTCGTCAAACGCGTCGGCGAGATCACGGGGGGCAAGAAGGTGCCGGTGGTCTACGACTCCGTCGGCAAGGACACGTTTTTGAAATCGCTCGACTGCCTGGCGCCGCTCGGTGTCGCCGCGCTGTTCGGCCAGTCCTCCGGCGGCGTCGAGCCGCTTAACCTCGGGCTGCTGGCGCAAAAAGGATCGCTCTACGTCACCCGCCCGACGCTCAACACCTATGCCGCCGGGCGCGAGAACCTCGTCGCCATGGCGAAGGAGCTGCTCGAGGTGGTGCAGTCAGGCGCGGTGAAGATCGAGGTCAACCAGACCTATCCGCTGAAGGACGCGGCCAGGGCGCACGCCGATCTCGCCGCGCGCAAAACCACGGGATCGACGGTGCTGCTGGTTTGAGATTGGGGCGGCCTTTAAATGTGGATGCAGGGATAGGCGGGCCAGGGCGTGGCCGCCTATTCCTTAAAACTCATCAGGCGCTGGATCGCTGACGGCCTTAGTTTGTAGGGCAGAATAGCCGTAGGGTGGTTAGCGTGTAACTCAAGGCGCTTGATCGCTAGGCCATTGTAGGAATAGCCGACGGATTAGCGTGGCGTAATCCGCCATTGCACTCATTTAGCCGAAGGCAAAAGTCCGTGACCTGCGCCGTTTTAGCAGTGCGGCGCAATACGCTTCGCTATTGCGCCCAGCGGGATTTATCGCAGCGAGAGCGGTTCGAGCGCAGATCGCATTGCACCGAGTGACGAAGCTCGCAGAGTCGCTTCATCCGGCCGACACGCGAAGCGGATAGTGCTTCATTCGCGCGCCGGCTATCGCGCGTAGAGCCACGGCCGTCCATTGCGCTCGCGATGCGTTCCATTGTCAACCTGATGAGTAGATCACTCGTCTTTGCTGCAAGCTGCCGTAATGCAAGACGCGTCCTGTCTCAGCGCGCTGTCAAAAAATCTCATCCTTGACGCATCGAACGAATCACAGCCGCTCGCGAGAGGCGCATTGGCATCGTCATTGGACGCGGGGCGGGATGCGGTGGACGCGGCAGCGTCGGGCGTGTGACGTGATCGCAGGGCGAGATGAACCTCGTGAGCTGATTAACGGCACGCGGACGAACAGATGCTTGCTTGCGGACGGCAAAGCCGTGTGGTCCTGGCACCCGTTGCTGGTGTTAAATTTGCGGAGGCGTGTCGGCTCGACCGGGCTTAGACAAACCTTAATCCGCTTATGACGGTGACAAGACGAATTCGCTCACCGGGGAGAGCACGAAATAAGCCGTTAAAACCATTGCGTGCGGGAATGCCGGGTGATCTCGGCGACCGTGGAGACTACGCTCGTGTGCTTCACTTAAATTACGCACGCGAGGCTGCTGGTGCAGTGGGCACCCGGCATTCCCCACGCCCTCTGCTTTTCTGGACGCATGGTTTGTCACAACTCGGGCGATCAGCGCCGCGGGAATGCGGAGTTCTGTTTCGACGTCATTGCGAGGAGCGCAGCGACGAAGCAATCCATTCTTCTTCTTTGCGAGCAAACTGGATTGCTTCGCTTCGCTCGCAATGACGGTCTTAAGTAGCTGTTTGAAATTTGAATTCGGTTTCAAATCATTGAGTACGAACGCGCCACACCCCCGCTCGTCATCGCCCGGCTCGACCGTGCGACCCAGTATGACGCTGATGATCGAATTGAAAGACCGCGGCGTACTGGATCGTCCGGTCAAGCCGGACGATGACAGCTTCTTGTGGAGGAGCGATTGCGTCCGTCGTAGCTTAAGGCGCGAAGGCGGAAGGCGAAAGCGATCCATCTTGCCATGCTCCGGCTCTGGTGCCTACAGCAGAATCTTGATTAAATGCGAATGTGCAGGCTGATGCGGAGCAGGTCGATGGCGCGCGTTCTTTTCCTGTTGCCGGCGCGGGATTTCGATCCGAGCGAAGCCGCGGTGAGCTGGCGGGTGCTGGTGAACGCCGGACACGTCGTCAGTTTTGCCACCCCGGACGGACGGCCCGCCGCCGCCGACGAGATGATGCTGACGGGCAGGGGGCTGGATCCGTGGGGGACCATTCCGCTGCTGCGGAATTTTCCTCTGGTGGGACTTTTGATGCGGGCCAATCGCGACGCGCGCCAGGCCTACGCTGAAATGACCGCCGATCCCAATTACGCCGCGCCGCAGCGTTGGGATGCGATCGACGCAACCGCATTCGATGCGCTGTTGTTGCCCGGCGGCCATCGCGCGCGCGGCATGCGCGATTACCTCGAAAGCGAAATCCTGCAAGGTCACGTCGCCCATTTTTTCGATGAAGAAAAGCCGGTGGCGGCGATCTGTCACGGCGTGCTGCTGGCGGCGCGCAGTATCTCGAAACGGACGGGCCGCCCGGTTCTCCAGGGATATCAGACCACCGCCTTGACCTGGGCGTTCGAAAACAGCGCGTGGTCGGTGGCGCGCATCACGCGATTCTGGGATCCGAACTATTACCGGACTTATCTGGAGCAGGACGGACAACCGAAGGGCTTTATGTCGGTGCAGCAGGAAGTGACGCGCGCGCTCGCCCGCGCTGAAGATTTCCGCGATGTCCCAAAATCTGATCCGAACTATCGCCGCAAGACCTCAGGCCTGGCGCGCGATTCCATCGACGATGAGACGCCGGCCTTTGTCGTCCGGGATCGCAATTACGTTTCGGCGCGATGGCCGGGCGACGTCCACACCTTTGCGAAGACGTTCGCGGGCATGCTGAAGTAGCCAATGTCACCCCGATCTTGCCTTGCTCTATATCCGTGGCCTGAGCGATCGCTGCATGTCCATCGTGTAGGTGTAGCGCCCCTCCGGATGCGTGGTGACGGTGACCTCGAACAATTCTTCCCGCAGGCCGTAGTAGCGGCGCACCATCGTCAGCGCAGGCGAGCCCGGCTTCACCTGCAGCGGCTTGGCGAGTTTCGCGGGGATAGTGCGGGCGAACACTTCCAGTTGCGCATATTCGATGGTCTCGCCGAACATTTTGGCAATCTGCTCATGCACGGGCGTTCGGCCGTGATCGCGCCGCTTCACCACCCCGGCAAATTTCCGCAGCACATAGATCTCGGTCCAGCCAAGGGGGGCGGCGAATTCATCGGAGCGGCGGATGGCCTCGATCAGAAACCAGTGCTTGCCGGGCTCGCATTTCAGCAGCGCCGCGAGCTTGCGGTCGGCGACGATTTCGCTGCTGCGAACCACCTCCCGATAGGTCTCGTTGGAATATCTCAGCCATTCCGCGAGCGATCTGACGCTGTGGGTGAACAACACCGGCGGCTCGGTCGCGATCACCACGGAGCCAAGCCCGGCCCGCCTCACGATCAGGCCTTGCTCGGTAATGATCCGCAAGGCTTCCCGCACCGTCTGGCGGCTCGCCGAAAAGCGCGCCATCAATCCGGTTTCGGTCGGCAACAGCTCCCCGACCGGATAGCTGCCCTGCCGGATTTCCCGCTGCAGCCGGGCAGCGATATCGCGGTAGCGCGACGATTTGCGGGGTTCTTTCCTAACCGTCATGGCACGCGACCGGGATTCCGGATTTCATCGATTGCAGCGCAGCCTCGAATGCCGACAGCGTCGCCAGCACTTCCGGCTTCCGGCACCGGGAACGGGGCTTTGTTCTCGATGGTGTCCGCGAAGGCGTCCAGCTCGGCGCGCAAGACGTCGATCGCGGGATAGGTCGTCCGCTGCGGCTCGCCGCCGGACTTGCGCAGGATCATTGTGAACTCATCCAGCACCTCGGCTGAACCCCTGGTTCCGAACACATGGACGCGCCAGTACAGCGGCGTTGCCCTCACCGTCGCCAACGCGCCGGTGACGCCATTGACAAAGTCGAGCGTCATGACCGCGGTATCGAGCGGAGGCGGACCCTGTTCATGCTGACGGAGTTGAGCATAAACCTGGCGAACCGGCCCCAACATGCTGACGAAGGCGTCCAGCACATGAAGTCCGGCGCCGGTCAGTCCGCCGCCGGGCGATTCATCCGGAGACAACCGCCAGCCGGCGACGACGCCTTGCGAATTTTCATTGCTGTTGTGGCCCTCGATGTGAAGGATCGTGCCCAGTTCGCCGCTCGCAACGATGCCGCGCAGCGCGCGCATCGATGGCCAGAAGCGCCTGTTATGGCCGACCGCGAGAGCGACGCCCGCTTCGCGGCAAGCGTCGAACATCAAAGCCGCATCGGATCGGGAGAGCGCCAGCGGCTTCTCGCAGAACACCTGTTTTCGCGCGGCGGCACAGGCGATGACCTGCGCCGGATGCAGCGAATGCGGCGTTGCCAGCAGGATCGCGCCGATCGTGCCATCCGCAAGCACCGCCTCCAGATTATCGGTCAACTCGAGATGATGTTCGGCGCAAAAGCCGCGCGCGGCCTTGAGGTCGGGCTCGACGGCACGGACAATTTTCAGCCGGTCGTGGCCGAGCGAGGCCTTGACGAGATTGCGGCCCCAGCGGCCGAGGCCGACGATCGCTGCGGGGATCATCTGATAACCCCGGCTGCAGGGCGCCGTTGCCGGATCGCCTCGATCACGGCAGCGCTGTCGCTGTCCGGACCCTCGAGCGCAATGGCCGCGCGCAAAAGCTCAGCTTGCGTTGTCGTCATCGGCAGCAGCAGGCCTAACCGCCCGGCTTCCTCGAGGATCAATTCGGCATCCTTCAGGGTCTGGGAGATATGCGATTGCGGCTGAAAGTCCCGCGTCAGCATCTTGTCGCCCTTGGTTTCCATGACGCGCGAATACGCAGCCGATTCGCGTGCAGCCGCCAGGAAGGCGCGTCCGTCCAGCCCCAGGCGCTCGGCGAACGCAATTCCTTCAGCCAGTGCAGCCCTGTTGTTCTGAAGGATCAGAGTTGATTGCGAGCTTGGTGCGGCTGGCGTCGCCGACCGCCCCGACGCGCACGCGGCGTGGACAAAGAATATCGAGCAGCGTGCTGACGGATTCGATGGCGCCGGCTTCGCCGGCCACCAGCGCGGTGGCGGTGCCGTCGCGCACCTCGGCGCTGGTGCCGGATATAGGCGCCTCTACGAAGGCAATGCCGGCACTTGCCGCGCGCCGGGCCAGCCGGATCATTTCGTCAGGTCCGCAGGTCGTGGTGCAGATCACGATTGGCCGCGCAGGGCCTGCGGCGTTCTCAAGATCGCCAAACAGCGCTTCGACCTGCTCTCCACTATAGACGGCAATAATAATCGTTGCGGATCGGCTGGCGAGTTCGCGCACCGAGGTCGCGACCATGCCGCCAGCGGCCTTTAGGTTCGCGCGCCTGGCGGGTTCGATATCGAAGCCGATCAATGGCACATCAGCCTCGATCAGGCGCTCGGACAACGCGGTGCCCATCAACCCCAGTCCGATGATTCCGACCGGCGTATTCGGTTGCATGATCAGTTCGCCACTTTCGATATCGCGACTATTTGGCCTCGATGCCGGCGGCCTTGGCATCCGCGGTCCATCGCGTGATCTCGCTGCGGATGAAGGCGCCGAATTCGTCAGGACGCATCGGGGAAACGATCACGCCGACGCTTGCGAGCTTTTCCCGTGTCGCCGGCATCGTCAGGAATTTTTCGCTCTCGGCATAGAGCTTGTTGATGATCGGTTCGGGCGTGCCCGCCGGCGCCAATAATCCGTACCAGATCGTGGCTTCGAAACCGGGCATGGCCTCGGCAAGCGAAGGAAGATCCGGCGTCAGTTCGTTGCGCTTCGGCGACGTCACGCCGATGCCGCGGAGCGTGCCGCCCTGCATTTGCGGGATGGCGAGCGAAAAATCCGCAAAGGCGAGGTCGATCACGCCGCCGATCACGTCGGTGACGGCCTGCGGTACGCCCCGATAGGAAGCCGCGATCACCGACATGCCGCCGCGCGTTTGCAACTGTCCGATCGATATCTGCGAGGCGCCGGAACCGTAGCCGGCGGTCATGTTCGGGTGGGTGCGCGCATATTCGATGAATTGAGCCAGGTCCTTGGCCGGAAAATCCGGCTTGACCACCAGCACCATGGCCGTCGTTATCGTCCGGATGATCGGGGCGAAATCCCTGGCCGGATCGTAGGGCAGATTTTTCAGCATCGCGACATTGGCTGCCTGGGTGGTGTTGGTGCCCATCAGCAGGGTGTAACCGTCCGGCGTACTGCGCGCGACCTCCTGTGCGCCGATGCTGCCGAGCGCGCCGGTCCGGTTTTCGATCACGACCGTCTGTCCAAAGGCGTCTTGCAGATGCTGGCCGAGCATGCGCGCGACCTGATCCGGGCCGGCGCCGGCAGGAAACGGCACGATGATCTTGATCTGCCGTTTCGGGTAATCGTCAGCAGCTGCAGCGGCTCGCGGCGCTGCAAGTCCCAACAGGACCAAACCGGCGAGAAGGACCGATCGCAGCTTCATCTCAAATCCTCCGCTCGTCTCGGGAAATCTCTTTTCGCGGATCCCCTTGGGACGGATTTATACGGACAAATAGGCCTGACGCAAGGTATTATGCCTGTTTGGCGCTGGCTTGTCCGATTGAGCCGTCATCGATTTGACCGTATAAATAAGCCCAACGGCAAAAGATCGTGCGGGAGCAAAACGTGGACACCAATGAATTATACGCGCGCGGTCTGCGCCGGCGCAAAAGGATGTTCGGCGATGCCGACGTCGAGAAGCGAATGGCGGCGTCCGGCGAGTTCGGTGCGCCACTCCAGACCATCATCAACGCCTATGTCTATGGAGACATTTGGGAGCGGCCGGGCCTCTCGGACGATATCCGCAGCCTCGTCATGCTCGGTATCACCGCTGCCAGCAACAAGCCCGCCGAATTTCGCGTTCATGCCAAAGGGGCGTTGGCGAACGGATGCACCAGAGAGCAGGTGCAGGATGTTCTGTTGCTGGTTGCGATGTATTGCGGCATACCTGCCGCGATCGAGACCAACCGCATTGCCGCGGAAATCTTCGGTGAAGCGCCTGAACCGGCCGATCCGGCAGCGAAGCCGTAGCGGAACGGCGCGATGAAATCCGTTCCAACGATCGATGCCCACCATCATATCTGGCGGCTGAATGACCTGCCGTGGCTGTCCGGGCCGCCAGCGCCGCGCATCTTCGGGCCATATCAACCGATCTGCCGGGACTATTCGATCGATGAATTTCGTCGCGACATGGCCGGTTGCGATATCGTGAAATCGGTCTATGTTCAGACCAACTGGCCCGCGGGGAAAAGCTACGACGAGGCGCGATGGGTTCAATCGGTCGCGGATGCCACCGGCTGGCCACACGCCAATGTCGCCCATGCAGATCTCGCCGATCCCGATGCCGGCTCATTGATCAAGCGCCTGGCGAAGCTGCCGGCTACCCGGGGCATCCGACAGCAACTCCATTGGCATGAGAATTCGCAATACCGCTTTGCGCCGCGTCCCGATGTCATGAACGACCCAGACTGGCGTCGCGGACTGGCCATGCTTGCCGAGCACGGGCTGCTGTTCGAATTGCAGATTTTCCCGGACCAGATGGCGAACGGCGCCAGGCTGGCGCGATCGTTCCCGGACACAATCTTCGTGCTTGAGCATGCGGGCATGCTGGAGGACATGTCGCCGCGCGGGTGGCAGCTTTGGCACGAGGGCATGATGGCTCTCGCCGAATGTCCGAATGTCAACGTCAAGCTCTCCGGGCTCGGGACCTTCGTTCATGCCTGCCGCGAGGAAGTGATGGGTCCAATCGTCAGGGGAGCCGTCGCGATGTTCGGCGCGGACCGCTGTTTCTACGGGAGCAATTTTCCGATCGAAAAGCTCTGGACCGATTACGGCACATTATACCGGACGTTTCGCAACACCATCGCTCACCTCAACGAACGCCAACAGGCCGCGATCCTTCACGACACGGCGGCCCGACTCTATCGCCTGTAGTCGCTTGCGTTCAGTCGGGTACCGGAACGTCAAAGGTGTTGAGCGTGATTGAAACCAGACAATACAAGCCGACGAGGTAGGAGAGCTCCGCTGCCCCGTGCTGGCCGAATTGCTCGACCGCCGCGCGGTAAGTCAGCTCGGGCAGAACGCCCCCGTTTACAAGCGCCGAGGCGAAGTCGTAGGCGACCGCCTCTTGCCGGGTTAGATCGTTGGGACGCTGCCCCGCGACAATCGTCGCCAGCTTTTCATCCGAAAGGCCCCGGCGTTCCGCGACGATCACATGCGCGTAGAGTTCGTAGGCCGATTTAAAGTGCGCGCCCGTGACGAGGATGGCGACCTCCCTGACATTGGCCGGAAGCGACGGGTTCGAGACCATCGCTTTGGTGAGTTCCCAAACCGGCTTTCCAAATTGGGGCTCATGGATCCATGGATTCCACGGGCCGAGCAGTGCGCCATCGTCGCGGATGTTGATGAAGCCCTGGAAATTCCTGGCGATGCCGTCCCGCATGTCGTCATAGAGCGGCTTCTGTTCGGCATTCAGTTCGGCAGGGGAAATGATGGGCAAGCGCATCTGTCAAACTCCGGTGATGGACGACTTTGGATTGTTTGCCGGAGGAATTTGCGATGGCAAATGAATTGAAGGTGACTTTTCGGTCAGCAATCCCAGCGGATTGGCTTCTGAGGTCGCTGCCTGACTCGGGGTACGCGTAGCCATCGCCAGGCGCGAAAGCGGGACCGCCGCGGTGGACGGATTGACGGAGCAGCCACCGCGGCCGGGGCGCGTTCTGCCGCGTTGTTGTGACCGGGGATGAGCACACGACATCCATGGACTTTCGGCCTAACAGAATTTACGACGCGCCAGCACGGCAGCGGCATTGGCCGCGCGCTGCCTTGCTCCGTTCACCGCACCATTGCCACGAAATGCCGAATAAACCCGCCGAGGCCGGCACGGTGGCGGCGGCCATGGCTTCGCGGGGCCGCCGGTCGATCCGTCTGTGCCGAGCGGCCCGGCCCGATCGCCTCGAACTGCGCCTTCTGTTCGTCATTTAGCCTTCCGTAGAAGTCGTCCAGCGCTGCGTGTACAGTCTTGACCGCCTGCAACATGGCGTCGAGCCGGTTGGCGATCGCCTCAAGCCGTGCCGGCGGTGTGATCGGTTCTGTGGCCGGGCATGAGGCCTTGAGCGTGTCCGCTGCCTTTGCGGCGGCGTCCTGGAGCGCCGCAAGACTGGCACGTTGCTGTTCCGTTGGATGAACCCTGGCGTCGATCTCGGCGGTTGGCCAATCGGTTAGGCCGGGTTGTACAGCCCCGCAGCTTTGAGCGAGCGAGCCATTTGTGGTTCGGCTTCGCGCCGCTTCGCGCCTGCGCTGATCCTGGACGAGCCCGTTCAGCCGGGCTCTCTGTTCGTCGTCCAGGAGATCGTAAAACTTCTGTAGCGCCGGCTGAACCGTCCCGACCGCGGCAATCATCGCCTCGATCCGCTGTTGCATGGTTGCGAGCCGGGCAGGCGCTGTCAGCGCTATCTGCGTCGGACACGCGGCCTTGATGTCCTGCGCCGCTTTCACCGAGGCGTTGGCGAGTTCATCCAGCGCTGCACGTTGGGCATCATTTAGCTGAAGAGATTGCTGGATTTGATCGATCGGCAAGCCGGCGATGTCGCGGCTGTCCTCGCCACACAATTGCGCCAGCTGGTTGGGCATCTCGGCCCGGGCGTTGGACACCCGTCCAACCGTCACCTGGGAACCGTTCGGTGGCAGGTAGCCTATGAGGTCATCATAGCCATAGGGTGCGAACACGCCGGCATAGATGTCGTTGTAGCCGTAATCCCAGAACAGGGGGTCGTAGCCATAGCCCCACAGCGCGTAGTCATAGATATCGTAATAGGCGAACGGCCAAAACACCGGGCCGACCCAGCCAAATCCGCCGTGGGAGTGCCGCCACCATCCGGCGCTGCCGCTGCCGCTCCATCCCGCCGTGGCCGCGCGCGCAGCGATCTGAGCGCGGGTATTTGGATTGAGCAACGCGGTCCTGTTGTGCAATGCGCCGGCAACCGTGCGTGAATTCAACGCGTTATGCACGGCGGCTGATCTTAGTGCGGCGCTCCGATTCTGGCGGAGGGTGGCATTTCGGCCTTGCCGAGTGGCGCCTCGATTTGCGCTCAACGCTGCCGCGCGGCCGGCGGCCCGGTCGGAATTGCGCTGGACCGCAAACGAGCGTTGGCCGCGGAAACTTGATCGCGCCGCAGACCGCGATATCCCGGCCCTGCCGCCGCTGCGCGCGCCGCCAAAATGTGCACCGCCTACACGCATTCCGCCGCCAGCGCGAGCGCCGCCGCCGAAATGTCCACCGCCTCCGAAGTGCCCACCACCGCCGAAATGTGCACCGCCGCCGCCACCGAAGTGTCCACCGCCACCGCCGCCATGACCACCGCCGCCGCCGTGACCTCCTCCTCCTCCGCCGCCGCCTCTTCCTCCCGCGTAAGCCGCGCCCGCAAGGACGGTGGTCAGGACAATAACGGCACAGAGTTTGAATTTTGACATGGCACCCTCGAGCGCGCCCCCGCGAGTTACCGATGAGAGCGATTCAATCGGACGCTGAATAACAACCGTGCGATGCTAAAGTTCCCTCGCGAGAACCGCCGAGAATCGTAATGACACTGTCGTGAATTCGGTTTTAAATACGCGGTGGGCAGCCGGGTTGGAGGCGGGAAATGCAGGATCTCGTTCGCTACCGCGCAATGGAATCTTTATGCCGCCAGAGCGCGGTGTTTCATCCCCTTGAAAGCTGGCGATTGCTCGCTGAAGCAGAGATGTGGCACCACAAGGCGCTGGAAATTGCGTCCCGCTCCATCGATTGCAATAGCGGCCCGCCGACCAGTGCACTTCCTCGAACAGAAACCCTTTCTGGCCAGTCCGGCGAAAGCCGATTGCTGGCGGGCTAAAGTTCGGCGAAACCGGTTCAGTTTGGCGAATCTCGTCGCGGAACCCGGTTTTCGAAAGCGAATTATCATGGTCAACCGAAAGGAACGGCTATGAAGCTGACAGCAATCGCATTTGCGGCCGCACTGACGCTTTCCGGGACCTTCGCATATGCACAAGGCGTGATGCCAAGCGGGCGGGGCTCCACGACTGGCGACCCGGCGGCAAGTTCTGCGACGCCCGGTACGTCGCCGACCACGGGGAGTTCGACGAAACCGAGCCCGAGCGGAAGCGGCACGTCCACCTCCGGCGGCTCAGATGCCAACGGCGACCAGGGCAGGGACAAGATGCCGGACAGCAGTCAGGGCGTGAGACCCTACGACAAGCAGAACAAGCCCGACAAAATGTAAGGCCCGCATTTCGCCGGATGCGCCTGTCAGTA
>CAVXHU010000043.1:0-188383 GCA_963761395.1 uncultured Alphaproteobacteria bacterium
GCGAACGCAGGGACCCATAACCCCTGGCCTCAAAAGTGAAAAAAGGCCTCTGCTCGAGTGCCGAAGCGAGAGTCCGCGCCGCCGCGATGAGCGCTTTGCGCTCACGCTGGGGTCCCTGCGTTCGCAGGGACGACTCGTTGGAAAATTCCATATGCGATAGCCTTGCCGCTTCCGGGGCCTCGGCCATCGCGCGATGAAAGGCTTCAGCTGATGCCTTCCTTGCAGCGATGCCATTCCCGCAAGGGCGCCTCGACCGGCCCCTGACGCGAGAGCGCAAGATACTCGCCCCGCAAGACGATACTGACGACATCCCCCGAGCCGTTTTCCCCGGCCGGAATGACGTAATCGAATGCATGCCGGCTGTAGTTGCCTTCGATCTGCCTGCCGCCCGGCGTGGTGATTTTTTGGCCGCGTATGGACATCCGCATTCCGTCGGTGCTGCACCAGTCGCCATCGATGGCGTCAGCGTGACTTATCCCCGTTTGCAGCAGCATTGCGGTCGCGACCAGACAGATCAGCAAGCGCGTGGACATTCCCTTCTCCCTGGCAGGGCGCCATCATGGTCCGGCGTTTTCCGACAGGCAAGACGGGCGCGCGTCTTTCAGGCCTCCCTGTCATCTGCTATCGTCCATGCCGTTGCCAATATTTTTCCCGGACGGCGGGATGATTTGCTCACTGCCGTTCCACCAGTTTGCCGAAGGCGTTTTGTCCGGCCACTTTTTGATCTGGCCACGGAGGCTAGCCATGCCAGGCGTGCTTTACCACGAAGGCAATCGCGCATTTCAGGACGAGTTCGAAAGCCGGCGCCTTGCCGATCGCCTGGAAAAACTGTCGCGCACGGAATTCAGCGACGACGACAAGAGCTTTGTTGAAAGCTGCATCTACTTCTTTATGGCGACTGCGGACGCATCCGGACATCCGGACTGTTCATTCAAGGGCGGCACCCCCGGTTTCGTTCGCGTCACCGGACCGTCCGAACTTGCCTTTCCGGATTACGACGGCAATGGCATGTTCAAGAGCCTCGGCAACCTCGCGGTCAACCCGCATGTCGGGCTTTTGTTCATCGCCATGCATGGCAGCCCGAAGCGACTGCGAATCAACGGCCGCGCAGCGATCGATCGTGATGATGCTTTGCTCTCCAGGACGATCGGCGCGCAAATGATCGTCCGCGTCAAAGTGGACGTGATCTTTCCAAATTGCCCGCGCTATATTCCGGCCATGACGCTCGCCGAGCCCTCGATTTATGTTCCGCGCGCGGGTGTCGCTCCGGTCGAACCGGCATGGAAAGGCTTTGATTCGTTCAAGGACGTTGTCCCGCCACGCAGGGCGTCGCCAAGCGAATAACTTGGTGTTTGCCCGACGCTGCAACCTGGAGCCCGCGAATGGAATGGTTCGGCTGGCGGCTGTCGAAGGATCCAGCTGCGGACAAAGCGGCCGCCTTCGGCCCTCAAGCCATTCTTCATGAGCTGGACAAACGCGTTCCGCAATACCTCGACGACGTCGATCAAGGCAGGCTGATCTATCCGGCCTGCAAGCGACCACGTTCGGACCCCCATGGCGACGTGCGCTCGATCTGGGACCACACGCGGCTGGAAGCCATCCGTTATGTAACGATGGTGCCGAGGCGCGAATTCGAACTCCTGGCCGAGCCTGCGCGCCAGGGCGACATGCTCGAGGCCTACCTTCGTCAGCGGCCACATGAGGACACCGTGATCGAGTTCACGGGCTCCACCATGAGCGATCTCGCGATCGCGATCATCGCCGGATTCAACTGGCTCAACCATTGCGCCGTGCTGGCAGCCGCCGATCGGGAAAAATTCTCGGGAACGCTGAACAACTTCAGGAAGGTCACGGTGCTGGCGCAGCAATGGTGGGCCATCGCGGGCGCCGACGAGCGCTGCGGCCAAATGCTGGCGCAACACGAGAAACCGCCCCTGATGCTGTATCTGATCTGGACCGAATATACCCGGCTGGCGAAGGAGGTGGCGTCGGCGGCGTTGTTCGGACCGTCGATCGAGCGGGCGATCGCGGGGCGGCGCGAGGTTCTCGAGGCGGAATTTGCCGGGCGTCCCGGCGAGCTCAATTCCGCCCTCGACGAACTCACGCAAACCATGGCGAGTTTCGAAAGCGCCCGCGATCCCGACGATCTCATCGGCTAGAGCATGATGAGTTTAGATTGAGCCGTAACGACATCGGAGGCGACTCCCTCTCCCGTTGGGAGAGGGCTGGGGTGAGGGGTTACGGTCTCTCGTCAGAGCAGAGGCCCTCACCCGATTTGCTGCGCAAATCGACCTCTCCCCACCGGGGAGAGGTGAAGCAACATCCCGGCAAGTTGAATCAGTCAAATCACATACTGCTCCAGCGATCGAAGCCGTCTGGTCCGGATATGAGCCCGCGCGACTGCGCACCGGCTGGGAATGGCGATCGGCTTTGCTTCGTCACGCAAACGGACGGGCGTTTGCGTGCGCCGCGCGCATGTAAGCCTCGACCCCGAACGAACACAGCTTGTTGATCAGGCACGCTTGATTTCTCCTCAAGGGCGCTTGGACGCAATGGATTCGTATCTAATTGAGGGCTCACCCTCCTGTTGTCCCTGGCTTTCGGGGTTGAACGAGCCGAAGCGTAATCATTGGAACTTCGGATCGTTGCATCGGCATAGACGCCAGTTGTGACGACGTGCCCGTCGGACTTTTTCCGTTCCCTGCCGGTGACCGCAAGTTGGTCGAGGCGAAACCCCAGAGAGTCACATGTCGAGAGCCGGTCGTTCAAACACCTGGCGTGCCGTTTTATTGGCGTGGGGATTAGCCCTGGTCTGCGCAGCTCCCGCACTCGTCGCTGCGCAGTTGAATTCACCCGGATCGGTCGATCCTGCCGGCAGATCCGATGAACCCTTCGGGCTTTCCACCACGATGGTCGCCATGGGCCCGTTGCTCGAGAAATGGCTCGGTGTCGAACGCGAGGTCGATGATGAACGACAAGTGCTGAAGATGTGCGACCAGAACCGCGCGTCTTGTCAATCGCAGACAGCGCTGCAATTTCTGGCCATTGTTGAAAGCGGACGAGCCCTGGACGGTCGTGCGCGACTAGGCGAGATCAACCGCGCCATCAATCTGAAAATAAAGCCGATGAGCGATCTGGCGCTTTACGGTGTCGAGGACGTCTGGAGCCCTCCCCTCAACACGCTCGCCAGGGGTGCTGGAGACTGCGAAGATTACGCGATTGCAAAATTCGTTGCGCTGCAGGAAGCGGGGGTCTCCCCCGACGACCTTCGGATTGTCGTCTTGCGGGACGACATCCGGGAAGAAGATCACGCCGTCGTCGCGGCCCGCCTCGATGGCACCTGGCTGATGCTGGACAATCGCCATATGGCGATGATCGACGACCATCACCTGCGGGATTACCACCCGGTATTTCTCATCGATCAGAATGGGGTCAGCCGCTACCCCGACGCGCCATCGACTTCCGAGGGATCGCGCGGCTATCAGCGCGCCGTCGGTCAGATTCTGCGCTAGGCGAGCCTCGCGGCCTACGGATTCAGAACGGCCGAAGCGCTTCCATTTCTTAAACAGAGAGCTTGGCCTGCTCACGGCGGCTGTCCGCCGGCGCTGCAAAAGGCCGTCCCTCGCAACAGACGGAGCGGACCCTTGCTCCTCGCCCAACCAGCCCCTGCAGGCCCGTTGCCGAGGCCCCGCCAATCGGCTAAATGAACCGCGACGCACCCGTAGCTCAGCTGGATAGAGCGTTGCCCTCCGAAGGCAAAGGTCACACGTTCGAATCGTGTCGGGTGCGCCAATGATAGTTTCCGGTTAGCTAAAAAATCGGCGCCCGCCGCGACGGGCGGTGAAGGCACTTGCACCGGACGGCCAGTCTCGATTTCGGTGATCGCGGCGAAATGCCCGCTGCCACTGGATCACACTACCAGAAGGCAACCATTGTGACGCGGGATGTCAGCACCGGGCAGCCAACCGGCAGGCGGAGCTACGGGCCTATTAAGAGCACGCGCTAGCACTGCTCGCTTGGCAATCGCAGGGTGCCCGTCTACCATACCGCGAACGAACTTCGATTTGTTGGCTCGGCTCTCATCGGTCTCACGGCAGGACGCGAAACGAAAGCCACGTCATTGTCGGAACGATAGTCCCACCAGTGACCCAATCCTTTGCAATACCGTAAGGAGACTTTCATGATCAAATGGTTTAGCTTCGGGTTAATCGCACTATGTTTGGTACCAACGGTAGCAGCCGCTAAAGGCAATAAGGTATCGCAGCAAGATATCACGATCACAAAAAAGGTCGACAAGGCGTCGCCGATGACCACCTCGCCGCCACCCGCCGGTCCCACCGCCATCCCCTATCCGAATTCCGGCGGCTCGAAAAACAGGAAGTGATTATTGCCGCCAAACTATCGAGCGGTCGGGTTGACCGTCGTGGGTGCAGGGATCAGAAAAGCTCGGATTGTCGGCGATGCGTCGCCAGATCAACGGGGTTCCAGCCCCTCCTTTTCGCGCCCATAACAGCCGCGCGAGCAACAGAAAGCGAAGCCTAAATGAGCGAGCGACTGGAGACGCTGAAAAAGGCGCGCGAGCGCATGGCCGAGGACCGCGACGCCTTTGCCAAGACGCTCGCCGCGCCGTTCGACCGCGACAAGGCCGAGCGGGCGCGGCTCAAATTCATCGAGACCCAGGCCGTGATCGACGCCATCGATCGCGCCATCGACGGCGAGCAGACCGGGCCTGCCGCCGCGGCATAAGCCCGCTTCACGCCGTCACGAGGCTTTCGAACCCGCCAAAAATCATCCGCTTGGCGTCGAACGGCAGCGACTTGGTGTCCATCATGCCGGCCAGCCGCTTGTCGGCCATCACCCTGGCGTTGACGCGGTCGCGTTGCGCGCGCGACTTGTAGGTGATCCAGGAGAACACCACGGTCTCGCCCGGCTTGAGCTTGACGCTGCGCGGGAACGAGGTGCGCTTGCCGACCTTGACGTCGTCGGCAACCCATTCGCGGTATTCCAGCGCGCCGTACTCGCGCCAGACCTTGCCGGCCTTCTTCGCCATGCGGCGATAGGCGGCAAGGTTTTTCTTCGGGACCGCGACGATAAATCCATCGACATAAGACATCGGCATTACTCCGGTCACGTCTCAATGTCGCACGCAATTATGGATTATGTCTGGCAGCAGGCGGCGGTGCCGGAAGCCGGCTTATATTGATCGCGCAGCCGCAGCCAGTCCATCGGATACGGCAAGCCCTCCTCATGGCGGCCGAGCGGCGTCAGGTCGAGATAATGGTAGGCGGCATTCATCATGTCGAGACCGCGCGCGAAGCAGGAATAGGTGTGGAAGATGTCGCCCGCATCGTCGCGGAAAAACACGCTGATCCCGGGCGCTTCCTCGACGCCGAAGCCGCTGGTGCCGAAATTATAGAGCTTGGCGCCCGATTTGATCTCTTCCGGCGTAAACGAGACGGCATAATCGTGGTTGAAATCGTTGGCCGCTGAAGACAACCAGTCGAAGCTCCAGCCCATCCGCGCCTTGAACGCGGTCAGCTTTTGCAACGGCGCGCGCGAAATCGCGACCAGGGTGGTGTCGCGCGCCGCGAGATGGGGAATCATGCGCTCGAATCCGTCGGCCCAGAACGAGCAGCTCTTGCAGCCCTCGGTCCAGTCGGGCGCGAACATGAAATGCTGCACCACCAGCTGGCTGCGGCCGGCGAACAGGTCGCTCAGCGTCTGCTTGCCGTTGGGGCCGTCGAACACATAGGCCTTGTCGACCTTGACCCATGGCAGCGCGCGCCGCTCCTCGCTCAGCCGGTCGCGCGCCCGTGTGTATTCCTTTTCATGGGCGAGATGGGCCTTGCGCGCTTCGATCCATTGTTCACGCGAGACGATCTTGTGCGGTTGCGATGGCATGACGGGCTCCTCTCTGATCGTTTCAGGCGATATATTTTTCAAGATTGTCGAGCATGCCGGTCCATCCGCGCTCGTGGCCGTCGCGTGC
Source organism: uncultured Alphaproteobacteria bacterium (assembly GCA_963761395.1). Taxonomy (GTDB): domain Bacteria; phylum Pseudomonadota; class Alphaproteobacteria; order Rhizobiales; family Xanthobacteraceae; genus Bradyrhizobium. Next base: position 5,990 of record CAVXHU010000043.1, read on the forward strand.
GGCGGAATCGAAGAACTGCTCGTGGTGAAGCGTCAGCAGCGTACCGTCGCCGTCAGGCTTGAGCGAGATCGTCACCTGCGATTCGCGTTCCGGCGTCGAATGCCACGCCCAGCTGAACACCAGCTTTTGGTTCGGCACCACCTCGCGATAGACGCCGCCGGCTTCGTAATACTCGTCGTCGGTAGAGAAGCTGATGCGGAAGCGTCCGCCGATCCGCGCGTCGATGTCCGCCTGCACCGAGCCGATCCTGGCGTTTGCGGGTCCGAACCAACGCGTCATTTTTTGCGGGTTGGTCCACGCGGCGTAGACTTTCGCCGGCGGCGCATTGAGACGACGTTTGATGGTGAGGCTCGGCCTGGTGACGGGACCGGCGTCGGCGGCGGTACTTGATTTGGTGGCCATTGTTCTTCCTCCACAAAAGCGGCAAGGCGGTCGAGACTTTCGGACCAGAAGCGCTGGTAGCGGTTCAGCCAGTCCATCGCCTGCTCCATTGGCCTCGCGGTCAGCCGGCACGCCACGGTGCGGCCGGTTTTCGCGCGCGCGATCAGGCCGGCGTCCGACAGCACGTCGAGATGCTTCATGATCGCGGGCAGCGACATCGAAAAGGGCTGCGCCAACTCGCTCACCGAGATGCCGTCCTGCTTGCCGAGCCGCGCCAGCAGCGCCCGCCGCGTCGGGTCCGCAAGCGCCGCAAAGGTGCGGTCCAGAGCCTGATCGCTATACTTAACCATGTGGTTTAGTATAGGCGCAGCGAAGGAAACGGTCAAGTGGTTTCCGCCTCCGGGTGCGCCCGAAGATGAAACCGCAATGATGGACGAAAATCTCTCAGCGAGTTGTCCCGGCGAATAGCACTCTATTCGACGTGGGCGCCGGCGGCCTTGACCACCTTTTCCCATTTCTCGGTTTCGGCCACGATCAACTTGCCGAAATCGTCGGGCGAGCCGATCAGGGGCTCGCCGCCGAGATCGATCAGCTTCGCCTTGATCCCCGGCTCGGCCAGCACCGCGTTGATTTCCTTGTTCAGCTTCTCGATGATTTCCTTCGGCGTGTTCTTCGGCGCGCCCATGCCGAACAGGGCGCTGGCTTCGTAGCCCGGAACGGTGTCGGCGACGGTCGGCACATCAGGCAATTGCGGCGACCGCGTCGTCGTGGTCACGGCCAGCGCGCGCAAGGACCCGGCGCGGATGTGCTGAATGACGGAGGGCATGTTGTCGAAGATCAGCTGGACCTGGCCGCCGAGCATGTCGGTGATGGCGGGCGCGGCGCCGCGATAGGGAACGTGCTGCATCTTGGTGCCCGACATCATCATGAACATTTCTCCGGACAGATGCACGGAGGTGCCGTTGCCCGACGACGCCATGTTCACCTTGCCCGGATTGGCCTTCACATAGGCGATGAACTCGGCGACCGTCTTCGCCGGCACGTCGTTGCTCACGGTCATTACATTGGGCACACGATTGAATGCCGCGACCGGCGCGATGTCGCGAACGAAGTTGAATTTCAGGTTGGTGTACAGCGTGGCATTGATGTAGTTCGCGGGGTTGACCAGCAGCACGGTGTAGCCGTCCGGCTCCGCATTGATCACCGCCTCGGTGGCGATGTTGTTGCCGGCGCCGGGCTTGTTCTCGACCACGAATTGCTGGCCGAGCTTCTCCGACAGCCGCTGGCCGATCAGCCGCGCAATGATATCGGTGGCGCCGCCCGGGGGATAGCCGACGACCCAGCGCACCGGCCGGGTCGGATAATCCAGCGCCGAGGCGCTGCCGATGGACGCGATCGCCGAAATGCCGATTGCGATCAGACCCATCGCGGTGCGACGTAAAAGCATGCCGTTTCTCCCTATGTCCCGGATCTGAAGTCCGGTTCGTTGTTGTTGAATTGACGATCGCCGCGCGTTGTAACAAACAAAGAATGCGACGGCCAGTGCGACAAATGCACAGAGCACCGCGACCAAAGGATTAGGTCATGTCAGTCAAAGTCCATGCGCTCGATCATCTCGTGATCAATGTCTCGGATGTGGCGCGCAGCGCCGAATGGTACCGGAAGATCCTCGGCATGGAGATCAGGGTGTTCGATCCGGGCCACGGCGGGACGCCCCGGACATCGCTGATCTTCGGCAACCAGAAAATCAATGTGCGGCCGCGCGACGCCGACAAGGTCGAGTGGTTCACCGCCGACCATGAAACCGCAGGCAGTGACGATCTGTGCTTTCTGACCTCGAGCACGCCGGAAGCGGTGCTCGCGCATCTGACCGCATGCGGCGTGACGATCGAGGAAGGTCCGGTTAAGAAGCAAGGCGCCCGCGGCGCGCTGCGCTCGGTTTATTGCCGCGACCCGGACGGCAGCTTGATCGAGATTTCGTCGTATGAGGTGGATGCGTAGTCCTCTCCCCGTCATTGCGAGCCAACGGGTCGCGCGAATGCGCGCCCGATGACAGGCTCCGCGAAGCAATCCAGCGCGAAAAGAAAGACTGGATTGCTTCGTCGCTTGCGCTCCTCGCAATGACGAAAAAGACGCCTCATGCCTGCGATTGCGGGTTTGCCCGCGGCGCGATCCGGTGGCAGAAAGGCCCCCAAGCAAGAATACCAAAGCAGCCGGCAAAGGCTGCAGGAGAGGAAAAATGCCGATATCACCACCGGCGCCGGGCATCGTCGGGCCATTCGCGGGGCTCGACGTGCCCTGGCTATTGCGGATGCGGGCCGAGACGCGCCGCGACCATCCGTTCCTGATCTGGGCGCCATTCGATGCGCCGGCGCGAATCTGGGCTTACGGCGAATTTCACGATCGCGTCGGCGCGCTAGCCGCCGGCCTCGTCAAACGCGGGATCAAGCCCGGCGAGTTCGTGCTGATCCATCTGGACAATTGCGTCGAGGCTGCTCTCGCCTGGTTTGCCTGCGCCGAGCTCGGCGCCATTGCGGTGACCACCAATACCCGCTCGGCGCCTGCGGAAATGGAATATTTTGCCGGCCATTGCGGCGCGGTGGCCGCGATCACGCAGCCGGCCTATGCCGAGATGATTGCGGCGCAGTGCCGGGGCTTGCGCTGGCTCGCGGTGATTTCGCACGACGCGGGCGAGGCGCCCGCGCCAGGCAACGCCGCGCCACGCAGCGACCGTTTCGAGGCGCTGTTCGCCGACAGCGCCGACCGGCCTCGCCGCGCCATCGATCCCTTGGCGCCGTGCAGCGTGCAATATACCTCCGGCACCACGTCGCGCCCGAAAGCGGTGCTATGGACGCATGCCAATGCGCTATGGGGCGCCAAGGTCAACGCCTTGCACGAGGATTTGCATGAGGGCGACGTGCATCAGACCTACCTGCCGCTGTTTCACACCAACGCGCTGGCCTATTCGATGCTGGCGAGCCTGTGGGTCGGCTCGACTTGCGTGATTCAGCCGCGGTTTTCCGCAAGCCGGTTCTGGAATGTCGCGCTGGCGCACGGCTGCACCTGGAGCTCGACGATACCTTTTTGCATGAAGGCGCTTTTGGAGCATGAGATCCCGAAGCGGCATAAGTTCCGGCTGTGGGGCACGGCCGTGTGCGAGCCGCCGCCATTCGCCGTGTTCGGCATCAAGATCATCGGCTGGTGGGGCATGACCGAAACCATCACCCACGGCATCGTCGGCGAGGTCGATCAGCCCAACACGCCGATGTCGATCGGCCGCGCCGCGGCGGAATACGCGATCCGCGTCGCCGACGACGACGGCGCGCCGACGCCCGTCGGCGGCACCGGCAATCTGCTGATCAAGGGCGTTCCCGGGCTGTCGCTGTTTAAGGAATACCTGCACAACGAGAAAGCTACGCAAGAGAGTTTCGACGAGCACGGTTATTTCATCACCGGCGACCGTGTCGCGCTACTGGACAACGGCTTCATCAAATTCGGCGACCGCGCCAAGGACATGCTGAAGGTCGGCGGCGAGAACGTCGCGGCCTCGGAGATCGAGCAGGTGATAGCGGTCGTGCCCGGCGTGCGCGAGGCCGCGGTGGTTGGGAAAAAGCATCCGATGCTCGATGAGGTGCCGGTGGTGTTCATCATTCCGCTGGCAGGCGTCGAGCGCGCGCCGCCGGATCTGCACGACACCGTGATGGCCGCCTGCCGTGGTTCGCTCGCGGACTTCAAGGTGCCGCGCGAGATCCGCTTCGTCGACGAGATGCCGCGCTCGACACTGGAAAAGGTGGCGAAGGCGGAGTTGCGGAAACTGCTGGGATGACAGCGCCAAGGTGCCATTGTCGTTGCGAGGTCCAGGCTTGATGTACCCGGCCGGCCCGATTGACCCGTCCGAACGCATCGGCACCATCGATATACTTCGCGGCATCGCGCTGTTCATCGTGCTGATCATCAACACTGCCACCGAATTCCGCGTTTCGATCTTCGAGCAATTTCTGCCCGCTGCAAAAGCCGCAGGGTTCGCCGGCCAGCTCTCCGGGGCCATCATTCTCGCGCTTCACACCAAGGGATTTATTCTGTTCTCGTTTCTTTTCGGGGTAGGTCTGGCCATTCAGTTTGAGCGGCTCGCCGCAGATCGCAGCCGTTTCACCCTGATGATCCGCAGGCTTGCGATCCTTCTTGCGATCGGCGTCATTCATCTGTTCCTGATCTGGAACGGCGATATTTTGACCGAATACGCGATTGTCGGCTTTGCAGCTCTACCGTTTTTGTATGGGCCACGATGGCTGTTGGCGGCAGCGTCCGCTTTGTCACTCGGGCTTTATCTCGCAAGCCCGTTGCTGCCGCCGATCCTATTCTTTCCCGATGGTGCCTGGATAACTCGTCACCTTGCGCAGGCACGACAAGCCTATGGCGCCGGCGGCTTCATGGAAATATTGGCGTTTCGATTAGACGAGGTACGGTACATCGCGCCGTTACACGTCTACGTTCTGCCGCGCACGTTTGGGCTGTTTCTGCTCGGGGCCTTGGTCTGGCGAGCCGGCTTCTTTCGCGCCACCGGCCCGAGAAAATTCCTCGTTACTGCGGCGTGCTTGATGCTCGCCATCGGCGCGTGGTTGACGATTGCTGCGGCGAGAAGAGAAGCGCTCGGCTGGCAGCTGAATTGGCCCGCAGGCGCTGTTTTTCAATCACTGGCCCAGCTCGTTGTCGCCGGCGGCTACGGCGCCGCGATCGTCGTTCTCGCCGATCACGCCAGCGGGCGAAAAGTCGTGGCCTGGGCCGGTCCCCTGGGGCGGATGGCCTTCACAAATTACCTGATTCAATCGATTATTCTGAGCTGGATATTCTATGGTTTTGGTCTTGCGCTTTTCGGGCGGCTGAGCGTCCTGGAATCCCTTGCGGTCGCGGTCGTCATCTACGCGGCACAGGCGGCATTAAGTGCGTGGTGGCTCGGCCGTTTCAGATTCGGGCCCGTGGAATGGCTGTGGCGTTCACTGATGTACGGCAAGCTACAGCCCGTTGCCGCGCACCAGGTCTCGCTGAAATAAAAATCCGCCGAAAATGCGCGGCTCCTTCCGGCACCTGCCTGATGCGCCGCTGCCCGACCGAGCCATCAGCAGGACCCCAAGGCCACCGGGCGGAAAGCCTGGAGCAAATGCTGGTCGAGCTTGCCGCCCATCTGCTCCATGATCGCAAAGGCCTTGGCATGCGTAAACGGCAACCGGTAGGCCCGCTTCTCCACCAGCGCCGCGTGGATATCCACGATCGTTATCAGGCGCACGATGTCGCTGATCTGATCGCCGCGCAGGCCATTGGGATATCCGCTCCCGTCAAGCAATTCGTGATGGTGCAGGACGACATCCAGCATCTCCGGCGGGAAGCCGCCTTGGGCTGCGAGCGCGTCATAGCCCAGGCGCGGATGCATGCGCATCACCCTCATTTCCTCGTCGGTAAGCTCTCCCGGCTTGTCCAGAATCGCCACCGGGACCAACGCCTTGCCGACATCGTGCAGAAGGGCGGCGCGCACCAGACGGCGCTGATCGTCCTCCCGCATGCCGAGATGCTGTGCGAACGCGACCGCATATCCGGTAACAAACAGGCAGTGGCGATAGCTTTCGATATGATGGCAGCCGACCGCCGTCAGCCATTGCCGCAATGAGGAGTGCTTGATGGCCCTCAGGATCTTGTATTCGGCGTCCACGATGTCGCTGAATTTCAACGGCGCGCCTGCGGGAAGCTTGTCGAAGATCTTGACCATAACCGCATGCGCGGCTTCGACGCCTCTGTTCAACGCTTTGCCGCTGTCGGTGGCGTCGAACCGGATGCTGTCCGGAAAGGCGGCATGGATGCGTTGCAGAATGTCCTCGGCATTGAGCGGCCGCGATATCGTATCGGTTGCGCCCAACGCCCAGGCCTGCATCGAGCCATGATGCAAGGCGTCAGCGAGAACGAACAATCGCGGCATCGCGCGGTAAGCTTCCGCACGCAGCTTGTTCCGGACCTGCTGCACGCTCTCGGGCGACCGCAGATTGATGTCCACCACTATTCCCGAGAGATCGGTGGCGGGTGCGTCGGGAATATCCGACGCCGAAATGGTATCGACCTCGCCCGCGGACTGCAGAATGTTGGCCAATTCGCTGCTCTGATCGCTTCTGTCCGACGCCAGCAGCAGCCGGCGTTTGGACGAAGTCTTGTTGTCGAGAGCTGTCATGATTCCCCTTTGAGTGGCTGATACGGCCGAGAGCAGAGATATCCGATACAGGTTCCTCTCGGCTTAAGGGGTATTGTGAACGCCGATTTATTGCGGACTGTAAGAATTTAACGATCCCTCGCAAATGACCGCGCGAGGCAAAAAGCCGCGCGAAAAAATCCGCCGGAGCAAGCCTCCGGCGGATTGTTGTAATCGCCTGATCCGCGGTCGTCCTACGCCTTCATGGCTCCCTTCACCGCCTCTGCCGTGATCGGCAGCGAGCGGACGCGGGCGCCGGAGGCGTTGAAGATCGCGTTGCCAAGCGCGGGCGCGATCACGGTCACCGCGGGTTCGCCGACGCCGGTGGCCTTTTCGCCGTTGGCAATGATGCTGACGGCGACTTCCGGCACCTGACTCATCCGCAGCGGCGTATAGGTATCGAAGTTGGTCTGCTCGATACCGCCGTCCTTCAGGGTCGCCTTTTCGTACAGCGCGAGCGACAGCCCCCACAAAGCCGCGCCCTCGACCTGGGCCCGGATGTTGTCGGGATGCACCTGGGTGCCGACGTCGGTGGCCACGGTCAGTTTCTTGACCTTGACCTCGCCGCTCGGTGCGACCGCAACATGAGCGACGCACGCGGTCCAGCTTGCGGTCGGCCTTTCCGTTGTGCGTTGCGGCAATAATTTGCCGCAAAGTTGTCATGGATTTGGTGCCCCACGGCTACCGGACATAACGATTGCCGAATGCAAGGTCGGGCAGTTCCCACGGGCGAATGGATCGCGCTAGAATAAGCTCAGACGTCTTTCAGGAAGCCGCGATGCCAAAGATCAATCGGGACGGGGTCGGGATCTATTACGAAGTCCACGGCAGCGGACCCGCACTGTTGCTGACCCACGGCTATTCATCGACCTCGGCGATGTGGCAGGGCCAGATCGCGCCGCTGTCGAAACATCACAAGCTTGTGTTGTGGGACATGCGCGGCCACGGCCAGTCCGATTACCCCGACGATCCCACGGCCTATAGCGAGGCGCTGACGGTTGCGGACATGGCCGCGCTGCTCGATGAAGTCGGCGCTGAGCGCGCCATCGTCGGCGGGCTGTCGCTCGGAGGCTATATGTCGCTTGCGTTTTATCGCGCGCATCCCGACCGCGTGCGCGCGCTTCTGATCATCGATACCGGACCGGGTTTTAAGAAAGACGACGCCCGCGAATCCTGGAACAAGCGCGCGCACGAAACCGGCGACCGCTTTGAGCGCGAAGGCCTTGCGGTGCTGAAATCCCTAAGCCGCGAACGTTCGACCGTGAGCCATCGCGATGCGTCGGGACTGGCACGCGCGGCACGCGGCATGCTGACCCAGCGCGATGCCCGCGTGATCGAATCGCTTCCCAACATCAAGGTGCCGTCGCTGGTGATGGTCGGCGCCGATGACGCGCCGTTCCTCGCAGCTTCCGACTACATGGCGGTGAAAATCCCGGGCGCGCAAAAGGTGGTGATCCCGGCCGCCGGCCACGCCGTCAATATCGACCAGCCGCAGGCGTTCATCGACGCCGTGCTGCCGTTCCTCGATCGCCTCCCGCGCAGCGCTCCCAAGGAAAGGGTCGCCCAACCATGAGTCGGCTAACGTACACTGCGTCCCTGCTGATAGCCGTTGCGACCGGGTGGCTTGGCACGTGGCTTGGGCCTGCAAGCGCCAAGCCATTCGCGCCGACCGATGGCCTGCATTCGCCGCCCTTCACGGCGACCTTGTCGAACAATACGCCGCTTGTCTTCGGGATGGATGTGGAAGACGCCTCGCGGGCGTTGGGGACGCCATTGAATTACATCCGCGGCCGCCCCGGCGATGAAATCTATCTGGCGTTCCGCAACATCGGCGGCAGCGGTTTGTTCTTTCAAAAGCACCGGCTCTATCTGCAATTCCGCAAGGGCAGGTTGGCGGGCTGGAAGGGCGACTGGGGCCAGAACTGGATGTGGCAATAGAGACGGCAGGCCGCACTTCCCTTTCGAACATTCTCCAAGAAGATCAACCTCAAGCAAATGGATGACCCGTGGGAAAAGACATAAAACTGACGGCTTCGGATAAATTTCAATTGGGCGGCTATCGTGCCGACCCCGCGACCGCGCCCAAGGCGGCCGTGGTGGTGATCCAGGAGATCTTTGGCGTCAATCACCACATCCGCGCGGTCTGCGATCGTCTCGCGGGCGAAGGCTATGTCGCCATCGCGCCCTCGATCTTCGACCGCATCGAACCCAATTTCCAGTGCGGCTATTCCCCTGACGAGGTCGCGGTGGCGCGCAAGTTCGTCGCCAATCCCGATTGGGCGGCGATGCTGCGCGACACCGAGGCCGCCATCGATGCCGTGAGGGCTGTCGGCCCGGTCGGCATCATCGGCTTTTGCCTCGGCGGCAGCGTCGTCTACGCGGCGGCGACAAAACTGTCGGGGCTATCGGCGGCGGTCGGCTATTACGGCGGCGCCATCGTCCGCTTCGCCGATGACAAGCCGAAAGTGCCGACGCAATTGCATTTCGGAGAAAAGGACGCGGGCATTCCGCTCAGCGATGTCGAGATCATCCGCACCAAGCGGCCCGACGTCGAGATCCACGTCTATCCGGGCGCGCAGCACGGCTTCCACTGCGACGAGCGGGCGAGTTACGACAAGACAAGCGCCGATATCGCATGGCCGCGCAGCCTCGGCTTTTTTGCCAAACATTTGAGGAAATAGAGATTCGTCATGCGCGGGCTTGACCCGCGCATCCATCAAAAGAGAATTTGCTTGAGGAGATGGATTGCCGGGTCGAGCCAAGGTCGAGCCCGGCAATGACGAGGTGCCGTTCAGAACCAGCGTTCGCCGACCAGCACGGTGTCGCCGGGGCTGAGCGCGGTGCCGAGCGGCACCGCGACGCGCATCGAACCCGAACTATCGGTGTGAGCAGGGTGACGCGGTGAGGAAGAAAAGCGATCAGGCACTGACGCCAGCGCCGATCGGACACGACACCCCGGTGCCGCCGAGCCCGCAATAGCCGGCCGGATTCTTGGCCAGATATTGCTGATGATAGTCCTCGGCGAAATAGAATTCGCCCGCCGGCGCGATCTCCGTGGTGATGGCGCCCAGACCCTTTGCCGCCAACGCCTTCTGATAGGCCGCGCGGGATGCATCAGCGGCTTTGCGTTGCGCGTCGCTGCGGGTGTAGATCGCGGAACGATACTGGGTGCCGACGTCATTGCCCTGACGCATGCCCTGCGTCGGGTTGTGACTTTCCCAAAACGTCTTCAAGAGCTGGTCGTACGAGATTTTCGTCGGATCGAACACCACCAGTACCGCTTCGGTATGACCGGTGCGGCCCGAACAGACCTCCTCGTAAGTGGGGTTTTCGGTATGACCGCCGGCGTAGCCTACGGCGGTGGTATAGATGCCATCGCCGAGTTCCCAGAATTTGCGCTCCGCGCCCCAGAAACAGCCGAGCCCGAACACCGCCTGCTCCAGGCCTGCGGGATAAGGCGGCTGCAGTTGACGGCCGTTTACGAAATGCCTCGTTGCAGTAGGGATCGGGTTCGCACGGCCCGGCAGCGCCTCGGCTGCGCTCGGCAATGCGGTGGTTTTGCGCATGAACAACATGGGTTACCTCCCGGCGGACGTCAGTTGAAGAAAGAACCACTTCGCATCATGGGCCGCGAACGGCAGAATGTCGAAAGCGCACTTCAAGTCAGCCAACACCAGCCCTGGATCCGTCTCGCGAGCGCCTTCGAACTTCTCGGCAGCAATGTATCTCTCATATACGCCTTTACCTCGGCAGCTTAAGCCCCGTTGCGCCGGACCGTTGAACATAAATCCGGCAGCGCCGCGTTCCCGCTCAGTCCCGCGAATAGCCGATCAACGGCTTGCGCGGCCGGAACACCAGCATCAGCAGAATACCCAGCACGCCCATCACGGCAAAAACCGGCTGGTCCAGGATAATCTTGACGACACTGGTCCAGAGCCAGGGCGCGGTGCCCTCCACCCAGGCCCGGAATGCCTGCTGGCTGGATTGATGGACGTCGTTCCAGAATTGGCCAAACCGGGTGAACCGCAAGGTCTGATCGGCGACCCAGCGCGCGCCGTCATAGACCATGAAAATAAATCCGCCGGCCAGCAGCAATAGCCCGACAAGTCGGAAAAAACCGCGGATCATGCGTCACCTTATCTCTATCGCGCCCGAAAACGCCGTCAGCCATTAAAAGGGGCAGTTCGGCAAATTCAACCTCATCAGCACCTTATCAGCGTGTTCCGCCGGGCTTTCCGGCCCCGGGGCGAGCCCGGAAGGCGTTGACGCTGCAAAACGTGCCCCTTATAAGGGCGCAAATGGCGGCGGGCGCAATCCCGCCGCCGCTGTTCTTTGAACGGCGCCGTCATGGGAGCCTATTTGCTTCCAGAGAATGGCACTCTCTCACAGAACACCCTGAAAACACGATAGCGTCGATCACGCGGTTGAACGGCGGGCGCGCTCAAGCCCGATCACCCGCGACCCGGTCACCGCCGAAGGATATTTGAGACCATGGCCAATACGACTTCCGCCAAGAAGGCGACGCGCAAGATTGCCCGCCGCACCATTATCAACAAGTCGCGCCGCACCCAGATGCGCGGCGCGGTCCGCATTGTCGAAGAGGCGATCAAGACCGGCGACCGCGATGCGGCGCTGAAGGCAATGGCTCGCGCGGAGCCGGAACTGATGCAGGCAGCGCAGCGCAACATCATTCACAAGAACAATGCGAGCCGAAAGGTCTCGCGACTCTCGCACCAGATCGCAAAACTTGCGAAATGAACTGATCAAAAGAGAAAATCGTCAAGAATGCCCGGCAGTGCCGGGCATTCTTCTTTTTGGTGGTCGTATCATCCCGCACCGGTTGGCACGCCCGTAATTTTACCGGGTGCTGTCTGCCCTACGATCTTGAGTAGTCCATGATGGCTACGCCGATATTGATGGCGCGCGCTTTTGGGACAGCAACCGCGAATGCACGGTCGCGTTCACACCGCTTCAGGGTTACCCTCTTCCGATGAGCAAAAAAAAACGCGTTCGCGTAGCCACTTATCGGCATAGTGGCGATCTGTTGTTCGAAAACTCGTTTCCGCCCCACTCAATCATAAACGAATTATGAATTTATTTTGGGCGATTGTCAGAAATGTCACAGCCGCTTTGGGCTTCGAATCTGTGCGCAGATTCAAAACCTTGCCACTTTCGGCGAAACGCGCTGCCCGATTTTGCGGGCGTGAAGCTGTTTTCGCCGGCCCCACGGGGAATCATTTTCGTTGCGGGAAACAGGGCATGATGTATCTCTAAGAGCGTTCGCGACGCCCACGGCTCTTGAGACCAGCGCGGTTTAAGGAACGGGGCGGGCGTGCAAATCGGCGGCGGTGTGCACGTTGGCGACGCTTTCCAAGCGATTGTCGGATCGAAACTCATAGCAATATGAGGACGGTGGCTTTGTGTCGAAATTTCTCAGGCGGGACATTGGTGTCTCGCTCGCTTCTAACAAGAGAGATACGCACCAGCCAACCGAGAAGCGCCGAGGGCGAAGCAAGCGGGCGGGTTACAAAGACGGGCTGAGGTGCGCGGCGTAACGACTGGACGATTTTGAATTCCAGGCATCGCCGACTGAAATTGAAACATAACGTGGAATGGCAGCTTGCCGTGCGCAATCACGGTGAGAGGGGGAGGTTGCATGCTTTGCGGAATCATCCTGGTAATCGATCAAATAATTTTTTCAAATGACGCCGTATTGAACGCCGCCTGTGGGCGGCCGCCGACGCGAACTCCGGACAGACCGTCGAGTACGCGCTGACCTCGCGGACGCTTCCGTTCCAGCCCAATTGATTGCCTGACGGCATTTCGCCGGGCGGCCGGTCTATGGCTGGAGACGAAGCCCCGCTTGAGGTCACGCCGCGCGGAGAGCCCGCACGGCGATTTCACAAGCAATATTACTCCTTCGGAAAAGTCGTCAGGCAATGACAAATACGGAACAAGATCGCTGGTCACGCGTGAAGGGTCGGCTGCGCTCGAGCGTGGGAGAAGACGTCTACACAAGCTGGTTTGCACGCATGGATCTGGAAAGCGTGCAACAGGAAAGCGTCCACCTCTCGGTTCCGACGCGGTTTCTCAAGAGCTGGATCCAGGCGCATTACGCCGAGCGGGTTCTCACCTGCTGGCAGGCCGAGATGCCGGAAGTGCACCGGATCGACCTCACCGTGCGCACCGCGATGCGTTGCGCGGCGCCGGCAAAAGAAGTTCTCGCGCCGCTCGATCAACGCCGCGCCGAGCGGTCCGATGGCCGTCCCGCGCCTGAGCTGCGCGCAACCGCGATCGCGCCGGTGTCCGCCAACCATGACGCGCTCGGCGGCTCGCCGCTCGATCCGCGCCTGACCTTCGGAAGTTTCGTCATCGGCCGCTCCAACACGCTGGCCCACGCCGCGGCGCGTCAGGTCGCTGAGGGACGGCGCGGCGACAGCGTGATGTTCAATCCGCTCTACATCCACGCCGGCGTCGGGCTTGGCAAAACCCATCTGCTGCAGGCGGTGACGTGGGCCGGCAATTCGGGCAGCGAACGCAAGGTGCTTTACCTCACCGCCGAGAAGTTCATGTACGGCTTCGTCGCGGCACTGAAAACGCAGACCGCGCTGGCGTTCAAGGAGGCGCTGCGCGGCATCGACGTGCTCGTGATCGACGACCTGCAGTTCCTGCAGGGCAAATCGACCCAGGCCGAATTCTGTCATACCCTGAATGCGCTGATCGATGCCGGCCGCCAGGTGGTGATCGCGGCGGATCGTCCGCCGTCCGATCTGGAGAGCCTCGACGACCGCGTGCGCTCGCGCCTCGCCGGCGGCCTTGTGGTCGAGATGGGATCGCTCGGCGAGGAATTGCGGCTCGGAATTCTCAAATCGCGCGTCGCCGCGGCGCGTGCGCATCATGCGAGCTTCGACGTTCCGCCGCCGGTGCTGGATTATCTCGCCCGAACCATTACCCACAACGGCCGCGATCTCGAAGGCGCCATCAATCGCCTGCTGGCGCACAGCAAACTCAACGCGCAGCCGGTGACGCTGGAAATGGCCGAGCGCGAAGTGCGCGACCTGATCCGCCCGCAGGAACCCAAGCGCATCAAGATCGAGGACATCCAGCGGGTGGTGGCACGGCAATACAATGTCAGCCGCTCCGACCTGTTGTCTTCGCGCCGCACCGCGAATGTGGTTCGCCCGCGCCAGGTCGCAATGTATCTGGCCAAGACGCTGACGCTGCGCTCGCTGCCCGAAATCGGCCGCCGGTTCGGGGGACGCGACCACACCACGGTGTTGCACGCCGTGCGCAAGATCGAGGCCTTGGTGGCAAAGGACGTGGCGCTGTCCGAGGAAGTCGAATCGTTGAAGCGTCAATTGCAGGAGTGAGCGGCTTCTGTTCCCTGGCGCCGCGGTTTCATAGCAGTCGTCGCGGCGAACGCCGGGACCTATACTCCGCGACATCTCGCTTTGGCAGGAAAGCAGACGGCTTTTGCGGCTATCGGCGCCGGTGGCCACGGGTCCCGGCGTTCGCCGGGGACGACCACGGATGACCCGCAAAACGTGGGGAAGAGCCCGCACATCTCTTGCGCTTGCCGGCCATCCGCGCCACCTTGCGGTCCCCCCGCGGGTTTGATCAAATCCAGCTTTGATCGGGCTTTTCGGGTTTCAATGCCGCGGCGCGCCTTTCGGGCCGCCCGGCTTTTCCATCTTAGGGATCAGGCGGGTATTGCAATGAAGGTCACCGTCGAACGCGCGCAACTCCTGAAGTCGCTGGGCCACGTCCATCGCGTGGTCGAACGCCGCAACACCATTCCGATCCTGGGCAACGTGCTGGTCCGGGCCGAAAACGCGCGGCTGTCGCTGAAGGCCACCGACCTCGACCTTGAGGTGACCGAGACGCTGCCGGCGGAAACCGCAACCGGCGGTTCGACCACCGTGCCGGCGCATATGTTTTACGACATCGTGCGCAAATTGCCCGACGGCGCGCAGATCGTGCTGGAAGGCGACGGCGACCGTTCGGTGCTGGCGATCCGCGCCGGCCGCTCACGCTTCACATTGCAGACCCTGCCGGAAAACGATTTTCCCGATCTTGCCGCCGGCGACATGACGCATTCGTTTACGCTGGCGGCCTCCGACCTGAAACGGTTGATCGACCGCACCCAGTTTGCGATCTCGACCGAGGAAACCCGCTACTATCTCAACGGCATCTATCTGCACACGGCCGGCAGCGCCAAGGCCGCTACCTTGCGCGCGGTCGCGACCGACGGACATCGTCTGGCGCAGATCGACCTGGCTTTGCCCAAAGGCGCCTCCGGCATGCCCGGCGTGATCGTGCCGCGCAAGACGGTCGGCGAAGTGCAGCGCTTGATCGAGGACAACGAGGGCGAGGTCGGAATCGAACTGTCGCAGGGCAAGGTCCGCTTCACCATCGGCGATGTGGTGCTGACCTCGAAACTGATCGACGGCACGTTTCCCGACTATGGCCGGGTTATCCCGCAAAACAACGACAAGGAGCTCATTGTCGACAAGAAGGATTTCGAGGCCGCGGTCGACCGCGTCTCGACGATCTCGAGCGAGCGCGGCCGCGCGGTGAAACTGGCATTGTCCGCGGGCAAGCTGGTGCTGTCGGTGACCAACCCGGATTCCGGCAGCGCGACCGAAGAGCTCGAAGTCGAGTACGCCTCCGATGCGCTCGATATCGGATTCAACTCGCGCTATCTCCTGGATATCGCGGCTCAGATCGAGGGCGAGGTTGCAGTGCTGAAGCTGGCCGATCCCGGTTCGCCGACGCTGGTGCAGGACAAGGATTCCAAAGGCGCGCTCTACGTGCTGATGCCGATGCGGGTGTAGGATTCTCTTGTCATTGCCGGGCTTGACCCGGCAATCCATCAAACCAAATGACCTATTGGGTATACATCCTCGCCAGTAAAGCCGGTGGAACACTATACATCGGCGTGACAAACAATCTTGTGCGGCGTGTTTACGAGCATCGCGAGGGCTTGGTGGAGAGCTTTACGAAGCGATACGGCGTCAAAATGCTAGTCTATTTCGAACCGCACGAAACGATAGCCGCAGCGCTCCAGCGCGAGAAAAACATCAAGCATTGGTCGCGCGAGTGGAAAATCGATCTGATTGTTGCGAGCAATCCCGATTGGCGCGACTTATACGAAGATATTGTCCGCTAGCGCGGAAGATGGATTGCCGGGTCAAGCCCGGCAATGACGAATAGTATGACCGCCTCCCGCATCCACCGCCTGACCCTCACGCACTTCCGCAACTATCGTGCGGCGAGCGTTACGACGCGCGGTGACGTGATCGTGCTGGTCGGCCCCAACGGGGCCGGAAAGACCAACGCCATCGAGGCGATCTCGTTTCTGTCGCCGGGACGCGGCTTGCGCCGCGCGACCCTCGACGATGTCGCCGACAATCAGGGCGATGGCTCGTGGGCGGTATCCGCCGAGGTCGAGGGCGCGCTCGGGCTGGCAACGCTCGGCACCGGGATCGACGCCCCCGGCAGCGAGGCGCCCGCCACAGGCCGGCGCTGCCGGATCGACCGCGAGCCGGTGACGTCAGCCGCCGCCTTCGGCGATCATTTGCGCATGGTGTGGCTGACGCCTGCGATGGACGGGCTGTTCCTGGGCGCGGCATCGGAGCGGCGGCGGTTTTTCGACCGGCTGGTGCTGGCGATCGACAGCGAGCATTCGAGCCGCGTGTCGGCGCTCGACCGCTCCTTGCGCTCGCGCAACCGGCTATTGGAAGTGCGCAACTACGACGACCATTGGTGCGACGCGATCGAACGCGAAACCGCTGAACTGGCGGTGGCGGTGGCGGCGATGCGCGGCCAGACCGTGACAAAACTTGCGGCGATGCTGCGGGCGCGCGGTGCAGCCTCGGCTTTTCCCTCCGCCGATATCATGCTCGACGGCTGGATGGAAAACGCGCTGATCACCGAACCCGCTACCTTCGTGGAGGATCGTTACCGGGAGATTTTGCGCGCCGGCCGCGCGCGCGACGCCGCCGCAGGCCGCACGCTCGATGGCCCGCATCTCACCGATTTGCAGGTGATCTACGCGCCAAAGAACATACCGGCCCGTGACGCCTCCACCGGCGAGCAAAAGGCGCTTCTGATCGGGCTTGTGCTGGCACACGCGAGCCTGGTCGCCGAGATGACCGGCATCACCCCGCTATTGCTGCTCGACGAGGTGGTGGCCCATCTCGATCCCTCCAGGCGCACGGCGTTGTTCGATGAACTGGCAAAGCTCGGCGCGCAGGTCTGGATGACCGGCGCCGATCCCCTGGCCTTCACCGACATCGGCACAGCAAGCGAGGTTTTCGACGTCGATTCCGGCCAGATCTCCCGCCGCCCCTGATGGGCGGATGCGCGCGACAATATCGGGTTTGATCTCGCGCGCGCGGGCCAGAATATGCCATGACTTCTCTAGCAGTTCTTCAGCAGTTCTTCGGCGCACTGCCATTTTCGCCCCGATCCGGCCGCCTCACCCGCGACCGCGGCATGAAAATCCGGACTTTCACGGGCAAAAAATCGGCCGCCGAATCGCGCTTTTGCAAGGGCTCCAAATCGGCTTTCGGACGCCTTGAAATACACGCAAAAAATCCCATTTATTCAACAACTTGTTGATAGATACTTTGCGCTAGGCGCATTGCGCCTTTCATGGCACAAATAGACTGATCAGCGCCTGATTTTGCGCCGCTGATTCGAAGATATCCTCGAAGGCCTCACATGACAGAACCTGCCCGGCAACCGATCGCCGACACCGAGCATTCCATTCCTATCGAATACGGCGCGGAATCGATTCGGGTTTTGAAAGGCCTCGATGCCGTGCGCAAGCGGCCGGGCATGTATATCGGCGACACCGATGATGGAAGCGGCCTGCATCATATGGTCTACGAGGTCGTCGACAACGCCATCGACGAGGCGCTGGCCGGCCACGCCACCGCGGTGGAGGTCGTGCTCAACGCCGACGGCTCGGTCACCGTGCGCGACGACGGCCGCGGCATTCCGGTCGACATTCACAAGGGCGAAGGCATTTCGGCGGCCGAGGTCATCATGACCCAGCTGCACGCCGGGGGGAAATTCGACCAGAATTCCTACAAGGTGTCGGGCGGGCTGCACGGCGTCGGCGTCTCCGTCGTCAACGCGCTGTCGAGCAAGCTGCAATTGCGGGTCTGGCGCGACGGCAAGGAGCATTTCATCGAGTTCGCCCATGGCGACGCGGTGGCGCCGCTCAAGGTGGTCGGCGAGGCCAATGGCAAGCGCGGCACCGAGGTGACGTTCACAGCCTCGACCGGAACCTTCACCAACGTCGAATATGACTTCGCGACGCTTGAGCATCGCCTGCGCGAGCTCGCGTTCCTCAATTCCGGCGTCAATATCGTGCTGTCCGACATGCGCCATGCGGTCGAGAAGCGCGAGGAGATGCACTACGACGGCGGCGTCGAGGAGTTCGTGAAATATCTCGACCGCAACAAGAAACCGATGGTGCCCTCGCCGATCATGATCAATGCCGAAATGAACGGCATCGGCGTCGAGGCAGCACTTTGGTGGAACGACAGCTACCATGAGAACGTGCTGTGCTTCACCAACAACATCCCGCAGCGCGATGGCGGCACCCATCTGGCGGGCTTCCGCGGCGCGCTGACGCGCCAGGTCAACGGCTATGCCGACGCCATGGCCAAGCGTGAAAAGATCGCGCTGACCGGCGACGACTGCCGCGAGGGCCTGACCGCGGTGCTCTCGGTGAAGGTGCCGGATCCGAAATTCTCCTCGCAGACCAAGGACAAGCTGGTGTCCTCGGAAGTGCGCCCGGTGGTCGAGAATGTCCTGAACGAGGCGCTTGCGGCGTGGTTCGAGGAACATCCCACCGAGGCCAAGGTCATTGTCGGCAAGGTGGTGGAGGCCGCCGCGGCGCGTGAGGCGGCGCGAAAGGCGCGCGAGCTGACGCGGCGCAAGGGCGCGCTCGATTACGCCTCGCTGCCCGGCAAGCTCGCCGACTGCCAGGAAAAAGACCCCGGCAAGTCAGAACTGTTCATCGTCGAGGGCGATTCGGCGGGCGGCAGCGCCAAGCAGGGCCGCAACCGCGAATTCCAGGCGGTGCTGCCGCTGCGCGGCAAGATCCTCAACGTCGAGCGCGCGCGCTTCGACAAGATGCTGAGCTCGGAGCAGATCGGCACGCTGATCACGGCATTGGGCACCGGCATCGGCCGCGACGATTTCGACCTCTCCAAACTGCGCTATCACAAGATCATTCTGATGACCGACGCCGACGTTGACGGCGCGCATATCCGCACCTTGCTGCTGACGTTCTTCTTCCGCCAGATGCCGTCGCTGATCGATGGCGGCTACCTCTACATCGCCCAGCCGCCGCTCTACAAGGTGACGCGCGGCAAGTCCGAGCAATACCTGAAAGACGAGCGCGCGCTGGAAGACTATTTGATCGAAACCGGGCTCGACGACTGTGTCTTCAAGCTGGCAACCGGCGAGGATCGCAAAGGCCGCGACCTGAAGGCGCTGGTGGAGGATGCCCGCATCATCCGCGGCACCCTGCACAATCTGCACAGCCGCTATAACCGCAAGGTGATCGAGCAGGCGGCGATCGCCGGCGTGCTGAGTCCCAGGATCATCGGCGATGTCGCGACCGCCAACGCCGCCGCTGATTATATCGCGCGAAGGCTGGATGCGCTGGCCGACGAGGTCGAGCGCGGCTGGACCGGGCGCTTCACCGAAGGGCAAGGCTTCTTGTTCGAGCGCACCGTGCGCGGCGTCAAGGACGCCGCCATCATCGACGACGCGCTGCTCGGCTCCGCCGACGCGCGCAAGCTCGACGAATACGCCGCAAAGCTGCAGGAAGCCTATCCGCGCCCGGGCCTGTTGCGCCGCAAGGATACCGAAACCCCGATCCACGGACCGGTCGACCTGTTCGAGGCGGTGACCGGTGCCGGCCGCGAGGGGGTAAAGCTGCAGCGCTACAAAGGCCTCGGCGAGATGAACCCGAGCCAGCTCTGGGAAACCACCCTCGACAGCAACGAGCGCTCGCTGTTGCAGGTGAAGATCAAGGAGGTCGACGAGGCCGACGACATCTTCACCAAGCTGATGGGCGACGTGGTCGAGCCGCGCCGCGAATTCATCCAGGATAATTCGCTCAGCGCCAATGTGGATGTGTGAGTAATCCAGCCGCAGTTCTTCGCAAAATTGGCACGAGCCGACTCTGCGTGTTGGGTTCGCTTATGTCACCAACTCTATCTCGCCCTCGCGCCAGGTGCTGGCAACGACGCTTCGCAAACTCTCCAATTCGGTAGGCGGTCAGTGACTATTCAACACCGTGATCCGCACGCCAGCCCATTTCCCAGAAGTCGGCTTCGAGCCGGGTGGCCTCCTTGA
Organism: uncultured Alphaproteobacteria bacterium; assembly: GCA_963761395.1. Lineage (GTDB taxonomy): Bacteria > Pseudomonadota > Alphaproteobacteria > Rhizobiales > Xanthobacteraceae > Bradyrhizobium. The sequence continues at coordinate 25,986 of CAVXHU010000043.1, forward strand.
AGATCACGATCAGCTCTGCCTCGCGGGCCGGCGTGGCGTAGAGATCGGCGAGACCTTCCAGGTGTGCCCGCGCTTTCGCCGCAACCTCCTGGTATGGTGCACCGGCATACTCGGCGATCCAAACGCGATACGGGTTCGTTGCAGCGTGCGCATCGGGTCGCGAGGCGAGCCGCGTCGCGATCTCTGCGTAACCGATCACGCAGGGGGCAAGCGCCACCTTGAGCGCCAGCAGATCACCGCGCATGCCCGCGTCGAGCACGTAGCGTGTATAGGCCAGCGTCTCGACCGCCGGAGGGCTGTGTTCAAGATCGCTGGGCGAAAGGCCCCAGCCGGCGCAGAGCTTCACATGCAGGTTCATCTCGATGTCGAGAATGGCCGAGAGGCCGGCCGCCGCTTCGCGCATGTCGGCGAGCCTGGGCGACTTATAGACGGACAGCGCATAGGCGCGAGCAAACTCGATAAGGAACAGGTAGTCCTGAACGAGGTAGTGACGAAACGCCGCTTCGGCGAGCGAACCGTCCGCCAACCCGTTCGTGAAGGGGTGCTCGGTGTAGGCCCGCCACTCGGCGGATGCTGCTGTCTTTAGTCGCTCGAAGAAACTCATGATCTTTCGCAGGATTTGCTTCTCAATGAGTGTCTTTGGCTCGCTACCGGGTCACAAGCAGACCTCTCAGGCCAAGAACAATATCCGCTCTTCCCTCAAGAGCGGACCTTCGTCAAGACAGCGGTGACGTCAGCTTTGTGCCAGGAGCGGACGCCAACTTAGCGGATATGCTAGGCCGCCCTCGAGATTGAGGCCAGCCGCCGACGCACCGGGTTACAACAGGACTTTCTCCGCCGTGATTATTGGCGCATCGGCACGAGGCGCCCATGAGTTCCGCGAAGGGCCTGCGTCAGGTCGGATATTTTGATTGCCCGGGCGGCGGCCAGATCGTCGTTGCGGGCACGACCGCATTCATCGGCGACATGCGTGCACCTGCCGGCACCTCGATCGTCAATATCGCCGACCCCGCGCATCCGCGGCTGCTTGCGCGGCTCGAGATGCCGCCCGGCACCCGCAGCGCGTCCAGAGCAACGACGTCACCACCGACGACCGCGGTCTCTTTTATCTGCTCGACCGGCTGCGCGGGTTGACCATTCTCGAGCGCTGCTAGAGCATGATCCGGAAAAGTGGGAACCGGTTTTCCGAAGAGATCATGCTCAAACAAAGAGATAAGAACGCGTTCCGCTGTATTGAACCAGCTCTCGTATTGACCGCCCCGGCAACGACTTGACTCCGCCGACGAGACGGTTGACAGCGCCCGCGCGGTCGGTCGCAATGGCCTGCCAACTTGAGGTGGCGCATGGACATCCAGAGCCGTCCAGACCCGGTCGCCCGCGCCCGCGAGCTCGGGGCAGAGATCGCCGCCGCGGCCGACGAGATCGAGCGCACGCGGCGCATCCCCGAGGCGTTGCTGGGGCGGCTCCATGACTCGCGGCTGTTCCGCATGCTGCTGCCGCGCTCGGCGGGCGGCGACGAGACGGAGCCTGCGGTCTACGTGGCGGCGATCGAAGAGCTCGCCCAGCGCGACGCCTCGATCGCGTGGAACGTATTCGTCGCCAACAGTTCCGCCCTGATCGCCGCCTATCTGGAGCCTGCGGTCAATCACGCCGTCTTCGCTGATCCGCGCAGCATCGTGGCCTGGGGACCTCCAAACGCTTCGCGCGCGCGAGCGGTTGACGCAGGCTATCGCCTGACCGGCAAGTGGGATTTCGCCAGCGGCTGCCGGCAGGCCCGTTGGATGGGCGCGCACTGCCATGTGCTCGAAGCGGACGGCGCGCTGCGGCTCAACCGCTTCGGCCGGCCCACGGTCCGCACACTGCTGTTTCCGGCGAGCGAGGCGACCCTGCTCGACACCTGGCGGACGATCGGGCTGTGCGGCACGGCGTCGGACTCCTATTGCGTCAACGACGTGTTCGTGTCCGAGGCGTTCAGCACCACACGCGAGGACCCGACGCTGCGCCACGAGCGCGGTCCGCTCTATGCCTTTACCATGCAGTGCCTCTACGCGACCGGGGTCGCCGCTGTCGGGTTTGGCATCGCGCGCGCGATGCTGTCCGAGTTCATCACGCTGGCGTCCCGCAAGGCGCCGCGCGGCCTGGCCCGGCTCGCCGACAACGCGGTCGTGCAGGCCGACGTGGCGCGCGCGGAGGCGCGGCTCGGCTCGGCACGCGCCTACCTGATCGAGACGCTCACTACGATCTACGCGCATGCCGACGACGTGGCGCCGATCGAGGTGGCCGATCGGGCCCGCGTGCGGCTCGCCTGCACCAACGCGATCCAGGGCGCGGCCGAGGTGGCAGACTTCGCCTACAAGGGAGCGGGCGTCGACGCGATCTTCCCGGGCAGCCCGTTCGAGCGCCGCTTCCGCGACATGCACACGCTCTCTCAGCAGATCCAGGCACGCGGCGCCCATTTCGAGTCGGTCGGGCAGATCCTGCTCGGCGTGCCGCCCGAGGTGTTTCTTTAAAGTGGCGAAGGTTCGCCAGACCAGGCGCCGATTTGCACCTCGCGCCAGGTTTTGAACGCGCATCTTACCGGTTTAAGCCACCGTTCAGGAAGGGCGGGATTTGCCTGGGCCGCAGGTCCGCTGACTAGCTGGCCGATGTCCGCTTGGGTCAATAGCGTCATTTGACCGCCGTCCGGCCACTTCCGGTCTACCGCCAACTCCGGACATGCCGCTACATCGCACCAAGTGACGCGATGTGCTATCTGCGGAAATCACGGCTCTCTTTGATGCGATAGTATGGCAGCTCATACCCATCGCCGCACCCGCCCAACGTAACCATCATACGTCGCTCCGAATTGGCGGCGCATCTTAGCCTCTTCATACGGGATGTGGACCCAGTTTGCGGTGACGAAGATGGCGATGGGCGCGAGGAACATTGGCCAGGCGCCGACCCATACGGCGATGCCGAGGGTGACTATAACCAGTCCGAGGTACATAGGATTGCGCGTAAAGCGGTATGGACCGATGGTGATAAGCTTGCGATTGGTGGGTGAGGTTGGGTTGATTTCAGTGTCCGCACGGCGGAACATGATGATAGCCCAGACAGGCAGAATCCAGGGAACGGTTACCAGGGCAATGCCGAGCGGCGGAAGCGGGAAGCCGGGCATTTTGGGCCAGTCAAGCCCCCAGCTAATCGCTACGGCGAAAAGAACATAGACTAGAGCCCAAACGGGCGGCGGGAGCTTGAGCATAGGCGACGCCTCCGTAGTTCAGCTTGTGCAGTTTCCCGCCCCTGTCAGACAAAATACCTCAGACTCAAATACCGCCATTACGCAGCCAACCACAACGGGCCAGGGCGAATGTCCGCTCCCTCATTTGAACGACATAAGGACCCACTAACTCCATGTCCCGTCCGGGCCAAACTCGGACTTAGAGGCCCGCATGAGTTAGGTCCGTTCATCCCTAACCGCGGACATTGCGACGCTGCTTCGGCATGTCCGTTTGGTGCCATAAGCGGAGCCCGACGGCCTGCGCGGCCTTGGCATTCGCGATGAGTTGAAACCTGGTCTGTTGAAGCATCACCCATGCGGAGGATATCTTCCGAGTGCACGATGCGGACCGATCAACCGCTCTTAACGGGCAGCGTATTCCGTCGAACGGGTTGCGCGCGCCTGCCCGATGTCACTAGCGCCAGCCGTTTCCAAGGCTCAACAGACCGCCAAGCAAAAAGCTTGATGGTCGGGACAGCATCGGCAATTGAGGACACTGGCAAACAGAGCTATCTTGCCAAGGGTCAGCCGGAGATGAAAATGAAGAGAAGGATGTGGCTGGGACTGCTGGGGACATTCGGCCTGCTATTCGTCAGTGCAGCACAGGCTGCGACAGTAGTTGCACTCGGGGCGAGCAACACTTTCGGCAAGGGCGTCTCCCGCAGTCAGGCGTATCCAGCCCAGCTTGAAGCACTTCTGCGCACCAAGGGCTTAAATGCTCGCGTCATCAATGCCGGTATCAACGGCGACACGACTGGCGGAATGTTGGCCCGATTGGATCAGGTAGTGCCAAAAGGAACGAGTGTTGTCATCCTGCAGCCCGGTGGCAACGACAGACGCAAGTTAGCGCCCGACAGAACTTCCGAGATTCAGGCCCGCTTGGCTGCAATGGGAATCAAGGTTGTTCTGCTGCCGAACGGCATGCTCCACGGACTGCCGCATCAACCAGACGGGCAACACCTAACCCCGGAAGGCTATCATATGTTGGCCGAAGAACTTGTGGGTCAGGTGGCCGGTGCGCTGAGGCGCTGACCGTCCTGCCCGCGCGTCCCCCTTTCCGGGTATGCGCCAACGGCGGGCACGCGGAGTTTATCATCGGGCGCGCATTCGCGCGACCCGGTACTTTGCCCATCCTACGGTCTAGTGTCGCTCCATGACATTCCCTGGCAGAATAGAGCGCAGACCGATCGCAACGGCAATTTCGAACCATCACCTCGCCGTCGAGCTGACCGAAACGCTCAAGCTGGCGGCGCCGATCGCCCTGACGCAGCTCGGGCAGATCGCGATGATGACGACCGACCTTGCGCTGATCGGACGCCTCGGGGACGAGGCCGTCGCCGCGGCGGCGCTGGCGCATACCGTCTTCTTCATCACTTTCACCTTCGGAATGGGGCTGGTATCGGCGGTGGCGCCGCTTGCCGCGCAGGCGTTCGGCGCCCGCAACCCGCGCCTGGTGCGGCGCGCGCTTCGCGTCGGGCTGTGGGCCGGGCTGGTGATTTCGCTGCCGATGCTGACGCTTCGGCTCTACGGCGAACCAGTCCTGCTGATGCTCGGTCAGGCGCCTGCGACCGCGCACCTGGCGCAACAATATATAGAGGGGCTGGCGTGGGGAATAACGCCGGCGCTGTGGTTTTTGGCGATCCGCGGCTTCATGGGCGCGGTCAACCGGCCGGAGCCGGGACTGTGGATCACGCTGGCCGCGATCCCGGCCAATGCCGTGCTGGTCTATCTCTTGATCCATGGCGCATTGGGATTGCCGCGGCTGGAGCTGTTCGGCGCCGGCCTCGCCACCACCATCATCAATTTCGGCATGTTCCTGGCGGGCCTCTGGTTTGCCCATCGCCGCCGGCCGTTCAGGAAATATCAGGTCCTCGGAAACATCTGGCGCATCGACTGGCTGCTGATGCGCCAACTGATCGTTATCGGCGCGCCGATCTCCGTCGCCTTCCTGCTGGAGTATGGTCTGTTCGCCGCGGCAGCGCTTCTGATGGGCCTGATCAGCACCACAGCGCTCGCGGCCCATCAGATCGCTTTGCAGGTAACCGCCATCCTGTTCATGGTGCCGTTCGGCATCGGGATGGCAGCCACCGTGCGGGTCGGGCATGCCGTCGGCCGCAACGACGCCGCCGCGGTCAAGCGTGCGGGCTTGGTCGCAACGCTGCTCGGGATTGTCCTCGTATCCGCCTTGACCCTGGCCGTGATTCTCGGGCGATTTGCGATCGCGCGACTCTTCTTCGGGGAGGCTGTAGAAAGCGGCGGCGTCGTGATCGAACTCACCGCGACCCTTTTGATGGTCGGCGCGACCTTCTTTGTCGCCGACGGCATCCAGACGGTCGCGGCCGGCGCGCTTCGCGGCATGAATGACACGCGGGTACCGCTATTGTTTGCCGCGATCAGTTACTGGCTGATCGGCTTCCCTGCCGCCTACGGCCTCGCCTTCTGGACCAGGTTCGGCGCCGTCGGCGTCTGGATCGGGCTGTCCTGCGGGACCGCGGTTTACGCCATTCTCCTGATCTTGCGTTTCCGGCGGCTTGCCACGCATCTGGAATTCGCCACATCCGCCAAAGGCCGGCGATGAAAGCCCACGAAGTGGATCCGAACGTTGACAGCAGCGCGCTGCTGGCCGGCGCGCAGTTTATCGATGCCTACAGCATCGTGATCGACGATGCCGCGCTCGATGCGCGGCGTGCGGCCGAGAAAATGCTGGCGCGCGCGCCGCGATGGATCGAGGCGCTGCTGGCCTTGCGCAATTATCTGGTGACGCCCTTCGGTCTGAAAACGTCCACATCTAACGAGGCCAGCGCCTCCGAAATCATCGGAATATTTCCGATCGTCAGCCAATCGCCGGACCGGCTTGTCGCAGGCTTTGACGATCATCATCTGGATTTTCGCGTCGTGGTGGACGTCGCGGCTTGCGGCCATGGCCAGCGCGTCACCGCGACCACGCTGGTGCGCACGCATAACCTGCTTGGCCGAGCCTATTTGGCGATCATCCTGCCGTTTCACCGGCTCGTGGTCCGCGCCATGCTGCGGCAAGTCGCGGAGTGAAGGCACAAGCCCCGCGACAGCGCCCTAATCCTCCGCCCCGGATGTCGCCGCCGGTGGCGTCTCCGACCACTCCGCGACGCAGCGCTCCAGGTCCTTCAGATCCTGGCGCATTTGCTCCAGCGCAAATCCCAGCGCGAAAAACCGCTCCGCCACATCGCCGGGCAGGCCGCGCGTCAGACCCTCGCGGCGTAGCGCTGCGACTTCCGCGGCATAGGCCTGCAGCGCCACATCGATCGGCGAGGCCGCTGCAGAACCGGCACCGGTCCGCAATACCGTGGCAACGGAACGCAGATAGCTGACGATCGCATCGCTGATTTTGGCCAATGGCGCCACAAGCCGCGCCTGCGGATCGGACGGCAACGGCGCAACGCTTGCCCGGCCGATCATCACGAGGTCGTGGCGCAACCGCAGGATGGTGCGCAGCAGCGGACCGGTGTCGGGACCCGTAGACAGACGCGCCGCGCGCTCGCGCTCGGCTTCGGCGCCGGTCGCATTCAACTCGACCAGCGCCGTGCCGATGCCATCCTGAATCCGATGCAGGGCGTCGTTATCGAGCCCGCGGGTCAGGCCCGCCAGCAATTCGGAGAGCGCGGCCGCGATCAATTCGAGCGTCCGCGCCGCGCTGACGCGAAGCTGACCGTGCGCGCGCGACGGCAGCACGAAGAAAGACACCAGCAGCCCGGTGCCCGCGCCGACCATGACCTCGAGAACGCGATCGATCGCGGAAGCGAGGGGATTGGCATGGTTCAACGTCGGGACCAGCAGCACGATGACGGCGGTAACCGGGGCTGCATTGAGGCTGGGATTGATGGCTGCAATGAAAGCCAGCGGCGCGACCGCCAGCATCAGCAGCACCAGCAGGGCGCCCTCCCCGGAATGCGGAATCAGCACCGCGACGGCGCCGCCATAGATCGCACCACCCACCGTCCCGAACATATAGTCGCGGGTCGCCTTGAGCGACCGGCCGACGCTCATCTGGGTGACAATGAGCGCTGTCAGCACCGCCCATAGCGGCAACATCAGATGTAACGCCATGCGCGATCGCCAGCGCGCCGAAGGCCGCTACGGTGACCCTGACTGCCAGGGCCAGTTGCGCCTTCCGGGACCGCATCAGGGCGGACAGGCGTTTCAGCAAAGCAATCATGCGCGCCATTCCGGAACATGACCGACGAAGCCGATTATAAACGACATTGGGCATGGCTGCTGCCCGCCGCCCACAGGCGGCTTGAAACCCGGAATCAGCCCGCCTACGCTGTGCGGTAACAGCGAGGAAACACGATGGCCGATGAAACCGCAACGCTCGCCGCCTATGTCGCCAATCTGAAATTCGAGGACATCCCGCATGAGGTGCTGGAGCGCGCCAAGGTGCTCACGCTGGATTTTCTCGGCAGCGCCATTCGGGCGCGGCGCGACGCGGAATCCACGCCCTCGCTGCTCAAGATGCTCGAAGCGCTCGCGCTCGACGGCAACGGCGAATCCACCGTGTTCGGCGATGCCAAGAGCTGGACGCCGGCGGTGGCGGCATTGCTCAACGGCGCGCTCGGCCATTCGCTCGATTTCGACGATACGCATGCGGATTCCTCGCTGCATCCGAGCGCCCCGGTGGTGCCGGCCGCGTTCGCGGTCGGCGAGTTGGTCGGCGCCTCCGGCCGCGACGTCCTCACCGCTGTTGTGGCGGGCTATGAGGTCTGTTGCCGGCTCGGCAATGCGCTCGATCCGACCTCGCATTATGCGCGCGGCTTTCATCCGACAGCTACCGCCGGCACTTATGGCGCCGCCGCCGCGGCAGCAAAGCTGTTCGGCCTGACAAAACAGCAGATCATCGCGGCGTTCGGCGTCTCCGGCAGCCAGGCCGCGGGCTCGCTGCAGTTTTTGGTCAACGGCGCCTGGAACAAGCGCTACCAGGTTGGCGCCGCCGCGATGAATGGCGTGATCGCAGCCACATTGGCCCGCAACGATTTCGTCGGCGCAAGCGAATCGGTTGAGGGCAAGCACGGCCTGTTGGTCGGCTACAGCGACAACGCCCATCCCGACAAAGCCATCGCCGGGCTCGGCAAGATTTACGAGACCATGAAGATCGGCGTAAAGCCCTATCCCAGTTGCCGCTACACCCACGCCGCGCTCGATGCGCTGATCGCGATGCGCCGGGAGCACAATTTGACGCCGGACCAGATCAAGCGGGTCGAGATCGGCCTGCATCGCAACGGCATCACGCTGACCGGCGACGCCGCCACCAAGCGGCATCCGACCTCGATCGTCGGCGGGCAGTTCTCGATGTTCTTCACCGGTGCCGTCGCGCTCGACCAGGGCCGCTTCGGCTGGGACGATTACAGTCGGCTTGGCGATGCCGCGGTCGACGCCCTCGCCGACAAATTCGACGTGGTGCAGGACGATCGCCTCGAGGTCGGCCGCAGCCACCCCTTCGGCGCGCGCGTCAGCATCGTAACCGACGACGGCGTGCATGAGCGGCTCTATGCCGACCCCTCCGGCGAGCCGAATTCATTCCCGGACGCGCAGGCGATGGCGCAGAAATTTTTGACCCTCGCCCGCCCGGTGCTCAATGGCCGCGCCGATCAGCTTGCGGACGCGATCCTCTCATTGGAAGATGATTTCGAGTCGCGTCGAAACCGATCGGGTCGAGAAAGCGACGCATCTGGGACGGCAGTAGCGCGGCGCGCGTCAAGTCAGGCTGTCCAGACATCGCGGTGCGTCACCCACACGTCCGCGACATGGCCGAACAGGTCGATCTCGCGCGCCTTTTCGGCGCCGAGCCGCCGTGCCACCGCTTGCGATGCGGTGTTTTCCTGATCGATGCAGTGGATGATCTGGTCGAGTTCGAAGGTCGCGAACGCCCAGTCGATCGACGCCCGCGCCGCCTCCAATGCGTAGCCCTTGCCGCGAAATTCGCTTGAGATGCCCCAGCCGACTTCGAAGCCCGGCCAGCTCGGCGGAAACCACGGACCGACCCGCCCGACGAATTTTCCGGTCGGCTTTTCCTCGACCACGAACATGCCGGCGCCGTGCAGCGCCCAATGCCCGGCCATCACGGCCGCATTGCGCCATCCGGCCAACGCGGTGGTGACGGGCTTGCCGTCGACGGTGATGTAGCGCGCGGTGCCGGGATCGGCCAGCATCGCGGTGTTCGGTTCGACGTCGGCGCCGCGCCATTGCCGCAGTTTTAGCCGCTCGGTCTCGATGACGGGACCGTTCGGCTGGGCCAGCGTGACGCCGGGCTTGAGCGGGGGTAACATCGGTTTTTCCATTCTCTCAATTTTTCTTGGAAAGTGCTTACCGCCGTCATTGCGAGGAGCGCAAGCGACGAAGCAATCCAGACTGACTTTGCTGTCCTCTGGATTGCTTCGCGGAGCCTGTCATCGGGCGCGCTTTCGCGCGACCCGTTGGCTCGCAATGACGTGGTGGCGCTCTATCACAGCCCCGCTGGCTATGGGTTCCGGCGTTCGCCGGGACGACGATAATGTTTCCGCGCTTGGACGACAGTGGATAATTGCTGCTATGATCTAGCAAAAATCACGGAGACCTCATGAGCTGGCTTCCCTCCAATGATCCCGTGCTCGGCGATCCCAAATCCTGCGACGCGCTGGAACTGGTGATCGTGCCGCGTACCCGCGACCTCGGCGATGGATTCGAGGTGCGCCGGGCGCTGCCGCACGGCAAGCGCCAGATGGTCGGCCCCTTCATCTTCTTCGATCATTTCGGACCGGTGCAGTTCGTGTCCGGCAGGGGCATGGACGTGCGCCCGCATCCGCATATCGGGCTTGCCACCGTCACCTATCTGTTCGACGGCAGCATCATGCACCGCGACAGCGAGGGCAACATCCAGGAGATCCAGCCCGGCGCGATGAACCTGATGACGGCCGGGCGCGGCATCGCCCATTCCGAGCGCACCCCGGAGGTGCAGCGAAAGAGCGGCCAGAAGATGCTGGGCCTGCAGAGCTGGATCGCGCTGCCATCAGGCGCCGAGGAAATCGCGCCGTCGTTCCAGCATTACGCGGCAGCCGACCTGCCTGTCGTACAAGACCGCGGCTTCACGGCGCGGATCATCGCCGGCAGTTCGTTCGGCGTGAAATCGCCGGTTACGATGGTGTCGCCGTGGTTCTACACCGAGGTGAGCGCGGAGCAAGGCGTCAGCGTGCCGCTCGATCCCGACCACGAAGAACGCGCGATCTACCTGATCGATGGCGAAGTCGAGATCGCGGGCGATCGCTATGAAGGGCCCGCGGCTGTTGATTTTCCGGCCCGGCGATCGCATCACCGTAAAGGCTGCAAAACCGGTGCGGATGATGTTTCTCGGCGGCGATGCGCTGGAAGGCCCGCGCCATATCTGGTGGAATTTCGTCTCCTCCAGCAAGGAGCGAATCGAGCAGGCCAAGGCGGACTGGAAGAGCGGCCGCTTCGCGCACGTCCCCAACGAGACCGAGTTCATTCCGCTGCCGGAGTGAACCGCTCAGCTCCCTTTTTCTTTTTTGCCCGCTCGCGCATCCGCGAGAAGGCGCCGTCTTTGAAAGTTTGACCGATGAACACGATGCTCGCCAGCGACCTGCCTCTGCAACGGATCGGGCGCGGCAAGGTCCGCGATATCTACGCCGTCGGCGACGACCGGCTGCTGCTGGTGACCACCGATCGCATCAGCGCCTTCGACGTCGTGATGGCCGAGACCATCCCGATGAAGGGCGCGGTGCTGACGCAGATCAGCGCCTGGTGGTTCGATCAACTCGAGGGCGTGGTGCCGCATCACATGATCAGCGCCGACGCCGATACCATCATCAGGCGAAGTGCCGGCGCTTAAAGGCTATCGCGCCGACCTCGCCGGGCGCGCGATGCTGTGCCGGCGCACAGAAGTGTTCCCGATCGAATGCGTGATCCGCGGCTATCTGTCGGGCTCGGCGTGGAAGGAATATGCGCAGCAAGGCACACTCGCCGGCGAGAAGCTGCCGCCCGGCCTGCTCGAAAGCGCGAAGCTTGAACCGGCGATCTTCAGCCCGGCGACCAAGGCCGAGACCGGCCACGACGAGAACATCACGGTGACGCGCATGCGCGCGGTCGTCGGCGACGAGGTGGCCTATGAGCTGGAGAGCATGGCCCGCGCGGTCTATACGCTCGGCGAAAAGATCAGCCGCGAACAAGGCATCATCATCGCCGACACCAAGTTTGAATTCGGGCGGGATCGCGACGGCCGTATCATCCTGATCGACGAGGTGATGACCCCCGACAGTTCGCGGTTCTGGGCGGCGGATGCCTACAAACCCGGCCAGCCGCAGCCGAGTTTCGACAAGCAGCCGCTGCGCGATTATCTCGACGCCGAGCGCCGCGCCGGCCGCTGGAACGGCGACGCGCCGCCACCGCCGCTGCCGGCCAGCGTGGTGGACGCCACCAGCAAACGCTATCTCGAGGCCTATCGCCGCGTCACGGGTGGCGAACTGGGCTTCTCCCTCTCCCCGCTTGCGGGGAGAGGGTCGGGGTGAGGGGCTCTATCGGCCGGAAAAATATCGGAAACATATTTACAGCGCGACACTGGCACCCCCTCACCCGAAATTCGAGCGTTGCTCGAATTTCGACCTCTCCCCGCAAGCGGGGCGAGGTGAAGTTAGAAGCATCGGATTTGAAAACCGAAAACCGCGAAGGGAGCGCAGGACATGACCGACGCCGATACCGTGCTTGTCGAACGCGATGGACCGGTGACCATCGTCTCCATCAATCGTCCGCATTGCCGTAACGCCGTCGACGGCGCCACCGCGCGAAAACTGTTCGATGCGTTCAGGGCTTTCGACGCCGACGCCGAGGCGTCGGTCGCGGTGTTCACCGGCACCGGCGGCTACTTCTGCGCCGGCGCCGACCTCAAGGCGGTGGCATCGGGCGATCCCAACAAGAAACGCGAGATCGGCGGTCACAATTCGATCGCGCCGATGGGACCGAGCCGCCTGCGCCTGTCAAAACCCGTGATCGCCGCGGTGGAAGGTTTTGCGGTGGCCGGCGGCATGGAACTGGCGCTGTGGGCGGACATGCGCGTCGTCGCCGAGGATGCCACCTTCGGCATCTTCTGCCGCCGCTTCGGCGTGCCGCTGATCGATCTCGGCACCATCCGGCTGCCGCGTCTGATCGGTCATTCGCAGGCGATCGATCTCATCCTGACCGGCCGCCCGGTCGGCGGCGCGGAAGCGCTGCGGATCGGCCTTGCCAACCGTCTCGTGCCCAAGGGCGAGGCGCTGAAACATGCGATTGCGCTGGCCCAGGATATCTCGCGCTTCCCGCAAACCTGCCTGCGCGCCGACCGGCTATCGGCATTGCGGCAATGGGATCTGGAAGAGGAAGCGGCGATTGCCAACGAAATGCGCGGCGGGCTCGAGGTGATCGCATCGGGCGAAACGCTGTCCGGTGCCACCCGCTTTGCGTCAGGCGTCGGGCGTCATGGCGCGTTCGGCGGGGGCAAACCGGACTGAGTCGTCGTCCTGGCGTTCGCGGGACGACACTGGCGGATTGAGCGCGAGCTCCGCGGCGCCCCCGCACCACAAAAATTAGCTTGTCCCTGACTGCTGTGGTCGTTTACCACTGACATCGGGTGTCAGGGATAAGCTCACGCGTGGTCAGTCGATCTGCCAGTTTCGGACCTGGGGTACGCGCAGCGCTTAATAACGTTCTCGGCGGCAGCGCGGCCAGCGTTCTGACCGTTACGTTCGGACTGTCCTACTCGCTATTGATCTTCTCGGGCCCCTTGGCGCCTTACCTGTCCTACGGTGTCGCCGCGATCTTCATTTCATCGGCCGTTCTCGCCAGCGTTATCGCGCTCGGAAGCTCGATGCCGTTCGCGATCGCGGGCCCCGAGAGCTCCACCGCGGCGACGATGGGAATATTGGCGTCATCGCTGGTCGAGCGCATGGCTGCGACCGATCCGACGGCTCCGTTGCTCGCGCCGGTTCTCATCACGCTCGGCCTTGCAAGCATCGCGACCGGGATCGTGCTCTGCGGCTTCGGGATGACGCGGATGGGCCGCGCGATCCGCTATGTGCCCTATCCAGTGGTCGGCGGATTTCTCGGCGCGACCGGCTGCCTGATCGTTCTTGGTGCGATTCGCGTCATCACCGGCCAGCGCCTCCAATTTGCGACGCTCGACCGGTTCGCAAATCTCCTGACGCTGTCCGAACTGGCGGCGGCCTGCGCGATGGCGCTGGTTCTGTATCTGACCTGGCACCGTTCCCGCAGTTCGCTTGGACTACCGGCCATTCTGATCGGCGGCGTGATTGCCGCGCATGTCGCGTTCTGGTTTGCCGGCATCTCATCGGCGGAGGCGCAGGCCGCCGGCTGGACTTTTCAGCCACCGCCTCCCGTTTCCTTCATGTTGCCGTGGAGCGCCAATGAAATCAGCCGCTATCCCTGGTACGCGGTGCCGGACCTGTTAGGCAATTTGATTGCCGTCGCCTTTGTGACGGCAACAAGCACCTTGTTCAACACCACCGGCGTCGAAGTCGCGTTGCAACGCGAAGCCAATCTCGAACGCGAATTAAACGTCACCGGCCTGGCCAACATCCTGTCGGGCGCGTTCGGAGGCTATACCGGCTGTATTTCCATCAGCCGTTCCGTGCTCAACTTCAACAGCGGCGGCAGGGGCCGGCTGTCCGGCCTCACCGTCGCCGCGATCTCAGCGCTGATGCTGGCCGTTGCGCCCGTGCTGCTCGGCTACATGCCGAAATTCGTGCTCGGCGGCCTGCTGATCTATCTGGGCGCGGACCAGCTGCACAAATGGATCGTTCAGTCGCGACGGCGGCTTTCGTTCGTCGAATATCTCTCATTGCTGGCGATCATCGTCATCATCGTGCAATGGGGTTTTGTCGCCGGCATCCTGATCGGCGTCGTGATCGGTTGCGCGACCTTCGCGCTCAGCGCCTCGCGCATTGATTCGATCAAATACAGTTTTGACGGATCCGAATATCGCAGTTCGCTGGACCGCTCGCGCGACGACCAGGCGGTGCTCGCCGCGCATGGCGGCAAGATCCAGGGCCTGAACCTGCAGAGCTATCTGTTCTTCGGCTCGGCCAACCGGCTTTACCAGCACGTCAAGGCGCTGCTCGCGCGTCATCCGGAATGCCGCTTCCTGGTGTTCGACTTCAAGCTTGTCACCGGCATCGATTCGTCCGCCGCCTACAGTTTCGCGCAGATCAAGCGGACCGCCGATGATCGCGGCATCAAGCTGGTGCTGGTGCACCTTCCCTCCGCCGCCGAGAAGGCCTTGCGATCAAGCGAATTCATCTCGCGCGAGGTCAGCATCGTGCCCGAACTGGACCACGCGCTGGAGTGGTGCGAGAACGAGATCATTGCGCAGCATCAGGGCCTCGAAGGCGAGGAAGCCTCGCTGCGCGACTGGTTCACCCAGATTCTCGGGACCGAAGACGACGCCGCGGAGTTGATGCACCGCTGTCAGCGCATCGAGGTCGAGGCCGGCGAGACCATCGTCCGCGCCGGCGAGGCCGCCGATTCCATGCATTTCATTCTGGACGGACGCGTCGGGATCATGATTCCGGCGGATGAAGGCCGTACCACGCGGGTGCGAAGCCTCGGCCGTTACACGACCATCGGCGAGATGGGCCTTGTCTCGCATGCGCCGCGCAGCGCAACCATCCAGGCCGAGGTCGCGAGCATTCTCTACGTGCTGAGCGCCGATCAATTCGAAGGCATCAAGAGCGAAAATCCGGCCCTCGGCCAAAAATTGCTGACCTATTTCGTTTCCGTGATGGCCGAGCGCCTGACCTTCGCCAATCGCATGATCGCGGTGCTGCGCCGGTAGAATTTGTCGTC
Source organism: uncultured Alphaproteobacteria bacterium (assembly GCA_963761395.1). GTDB lineage: Bacteria > Pseudomonadota > Alphaproteobacteria > Rhizobiales > Xanthobacteraceae > Bradyrhizobium. Next base: position 41,101 of record CAVXHU010000043.1, read on the forward strand.
CCGGTGTTCGCCTGGCATTCGCCGGGACGACGTAGAGGATGGGGCGACCTCAAATCCCCGCCATCATCACGTATTTGATCTCGACATATTCTTCCATGCCGAGATGCGAGCCTTCGCGCCCCAGGCCGCTTTCCTTGACGCCGCCGAACGGCGCGACCTCGGTGGTGATCAGCCCGGTGTTGACGCCGACCATGCCGGACTCCAGCGCTTCAGCCACCCGCCAGACCCGGCCGAGATCGCGCGCGTAAAAGTACGAGGCGAGGCCGAACGGCGAATTGTTGCACATCGCGATCACGTCGGCCTCGTTCTTGAAGCGGAACACCGGCGCCAGCGGCCCAAAGGTTTCTTCCTGCGACACCAGCGCGTCGGGCGCGACGTTGGCCAGCACCGTCGGCTCGAAGAAGGTGCCGCCGAGCGAATGGCGTTTTCCCCCGGTGACGATCCTGGCGCCGTGCTTGAGCGCATCCGCAATGTGCTTTTCGACCTTGTCGACGGCGGCCATGTTGATCAGCGGCCCCTGCGTCACGCCTTGCTCGGTACCGTCGCCGACCTTCATCGCGGCGGCTTTTTTGGAGAGCTTTTCGACGAATTGATCGTAGATCTTGTCCTGGGCGTAGATGCGATTGGCGCAGACGCAGGTCTGGCCCATGTTGCGGTATTTCGAGACCATGGCGCCCTCGACCGCGGCATCGATATCGGCGTCGTCGAACACCACGAACGGCGCGTTGCCGCCAAGCTCGAGCCCGAGCTTCTTCACCCCGACCGCGGCCTGCTGATACAAAATCTTCCCGACTTCGGTCGAGCCGGTGAAGCCGACGAAGCGCACCGCGGGATGTTCGCACAAGACCTTGCCGATCGCCGAGGAATTGCCGGTGAGGATATTGAACACGCCCTTGGGCACGCCGGCCTTCTCGGCCAGCGCCACCAGCGCCAGCGCGGTGAGCGGCGTCTCGTTGGCGGGCTTCAGCACCACGGTGCAGCCGGCGGCCAGCGCCGGCGACACCTTGCGGGTGATCATCGAACAGGGAAAATTCCACGGCGTGATCGCGCCGCAAACGCCGATCGGCTGGCGGATCGCGAGCAGCCGCGCGTCCGGGCGCTGCGTCGGAATGGTTTCGCCATAGACGCGCCGCGCCTCCTCGGCGAAGAACTCGACATAGGCGCCGCCGATGTCGACCTCGCCAAGCGCTTCGGCCAGCGGCTTGCCCTGCTCCGAAGTCAGGATCAGGGCCAGGTCTTCGCGGTTGGCGATGATCAGATCGAACCATTTGCGCAGGATGTTGGAGCGCTGCTTGGCGGTGAGCTTGGCCCAGCCGGGAAACGCGCGCTCGGCGGCTTCCACGGCCTGGGTCGCTTCCGCGGTGCTCATCTTTGGCACCTTGGCAAGCTCGACGCCGTTGACCGGATTGGTCACGGGATTGGCGGGCGTGCCGGTCCAGACGCCGTCGATGTAGCAGCGGTCGCGCAGCAGCGAGGGATCCTTGAGGCGGTCGCGCAGCGATGGCGCGGAGGTTTGCGAAGTGCGTGCAGCAGCGGTGGGGGACATGGCGTTACTCCTCGGATTTTCGTTGGGCGTTTCTTGCGATGCTTCTTGGTCTACAGGCCAAAAGTATAGGCTCAAACGGGCCGCGATGCACCGGCCGCCAGCCGGCGGCGCGCGGCGTTTTCAAGGCAAATTCGTGGGGCCCGCGGTTCCCGGACGAAAAAGAAATCGGCAAGCCGAGCAAGGGCCGTTCAGGCCGCGCCGCTCATATAGGCTTCGCGGCGGCCGATCATGCGCTCGGCCGCGGCCTTGGCGTCCGCCTTGGTGGAGGTCGCGCAGGTGCGATATTCGAGGTCGGCCACCACTGCAGGTTCGCGCCGTCCGAACCACGATTTTGAGCCGACCGTGAGTTGCGACAACGCCTGAGCGACATTGTCGACCGCGCCGAACGAGTGCAGCGCACCGGTACCGGCGAAGCGGACTTCGTAGATGCCCGGGGTGATGGGTGCTTCAATATTTTCGCCGCGCCCAGCCCGGGGATACCGTTTCCATTCGCTCCAGGTCGAAATCATTTTGGTTCCTTCGCGACTTCGAAAGCCGCAATCATTTTTGTCAAATCATATGGCCCGGCAGCACCTATTTGTGCTGCAATCTGAACATCTTACTACAAAACCCGCTTCCGGAAATCAACGGCCGGCCAAGATATCGCAGATATCGCCGGAGGTCACCGATGATGCAGGTCAATCCACCGCAAATTATGGCGGATGTTGCAGTTCAGTCGCGCCCCACTGCGGCAGCGATCACGAGATCGCGACGGCGCGCCCCAAGCAACCGCTCACGCTTGCGGGAGGTGGCGGCCGGGAGGAAGATCGGCCGTTTCCAAAAAATAACGGGAGGTGACCCCATGCAAAATCAAGCTCAGATTGATCAGCTGCTGCGTCAGAAAAGCGAAGCCAAGGAAATTCCCGGCGTGGTCGCAATCGCCGCGACCAGCAAAGAGGTGATCTATCAGGGCGCGTACGGCAAGCGCGACCTGTCCAAAGACGACGCCATGACTGCCGACAGCGTGTTCTGGATCGCCTCCATGAGCAAGGCGATCACGGCGGCGGCGGCCATGCAGCTGGTCGAGCAAGGCAAGCTTTCGCTCGACGCGCCGATCGGCAAGGTGCTGCCCGACCTCGCCGCGCCGCAAGTGCTCGAAGGGTACGATGCCAAGGGCGAACCAAAACTGCGGCCGGCGAGGAATCCGATCACGCTGCGCCACCTCATGACCCATACCGCCGGCTTCTGCTACCACTTGTGGAACGGCGACATGGTGAAATATCTGGAGAAGACCGGCACGCCCGACATCACCAGCTGCAAGAACGCCGCGCTGCAGACACCGATCATGTCCGACCCCGGCACGCGCTGGGAATACGGCATCAATATCGATTTCGTCGGCAAGGCGGTCGAGGCCATTAGCGGCAAGAAACTCGACGCTTACTTGCGCGATCATCTGTTTACGCCGCTCGGCATGACCGATACCGGCTTCAAGATCGGGGAATCGCAACGCAAGCGCCTCGTCGCCATGCATCAGCGTGGAGAGGATGGATCGCTGGCGCCAATCCCGTTCGAGCTCGAGCAGGACCCGGAATTCCACATGGGTGGCGGCGGGCTTTACGGCACCGCGGGCGATTACATCAAGTTCACCCGGATGATCCTCAACAAGGGCCGCGGCAACGGCAACCAGGTGCTGAAACCCGAGACCGTTGCGATGATGGGACAGAACCACATCGGCGAACTCAACATGACCAGGATGACCACGGCGGTCGCGTGGGCCACCAACGATGTCGATCTCTATCCGGACATGGTGAAGAAATGGGGGCTCTCTTTCCTGATCAATACCGCCAGAACAGCGGAGGGCCGCAGCCCCGGCAGCCTCGCCTGGGCAGGGCTTGCCAACACTTATTTCTGGATCGACCCGTCGCGCGACGTCAGCGGCGTGATCCTGATGCAGGTGCTGCCGTTCGCGGACCAAAAATGCCTGGAAACGTTTGCAGGCTTCGAGAGCGGCGTCTATGCCGGGCTCGATGCGGGCCAAAAGGCGGCGTAGCCGCGTCAGCTTTTCCCGGCGAGGTCTTTTCTGATCGCGCCGGGAAAAGGCCCCACGACCAAGCCTCCGCACGAAGCCTTGCACGCAATGTCTCCATCGCGCATGCTTCGACGCATGGAGAGACAGACTTGAGCGAAGAAGCGGATAGCTATGTTTGCGGCGTCGCCGATGCGCCGCTGCTGGGCGATACCATCGGGCGCAGTCTCGATCAGGCAGCCCGGCGCTGGGCCGAACGCGAAGCGCTGGTTTCGCCGAGCCACGGCGTCAGGTGGACCTGGAAGGAATTGACGGAGCGGGTCGACGCGCTGGCCGCCGGCTTTCTCGCGCTCGGCCTCGAACGCGGCGCACGGATCGGCGTCTGGTCGCTGAACCGGCCGGAATGGACGCTGACGCAATTCGCCGCCGCCAAGGCCGGGCTCATTCTCGTCACCATCAATCCTGCCTATCGCCTGAGCGAGCTCGAATTCGCGCTCGCCAAGGTCGGATGCACCGCGCTCGTCACCGCGACGGCGTTCAAAACCAGCAACTACATGGAGATGCTCAACACGCTAATGCCTGAGCTGGTGAAGGCGCAACCGGGCGAGCTACATGCGGCGCGGTTGCCGCATTTGCGCGCGGTGATCCAGATCGGCGGTCCGGCCTGTCCCGGCACGATTCCGTTCGAAGACGTGACGGGGATGGGTGGCACGCGCCACCGGGACGCGCTCGCGGCGCTCGCCGGGACCTTGCAGTTCGACGATCCCGTCAACATCCAGTTTACCAGCGGCACCACCGGATCGCCGAAGGGCGTCACGCTGACGCATCATAACATTCTCAACAACGGCTATTTCGTCGGACGTGCGATGCGCCTGACCGAAAGCGACCGCATCTGCATTCCGGTTCCGCTCTATCACTGCTTCGGCATGGTGATGGGCAATCTTGCTTCCGTCACCTCGGGCGCCACGATGGTCTATCCCGGCGAAGGCTTCGATCCCCTGGCGACGCTGCAGACCATCGAGCGGGAAAGATGCACGACCCTCTACGGCGTCCCGACCATGTTCATCGCCGAACTCGACCATCCCGAATTCGCCAGATTCGATCTGTCGTCGCTGCGAACCGGCATCATGGCTGGCGCGCCCTGCCCGATCGAGGTGATGCGACGCGTCAACGAACAGATGAACATGCGCGACGTAACCATCGCCTACGGGATGACCGAAACCAGCCCGGTCAGTTTTCAAAGCGCCATGGACGACCCGCTGGAGCGCCGGGTGTCGACCGTCGGGCGCATTCACCCGCATGTCGAGGTCAAGGTTATCGATCTTGAGGGCCGCGTCGTACCGCGCGGCGAACGGGGCGAATTGTGCACCCGCGGCTACAGCGTCATGCTGGGCTATTGGGACGAACCCGAAAAGACCGCCGATGTGCTCGATGCCAACGGCTGGATGCACACCGGCGATATCGCCATCATCGATCAGGCGGGCTACTGCAACATCGTCGGCCGCATCAAGGACATGGTGATCCGCGGCGGTGAAAACCTCTATCCGCGCGAGATCGAGGAATTTCTCTATCGCCATCCGAAGATTCTGGACGTGCAGATTTTCGGCGTCGCCGACGATCGCTACGGCGAAGAGCTCTGCGCCTGGATCCGGCCGCGGTCCGGCGAGACGCTGACGGCCGATGAGGTCCGCAGCTTCTGCCAGGGCCAGATCGCCCACAACAAGGTCCCGCGCTACATCGAATTCGTCGACGAATTTCCGATGACCGTCACCGGCAAGATCCAGAAATTCGTGATGCGCGACGCGGTCGAGGCGCGGCTCGGGCTCAAGGCGGCCAAGACGGCGTGATACGCCTGAGTCAACGCACGTCTAACGTTACACTTCGTCAGCAAGTGCCAACGGTCGCGTCGCTGAGCGCGGGCCGAAGTCATGGCCGGGCAAAAAGCGCGAAGCGCGTCTTCGCGCTTTTGCCCGGGCATGACGGGGTTGGACGGTCTACACCGGCAATCCATTCTGCCGCGCCAGTTCCTTCAGCGAGGTCTGCGGCCGCGCGCCGATGTGCTGGATCACTTCGGCCGCGGCGAGCGCCCCTAACCGTCCGGCATTTTCATGACCGGCGCCGCGCACCAGGCCGAACAGGAAGCCGGCGGCAAACAGGTCGCCGGCGCCTGTCGTGTCTACCATTTTGTCGATTGGAAATGCCGGCACGGCGGTGACGCCGTCTTTTGAGACCACGACGCAACCTTTCTCGCTGCGGGTGACGACGCCGAGTTTCGCATCAACCCGCAACTGCTTCAGCGCCGCGTCGAAATCCGATGTCTGGTAGAGCGAATGCAATTCCGCCTCGTTGGCGAAAACCAGATCGACGGTGCCGCCCCGCATCAGATCGAGAAATTCGCCGCGATAGCGATCGACGCAAAACGAATCCGACAGCGTCAGCGCGACCTGGCGACCGGCGTCGTGCGCAATGGTCGAGGCCTTGACGAAAGCTTCTTTGGCGCTCTTCGGATCCCACAGATAACCTTCGAGATAGATGACGCTTGATGCCGCGATCTGGGCAGCGTCGATATCGTCGGGCGTCAGCTCCTGCGCCGCGCCGAGATAGGTGTTCATGGTGCGCTCGCCGTCGGGCGTCACCAGAATGTAGGAGCAGCCGGTGGCGGGGCCGTCCGATGCCGCCCTGGTTTCGAACGCGACCCCGGCGGCGCGGATGTCATGGATGTACAAGCGTCCGATCTGGTCATCCCTGACCTTGCCGACATAGGCCGCGCGGGCGCCAAGGTTGGCGACCCCGACAATGGTGTTTGCCGCCGAGCCGCCGGATATCTCCACCGCCGGGCCCATATCCCGGTAGATCGCCGCGGCGCGGGCTTCGTCGATCAGCGCCATGCCGCCTTTGGTCATGCCGTGCGCGGCGAGAAAGCTCTCGTCGGTCTGCACCAATATGTCGAAAATCGCATTGCCGATCCCGAGAACGTCGTATTTCGCTTCTGTCATGCATCAGTCCTGTTGCGGCGATTGCGACGGCGCGGAAAATCCGCTCCAAGTCGGTTTGGTCGGGGTGCAGCGGCCTATCACGATCAACCCTGCGCCAGCAAGCGACGCGGTATAGATGCCTTCATGATCCGTTCCTTCCTCACCGTTTCCGTTGGCACGCTTGGCTCGCGGCTGCTCGGATTCGCGCGCGACGCCATGATTGCGGCGCTGCTCGGCACCGGCCCGGTCGCGGACGCATTCCTGGTGGCGTTTCAGCTGGTCAATGTGGTCAGGCGGTTGTTGACCGAGGGCGCGTTGAACGCGGCATTGGTGCCGGCCTGGCTGCGCGTGCGCGAAACCGAAGGCGCGGTCGCGGCGGCCGCATTCGCAGGGACCGTGCTCGGCACCGTCAGCGCCGCCTTGATCGTGGCGGCAACATTGATCGGCCTGCTGATGCCGTTCGTCATTACCGCGCTCGCGCCGGGCTTTGCCGGACACCCGACGCTGCAACTCGCCGTCGACGATGCCCGCCTGATGCTGCCTTATCTCGCCTTCGCAGGTCCCGTCACGGTGATGATGGCGCTATTGAGCGCGCAAGGCCGCTTCGCGCTGACGGCCTTCTCGCCGCTGCTGTTCAACGTCGCGCTGATCGCCGTGATGATCGCGCTGCTCGGCTGGCGGCAGGATGCGGCTTATGCCGCGCTGCTATTGGCCGCCACGGTGGGCGTTGCCGGGCTCCTGCAATTGCTGATCCTGCTATTGCGCCGTGGCGGCGGCAGCATCGCAACGCCGCTGCGGATTTCGTTCGGCGCCGACATGCGCGGCTTTTTCGGCCAGGCGATCCCCGGCATGATCGCCAGCAGCGGGCCGCAATTGCTTGTCGTCGGCGGCGCCGTGATCGCCTCGGCGTCGCCATCGGCGGTGTCGTGGCTGTACTTCGCCAACCGCCTGATCGAACTGCCGCTCGGCATTGTCGGCGTCGCCATGGGCACCGTGCTGGTGCCCGAACTGACGCGCGCGCTGCGCGGCGATGACCGCAATGCCGTCGCGCATGCCGAGTCGCGCGGCCTCGAACTCGCGGTCGGATTGGCTTTGCCGGCGACGCTGGGATTGATCGTGCTCAGCGAGCCTGTGGTGCGGATGCTGTTCGAACATGGCGTGTTCACCGCATCCGATACCGCGGCCACCGCGCAGGCGCTGATGTGGCTTGCGCTCGGCCTGCCCGCGCACGTGCTGGTCAAGGCGCTGTCGCCGGCATTCTTCGCGCGCAACGATACGCTGACGCCGCTTTGGGCGACGCTCAAGGGATTCGCGGTGGCGATCGTTTTGGCCGTGGTGCTCGGTCAGATATTCGGCGCGAGCGGAATCGCCGCCAGCATCGCGTTGGGGGCCTGGAGCAGCGCGCTTACGTTGATCCGGCGCGGTGCTTCGATATCAGGATTTTCGATCGATGCCGCGGCGCGCCGGCGGCTGCCGCGCATTGTGGTGGCCGCGCTGGCGATGGGCGGGCTCCTGTGGCTGATGGCGAGGTTCGTGCTGCCGCTGACCGCGACCGCGCATGGCATCGCGCAGGCCGTCGTTGTGCTGATGCTGATATCGGGCGGAATCGCGATTTACGGCCTGCTTCTGGCCCTGTTCGGCGTGATCCGGTGGGGCGAGGCGGTTAGCGCGATCCGCCAAACCACGGCCTCCGACTTGCGCGACTGATGCCCGCGTGGCAATGGACGGCGCGTGGCGCCATTGGCAATGGACGGCGCATAGCGCCTGATGACAGTTGAGGGGCGCGAAGCAGCAGGCGTGAGAACTGACAATGGCGATCGTTGAACGGGTTTTTTCAGGCGTCCAGCCGACCGGCAATCTGCATCTCGGCAATTACCTCGGCGCGATCGTCAATTTCGTCAAGCTGCAGGAAACCCATAACTGCCTCTATTGCGTGGTCGACATGCACGCGCTGACGCAGCCGGTGTCGGTCTGGGGCGGTCCGGCCGAGCTCGCGCGCAATACCAGGGAAGTGACCGCGGCCTTCATCGCCTCTGGCATCGATCCGAAAAAACACATCGTCTTCAACCAGAGCCAGGTCTCCGGACACGCGGAACTGGCGTGGATATTCAACTGCGTGGCGCGGGTCGGCTGGCTCAACCGCATGACGCAGTTCAAGGAAAAGGCCGGCAAGGACCGCGAGAACGCTTCGGTGGGCCTCTACGACTATCCGGTCTTGATGGCGGCCGACATTCTGCTCTATCGCGCCACCCATGTGCCGGTCGGCGAGGACCAGAAACAGCACCTCGAGCTGTCCCGCGATATCGCCCAGAAATTCAACAATGATTTCGGCAACTCGATCCGCGGCCACGGTTTCAACGACGGATTGTTTTTTCCTCAGCCCGAACCCCTGATCACCGGTCCCGCAACCCGGGTGATGTCGCTGCGCGACGGCACCAAGAAAATGTCGAAGTCCGATTCGTCCGACAATTCGCGGATCAACCTCACCGACGATGCCGACACCATCGCGCAGAAGATCCGCAAGGCGAAGACCGATCCGGAACCGTTGCCGTCCGAGGAAAAGGGTCTCGAGACGCGCCCCGAGGCCGACAATCTGGTCGGGATTTACGCCGCGCTGTCAGGCCGCACCAAGTCCGACGTGCTCGGCGAATTTGGCGGCGGCCAGTTTTCGAACTTCAAGAATGCGCTGGTCGAACTCTGCGTCGCAAAACTGTCGCCGATCGCCGCCGAAATGAAACGGCTGGTCGCCGACCCCGGCCATGTCGATTCGATTTTGATCGACGGCGCCGACCGCGCCCGCGCCATCGCCGCCGAGACCATGAAGGCGACGAAGGACATCGTCGGTTTCGTCCGCAAGAACTAGCTTTCCTTCCCTTCGCCATAATTTGACGCAGCGCACTCTAGTGCTTGCGCGTATTCTGATCGCAAAACCGGTATCCACTTTTGCGGAATACGCGCCGGCGTTGCCGCTTGTCGAGGACGGCTGCGCCGTGGCAGCATGCGGCCTGCCTGGCGCAAGCATCGGGACATGCATGACCACCCAGCGACGAAGCTACGAGACGGGTCACAAGCCAAAATGTCTGGTGATCGTTGACGACAGTGCGGAATGGGACCGCGCGGTCTACTACGCCAGCCGCTGGGCGATCCGCGTCGACGGCGGCGTGGTGATGCTGCGCATCATCGAGACCGAAGATCAGAACCAGCAGTGGCTCGGGGTCGCCGACATCATGCGCGCCGAGGCGCATGAGGACGCCAACGCCGCGCTCGATCGTGCGGCCGGCCGCGCCAATGGCATCGCCGCGATCACGCCGGAGCGGGTGATCCGCGAGGGCGACCCGACCGACCAGATCCTCGACGTCATCGACAAGGACGTCGATATCGCGATGCTGGTGCTGGCCGCCAATCCGGGGCCGGAAGGCCCCGGCCCCATCATCACCACAATGGCCAAGACGGTCGGCGCGTTCCCGATCCCCGTGACCATCGTGCCCGGCGGTTTGAGCGATGAGGACATCGACGCGCTGTCGTAAGCCACCGAGTTCCCAATCATCGGGGTTTTATCTCTTATTTTGACGCGTTTTCTTCACGCGAACCGGTCCCCACCCCGGATCGCGTCCGGGGCAGGCTTTCGCTTGAAAACACTATGTTTTCTGCGCCCCTTGACCGTGCGTTTGCCGTCGCCATCTGCTAAGGAGAGCCACGCGCCGGCCTTGAACCGGCGACGCCGGAGAAAACCATGTTCATTCAGACCGAAGCCACACCCAATCCCGCCACCCTGAAATTCATTCCCGGCCGCGCCGTGCTCGACAGCGGCACCATGGAATTCGTCAATCGCGAGGCAGCAGTGCGCTCGCCGCTGGCCGAGAAACTGTTCGACGTGCCCGGCGTCACCAGCGTGTTTTACGGCTCCGACTTCGTCACCGTGACCAAGGACGACAGCGACTGGCAGCATCTCAAGCCGGCGATCCTCGGCGCCATCATGGAGTACTACATGTCCGGCGCGCCGCTGCTGGCCGACGGCAGCGCCGCAAGCGACGAGGCCGCCGACGAGGGCGACGAGTTCTTCAACGAGGCCGACGCCGAGACGGTTGCGACCATCAAGGACCTGATCGAAACCAGGGTGCGCCCGGCGGTCGCCGGCGACGGCGGCGACATCACCTTCCGCGGCTTCAAGGACGGCATCGTCTATCTCAACATGAAGGGCTCCTGTTCGGGCTGCCCGTCATCCACCGCAACCCTGCAGCACGGTATCCAGAACCTGCTGAAGCATTTCGTGCCCGACGTGGTCGAAGTCCGGCCGGTGTGATTTTGGGAGCAGCGAATAGTGAGTAGCGAATGGCGAATGGCGGTTTCGACTGACTGTCTATTCGCTATTCGCCACTCGCTATTCGCCCGCCCCCGATGCTGATCCTTGCCATCGATACCGCCCTCGATGCCTGCGCCGCAGGCGTTCTCGACACCGGCGCCGGCAAGTTGATTGCCCAGGAATTGCAGGCGATGAAGCGCGGTCATGCCGAAGCCTTGATGCCGCTGATCGCGCGCGTCATCAAGGAGTCCGGCATCGCGTTTTCTTCCCTGGACCGCATCGCGGTGACCACCGGCCCCGGCAGTTTTACCGGGCTGCGGGTCGGCCTTTCCGCCGCGCGCGGCATTGCGCTCGCCGCCAACAAGCCGGTGGTCGGGCTCACCACGCTGACGGCCTATGCCGCGCCCGTGGTCAGCCAGAACGCCGAACAACCGGTGATATCCGCCATCGATGCGCGGCATGACCAGGTGTATTTTCAGGTGGTCAGCGGCGATGGCAGTTCGTTGATGCGGCCGCGCGTCGCACCGATCGAGGAGGCGCTCGGCGCATCGCGGTTCGGCGCGCCGCACCTGGTCGGCAACGCCGCCAACATTCTCGCCGAGCGCTGGCCGGCGCACGCGCCGCCGCCTTTCAAGGTCGATGCGCAATCAGCGCCGGATATTGCCTGGGTGGCGTGGCTCGGGGCCGCGGTCAGCCCGAACACCGCGCCGGCCCGCCCGTTTTATCTGCGCGCGCCCGACGCCAAACTGCCGAAGGACCCGCTGCAGAAAACCTCGCAGCCGTCAGCGTCATGATGGCGTGGCTCTCCGAACTGTGGAGCGGTGGCGCGGCGGCGATCGAACCCGCGACCCTGCGCGATGCGGCTCGTTTGGCGCAATTGCATGGCGCATCGTTTCATCGCGGCTGGGGTGAAGGCGAATTCGAGGCCATGCTGGCCGAGCGCAACACGCTGGTTCACCGCCTGAGGATCGGCCGGAAGACGATCGGCTTCGCGGTGTCGCGCCTGGCGGCAGACGAGGCCGAAATACTTTCGATCGCGGTGGCCTTCAGCCATCGCGGCCGCGGCCTGTCCCGCAATCTGCTGCTGACGCATCTCGGCCATCTCGCCGGCCGTGGCGTGCGTACCGTGTTCCTCGAGGTCGAGGAAAATAATCAGCCGGCGCGGCGGCTTTACGACCGCGCCGGATTTACCGTCGCCGGGCGCCGCGAACGCTATTACCGGCAGGCGAGCGGGGAACAATTGAACGCGCTTCTGATGCGCCGCGACTTGTCGTAACGCGCGCGTAGTGGCACAACAGACACGTTATTCAAGGCGAAAACCATGACCGCACTGAAATCCACGCCCGCGCTCAAGGCCACCGGTATCGAGGCGCGCTGCGCCGCCACCGGGATGCGCATGACCGACCAGCGCCGCGTCATCGCGCGCGTGCTGGCGGAGGCTTTGGATCATCCCGACGTCGAGGAATTGTATCGCCGCTGCGTCGCCGTCGACGACAAGATCTCGATCTCGACGGTGTATCGCACCGTCAAGCTGTTCGAGGACGCCGGTATCATCGAACGGCACGACTTTCGCGAGGGCCGCGCGCGCTACGAACAGATGCGCGACAGCCACCACGACCACTTGATCAATCTGCGCGACGGCAAGGTGATCGAATTCACCAACGAAGAGATCGAAAAGCTGCAGGCCGAAATCGCCCGCAAGCTGGGCTACAAGCTGGTCGATCACCGGCTCGAACTGTATTGCGTTCCGCTGGACGACGAAAAGTCCTGATAGTCACGTCGTCATTCCGGCCCGATGTGCAATTGCACAGCGGGGAATCCTTGGATTCCGGGTTCGATGCTGACGCATCGCCCCGGGAATGACGATTCATATAGGTTCTCACGCTGGATTTTCCGCGCTTTAGCCTATATTTGAACCCCATGCCGGCATGGCGCCGTCTCACACACAGCATTCAGGTTCCATGAACCCGCCGCGCAAGCTGCATATCAAGTCATATGGTTGTCAGATGAATGTCTACGATGCGCAACGCATGGTGGACACGCTGGCACCGGAAGGCTTTGTCGAGACCGCCAGCGTGGATGACGCGGATCTGGTGATTCTCAACACCTGCCACATCCGCGAAAAGGCCTCCGAGAAGGTTTACTCGGAGCTCGGGCGCCTGCGCGTCGTCAAGGACGAAGCCGCGCGCAATGGCCGCCACATGAGCATCGCGGTCGCCGGCTGCGTCGCGCAGGCCGAGGGCCAGGAGATCATCCGCCGCGCGCCGGTGGTCGATGTCGTGGTCGGTCCGCAAAGTTACCATCATCTGCCGCAACTGCTGGCGCATGCCAAGCGCCACGGCCGTGCGCTGGAGACCGAATTTCCGGTCGAGGACAAGTTCGGATTCCTGGCCCCGCCGAGGCCGGATGCAATCCGCGCCCGCGGCATCTCGTCTTTCGTCACGGTGCAGGAAGGCTGCGATAAATTCTGCACCTTCTGCGTGGTGCCGTACACGCGCGGCACCGAGGTGTCGCGGCCCGTTGCAAAGATCGTCGACGACGTGCTCCGGCTCGCCGACAATGGCGTGCGCGAGATCACCTTGATCGGACAGAACGTCAACGCCTATCACGGCGAGGGACCGGACGGACGGATTTGGTCGCTCGGCACCTTGCTGCAGCGCCTGGCCGAAATTCCCGGCATCGTTCGCTTGCGCTACTCGACCAGCCATCCCCGCGACGTCGACGACACCCTGATCGCGGCGCATCGCGATTTGCCCGCGCTGATGCCGTTCGTGCACCTTCCGGTACAGTCCGGTTCCGACCGGATTCTCGCGGCGATGAACCGCAAACATACCGTGGGCGATTACCGCCGCGTCATCGACCGGTTTCGTGCCGCCCGGCAAGATATTGCATTTTCATCGGATTTTATCGTTGGCTTCCCCGGCGAGACCGAGGAAGATTTCGCCGCCACCCTCGCACTGGTCACCCAAATCGGATACGCTGGCGCCTATTCGTTCAAGTATTCGCCGCGGCCCGGAACGCCGGCGGCGGACATGCGGGAGACGGTTTCAGCGGTTGAGATGGACGAGCGATTGGTGCGGCTCCAGGAATTGATCGACAGCCAGCAATCGGCCTTCAATGTGGCGACGATTGGCAACACTGTGGATGTGCTGTTCGAACGCGCCGCCCGCAATCCCGGCCAGATCGTCGGCCGCACCGCCTATCTGCAGCCGGCGCATGTGATGGCCTCGCCCGATATCATCGGACAAGTGTTGCCGGTGACGATCGAACGCCTCGAGCGCTACAGCCTGCTCGGCGAACTCGCTGGCCCTCATGCGCGGCCCGCGCAACCTGCTTTTCCTCACACGACCGATTCTTCTCAAACGACGATGGGAGCCTGAACCCTTGCCAAAAAGCGCATCGGATTCGCCTTCGCTCGCTCCCAGCCGCAAACTTGACCGCGACATGCAGATCCCGCCCGAAACGCAGGTCGTCATCGACTTCGACGACAACCGCGCGGCCTCGGCGCTGGTCGGACCCTACGGACAAAACCTGGCGCTGGTCGAGCGCCGGCTCGGCGTCGTGGTCGATTCGCGCGGCAATCACATCACCATCGCCGGCTCGCGCGACGGCTGCGACGCCGCGCGGCGCGTGCTGGAGACGCTGTATGCGCAGGCGACCCAGGGGCACGATCTGGCGCAGGGCGATGTCGAGGGCGCGATCCGCGCCGTCATCGCGCAAGGCTCGCTGTTCGAATTCGACGCCAAGACCGTCAAATCGTCGTTCGAGACCATCAACTTGCGCAAGCGTCCGGTGCGGGCGCGCACCGCCGCGCAGGACTCCTATATCCGCGCGCTCAAGCGCCACGAGATGGTGTTCGGCATCGGCCCGGCCGGCACCGGCAAGACCTGGCTCGCGGTGGCGCACGCCGCGCAATTGTTCGAGCGCAAGGAAGTCGATCGCATCATCCTGTCGCGGCCCGCGGTCGAGGCCGGCGAGCGGCTGGGTTTCCTGCCCGGCGATTTGCGCGAGAAGGTCGATCCCTACCTGCGGCCGATCTATGATGCGCTGTACGACCTGATGGATTCGCGGATCGTCGAGCGCGCGCTGCAAGCCGGCGAAATCGAGATCGCGCCGCTCGCCTTCATGCGCGGCCGCACCCTGACCAACGCCGCCATCATTCTGGACGAAGCGCAAAACACCACCTCGATGCAGATGAAGATGTTCCTGACGCGGCTTGGCGAAAACAGCCGCATGATCATCACCGGCGATCCCTCCCAGGTCGATCTGCCGAACGGCCAGACTTCGGGGCTTGCGGAAGCCGCAAAGCTGCTCGATGGCGTCGAGGGCATCGCCCAGGTGAAATTCACGGCCGAAGACGTGATCCGCCATGAGCTGGTGGCGCGGATCGTCGCCGCCTATGAAGGATTGCCGCAGCGGCCGGCAACCAGCAAAACCTGATGCCAACATCTGCCGCCGAGAGCGCGCTGGAGGCGAGCTCCGGTCGCAAAAGAAATTCCGGACCGATGCCGCCCTTTGCCCTTCCCATCACCGAGGTTCTCGTCGTCGCCGAGTGCTGGCAGACCGAACCCGGCGCCGAAGCCGTCATCCACCGCGCCGTCGCCGCCGCGGCCGAGATGGTCGATGCGGGTATCGGTGAAGCCGAACTTGCGGTCATGCTGACCGATGACGCCGGAATTCGCACGCTGAACAGCAACTGGCGCGGCATCGACAAGCCGACCAACGTGCTGTCGTTTCCGGCCTTGCCGCCGACCGGCCCAGCCGGACCCGACGATGCCCCGCGGATGCTCGGCGACATCGCCATTGCCTATGAAACGACGCGAAAAGAGGCCGATGACGAACAAAAGCCGTTCGATCATCATCTCAGCCATCTGGCGGTGCATGGCTTCCTGCATTTGATCGGTTACGATCACGAAAGCGACGGCGACGCCGAGACCATGGAAACCCTCGAGCAGGAGATTCTGGCGCAACTCGGCATTCCCGATCCGTATGCGGATCGGGAGCGGATGGACTGAAATGGCGGACTCCGAACCGACCCACGACAATCCGCGCAACACGCGCAACCTGCCGGCGGTGGTGCCGCAAGGCGAAGTCGCGCGCCCCGCCGCCGAGAACTGGCTGACGCGCGCGATCCGCACGCTGTTCGGATGGAAGCCGGGATCGGTCCGCGACGATCTGCAGGTCGTGCTCGATGCCTCTACGCCGGACGAGGTGGGCTTTTCCGCCATCGAGCGCACCATGCTGCGCAATATCCTCGGCCTGCATGAACGGCGCATCGCCGATGTCATGATCCATCGCGCCGACATCATCGCGGTCAAGCGCGACATTCCGCTGGGCGAATTGATGAGCCTGTTCGAAAGCGCGGCGCATTCGCGTCTGGTGGTCTACAACGAAACTCTCGACGATCCCGAGGGCATCGTTCACATCCGCGACCTCCTGGCCTTCATGACCGCGAGAGCGCGCGTGCCCGAGACAGGCAAGGCCAAACGCAAGAAACCCTTCCCCGCCGGTCTCGATCTGCGCGCGGTCGATCTCGCGATGCCGCTCGCGGACGCCAACATCATCCGAAAACTGCTTTTCGTGCCGCCGTCGATGCGGGCGATCGACCTGTTGGCCCAGATGCAGGCCTCGCGCATCCACCTGGCGCTGGTGGTGGACGAATATGGCGGCACCGACGGCCTGGTGTCGATCGAGGACATCGTCGAACAGATCGTCGGCGAGATCGACGACGAGCACGACAGCGACGAGCCGCCGGCGATCGTGCGGCAGGCGGATAATTCCTTCATCGCCGACGCGCGCGCCAGCCTCGACGACGTCCGCTCCGTGATCGGCGAGGATTTCGTCACCGGCGAGGCCGGTGAAGAAGTCGAGACGCTTGGCGGCTATCTCGTGACCCATGTCGGCCGCCTGCCGGTGCGCGGCGAAGTCATTTCGGGCCCCGGCAATTTCGAGATCGAAGTGCTCGATGCCGATCCGAGGCGCGTAAAACGCCTGCGCATCGCCACGCGCAAGGAACGCCCCGCGGTGCGCGCGCAGCGCGAGAGCCGCCGCCGCGAGGCACCGCCGGAAACAGGTCAACCCCAGGCCAATGACAATGCGAGCCCGCCGCCCGGCGATGGAGCCGGCTCGCAGTGAAAACCACTGGCAAACTCCGCGCGGCCGGGCTTGCGATCATCCTGTCATGGGGATGGAAGCGCGCCGCCATTGCGCTCGTCGCCGGGGCACTGTCGGCGCTTGCGATGGCGCCGTTCAATGCATGGCCGGTGCTGTTCTTGACTTTTCCCGTCATGGTCTGGCTGATCGACGGCGCGGGCGCCGGGCGCCTGCGCGGCGTGCCGGCGGCGGCAATGGCCGGCTGGTGGTTCGGCCTCGGATATTTCGTGCCGGGATTGTACTGGATCGGCTACGCCTTTCTGGTCGATGCACCCACCTTCGCATGGCTGATGCCGTTCGCCGTGCTGGGCCTGCCGGCCTATCTGGCGCTGTTCACCGCCTTCGGCTTTGCGCTGGCGCGCCTGATCTGGACCAGGGACGCCTCGCGGGTGCTCGCGCTTGCCGCAAGCCTCACGTTAAGCGAATGGCTGCGCGGTCACGTGCTCTCCGGCTTTCCATGGAATGCGTTCGGCTACGCGCTTGAGCGAACCGCTGGCGCTGGCGCAGACGGCGTCGCTGATCGGCCTGTGGGGCCTGACATTCCTGAGCGTCGCGATCTTCGCGAGCCCGGCCGTGCTGATCGATGGAAGTTCACGCGGACGCAAACCCTGGATCGCGCCGGTGATGGCGCTATCGCTGCTCGTCGCCATGGGCATCTTCGGCGCCGTTCGCCTGGGCCTGCAGCCGACCGCGACGGTCGCAAACGTCAAGCTGCGGATCATGCAGCCCAATCTGCAGCAGGACGTCAGGTTCAATTACTCCGCCAAGGCGGAGGTGATGCAAAAATATCTGACGCTCTCCGACCGCGCGTCCGGGCCGCAATCCACCGGCGTGCGCGACGCCAGCATTTTGATCTGGCCGGAATCGGCGTTCCCGTTTTTCCTGACGCGCGAAGCCGACGCGATGGCGCAGATCGCCGCTCTGTTGCCCAAGGGCACCGTCCTGATCACCGGCTCGGTGCGCGCGCCCGATTTGCCGCCCGGCACAAAGATCACGCGCGCCTATAATTCGATCTACGTCATCGACCACGACGGCAGCGTGCTGTCGGTTTACGACAAGCTGCATCTGGTGCCGTTCGGCGAATATCTGCCGTTCCAGGACTGGATGGAGAAGCTCGGCTTCGTGCAGCTGACCAAGGTTCAGGGCGGATTTATTCCGGGCACGCGGCGCCGCCCGATGGAAATACCAAACGCGCCGCGCGCGCTACCCTTGATCTGCTATGAAGCGATATTTCCCGGTGACGTTGCGGCGCGCGACGATCGTCCGGGCTGGATCGTCAACCTGACCAATGACGGCTGGTTTGGAATCTCGACCGGCCCCTACCAGCATCTGCAGCAGGCGCGGCTGCGCGCGGTCGAGCAAGGGCTGCCGGTGGTTCGTGCAGCAAATACGGGCATTTCCGCCGTGATCGATCCGCTGGGGCGGATCGTCGCACGGCTCGGTCTCGGCGTCGAAGGCGTGCTGGATTCCAGCCTGCCGTCGGCGATTCCGCCGACGATTTATGCACGCAGCGGCGACATTCCCGCCGCGATCATCGTTACCGCCGCCCTGATTTTCGTGTTTCGGCGGCGCGTTGCGAAGCGGCGTTCCTGACGCCGGCATATCAATGCCGCTTTCGGCGGTCGGCAAAAATCTCGACAGGCGGAAACCCACCAGTTGACAGACCGACTATGCAATTCGCATTCTGGCGCGCTCGTCGAGACCAGACCCGGTCAGTTCGTTGTTCAAATTGTCTGCATTCCTCACCGACGAGCAAGATTTGACGGTTTTGGCGCCCGGGGCATCCATGTTCGCGTTGCCTCGCCTCTAGGGCGTAATCCCAAGGAGTGCTGGAGATGTCGACCAAAGCGCCCAACCCTGTTGACAGATATGTCGGCAGTCGCGTGCGCATGCGCCGCATCATGCTGGGCATGAGCCAGGAAAAGCTCGGCGAAGCATTGGGCCTCACATTCCAGCAGATTCAGAAATACGAGAAAGGCACCAACCGGGTCGGAGCCAGCCGCATTCAGCAGATCTCCGAAATACTTCAGGTTCCGGTATCGTTTTTGTTCGAGGGAGGACCAAGCGGCACCACGAGCGCCGAAAGCTTCCGCGAAGGGACCTCGCCGGCTTACGTTTCCGATTTCCTGGCGACCTCCGAGGGCCTGGCGCTAACTCGCGCGTTCACGCGCATCACCGACGCCAAGCTTCGGCGCAGCATTGTCGAGATGGTCGAACAGATCGCCGCGCGCGAAGGACCCGACAAGCGCTGAGCCGGCTCGTCATTCCGGGGCGCGAGCGCAGCGAGCGAACCCGGAATCCAGAGATGATCGCGCGCGAAGATTCCGGGTTCGCGCTAGCGCGCGCCCCGGAATGACGCTAGTTGAAATCCCCTGAAGGCAACAACAACATGCTGACGACAGCCAATCCCTTCGATTCCAAAGCCATCCTCGACGGCATCCGCCGCTGGGTCGAGATCGAAACCCCGACAGAGGCGCCCGAGCAGGTGAACAAGCTCGTGACCATGGTCGCTGAGGGCTATCGCGACTTGCCCGTCACCATCGAGCGCGTCACGGGTCATGGCGGCTGCGGCGATCATATCGTGGCGCGTTCGTCATGGGGCCAGGATGAGCCGGGAATCCTGGTGCTGAGCCATCTCGATACGGTGCACCCGATGGGTTTCATCGAGCGTCTGCCGTTCAGAATAGACGGCGACAGCGCTTTCGGCCCCGGCATCTATGACATGAAAGGCGGAGCCTATCTCGCTTACCACGCGTTCCGGCAGCTTTGCGCCACGGCTGAGCGTTCGCCGCTTGGCGTGACCCAGCTCTACGTCTCGGACGAAGAGATCGGCAGCCCGACGTCGCGCGCGCTGATCGAGGCCGAGGGCCGCAAGGCCAAATATGTGCTGGTCACCGAGCCCGCCCGTGACGGCGGAAAGATCGTCACCGGGCGCAAGGGCGTCGCGCGCTTCGAGGTTTTCGTACACGGCGTCCCCGCCCATGCCGGCTCGCGGCCGGAGGATGGCCGCAGCGCCATCCGCGAACTCGCCAATATCATTCAAACGCTTGAGGCGCTGAACGATATCAAGCGCGGCGTGACCGTCAATGTCGGTGTTGTCAGGGGCGGCACAAGGCCCAACGTCATTGCGGAAGAGGCCTATGCCGAAGTCGATCTTCGGGTTCCGACCACGGCGGATGCCGACGATCTGGTTGCCAGGATCCTCAGCCTGAAGTCGCGCACCGAAGGCGTCAGCGTCAAGGTCGTCGGCGCGTTGAACCGGCCTCCTTACGAGAAGGGCAATGCCGGCGCCGCGCTTTACGAACATGCCAGGACGCTCGCCGCCGAAATCGGCTTCGATCTGGTGGATACATTCACCGGCGGCGGTTCCGACGGCAATTTCACCGCACCTCATACCGCGACGCTCGACGGCCTCGGCGTCGATGGCAAGGGCGCGCATACCCATTACGAGCAGATGTATATCTCGTCGATCGAACCGCGGGCGCGGCTGTTGCATCGGCTGTATCAGACGCTGCGATGAGCATGGCCGCCCGCGACCCGGCGAAACGCGATGCATCGTCCGACGATGGCAGTGCCGCTCACCCGCACGGTTCGTTGTTCGGGCGGCGCAAGGGCCACAAGCTCCGCTCGCACCAGGCCGATCTGATCGAGCACCTGCTGCCGCGGCTTGCGCTCGACATCGGCCAGCCCGGCCCGTCCGATCTGGCTGACCTGTTCGACCCGCCGGCCGATGAGATCAGGCTCGAGATCGGATTTGGCGGCGGCGAACATCTGATCGCGGAAGCGCGCGCCTTTCCCAATGTCGGATTCATCGGTTGCGAGCCCTACGTCAACGGCATGGCAAAAATTCTGACGCAGATCGAGGCCCATAACATCGGCAACATCCGGCTGTTCGCCGGCGATGCCGCTGAACTGCTGGCATGGGCGCCCCCGCATTCGCTGGCGCGGATCGATCTGATCCATCCCGATCCCTGGCCGAAGCGGCGGCACTGGAAGCGGCGCTTCGTGCAGGACGCAACCGTCGCCGCCATGGCGCGCGCGCTCAAACCGGATGGCGAATTTCGCTTCGTCAGCGATATCGCAGATTACTGCGCATGGACGCTTGAGCGTCTCGCACGCTCGCCCGATTTTTTCTGGACCGCGGAGCGCGCCTGCGACTGGCGCCTGCCATGGGCCGATTACACGATGACGCGCTACGGCCGCAAAGCCGAGCGTGAAGGCCGCCACGCGGCGTATCTGCGATTCCGGAAGATCGGCTAACTTCTTGGTGTCATTCCGGGGCGCGCGAAGCAGCGAACCTCAGATGTGCAATTGCACATCGGGGAATCTCGAGATGATGAAGCGCGGAGATTCCGGGTTCGATGCTTCGCATCGCCCCGGAATGACGAACTCCATCACGCCGATTGGCGGGTCTGCCAGAAATTCACCACCCGCTCGGCGGTCGAAGGCATCAGGCGCGCGAAATTCACGCGCGCGCTCTCGATATCCGCTGGGGCCGGCACCCGGTGGCGGCCCAATCGAAGCAAGATCAAGGCGCGCACGGTGGCCCATTCCAGGCCGATGGTCTTGCCAACGATCAGGATCGGATCGTGGCGATCGCCTGCAATCAGGCGATCGAGGGTTGCGATTTTCACTCCCGACATCGCGGCCAGCGCGGCGATCAATTCCTCGTATTGGTGGCTTTTGGCAAAGCCGAGCAGCGCGGCTTCATTCAGTTCCCCGGCGCTATGCAGCGCAAGGATCGTGCGCTGCGCCGGCGCGAAGTCGCGGCGGCTCTCGACGATCTCGGGGACGCCGGAGATTTCGCTCATCGCCTGCTTGATGGCGGCCTGCCTGCCGGGCTTGACCACCTCGAACAGGCGGCGGCGGATGATATCGATCGATCCCGCCAGCAGATCCTTCAACTGCGGATCGGAGAGATCGTCGCGCTGGCCAACCGTGAGCGTCAGGACGCCATCCTGGTTGGCGCGCTTGATCAGCGTCGAATATCCTGCTTGCGAAAAAAGCGCCCCCGCATTGCCGGCGGCGCGCCTGACCGTATCGCGGTCGCCGCGGCGCACGATCACATCGGTGAGATCGGGAGATAAGGTCGGCCGCTCCGACATCGCCAGCAGATGGCCCTGGCCCTTGATGCGTGCGATTTCGATCAGAGCCCGCTCATCGATCACAGGCGATCGGCGCAGCAGCGGCCCGGCGATCAATATCTCGTCCTCGCGCGCGAGTTGCCCGACCAGGGTGCGCGGAGCGTTGGCGATGACGGACAGCCGCTCTGCCAGATCGGCACGCGCGGCGAGTTCGGTGTGAGGAACGAGACCGATCAGAATGCCGTCAAACAGATCGACGTGATCGGGCCGGAAATTCGCGGCCCCCGTCAGGAACAGTTCGGTGATCCGGCGGGCGGCCTCGGCGAGGCGTTTGGGATCGCCATGCCTGACGATCTCATCAAGCCCGGGGATCAGCGATGTCGCGACTGTCATGAAACGCACTCAAATCCCGCGCACAGGCGGGTTTTCCGGCAATTTAGGCGGGCTTCGTGAAGGAAGGGTTAGGTTTGAAACCGCGCCCGAACGGCCCAAAATCGCTGCTCTCGGGCCCCGCGGGCCTTGCCGGATCGCGAGAAAACCGCTATATCAGCCGCAACTTATGGTTCTCATACGATCGCGTATTGAGAGTGGGCCCCCCGGGACCCGCTCTTTTTTATTACCTGAACGAGCCCGCGGGAGTGCGACGGCGGGCGCCTCAGGCAGCACCGCCGGACCGGCTTTCCGGCCCGGCCCCAAACCAACGCAAGTTAGACTGATTTTGACCCTGGATATGACCGATCCAACGACTGGTTCCGTGGACACCGATCTGCTTGCCGAGCCGCGCCTGGTTGTCGAGCCGGGCATGGCGGCGCGGGTATCGGCGGTCGCAGGCCCGGTGCTGCAGGGCATGGGCTACCGGCTGGTTCGGATCAAGATCTCCGGCCGAATCCGGCTGCACGGTCCAGATCATGGCGGAGCGGCCCGACGGATCGATGCAGATCGAGGATTGCGAGGCGATCTCGAAGGCGCTGTCGCCGGTGCTGGACGTCGCCGATCCGATCGACCGGGCCTACCGGCTGGAGATTTCCTCGCCCGGGATCGATCGGCCGCTGGTGCGCCGTTCCGATTTCGAGCGCTATGCCGGCTATCTCGTGAAGATCGAGATGGCGGTCGCGCATCAGGGCCGCAAGCGGTTTCGCGGCAAGCTCGGGGGCGTCGAGGGCGATGCCGTGCGGTTGCATCGCGAGGACACAAGCGCGGGCGAAGATGCCGAGATTATGCTGGTGATGGAGGATATCGCGGATGCCAGGCTGGTCCTGACCGACGAGTTGATCGCGGAATCGATGCGGCGCGGCAAGGCCGCGGAGCGCGAGCTGCGCCAAAGTCTCGGGCTTGAGCCGCCGCCACCGCCGCATGCCAGGAAAAGCGACCCCGCCAGGAGCAACAAGCCGAAGCCGAAATTGAAGCCAGATAAAAAGAACGCCCCGAAAAACACCAAGCAACACCGCCTCGCCGCCGAAAGACTGCGGAGAGGCGAGATCGATCCCACCAGAGGAGACTAAGCCATGGCAGCTGTCAGCGCCAATAAACTTGAACTGCTGCAGATCGCAGACGCGGTCGCGCGCGAAAAATCGATCGACCGCGGCATCGTGATCGCGGCGATGGAAGACGCCATCGCCAAGGCGGCGCGGGCCCGCTACGGCAGCGAGACCGACGTTCACGCCGAAATCGATGCCAAGAAGGGCGAGTTGCGGCTGTCGCGTCACATGCTGGTGGTCGAGCAGGTCGAGAATTCGGCGAACCAGATTTCATTGATAGACGCACAACGCGCCAATCCGGGCGCGCAGGTCGGCGACACCATCGCCGACACCCTGCCGCCGCTGGAATATGGCCGCATCGCCGCGCAATCCGCCAAGCAGGTGATCGTGCAGAAGGTGCGCGAAGCCGAGCGCGACCGGCAGTATCAGGAATTCAAGGACCGCATCGGCGATATCGTCAACGGCATCGTCAAGCGCGTCGAATATGGCAGCGTCATTGTCGATCTCGGCCGCGGTGAAGCCATCGTGCGCCGCGACGAGATGCTGCCGCGCGAGGTGTTCCGCAACGGCGACCGCGTCCGCGCCTATATTTTCGACGTGCGGCGCGAAACCCGGGGACCGCAGATTTTCCTCTCCCGCACCCATCCGCAATTCATGGCAAAACTGTTCGCCCAGGAAGTGCCGGAAATCTATGACGGTATCGTCGAGATCAAGGCGGTGGCCCGCGATCCCGGCTCGCGCGCCAAAATCGGCGTGATCTCGCGGGATTCCTCGGTCGATCCGGTCGGCGCCTGCGTCGGCATGCGCGGCTCGCGGGTGCAGGCCGTGGTCAATGAATTACAGGGCGAAAAGATCGATATCATTCCGTGGTCGCCCGACATCGCGACCTTTGTCGTCAACGCGCTGGCGCCGGCCGAAGTCGCCAAGGTCGTGATCGACGAGGACCGCGAGCGGATCGAAGTCGTGGTTCCCGACACCAATAACCAGCTGTCGCTGGCGATCGGCCGGCGCGGACAGAATGTGCGCCTCGCCTCGCAACTGACCGGCTGGGACATCGACATCCTCACCGAACAGGAGGAATCCGAGCGGCGCCAGGCCGATTTCGAAAACTCCACGCGGGTGTTCATGGAATCGCTCAATGTCGACGAAGTCGTCGGCCAATTGCTGGCGTCCGAAGGCTTCACCTCGGTGGAGGAACTGGCGCTGGTCGACGTCAAGGAACTGGCCGGCATCGAAGGCTTCGACGATGAAACCGCGAACGAACTGCAGAGCCGGGCCCGCGAATATCTGGAACAGCTCGAAAGCGAGCTCGAAAACAAACGTAAGGAACTCGGTGTGGATGACGCTTTGAAGACGGTGCCCGGCGTGACCTCGAAGATGCTGGTCAAGTTCGGCGAGAACGAGATCAAGACGGTCGAGGATCTGGCCGGTTGCGCCACCGACGACCTGGTCGGCTGGACCGAGCGCAAGGAAGGCGGCGAGCCGACCAAGCATCCCGGCATTCTCGATCCCAACGAAACCTCGCGCGATGACGCCGAGAACATGATCATGCAGGCGCGCGTCATCGCCGGCTGGATCACCGAGGCCGATCTCGCCAAGAAGACCGAGGAGGCCGAGGCCCCCGAAGACCAGCCGGTTTAACGCGCGTGTTCCGCAAAAGTGGACACCGGTTTTGCGCAACCGTCGCGCGCAAATGATAGGAGCGATGTCGCCCGCATGCTTGCTTTCGCTGACCCCGATCTCGACAACGGACCGCGGACCGACAGGTCCGCGACGATGCGGATGTGCGCGGTCACGCGCGAGGTGCGGCCGATCGGCGAGCTGATCCGGTTTGTGGTGTCGCCCCAGGGCGAGGTGATCCCGGATTTGAAGCGCAAGCTTCCCGGCCGCGGCCTGTGGGTTTCGGCCTCTGCATCGGGCGGTTGCAGAAGCCGTCCGGCGTCACCAATTCAGCAAGGGCTTCAAGCGCGACGTCCGCGTTGCGCCGACGCTGGCCGCCGATACCGAAGCCTTGCTGGTTCGCAGCATGATCGAGGCGCTCGCCATGGCCGCCAAGGCCGGCCAGATCGTCTCCGGCTTCACCAAGGTCGAGGATGCCCTTAGGCAGCGGCAGGCCGTGGCGCTCCTTCACGCCTCGGACGGGGCCGCGGACGGAATCCGGAAATTGGACGCCATCGTCAGGCAAAATGCCGGGATTAACGATGAATCGCCCGAATTTCCCGTTGTCACGGCGCTGACCTCGGAACAATTGGATTTGGCACTGGGCCGGTCAAATGTGATACATGCTGCGCTGCTCGCGGGCCCGGCGAGCAAGACGTTCCTGTCGCGCAGCCATGTCCTGGTCCGATACCGGATGGCGGATGACGACGGAACAGCCGGCCATGCGACCAAGAATTCGCCGATACAGACTGTGCGGACACGCACGACTTAAACAAGATTAGGACTGCTGAATGGTTGATACGAAATCTCCTGGCGACAAGACACTCAGTGTCCCGACCAAGACCTTGACGCTCAAGCCGCGCGTCGAGACGGGCACCGTGCGCCAGAGCTTCAGCCACGGCCGGACCAAGCAGGTCGTGGTCGAAAAGCGCGGCAAGCGCCGCGTCGGCGGCGAAACACCCGCAACCGAGACCCATGCCGCCGAGCCGGTCGTCGCCAAGGCGGCGCCGGCCAAGGCGCCGCTTGCCCGTCCCGCGCCGGCGGCGCCGCCGCGCAGCAGTTCGGGTGTGGTGCTGCGCACGCTGACCGAGGATGAGCGCACCGCGCGCGCCAGCGCGCTCGCCGACGCCAAGATCCGCGACGTCGAAGAACGGCGTCTGGCGGAAGAGGAAGCCAAGCGCCGCAACAGCAAGGAAGGCATCGAGCAGGCCGAGCGCGAAGCCGCCGAAGCCCGCCGCAAGGCCGAGGAAGAGCGTCACCGGCAGGACGAGGAAGCCAAGCGCAAGGCCGAACTCGAAGCCAGGAAGCGTTTTGGCGAAGCCGAAGCCCGGGCCGCCACCGCAGCCCGCGCCGCCGCGCCCGCCGCGCGGGCGCCCGGTGTCGCTGCCGACATCTCTGACGAGGACGAAGGTCCGCGCCAGGTCCGTCGCGGCCCCGGCGGCGTTGTCCGCCCCGCGGCTGCCCCCAAGACGACCGCCAAGCCGGCGCCGCAAAAGCAGCGCGGACGCCTGACGCTGGTCACCGCGCTCAATGCCGATGACGTGCGCGAGCGCTCGATCGCGTCGTTCCGCCGCCGCACCCAGCGCCTGAAGGGACATCAGTCGAACGAGCCGAAGGAAAAGCTCATTCGCGAGGTGATCATCCCGGAAGCCATCAATATCCAGGAACTCGCCAACCGCATGTCCGAGCGCGCGGTCGACGTCATCCGGCTTTTGATGAAGCAGGGCGCGATGCACAAGATCACCGACGTGATCGATGCCGACACTGCGCAGTTGATCGCCGAGGAACTCGGCCACACCGTCAAGCGCGTTGCCGCCTCCGACGTCGAGGAAGGGCTGTTCGACATCGTCGACAACTCCACCGATACCGAGCCGCGTTCGCCCGTGGTGACCGTGATGGGCCACGTCGATCACGGCAAGACCTCGCTGCTCGATGCGCTTCGCCATGCCAACGTGGTGTCCGGCGAAGCCGGCGGCATCACCCAGCATATCGGCGCCTATCAGGTGACCTCGCCGGAGAGCGGCAAGAAGATCACCTTCATCGACACCCCCGGCCACGCCGCGTTCACCGCGATGCGCGCGCGCGGCGCCAAGGTGACCGACATCGTGATCCTGGTGGTCGCGGCGGACGATGGCGTCATGCCGCAGACCGTCGAGGCGATCCATCACGCCAAGGCGGCGAAGGTTCCGATGATCGTCGCCATCAACAAGATCGACAAGCCCGACGCCAGGCCGGAACGCGTGCGCACCGAACTGCTGCAGCACGAGGTCCAGGTCGAATCCCTCGGCGGCGACGTCGTCGATGTCGAGGTCTCCGCCAAGAACAAGACCAATCTCGACAAGCTGCTGGAAATGATCGCGCTGCAGGCCGAATTGCTCGACCTCAAGACCAATCCGGCGCGTCCCGCCGAAGGCACCGTGATCGAAGCCAAGCTCGATCGCGGCCGCGGTCCGGTCGCCACCGTGCTGGTGCAGCGCGGAACGCTGCGCGTCGGCGATATCGTCGTGGCCGGCGCCGAGATGGGGCGCGTCCGCGCGCTGATCTCGGACCAGGGCGACACCATCGACGAGGCCGGACCTTCGGTGCCGGTCGAGGTGCTCGGCTTCAACGGGCCGCCGGAAGCCGGCGACCGTCTCGCGGTGGTCGAAAACGAGGCCCGCGCCCGCCAGGTGACGAGCTACCGCGCCCACCAGAAGCGCGAGAACGCCGCCGCCAGCATTTCCGGCATGCGCGGCTCGCTCGAGCAGATGATGTCGCAGCTGAAAACCTCGGGCCGCAAGGATTTCCCGCTGATCGTCAAGGCCGACGTGCAGGGCTCGCTGGAAGCGATTTTGGGATCGCTGGAGAAGCTCGGCACCGAGGAAGTCGCCGCGCGCATCCTGCATGCGGGCGTCGGCGGCATCTCGGAATCCGACGTGACGCTGGCGGAAGGCTTCAGCGCCGCCATCATCGGCTTCAATGTCCGCGCCCACAAGGAAGCCGCGGCCGCCGCCAAGCGCAACGGCATCGAAATCCGCTACTACAATATCATCTACGACCTCGTCGATGACGTGAAGAAGGCGATGTCCGGCCTGTTGGCGCCGACGCTGCGCGAGACCATGCTGGGCAATGCCCTGATCCTGGAAGTGTTCAACATTTCCAAGGTCGGCAAGGTCGCGGGCTGCCGCGTCACCGACGGCACCGTGGAGCGCGGCGCCAATGTCCGCCTGATCCGCGACAACGTCGTCGTGCACGAAGGCAAGCTGTCGACGCTGAAGCGCTTCAAGGATGAAGTGAAGGAAGTGCAGTCCGGCCAGGAATGCGGCATGGCGTTCGAGAATTACGGCGACATGCGTGTCGGCGACGTCATCGAGTGTTATCGCGTGGAGACGATCCAGCGCTCCCTGTAAGTCCAAGTCTTGCAAGCGCACGGATCTCCTTTCGTCATTGCCGGGCTTGACCCGGCAATCCATCCGCCGAAGGCGGACTCTTACGAAGAATGATGGATGCCCGGGTCAAGCCCGGGCATGACCGGTGAGAAAAATGCCCCGCCACCACAAAAGGGATTCCGCCCCCGGCGGCTCGCAGCGCCAGTTGCGGGTCGGCGAGACCGTGCGTCATGCGATCGCGGATATTCTTTCGCACGGCAGCGTGCACGACCCGGATCTCGAGGGCCACATCGTCACCGTGCCCGAGGTGCGGATGTCGCCCGACCTGAAGCTTGCGACCATCTATGTGATGCCGCTCGGCGGGCGCGACGTCGACGTCGTGATCGCGGCGCTGGAGCGCAACAAGAAGTTCCTGCGCGGCGAGGTGGCGCGGCGCGTTAACTTAAAATTTGCGCCTGATGTTCGCTTCCGTGTTGACGAGCAATTCGATGAAGCGGAACGAATAGAGAAATTACTGCGAACACCTGCGGTGCAAAGAGACCTCGCGCCAGATTCGCCAGATTCGGAAGAGTGACCTGATGATCGTGACCGCCGCAAACAGCCTGATCGAGCCGCCAAACGGTGATTCGGACGGCGCTGAAAAAAATATTTCCGATGCTGGAAATAAAAATTTTCCGGATGTGAGTCGCAACGAGAACGGCGCCAATGTTTCGGTTACCTCTCCCCTTGTGGGGGAGGTCGACGCTGCGCAGCAGCGTCGGGAAAGCGGTATGCAACGAGACAATGCCTCTCGGGTTACCGCTCTCCCCGACCCTCCCCCGCAAGGGGGGAGGGAGCAGCAAGGGCGCGCCGGCAAGCAGCCGCGCCAGAATAACCAGCCGCGGCGCGACAAGCGCGACGTCCACGGCTGGGTCGTGCTCGACAAGCCGATCGGCATGACCTCGACGCATGCGGTCGCGGTGGTGAAGCGGCTGTTCCAGGCCAAGCGCGCCGGCCACGCCGGCACGCTCGATCCGCTCGCCTCCGGCGGCTTGCCGATCGCCCTGGGGGAAGCCACCAAGACGGTTCCGTTCGTGATGGACGGCCGCAAGCGCTATCGCTTCACGGTCGCCTGGGGCGAGGAACGCGATACCGACGATACCGAGGGGCGGATCACCCAGACCAGCGATCTCAGGCCTTCCGCCGAGGCGATCCAGAACCTGCTGCCGCAGTTCACCGGCCTGATCGAGCAGACCCCGCCGCAATATTCCGCCATCAAGATCCAGGGCGAGCGCGCCTATGATCTGGCGCGCGACGGGGAAACCGTGGAGCTGAAGCCGCGGCCGGTCGAGATTCACCATTTAACCCTTGTGGAACAACCAGATAGCAGCCATTCGGTGTTCGAGGCCGAGTGCGGCAAGGGAACCTATGTGCGGGCGCTGGCCCGCGATATCGGCCGGATTCTCGGCTGCTACGGCCATATCTGCGCGCTGCGGCGGACCCTGGTCGGCCCGTTCGGCGAGGCCGACATGATTCCGCTGGAACAGTTGGAGGCTTTGTGCGATAGAGCCGCGTCTGGCGAGGGCAGCCTCGCCGACGCGCTTTTGCCCGTTGAGACCGCGCTGGACGACATCCCGGCACTGGCCGTCACACGGGCGGATGCGGCAAGGCTCCACAGGGGCCAGGCCGTTTTGTTGCGCGGACGGGATGCGCCCAATTGTAGCGGCACAGTCTATGTCACGGTGGCAGGCCGGCTTCTGGCCCTCGCCGAAATTGGCAATGGCGAACTCATCCCCAAGCGCGTGTTCAACCTGACCGGACTGACTGCCAGTTCGGCTCGCAACAACGAAAGTGTTTGACGATGTCGATTACCGCCGAACGTAAAGCGGAAGTCATCAAGACGAATGCCAACAAGGCCGGTGACACCGGCTCGCCCGAGGTTCAGGTCGCGATCCTGTCGGAACGCATCAACAACCTCACCGGGCATTTCAAATCCCACGTGAAGGACAATCATTCGCGTCGCGGGCTTTTGAAAATGGTCGCAACGCGCCGCTCGCTGCTCGATTACATCAAGCGGAAAGACGAGGCGCGTTACAAGGCGCTGCTCGAAAAGCATAACATTCGTCGCTGAGTTTAGTTCACGCGCGCATGTCGCGCGCGTTTTCGCATGATCCGGAAAAGTGGTTTTCCGGTTTTCCGATCAGATCATGCGCCTACCAGCGCGTGGACTTTGAAGGGTCCGCGCGGCGTGTCCAGCAGCAATCCGGCAGCTGGGCGTAACGGGTAAGATGCCCGTACCATCGGAAGGATGGACGCCATTCGAAACATAAAGACCATGGCAGGATCGCCGGACGCTGTTCTCGCAATGCGGACAGCGTCTCGCAATCTTGCGCATGGTTTTTGCGTTTCAGGCGCCCCTGCTTTCGTGAAACCATGAAAGAAGACCAAAATGTTCAATATTCATTCAGTCGAGATCGACTGGGGTGGCCGTCCCCTCAGGCTTGAAACCGGAAAAATCGCCCGTCAGGCCGACGGCGCCGTGCTGGCCACCTACGGCGAGACCGTCGTGCTCGCCACCGTCGTCGCCGCCAAGACGCCACGGGAAGGCGTCGACTTCCTGCCGCTGACCGTCGACTATCAGGAAAAGACCTACGCCGCGGGCCGCATTCCCGGCGGTTATTTCAAGCGCGAAGGCCGGCCCACCGAGAAGGAGACGCTGGTCTCCCGTCTGATCGACCGTCCGATCCGCCCCTTGTTCGTCGATGGCTGGCGCAATGAGACCCAGGTGATCGTGACCACGCTGTCGCACGACATGGAGAACGATCCCGACATTCTGGCGCTGGTGGCCGCGTCCGCGGCGCTGACGCTGTCGGGCGCTCCCTTCAAGGGTCCGATCGGCGCTGCCCGCGTCGGCTTCGTCAATGACGAGTATGTGCTCAACCCGACGCTCGACGAGATGGTCGAAACCCAGCTCGACCTGGTCGTCGCCGGCACCGCCGACGCCGTGCTGATGGTGGAATCGGAAGCCAAGGAGCTCAACGAGGACATCATGCTCGGCGCCGTGATGTTCGGACACCGGCATTTCCAGCCGGTGATCAAGGCGATCATCGAGCTCGCCGAAAAGGCCGCCAAGGAGCCGCGCGAAGTTGCCGTGGTCGACGAAAGCGTGCTGGAGAAGGAAATCCTCGGGCTGATCGAGACCGATCTGCGCGCGGCCTATGCCATTCCGGTCAAGCAGGATCGCTACGCGCGGTCGGCAAGGCCAAGGAAAAAGTGATGGCGCACTACTTCCCGGAAGGGCAGGAGCCGAAATACGACAAGCTGCGCATCGCCGGCGTGTTCAAGGAGCTGGAAGCCAAGATCGTTCGCTGGAACATTCTCGACACCGGCAAGCGCATCGACGGCCGCGATTCCAAGACCGTCCGCAATATCATCGCCGAAGTCGGCGTGCTGCCCCGCGCCCATGGTTCGGCGCTGTTCACCCGCGGCGAGACCCAGGCGATGGTGGTGACCACGCTCGGCACCGGCGAGGACGAGCAGTACATCGACGCGCTGTCGGGAACCTACAAAGAGACGTTCCTGCTGCACTACAACTTCCCCCCCTACTCGGTCGGTGAAACCGGACGCATGGGCGGCACCAAGCGGCGCGAAATCGGCCACGGCAAGCTGGCCTGGCGCGCGATCCACCCGGTGCTGCCGCCGCATCACGAATTCCCCTACACGGTGCGCGTGGTCTCGGAGATCACCGAGTCGAACGGATCGTCGTCGATGGCATCCGTCTGCGGCGCCTCGCTGGCGCTGATGGATGCGGGCGTTCCCCTGAAGCGGCCGACGGCGGGCATCGCCATGGGCCTCATTCTGGAAGGTTCGCGCTTTGCGGTGCTGTCGGACATCCTCGGCGACGAGGATCATCTCGGCGACATGGACTTCAAGGTCGCCGGCACCGACCAGGGCATCACCTCGCTGCAGATGGACATCAAGATCGCCGGCATTACCGAGGAGATCATGAAGGTCGCGCTCGGCCAGGCCAAGGAAGGGCGCATCCACATCCTCGGTGAAATGTCGAAGGCCCTGACCGCTGCGCGCGCCGAACTCGGCGAATACGCGCCGCGGATCGAGACCTTCAAGATTCCGACCGACAAGATCCGCGAAGTGATCGGCACCGGCGGCAAGGTGATCCGCGAAATCGTCGAGAAGACCGGCGCCAAGGTCAACATCGACGACGACGGCACCGTGAAGGTCGCCTCCGCCGACGGCGAATCGATCAAGGCCGCGATCAAGTGGATCAAGTCGATCGCCTCCGATCCGGAGCTCGGCCAGATCTATGACGGCACCGTGGTCAAGGTGATGGAGTTCGGCGCGTTCGTGAACTTCTTCGGCGCCAAGGACGGCCTCGTCCACATCAGCCAGCTCGCGGCCAACCGCGTGCAGAAGACCTCCGACGTCGTCAAGGAAGGCGACAAGGTCAAGGTCAAGCTGCTCGGCTTCGACGATCGCGGCAAGACGCGGCTGTCGATGAAGGCGGTCGACCAGGTGACCGGCGAGGATCTCGAGGCCAAGCAGAAGACCGAGGCGCCGCCGCGCGAAGCTGCCGGCGAGTAATTTTCGTAAAGCTTGAGAACAACGAAGGGCGGCTTTTCAGCCGCCCTTTTTGTTTGCCGCCATGCGACGGTGCGCGCTTACGCCGCGGGGCCAGGAAACGGAAATAGCCACGCGAATTTGAATTCGAATTTAAGTTCAATCACCGGGCCTGTTCGCTACGTTACTCCGCATCGAGCAACGCAGGCTCGCTACTTCAAGGAGGGATTTCATGTCCTCATTATCGCGATTATCGCGTCGTCATTTTTTCAGTGCGGCTGCGGGCTTTGCCGCCGCCGCATCCACGCCGCGCGCGGGGTTTGCGCAAGCGCCCGCCGCCGCGCCGGCCGCGGCTCCCGCTGCGACCGGTCCATTCGTGGTGCCGCCCCTTACCTATCCAACCAATGCGTTCGAGCCGCACATCGATGCCAGGACCATGGAAATCCACCACGACAAGCACCATGGCGCCTATGTCGCCAACCTCAACACGCTCGCCAAGACCAATCCGCAGCTCGGAACCACGTGCTGTTCCGGACATCCTCGGCAATTTGAACGCGCTGAACGACGACATCAAATTCGCGGTGCGCAACAATCTCGGCGGCCACGCCAATCACACCATGTTCTGGGAGATCATGGGACCGAACGGCGGCAAGCCCGAAGGCGAGGTATTGGCCGCGATCGATCGCGATCTCGGCGGCATGGAGAAATTCCAGACCGATTTCAACGCCGCGGGCGGACGCCAGTTCGGTTCGGGCTGGGTGTTCGTGACGGTCACGAAGGACGGCAAGCTCGCGATCGAGAACCGCCCGAACCAGGACAGTCCGATCATGGACGGCAAGCGCGCATTAATGGGCAACGACGTCTGGGAGCACGCCTATTATCTCCATTACCAGAACCGCCGCCCCGATTACCTCAAGGCGTGGTGGAATACGGTGAACTGGAACAGGATCGCCGAGCGCTATGCCGCCGCCAAGGCAGGCACGCTGGGCGTTTGAGTGTACGTCCGGATGCTGCGCAGCGCTGTTCCGGCCCCGCTAAAAACGTCATCACCCGCTTTCGCCGAAGAGCGGGTGATGCGGTATTCCAGAGCATCGGATAACGGAACCGCGAATTCACTCGTCGTAAAAAGCCTTGCCGATCAGGCCGCCGATGATGCCGCCGACGATGGGCGCGACCCAGAACAGCCACAGCGACTGCATCGCCTCGGCGCCGCCGAACAGCGCTGTCGCGGTCGAGCGCGCCGGATTGACCGAGGCATTGGATACGGGAATCGCGACCAGGTGAATGGCACGAGCGTCAGCCCGATCGCGATCGGCGCAAATCCGGGCGACGCCTGCGGCGAGGTCACGCCGGCGATCACCACCAGAAACAGCGCGGTCGTCACGACCTCGATCAGGCCGACGCTCAGCATCGGAAACCCGGCGCCGCCATAGGTATTGGAGACTGCGAGGAACGTATTCCATTTCCCGCGTGCCGGCGCACCTTGCAGGATGACGTAGAATACCACCGCGGCCGCCACGCCACCGATCACTTGCGCGATGATGTAGGGGATCGCCTTGCCGGCATCGAACCGGCCTGCCGCCACCAGCCCGCAGGTGACAGCCGGATTGAAATGAGCGCCGGAAATCGGGCCCACC
Source organism: uncultured Alphaproteobacteria bacterium (assembly GCA_963761395.1). GTDB lineage: Bacteria > Pseudomonadota > Alphaproteobacteria > Rhizobiales > Xanthobacteraceae > Bradyrhizobium. The sequence goes on from CAVXHU010000043.1 coordinate 75,866, forward strand.
GCATAGGCCATCGCCAGCACCGAGAGGCACCGACGACAAAGGCAACGGCGACCAATCCCGCGCTCGGCGCGGAAAAAAGCGCCGCTCCGCAAACCGACGACACCAGCATGAATGTGCCTATGAATTCTGCTCCCAGCTCTTGTGATCATTTCAAAATCCTCCCCTTCATGAGGCCCCGCGAACGGCGGGAGCGAGGACGCAGATCATGCCATCAAGGCAGGCCGATGACAACGCTGGCCGCACAGATTTCCACACGCGCTGACGCGAACGACCGCATGGTTTGTCTCGTTGCAGTCGCATTGAATTGGTTTAAATTTCGTCGACCTGGCATTTGCCTGCTCGCGCCATTGGTGGACGGCGTATATGACATACCGCGACATGGCAGGCATGTTGCCCACGCCAGGATTGCCTCATGACGCCGCCAACGATCCGCCCCGCCCGTACCGACGAATATGACGAGATCGCCCGGGTCTGGATGAACAGCTGGGCTTCGACCGGGATCGAACAGACCAGCGATTTCCTGCTGGCGAAGTTGCGCGCGCGCATCCCGCTCGAGGTCGAGAAGGGCTGGAGCCTGTTTGTCGCCGACGACGGCGATGCGCTCGCGGCGATGCTGGCGCTGCACCTGCCCGATCTCTATCTCGACCAATTGTTCGTCGCGCCGGAATATCAGGGCCGGAACCTCGGGCGCAGGCTGCTCGCCTTCACGCGAAGTCAGCTGCCGGATGAAATCTACCTGCGTTGCGTGCGCGAAAACGAGAAGGCGTGGCGCTGGTATGAGCGCGAGGGCTTTGTGTTCGAAAAGCAGGAGGTCGAGCCGATGACGGGATTTGTCATGAAATACTATCGATGGAAGAGAGAGGGAGCCGCCCGATGATGAAGCTCTATTGGTCGCCACGCTCGCGCTCGTTCTCCTCGCTGTGGCTGATGGAAGAAACCGGCCAGCCTTACGAGCGCGTGCTGACCGACATTTCCACCGGCGCGCAGAAGACGCCCGAGTTTCTGGCGATCAACCCGATGGGCAAGGTGCCGGCGCTAAGCGACGGCGATGCGACGCTCGCGGAAGCCGCCGCAATCTGCGCCTATGTCACCGAGCGCTATCCGCAAGCCAAACTTGCCCCGCCGCCCGGCGATCCCCTGCGCGCGAAATATCTTTACTGGCTGTTTTTCGCGCCGGGCTGCATCGAGCCCGCGATGGTGCAGGTCGCAACCAAGATCGAGATGAATCCGGTGGCCGCCGGCTGGGGCAATGCCCAGCTTGTGTTCGACGTGCTCGACGCCGCGCTGGCGAAAGGGCCGTGGATCCTCGGCGAACCGTTCTCGGCCGCTGATATCGCGATCGGTTCGGGACTGAATTTCGCGGTGCGGCTGTTCAAGATGGTGCCGTCGCGCCCGTCATTCGACCGCTACATCGATCGCTGCGCGGCGCGGCCGGCCTTCCAGCGCGCCAGCGCCATCGCGGCGGGCACACCGTCATCCCCGGGATGAACGCAATTGCGCGCGTCTCGAAGGATGGCCGCAGGTACTGAGCCGGTCATCCTTCGAGGCCCGCCGAAGACGGCGAGCGCCTCCAGCGATGAGCGCAGTTGCGCTCACGCGGGGATGACGTAACTCAATCCGTCGTCTTCAAATCCTCCGGCCGGGGCATCGAAATGATGTTGTAGCCGGAATCGACATAATGAATTTCCCCGGTCACGCCGGTCGACAGGTCGGACAAAAGATACAGCGCCGAGCCGCCGAGTTCGTCGAGGGAAACACCGCGTCCCAACGGCGAATGCTTCTGCTGAAACGCGAACATGGTGCGGGAATCGCCGATCACCGCGCCGGCGAGGGTGCGAACCGGTCCCGCTGAAATCGCGTTGATCCGGATTTTCTTTCGTCCGAAATCGAACGCGAGATAACGTACGGAAGCTTCCAGCGCCGCCTTCGCGACCCCCATCACATTATAGTTTGGCATCACGCGGGTCGAACCGCTGAATGTCAAAGTGATGATAGAGCCCCCGGTCTCGGGCATCAATTCTGCGGCCCGTTTGGCGACTTCGGTGAAGGAAAAGCATGAAATCACCATCGTGCGCGAAAAGTTTTCGCGCGTGGTGTCGGCATAGCGGCCCCGAAGCTCATTTTTATCCGTGAAGCCGATGGCGTGAACCAGAAAATCGAGATGCCCCCACTTTTCGCGTAACGTCTCGAACACCGCATCGACGCTGGCGATGTCTTCGACATCGCAGGGCAGCACCAGGGGAACACCAAGCGATTGCGCCAGCGGCCTGACGCGCTTGCCCAGCGCCTCGCCCTGATAGGTAAAGGCAAGCTCGGCGCCCTGCGCCGCGAGCGCCTTGGCGATGCCCCAGGCAATCGAATGATCATTGGCGACGCCCATGATCAACCCGCGTTTGCCCTTCATCAGGTCCTGCATACTGCCCCGTATCTCATCACACGCCCGGTCTGCTCCCTCGCCCCGCACTTCGCGGGGAGAGGGTTGGGGTGAGGGGCTCTTGGTCCCGCGAATGCCGAACTTGCGACAAATGCAGTGCCTGGCCCCTCACCCGAAATTCGCGCCGCGCACGAATTTCGACCTCTCCCCGCAAAAAGCGGGGCGAGGTTAAGAATCTCACGCATCCATCCGCTTGAACACCAGCGTGGCGTTGGTGCCGCCGAACCCGAAGGAATTCGAAAGCACGGTGCCGAGCTTGGCGTTATCGATGCGCTTGCGCACGATCGGCATGTCGGCGAAAACAGGATCGAGTTCGGTGATATGGGCGCTTTCGCAGATGAACCCGTTGTTCATCATCAACAGCGAATAGATCGCCTCCTGCACGCCGGTGGCGCCGAGCGAGTGTCCGGTGAGCGCCTTGGTCGCGGAAATCGGCGGGCACTTGTCGCCGGTCCCGAACACCTTGCGGATCGCCTCGATTTCCGGCGGATCGCCCGCGGGCGTCGAGGTCGCGTGCGGATTGATGTAATCGATTTTGGTATCGACCGTCGCCATTGCCATTCTCATGCAGCGCTCGGCGCCCTCGCCCGACGGCGCGACCATGTCGTAGCCGTCCGAGGTGGCGCCATAGCCGACGATTTCGCCGTAGATACGCGCGCCGCGCGCTTTTGCATGTTCGAGCTCTTCAAGCACCACCACGCCGGCGCCGCCGGCAATGACAAAACCGTCGCGGCTGACGTCATAGGGCCGCGACGCGGTCGCGGGCGTGTCGTTGTATTTCGACGACATCGCGCCCATCGCGTCGAACAGCACCGACAACGACCAGTCGAGTTCTTCGCAGCCACCCGCGAAAATAATATCCTGCTTGCCGATCTGGATGGTCTCGTAAGCGTTGCCGATGCAATGGTTCGAGGTGGCGCAGGCCGAGGAGATCGAATAGTTCACGCCCTTGATCTTGAACCAGGTGGCGAGTGTCGCCGACGCCGTCGACGACATCGCTTTCGGCACCGCGAAAGGTCCGACCCGCTTCGGCCCCTTGGCGCGGGTGGTATCGGCGGCTTCCACGATGGTGCGCGCCGACGGACCGCCGGAGCCCATGATGATGCCGGTGCGAACGTTGGAAACCTCCGCGGGCTCAAGACCGGAATCCTGGATCGCCTGTTCCATCGCGATGTGATTCCACGCCGCGCCCTCGCCGAGGAAGCGCATCGCGCGCCGGTCGATCACATCGGCCGGATTAAGCGTGGGCGCGCCCTGTACCTGGGAGCGGAAACCGAGTTCGGCATATTTGTCCGCGCGCGTGATTCCGGACTTCGCCTCATGGAGGCTCGCAAGCACTTCCTGGGTGTTGTTTCCGATGGATGAGACAATGCCCATCCCCGTGATGACAACCCGCCTCATGATCGCCTCGCCCTGTCGTTGCGTTTTTGTGTGATAGCCGTCGTGAAACCGAAAGCCGCCTCGCCGGCCGGAGCCAATATCTTACGTTCCGGGCTGCAATGCGGCACCCTGCTTCAAGAGCCCCACCCGCAAATCCTTCGCGCGATAGATAATCTCGCCATCGGCCGAAAGCCAGCCGTCGGCGATGCCCAGCCAGAGCTTTAGGCGCATCACGCGCTTGATATCGACGTTGTACACGATCTTGCGAACGTTCGGCATCACCTGTCCGGCAAGCTTCAGCTCGCCGAGACCCAGCGCGCGGCCGCGACCCTCGCCGCCGCACCAGCCCAGAAAGAAACCGACCATCTGCCAGAGCGCATCGAGGCCGAGGCACCCCGGCATGACCGGATCGCCCTTGAAGTGGCAGCCGAAGAACCAAAGGTCCGGCTTCACGTCGAGTTCAGCGCGAATGAGGCCCTTGCCGTATTCACCCCCGCTTTCGGAAATTTCGCTGATGCGGTCGAACATCAGCATCGGAGGCAGCGGCAATTGCGCGTTGCCCGGGCCAAACATCTCGCCGCGGCCGCAGGCCAGCAAATCCTCGTATTCGTAACCGCCACGCCGATCCAGCATAGTGCCAGCCTCTTTCAAAATCCCGATGGAGCGTTCTTGAGCGAAATGGACCCTTTCGCGCGGGAAGTACGCCAATTATCTTGGATTGGCGCGAATACCGCAGGTCAGGATGCCCCTGCGGCAACCGGCGCTCGCCTTTGCTGAAATCGCAAAGCCTAAGTCCGCGCGCTCTCTATCATAGGCCCCGCGGGCGGCAAAGCACCACGACAGGGTAAATTGCCGGGTCCCGCCGCTGGTTCCCCTTTTTCCCGGGGATCTGTTCTAGTTGCGAAAAACTTGCATCTAACAAATTTCCTTCTTATATACCACCGTGATAGCTCTGAAATAGTGAGTGCGGTGCCGGAAGTGGAAAACAGCGACAACGCTCCGATTTTGAATGATGACAGCGTCAATCCGGCGGCCCGCAATTCGGGACGGCAACCGGCGTTGACCGGTTGTCCCTGGCACGATGTCAATGAATTGCTGCAGGCCGCAGGCCTCCGTCCGACCCGTCAACGCATGGCACTCGGCTGGCTGCTGTTCGGCAAGGGCGCGCGCCACCTCACCGCGGAAATGCTTTACGAGGAAGCCACCTTGGCCAAGGTTCCGGTGTCGCTCGCAACCGTCTACAACACGCTCAATCAGCTGACCGATGCCGGCTTGCTGCGCCAGGTCAGCGTCGACGGCACCAAGACCTATTTCGACACCAACGTCACCGCCCATCACCACTTCTATCTCGAAAACAGTCACGAACTGGTCGACATTCCGGACCCGCATCTGGTGCTGCAGAAGATGCCGGAAGTGCCCGACGGCTACGAGATCGCCCGGGTCGACATGGTCGTGCGGCTGCGCAAGAAGCGCTGAGCGCTGAGCCACGTCATCTTGTGCCGTTCGACCGCTGATGTGCGGAGCCGCGCTTCGCGCGCCTCGAACCATGAAGGCCAGGTGCTGGCGTATCCTTCGAGACGCGGCCAAGCGGCCGCTCCTCGGGATGAGGGCCGCTACTCCACCTTTTCGTCGGCGTAGACGCCCCACAGCCGTTGCTGTTCGATCCAGCCGTCGAAGCCGTTGCCGGTGACGTGGCACCAGCCTGCCGCGCACTTCTTGACCTGGGCCACGACGCCGGCCTGCAGGCGGGCGGAGACCGCGCCGGTTTGATCGGCGCGATCATAGAGCGGCGCGAGTTCGTCCTTGGTCTTCATGGTGATAACGGCGGTGCGGCGACCCGACAGCAGCGAGTGATAGACCCAGCCCTCGGCGCCTTCCGAATCCCGCACCCGGCGCCAGTTCTCGAATTCGGCGGTAATTTCAACCGGCAGACCCGAGCGGGTGTAGACCCAGGCCACGTCGTTGTCCTTGGTCGGACCGGCTCTGACGTTCACATGATCGGATTTGAGGCTGACATAGCGCGGCAACGGCAACCCGCTGGTGGCCTGGGCCGAATCCTTTGCCGAAAATCCCGAGCCTGTCGACGCGCCCAGCATGCAACCCGCGAGCACCACTACGGAACAAAAACGCCCCAACGCCATCAACTCGTCCCCTGCCGAGATACCAACTCAAATTCTTCGAGCTGAAACATCAATCAACGCCTAACCCACCGGACCCCGCCCCGCTCGCCCCCCGGTTTGTGATTCCGGGGTTCACGCCGGGGTTCTTGTCTTGGCCCGGCCTTCTGCTAGAGAGAACGGAACGCCAAAGAAACCAAGACGAGCCCGAACGTCTCCCGCGGAAGCCCGCGGGAATATCGGGGGGAACCCACGGAAACGCCGGAATCACGCGGCCGCCGCAGTGTCGAACAACCGGGTTAATGAGGTCTGAATGATCTCATGAGAGCAGGACATGTCGGTTAAGAAAAAGCCCCTCGTTGTCGTCACCCGCAAGCTGCCGGACTCGATCGAGACCCGCATGCGCGAGCTGTTCGACGCCCGGCTCAATCTCGACGATACGCCGTTGACGCCTGGGCAAATCGCCGAGGCGGTCCGGTCAGCCGATATCCTGGTGCCCACCGTCACCGACCTGATCACCGAAGAGCTTCTCAAGCAGCCCGACTGCAAGCTGAAACTGATCGCCAATTTCGGCAACGGCGTCGACAATATCGACGTCATCGCGGCGCATGCGCGCGGCATCACCGTGACCAACACGCCGAAGGTCTTGACCGAAGACACCGCCGACATGACCATGGCGCTGATCCTGGCGGTGCCGCGCCGGCTGATCGAAGGCGCCACCATCATCCCCGAGGGCAAGAACTGGCCCGGCTGGTCGCCGACCTGGATGCTCGGCCATCGCATCGGGGGCAAACGGCTCGGCATCATCGGCATGGGCCGCATCGGCCAGGCCGTGGCGCGCCGGGCGCGCGCCTTCGGCCTGCAGATTCACTACCACAACCGCCGTCCCGTCGCGCCGCGCATCGCTGACGAACTGGGCGCGACCTATTGGGAAAGCCTCGACCAGATGCTGGCGCGGATGGACATCATCTCGGTGAACTGCCCGCATACGCCCGCGACTTTTCATCTGGTGTCGGCGCGGCGGCTGAAACTGATCCGCAAGGACGCCTATATCGTCAACACCGCGCGCGGCGAGGTGATCGACGAGGAGACGCTGACCAAGCTGATCGAAGCCGGCGAGATCGGCGGCGCCGGCCTCGACGTCTACGAGCACGAGCCCGCGGTCAATCCAAAACTGGTGCGGCTGGCGAAGGCCGGCAAGGTGACGCTGCTGCCGCATATGGGCTCGGCGACGATCGAAGGCCGCGTCGAGATGGGCGAGAAGGTGATCATCAACATCAGAACCTTCCTCGACAATCACAAGCCGCCGGACCGCGTGCTGCCGAGCATGTTGTGAGGGCTCACCGATGCCCGCTCAAATCGGTGATAACGAGCGCATCGCCGTTGAGCGGGTTTAACGGATCGCGCCGGTAGCGCAAGGTTTCGAACCGCATCGCGCGCGCGTCCACCATCAACAGCCGCCCGACCAGGCCCTCGCCGAAGCCGACGATTTCGCGGATCGCCTCCAGCGCCATCATCGATCCCAAGACGCCGGCGAGCGCGCCCATCACGCCGGCCTCGGCGCAGGCCGGCACCGTGCCGGGCGGCGGCGGCTCGGGAAACAGGCACCGGTAGGTCGGGTTGAACTCGCCTTCGGCGTTTTTCTCATGCGCCCGTATTGTGGTCAGCGAACCATCGAACACGCCCAGCGCTGCCGTGATCAGCGGCTTGCCGGCGAGGAAACAGGCATCGGAAACCAGATAGCGGGTTTCGAAATTGTCCGACCCGTCGAGCACCAGATCGTAACCGCCGATCAGCGCCATCGCATTGCCGGCATCCAGCCGCGTGGCGTGGGCGGCAAACCTGACATGGGGATTGAGCGCGTGAATCTGCTCGGCGGCACTGTCGACCTTGCGCCGGCCGACGTCCGGCGTGGCGTGGATGATCTGGCGCTGCAGGTTGGACAGCGAGACGATGTCGTCATCGACCACGCCGAGCGTGCCGACGCCGGCGGCGGCGAGATACATCAGCGCCGGCGCGCCGAGGCCGCCGGCGCCGACCACCAGCACGGATGCCTCCTTCAATGCGGCCTGGCCGGGGCCGCCGACTTCGCGCAGCACGATATGGCGGGCGTAGCGTTCGAGTTCTTCGGCACTCAGCATTTTGAGGTCATATCCTTCGCTCCGGCCGTCATTGCGAGCCAACGGGTCGGCGCAAAGCGCCGCCCGATGACAGGCTCCGCGAAGCAATCCAGCCGCAGCGCAGCAAGACGGAGCCAATGGATTGCTTCGTCGCTTCGTGCCTCGCAATGACGATTGTTGCCATCATTTTGCTGAACCCTCCGCCGACTGTTGCCGACCAAGCAGATGTGCTTAGTTGCCCGCTCTTCAATGCACCTAGAGACTTGTCATGAGATCGATGCTGACGGCAACATTGATATTCGTGGCCGCGGGGGCTTCCGCAACTGCGCAGATGACGGCGCCGTCGACGGCGGGCGCCAAGCCGAAGCAGGTCGCGACCGTCCCGATCCGCCCCGCTTTGCAGACCCCCGCCGATACCGCCAACGCCATGGCGCAGGCGGAACGTCAGGCGATCCAGTCGGATCTGGCCTGGGTTGGCCAGTACAATGGCGCCATCACGGGTGAAGTCAGCGAGCGCATGGTTGCCGCCATCAGGGCGTTTCAGAAAGAGCGCGGCGGCAAGCAGACCGGCGTGCTCAACCCGCAGGAGCGCGGCGTGCTCGCCGAGACCGCGAAACAGCGGCAGGACAATGTCGGCTGGAAAATCGTCACCGAGGCCGGCACCGGCGCACGGCTTGGCGTGCCTACAAAACTGGTGCCGCAGCAATCCTCCGACGCCAACGGCGCCAAATGGAGTTCCTCCACCGGGACCATCCAGATTCAGCTATCGCGGCGCAAGGAAGCCAACCCCACCACCGCCAAGCTCGCCGAGCAGGAAAAGAAGGAACCGGCCGGACGCAAGGTCGAATACACCGTGGTCAAGCCGGATTTCTTCGTGCTGTCGGGCATGCAGGGGCTGAAGAAATTCTACGTGCGTGGGCAGTACAAAGGCGACGAGGTCCGCATCCTCACCATTCTCTACGACCAGGCCACCGAAGGCACCGTGGAGCCGGTGGTGATCGCGATGTCGAGCGCGTTCAATCCATTCCCATCCGGCGCGCAGATGGCGGGGCCGCCGCCGCGCAAGACCGTCGAATACGGTACCGGCGTGGTCGTCAGCGACGATGGCGCCATCATTGCCGACCGTCAGATCACCGACGGGTGCCTGGCGATCGCGATCGCAGGTTTTGGCAATGCCGATCGCGTCGCCGAGGACAAGGACCATGATCTCGCGCTATTGCGCATCTACGGCGCGCGCGGATTGAAGCCGCTCGGCCTGAGCAGCGGTGCAGCGAAATCCAGTGTCGAGCTCACCGGCATTGCCGACCCGCAGAACCAGGGCGGAGGCGTTGCGGCGAGCACCGTCAAGGCATCGATGGCTCAGACCGGCGGCGGCAACGATGTCGCGCTGTCGCCGGCGCCGGCGCTGGGCTTTTCCGGTGCCGCGGCACTCGATGCTGACGGCAAATTCGCCGGGATCGCGCTGTTGAAGCCGGTGGTGGTGGCGGGTCCGCCGAATGCCACGCCGGCAGCGCAGGCCGCTTTGGTGCCGGCGGATACGTTGCTCGATTTCCTCAAGGCCAATGGCGTGAACGCCGCGAGCAACGGATCGCCGGACGCGAAGGCGTCCGTGGTCCGCGTGATCTGCGTGCGGAAATAGAGATTGCCGGTGGCCGTCCCACATCTATAGCCGTCATCATCCGCGCAACCGGGTCTCGCCTCCAGCGAGCCCGATGAGCAGGCTTCAGCGGATGATCCAGTATTCCAGAGCAGCCGCGGCTGAATACTAGGATACCCGCCTTCTGGATACGCGGTATGACGTCTGTTAAAGCGGCAACGCGTTGCGTAATCCCGGCCGCTTCTCACGCCAACCCAAATCGCACGCCGGCGCGCGCCAGCCCTCCGGCGAGGCCGATCGGCGTACCGTCCGCGCGCCAGCAGGCAGCACCCGTGAGCGAGCCGTCATCGTGGAACTGGATGGCATTCATGCCGCCGGCCACCGTCGGCACCGCAACTACCTTGTGACCCATCGATGCCAGCGTTGCGCGAACGCCATCCGGAACGGCCAGTTCGACCTCGAGCGCATTGCCTTCGGTCCAGACCCGCGGCGCCTCAACCGCTTCCTGCAGGCTCATGCCGTGATCGATGAGATTGAGCAGCGCCTGTAACGCGCTTGGAAAAATCCGCTTTCCGCCTGGCAGGCCGAGCGCATAGACGAGCTTGCCATGGCGCAGCGCCATCATGGGCGACATCGAGGTGGTGACGCGTTTGCCCGGCGCCAGCGACAGCGCATGGCCGGGCCGGGGATCGTAGAGGTTCATGTAATTGTTCGGCACGGCGCCGAGGCCGGGAATCAGAATTTTGGCGCCGAACAGATTGTTGATGGTCTGGGTGGTCGCGACCACATTCCCCATCGCGTCCGCGGCCGTCATGTGGGTGGTGTGCGCGCTTTCGAGTTGCGCCACGCCCGCGCCCCAGCGTTGCGCCCGGGCCGGATCGATGGCGCGGCGGCGCTCGCTGGCGTAATCCTTCGAGGTCAGCCGTTCCACCGGCACGTTGACAAAATCCGGATCGCCGCTGGCGGCGGCGCGATCGGCAAAGGCGATCTTCAGCACTTCGGCGAGAAGATGGATGGTCTCGGCGGTGCCGAACCCTTTTCCCGCCATGTCGTAACCCTCTAGAATATTGAGCATCTGCGCGATATGCACGCCGGAAGCCGCGGGCGGCGGCGGACCGAGGATTTCCCAGCCGCGATAGTCGGCCCGGATCGGCGCGCGTTCGACGGTCCGGTAGGAGGTGAGGTCTTCGCGGGTGATGAAGCCGCCATGCGCCTTCATGTAGTCGACGAAGATATCGCCGAGCGGACCGCTATAGAGCGCGGCTTCGCCGTGGCGGGAAATATGCGTCAGCGTCTCCGCATATTCCGATTGCACGACGCGGTCGCCGGCATTCAGCGGCGTTCCGTTGGGAAGATATATCGCCGAGATCGCCTTGTCCTTGCGCATCTCCGGCGCGCCGTCGACGATGCATTCATGCAAATAGGGCGTCGCCGCAAAGCCGCGCGCGGCGTGCTTGATCGCCGGCTGCATGACATCGGCGAGCGACATGGTCCCGAACCTTTGCTGCGTCTCGCACCAGGCCTTGAGCGAGCCCGGCACAGCCACCGCCTTTGGCCCGTTGAGATTTTCATCATCGACGGTGTCGAACACATCGTGCGCCGCGCCCGGCTTTGATCGATAGGTGTCGGGCTTGACGGCGAGCGGAACGCTGCTTTGGCCATCGATGAAGCGGTGGCTGCCGTCACTGAGCCGGATATGCGCCATGCCGCCGCCGATGATCCCGACCATCATCGGCTCGACCACGGTCAGCGCGAACAAGGTCGCGATCGCGGCATCGACGGCGTTGCCGCCGGCGGCGAGCATCTCGGCGCCCGCGGCCGAGGCGAGCGGATGATTGCTGACCACCATGCCGCGACTGCCCGACGCCGGCTGTTTCTGACAATCGAAAACGGTGCCCGCGCGATTCCGCCAGTTACCGGTCATGCTGCCGTATCACCTTCTGTTTCTGCAGGAGACCTGCGTATCACAGCCGATCTTCACGGCATTTGACCTGGGGTCAAGCAGGCCCAGCAACCCGCCGACTGTCGTCCGCGGCCTGACATGCAAAAACCCCGGCACCAACGCCGGGGTTTTGCAGGCGAACCAGAGGATCAGTCACCCGATCCGCCGGCGGTCATTCCGGCAGCTGTTCGCCGGAGCCGCCCAGTTCGGCCGGAAAGTCCTTCAGCTTGGGCAGCCCGTCCTTCATCGGCAGCACCGTCTCGGCATAATTGACATGAACGCCGGGAGTGAATTTCAGCGTCGGGATTGTTGCGGCGAACACGTCGATCAGTCCAACGGGTTGATGGCCGTTCATCAGGTGCCCGCCACAGAGCTTGCAATACGTCCGCCCGCTGAACGGTGTCTTGTGGAACGTCGCAACATGCTCCGCCCCGGCTGTGATCCGCACCGCATCGGATTTCCAGAGGCTGAACGCATTGACCGGCCCACCCGACCAGGAACGGCAGGAATTGCAATGACAATAGCCCATGGCCTCCGGTGACCCCGTGACCTCAATTTTAACAGCGCCGCAAAAGCAGCTTCCCATGTGACCCATGATTTTCACCTTTCGTGGATAATCGAGTTGGGCCGATTATCAGGGCTCTGCGATGGTGGTCCAGTTCACGAACTGTACTGCGTCATTGCTGCCGCTTGCTGCCGCGCATGCGGCATTCGGCCGCTAACGCCTTGATCGGCTAGCTCGCGAGCTTGCGCTCCTTCGCAAAAGGACTGAGGCCCAGCCAGGTTTGCATGGATGTCGCGAGTTGCCGGCTTCCCGTCAACACCATCCGTCGATTCGCGACGGCAGCGCGCACCGTATCGAGCCCCATCCAGATGGCTGTCATGCTGCGCAGGTCGACGGAGACATAGAGATCAACATCCAATCCCGGGTCGATCTTGCACAGATCGACGCCCGTCTCGGGATCGACGATCAGCCACCAGCGCCGCTGCGCCGCCGGCAATTCGGGGTACACGAACTCCACGACGCTGCGGCGCGCCGGCATCGGCGTGGTGTTGAGATTTCGCCGCATATCCCACATCAGAAGATCCACATCGAGATGCTGAAGCGATAATTTCAATTCGATCCGGCGCTGACCCCAAACTCCGAACGCCTCGATGAGAGGCCCGAGTTCGCGTCCCGATTCCGTCAATTGATATTCAAAGACACCGGTATCCGAGGCCGACGCCGTGCGCGCCACGATGCCGGCATTTTCAAGGTCCTTCAGGCGTTGCGACAGCAGAGCCGGCGACATGCGCGGAACGCCGCGGCGCAATTCATTGAAGCGCGTCGAGCCGGCAACCATCTCGCGGAGCAGGATGATGGTCCAGCGCGTGCACAATATCTCCGCCGCCATCGCGACCGGACAGAATTGCTGGTAGCTGCCTACGGTCATGGTGTCCTCCACAGGAAGTAGCGCGAGCAAGCTACGGCCGGACGGCGGGGTTTTCCAGTTCAGTTTCTGTATCGGGCCGGATTCAGTTCCTGAACTGGCAGCGGGTCGCGGCGGCCCGTAATTGGCGCATGACGAGCGCAGGCGGACTTCAACCCTGCACCAACTGCCTCTGCCAAACCCTCAACTTCAAGAAACCAAGGATGAAGCTATGAAAAAGCACATGACCAAACGAAATTTCACAACGGTGACGCAGATTGCGGCGCTTGGCGCGCTGGCCTTTCTCAGCGTCAATGTTTCGCCGGCATTCGCCGCAACGCTGTACCGCAGTGTCGACGTCAGCGGTACGCTTTCGGCGGTGTGGTCGATGATCGGCCCATTCTGCGCCATCAAGGATTGGTTACCGCCCGTCGGCACCTGCACGGAGAATGGAGCCTTTCCGCTGGAACGAACGCTCGTGACCAGGGATGGCAAGGCGACGTTCGTGGAGACGCAGACCGCGCGCAGCGACGCCGAACATAGTTATTCGTACACCTTCAAATCCAGTCCGTTGCCGGTCACCGGTTATGCGTCGACGATAAAGGTCGTGCCTAAAAGTGACGGCGTTTCCACCGTTATCTGGAGCAGCACCTACGTTCCGGACCCCGGCAAGGAACAGGCTGCGCGCGAAGCGTTGACTGGCATTTACGAGGCCGGCCTTGCCACGATCAAGGCAAAGTTTGCGAAATAGCGTGACGCGTTGCGCGGGCTTCCCGGTCAGCCTCAAACAGCGGCTGGCCGGGAAGTTCAAGTTCGATCCGTCTGCGCCACGACGAAGTCTATAAGTCGACGCACGGGTCGATGAATCGATCATTTCCCTCTCATCGCGACTGAAGGAAAGATGCATGGCCATCTTGGAGAACACCGCGTCTGCGGCTGCACGGCATCCCGCAGCAACGACGCTGATCTGTGGCACGATAGGCTTCCTGTGCGGCTTTCTGCTGTCGCTGATCGCGGCGGCCTACAGCCTGTACGCTTGTTTTGAAATCTTGTGAGCCTTCGGATCACTTCTGGCATTTCGGGCACCAGAATGTCGAGCGTCCGTTCTGGGTGAACCGCCGCACGATTCCGCTACACCCCGCGGTCTGGCATTTCTCGCCTTCGCGGTCGTAGACTTGAAACGAGTGCTGGAAATAGCCGAGTTCGCCGTCGGTCTGGCGATGGTCGCGCAGCGACGAGCCGCCGGCCTTGATGGCCTGATTGAGCACCGCGTGGATCGCCGTGACCAACCGTTTCGCATGATCGGTCGGTTCGCCCCCGGCAACGCCCTTGCGTGGTCCGGCTTTGCTCGCCAGCGTCGCGGCCAGTCTTCGCGGCGACAGCTGCGAACGATACAGCGCCTCGCAGACATAGATATTGCCGAGCCCCGCCACCACGCGCTGGTCGAGCAGCGCCGCCTTCAGGCTGGTCTTCCTGTTGGCGCAGGAGCGTGCCAGCATTTTGGCGTCGAATTCATTGCCGAGCGGTTCGGGGCCGAGGCCTTTCAGCAGCGGTTCATCGTCGATCGCCCCGCGGGCAATGATTTTCATGTAGCCGAAACGGCGCGGATCGTTGAAGACAACGGCCGCGCCCGACGACATGTGAAACACCACATGGTCGTGCGCGCGATCCTCATTGCGCGGATGGTGGAATTGGCCCGGCGCGTTCCTTTCATCGTCCTTGATGACGCGGAACGAGCCCGACATGCCCAGATGCATCAACAGCACGTCGCCCGAGGCCAGATCGGCCAGCAGGTATTTGGCGCGGCGGCCGAGGCCGGTCACGGTCTGGCCGGTAAGCCGCGCCACAAAATCCTTCTGGAAGGCAAACCGCAGGTCTTTTCGGCGCACTTCCGCTGTTACAATTTTCGACCCCTCCATGACGGGCTGCAGGCCGCGGCGGACGGTCTCGACTTCGGGTAGTTCGGGCATGGATGGGGCGTTCACCTTGAGATGCTGACGTGATAGCGCCATTGCGGCGGGCGCGCTATGGTCCGGCGATGGAGATGACGTGATGGATCGGCCGGACCAAACCACGCATTTTGGCTTCAGGGACGTCCCCCTGGGCGACAAGCAGACGCTGGTGAACGACGTGTTCCACAGCGTGGCGTCGCGTTACGACCTGATGAACGACCTGATGTCGGCAGGCCTGCATCGCTTCTGGAAAGAGGTGATGATCAATGCGCTCAACCCGCCGCGCAGCGATACGCCGTTTGCGCTGCTCGACGTTGCCGGCGGCACCGGCGATATCGCGTTTCGCGCCGCCAAGGCGGCCGGCGCCGGATTTCGCGCCACCGTCTGCGACATCAATTCCGATATGCTCCACGTCGGCCGCGAGCGCGCGACGGCGCGCCATCTCGACGACCGGGTATCGTTCGTCGAGGGCAATGCCGAGGCGCTGGCTTTCCCGGACCGCAGTTTCGACGCCTACACCATCGCGTTCGGCATCCGCAACGTGCCGCGGATCGATCTCGCGCTCAACGAAGCGTTTCGCGTGCTGAAGCCCGGCAGCCGGTTCCTCTGCCTGGAATTTTCCACCGTCGATGTGCCCGGGCTCGATCGAATCTACGATCTGTTTTCGTTCAAGGTCATTCCGCCGCTCGGCCGCGCGGTGACCGGCGACGCCGAATCCTATCGCTACCTCGTCGAATCGATCCGCAAGTTTCCCAAGGCGAGCGCGTTTGCCGAAATGATAAGGGCGGCCGGCTTTTCCCGGGTCAACTGGCAGAGCCTCTCAGGCGGCATCGTGGCGTTGCATTCGGGCTGGCGTTTGTGATCTCTGCAATGACCCACATCGCGCGGCTTGCCCGCGCCGGTTTCGTGTTCGCGCGCGAGGGCGTGTTTGGCGTCGTCGATCCGAGCCTGGTGCCGCCTCCCGGGCAGCTCGCGCTTCGCCTCGCCCGCATCATCGAGCGCCCCGGTGCCAAATCCGGTCCGCGGCTGTCGCGCGCGCTGACGCGGCTGGGGCCGGCCTATCTCAAGCTCGGACAATTTCTCGCCACCCGGCCCGATGTGGTCGGCGTCGTGATGGCGCGCGATCTGGAAAGCCTGCAGGACCGGCTACCGCCGTTTTCGCAAGCCGAGGCTGAAGCCGTGATCGCGCTGTCGCTGGAACGCCCGCTGGCGCAGGCGTTTGCGAGCTTCGGTCCCGCGGTCGCCGCGGCCTCGATCGCGCAGGTGCATCGCGGTGAAACCGAGCGGGACGGCGTGCGCACGCCGGTGGCGGTGAAGGTGCTCCGGCCCAATGTCGCCGCGCGCTTCCGCCGCGATCTCGCCGATTTCTTCTTTGTCGCGCACAATGCGGAAGCCTACTCGGCCGAAGCGCGGCGGCTGCGGCTGATCGAGGTCATCAATACGATGTCGCGCTCGGTGGCGATCGAGATGGATCTGCGGCTGGAGGCTGCCGCGCTGTCCGAGATGGCGGAGAACACCCGCGGCGATCCGGACTTTCGCGTCCCCGCCGTCGACTGGGATCGCACCACGCATAATGTGCTGACGATGGAATGGGTCGACGGCATCGCGCTGAGCGATCATGCGCGGCTCGAGGAAGCGCGGATCGATCTGCCCGAGCTCGGGCGCAAGGTGATCCAGAGTTTCCTGCGCCACGCGCTGCGCGACGGCTTCTTTCATGCCGACATGCACCCCGGCAATCTGTTTCTCGACGACGCCGGCCGCCTGGTCGCGGTCGATTTCGGCATCATGGGCCGGCTCGGCCTGAAGGAGCGACGCTTCCTCGCCGAAATTCTGCTGGGCTTCATCACGCGCGACTATCGCCGCGTCGCCGAAGTGCATTTCGAGGCCGGCTACGTGCCGGGACATCACTCGGTCGAGAATTTCGCGCAGGCCATCCGCGCCATCGGCGAGCCGATCCACAATCGCACCGCCGAAGAAATTTCGATGGCGAAGCTGTTGACGCTGCTGCTCGAGGTCACCGGCCTGTTCGACATGCGGACCCGGCCCGAACTGATCCTGCTGCAGAAGACCATGGTGGTGGTCGAAGGCGTCGCGCGCAGCTTCGATCCAAAACTCGACATCTGGAAGGTCGCCGATCCCGTGGTGCGCGAATGGATCGAGCGCAATCTCGGCCCGCTGGGGCGCATTCAGGGAGCGATGTCCGGCGCCGGCGAGCTCGGCCGCGTGCTGGCGGGCCTTCCGGCGATCGCGGCGCGCTCGGTGGCCGTGCTGGAGCAGTTGGAGACCATGACCCGGGAAGGGCTGGCGCTGTCGCCGGAGACGATCGCGGCGATCGGCCGGACCGAGGGCCGCAGGAGCCGGTGGCGCGCCTTGGCGCTCTGGATTATCGCCGCGACATTTATCGGGATTTTGGTTGCCATCAAACAGATGTGATTGCAATGCAATCATAATATGATAGCATTGCTATCATATTCTCGCCGGATTCAGCCATGGCCAGCCTGACCATCCGAAAACTCGACGACGCCATTCGGGACGAGCTGCGGCTGCGCGCAGCCCGCAACGGCCGTTCGGTGGAAGACGAGGTGCGGGTGATCCTGCGCGACGCCTCACAGCACAGCCCTTCCTTCGCCGCAGCCGCGTCCCAAGCCATTTCGCAAGGCCCGGCGACGCATCCTCGCGTCCACCGCGAGGCCGCCAGCAGCCTCCCGCGCGTCACCCTGATCATCGGCGGCGGCATCGCCGCCTACAAGGCGCTGGACCTGATCCGGCGGCTGAAAGAGCGGCAGATTCACGTCCGCTGCGTGCTGACCAGGGCCGCCCAGCAATTCGTCACCCCGCTTGCCGCCAGCGCGCTGTCGAACGAGCGCTGCTACACCGATCTGTTCGATCCCGAGAGCGAGTTCGATGCCGGCCATATCCGTCTCGCGCGCGACTGCGACCTGATCGTGGTGGCGCCGGCGACCGCGGACCTGATGGCGAAGATCGCGCAGGGTCATGCCGACGATCTCGCCAGCGCGATTTTGCTCGCGGCCAACCGGCCGATCCTGCTGGCGCCGGCGATGAACCCGCTGATGTGGAACAATGCCGCCACCCGCCGCAATGTCGCGCAGCTCGAACGCGACGGCGTCGCCATGATCGGACCCAATGCCGGCGAAATGGCGGAAGCCGGAGAGGCCGGGGTCGGCCGGATGGCGGAGCCTGTGGAAATAGCTTCCGCTGCCGAGCGATTTCTGCGCCCCGCCCAGCCGCGCCCGCTTGCCGGCAAGCGCGTCCTCATTACCGCTGGACCAACGCACGAGCCGATCGATCCGGTGCGCTACATCGCCAACCGCTCCTCCGGCAAACAGGGTTTTGCCATTGCCGCCGCGGCACAGGCCGCCGGCGCGGATGTCACCTTGATCTCGGGCCCGGTCGACCTCGCCGATCCCGCCGGCGTAACGGTGAAGCATGTGGAGTCGGCGCGCGAGATGCTGCACCGGGTGGAAGCCGCCCTTCCGGCTGATATCGCGATCTTCGCCGCCGCCGTCGCCGACTGGCGCGTCGCCAATGCAGGCGAGCAGAAGCTGAAGAAAACCTCGGCGGGCATGCCGCCGCTGCAGCTCATCGAAAATCCCGACATCCTTGCAACGATTGCAAAATTGCCGGACCGGCGGCCGCGGCTGGTGATCGGATTCGCAGCCGAGACCGAAAATCTGATCGACAACGCCAAGGCCAAGCTTGCGCGCAAGGGCTGCGACTGGATCGTCGCCAATGACGTCTCGCCGGCGACCGGCATCATGGGCGGCGACCGCAACACCGTCCACCTGCTGACCCGCGATGGCGACGGCATCGGCGTCGAATCCTGGCCGGCGATGACCAAGGAGCAGGTCGCCGCCGCGCTGGTGGCGCGCGTCGCCAAAACCTTGATAACCGACACTGTGGAGAAAGCCTCGTGAGCGCCGCTGTGAAACTCGAGATCCGGCAATTGCCGCATGGCGAAGGCCTGGCGCTGCCGGCCTATCAGAGCGCCCACGCCGCGGGACTCGACCTGCTGGCAGCGGTTCCCGAGGATTCGCCTCTGATCCTGTCGCCGGGCCAGCGCGCGCTGGTGCCGACCGGGCTGACGATCGCGCTGCCATCGGGCTATGAGGCGCAGGTCCGCCCGCGCTCGGGCCTTGCATCGAAGCACGGCGTCACCGTGCTGAATGCGCCGGGCACGGTCGACGCCGATTATCGCGGCGAGATCGGCGTGCTCCTGATCAACCACGGCGAGGCGCCGTTTTCGATCCGGCGCGGCGAGCGCATCGCGCAGATGGTGATTGCATCGGTGGTCCGCGTGGAACTCGTCCCCGCGGTGGAGCTTTCCACGACCCGGCGCGGCAGCGGCGGCTTCGGTTCGACCGGGCGCTAATTCCAGTCAACCAGCGGATTCATTTTCATGAAAATCGTTCCGATAAAATTTAGCACTGCATTTTTTCGCGATGCGGTTTGCGTTCACGGTCTGGACTCTTACCCCTCGACTCCCGATGGGGATATTGTCACTCAATTCGCGAATGCGAGCGCGATCAGCAAAGTGCGTACTGGTTTTGCGTCCGATCGCGCTCTAAGTCATTAAGGACGCATGATCTTATCGCCAGCCCGCTCACACTTTGGCGGATCATGTGGTCAAGCGCCGGGCGTAAAGTCGTGCGGTTTGGGGCAAACCATGTCGGGCGTGATCGTTGCGATGCGTCGGACCATGCTGTCGTGCACATCACTGGCACGCAACGGCGTGACCACCCTTGGCGCCACCCTGGTGTCCGTCGTACCGGCCCAGGCCGGCGATTTATCTCTCCTGCCGGCGCTCTCGGCCTTCTTCGATTTTAACCGTCAGGAAATCGCGGTACTGACGACCGCGCTGGCGCTGCTCGGCTTTTCGGTGCTGGCGGCTATCCTGCTGATGCGCACGCGCGTTCGCGCGGCAAGAAGCGAGGCGCGGCTGCGCTCCGATATCGCGGATCTGCAAGCCCAGGCCGACCGCTTCCGGGCGCTGCTGTTCGCGGAGCCGCAGATCCTGATATCGTGGGCTGCAGGCGACAATCGCCCGCAGATCAGCGGCGACACTGCGCTTTTGATGCCGCAGGAGTCCCAGCAATATCAGCCGCAGCGCATCCTTGCCTTCGGAACCTGGCTGCCGCCGGAGCCGGCGCTGCAGATGGATCATGCGGTCGACGCGTTGCGCGAACATGGCGAGGGCTTTCTGCTCAACCTCACCACCGCGAATGGACACGCCATCGAGGCGATGGGCCGCGCCATCGGCGGCCAGGCCATTGTCCGGATTCGCGAACTCTCCGGATTGCGCCGGGAACTCGCCGAAACCAACCTCCGCCACAAGGCGCTGCTGGAAGAAACCGAGATGTTGCGCGGTTTCGTCGCCGCGGCGCCCTGGCCGATCTGGGCCAAAGGCGCCAAAGGCGGTCTCAGCTACGCCAATGCCGCCTATGCGCGGGCGACGGAAGCCTTAAGCGTCGCCGATGCGATCGATCGCGACCTTGAACTGCTCGACAGCGGCGACCGCGGCGATATGGACCGCGCCTTGAACGGCGCGACCGAGTTCGCCGCGCGGCTGCCGATCGTGGTCGGCGGCGAGCGGCGCTTCTACGACGTGCGGGCGCGCAATGTCGGCGGCGGAAGCGTCGGCATCGCCATCGACGCCAGCGAAGCCACCGCGCTCAGCGCGGCGCTGGTGCGGATGGCGGAGGCCCATCGGCGCACGCTCGATCAACTGTCGTCCGGCGTCGCCGTATTCGACGCCCAGCGGCGGCTGGCGTTCTACAACGATTCCTATCGCCGGCTGTGGGACCTCGACCGCGCATTTCTCGACGGCAACCCCGACGATTCGAGCGTGCTCGACCGGCTGCGCGCCGCCCGCAAGCTGCCGGAGCAGCCGGATTTCCGGGCCTGGAAGGCCAAGCTGCACGAGGCCTATCGCGCGGTCGAACCCGAAAAGGACACCTGGTATCTGCCCGACGGCCGCGCGGTCAGCGTCGTCACCACGCCAAATCCGGAAGGCGGCGTCACCTATCTGTTCGACGACGTTACCGAAAGCCTGGAGCTGGCGCGGCGGTTCGACGGCCTGATCCGGGTCCAGCGTGAGACGCTGGATAATCTCGCCGAAGCGGTGGCGGTGTTCGGCAGCAACGGCCGCGCGCAATTGTTCAATCCGGCATTCGCCAAAATGTGGAAGCTGTCGCCCGAGGCGCTGCGGGAGCAGCCGCATATCGAGACCGTGGAAGCCTGGTGCAGGCCGCTGTTCGATGACGCGGACATCTGGCGGACGCTGCGCGAAGCCATTACCGCGATCGAGAACCGGGTCGAGGTGCCGCTGAAGCTCGAGCGCAAGGATGGCAGCGTGCTGGACTGCATGACCATGCCGCTGCCCGACGGCGCCACCATGCTGACATTCCAGGACATCACCGATACCGAAAACGTCGAACGCGCGCTGCGCGAGCGCAACGAGGCGCTCGAGACCGCCGACCAGATGAAGGTCGATTTCGTCCACCACGTGTCCTACGAGCTGCGCTCGCCGCTGACCACCATCATCGGCTTTGCGCACTTCCTGAGCGACCCGGGCACCGGTCCGCTGATGCCGAAGCAGGCCGAGTATCTCGGTTACATCACGGCCTCGACCAACGCGCTGCTCGCGATCATCAACAACATCCTCGATCTCGCCACCATCGACGCCGGCGCGATGTCGCTCAATCTGGGCTCCATCGACATCCGCAAGACCATCGAAGCCGCCGCCGAAGGCATTCAGGACCGGCTCGCCACCGACCGCATCCAGCTCAAGGTCGACGTCGATCCCAACATCGGCAACTTTGTCGGCGACGAACGCCGCGTGGTGCAGGTGCTGTATAATCTGCTGGCAAATGCCGTCGGATTTTCGCCGCAGGACGCCACCGTCGGCTTGAGCGCCAGGCGAACCGAGCACAGCGTCATTTTCACCGTGACCGATTCCGGTCCGGGCATTCCGCCTGACGTCAAGGACAAGGTGTTCGACTGGTTCGAGAGTCATTCCCACGGCTCGCGGCATCGCGGCGCCGGCCTCGGCCTGTCGCTGGTGCGCTCCTTTGTCGAACTGCATGGAGGCAAGGTGCGCGTCGATTCGATCGTCGGCAAAGGCACGACCGTCACCTGCGACTTTCCGGTCGATCAGGCTGCGCATCGCAACGCCGCTGAATGACCGTCCCCACCACATTCTCGCTTGCGCTGTCG
This sequence comes from uncultured Alphaproteobacteria bacterium, assembly GCA_963761395.1. Lineage (GTDB taxonomy): Bacteria > Pseudomonadota > Alphaproteobacteria > Rhizobiales > Xanthobacteraceae > Bradyrhizobium. Next base: position 98,050 of record CAVXHU010000043.1, read on the forward strand.
AACGAGACGGCGACCGCGAATTTGATGGCCGACCTGGTGTTGCTGATCGGCCCCGGCGACGTCATCACCCTTTCCGGCGACCTCGGCGCCGGGAAAACCGCAGCCGCCCGGGCCATGATCCGGTATCTGGCCGGCGACGACGCGCTGGAGGTTCCGAGCCCGACCTTCACGCTTGCGCAAGTCTACGACCTGCCGCCGTTTCCGCTGCTTCACGCGGATCTGTACCGCATCAACGATGCCGCGGAACTGGAGGAGATCGGCCTGTCGCCCTTGCCGGAGGGCACGGTGGCCCTGATCGAATGGCCGGAGCGCGCGCCTTCAGCACTTCCCGAGGACCGAATCGATATCGCGCTGAGCCACCGTCCGGCGCTGGGATCGACCGCCCGCGCCGCCGAAATCACCGGCTACGGCAAAGCGGCAGCGCAAGTCGCAAGGCTCAAGGCGCTGCGGCAGTTTCTCGACGACGCAGGCTATGCCGATGCAAGACGCCGGCGCATGCCCGGCGACGCCTCGACGCGGTCCTATGCGCGGCTCGTCCGCGACGATGGCGTTGTCATCCTGATGAATTCACCGCTCCGTCCCGATGGGCCGACGGTCTATGACGGCAAATCATACAGCGCCGCCGTGCATCTGGCCGAGGACGTCAAACCGTTCGTCGCCATCGATAACGGCCTGCGCGCGCGCGGCTTCTCGGCACCCTCAATCCATCATGCCGATCTCGACGCCGGATTCCTGATCACCGAGGATTTCGGCAGCGCCGGTTTTATCGAAGGCGAGCCGCCGCGGCCGATCGCGGAGCGCTATGAAGCCGCCACCGACATGCTGGCGGCGCTGCATCGCGAAGCCTTGCCCGAAATCCTGCCGGTGGCGCCGCAGATCACCTACGCCATACCGACCTTCGACACCGAGGCGCTGCTGGTCGAGGTCGGGTTGATGCTCGAATGGTATATGCCGGACCGCGGCGCGGAGCTGACCGACAACCTGCGCGCCGAATTCGTCATGATGTGGCGCGATTTGTTGAGCAAGCCTGCATCCGCCGCCAGGACCTGGGCGTTGCGGGACTTTCATTCCCCCAATCTGATCTGGCTCGACGAACGGACCGGGACGGCGCGAGTTGGCATCATCGACTTCCAGGACGCCGTGCTGGGCCCGGCCGCCTATGATCTGGTATCGCTGTTGCAGGATGCGCGGGTGGACGTGCCCGAGCAGCTCGAGCTTGCGCTCTTGACCCGCTACATCAAGGCGCGGCGCGCCTCCGACGACAGTTTTGACCCGGCCGCCTTCGCCGAGCTTTATGCCATCATGTCGGCGCAGCGCAACACGCGGCTGCTCGGCACCTTTGCGCGCCTCAACCGGCGCGACGGCAAGCCGCAATATCTGCGCCATCAGCCCCGGATCTGGACCTATCTCAACCGTTCGCTGGCTCACCCCGTGCTCGCGCGCGCCCGGGAGTGGTATTCGGCCAACGTCCCCCCGCCGGTTCCCTGATTTACCGCTTGTTAGCCACCTGTGCCTTAATCTGTAGGCAGAGCCCTGCCCGCGAGCGCGCGGGGCTGCTTTGAGGGCGGGAGCTAGTCCATGGTGTCAGAACGGCGCAAGGGTGAGCGCGTCACATTCGAACGCGGGATAGCCGCGCATATGATGGGTATCGATGGCACCTGGCGGCGCAATTGCACGATGGAAGACATTTCGGAGATCGGCGCCAAACTCACGGTCGAAGGTTCCGTCGAGGGGCTGCATCTCAAGGAGTTCTTCCTGCTGCTGTCGTCCACTGGCCTCGCCTACCGCCGCTGCGAACTGGCCTGGGTCAATGGCGATCAGATCGGCGTCAATTTCCTCAAGACCGGCGACAAGAAGAAGAAGCTGGCGAAGCGCAGTGCGCCGCAGGCCGCCGGAAGTCTGAACGCCGCCAGATACCCGTCGCACAACCGTCATGCCGGACGATTATGGCATCATTGATCGGTAGCCCTCGCGAATCACCGTGATATGATTTGCGCTGCCAACAACAGCGGTTCGAGAAATTTCTGGAATGTCCGTCAAACCCGCTAAAGCCATGGTCCTCGCCGCCGGTCTTGGCGTGCGCATGCGCCCCTTGACGGACCGGATGCCAAAGCCGCTGGTGCGCGTCGCCGGCCGCGCGCTGCTCGACCATGTGCTCGACAAGCTCGGCGACGCCGGGATGAGCGAAGCTGTCGTCAATGTGCACTATTTGCCCGATCAGATCATCGATCACGTCGCGGGGCGCACGCGGCCTCGCGTGATCATCTCGGATGAGCGCGACGAGGTGCTCGGCACCGGCGGCGGCGTCGTCAAGGCGCTGCCGTTGCTCGGCCGCGCCCCGTTTTTCCTTGTCAATGCCGACACCATGTGGATCGATGGCGTGCGGCCCAATCTGGCGCGGCTGGCCGAAGCCTTCGACCCCGCGCACATGGACATCCTGCTTCTGATGGCGCCGACCACGAGCAGCATCGGTTATGGCGGACGCGGCGATTACGCCATGCTGCCCGATGGCGCGTTGCGCAAGCGCAGGGAGCATCAGGTCGTGCCCTTCGTCTATGCCGGCGCGGCGATCATGTCGCCGTCCCTGTTCGCCGGTGCCCCCTCGGGCGAATTTTCGCTGACGAAGATGTTCGATCGCGCCAACGAGCAGGAGCGGCTGTTCGGCCTGCGGCTGGATGGCGTGTGGATGCATGTGGGAACCCCCGACGCGGTCTACGCGGCGGAAGAGGCCTTTCTCGCCAGCGTCGCGTGATTTCCCTTGTCATTCCGGGATGCGCCGTAAGGCGCAGACCCGGAATGACGGCGCGGTGCTCCCGCAACTCCCTCCCCCTTGCTGCCCATGCCATGATGCGCAGACCAGCGAATCAGGAAGCCCATGCGCGTTTTCAGCGTTCCCGTCTCAGTGCCGTTCTTGCGCGCCGTCATCGCAGCCTTGGTCGATGGCCGACTGGTCGATGGTTTTGAGGCCCGCGCGCGCCCGGAGAAACTGGCGCAGGCGACGCTCTATCTGCCGACCCGGCGCGCCGGACGCATGGCGCGGGAAATCTTTCTCGACGTGCTGAAGACGGACGCGGTGGTGCTGCCGCGCATTGTCGCGCTCGGCGACATCGACGAAGACGAACTGGCCTTCGCGGAAGAGTTCGAACAATACGGCGGCGCCGCGCCGCTGGACATTCCACCCAAGCTGGGCGAACTCGAGCGCAGGCTCACGCTGGCAAGACTGGTCGCGGCCTGGGCCAAGACTCCCGTCTCGGCGCCGCTTGTGGTCGGCGGACCGGCATCGACGCTTGCGCTGGCTGGCGATCTGGCGCGCCTGATGGACGACATGGTCACCCGTGGCGTCGGTTGGGAAGCGCTGGACGGGTTGGTGCCGGACCAGCTCGACAAATACTGGCAGCACTCGCTCGAATTCCTGCACATCGCGCGGCAGGCGTGGCCTGCTCATCTCCAGGAAATCGAGAAGATCGAGCCGGCGGCGCGGCGCGACCTCCTGATCGAGGCGGAAGGAAAGCGCCTGACCACCCATCACGACGGCCCGGTGATCGCGGCGGGCTCGACCGGCTCGATGCCGGCGACGGCGAAATTCCTCCACGCCGTAAGCACGCTCCCGCAAGGGGCGGTGGTGCTGCCGGGGCTCGATACCGATCTCGACGACGATGCGTGGCAACTGATTGGCGGTGTCAGGGACATCAAGGGCAAATTCACCACGCCGCCGGCGTCGAACCATCCGCAGTTCGCGATGCACGCGCTGCTGCATCGATTTGGAATCAAGCGCGGCGACGTCGAAATCCTGGGAAACCCGGCGCCGCATGGCCGCGATGTGCTGGTCTCCGAAGCGATGCGGCCTTCCAACGCGTCCGCGCAATGGCATCGGCGGCTGGCCCAGCCCGAGATCGTCGAGAAGATCTCGGGCGGCATGACAAATCTGGCCGTCATCGAAGCTGCCAATCCCGAGATGGAAGCGCTGGCGATCGCGGTCGCGATGCGCGAGGCGCGGCATCTGAACAAATCGGCGGCGCTGGTGACGCCGGATCGCGCGCTGGCGCGGCGCGTGATGGCCGCGCTCGGCCGCTGGAACCTCGCATTCGACGATTCCGGCGGCGATGCGTTGATGGAGACATCAGCGGGAATTTTTGCACGGCTCGCCGCAGAAGCGGTGGCGAGGCAGCTCGAGCCGCCGACGCTGCTGGCGCTGCTGAAACATCCGCTGTGCCGGCTGGGCGGCGCGCAGGGCGCTTTCAAGCACGCCGTCGAGGTGCTCGAACTGGCGCTGTTGCGCGGCACGCGTCCTCAAGCAGGAAGCGAAGGCCTCGCGCGCGACTTCGCGCGCTTCCGCGGTGAACTCGCCAAGCTCAAGCGCCGCGAGACCTCCTCGCTCCACGCCTCCGAGCCAAGGACCCGGCTTGGAGATGGAGAACTCGATCGGGCGCAGCAGCTGATCGCTGCTTTGCAGGCGGCGCTTTCACCGCTTGAAAATCTGGCCTCGTCGAAGCTTTACGATTTTGCCGAGCTTGCGGCACGCCATCGCGAGGTCCTGATGGAGCTGTCACGCGACCCGGATGGCGTCGCTGTGGTATTCGACGGTCAACAGGGATCATCGCTGACAGCCGCCTTCGACGAACTGCTCGGCAAAGCTGACGGGGGTAAAATCGCCGCAAGCGGCCTGATGGTTCAGCTCGGTGATTATCCGGAAGTGTTCCAGACCGCGTTCGGCGACCGCACGGTGCGGCGGCCGGAATCGGCGAGCGCACAGCTGCATATCTACGGCCCGCTGGAAGCGCGGCTGACGCAATCCGACCGCGTCATTGTTGGCGGGCTGGTCGAAGGCGTATGGCCGCCGGCGCCGCGGATCGATCCGTGGCTGAGCCGGCCGATGCGGCACGAACTGGGCCTCGATCTGCCGGAGCGGCGCATCGGTCTTTCCGCGCACGATTTCGCGCAATTGCTCGGCACCGACGACGTCATCCTCAGTCACGCCGCCAAGGTCGGCGGCGCGCCCGCGGTGGCGTCGCGTTTCCTGCACCGGCTCGAGGCGGTCGCGGGCGAGGAGCGCTGGCAAGCCGCTGTCGCGGCCGGCGAAAAATATGTCCGCTTCGCCGATGGGCTGGACCGGCCCGACAAGGTCGAGCCGATCCCGCAGCCCACACCGAAGCCGCCGCGCGCGACCCGGCCGCTGAAACTGTCGGTGACGGCGATCGAGGACTGGCTGCGCGATCCCTATACCATCTACGCGAAATATATCTTGAAGCTGGCGCCGCTCGATCCCGTCGACATGCCGCTGTCGGCCGCCGACCGCGGCTCGGCGATCCACGATGCGCTCGGCGAATTTACCCAGACCTTCGCGACGGCCCTTCCCGACGATCCCGCGCGCGCCTTGCGCGGCATCGGCGAGAAGTTTTTTGCACCCCTGATGGAGCGGCCGGAAGCCCGCGCGCTGTGGTGGCCGCGTTTCCAGCGGATCGCCGCGTGGTTCGCCGAATGGGAAATCGCTCGGCGCGGCAATGTCGCTGAGATCGCGGCCGAAATCCGAGGCGAAATCCCGATCCCCCTCGACAATGAGCGCACTTTCGTGCTGTCGGCGCGCGCCGACCGGATCGAACGCCGTCATGACGGCACATATGCGATCCTGGACTACAAGACCGGGCAACCGCCGACCGGCAAACAGGTGCGGATGGGGCTGTCGCCGCAGCTCACGCTGGAGGCGGCCATCTTGAGGGAAGGCGGTTTTGCCAATATTCCGGCGGGTAGCTCGGTCAGCCAGATCGCTTATGTCAGACTCAGCGGCAACAATCCCCCGGGAGAGCAAAAGCCGCTGGAGCTCAAGATCAAACAAAGCGACCAGCCGCAGCCGCCCGATGTTGCCGCCGACGAAGCGCGAAGGAAGTTAGAGGCGCTGATCCGCGCCTTCGAGAACGAGGACCAGGCCTATACCTCGCTCAATCTGTCGATGTGGTCGAACCGCTACGGCACCTACGACGATCTCGCCCGTATCAAGGAATGGTCCGCGGCCGGCGGCCTGGGGATCGAGGAATGGTGACCGCGCCGCGCCCAATCCCCGATGCCGTCCGCGCCACCCAGGCGCGCGCATCGGATCCGGCCTCCTCGGCCTTCGTCTCGGCCAACGCCGGTTCGGGCAAGACTCACGTGCTGGTGCAGCGGGTGATCCGGCTATTGCTTGATGACGTGACGCCGGAGAAAATCCTCTGCATTACCTTCACCAAGGCGGCGGCGGCCAATATGGCCGAGCGGGTGTTCTCCACCCTCGGCCATTGGGTCACGCTTGATGACATCGCGCTCGATGCCGCAATCCGCGACGCGGGCATTGCGCGCCCCGACGCTGATTTGCGGATGCGCGCCCGCGAGTTGTTCGCCTGCGCGCTGGAAACGCCGGGCGGGCTGAAAGTGCAGACCATCCACGCGCTCTGCACCCGGCTGCTGCAGCAATTCCCGTTCGAGGCCAACGTCCCGGCGCGTTTTGCCGTGCTCGACGACCGCGACCAGAATGAGATGATGGAGCGCGCCAATCTCGCGGTGCTGCTCGAGGCATCCCGCGATCCCGAGAGCGCCACAGGCCGTGCGCTCGATATCGCCATGGCGAGTGCGGCCGACGTTACCTTCAAGGATGTCGTGCGCGAGGCTTGTCTGAGCCGCGATCGCTTCATGGCGTGGACCGACAGCGCCGGCAGTGCCGATGCGGCGGCGGCGCAGATGGCTGCCGCCCTTGGTGTCGACGCCTTCGAGCGTATCGAAGACGTCGAGCGCGAGATCGTCGACGGGCCGCATCTGCCGAGATCGCGATGGGACAGAAGTCGCCGCGATCCTCGACACCGGCAATAAGTCCGATCAGGACCAGGCTATCAGGCTCCGCGACGCGCTGGTATTTACCGGCAGCGTGCAGGTTGACGAATATCTCGGCGTATTCCTCACCGATGAGCGCGCGCCGCGCAAATCGGTGCTGACAAAGAAATTCTGCGACAGCAATTCGGCAGTCGCCCGCTTGTTCGATCTGGAAGGCCAGCGCATCGGTCCCTTGATCGAACGGCGCCGGGCGGTGACCACGCGGGACCGGACGCAAGCGCTGCTGGCAATCGCGACGGCCGCCGCCGCAAACTACCGGCGCGAGAAGCAGGAGCGCGGCCTGCTCGACTATGACGATTTGATCGACAAGACGCTGGAGATGCTGAATCGCGTATCCTCCGGCTGGGTCCATTACAAGCTCGACCGCGGCGTCGATCACGTGCTGATCGACGAGGCCCAGGACACCAGCCCCCGGCAATGGGATATCGTCGCCCATATCATTTCCGAATTTACCTCCGGCGAAGGCGCGCGCGACGGCGTCATACGCACGATCTTCGCGGTCGGCGACGAGAAGCAGTCGATCTTTTCGTTCCAGGGTGCGGCGCCGCGCGAATTCGATAGCCGCCGCAGAGGACTGGAGAGGAAGTTTATCGATGCCGGGCTGAAATTCGATCCGGTATCGTTCACCTATTCGTTCCGGTCGGGAGCGGCGATCCTGCAATCCGTCGATCACGTGTTTCGCGACGAAACTATTTATCGCAGCATCCATTCTGCGGAAAATCTGTACCCGATCCACAATTCACTCGCCGACGCCGGGCCGAGCGTGATCGAGCTCTGGGAATTGCAGCTGCCGGACGCGCGGCAGGACATCGAAGGCTGGCGCGCGCCGTTCGACGGGTTGTCGCAGACGAGCCCCGAGGTGCGGCTCGCCAAGCGCATTCAGGCCGAGATCAAGCGGCTGGTCGAAAGCGGCACCATGACCGGCCACACCGGCAAGCGCCGCCCCTTGCGCTATGGCGACATGCTGGTGCTGGTGCGGCGGCGCGGCAACGCCTTCGACGCGGTGATCCAGGCGCTGAAGCACGCCAACATTCCCGTCGCCGGCGCCGACCGGCTGAAATTGACCGAGCACATCGCGATCATCGATCTGATGAACCTCGCCGACGCGCTATTGTTGCCGCAGGACGATCTGGCGCTCGCGGTCGCGCTCAAGAGCCCGCTGTTTGGGCTTTCCGACGACGATCTGTTCAAGCTGGCGTGGCAGCGCAAGGGATCGCTGCGCCAGGCGCTGGACCGTCACGCGGTTACCGACGGCAAATTCAGGGATGCCGTGAAGCGCCTTGATATCTGTGAGCGCCGTTGCAAAACCGAAACGCCGTTTGCGTTCTATGCCTGGCTGCTCGGCGGCGACGGCGGCAGGAAGCGAATCCTGAGGCGGCTTGGGCACGAAGCCAACGACGCGCTCGACGAATTTCTCGAACTTGCGCTGGGCTATGAGCGCAAGGCGCCCGCCTCGCTGCAAGGCTTCATGGCCTGGCTGCGCACCGCCGACCTCGAGGTGAAGCGCGACATGGAAATTTCCCGCGATGAAGTCCGGGTCATGACCGTGCATGGCGCCAAGGGGCTGGAAGCCCCGGTGGTTTTCCTGGTGGATACCACCTCGTCGCCTTCGGATACGCAGCGCCTCAAACTCATTCATCTGCCGCGCGGCAATGCGGCGCCTCATGCGCCTGATGTCGTGGTGTGGGCCGGCAAGAAGGCCGACGACCCGGCGGCGGTCGCAGCAGCCCGCGCGGCGATGCTGGGCGACACCGAGGATGAATACCGCCGCCTGCTTTATGTGGCGATGACGCGGGCGGCCGACCGCCTGATCGTCGGCGGCTGTATGCCCGGCAACATGAACACGGTGCGCAAATTCTCGTGGTACGACCTGATCGTCAAAGGCCTCGGCAATTCCGGATTGCAGCTGCAGGAGATCGAGACGCCGGACGGCGCGATAAAGCGCTACTCGCGCCCTGAAGACGTCACGGCTGGCACAACTGCGGCCGCGGCTCCGGCGACGATTGCTCCGAGCGCACTGCCCGCGTGGTTGCGCACATCAGCTCCTGCAGAATTTCCCGCCGACGACCTGCTGCGTCCCTCCGATGCTGCCGAGGAGGAAAATCATCGCGTCCGAACCGGCGAGTCCATCCAGTTGCGTGCGCGCGCCCTGCAGCGCGGCACGCTGGTGCACCGGCTCTTGCAATCCCTCCCCGATGTCGCGACCGAGCGCCGCCGCGACGCGGCGCTGAAATACCTTGCGCGCAATGCCGACGGCTGGACCGATGGCGACCGCGCGGCGCTGGCAGAAGCGATGCTGGCCCTGATCGCGGATTCCCGTTTTGCAGCGGTATTTGCGGCCGGGAGCCGCGCCGAGGTCTCGATCGCAGCAAGGCTGGAACGGGCGGGAAGGCCGCCCGCCCTGGTTTCGGGACAAATCGACCGGCTAGTGGTGAGCCCGGACGAGGTCCTGATCGTCGATTTCAAGACCAATCACGCCCCGCCTAAACTCGCCGCCGAGGCGCCGCCGACCTACCTCCGCCAGCTCGCGCTTTACCGCGCGGTGCTGCAGAAGCTTTATCCCCAACTGCCGGTCCGCGCAGCATTACTTTGGACCGAAAGGCCTGAATTGATGGAGATTTCTGCTCTTGCGCTGGACGCGCAACTGGCCACCATTATCCGCGGGGATGTCCAAGCTTGACCCGGCAACGCCGCGTTCATAGGTTGACTGCATGATCCCGGCGGCGATTCTCAAGCCGCATTCTTCCCGAACTGAACGAGGTATTCCAATGGCCGTTGGCAAGGTTTCTGACGCCGATTTCGACGCCGAAGTGCTCAAGGCGACCGGCCCGGTCGTGGTCGATTTCTGGGCCGAATGGTGCGGCCCCTGCCGCATGATCGCGCCCGCGCTCGACGAGATCTCCGGCGCGATGGGCGACAAGGTCAAGATCGTGAAGCTCAACGTCGACGAGAGCCCGAAGACGGCTTCGAAATACGGCGTGATGTCGATCCCCACCCTGATGATCTTCAAGGGCGGCGAGATGGCGTCGCGCCAGGTCGGCGCCGCGCCGAAGGCGAAGCTGCAGCAGTGGATTACTGCTGCGGTCTGATCGGCGACGTGCGATAATTATTTCTGAAAACGGCCGGCGAATAGCCGGCCGTTTTGTTTTACGCCGAACGGATCCAGCCCGTCGCCAGCGCCGAAGAGGCACTGCACCGCGTCCGGGACACGAGCAGCCTATCCCGGCGGCGTGCCGTTGGCTGATAGCACATGGCCGGCGAGATACAGCGACCCCGTGATCAGGATCCGCGGCGGCACTTCGTAAGCCAATCGCGCCAGCGAGCGCAGCGCCGCTTCGACACTGGCCGCGGCTTCCACGCGCATGCCGAGGGCGCGTGCGGCGTCGGCCAGCCGGTCCGGCGGCATCGCATTGGCGCGATCCGGGATCTGCACCGCGATGATGTGGCGGGTCAGGCCCGCGAAGTTGGCGAGAAACGCGCCGCCATCCTTGTTGGCCATCATGCCGACGATGACCACGAGCGGACGCGACACCCGCTCTTCGAGATCGCCCAAGGCTGCCGCGGCGACGCGCCCGCCCTCGGCATTGTGACCGCCATCGAGCCATATCTCACATCCCGGCGGCGCCTGCTCCACCAGCGCGCCCGACGCCAGGCGCTGCATCCGCGCCGGCCATTCGGCATTGACGATGCCGGCCTCGAACGCGGCGATGTCGATCTTGAACGCCTTCTGCGCGCGCAGCGTCGCGATCGCGAGACCGGCATTGTCGAACTGATGCCGGCCGAACAGTCTTGGGGCCGCCAGATCCATCAGGCCGCGGTCGTCCTGGTAGACCAGCCGCCCGCGCTCGATATTGACGTGCCACTCCTGCCCGGCCGCGTGCAGCGGCGCGTGCATGCGCTTTGCATGTTGCTCGATCACGGCAATCGCTTCGGGAGGCTGCTCCGCGCAAATGACAGGCACGCCGCGCTTGATGATGGCGGCCTTTTCGCGGGCGATCGTCATCAGCGTCGGCCCAAGGAATTCGGTATGATCCATGCTGACCGGCGCGATCACGCTCGCCAGCGGCGCGTCGATCACGTTGGTGGCGTCGAGCCGCCCGCCGAGACCGACTTCGAGCAGCACCACATCGGCGGGATGCTGCGCAAACAGGCAAAATGCCGCCGCGGTCTCGATTTCAAAAATGGTGATCGGTGCCCCCGCATTGGCCCGCTCGCAATGTTCCAGCGCCGCGCGCAACTCGTCATCGTCGACGAGCGTGCCGCCGCCGGGGCGGCCGAGGCGAAAGCATTCGTTGATCCGCACCAGTGAGGGCGAGGTATAGGCGTGAACGCGCAAGCGAGCTGCTTCGAGAATTGCGCGCAAATACGCGATCGTCGAACCCTTGCCGTTGGTGCCGGCGACGTGAATCACCGGCGGCAGCTTGCGTTCGGGATGTTCGAGCCGCGCCAGCAGCCGATGCATCCGCTCCAGATCGAGATCGATACGCTCGGGGTGCAGGGCGGACAGCCGCGCAATCAATTCGCCGAGCGCGGCTGAGGGTTTGGCCGCGGGCGCGTTCACGCGTGGGGTGCTGCCGGCGCCACTTCCGCAGCCGATACGATCTGGGCTGGAGTGACGACGGGAGTTGCGGGCTTCGAGATGGCTTCGATCGCGGGCGATCTCGTCAGCAAGCGACAGAGCCGCGCCAGCGTCGGGCGCAGCTCGTGGCGATGCACCACCATGTCGACCATGCCGTGGTCTTTCAGGTATTCGGCGCGCTGAAAGCCTTCCGGCAGCTTTTCGCGGATGGTCTGTTCGATCACGCGCGCGCCGGCGAATCCGATCAGCGCGCCGGGCTCGGCGATCTGCACGTCGCCCAGCATGGCGTAGGAGGCGGTGACGCCGCCGGTGGTCGGATTGGTCAGCACCACGATATAGGGCTGCTTGGCCTCGCGCAGCATCTGTACGCCGACGGTGGTGCGCGGCATCTGCATGAGGGACAAGATGCCTTCCTGCATGCGGGCGCCACCGGAGGCCGCGAATACGATGAAGGGAGATTTCTTTTCGACCGCGAGCTCAAGCCCGCGCACGATCGCTTCGCCGGCAGCCATGCCGAGCGAGCCGCCCATGAAATCGAAATCCTGCACCGCGATCACGACCGCGGCGCCCTCGAGCTTGCCGTAACCGACCTTGATGGCGTCGTTCAGTCCGGTCCTGGCGCGCGCATCCTTGATGCGGTCGGCATATTTGCGTTCGTCGCGGAATTTCAGGGGATCGGCGGTTACCTCGGGCAGCGCGACGTCGAACCAGGTCTGGTTGTCGAAAATCGATTTCAGCCGCGCCACCGCGCCCATGCGCATGTGATAGTTCGAGCCGGGAATGACGAACTGGTTGGCCTCGACGTCCTTGTAGAACACGAGCTGCCCCGAATCGGGGCATTTGATCCACAAATTCTCCGGCGTCTCGCGGCGCAGGATGTTGCGGATCTTCGGCCGAACGACGTTGGTGAGCCAATTCATGTTTCGCTCCGAATCGCGATCAGGCGGCAATCGCCTCGATTATATGGCGGTCGGGACCATGCCGAGCAAGCCGCCGCTCGCGATCTATCTCCACCGTAATTGTGGCTTATTCCGCAGCCTGTTTGGCTCCCCGCACGCCCCGCGCCAGCGAGGCCACCAGATCTGCCACCGCGCCGACGGTTTTGGCCGTCGCACGGCCTTCGGCATCGAGGCTGCCGCGCAAGGCATCGACCAGCGCGGTGCCGACCACCGCGCCGTCGGCATTCTCTGCGATGGCGCGCGCCGCCTCCGGCGTCCTTATGCCGAAGCCGACGCAAACCGGCAGCCTGGTATGGCGCTTGATCCGGGCAACCGCTTCGGTGACCGCGGCGATGTCGGCGGCGGCGCTCCCGGTGATGCCGGTGATCGAGACGTAGTAGACAAAACCCGACGTGTTCGCGAGCACCGCAGGCAGGCGCTTGTCGTCGGTGGTCGGCGTCGCCAGCCGGATGAAATTCAGCCCGGCCGCCAGCGCCGGGACACACAGCTCGTCATCTTCCTCTGCCGGCAAATCGACCAGGATCAAGCCATCGACACCGGCGATTTTTGCGTCAGCTATAAATTTCTCGACGCCATAGATGTAGATCGGATTGTAGTAACCCATCAGCACGATCGGCGTCGCGTCATCATCGACGCGAAAGTCGCGCACCAGAGCGAGCGTCTTCTTCAGCGTCATGCCCGCTTTCAGCGCGCGCAGTCCCGCCGCCTGGACTGCCGGACCGTCGGCCATCGGATCGGTGAAGGGCATGCCGATCTCGATCACGTCGGCGCCGGCCTTCGGCAGCGCCTTGATGATGGCAAGTGAAGTATCGATGTCGGGATCGCCGGCCATCAGGAAGGTGATGAAGGCGGCGCGGCCTTCTCTCTTCAACTCGGCAAAGCGTGCGTCGATGCGGGTGGTCACTGCTTCTTCCCCCGCAAGATTTCCGCCACCTGCGGGATGTCCTTGTCGCCGCGGCCGGAGAGATTGACCACCATCAGGTGATCTTTCGGCCGCTTCGGCGCGAGCTCCATCACCTTGGCGATGGCGTGCGCCGGCTCCAGCGCCGGAATGATGCCTTCCAGCCGCGACAGCAACTGGAACGCCGCCAGCGCCTCGTCGTCGGTCGCCGACAGATACGTCACCCGGCCGGCTTCGTGCAGCCAGGAATGCTCCGGCCCGATGCCGGGATAATCCAGCCCTGCCGAAATCGAATGCGCGTCCTGGATCTGGCCGTCATCGTCCATCAGCAAATAGGTCCGGTTGCCGTGCAGCACCCCCGGCCGGCCGCCGGCGATCGAGGCCGCATGCAATTGCGTGAGCCCATGGCCGGCCGCCTCGACACCGAAGATCTCGACGCCGGCATCGTCGAGGAACGGATGAAACAGCCCCATCGCATTGGAGCCGCCGCCGATACAGGCTACAAGCGAGTCCGGCAGGCGGCCTTCGGCTTCCTGCATCTGCGCGCGGGTCTCGATGCCGATGACCGACTGGAAGTCGCGCACCATCATCGGATAGGGATGGGGACCGGCGACGGTGCCGATGCAGTAATAGGTGCTGTGGACGTTCGTCACCCAGTCGCGCAGCGCCTCGTTCATCGCGTCTTTCAGCGTACGCGTGCCCGATTGCACCGCCACCACCTTGGCGCCCAGCATTTCCATCCGAAACACGTTTGGCGCCTGACGCGCAACATCGACCGCGCCCATATAGACCACGCATTCAAGCCCGAAGCGCGCGCACAGCGTCGCGGTGGCGACGCCATGCTGGCCGGCGCCGGTCTCGGCGATGATGCGCTTCTTGCCCATGCGCCGCGCCACCATGATCTGGCCGAGCACGTTGTTGACCTTGTGCGAGCCGGTGTGGTTCAGCTCCTCGCGCTTGAAATAGATTTTGGCGCCGCCGAGATGTTCGGTCAGGCGCTCGGCGAGATACAGCGGCGACGGCCGCCCGACATAGTCCCTGAGGTAACCGTTCATTTCCGCCTGGAACGCCGGATCGGCCTTGGCGTCGGCGTAAGCCTTCTCCAGATCGAGGATCAGCGGCATCAGCGTTTCCGCGACAAAGCGGCCGCCGAAAATGCCGAAATGCCCGGTTTCGTCGGGACCGCTGCGGAAGGAATTGGGGAGTGCTGAATTCATCGAACCATTAACTCTTCGGTCGCGCGCGCGGCGCTGTCTCTACTCCCTCGCCCCGCTCTTGCGGGGAGAGGGTTGGGGTGAGGGGCTCTTGTCTTTCTCGAGAAGCCCCTCACCCGGCTTTCTCGCTTCGCTCTAAAGCCGACCTCTCCCCGTAAACGGGGAGAGGTGAAGTAGGGTCAGTGGCGCGCGCGGCGCGGATGAAAGCGCGGATCATTTCGGGATCCTTGACACCCGGTGCGCGTTCCACGCCGGAGGAAACATCCACGCCGCCGGCGCGGGTGACGCGAATGGCCTGCGCAACATTTTCGGCATTGAGGCCACCCGAGACCAGGAACGGCAGCTTGAGGTCGAGATTCTCAAGTACGTGCCAGTCGAACGCCGCACCAAGGCCGCCGGGCCGCGTGGCTTCCCTGGGTGCGCGGGCATCGAAAAGGATGCGGTCGGCAACGGCGGCGTAGCCGGGCAGCGGCGCAAGATCGGCCGGGGTCTCGACCGCGATGGCTTTCATGACAGGCAATCCGAATTTCTGCTTGATGTCGCGCAGCCGCGCCACGGTTTCCCTGCCGTGCAATTGCAGGATATCGGGCTCTAGCGCCTCGACGATGTTGGCAAGCGTCGCATCGTCGGCATCGACCGTGAGCGCTGCTTTTGACGCGCGGCCCTTGGCCTGCCTGCCGAGGTCCCGCGCCGTCTCAAGGCCGAGATGCCGCGGCGACGGCGGAAAGAACACGAATCCGACCATGTCCGCGCCGGATTCCAGCGCGACGTCGAGCGTCTCGCGCGTGGACAGGCCGCAAATTTTGACGATCAGGGACATGTTTCAAGGCACGGGTTAGAGCGGCAAGGGCTGGCCGGGAAGCGATGGGCCGCGTTCTACAACGTCGCGCCCTGCTTGTCTCGCCCACCGGGCCCATATCCGCCGCCCTGCGACGGGCCGGAAAGGCGCTGCGGATCGCCGCGAGAGGCCGCAACAGCGGCGCGCAGGTCGGCCAGTTGCGCCCGTGCCTGCCGCGCATCGGCCTCATGCTGGCGCGCGGCGCGCCGCCAGTGGCGCTGCCGGAACCAGGTCGCGCAGCCACCCGCC
This sequence comes from uncultured Alphaproteobacteria bacterium, assembly GCA_963761395.1. GTDB lineage: Bacteria > Pseudomonadota > Alphaproteobacteria > Rhizobiales > Xanthobacteraceae > Bradyrhizobium. The sequence goes on from CAVXHU010000043.1 coordinate 113,648, forward strand.
GCCACGCCAACGATCGCCACCGCGATAATGACGACGAACAGCGGCAGGGTGACGCCGGCCGATGGATCGCTGGAGTTGAACGGATCGAACGACACCGTCACCAGGTGACGGTTGGCGACCGCGAAGACGATAAAGATCAGGCCGAGCGGAATCAGCACCAGAGCCGTGAAAAATTTTCGCATGACCATCTCTCGCATTGATGGAGATTGGCAGGCGCGTCGGCCGTGAAAAGCACGCCCTCGGAGTTGATCCGGGGGTTAAGCTTTAAGCGCCGGCGTCGGATGCTCCGCTGTCGCGGTTCAAACGTTCGCGCATTTCCTTGCCGGTTTTGAAAAACGGCACGCTCTTCTGATCGACCGGCACATGGGCGCCGGTGCGCGGATTGCGGCCGGCGCGGGCCGGACGATGTTTGACCGAGAACGCACCGAAACCGCGCAGCTCGACCCGGTCGCCGCGCGCCAGCGCCGCGACGATCTCATCGAGAATCGCGTTCACAATGTTCTCTACATCCCGCTGGTAAAGATGCGGGTTGTGCTCGGCGATACGCTGAACAAGTTCGGATTTGATCATCGAGACTGGGACCCGGGAAGGTGCGGGTCTCCATTTCCGTGAAAATGCCTTGAACTGTCAAGACGCTAAATGAAATTTGGACCCCGCGAAAAGACGTGACAAATGGCCCGACAGGGGATTGTGGCAATACCCGCAATGCGGGAGCGAGGGCGGAAACCGGACTTATGCGGCTCAATTGGTCCCGGCGGGATGCCATAACGCCAGCATGCCATCGAGACCCAGGCGATCGACCGCCTGCACAACGCCGGCCTGCTCCACCTGCCGCGCAATCGCGCTCAAGCCGAGCGCGTCGAGCGTGATGGAGGCCGCCGTCCGCAGAAAAGTCAGGTCACCGAACCTTGGCGACAGCTTGAAATCGCGCACCGGCAGGTCGCTTTTGACGCCTTTCTGCGCCACCAGCCAGGCAACGGCGGTTTTCTCGTCGCCGAGCTGATCGATCAGCTTGAGATCGACCGCCTGGCGGCCGGTGAAGACCCGTCCGTCCGCGACTTTTTCAAGCAACGCGTCGTCCATGCCGCGCCGCTCCTTCACCAGGCCGCGAAACCACGCATAGGAATCCTTCACCAGCGCGTCGAGCGCGGCGCGGGCTTCCGGACTGGTCGGTTCAAAACCATTGGGCGCCGCTTTCAGCGGCGACGACTTCACCTCCTCGACCTTGACGCCGACGGTCTTCAGCAATTCGGTGAAATTCGGATACTGGAACAGCACGCCGATCGAGCCGACCAGCGAGCTCTGCTGGGCGACAATGTGATCGGCCGCGATCGCCGTGATGTAGCCGCCCGACGCCGCCAGTCCTTCGACCACCACGACCAGCGGCTTCTTCGCCTTCAGGCGCACCAGCGCGTCGTAAAGCTGCTCGGAGCCGGCCGTGGTGCCGCCGGGCGAATTGATGTGCACGACGACCGCCGCCGCGCGTGATTTTTCCAGCCGTTCCAGCGCCTCGACGCGATCATTGTCGCTGCGGATCAAGCCCTCGATATGGACGCGCGCAATGGTGCCCGACGTCGTGAACGCGCTGCGTCCGCCCGGCGTCGCAACCACGCCGACGGTGACGATCGCAGCAATCGCCGCCAGCACGGCGACCACGCGCCAGAAAGTCAGTTTGCGGCGTATCCGGCGGCGATCGACGATCACGTCTGAATCAAGCGACATCGAACATTCTCCCAAGGAGCGGTCTTTAAGGGGGTGACACGGTCTTCTCTGCACAGCCCTAATATGCCGTGTCCCAATTACATCAATTGCGATGCAATATGAAGAAAACAAGGCCCCCTTTTGTCGTTCCCGGCGAACGCCGGGACCCGTAACCACCGAAGTCGATTGTCGGGGAAAGGCAGCTATCCCAAGGGCCCTATCGAGAGGACACGGAAGGACGACCCAAATAAAGAGGCCCCGGTCGAAACCGGGGCCCGATTGATAGAGACGAGCAAGTGAGGCGCTTACTTGTCGGTACGCTGCTTCAGCGCGGTGCCGAGAATGTCGCCCAGCGTCGCCCCCGAATCGGAGGAGCCGTACTGCGCGATGGCTTCCTTCTCTTCGGCGACTTCCAGCGCCTTGATCGAGACCTGCACCTTGCGGGCCTTCTTGTCGAACTGGATCACCCGCGCATCGACCTTTTCGCCGACGGCGAAACGCTCGGCGCGCTGATCGGAGCGCTCGCGCGCCAGTTCGGAGCGCTTGATGAAGGTGGTGAAGTCGGTGCCGGCGATCTTGACCTCGATGCCGCTTTCCTTCACCTCGAGCACTTCGCAGGTCACCACCGCGCCCTTCTTGACGTCGCCCGGCTCGGCGAACGGATCGCCCTCGAGCTGCTTGACGCCGAGCGAGATGCGCTCCTTCTCGACATCGACATCGAGCACCACGGCCTTGACCATGTCGCCTTTCTTGAAGTTGTCGATCACCTGCTCGCCCGGAAGCTTCCAGTCGAGATCGGACAGATGGACCATGCCGTCGACGTCGCCCTCGAGCCCGAGGAACAGGCCGAACTCGGTCTTGTTCTTGACCTCGCCCTCGACCGTCGATCCGACCGGGAATTTTTCCACGAACACTTCCCAGGGATTGCGCATGGTCTGCTTGAGGCCGAGCGAAATCCGGCGCTTGACCGAATCGACTTCGAGAACCTGCACTTCGACTTCCTGCGAGGTCGAAACGATCTTGCCGGGGTGCATGTTCTTCTTGGTCCACGACATTTCCGAGACGTGGATCAGGCCTTCGATGCCCGGCTCCAGTTCGACGAACGCGCCGTAGTCGGTGATGTTGGTGACGCGGCCGGTGAAGCGCGCATTGAGCGGATACTTCGCCTCGATGCCCTGCCACGGATCGTCCAGCAATTGCTTCATGCCGAGCGAGATGCGGTGGGTCTCGTGGTTGATCTTGATGATCTTCACCTTCACGGTCTGGCCGATGGTCAGCACTTCGGTCGGGTGATTGACCCGGCGCCAGGCGATATCGGTGACGTGCAGCAGGCCGTCGATGCCGCCGAGATCGACGAACGCACCGTAATCGGTGATGTTCTTGACGACGCCGTCGATGACCTGGCCTTCTTCGAGATTCTGCACCAGTTCCTGGCGCTGCTCGGCGCGGGTCTCTTCCAGCACGGTGCGGCGCGACACCACGATGTTGCCGCGGCGGCGATCCATCTTGAGGATCTGGAACGGCTGCGAATTGTTCATCAGCGGCGCGACATCGCGGATCGGGCGGATATCGACCTGCGAGCGCGGCAGGAAGGCTACCGCGCCGTCGAGATCGACGGTGAAGCCGCCCTTGACCTGATTGAAGATGACGCCGTGCACCTTCTCGTTGTTGTTGAACGCCTTCTCGAGCTTGCCCCAGCTTTCCTCGCGGCGCGCCTTGTCGCGTGACAGCACGGCTTCGCCGAGCGCATTTTCGATGCGGTCGAGAAACACCTCGACCTCGTCGCCGACCTTGAGGTCGCTTTCGCGGCCGGGCCCTGCGAATTCGCGCAGCGCCACGCGGCCTTCGGTCTTCAGGCCGACGTCGATGACGGCCATGTCCTTCTCGATCGCAACAACGATGCCCTTGATGACGGAGCTTTCCTGCAGATTGCCGCCGGCAAAGGACTCGTCGAGCATGGCGGCAAAATCGTCGCGGGAAGGATTATAGGAACTAGCAGTCGAAGCCATTTGTTCTCCAGATGCGGGTGTCGCCGGCCATTCGGGTTAAGGGGCGTATCGGGCGTGAAGTGTTAGGGCTCCGCAAACCCTAACGACCGCTCTCAGCGAAAAATCGCGACAGCGGGCCGGCAGCATGCCTGCACGTTCGATCCGTTGATTTTATCCGGAACCTTAAACTTATCGATCTCAAGAAAATGAGTTCGAGATACCGACGTTCAAGACCTGGAGCGGGCTTTCCTCCAATGACGGCAGGGGCTCAAACCCGATGCCGGCCCGCTCGGACGGCCTCGACAATGTCGATGGCGGCCCGGACGCCGCCTTCTATATCCAAATGCGAGTTATCGAGCAAGTGAGCATCCGGGGCCGCTTTCAGGGGCGCCACCGCCCGGTTCTGGTCGCGTTCGTCGCGTTTGAGGATATCGGCCAGCACCAAAGCCTCGTCGGCATCCTCGCCCCGCGCTCTCGCTTCCAGGGTGCGGCGGCGAGCACGAACTTTTGGGTCGGCCACGACGAAGATCTTCACATCGGCATGCGGGCAGATCACGGTTCCGATGTCGCGGCCATCGAGTACCGCCCCCGGCGGATCGGCGGCGAACTGGCGCTGAAAATTGACCAGCGCCTCCCGCACTTTGGGGATCGCCGAGACCACGGACGCGGCCTCGCCCACCACTTGCGTCTTCAGGGCGGGATGGCCGAACTTTTCGGGATCGAGTTCCATGGCGGCGGCGACCGCGCGCGCCTCATCGGTGAGATCGGCGCCGGCGTCCAACAGCGCCTTGGCCACCGCGCGGTAGATCACGCCGGTATCGAGGTGACGATAGCCGTAATGCGCCGCCAGGCGCTTGCCGAGCGTGCCCTTGCCTGACGCGGCCGGTCCGTCGATGGCGATGATCATGTCTGTCTATATCTTGACTGGTTGAGGGCCGCGGGCCCGCCGCAGCGGCCGCTCCTCGGTGAAGATGTTGCGTGACGCGAATTCGGCGGGACTGGCAAAGGTCAGGTATTCGCGCATGGCGTCCGACGGCGAGGCCGTTGTGAACCATGGGCTGGTCAAACGGCGCGCCGGATCGGAAACCCAGTGCGGGACGCGGCCAAGCCGGCGCTGCTTTGCCAAGTATTCGGCGATGGCCCCGACGAGCGCATCAAGCCTGACGTCGCCGGTCAATTTCGGCTCCCGCTCGATCGACGCATAGCGATCCCGATCGGTTTTCGCCAGGTCGAACGTGTCCACGAATTCGGCGAGTTCGACGTCCTGCGCTGACCCGGCCTGAATCCTTTCAACCGCTTCAGCGAGGGTATTTGGGCGCATCGATTCCTCCCTCGCGACTCATGTTCTCCAGTAGAAATCGCTGCTTTTCGGAGGACGCAGCACTTACCGGGAAATATCGGCCAAGCAGGGCTATTGCCTCTTCCGCGGTCGAGATGCCCACGACCCGCATCAAATTCAGAATATCAAGCCGCTCCGTTTCGCCGCGAACCGGGTCCAAGACCCGCGCAGCCTTTAATTTCAACGCAAGCAAATATTCTGCCGACGGAACCGAAACTACAAGTCCCGGCGGAGTACCATCCCGCGGAAACGTGCCAAACTCGAGATGATCGATCGCGCGATCCGCGAGCGAGCTGAGGTGGAATACGACCCCGTCATTGAACCAGTCGTCCTGCCAACCATTTTCCTTGGCGATCCTGTCCACAACAGCTGCCAGCCAGTTGGGTAGAGGATGCTCAAGCTCAGCTACGTCGACATCCTGCGTGGCAAACCGGAAATTACTCGCAAGCATCAGCGCTGAGCCGCCGTAAACCGCGATCTGCAGCTTCGTTCCTGCCAGCACCGCCGCTCGACCAATCTGATCGAATGCGTCGAGCAAGGCGTCGCGGCCGAAAGCTGCACTCATCGCGTTACCCTCATGAAAACTCCGCCCCAAGGGAACGCATCATCGGAATGAAATCCGGAAATGAGGTGGCGATGAAGGCGGTATCGTCGACCCTCACCGGCTTGTCGGCGGCAAGACCCATCACCAGCGCCGACATCGCGATGCGATGATCCATGTGGGTGGCGACCAGGCCATCGCCCGCAACATGGCCCCTGCCTTCGACGATCATGTCGTCTCCCGCGATCTCGACCTTGACGCCGTTGACCCGCAGCATGGCGGCGGTCGCCTCCAGCCGGTCGGATTCCTTGACCCGCAATTCCTGCAGGCCGCGCATGATGGTGGTGCCCTCGGCGAAGCTGGCCGCCACCGCCAGCACCAGATATTCGTCGATCATCGAGGGCGCGCGCTCCGGCGGCACCTCGACGCCGCGCAGCTTGGAGGCGCGCACCCGCAATTGCGCCATCGCCTCTCCAGTGTCGCCGCGCAACTGGCTTTCCTCGATCGAGGCGCCCATCTCGCGCAGCGTCGTGAACAGCCCGGTACGCAACGGATTGGTCATGACGTCAGACAGAACGATATCGGAGCCTTCGACGATCAGCGCCGCCACAATCGGGAACGCCGCCGATGACGGATCGGCCGGCACCACGACATCGGCGCCATGCAATTCCGGCTGACCGGCGAGCGCGATCTTGCGGCCGTGGCTGCCCTCGCGCTCCGAGGCAATCTGCGCGCCAAAATGCTTCAGCATCAGTTCGGTATGGTCGCGGCTGGCCTCAGTTTCGATCACGGTGGTAATGCCGGGCGCGGCCAGCCCCGCCAGCAGCACGGCGGATTTGATCTGGGCCGAGGCCACCGGCGTGCGGTAGAGGATCGGCAGCGGATCGCGCGCGCCATTGAGCGTCAACGGCAGACGGCCGCCTTGCCCGCTTGCGCCTACCCGCGCCCCCATCAATTCCAGCGGATCGAGCACGCGCCGCATCGGCCTGCTGCGCAGCGAGGCGTCGCCGTCGAAGATCGCCGTAATCGGGCAGCCGGCCACCGCCCCCATCACCAGCCGGCAGCCGGTGCCGGAATTGCCGAAATCGAGCGGCGCTTCCGGCTGCGCGAACCCGGCCACGCCGACGCCGCGCACCGACCAGGCGAATTCACCGGTTCGCTGCACGGTCGCGCCCAGCGCCCGCATGGCCTTGGCGGTATTCAGCACGTCTTCGCCCTCGAGCAGACCCGAAATCCGGGTTTCGCCGACCGCCAGCGCGCCCAAAATCAGGGCGCGGTGCGAAATCGACTTGTCGCCGGGAACGCGGACCTTCCCGCTCAGGGGCCCGCTCGAACGGGCTTCAAGCGGCGTCGGATGCTGGGCGGGGTGATCGGAATGAGTCAAGATTGTGTCCTCTGCGCGGGCGGCAGGTATCACATGGGCGGCGCCACGTCACGAGCGCTGTCGCTCTCCCGCAAAGCGCTATTGACAGCAGCGCGGCAACTAGCCAAGTGAAGCACCGTTTTTCAGAAATTCCCAGGATTGCACACGTGGCCAAATCCGATCTCGGAACCAAACGCATTTGCCCGACCACGGGCAAGAAATTCTACGATCTCAACAAGAACCCGGTGATCTCGCCCTACACCGGCGAGGTCGTGCCGATTGCGCCGATTCCGCCGCCGCGGACCCGTGCCGACGCCGCCGCCCGCGCCAGCGCCGCGGCTGCCGCCTCCGCCGCCGAAGCAACGCCGGAGCCGGTGGAGGCTGAAGAGTTGGTGCCGCTCGAGGAAGCCGACGCCGAGGAGAATACCGGCAAGGTCAAGCCCGTCGTTCCCGAGTCGGAAGACGACATCGAGATCGACGAGACCATCGAAGACGATGACGATGACGATTCCACCTTCATCGCCGACGAGGAAGAAGGCGACGAGGATGTGACCGACATCATCGGCGACGTCGGCGGCGACGAGGAGACTTGAGATCAGCCCTGAACTGTGTTCAGGGTTTTTGCGCACCCTGCGCGTCGCCCACGGCGCGGCAGGTCTAAGGGGCCATAGCTCAGCTGGGAGAGCGCTTGCATGGCATGCAAGAGGTCGGCGGTTCGATCCCGCCTGGCTCCACCAGCCTTCGCTTGCTTCGCAGCTACGGCTCGGCGAGCCACGCCGCAGCCCATCGTAGCGAAGCAAGCGAAGGCTGCCACGCTCGTAGCCCGCAGGGCGAAGACGGGCCTCGGCATGGTCTCCGGGCATTTGCGAAGAAGCGTCTCTGATGCTTAATGCCGTCGACGACCTGCCCGCACACTTCGCAAGATAACGCCCATGACGACTGAAAATGCCCCCGGCGCGATGACCGGATTGCGCGTGATCGACCTCACGCGGGTTCTCGGCGGACCCTATTGCACGCAAATCCTCGCCGATCACGGCGCCGACGTGATCAAGGTCGAGCCGCCCGCCGGCGACGAGGTGCGCGACTGGGGACCGCCGTTCCACGGCGAGGACGCCGCCTATTTCGTCGGCATCAATCGCAACAAGCGCTCGATCGGGCTCGACCTCGCCGCCGAGGGCGGTCGCGCCGTGCTGATGAAGATGCTGGAGGGCGCCGACGTCCTGATCGAGAATTTCAAGCCGGGCACGCTCGACAAATGGGGCATCGGCAACGACGTGCTGCGGGCAAAATTTCCAAAGCTGGTGCACTGCCGGATTTCCGGCTTCGGCGGCGACGGCCCGCGCGGCGGCAATCCCGGCTATGACGCCATCATCCAGGCCATGACCGGGATGATCGCCGCTACCGGCTCGCCGCAAAGCGGGCCGATGCGCATCGGCGTGCCGCTGGTGGACATCTCTACCGGGCTTTACGCGGCGATCGGCATTCTGATGGCGCTGGCGGAACGGCAAAAATCCGGCGTCGGGCAATTTCTCGAAACCACGCTGTACGAGACCGGGCTTGCGATCATGCATCCGCACGCCGCGAATTATTTCATGCACGGCAAGCCGCCGCAGCTCACCGGCAACGAGCATCCGAATCTCGTGCCCTACGCGATCTTCCCGACCCGTACCGACAATATCTTTATCGGCGTCGGCAATGACGGCACCTTCCGCAAGCTGGCCAAGGAGATCGGCAAGCCCGAACTCGGCACCGATCCGCGTTTTGCCCGCAACAAGGACCGCATCGCCAACCGCGACGCGCTGCGCGCCGAGCTCGCTGCGGTGTTCAGCCAGCACGACGCCGAGCCGCTGTGCGATCGCCTGCTCGCCGCCGGCCTGCCGGCGGGACCGGTGCAGTCGATCGACCAGGCGCTGACCAGTGCCCACACCGTGCATCGCGGCGACATCATCGAAAAGGACTGGTACAAGGGGGTGGCATCCCCGATCCGGCTCGAACGCACCAGGGCAAGCCTGCGCAGCGTCCCGCCAAAATTCAGCGCGCACGCGACCGAGGTGCTGACCGAATTCGGATATTCCAGGGACGAGATCGATGCCCTGGTCGCCAAAGGCGTGGTCTGCGGGCCGGAAAGGAAGCGCTGAGTTTTGGCCTGCGGTGTGATCTTCGCTTGCCACGAACTCCGTCCCACCTCTCCCGTTGGGAGAGGTCGACGCGCAGCGGCGGGTGAGGGATTACAGACTAACGATAGGCCTTAACCCCTCACCCCAACCCTCTCCCAAAGGGAGAGGGAGCACGCCTCGGTTGGCGAAGCGCTGCCTAATCCGGGACGGATCCCCCCTCCGCCTATTTTACCGCTTCCCTTGGCCGGCGCTTCCCCCGTACCATCGGCTCGCTTATACGGTCATTTGCACGTCATCCGGCGCTGCTAACGCGCGTAACGATGATGACGGTCCATAGGGGGAGGATTTCGATGGCTATCAGACAATTCGGCGCGGCCGCTGCGGTCACACTTACGTTTGCGCTGGCTTCGCCCGCTCACGCGGTCACCGAGATTCAGTGGTGGCATGCGATGACCGGCCCGAACAACGACGTCGTGGTCAAGCTTGCCAATGATTTCAACGCCTCGCAAAGCGACTACAAGGTCGTTCCGACCTTCAAGGGCAGTTACGCCGATACGCTCAATGCCGGGATCGCGGCCTTTCGGGCCGGCAACGCTCCGGGGATCATGCAGGTCTTCGAGGTCGGAACAGCGACAATGATGGCGGCCAAGGGCGCCGTCAAACCGGTTTCCCAATTGATGAAGGATGCGGGCGAACCGTTCGATCCCAAATCCTATCTGCCGGCGATCACCGGTTACTACTCGACCTCGAAGGGGGACATGCTGTCGTTTCCGTTCAATTCGTCGAGCATGGTGCTCTGGGTCAATCTCGATGCGCTGAAGAAGGCCGATATCGCTGGACCGCCGAAGACCTGGCCCGAAGTATTCGCCGATGCCAAGAAGCTGCATGCGACGAGCCCGACCTGCGGCTTCTCCTCGTCCTGGATTACCTGGGGGCTGATCGAACAGTTTTCGGCGTGGCACAATGTCCCGATCGGCACCAAGGCCAATGGCCTTGATGGCTTCGATACCGCGCTCGAGTTCAACACCCCGATGCAAACCAAGTTGCTGGAGAGCCTCGTCGATCTGCAGAAGGACAAGAGCTACGATTATTCCGGGCGCACCAACACCGGCGAAGGACGTTTCACGTCGGGCGAATGTCCGTTGTACATGACCTCCTCGGCGTTTTATCCGAACGTCAAGGCCAACGCCAAGTTCAACTACACCGCGGTCCCGATGCCGTATTTCCCGGACGCCAAGGGCGCTCCGCAGAATTCCATTATCGGCGGCGCTTCACTTTGGGTCATGGGCGGCAAAACGCCGGAGGAATACAAGGGAATAGCAAAATTCTTCACCTTCCTGTCGGACACCGATCGCCAAGTCTATCTGCATGAGGTTTCCGGATATCTGCCGATCACCAAGGCCGCTTACGAAAAGACCAAGGCTTCCGGCTTCTACGAAAAGAACCCGATTCTCGAAGTCCCGTTGAAGGAATTGACCAACAAGCCGCCGACCGAAAACTCGCGCGGCTTGCGCTTTGGCGGCATGGTGCAGATGCGAGACGTCTGGGCCGAGGAAATCGAGGCGGCGCTCGCCGGCAAGAAGTCGGCGAAGGACGCACTCGACGCGGCCGTGTCGCGCGGCAACGCGATGCTCCGACAGTTTGAGCGCAGCGCCGTCAAGTGACGGAAGCAGGGATTTTGGCCGGGCTCGACCCGGCCTCGATCCACCGAGCGAGGCTTCATGGAAAACCGGGTGATCTTCTCAGGCAAGCTGCTGCCCTATCTTCTGATCCTGCCGCAGCTCGCGATTTCCCTGATCTTCTTCTACTGGCCCGCGGTGCAGGCCTTGCAGCAATCGTTTCTGGTGCAGGACGCCTTCGGACTCTCGACCGAATTTGTCTGGTTCGAGAACTATGCCAATCTGTTGCAAACTCCTGAATACTACCAGGCGATCGGCGTCACCTTTGTTTTTTCGGCGCTGGTGGCGTTCTTCTCGCTCACGTTCGGCCTCTTGCTGGCGGTAATGGCCAACCGCAATATCAGGGGCATCCAGATCTATCGCACGTTTCTCATCGTGCCCTATGCGGTGGCGCCGGCTGTGGCCAGCGTGCTCTTCATCTTCATGTTCCAGCCCGGCCTCGGCATGATCGCGCGGGCTATGCAACGCTCTGGCATCGACTGGAATCCGGTGCTGAACGGCACGCATGCAATGATCCTCGTCGTCATCGTCGCGGTCTGGAACCAGATCAGCTACAATTTCCTGTTCTTTCTCGCCGGCCTGCAGTCGATTCCGAAAAGCGTGATCGAGGCAGCTGCGATCGACGGCGCCAGGCCGATGCGGCGCTTCTGGACCATCGTCTTTCCATTGCTCTCGCCGACGACGTTCTTCCTGATCATCGTCAACATCACCTATGTCTTCTTCAACACCCTCGGTATCATCGACACCGCGACCGGCGGCGGCCCCAACGGCGCCACGCAAACGCTCGTCTATAAGGTGTTTCAGGACGGCAAGGTCGGCACCGATCTCGGCGGCTCGGCCGCGCAGTCGGTGATCCTGATGGTGATCGTGGTCGCCCTTACCGCATTTCAGTTTCGCTACGTTGAAAAGAAGGTTCATTACTGAACGCCATGATCGAACACCGCCGATTTGGAAACTTGTTGCCCCATCTGATCCTCCTTGCCGGCGTCGCGATCGTCGCCTTTCCGGTGTATCTCGCCGTCATCGCCTCGACCCACGACAATACCGTGATCGCCAACGGCCAGATGCCGCTCTACCCCGGCTCGCACGCGATCGAGACTTACTGGAACACCATCGTCGCGGGCACCGGCAAGACCACGCGGCAGCCGGTCGGCGGCATGATGCTGAACAGCCTCATCATGGCGCTTGGCATCGCCGCGGGCAAAATCGCGATCTCGATCATCTCTGCCTATGCGATCGTGTTCTTCTCGTTCCCGTTCAGAATGACGGCGTTCTGGACCATCTTCATCACGCTGATGCTGCCGGTCGAGGTGCGCATCTTTCCGACCTACAAGATCACCAGCGATCTGCACATGCTCGATTCCTACGCCGGGCTGATCCTGCCCTTGATCGCGTCGGCGACCGCAACGCTATTGTTTCGTCAGTTTTTTATGACCGTGCCGAACGAACTGGTCGAGGCCTCGAAAATCGACGGCGCCGGCCCGATCAGATTTTTTTGGGATACTCTGCTGCCGCTTTCGGTGACCAACATCGCCGCGCTGTTCGTGATTCTCTTCATCTACGGATGGAATCAGTATCTCTGGCCGCTTCTGATTACGACCCGCGACGATATGCAGACCATCGTCATCGGCATCAAGAAGATTATCGACGTGCATGACGCATTGACCGAATGGCAGGTGGCGATGGCGACCGCCGTGCTCGCGATGCTGCCGCCGGTCGCGGTCGTCCTGCTGATGCAACGCCTCTTCGTCAAAGGCCTCATCGAGACGGAAAAGTGAGATGGCGAGCGTCACGCTTAGGAACGTAACCAAGACCTATCCGGGCGGCTTTGAAGCCATCAAGGGCATCGGCCTGGAGGTTGCCGACGGCCAGTTCTGCGTGCTGGTGGGACCCTCCGGCTGCGGCAAGTCCACGCTGCTGCGGATGGTCGCGGGGCTCGAAGACCATCACCGGCGGCGACATCGACATCGGCGGGCGCATCGTCAACCAGATCGAGCCGGCCGATCGCGACATCGCCATGGTGTTCCAGAATTACGCGCTCTATCCGCATATGAGCGTCTACAACAACATGGCCTATGGCCTGCGCAATCGCCGTATGTCCGAGCCCGAGATCGACACCCGGGTCCAGGAAGCCGCCCGCATTCTCGAACTCGGCGCCATGCTCGAGCGCAAGCCGCGGCAGCTCTCCGGCGGGCAGCGCCAGCGCGTCGCGATGGGCCGCGCCATCGTGCGGCAGCCGAAGGTATTCCTGTTCGACGAACCCTTGTCCAATCTCGACGCCAAGCTGCGCATCGCGATGCGCGTCGAAATCCGCAAATTACAGCGGCGACTAAAGACCACATCGATCTACGTGACCCACGACCAGCTGGAGGCGATGACGCTCGCCGATATCCTGGTGGTGATGAATGGCGGCCAGGTCGAGCAGATCGGCAACCCGCTCGAGATCTATCAGAAGCCCGCGACCACCTTCGTCGCTTCCTTCATCGGCGCGCCGCCGATGAATCTGATGCCGCTGCGGGCGGACGAAATCAGATCGCAGTTCGCCGGCGACAGCCGCGCCGCGGCGAGCCAAGCCGGCATTCTCGGAATCCGCCCCGAAGATTTTGTGATTTCGAGCGAGACCATCGCCGGCGGCATTGCGCTCGATCTCACCGTGGAAGCGATCGAGCGCGTCGGGGCCGAGACCTTCATCTACGGCACCCGCCAGCACGAAATACAGGGCGTCGCCGCCAATCCCGGGGAATTGCCGCCGGGCGAGGTGATCGTGCGGATCCCGGGCGCGATCGCGCCCGCCATTGGCGAGCGAATCCGGGCGATCGCACCGCGGGAAAAACTGCATCTGTTCGGCGCCGACGGCCGCCAGCGGATCGATCTGTAGGTCTACCCTCGTTATTCCGGGGCGCGCGCCAGCGCGAACCCGGAATGACGTTTTGTCGCGGTTTCACAGGTGCTTGAACACCCCTCGAATCATGCCCATATTCGCTGTTGACCGGACGGCAACCCGCCGGCCGGCCAAAAATGGGGCGCCGCAAGGGCCCCTCAAAGTCGCTTCGAGAGGACTTTGTGATGTCTCGTGTTCCTTCGTTATCCAGTCCGTTCCTGCTGGGATTCGACGAAATCGAGCGTGCGCTCGATCGCGTCGTCAAAGGTGCCGACGGTTACCCTCCCTACAATATCGAGAGGTGCGACCGCAGCAACGGCCAGCCCGAACGGTTGCGGATCACGCTGGCGGTGGCAGGTTTTACCCGCGACCAACTCGATGTAACCATTGAGGAAAACCAGCTCGTGATCCGGGGCCGCCAGCAGGACGACAAGGCCCGGCAATACATCCATCGCGGCATCGCCGCGCGCCACTTCCAGCGCACTTTCGTGCTGGCGGAGGGGATGCAGGTGCTGGGCGCGGACTTGAAAAACGGGCTGTTGTCGATCGATTTGGCCCGGCCTGAGCCGGAAAAGATCGTTAAGACAATTGCTATCAATGAGCATGAATAATGGAACGAGTAGCGGACTCGACCGCTTAGTCTGACAGAGGAGTCGAGACCATGACTGAAGGTAATGTTGCGTACGAACCGGCCGCCGTCTCACCGGAGGCGCTGGCGACCCTGGGCGAGGGCCATATCGCCTATGTGAAGCAGATCCGTTCCGAGGACGTGCCGGGGCTGTTTCCCCAGGCGCCGAAAATCGCGCCGGGACTGAAGCTGTTTGCGCTGCACGCGGCCGATGGCACGCCGATCATGCTGACCGACAGCCGGGAAGCGGCGATCGCGAACGCATGGAGCAACGAGTTGCAGGCCGTCAGCGTTCACTGACGACGATGCTGAGTCGCTGACGCAGCTCTTGCCGCTGTCTGTGACGCTGTATTGAGGATTCGCGAAACGCGGGCGCCTGTCCTCGGTCTGACCGGGACAGGCCCCGCGTATTTTTTGACCCGGGTCTCCGCTTGCCAATGCCGACCGCACCTCCTAGAATTCTAGTCACGGTGACTAGTTTAGAAAGTGACATTTCATGGCTATCGCAAAAAAACCCTCTTCGATGGGCCGCTCCCGGGCCGGGCGATGGCGGCTTCAGGACGCGAAGGCTCGCTTTAGCGAGGTGGTCAGGGAAGCGCAACAGCGCGGTCCGCAGCGAGTCACGTTGCACGGCAAAGATGCCGTTGTCGTCGTCGGCGCCGATGAGTTCGATCGGCTTCAACGCCCCGTGACTGGGCGCGATATCGTCACGGCTCTTGCCGCATCCTCTTTGGCGGAGGTGAAATTCGACCGCCTGACGATCAAATCCAGGGTGCGGAATATTAACCTGTGAGAGGCTGGCTGCTCGACACGAACGTCATTTCGGAACTGCGCAAACCCAAACCCGATTCCAAAGTCATCAATTTCATCGCGGCTCAGCCGGGCGAGACGTTGTTTGTTACCGACGTCACCCTGGCAGAAATTACATATGGCATCGAGCAATTGGGCGGTGCCGCTCGCCGGACCGACCTTCGTTTGTGGCTGGAGCGAAATCTGCGGCCGCTGTTTGCTGGCCGAATTCTTGCCATTACGGAAGACGTTATTGTCCGGTGGAAGACGATGGCGGTTGAGGGCCAGAAGCGTGGCCATACATTCGGTCAGCCTGATTTGTTTATCGCAGCAATTGCCGCCCTGCAGGATTTGGTCGTGGTGAGTCGCGACATCAGCGAGTTTATTGAAGCTGGTGTGCCGGTATTCGATCCTTGGGCTGGCGTATTCCACATCAAAGGCGACAACGTAGCCCTAAAAGCTCCCGCGACAATCGAGGCGGTTAAAAAAATTTCGTCGGAGAGTTGAGAAGGTCAAGCCGCGCTCGCCGGCGGCAGCGCCAGCACCGAATAGATCGCTTGCGCATCGCGCGAGGCGCGCAGCTTCTTGGCGACGTCCTGGTCGCGCAACAGCCGCGCGATCCGCGCCAGCGCTTTCAGGTGATCGGCGCCCGCGCCTTCCGGCGCCAGCAGCAGGAACACCAGATCGACCGGCTGGCCGTCCATCGCCTCGAAATCGATCGGGCGTTCGAGCCGCGCAAACAGGCCGAACAGCTTTTCCAGTTTGGGAAGCTTGCCATGCGGGATGGCAACGCCGTAGCCGACGGCGGTGGTGCCTAATTTCTCCCGCTGCAGCAGGACCTCGAAAATCGCGCGTTCGTTCTGCGCGGTCAGGGCGGCGGCCCGCGCCGCCAGTTCCTGCAGCGCCTGCTTCTTGCTGTTGACCTTCAACGCCGGGAGAATCGCCTCGGGTGCGACCAGATCGGTAATCGTCATGGGGCGTTCCGAGGTGAATTTAACCGTCAGGTTGCGAAATGGGCTCTAGCGGGGCGGCGTCAAGAAGATGAGGCGGGAGGCGGGCTTACACCCGGGTCCTAGTTGGGGGGCTTCTACTCCAACGCAAGACCGGTGCCAACTCCCGCGAACTTGTTCCTTGGCGCCCTTCCCTTTTGGGGCGGCGGACCATAGGGAGGGTCCCCAGAGGCGTCAATGGCGGTTGGCGCCTAACCCCCAGGGTTAACCACCGGGGGATCGACCCAGCCGACATTGCCGTCCGCGCGCCGGTAAATGATGTTCACCCGGCCGCTCGAGCCGTGCTGGAACACGATGCAGGCGGCGCCGGTCAGGTCCAGTTCCATCACAGCTTCGCTGACCGAAAGCCGCTTCAGCGACGTGGTCGCTTCCGCAATGATGACCGGGCTGTAGGTGATCTCGTCGTCGCCGTCCGCCGGCGCCTCGATCACGTAGCTCGGCGCGTCAAGCGTGGGCGCCTCCATCTCCGCGAGGGCTGCGGAAGCCGCATAGGCCTTGCGGGCTGAACGATCCTTGAGACGGCTCTTGTAGCGGCGCAGACGCTTTTCGATCATCAGCAGCGCCTGATCGGCGCTGGCATAGGCGTCGGCGGCATTGGAATCGGCCTCCAGCGTAATTCCGGAATCCAGATGCAGCGAGCAGTCGGTGCGGAAACCGAAGCCATCCTTGCTCAGCGTGATGTGGCCGGAATAATTGCCGTCGAAATATTTGCGCAGCACTTCATCGGTGCGCTCGCTGACCCGCCCGCGCAGCGCGTCGCCGACATTGATGCTTTTTCCCGAGATCCGGAGAGTCATTTCGTTGCCTCGATTGGTCTGGAGCGGAACCGACACTATCCCGATTTGGCTGGGGCGCAATCAAGCCGGCGCGGTGTCGCGGGACCGGTCGGCGGATGCGGCAGGAGCCGAGAGAGCGTTACCGAGCATGCTTTGTTTGTCGCGGCGGCGCTGCACCGAGGACGGGATTCGCATCGCTTCGCGGTACTTCGCGACCGTGCGACGGGCGATATCAATGCCCGATTCGCGCAATCGTTCCACGATGGTGTCGTCCGAAAGGATCACAGATGGATCTTCCGCATCGATCAGCTGCCTGATGTGATGGCGGACCGCCTCCGCCGAATGGGCTTCGCCGCCGTCGGCCGACGCAATCGAGGCGGTGAAGAAATACTTCAATTCGAAACTGCCACGATTGGTCGCCATGTATTTGTTGGCGGTCACCCGCGACACCGTCGATTCATGCATCTGGATCGCATCCGCCACCGCCTTGAGGTTGAGCGGCCGAAGATGCGCCACGCCGTGGGTGAAGAAGCCGTCCTGCTGACGCACGATCTCGGTTGCGACTTTCAGAATGGTGCGGGCGCGCTGATCGAGCGCGCGCACCAGCCAGGTGGCGTTCTGCAGGCAATCGGTGAAATAGGATTTGTCGCCGTCCTTGCGGATCGTCTTCGAGAGCTCGGTATAATAGACCTGATTGACCAGCACGCGCGGCAGGGTGTCGCTGTTGAGTTCGACCTGCCAGCCGCCGTCGGGCCCGGGCCGCACATAGACATCGGGCACCATGGTCTGCGTCCGGGCCGAGCCGAATTTCAAACCGGGCTTCGGATTGAGACGGCGAATTTCGCCGATCATGTCGGTGATGTCCTCATCATCGACACCGCACAACTTTCGCAAGGAAGCGATATCGCGTTTCGCCAGCAGGTCCAGATGCTCGACCAGCGCCTGCATCGCAGGGTCATAACGATTGAGTTCACGCAGCTGGATCGCAAGGCACTCGCTCAGGCTTCGCGCGCAGACCCCGGGCGGATCGAATTTCTGCAGCACCGCGAGAACCGCCTCGACTTGCTCGGGCGAGGCTCCGAGCCGCTCGGCGGCCTGCCCCAAATCCGGCGGCAGGTACCCCGCCTCGTCGACGAGGTCGATCAGGTATTGGCCGATCATGCGCTGCGCGGGTGCGGTAAAGGCCACCGCCAGTTGTTCGGCGAGATGACTGCCGAGCGTGATCTCGGCGGCGACGAAGGCTTCAAGATTGTAGCTGTCATCGTTGGAGGCGCCGCCGCCCCATTCGGTGTAGGCGGTCGGCGCCGCATCCTGCGCGGTGCGCGCAGCCGCTTCGGCCGGCTCCTCGGAAAACACGTTGTCGAGGCCGGTGTCGAGCGTCTGCTCGATCTCGGTGCGGCTGCCGAGGTCGCGATTCATCCACTCTTCCTGGACCGGCTCGAAATTGTCGCCGGCGGAGCCGTTGCTCATCCCGGAACGCTCGGCGCCAAGGTCGTCGCCATCGGCGGCGCCGGAATCGTCGGAATCGGAAAATTCGGCCCGCTCCGGCATGGGCTCGCCGGCAACCGGCGGCTCGGTGCCATCGCTGGCGCGCTCGAGCAGCGGATTTCGCTCCAGTTCCTCCTCGACAAAGGCCGAGAGGTCGAGATTCGACAGCTGCAGCAGCTTGATCGCCTGCATCAACTGCGGCGTCATTACCAGCGACTGGGACTGGCGGAACTCTAATCTCTGCGTCAACGCCATGGAGGCAAGAACCGATCCGAAGAAAGTTGGTCCGATTCTTGCTTAAACTAGTCCAAAGCCGATGTACACGGCTTGACGAACGGGAAAAATGGGCTATAGCGCGATCAGCAAAAGTGGAATCCGGTTTTGCGTCCGATCGCGCTATAATTCTTAAATGGACGCATGATCTTATCGCCAAACCGCTCACACTTTGGCGGGTCATGCGTTAAAGTCGGAATTCCTCGCCAAGGTAAAGACGGCGTACATCCGGGTCGTTGACGATCTCGTCCGGATTGCCCTCGGTCAGAATCTCACCGGCATAGACGATATAGGCGCGGTCGGTCAGCCCCAGCGTCTCCCGCACATTGTGGTCGGTGATCAATACGCCGATGCCGCGATTGGTGAGATGGCGGACAAGATCCTGAATGTCGCCCACCGCGATCGGATCGATACCGGCGAACGGTTCGTCGAGCAGCATGTAATTGGGGCGGGTCGCCAGCGAGCGTGCGATCTCGACGCGACGCCGCTCGCCACCCGAGAGCGCAATCGACGGCGTTTTGCGCAGCCGCGCGATGTTGAACTCCTCGAGCAGGGAATCGAGTTCGGCCTCGCGCTTCTTCCTGGAGGGTTCGACGACTTCCAGCACCGCGCGGATATTCTGCTCCACCGTGAGACCGCGAAAGATCGAAGCTTCCTGCGGCAAATAACCGATGCCGAGCCGGGCGCGCTGATACATCGGCAGCTTGGTGACGTCGTGGCCATCGAGCTCGATGGTGCCGCGATCCGCCTTGATCAGGCCGGTGATCATGTAAAATACCGTGGTCTTGCCGGCGCCGTTCGGACCCAGCAAACCCACGGCCTCGCCGCGGCGGACATAGATGCTGACGCCGCGCACGACCTGGCGGGTGCCGAAACTCTTTTCCACGCTATGCACAGCCAGATAGCCCGCCCGCTGCGCCAGCTGCGGCGCGGCCCCGCCGTTGGTCTTGGCGCGAGGGCGCGGCTTTTCTGTTCGAGGCGCCTGCGGTTTCGGCGGTGGCGCATCGCGGACAATCGGAGGCGCGTCGCGCACCGGGCTGGTCAGCAGTTCGCCCATGGTATCGCCGAGCGCGGTGATATCCTCGCGCGTGCGCGCAAATCCTGGCGGACTGCGTTTCGCGGTGCGTCGACGGAACATGCCGAGTAAATCCACCATCCCCGCTTTGCTAAGCCTTTCACGGTGATTCCGCGACCCGCCGCGGGCAAATCGATTCGCTCGCGCAACATGAATGAATGGATGTCCCTTGCCCAGCGAAACACCCGCGATGTGAGGGACGGATCCCGCCGTCGGCCGCCCGTAGATACAGGCTAGCGCCGCCGGCTTCAACCTGGCGGCTTGCGGGTATCACATAAGTGATTGATCCTATTTCGGTTTGTTTGAGCCGCCCGGAGCTGGCGGGGTTGCCGGCGCCGGCATTCCCGGTATCGCCGGAGCGCCTTGGCCGGAGGATTGAAACAGGCCCTGCACGCGCCCGCTGTCGGATTCCACCCGCGACACACCCGTCGTCATGTCCACCATCAGCCGATCGCCACGCAGCACATTCTTGCCTTGGGTCAGAACCACGCCGCCGAGCATGGTGACCAGGTTGGTCTTGGTGTCGAACACGGCGGTCTCCCCGGTCACGACCTGATCCTTCTGGGTCACGACCACGCTGCCTCTCGCCTCCAATCGGCGTATCGACGAACTGCCGCCGGGACCGGGGGTAGCGGACTGGATCGGAGCCGATTTTGCCGTGGCCTTCGCATTGGCCGCCGGTGTCGCCGATGGAGCCGGGGTCGAATCGTAAAACACCACGAGCGTCTTCGAGGTCATGGTGGTGTCACCCTGCACCACCTTCACATTGCCGGCGAAGGTTGCTTCCTTTTTCTTGTCGCGCATCTCGAGGGAGGCGGCCTCGATCTGGATCGGCTGGTCGCGATTTTGCGAAAAACCCTGCATGGCATTGGGCACGCCCTGCACCGCGCTCTGCGCGCCGGCATCGCCGGCGGCGATCACCGCGAGCGCGAACGCGGCCGTACAGGCGCCACGCGCGATCCGCCTGGTCCGGGTGCTGCGCGGAAAAGACATCATCATGAAAATCATTTCGGGTTGGCGGATTTGCCGATGGACCGCGTTTTGGCAGGCGGGGCGGGCTCCGCAGGCGCAGCGGATGCGTCGGCGGGCTGGCCGGGCTCTCCCAGATTGTCCAAATTCATCACGACGTTGCCTTCGAATCTCACGACCTCTCCGCCCCCGGTTATCCTGAGCTTGTCGGAGGTCAGCGTTCCATTCAGCAATTTGACATCGACATGTTCTTCCGACGTCACCGTACCCTTGCCGATATCGACAAACGCCTGCGACAGCCGCGCTTCATAGCCGGTGGAGGATTGCAGGAAGATATCCTTATGCAGGTCCAGCAATTGCTGCTTGGTGTCCATCACCCCGTTGCGGGCGTCCAGCGTCACCGTCGTCGTCCGATCGTCCATCAATACCTTGGCCCGCAACGTCTTGAGATCGACGTGATCCGGATCGGTCACATCCTGGGTCGCGGTTTTGGCCCAGACTTCATAGGGCCGCTGATCCGGCGTGTAACCGGACAGATGCGGCGATTCCATCGTGATCTTGGTGCCGGAGACGACGAGATTTCCCATGTCGAGCGGCAGCTTGGGCAACAGCATCCGGAACGGATTGAAGATCGACACCGCGACGATGGCCGCCATCGCCAGGATCACGGCCGCCGGGACCGCGACGCGCAGCACCCGCACCATCCGGCTGTGGCGCGCAGCGATGGCAAAGCGCGCGTCCATTCCGGCTTGGTAGGCTGGGTTCTGAACCGAATTCACCGCTGCTCCAAGGTGCCGGGGTTGCTGACCATTCTACCCGGGATCGCGGGGTTGTGCAGCCCGGACGTCGCGTCAGGAGTGTGACCGAAACGGGGCGGAAGCGCGCCGGTGCGGCTCACGAATGCGCAAAGATGTCCTCGGTGTCCCAGCCCTGCAGATCGAGCTTTGCCCGCGTCGGCAGAAATTCGAAACAGGCTTGCGCCAGCGCCAGGCGGCCCTCGCGCGCCAGCATGGCATCGAGGCGTTCGCGAAGAGCGTGCAGATGCAGCACGTCGGAGGCCGCATAAGCCAGCTGCGCCTCGCTCAGGGTCTGCGAGCCCCAGTCGCTCGATTGCTGCTGCTTCGACAGATCGATGTTGAGCACCTCGCGCACCAGATCCTTCAGGCCATGGCGGTCGGTGTAGGTGCGGCAGAGCCGCGAGGCGATCTTGGTGCAGTACACCGGCTGCGGCATCACGCCGAACGCGTTGTAGAGCGCGGCGAGATCGAACCGGGCGAAATGAAAGATTTTCGTGATTTTCGGATTGGCCAGCAACGCCTTCAGGTTCGGCGCGTCGGCGTGATCCTTCGGGATCTGCACCACGTCGGCGCTGCCGTCGCCGTTCGACATCTGCACCACGCAGAGCCGGTCGCGATGCGGATGCAGCCCCATGGTCTCGGTATCGATCGCCACGGAATCGGTGTAGCGGGACAGATCGGGCAGATCGCCGCGATGCAGGCGTACGGTCATGGTGTTTTACAAACCTCGTCGAATCGATGCCGACCAAACTACCGCTCAAAGCCCAAACAGGCGAGCGGTCGGTATACCTTGGATAGCGACGGGAGGGCATCCAGGAATGTGTGGTGCCCAGGAAAGGACTCGAACCTTCACGGCCGTTAAGCCACTGGCACCTGAAGCCAGCGCGTCTACCAATTCCGCCACCTGGGCCCGGGCCGGTTAGTACGGATCGGTCGCGCGCTTGTCAAATTGGCCAACTGCGACCCCAATGCACTGTACAGCGCCGACGTGTTGGCGTATCGCGAAACCGCTAAATACCACCACGATCTCTCGAATTTGACCCCAGGAAATTGACCCCATGGCATCGAATCTGGACACGCTGGTCACGGTTTTCGGCGGATCGGGTTTTCTGGGGCGAAACGTGGTCCGCGCGCTCGCCAAGCGCGATTACCGCATCCGGGTCGCGGTGCGGCGGCCGGAACTGGCCGGGCATTTGCAGCCGCTCGGCAAGGTCGGCCAGATTCACGCGGTGCAGGCGAACTTGCGCTATCCGGCTTCCGTCGAGGCCGCGATGCGCGGCTCCCACGCCGCCATCAATCTGGTCGGCATTCTGGCCGAGAGCGGCCCGCAGACCTTCGACGCGGTGCAGAGCCTGGGCGCCGGCGCGGTGGCGAAGGCGGCAGCGGCCATCGGCGCGCGCATGGTGCACGTGTCGGCGATCGGCGCCGACGACAATTCGCCGTCGCGTTACGCTCGCGCCAAGGCCGCGGGCGAAAAGGCGGTGCTGTCGGCCGTGCCTTCGGCCACCATCCTGCGGCCTTCGGTGGTGTTCGGGCCCGAGGATCAATTCACCAACCGCTTCGCGTCGCTGGCATGGATATCGCCGGTGCTGCCGCTGATCGGCGGCGGCCTGACAAGACTGCAGCCGGTCTATGTCGGCGATGTCGCGACCGCGGTCGCCGACGCCGTCGACGGCAAGACAAAAGCGGGCGCGACCTATGAGCTCGGCGGCCCCGAAGTGCTGACGATGCGCGAGATCATCGAAATCATTCTCGCCACCATCGAACGCCGGCGCATGCTGGTTTCGCTGCCGTTTGGCTTGGCGAAATTGCAGGCGCTGTTGCTGCAGTTTGCGCCGGGGCCGCTAAAGCTGACGCCGGACCAGGTGGTGCTCCTGCGTAACGACAATGTGGTGTCGCAGACGGCGAAGGCCGCGGGATTGACCCTGGAAGGGTTGGGAATTGTAGCGGATTCGCTCGAAGCGATCGCGCCGCAATACCTCTGGCGCTTCCGCAAGACCGGACAGTTCTCACACAACGGGACTTAGTTCTCGTTTCCCGGATGCTGCGCAGCGCCATAGCGCGTTTACGCGCGTCTTCGACGCGCTATGGCGGTGCGCTGCTGATCCGGGACCCAAACTTCGCGAGTGGTTTAGGTCCCGGCTCTGCGGAGCAGCGTACCGGACACAGCACTTACCGTCCCATCGCCAGCGCGATCAGGCCGAGCGTGCCGACGATGACGCGCCACCAGGCGAACAGCGTGAAGCCGTGGCGGGTCACGTAATTCAAGAACGTTTTCACCACGACGATCGCGGTGACGAATGACACCACGAAGCCGATCGCGATGATTCCGGCGTGATCGGTCGTCATGTCGGCGCGGTTCTTGTAGAGGTCGTAGGCGAACGCGCCGACCATGGTCGGGATCGCCAGGAAGAACGAGAACTCCGCCGACGCGCGCTTGTCGGCCCCGAGCAGCATCGCCGCGACGATGCTGGCGCCGGAGCGTGACACGCCGGGAATCATCGCGAGGCACTGCGCGAAACCGATCGCGAGATACATCGGCAACGGAAATGTCGTGGCATCGTGTTCATGGGGCTTGAGATCGAGCTGATCGACCCACAGCAGAATCGCGCCGCCGACGATCAGCGAAAAGCACACCACCCACGGATTGAACAAATAGGCCTTGATGTATCCGCCGGCGGCGGCGCCGATCACTGCCGCAGGCAAAAACGCCACCAGCACGCCGATCACGAACCGCCTGTCATCGGGATTGGAGAACATTCCGAGCGCGATCCGCCACAATTTGACAAAATAGATGGCGACAATCGCCAGAATCGCGCCAAGCTGAATCAGCACCGCAAAGCTCTTCCAGAAATTACCCTCGCCGAGATCGAAAAATCGTTCCGCCAGCAGCAGATGGCCCGTCGAGGACACCGGAAGGAATTCCGTAACGCCCTCGACGATACCGAGAATCACCGCCCTCAACGCATCCGACATCATGACCTGGTGCCCCGTTTCCGAAGTTCGTGATCCATTGCGGCACCCCCTGACACGACGGCGGCACCAGGCCGTTATGATCGATATCGACCGAAAAGCCGCGTTCTTCTCGCCTATTCGCCTGCCTGCCGCAACGTGAAAAATATCAAATGCGGGTTGCCTGAATCGCGTGCTTCGGTAGTTTGGCGCCGCCTCCGCCGGTGAGGGCTTCTTAATCACCGCAAAATGATCAAGGGCTTCATGTTCACGCTGTTTCATCATCCGTTCTGTCCGCATTCGCGCTTCATCCGCCTGGCGCTGGGGGAACACGGCCTCGATCTGCGGCTGGTGGAAGAGCGGGCCTGGGAGCGGCGCGAGGCGTTTCTGGCGCTCAATCCCGCGGCCACCACGCCGGTGCTGATAGCAGAGGGCCAGCCGGCGATTCCCGGCGCCGGAATCATCGCCGAGTACCTCGACGAAACCTACGGCGCCGGCCTGGGCGAACGGCGGCTGCTGCCGACGGCGAGCGGCGAGCGCGTCGAAGTGCGCCGGCTGATGGCGTGGTTCAACGATAAATTCTTCGAGGAGGCCTCCAATCCGCTGGTCACCGAGCGCATCTACAAGCGTTTCATGAGCGAGGATGACGGCGGCGGCGCGCCGGCGGCGGACGTGATCCGCGCGGCGAAGGCAAATGTGCGCTATCATCTGGCCTATATCGGCTGGCTGGCGCGGACCCGGAATTTTCTCGCCGGCGACCGGCTGACCTATGCGGATCTCGCCGCCGCGGCGCATCTTTCGGCGATCGACTATCTGGGCGACGTGCCATGGATCGAGGACGACGCGGCAAAGGCATGGTACGCGCGGGTGAAATCCCGCCCGTCGTTCCGCCCGCTGCTGAGCGAATGGCTGGCGGGCGTGCCGGCGTCGCGCACCTACGTGGATCTCGACTTCTGAACGCAACCGTCACGCTCTCTGCTGCCGATCTGAAGGCCGCGCTGGCTCGCGAAGCGCGCACGCTCGGATTCGATTGCGTGGGCGTTACCGATCCGGATGCGATCGCGGACGCGGCAAGGCATTTCCACGCTTTCCTCGCCGCCGGCGCGCATGGCGAGATGGATTGGCTTGCGGCTCATCCGGAACGCCGCGCCGATCCGCGCGTGCTGTGGGCGGGCGTGCGTTCGGTGATCATGCTGGGTGTCAATTACGGGCCTGATGAAAATCCGCTGGCTATCCTGCAGCAGCGGACACGCGGCGCGATCTCGGTCTATGCGCAGGGCGACGATTATCACGACCTGATCAAGAAGCGGCTGAAGGCGCTGGCGCGATGGCTGGTCGCCACCGCAGGCGGCGAGGTCAAGGTGTTCGTCGACACCGCCGCGGTGATGGAAAAACCGCTGGCGCAGGCGGCGGGGCTGGGCTGGCAGGGCAAGCACACCAACCTCGTCTCGCGCGAATTCGGCTCATGGCTGTTTCTCGGCGCGATCTTCACCACCTCGGATCTGCCGCGCGAGGAGGCCGATACCGACCATTGCGGCTCATGTCAGGCCTGCCTCGATATCTGCCCGACCGCGGCATTTCCCGCGCCCTACAAGCTCGATGCAAGGCGCTGCATTTCCTATCTCACCATCGAGAACAAAGGTCCGATCCCGCACGAATTCCGCAAAGCCATCGGCAACCGTATCTATGGCTGCGACGATTGCCTGGCCGTGTGCCCGTGGAACAAATTCGCGCAGGCCGGGCGCGAAGCGAAACTCGCCGCGCGCGATGAATTGCGCGCGCCATCGCTTGCCGATCTCGCCGATCTCGACGATGCGGCGTTTCGCGCGCGATTTACAAAGTCGCCGGTCAAGCGCATCGGCCGCGACCGCTTCATCCGCAATGTGCTGATCGCGATCGGCAACTCCGGTGACGGAGCCTTGGCCGTAAAAGCAAAACGCCTGTTGGATGACCAAAGCCCGCTGGTTCGCGGCGCCGCAGTATGGGCGCTGTCGCAATTGATGGGGCGGGAGGAGTTTGAGGCGCTTGCGGCGAAG
The DNA here is from genome assembly GCA_963761395.1 of uncultured Alphaproteobacteria bacterium. Taxonomy (GTDB): domain Bacteria; phylum Pseudomonadota; class Alphaproteobacteria; order Rhizobiales; family Xanthobacteraceae; genus Bradyrhizobium. Next base: position 140,050 of record CAVXHU010000043.1, read on the forward strand.
GCAATCGAGCGTCGAGCCGGACGAGACCGTGCGCGCGGAGTGGCGGTTCGCCGCCCCTGACCCCTCATCCAGAGGAGCGCCGTCTTGGGCGCGTCTCGAAGGATGAGGCATGCATCGCGGCCTCGTGGTTCGAGACGGCGCAAGCGCGCCTCCTCACCATGAGGATCATCGCGCAGCCCCACCCTTGATTTCAGCGCGCAAATTCCGTCATGGTCATCAGCCCATGACAAATCAGCCCTTCTTCACCAAAGACCGCGACGCCTACATTCCCACCGATGCCGCGCGCGGACCATGGGACCCGAGCTCGCTGCACGGCCGCGTCATCATCGGGCTGCTGGCGTTCGCGATCGAACAGCGCCACGGCGCCGACGATTTCGTGCCGGCGCGGCTGACGGTGGACATGTTTCGGCTGCCGAACCTGGCGCCGATCGAGGTCAAAACCAGGCTCGTCCGCGATGGCCTGCGCATCAAGGTGGTCGAAGCCGATTTTTTCAGCGGCGGCGTCAACATGGCGCGCGCGTCCTGCCAATTGCTGCGGAAGACGGAAAACCCGCAGGGCCGGGTCTGGTCGCCGCCGAACTGGGACGTGCCTGCGCCGGCGGACATTGCGGTCCCGGAAGATCCGCGGCTCGGCATGAACGGCAAATGGACCACCCGCCCGATAACAGGCGCGATGGGCACCGTCGGCCCGCGACGGCTGTGGATGAGCGAGGTGCGCGACCTCGTCGAGGGCGCGCCGCTGACGCCGTTCGTCCGCGTGGCGGTGGCCGCCGATTTCGCCAGCCCGTTCGCCAATGCCGGCGACCAGGGTCTTGGCTATATCAACAGCGACGTCACATTGTACCTGCACCGCCTGCCGGTGAAGGAATGGATCGGCTTCGAGGTGGTGAACCATCACGCCGCCGACGGCATCGCGATCGGTGAATGTTTTCTGTACGACCAGCAGGGCGCGCTCGGGACTTCCACCGTCGCAGCCCTGGCGCAGCGCAAGCCAATGCCACCGCCGCCGTCCCCCTAAATCGTCACGCCCCGCGAATGCGGGGCATCCAGTATCCCAGAGCGTTCAGCATAAATCGAGGCGTCGCGGCGTGCTGGATGGAACGACCATTCCACTCATCGCAAAAAGCCTCACCCCATCTCCGCCACCGCCGCGATGATCCGCGCGATGTCCTGCGGCCGCGACAGGCGGTGATCGCCGTCCTGGATCACGGTCAGCACCACGTCGTCGCTGGGCAGCCGATGCGCCAGCGCGAACGCATGCTTCCACGGCACGTCCGGATCCTGTGCGCCCTGCAGGATACGAACCGGACACCCCACCTCGATGGCGCTGCCGAGCAACAGATGGTTGCGGCCCTCCTCGATCAGCGTGCGGGTGATCGGATAGGGCTCGCCATATTGCGAGGGCCGCAACCACACGCCTTTGGCCTCGATCTCCTGGCGGATTTCCGGCGAAAAACCGTTCCACATCAGCGCTTCGGTGAAATCCGGCGCCGGTGCGATCAGCACCAGCCCGGCCAGCGACGCGCGGGCTCCCTCGCGCCTCGCCAGTTCACGCGCCAGCAACAGCGCGATCCAGCCGCCCATCGATGAGCCGATCACGACCTGCGGGCCGGCGCAGAACTGCTCGAACACCGCGAGGCTCTCTTGCAGCCAGCGCCCGACGGTGCCGTCGATGAGCGCGCCGCCGGATTCGCCGTGGCCGGAATAATCGAACCGGACGCAGGCACGATTGTGCTCGGCGGCCCACGCCTCCAGCGCCAGCGCCTTGGTGCCCTGCATGTCCGAATTGAAACCGCCCAGCCAGAACAACCCGGGCCCGCCGCCGGCGCGGGCGCGGACCGCGATGCTGCGCGCCGCGCTATCCTTGCCGACCACGATAAAGGCCGGTTGCTGCCCGGATGCCGCGGAATTGGTCATGGATCGTCACTCTGGTTGGCTGCTGTTTGATGGAGCACACACGATCCGTCAACGGACGCCAATACCGCTCTTTAAGGCTTCGCAGAGCTTGCGGAACAAAAGCTCGCACTCTATCTGGCTGATTTGAACGATACCGTCGTGTCGGCGTTAGCCAGCGTGACCAAAATGTCTCGCATTTGAAGGTTTTGGCGCACCGGTGGGCGAGTTCGCTTGCCCGCTGAGCCTTATTCCTTCAAACTATCGCCTTCGTTCACAACTTTGGAGAGTCACCCATTCGCCGTCCCAACAGAGCCCCGCCCGCTGCCACCAAAGACGGGCCGCGCACCAACGATGAAATCCGCAATGCACAGGTTCAGCTGATCGATCAGAACGGCACGAACCACGGCACGGTCGAAACCGCAGCCGCCGTAAAGATGGCCCTCGAAGCCGGCATGGATCTCGTCGAGATTTCACCGAACAACAATCCTCCCGTTTGCAAGATCATGGACTACGGGAAGTTCAAATATTCGGCGCAGAAAAAAGCCGCCGAAGCCCGCAAGAAACAGAAGGTCGTCGAGATCAAGGAGATCAAGCTGCGGCCGATGATCGACGATCACGATTACGACGTGAAGATGCGCGCGATGCAGCGGTTCTTCGAGGAGGGCGACAAGGTCAAGGTCACCTTGCGCTATCGCGGCCGCGAAATGGCGCATCAGGAAATCGGCACCAGGCTCTTGGACAAGGTCAAGAGCGACGTCGCGGAGATCGCCAAGGTCGAGCAGGACGCGCGTTTCGAAGGCCGTCAGGTGGTGATGGTGCTGGCACCGCGCTGATTCGTATCGCACATCGCATTAGTCAATTTAGTCGGAATGAAACCGGCCCGTCAGACCATCTGGCGGGCCGGTTTCTTGGCGACAACGGGCGTGCTCCGGATGCAGCGCAAGCGCGCCGTTGTTGCGGCGCGCGCTGCCGAGCCGCGGTCCATAACGAAGGCGGTTTCTGTACTGGTCCCGGCTCTGCGGGCAGCGTGAAGGACGCTGCACCGCGTCCGGACACGAGACTTCCTAGCCCCGCGCGGCCTGCCAGGTGCCGCTGCAGCGGTCGCCGAAGATGATCCCGCTCCATCGGCCTGCCCCCGAATTGCCGACGAGCCGGCCGCTACCGCTGGCCACCGACAGACCGACCGATATTCTGACAGACACAGCGCCGCCGCGGCCGATGCCACCCGTAACCTTACCCCCTCCGGCAGAAGAAACGCGCCTACCGGCCACCGCGAAAGGGGCGCTGTTGGTCGCGCTGCAGTTACCGGCCCGGGTGGCGAAGACCACGTTCCAGACGCCGTCATAGGCTCCCGCCCTCACGGTTCTGGCCTGCCTTGCGTCAGCGGTAAGCGGCGCGCCCGCGATTGTCGCGACAATCCCGGCGGCAAGTATCCATCGCAAGGCGCGCGTTCGCGTGAAACCGGCAAAAAAGGCAATGCGTCGGGTTGATATTGTCATTTTATTCCTACTCGCCGGATGGCGTCAGGTGATCTGTCGAACCATATGGTTCCACGGTTCATCGTTGCCAATCCGCGCTCAGCTCTGCCATAAGCCCAAACTTCATCGCCCGGCTGATCAAGGGCTGCCGTGGCGATGTCCCTGCTGGTTGTTTCGCTTAGGAAATAACCAAGCATTTTCAACGCTCTAACGAGCATTTTAGCCGGCCGAACGCCTTCACGGGCGCTTTCGTGTTGCGGCAACAGGAGAGCCAAATGCCCAAGCTGAAGACCAAGTCAGGCGCCAAAAAGCGCTTCAAGGTGACTGCCACCGGCAAAGTGATGGCCGCCCAGCGCGGCAAGCGCCACGGCATGATCAAGCGGACGAAGAAGCAGATTCGTCAGCTCCGCGGCACCCGCGTGCTGTTCAAGACCGACGGCGACAACATCAAGAAATATTTCTTGCCGCACGCCTGATCGGCCTCGCGCTCACATTTAGCCGAGCCGCGTTCGCGCGGCGATCCGTCACCCATTTCCATCTGAAGGAGACCCGTCATGTCTCGCGTCAAACGCGGTGTGACCTCTCACGCCAAGCACAAGAAAGTCTACAAGGCCGCCAAGGGTTTTTACGGCCGCCGCAAGAACACCATCCGCGCCGCCAAGGCCGCGGTCGAAAAGGCCGGGCAGTACGCCTTCCGCGACCGCAAGCGCAAGAAGCGCACCTTCCGCGCGCTGTGGATCCAGCGCCTCAATGCCGCGGTGCGCCCGTTCGGCATGACCTACAGCGTGTTTATCAACGGCCTTTCCAAGTCGGGCATCACCGTGGACCGCAAGGTGCTGTCGGATCTCGCCATCCACGAGCCGGCGGCGTTCCAGGCAATCGCTGAAAAGGCCAAGGCCGCGCTGGCGGCGTAAGTTCGAAAATCGCTTGCTGCGTCTTGCAACTCCGGTGTCATGCGCCCCGCGAAAGCGGGGCATCCAGTAACCACCGACCAACATGTTTGACCCCGGGGGTTACTGGATCATCCGCTGATGCGGATGATGACGGCCTCGTGTGCTGGAATGCGAGCGCGCTCCCATCAGGTGACCGCCGCCATGTCCGATCTCGTGACGCTTGAACAAACCATCCTTGGCCAGATCGCCGCCGCCGGTGACGAAGCCGCGCTGGAAGCGGTGCGCGTCGCCGCGCTGGGCAAGAAAGGCTCGATCTCCGCGCTACTCGCAACGCTCGGCAAAATGTCGCCGGACGAACGCAAGACGCAAGGTGCCGCGATCAATCTTGCCAAGGACAACGTCACGCAGGCACTGGCCGCGCGCCGCGACATCCTGAAATCCGCGGCCCTCGACGCGCGGCTCGCCTCCGAGACCATCGACGTCACCCTGCCGCTGCGCGAGACCCCTGCCGAGCAGGGCCGGATTCATCCGCTCAGCCAGGTGATGGACGAACTCACGGCGATTTTCGCCGACATGGGATTCGCCATCGCCGAAGGGCCGGATATCGAGACCGACGACTACAACTTTACAAAACTGAATTTCCCCGAAGGTCATCCGGCGCGGGAAATGCACGACACGTTCTTCTTCAATCCGAAGCCGGATGGCTCGCGCATGCTGTTGCGCACCCACACCTCGCCGGTGCAGGTCCGCACCATGTTGACCGAGAGGCCGCCGATCCGCATCATCTGCCCGGGCCGCACCTATCGCATCGATTCCGACGCCACCCACACGCCGCAGTTTCACCAGGTCGAGGGCCTCGTCATCGACAAGGGCTCGCATCTCGGCCACCTCAAATGGATCCTGCACGAATTCTGCAAGGCGTTCTTCGAGGTCGATCACATCAACATGCGATTCCGGCCGTCGTTCTTTCCGTTCACCGAGCCGTCGCTCGAGGTCGACATCCAGTGCCGGCGCGACAAGGGCGAAATCCGCTTCGGCGAAGGCGAGGACTGGCTGGAGATTCTCGGCTGCGGCATGGTGCATCCGAATGTGCTGCGCGCCTGCGGCATCGATCCCGACGTCTATCAGGGTTTTGCCTGGGGCATGGGCATCGACCGCATCGCGATGCTGAAATACGGCATGTCCGATCTGCGCCAGTTGTTCGAGAGCGACGTGCGCTGGCTCAATCATTACGGCTTCAAGCCACTCGACCTCCCGACCCTGGCGGGAGGATTGAGTTCGTGAAATTCACGCTTTCCTGGCTGAAGGAACATCTCGACACCGACGAGCCCGTTGAAAAACTCGCCGACAAGCTCACCATGATCGGGCTTGAGGTGGAGAATATCGACGACAAGGCGAAGGCGCTGGCGCCGTTCACCATCGCGCGCGTGATCTCCGCCGAGCAGCATCCCAATGCGGATCGCTTAAGGGTCTGCATGGTCGACACCGGCGATGGCGGGGCACCGGTGCAGGTCGTCTGCGGCGCGCCGAACGCGCGCGCCGGCCTCGTCGGCGTGTTCTCGGCCCCGGGCACCTTCATTCCCGGCAAGAACATCACGCTCGGCGTCGGCACCATCAGGGGCGTCGAGAGCCGCGGCATGCTGTGCTCGGAGGCCGAGCTGCAGCTGTCGGAAAATCACGACGGCATCATGGAGCTGCCGGCCGATGCGCCGATCGGCGCGGCTTACGCCGAGTGGGCCGGGCTCGGCGATCCCGTGCTCGAAATCAACCTGACGCCGAACCGGCCGGACTGCACCGGCGTGCACGGCATCGCCCGCGACCTTGCCGCCGCCGACATGGGCAAGTTCAGGGATCCGGCGATCCGCCCGATCAAGGGCGAATTCCCCTGCCCGGTGAAGGTCACGATCGCGGACGCGACGCTGTGTCCGGGTTTTGCCTTGCGCCTGGTGCGGGGCGTCAAGAATGGCCCGTCGCCGGAATGGCTGCAGAAGCGTCTGACCTCGATCGGCCTGCGGCCGATCAATGCGCTGGTCGATATCACCAACTTCATGACCTACGACCGCGCCCGGCCGCTGCATGTGTTCGACGCCGCGAAAGTGAGCGGCAATCTCACCGTGCGCCGCGCCCGCGACGGCGAGACGCTGCTGGCGCTCGACGGCCGCACCTACAGCCTCGACAGCGGGGTCTGCGTGATCGCCGACGATCACGGCGTCGAATCGCTCGCGGGCATCATGGGCGGCGAAGCCTCCGGCTGTTCCGAACAAACCACTGACGTGCTGATCGAATCGGCGCTGTGGAACGAGATCAATATCGCGCAGACCGGCCGCAAGTTCGGCATCAATTCGGATGCGCGCTACCGCTTCGAGCGCGGCGTCGACCCCGCCTTCATGGTGCCGGGGCTCGAGATGGCGACCAAACTGGTCATGGAGATCTGCGGCGGCGCGCCTTCCGAAAACGTCGTGGTCGGCAACGCCTTTGGCGAGGATCGCGTGATCGATTTTCCGCTGACCGAAGTCAAGCGGCTCGCCGGGATCGACGTGCCGCTTGCGGAGATGAAGCGAATCCTTGGCCATCTCGGCTTCATGATGGCCGGCAGCGGCCCGGCGGTGAAGGTCGCGGTGCCCTCCTGGCGATCGGACGTGCACGGCAAGGCCGATATCGTCGAGGAGATCGTGCGCATTGTCGGCGTCGACAAGGTGCCGATGACGCCGTTCGAGCGTGGCGACGCGCCGCGCAAGCCGATCCTCACCGCCATCCAGCTGCGCACGCGCCGCGCCAAGCGCGCGCTTGCCGCGCGCGGCCTGGTCGAGGCGGTGACGTGGTCGTTTATCGCAAAGCCATCGGCCGAATTGTTCGGCGGCGGGCAAGGCGAACTCGCGCTCGCCAATCCGATCGCGTCCGACCTCTCCGACATGCGGCCGAGCCTGCTGCCGGGCCTGGTCGCGGCGGCGCAGGCGAATTCTGATCGCGGCTTTCCGGATGTGGCGCTGTTCGAAGTAGGCCAAATCTTCAGGGGCGACCGGCCGGAGGATCAACTGATCGCGGCGGCAGGCGTTCGCCACGGCTTTGCGTCCTCAAAAGGCATCGGGCGGCACTGGTCCGGTTCGGCGACAGCCGACGCATTCGACGCCAAGGCCGATGCGTTTGCGGTGCTGTCAGCCGCAGGCGCGCCGATGCAGGCGCTGCAGGTCGTGCCCGGCGGGCCTGACTGGCTGCATCCGGGACGTTCCGGCACCATCCAGATCGGCCCGCAAAACGTGCTGGGGTATTTCGGCGAGTTGCATCCGCGCGCGCTGGATATGCTGCGCGCCGACGGCCCGATGATCGCGTTCGAGGTGATCCTCGATCGCATTCCCGACGCCAAACAGAAGCCGACCCGCGCCAAGCCGGTGCTTGAACTCTCGCCGTTCCAGCCGGTGTCGCGCGACTTTGCTTTCATCGTTGACCGCAGCGTCAAGGCCGGCGACATCGTGCGCGCGGCCCAGGGCGTCGACAGGAAGCTGATCACCGATGTGACCGTGTTCGACGTCTACGAAGGCAAGGGCATCGACGACGGCAAGAAGTCGATCGCGATTGCCGTCACGATCCAGCCGCGCGAGAAAACCCTGACCGATCCGGAGATCGAGGCGGTGGCCGCGAAGATCGTGACTGAAGTGACGAAGAAGACCGGCGGCACGTTGCGAGCATGATACGAGGCGTGCGAAGCGGTTCGGAAGCCTGTCGCAGATCTCGGCCTCATCCCCACCGATGTCAGCGTCAATATCGCCATCGCCATCTGCGCCATTGCTTTCGTGTCGGGAACGGCGCGCGGATTTTCCGGTTTCGGCTCCGCGCTGATTTTCATGCCGCTGGCGAGCAGCATGGCGGCGCCCCGCCTGGTCGCGGCGCTGCTGCTCATCATCGATTTCGTCGCCGCGGCGCCGCTGATTCCGAATGCGTGGAAGCATGCGGACCGCAAGGCCACCGCGGTCATGGTATCAGGCGCCTTGATCGGGGTGCCGATCGGAACCTGGTTCCTGAGCCGGCTCGATCCGGTGACAACACGCTGGATCATCTCCGCCTTCGTGTTCGCGCTGCTGATGCTGCTGCTATCGGGCTGGCGTTATCGGGGCAAAGACTATCCTGCGATTTCCATCGGCATCGGCGGACTGTCCGGCTTTTGCAGCGGCCTGGCACAGACCGGCGGGCCGCCCATCGTCGGCTATTGGCTCGGCCGGCCGATCACGTCAGTGATTGCGCGCGCCAACATCCTGTTGTTTTTTGCGGCTTCCGACTTCTTTTCCGCCGTGAGCTATGCGTTGACCGGGCTCATCACCGCCGACGCGGTACGATTTTCGCTCCTGGTCGGTCCGGTCTATGGCATCGGCGTCTGGTTTGGCGCGGCGCTGTTCGGCCGCGCCAGCGAGAAGGCTGTTCCGCGTCATCTGCTATGTCTTGATCGCGGCGGCGGTCATCATCGGCTTGCCTGCGCTTGACGGAGTGCTGCGCTAGAGGCTTGCGCGGCGCGCCGATGCGGCGCTAGGCTAATCTCAACTGACAAAAAACTCTACGGGAGAACGCCATGATCGACCGCCGCGATATGCTGAAGCTTGCGCTGGGCAGCGCCGCGGCACTCGCCTCGCCCGCGCTGGCGCAATCCCCTGCAAAACCCCGCACGCGGATCGTATTTCTGGGCACCAAGGGCGGACCGCGCGTCGCCACCGGCGCATCCAATCCCGCCAATCTCGTTGTCGTGAACGATACGCCATTCGTGATCGATTGCGGCATGGGCGTCAGCCGTCAACTGGTGGCGGCCGGCGTGCCGATCCCGTCGGTGAAATATATTTTCATCAGCCACCACCATTCCGATCACAATCTCGAATACGGCAATCTGTTCTACAACGCCTGGGTCTCCGGCCTGTCGACGCCGATCCAGTCGTTCGGCCCCAAAGGCATCGAGGCGATGACCAAAACCTATTGGGAGCTGAACAAGTTCGATGTCGAGACCCGGATCGAAGACGAAGGCCGCCCCGATCCGCGCAAGCTCTTGATCGCCAGGGACATCACCGAGGACGGCGTGGTGCTGCAGACACCGGACGTGAAAGTGACGGCGTTCCGCACGCCGCATCCGCCGATCACGGACAATTTCGCCTACAAGTTCGAGACGCCGGACGGCACCATCGTGTTCTCCAGCGACACCAACTATAATCCGAAGCTCGCGGAATTCGCCAAGGGCGCCGACGTGCTGGTGCACGAATGCCTTTACTTGCCCGCGGTCGATCGCCTCGTGCTCAAAAACAAGAACGGTGCGACGCTGAAGAAACATCTGCTGGAGAGCCACACCAGCACCGAGGACGTCGGCCGCATCGCCGCTGCCGCCGGCGTGAAGGTGCTGGTGCTCAGCCATTTCGTGCCCGGCGACGATCCTGATGTGACCGACGACAACTGGACCGAGGACGTGAAAAAGAATTTTTCCGGCCGGATCATTGTCGCCAAGGACCTGATGCAACTGGCGCTGCCGGTGTAGAATTTGCCGTATCGCGTAGGGTGGGCAAAGGCGCTCTTTGCGCCGTGCCCACCATTCCAAAAAATCTGGACGATTTGGTGGGCACGCGGAGTTAATCATCGGGCGCGCGTTCGCGCGACCCGTTGGCTTTGCCCACCCTGCGATTGTCGTTAAGCACCAGATCGCAATAGCCGTAACCATCGCGCTCGACGCGCTCGCCGGCCACAACCGCAAGGCGATGCGAAAAGATCGGCCCCGCCACCACGCAGGTATGAAACTCGCCGTTCTCGCCGCAAGGATCGACGCCATCAGGCAAATCGGCCAGCAGTCTCGAATCGAATTTGCGTCCCGCGAATTGCGCCGGCAGTTTTTTCAAATCGACGGTCGCGAGATAGGCTTCCATCCCGCTTGCGATCATCGCATGCGCCAGCGGCAAGGTCGGCCTTAGCCACAGCGGAAACACCGGTGTGATGCCGGTGCCGTCGAGCTTCTGCTCCCGGTAAGCCTTGATATCGGCCAGGAACAGATCGCCGAAGATGATGTGGGTGATGCCTTCCTGCACCGCCGTTGGCGACGGCTTCCCCGATGCGCGCTTCGTAAATCGCGTTCGGACAGGGATAGGGAATAGGCACGATGCGCGGCGGCAATCCGGCTGCCTCGCACTGCGCCTGCAAGATCTCCTGCCGCACGCCGTGGATCGAGACCCGCCCGAACGTCTCGGTCACCGTCGTCAATGCGCCGACAACGTCGAATTCACCCGCGCGCCTGACCTCATGCAGCGCGAACGCGCTGTCCTTGCCGCTCGACCATGAGATCAGCGCCTTCGGCCGCGGCTGTTTCAATTGAGTGGCCTTCCCGGCGCCGCGGACCGCGGCGGCGGTGCGCGGCGGCGCTTCGCCGCCGGCGCCGATGCCGCCGGTTCATCCCTCAGCGCGCCGATCCGTCGCAGCGCCGCCTCCGCCGCGCGCTCGCCGCTTTCCCACGCGCCGTCGACCGTTCCCCACAGGGTCTCGTGGGTCGCCTCGCCCGCAAGGAACATGCAGCCGATCGGCTCGGTCAGGACTTTTCGCGACGGCTGCCCGCCCGGCACCGCCGCCGACATCGCGCCGAGCGCGAACGGCGCGGCATTCCAGCGCGTCGCGCTCGATTTCTTGACCGCGGAAGCGATCTCGCTGCCAAACAGTTTGACCAGCCATTCCACCGCAAAGGCCACCATGGCCGGCTCGCCCTGCGCGGAGAGATCGCGGCCGAACGAGCCTGCGACATCGATCGAGCACAGCGACGACGATCCCATGTTGGCGAACAACAGCGCCGTCCGGGTCGAGTTGCTCTGCTCGATGATGATGTCGTCGCGGGCGAGCCCCAACGGATTGCCCGGCAGTTGCAGGGCGATGTGATCGTAGCTGCCGAGGCTCAATTTTGCCGCGGCATCGAGCTGGCGCTTCGGGAGATCAGGCGTGAATTTGATGTTGCCCGCGGTCAACACGTTGCTCGACACCGTGATGACGGCGGCGCGCGCGGCGATCTTGCCCGAAGGCGTCTCTACCGTGACATCGCGGTTACTCCAGGCAATGCGGTTGGCGGGCGTCGACAGCGCCAGCGGGACCTGTTCGCCCAGCTTCGCAATCAACGTGCCGAGGCCCTGGCGGCAGGCGATCGCGGCATTGCGCTCCTGCGCGCGCGACTTGTCGATCGCGGAGATATCTTTCAGATCCTTCCCCGTGGCATTGGCGCCGAGCACGAATTCCACCGTCCCCGCCCAGTCGCCGAGGTCCTTCGGCAGCATCGAGGCGCAGGACACATCAGTCCTGCCGCGCGAGGCCTCGTCGATGGTGCGGTTGGCGCGCACCAGGGCGGCGAGAAATTCTTCGGTTTCGCCGGCCCGCGCGTTGCGGCGGCCGATGCGGATTTTCTGGCCGAGCGGCGCTGTGGAGATGTCGAGCCCCGCATTGCGGGCCAGCCTGATCATCGGGTTGGTGTCGGGATTATGCATCCAGCGCGCGCCGCGATCGAACGGCACCTCGAATGTCGAGATATCGGTGAGGCAGCGGCCGCCGATCTGGCCGGCCGCCTCCACCACGATGACCCTGCGGTTCGCCGCCATGATGCGCCGCGCCGCGGCGATGCCGGCTGCGCCGGCGCCGATCACGACAATGTCAGCCTCGCGCGGCAATGGCGCCCCCCAGGCGCCGGCGCCGAGCGCCGGTACCGCTGCAAGTGCCGCGGACGCCGACAGGAAATCGCGGCGCGTCATTGTCATGTCATGGTTTCCGGAACTTTTAAAAGCAGGGGAACGTCTAGCGAACTTGCCGCATCCGGGCGTGGGCGGCAACCGTCATGGTGAATCAATCATGATTGATCGGCGCCATGCATGAACTAAATTGCAACGGCTTTCGACCATGATAAGGAAAGCGAAAAAGCGGTCAGGAAGGCCGCTGGGGGGAAGAGATCATGGGCCTCGTGCTCGATACCGTCGGCAAGCTGATCGCGGGCTACCTTCAGAAGGAAGTGCCGGGCTATGAGCCGTTCACGCCGAGCGACCCGGAGCATTTGCGCGGCGTCATCGAGCAGGGCGACGTATTGCTGGTCGAGGGCAACAACCGGGTTTCCGGCATCATCAAATATCTCACGCAGTCCACCTGGTCGCATGCCGCGCTGTTCGTCGGCCCGATCGAAGGCGCGGCGGAGCCGGACGGCGAGCCGCATGTCCTGATCGAGGCCAATATCGGCGAGGGCGTAGCGTCGGCGGCGCTGTCGAAATATTTTCCCTACCACACCAGGCTGTGCCGGCCGGTCGGCCTGTCGTTCGAAGACCGCACCACGGTGTGCCGCTACGCCATCAACCGGATCGGCTTCGGCTACGACACCAAGAACATCCTCGATCTGATGCGCTATCTGATTCCGCTGCCGATCCCGCAGCGCTGGCGGCGGCGGATGATCGCGTTCGGCTCCGGCGATCCCACCAAGATCATCTGCTCGGCGCTGATCGCGCAGGCGTTCGACGCCGTGCGCTACCCGATACTGCCCAAGATCACGCGCGCCGGCTCCAGGCAGGCGCGGCGCGAAATCCTGCACATCCGCGATTCATCGCTCTACATGCCACGCGATTTCGACATCTCGCCCTATTTCGAAATCGTCAAACCCACCATCGTGCACGGCTTCGACTACACCGCCTTGCACTGGGCCGACAAGCAGAAGCCGCTCCAGGAGGTAGCCGGCGAATTCGGGGTGTTTCCACAAGCGATCAAGTCGCCGCCGCTTGTTCCTCAAGAGATTGACCAAGAGGCGCCGCTTCCGGCTGAGGAAGTAGCACTGGTTGCGGAGCTAGCGACACTAGTCGAGCGCGTCACGGCGTCAGAGCATATGGGCGTCGAACAGGTATCCGTCTGCCCGCCGGAGCACCCCGACAAGCCGCGTGAGCGGACGCCGGAAGTCGCCGCTTAAGGGCGTGTACTCATAAAACACGCCGTGCGACACGTCCGCTCTTCATCCCAAAAGCGGACATTCTATGCGGTGATCTGCATCGCCGCTTTGTGCCAGGAGCGACCAGAAAGCGGCGGGTCTGCATGTCGGCTCAATGCCAGCATCGGACTCCTGCGTCGCAGCAAGGAGCCAGAACAAAGGCACTGCGGTGCCGCTGAGCACTCGCAGAAGTGCCATTCCTCAAAAAGCGTCGCAGTGCTGGGCTCAGCAGCCCGCTTTCCTTTAGTCAGCCGCCGCCAGCGCGAGGATCGAAACGTCGGCATGTTCGATCTCGCGACCGAGCGACTGTTTGAGAACATCGATGCGTCGGTTAACCTCGGCGATGCTGAGGCCGGGATCGAAGCGCAACGCCAGCTCGATGAATACGACCCGGCCCGAGCGCCGCGACCTGACCCGCGCGAGCTGGCCGTAATCGCCGGCGTAGCGGGCGAGGACGCGGTCAACGGCCTCGCGCACTACCCGGCCCGCCGAGCGATCGAGCAGGTCCGCGAGGCCGTATAACAACATGTCCACCGCATTCACCATAATGAAGCCCGCAACGAAAAGCGAGCCGACGGCGTCGGCCCAGGCGACAACCTCCTCGTCCGTCGAAAGCGCGGCAAGGGTCATGGTCACCAGCACGAAGAGCGAGGCGACCAGCTTCACCGTCCGGGCCCGCAATTGCCCCAGCATCACGAGCGAGCTTTCCGCCCGGACCGCGCGGCGCACGCGACCCCAGGCTACGAAATTGAAGTACAGATTCACAGCACCGGCCCCGGCCGCCATTGCCAAGCCAAAAGGCCCGCCGACCACCCTCTCTCCGACGAGCATGGCCACGGCTCCAGCACTAATCCAGATCGCGGCGCCCAGCATGGCGGCGCCGATCAGGGTGTTGGCGATCTGCTCCAGCTTGCCAGTCCCGAATTCGAGATCGGCGAGCTGGCCGCGATGGATCCGCCGCATGACCATCAGCGCGAAGAACTCGATCAAGTCCATCAAGCCGCCGCGGATGCCTTCCGCAAAGAGGGTGAGCGAGTCGCCCAGGATTGCGATCAGCAGGAGCAAGGTCGCGAGGCCGAAATCGACAACCAATCCGAACTGCACCGAGCTCTCCTCGGCCTGCTGCTCGGGCGTGATGCGCGGATCTCGTGCCATGTTCAGGCCTAGAGCCGCAGCCGGGCCCGCAGCACTTCGATCACCCCGATACCTGGGAACTCCACATGGGCCGCTTGGCTCATGGGGCAGGCCTCGATATCCTTGGGCGAGGGATCGAGCTTGATCAGCACTTGGCCCACGCCCGGGTGACGGCCTTTGGCTAGGGCCGCAAGATCGGCCTGTCCGATGGTGGCCGCCGCCCCGCGGGTGATCAGGACCGTGCCGTGCCGCACTCGGCTTTCGCCTTCAAAAATGACGTCGGCTTTGGCCTCCTTCCGCAGGAGTGCCAGCTCAACATCGGGGACCGGCGCATCGACCATCATCACGCTGCAGTCGACCCAGGTTGCCACCGGGGCTCCCGCCTGAACTGCCGCGCGCGGGCCCGTGATCAGGCTCCAAACCAGAGCACCAGGCGGGGCGGCGACCGGGCGGCTCAGCGCTTTGTCGTAGGCTTGCCGCGTGGCCGCTACTATGTTGCGGGCAAGCCGCACGTCGACCTCGGCGAGGGCGAGATCGAGCTTGGCTTGGTTGAGCGCGATCCGGGCGTCCTCAACGCCGCGCGCGGCCACGGCGCCGTCCGTGCCATCGTCGATTAGGAAGGTGCCCCCCTCGGCCGCGCGACGCCGTTGGGTTAGACGGTCCAGTTCCGCCTGAAGCCCTGTAAAATTTTTCTGCATCTCCAACGCCAGCTGGGTCCCGGCATCCGCGGAGGATTGCGACCCGGACCCGTTCGCGGCAAGCTTCGCAAGGCGATCGGCCTGTACGCGCTCCAGCGCCAAGCGCTGCTTGATCAGGGACAGGTTGTCGCTCGCCGTGGCGATCCGCGTGTCGAGGTCCCGCTTGAAGGCCTCGGCGTAGGCGAGCGCCACCGTCTTGCGTTCCTCCACGGCGCTCTGGCGCAGAGCCACCAGCTGTTCCAAGGCTTGGCGGCGCTGCTCGGCGCGCTCGAGATCGGCCTCGGCCCGGGCCAGAGCCGCGCCGTCGGCGAGCGGATCCTCGATGACGGCAATGCTGCCGTCGGCACCGACGCGCTCGCCCGGGTAAAGCGGATGGGGGCCGACATAGCCGGCGATCGGCGAGGCGCTTGGTTGGATCCAGCTGGTGACCGCCGCGTCGCGCACGATGACCGAGCGCAAATAGGGCGCGCCCATCCAGCCAATATAGATCAGAAGCCCGGCCAGCCCGATGAGCTCCAACGATCGGCGCGTTCCAGCCGGAACATCATCCCCGCCCCCCAGCCGGAACATCATCCCCCCTTGGCCGGATCATTACCTTTGCCCGGGGCTCCAAGCAAGGCCTTGACGGGACAGCTACGGCTTCACTGTGCCGGCGCGAATACGGCAGGCAGACGATCGGGCCGTGGAGGCCATTTTTCAGCGACGGCAAACCATCGACGCGCGCCTTCCTATCGAGGACGCCTGGGAACGAAAGCGCCGCTTCTTATCTAGCTATAATTTCGACCTCGGAATTGCGGCCGTCATTTACGGTGTTGCGATCGGCATCGCATTTTGGGTAATCGCGGCGTCGCATATCGGCGATACGATTCAAGGCTTGGGAACGGAACTCCAGATTATCTTTGGGACAGCGGTCTTTGGCACTTTTTATCGAGCTTCTTCGCAGAACTTATGACACTGCTCTCAGGCGGCTCGCAACCATCGATATGTTTACCAGCGAAATCCTGAGTATCATGCGGGTGTTTGGCTCCGCCAACATCATTGGTGACTTTGTTCGGTTGTATGATCGGACCAGAAGCCCAGTCGTTCCCACCAGCGATGCCGTCGCCGCGGCCAGCACCGCGGGCGTGGGTTTCGCTGACAAGCCTCAATCCAGCGCGAAGGGTCCCGGCATCGACCGGGCCTTTTTCTCTCCAAAAACAAATCTGTGCGGATGTCTGAAGTGGGTCAATCTCGACCGAATTGGGCTTTCCGAGAGACGTCCGCTTTACCCCCGTTAGCGACCAGACAGCGGACATCGCCGTTGGTCCGGTTCGTGCCACAACCCGACTTGATCATTCAATCACCTGGTCGGCGAGCAATTGAAGCGACTTCGGCACGGCGAGGCCGAGGGCCGCGGCGGTTTTAAGATTAATGACGAGTTCATATTAGAGCGCGGAGCTAACTGGCAGATCGCCCGGATTTGCGCCTCGCAGAATCTGGTCGACGTAGGACGCGGCCGGTCGGGCCTGCTCCAGCTGATTGATACCAGACGAGATCAGGCCACTCGTTGATCGCATACTGCAAGTCGGGTTTGGGAAGGGAGGAGTACTGCCTGTGGATTGTCGCCGAGCCTTTGACGATCGAAGAAGCCACAGCTGCGTTGAAAGCCGCGGTGCCTGACCTTGATCGACACCTGGCGGACTCCAGGATGGAAATTGTGTCGGCCCGCGATTGGTTTCTCCAGGGCGGCACGTTTGACGGCAAGAGACTGACAGACGCTTGGTATGAGAAGCTCGCTCGCGTATCGGCCAGAGGTTACGCCGGCATGAGAGTGACCGGGGATACCACCTGGCTAGCAAAGAAGGACTGGGGACACTTTTGCGACTATGAAGATGGTCTCAACGAGGTTATCGGCAATCAGAGCCTTGCCGTGCTGTGCACGTACCCGCTTGCGACGTGCGGAGCTCCTGAAATCCTGGATGTGGTGCGTACACACCAGTTTGTCCTCGCAAGGCGACACGGGAATTGGGACATTGTCGAAACCGCCGCGCTCAAGCGAGCCAAGGCCGAAATCAAGGGGCTCAATGAGGAACTCGAACAACGTGTCGTAGAACGGACCAACCAGCTGATGCTAGCGTCGGAAGAGTTGCGTGAGGCGCAGACGCAGCTCGCGCACGTCAATCGCGTCGCAACGATGGGAGAGCTGTCGGCCTCGATTGCCCATGAAGTCATGCAGCCAATCGCGTCGGCAGTTACCAATGCCGAAGCTGCCTTGCGCTTTCTAAACGCCCAGCCGCCAAATCTGGAGGAGGCCCGGGAGGCGCTCGGTGCCACGGTCAAGGACAGGCCACCGAACCATCGACGTCATCGAGCGGATCCGTGCCCTAATCAGGAAGGCGCCCCCACGGAAGGGTGCCTTGGAGATCAACGGAGCAATCCTTGAGGTCATTGCCCTGACCCGCGGCGAAATTTTAAAGAACGGCGTCTCGGTGCAGACACAGCTCGCGGAGGGCTTGCCGCTCATTCAAGGAGATCGAGTCCAACTGCAACAAGTGATCCTCAACTTGATCATCAACGCCGTCGAAGCGCGGCACTTGCAGCGCACTTCAGATCGTCGAGGCAGCATGCGAGTTCATATTTGATCGGGAGCTGAACGGCAGATCGCCCGGATTTGCGCCTCGCAGAATCTGGTCGACGTAGGACGCGGCCGGTCGGGCCTGCTCAGCGATTGATAGCATACGAGATCAGGCCGCCGCCATCGCATAGAACCCAAATGAGTACGTTGCAGGCAAACCGAAACGCGCCGCCAGGCCAATAATGAGATCGCGCCGCGTCGCCGTTAGCGCGAGTGGCGTCACGATCAGGCCGCCGCCCTGTGTCCGAAAGCCGACAGCACGCGCTCGATGTCAGCGGCATTGCGACTCCGCTGCAGTCACAGCTAACTCGAGGAGCTGGCGATCAGATCGCTAGCCGAGCAAGCCAGCAAGACGCTGGAGTCGGCCGCTTGGTCAAAAGCGGAAATACTCACGATGAGCAACGCTTTTCCGCTATTCCCCCGAAAGCGGACATCGCATGAGCGTTTATGAGTACACGCCTTAGTACCTCTTAGACCTCGGCATCAAACTACCTGTCAGATCGTCCAATCACCGCCATCAGTTCCGATATCTTTTCCCGCTGATCGGACTTGTTGCCGCTCGCGATCGCGTGTTCGACGCAATGCGACACGTGATCCCTGAGCACTTCTTCCTCGACGCGCCGGAGCGCGGCGCGTACGGCTGAGATCTGCGTGACGATATCGATGCAATAGCGGTCCTCGTCGACCATCCTGGACAGGCCGCGAACCTGGCCCTCGATCCGGCTCAGACGTTTTTGACAGGATGCCTTGATGTCTTTTCGCATGCGCCCTATATACCCCTAGAGGGTATAGGCTGCAAGTGCCAGCGGAGCGTTCGATGACCAAAGCCGAAAACGCAATTGCAGGGGGCGCTGCAAAGGGTTCCGGCGGAGGTCACGATCACGCCGGGCATGGCCCTCATGACCCTCACGCTGACGGCAACGCTAACGTGCGCGACCCGTCTGCGGAATGAGCGTCGATCCCGCGACCAGCCCGCACCGGTTCGACTATCGCGGCGAAACCTTTCATTTCTGCTCGGCGGGTTGCCAGACCAAATTCGCCGCCGATCCCCAAAAATATCTCGACACACAGCAGGCCGAAAGCCGCCGTGCCGGAGGGCACGATCTACACCTGCCCGATGCATCCGCAGATCCGCCAGGTCGGTCCCGGAAATTGCCCGATCTGCGGCATGGCGCTGGAGCCCGAGGTCGCCAGCCTCGATACGCCGCCAAACCCCGAACTCGCGGACATGACGCGGCGCTTCTGGATCGGCCTCGCCCTCGCCGTGCCGCCGGTGGTTCTGGAAATGGGCGGTCACCTCGTCGGCGGTCACGGCTTAATCGATCAGACCCTGTCGAACTGGATCCAGCTGGTGTTTGCGACACCCGTTGTCCTTTGGGCGGGCTGGCCGTTCTTCGTGCGCGGCTGGCAATCGCTGGTGACGCGCAATCTCAACATGTTCACCCTGATCGCCATTGGCACCGGCGTGGCCTATGTCTACAGCCTCATTGGCACCATCGCGCCCGATATCTTCCCGGCGACCTTCCGCGGACATGACGGCGCGGTCGCGGTCTATTTCGAAGCTGCCGCTGTCATCACCGTCCTCGTTCTGCTTGGCCAGGTTCTCGAGCTCCGCGCGCGCGAAGCAACCTCCGGCGCCATCAAGGCGCTGCTCGAACTGGCGCCGAAGACGGCCCGCCGCCTCGGTGAGGATGGCGCCGACCATGAGGTCGAGATCGACAGTTTGAAGGTCGGCGACAGATTGCGGGTCCGGCCGGGAGAAAAGGTCCCGGTGGACGGCGTCATTCTTGAAGGCCGCTCCTCGCTCGATGAATCGCTCATGACCGGCGAATCCATGCCTGTCACCAGGGAGGCCGGCGGCAAGGTGATCGCCGGCACGCTCAACCAATCCGGCGGATTCGTGATGCGCGCCGACAAGGTCGGACGCGACACGCTGCTTTCCCAGATCGTCAAGATGGTCGCCGACGCCCAGCGCTCGCGCGCGCCGATCCAGCGGCTGGCCGATCAGGTTGCCGGCTGGTTCGTGCCGGCCGTGATCGTCGTCGCCGTCATCGCCTTTGGCGCCTGGGCCTTGTTTGGGCCGGAACCCCGGATGGCGTTCGGCCTGGTGGCAGCCGTAAGCGTGCTGATCATCGCCTGCCCCTGCGCGCTCGGGCTCGCCACGCCGATGTCGATCATGGTCGGCGTCGGGCGCGGTGCGCAGGCCGGCGTCTTGATCAAGAATGCCGAAGCGCTGGAGCGCATGGAAAAGGTCGACACGCTGGTGGTCGACAAGACGGGAACGCTGACCGAAGGCAAGCCCAGGGTCGTCGCGATCGTTGCCGCCGCAGGATTTCAGGAGGCCGATATTCTGCGGCTCGCCGCCAGCGTGGAGCGCGCCAGCGAGCACCCGCTCGCCGATGCGATCGTTCGCGCCGCCAACGAGAAAAATCTCGATTTGAGCAAGGTGGAAGAATTCAACTCACCAACCGGCAAGGGCGCGACCGGCAAGGTCGATGGCAAGACCGTTCTGCTGGGCAATTCGAGTTTCCTGACATCTCTCGGTATCGAAACCGCAGTCGCTGAACGAGCAAGCCGAACGTCTGCGCGGCGACGGCGCCACCGTCATCAACATCGCGGTCGACGGCAAACTGGCCGGACTGTTCGCCATCGCCGATCCGGTCAAACCATCGACGCCGGATGCCTTAAAGGCGCTGGCGGCGGAAGGCATCAAGGTCATCATGCTGACCGGCGACAACCGGACCACGGCGAACGCCGTCGCCCGCAAGCTCGGGATCACCGACGTCGAGGCGGAAGTGCTTCCGGATCAGAAAAGCGCGGTGGTTGCGAAGCTGCAGAAGGCCGGGCGGATCGTCGCCATGGCCGGAGACGGCGTCAATGACGCCCCGGCGCTTGCCGCCGCCGACGTCGGAATCGCGATGGGCACCGGCACCGATGTGGCGATGGAGAGTGCCGGCATCACGCTGTTGAAAGGCGATCTCGGCGGCATCGTTCGCGCCCGCCGGCTGTCGCAGGCGACCATGAGCAACATCCGGCAGAATCTGTTCTTCGCCTTCATTTACAACGCCGCCGGCATCCCGATTGCCGCAGGCATCCTCTATCCCCATTTCGGTATCCTGCTCTCGCCGATCATTGCCGCCGCCGCCATGGCGCTGTCGTCGGTGAGCGTTGTCGGCAATGCCTTGCGATTGCGCGTGACGCGTCTGTGAGTAATCTGGTCGGACGGCATCGTCAGCGATCGTGCTTGGAAAGCCAGGGAGGAGCGTCATGGTCAATTTTACACCGATATCGGCGGCGATCGGCGGCGGCTTGATTGGCTTGTCCGCCGTGCTGCTGATGCTGTTGACCGGCCGAATCGCGGGCATCAGCGGCATCTTCGGCGGTCTGCTCGACCCTGGAAACAACGACAAGGGCTGGCGCATCGCCTTTATCGCCGGGCTCATTCTGGCACCCGTTATTTCCGGCTGGATCGGTTATGCGATGCCGACCCCCAAAATGCCGGCAAGCTGGACCGTCATCATCGCGGCCGGCCTGCTGGTCGGCTTCGGCACAAGGCTGGGAGGCGGCTGTACGTCAGGTCACGGCATCTGCGGCGTCGCGCGATGGTCCGATCGCTCCATCGCGGCAACCGTCATCTTCATGGTGGTCGCCATCGTGACCGTTGCGATCACCCGTCACGTAGTGGGAGGCTGAACCATGCTGATGATCGCGTCCCTGTTTTGCGGATTGATATTCGGCGCCGGCCTGCTGATTTCAGGAATGGTGCAACCGACCAAGGTTCTGGGCTTCCTGGATATTTTCGGCGCCTGGGATCCAAGCCTCGCCGTCGTCATGATTGCGGCACTCGCCGTCTCGATACCGGGATTCATGCTGGCAAGGCGCCATGCGCGGCCATTCCTTGCGACGCAAAGTTTTTGGCCGACCAGAATCGGGCTCGATCGTTCGCTGGTGATCGGATCGGCATTGTTCGGTGTCGGCTGGGGCCTTGTCGGGCTGTGTCCCGGTCCGGCATTGGAAAATCTTGCGACACTGTCGCCGGGCGTCATTGCCTTCGTCGCTGCGATGAGCGCGGGCATGGTGCTGCATGACTTCTGGCAAAGGTCGCGGCCGACGATTCGGCGTGAAGCGGCTCTCACCAGTACCGACGGATGAGCTGATCTTTAAGGGGGTAACCGCCCGCGGCGCAGCCCGCAAGCGGCGGCCGCCAGATCTCAGGCGGCCACGCCGGATTTTCGGTCAGGCAGCCCGGCGCGGGCGAGCCCTCCGTAGAGCGGCTCGCCCGGCATTTCCGATCGCAGGATCGAGCGCACGGCAATCAGCTTCTCGATATCGATGCCGGTATCGAAACCCTTGCTTTCGCAGAGAAACACCAGATCCTCGAACACGACGTTGCCGGTGGCGCCGGGCGCGAACGGGCAGCCGCCGAGGCCGCCGAGCGAGCCATCGAGGATGCGCGCGCCGGCATCGAGGGCTGCGGACGCGTTCGCAATCCCCATGCCCCTGGTATCGTGCAGATGAACGCAGACCGGCTTGGCGCCGGACATTTTCACGATCGCCCTGGTCAGTTCTCCCACCTGCTTCGGGCCGGCATAGCCGACGGTATCGGCGACGGCGACGAAATCGACGCCGGCCTCAAGGCATTTTTCGGCCAGTTTGATCACTTCCTTCGGATCTACCGGGCCCGCAATCGAACATCCCAGCGCCATCGATATCGCGGCATTGACGATCGGCTTGTGGGGACTGGCGTCGCGCAACTCGCAAAGCCGCTTGACGTTGGCGATGGCCTGATCGCGCGACCGGTTGGCGTTGGCCTGGCTGTGCTCTTCGGTGGCCGAGACCACCGAAGCGATTTCAGCAACGCCTGACGCCAGCGCTTCATTGACGCCGCGTTCGTTGAGCGCGAGCGCGATGCCGTGCGCGCCGGGAAGTGCTGCCACCGTGCGGACGATCTCGCGCACGTCGGCGAACTGCGGAAAGGTCGAGGCGGGCAGGAACGAGCCGACCTCGAAATGCCGCACGCCCGCGCCGTATTCCTCGCGCATCCAGCGCTGCTTCGCCGCCGTGGACGGAAAGGTCTTCACCAGTTGCAGGCCGTCGCGCAAGCCTACCTCGCGCAAACTCACGCGCTCGTCGGGATAAACGTCTTGAACTCGGGTCATGCGAGCCTCACAGCAGCTTTACCGGTTGCAGAAAATTCCTGGCCCTCCAGCTCGGCGCGAACGGCTGAAGTATCGGCGCCGAGAACAGGCACTTTCAACCCTTCGCCGATGTTTGCGCCGTTCCACTCGATCGGAAGCGCGGGAACGCGGAACGGCTCGCCATTGGCATTGGTGTTATTGACGAGTCCGCCGGGACGCAGCACGTGCGGATCTTCAAACAAATCCTCCGGACGATTGATCGGCGAGAAGCAGATGTTGAGCCGGTCGAGCGTTGCGGAAAGATCCGCGGCGTTCCAGCGTTTTATGACTTCGGCGACGCGCGGAATGATGTTGGCTCGCGCCAGGATGCGGTCGGTGGTGGTGCGCAAAGCCGGATCGTCCAGAAATTCCTGCAAGCCGAACTGCTGGCAAAAACTCTGCCAATGGCCTTCGGTGACGACGCCGATGAAAATGCGTTCGCCGCCCGCGGTCTCGAAGATATCGTAGATCGGCCAGGCATGTTCGCGCTCCGGCATCGAGCGCGGCTTGTTGCCGGTCATCTCATACTCGACCATGTGCTGCGCCACCAGGAACAGGCAGTTCTCAAATAATCCGATGCGGATGTCGGCGCCATCTGCGCCGCCGCGCTTCTGATAGAGCGCAGCCAGGATCGCGATCGCGCCGAACATGCCGCCCATGATGTCGTTGGCGGATGAGCCGACACGCTGCGGCTTGTCCCTGGTTCCGGTCATGGCCGCCAGCCCCGACATCATCTGCACGACCTCGTCGAGCGCCGGGCGGTGTTCGTAGGGGCCGGACAGAAAGCCCTTGTGTCCGGCGACAATCAAATGCGGATACCGGCGGCGCAACTCTTCGGGGCCGAGCCCCTGCTTCTCCAGTTGCCCGTCGCGGAAATTCTCCAGGAATACATCGGCACTGGCCAACAGCCGGTGCATCGTCTCGCGGTCGGCAGTCTTGGCGAAGTCGAGGACGACGCTGCGCTTGCCGCGGTTGAACAGCGGAAAGAACGAAGTTCCCATGCCGCCCAGGCTGCGGGTCTTGTCGCCGGCGGGCGGCTCGACCTTGATCACCTCGGCCCCTAGCTGCGCCAGAATCATGCCGCAGGTCGGTCCCATCACCATATGGGTCATTTCAATGACCCGTACCCCCGATAGCGGCAGGTTCTGCGTGCTCATGGGCGTCTCCCGAAGTTCCCTTGCCATCGCTTTGTAGGGCAAATTAGGCTTCCCTGCGCTATCTGCTAAATATAATCGTGGCAAGCGACGACTAAAGGCGCGCGCGGCAATGCAGCAATGCGTGCCGCGCCCAAAAACGAAAGCCGGGGGGACCTCATGAGCGCAGCCGACATCGACCGCGGATTTGATCTTGCTGCCACGCGCGGCGGGGCGGACGAGATATCGCGGCGGCTCGAAAGCCTGCCCGCCTCGTCTTATCTCTGGCGTCTTGTGATCCTGCTGTCGCTCGGCGGCTGCTTTGAAATCTACGACCTGTTCTTCACCGGCTATATCGCGCCGGGCCTCAATCGCAGCGGATTATTGACCACCACCACGCAGGCCTTTTTCGGCTTTTCCGGGATCGGCGCGTTCGTGGCTGCGACCTTTGCCGGACTGTTCGTCGGCACCTTCTTTCTGGGCTTTTTGGCCGACCGGTTCGGACGGCGGTCGATCTTCACGTTTGCCCTGCTCGGCTACACCGCGGCGTCGGTGATAATGGCGTGCCAGACCACCTCCGGCGGCCTGCTGTTGTGGCGGTTCATCGCCGGGATCGGCATCGGCGTCGAGATCATCACCATCGACGCCTATATCACCGAGCTGGTGCCGAGCCGGATGCGCGGCCGCGCCTTCGCGGTCAACCAGGCCATCATGTTCATCGCGGTCCCCGTCGTTGCGGCTCTCGCGTGGTGGCTGGTGCCGCTGTCGCCCTACGGCATCGATGGCTGGCGCTGGGTGGTGCTGATCGGCGCCGCCGGCAGCATGGTGATCTGGATCCTGCGGCTGTTCGTGCCGGAAAGTCCGCTTTGGCTGGCGCGCCACGGCAGAACCGAGGAAGCCGTTAAAATCCTGCGGACCCTCGAAGCTTCTGCCGGGACCACCTACGCGCGGCCGGAAAAGACGGCCGGCGCTGTGCCCGAGGGGAGCGCGGCGAAAGTGGGTTTTGCGGAGCTGTTCAAGCCGCCTTATTTGTCGCTGGTCGTGCTGTTCATGGTGTTCAATTTCTGCCAGGCCTTCGGCTTCTATGGTTTTGCCAATTGGGTGCCGACGCTGTTGGTCGAAAAGGGCATCACCGTCACCAAGAGCCTGCAATATTCCTTCATCGTTGCGTTCGCCTATCCGATTGCGCCGTTGCTCGCCGCGAGTTTTGCCGACCGCCTCGAGCGCAAATGGATCATCTGCGGCGCATGCGCGGCGATCATCGCGTTCGGAACCGCATTCTCGCAGTTCACGGACCCCGCGCTCCTGATCCTGTGCGGCGTGTTACTCACGGCTGCGAACATGACCATGTCCTATGCCTATCACGCCTATCAGACCGAGGTATTTCCGACTTCGATCCGGGCGCGGGCGTCGGGGCTGGTCTATTCGATGAGCCGGGTCAGCGCGATGTTCTCGGGCTTCATCGTCGCCTACATGCTGCGTGTGGCTGGCGTCAACGGCGTGTTCGGCCTGATCACGTCCGCAATGGTGCTGGTGATCATTACGCTTGCGACATTTGGTCCGAACGTGCGCGGCAAACCGCTCGATGCCTGATCGAGCCCGCGACCGCTCTTGCCCAAGCCCGTGAGCATATCTACCTCTCGCGAGGGCCTTTCGCTTTAGGATCAGACCAAAATGCTGGATGCCGCCGTCAAGGCGCTTGCGCAAATCCTGTCGCCGCCGATGCGCTCGATTCTGTGGCGCTCGATCGGGCTGGCGCTGGTGCTGATCGTGGTGCTGGCGATCGGCCTGCAGCGGCTGCTGAGCTGGTTTTCGACCTCAGGCGAAGGCTGGGCCGAGGCGATGCTGGGCCCCGGCTTTCACACGCCGCTCAATATTCTCGCATGGATCGTCTCGATCGCCGCCGGTCTCGGCGTCGTGTTCGGCGCGGTGTTTCTGATGCCCGCGATCACCTCGCTGGTGGCGAGCGTGTTCGTCGATGAAGTCGCCGACCATGTCGAGCGCGAGCATTATCCGGCGGAGCGTCCCGGCACCGCGCTGCCGATCGGCCTCGCCATGACCGAAGGCGTCAAGACCGCGTTGCTCACGATCCTGGTCTATCTGATCGCGCTGCCGTTCGTGTTCGTCGCCGGCGCGGGCTTCATCGCATTCTTCATCGCGACCGCATGGCTGCTCGGGCGGGAATATTTCGAACTGGCGGCGATGCGGTTTCGCCCGCCGGCGGAAGCCAAGGCGATGCGCAAGCACAACGCCGCTGTTGTCTTCACCGCGGGGCTTATCATCGCGGCATTCGTGTCGATCCCGATCGTCAATCTGGCGACGCCTTTGTTCGGCATGGCGTTCATGGTTCACATGCACAAGCGGCTTTCCGGCCCGCGCCCGGAATTGATCGAGCCGCGAAGGAAGACGAGCGTGCCGGTGGTGTGATTTCCTCATGGTGAGGAGCGCGGCTTCGCGCGTCTCGAACCATGAGGCCCCGATGCGGCCCATCCTTCGAGACGCCGCGCGAAGATGCGCGGCTCCTCTGGATGAGGGCAGGAGTTGCCCCTCAAACCGTCTTCTCCGGCCAGCGGCAGAGATCGTTGATCAGGCATACCTCGCAGCGCGGCTTGCGCGCCAGACAGGTATAGCGGCCATGCAGGATCAGCCAGTGATGCGCGTGCAGCATGAACTGCGGCGGGATCACGCGCTCAAGACCAAGTTCCACCTCGAGCGGCGTATTGCCCGGCGCCAGACCGGTGCGATTGGCGACGCGGAACACGTGGGTGTCCACCGCCATGGTGTTTTCCCCGAACGCCATGTTGAGCACGACGTTGGCGGTCTTGCGGCCGGCGCCGGGCAGCGATTCAAGCTCGGCGCGGGTGCGCGGCACCTGGCCTTCGAATTCGGCGATCAGTTTTTCCGACAGCGCGATGACGTTCCTCGCCTTGTTGCGATAGAGCCCGATGGTCCTGATGTAATCGCGCACCCGTTCCTCGCCGAGCGCGAGCATTTTTTGCGGCGTGTCGGCGACCTCAAACAACGCCCGCGTCGCCTTGTTGACGCCGGCGTCGGTCGCTTGCGCCGATAACACCACCGCGACGAGCAGGGTGTAGGGGTTGAGATGTTCCAGCTCGCCCTTCGGCTCGGGATTGGCCTTGCGAAAGCGGCTGAATGCCTCGTGGACCTCGGCTGACGTCCAGGGTTTGCCGGCCTTGAGCGATTTCTTCAGCCCGCGCGGCTGCCCTGATTTGGCCGCAGGCTTCTTCACGATTTTTTGTCGCCCCTGGCTTGCCAAAGGACGATTGCGGGATTTTTTGACGCGCTTCGAGGCAATCGCTTTCGACTTGGGCTGATCTCTGCGGGTGATTTTCGCCATGATCCGGGTATACTGACACGTCATGACCGCAGGCAACGACTTTGATCCCCAGATGGCGCAGCCGGAATTATTTTCGGCGCTGCTGACGCCGCACCGCTCGCTGAACAGCACCGGATTTCTGGTGCTGATGGCGTTTCTGAGCGCGGTCAGCTTCGCCGCCGGTCTTGCGTTTCTGCTGATGGGCGCGTGGCCGGTGCTCGGCTTTTTCGGCCTCGATGTGCTGGCGATCTACTGGGCATTCCGGATCAATTTCCGCCACGCCAAGGCCACCGAGGAAATCTGGGTGACGCCGTCCGAGCTGCGCGTGCGCCGGGTCAGCCACCGCGGCCACGTGGTCGAATTTGTGCTCAATCCGCTGTGGGTGCAGCTCGATCAGAAGACCCATGCGGAATTCGGCATCGAAAAGCTTTATCTGGTCTCGAAAGGCCGCCGCGTCTCGATCGGGAGTTTCCTCGGGCCTGACGAAAAGGCCAGTTTTGCCAAAGCCTTACTGGCCGCGCTGCAGGCCGCCCGGCGCGGCCCGACCTATAATCCGATTTCCTGAATGCCTATCGGGAATCGGGTGGTTTGCACGACGCGTTCGTCCTACATCTGAGCCATGATGAACCTCGCAATCAATGACCATCGCCTGACCAAGCCGGGCTCCCAGAACGCCGCGCTGCGCGACTATGATTCGGTGCGGCGCGCCATCGCCTTCATCTCGGAACACTGGCGCGCGCAGCCGACCATCGAATCGATGGCGGATGCGGCGGCCGTGACGCCGGACGAACTGCACCATTTGTTTCGCCGCTGGGCCGGGCTGACGCCAAAAGCCTTCATGCAGGCGCTGACGCTCGATCACGCCAAGGGCTTGCTGCGCGATTCCGCCAGCGTGCTCGACGCAGCGCTCGACTCCGGGCTTTCAGGTCCGGGACGGCTGCACGATCTGTTCGTCACCCATGAGGCGATGTCGCCGGGCGAGTGGAAGAACGGCGGCGCCGGCATGACGCTGCGTTACGGATTTCATCCCTCACCGTTCGGCACCGCCATCGTGATCGCCAGCGGCCGCGGCCTGGCCGGCCTTGCATTCGCCGATCCCGGCGAGGAACAGGCTTCTCTCGCCGACATGCAGCGGCGCTGGCCGCGTGCGACTTACGTTGAAGATCGCGGCGGCACCTCAGCGCTGGCGCAGCGCATCTTCGACACGAAAATGTGGCGTGCGGACCAGCCGTTGCGCGTGGTCCTGATCGGCACCGACTTCGAGGTCCGGGTGTGGGAGACGCTGCTGAAAATCCCGATGGGCCGTGCGGTCTGCTATTCGGACATCGCAACCAAGATCAGCCGCCCCAAGGCGTCACGCGCGGTCGGCGCCGCGGTCGGAAAAAATCCGCTGTCGTTCGTGGTGCCGTGCCATCGCGCGCTCGGCAAAGGCGGCGCGCTGACCGGTTATCACTGGGGCATCACCCGCAAGCAGGCGATGCTGGGCTGGGAAGCGGGTCAAGTGGGAATGCACTGACGGTCGTTGGTGGCCGTAAGGTGGGCAAAGCGACTTGTCCGCCGTAGCTGAAAGAGCGAAGGCGGAAGCGTGCCCACCATGCAATCCAGCGAATGAATTCCGTTGTCTGTGGTGGGCACGGCGCAAGTGCGCCTCTGCCCACCGGCGCAACGGCCATCCGGAAATAGTCCAGCCTTGGCGCTCACGCCGCCAGATCGAGTTTTGATGCAACCGTCGCGTCGGCATTCAACCGGTAGATCACGGGGGCGCCGGTCGCGAGTTCGCGGGCCAAAATGCCTTCCGGCGAAAGTTTCTCCAGCACCATGATCAGCGCGCGCAGCGAATTGCCGTGGGCGACCACCAGCGTGCGCTCGCCGCGCAATACGCAGGGCAGTATCTCCTGAACGTAATAGGGCAGCGTGCGCGCCAGCGTATCCTTCAGGCTTTCACCGCCGGGCGGCGGCACGTCGTAGGATCGTCGCCAGACATGAACCTGCGCCTCGCCCCATTTCTTGCGGGCGTCGTCCTTGTTGAGACCAGACAGCTCGCCATAGTCGCGCTCATTGAGCGCCAGGTGCTTCCTGACGGGAATGCCGGTCTGGCCGAGCTCGTTGAGCGTCAGGTCGAGCGTGTGCTGCGCCCGCTTCAGCACCGAGGTAAAGGCGATGTCGAACGACAGCGCCTGCGCCTTCAGCTTGCGGCCGGCCTCATTGGCCTCGGCGATCCCTTGCTCGCTAAGATCGGGATCCTTCCAGCCGGTGAAGAGATTCTTCAGGTTCCATTCGCTCTGGCCGTGACGCACGAGCACGAGAAGACGGTCGCTCATTCCCTCAGTTTCCGTTTCGATTCGAGATGCCGCCTAAAAGTTATTGAGCCCGAGCACGTCGGCCATGGAATAGAGCCCGGGCTTCTTGCCGTGCGCCCACATCGCCGCTTTCAGCGCGCCATGCGCGAAGATCATCCGATCCTCGGCGCGGTGCGACAGCTCGATGCGCTCGTAGGGCCCGGCAAAGATCACACTGTGATCGCCGGTAACGGTGCCGCCGCGCAGCGAGGCAAAGCCGATATCGCCTGATAGCCGCGCGCCGGTGTGGCCGTCGCGGCCCCGCGCCGAATGCTTGTCGAGCGCGATTTTGCGGCCCTCGGCGGCGGCTTCGCCGAGCAGCAACGCGGTGCCCGACGGCGCGTCGATCTTGGCCCGGTGATGCATCTCCAGAATTTCGATATCGAAGCCTTCGTCCAATGATTGCGCGACGCGCTTCACCAGCGCCGCCAGCAGGTTGACGCCGAGGCTCATATTGCCTGACTTGACGACGGTGGCGCGCGAGGTGACGCTCTTGATCACGGCGTCGTCCGACGACGACAGACCGGTGGTGCCGATGACGTGGACGAGGCGCCGCTCGGCGGCAATGGCGACATTGGCAATGGTCGCAGCCGGCACGGTGAAGTCGAGAATGCCGTCCGCGTTTGCCGACAGCGACCACAGATCGGCCGAGAGCAGAACCCCGTTGGCGGGCACGCCCGCCAGCGTGCCGGCATCCTTTCCCAGGAGTTCAGAGCCGGGCGCCTCCAGCGCGCCGGTGAGGACTGCGCCTGGCGTTTCCGAGATGACACGGGTCAGCGCGCGGCCCATCCGGCCGCCGGCCCCCGCAACGATCAGGCGCATCTCTGACATTTTTCAAAACCTCGCCCTTGCCGTATAGCCGGGGCAGGCTGTTCCGGCAACCAATCAGGCTGCTCGACGCTTACGGCTGCGCCCCGTCGTAACCTTCGATGATCACGAGGTCGCTCTCGGCGTGGGGACTGCGGATCGCGACCAGCTTCGCGTATTCCGGCGAATGGTAGCAGGCGAGCGCGGTCTCATAATCCTTGAATTCCAGCACCACATTGCGCGACCGCGAGGAGCCTTCCTTGACCTCGTACTTGCCGCCGCGCACCAGAAACCTGGCGCCGTATTTCTTGAACACCGCGCCGTTCTGGGCAACGTATTCCTTGTAGCCGTCCATGTTGTGGACATCGACGCGTGCAATCCAGTAGCCCTTTGCCATCTGCGATTTCCTTTTCTTGTCACCTCTCCCATGGGGAGAGGGAGTACGCTTCCGATGTCGTAGCACTGACCAAATTATTCAGGCCAGTGCCTGCAGGATTTCAGCCTGGATGGCGTCCGCCGCCGCCTTGGGATCGGCGGCTTGCAACACGGGCCGTCCGACCACCAGGTAATCCGCGCCCGCGGCGATGGCGCGCGCCGGCGTCATGATGCGCTTCTGGTCGCCGCTGGCCGCGCCCGAGGGGCGGATACCCGGCGTCACCAGAACCATCTGATGACCGACAATCTTGTGCAAGGATGCCGCCTCTTCGGGCGAACACACCAGGCCATCGACGCCCAGCACCTGCGCCTGTTGGGCGCGGGCCTCGACCAGATCGGACACACCGAGGCGATACCCGGCGGCGTGGAGATCGCCGTCGTCATATGAAGTCAGCACGGTGACGGCGAGAATCTTCAAGCCCGATCCTGCGCGGCCCTCGACCGCCGCCTTCATGGTCTGCGGATAGGCGTGGACGGTGAGGAATGTCGCGCCAAGTGCTGCGACACTCTCGACGCCGCGCGCCACCGTGTTGCCGATGTCGTGCAGCTTGAGATCGACGAAAACCTTCTTGCCGCTATCCGCGAGCCGGCGCACCAGCGGCAATCCTCCGGCATAGGCGAGCTGATAGCCGATCTTGTAGAACGTCACGCTGTCGCCGAGCCGGGCGATCATCGCTTCCGCGGGAGCTACGCTCGGCAGATCGAGCGCCACAATCAACCGGTCGCGGGGAGCGATAACAGATGGCTGCATGTCACCTCACATCATGCGCTGGGAAACGTCGATCAGCTGCCGCACCAGCGCGTTGAGCGCTTCGATATCGCCCGGATGCTTCAATCTGTCCATATCATCATAGGCCTCGCCGCGAACGACAGCGCGAGCTGGTTCGGAATGACCGTGGCGTGGCAGGCGGACAGGATCAGCCGCAGCGCCGCCAGCGAGCGCGTGCCGCCGAGGCGGCTCTCCGAGGCGGCTGCGATCGCAAACGGGCGTTCGCGAAAGACCTGGCCGCGGGTTTCGTGCGCATCCTGCACGCGCGTCACCCAGTCGATGGTGTTCTTGACCAGCGCCGGCACCGACGAATTGTACTCCGGCGTCACGATCAGGACGCCGTGATGCGCTGACATCATGCGCTTGAGATTGATCGCATTCTTCGGCACGCCGGATTTCGTCTGCAGATCGCCGTCATAAATCGGCAGCGGAAAATCTCCGAGCGAAATGCGCGTGACGTCCGCGCCGGCCTGCGCGAATTGATATGCCGCCGCCGCCGCAAGCCTCGCATTATGCGAGCCGGTGCGGAGCGAGCCGGGGATCACGAGGATTTTCAGCGCGGGCATGATCTAAATCGCATTGGGGAAGAACCCGCCGCTTGAGCGGCGTGAGCCGGTTCAGCGCTTGCGATACACCCAGACACGGGCCGGCGGAAGGTTCATCCAGATGCGCTCGGAGGCTTCTGTGGACACGCCCGGCAGCGATTTCGGAATTGGCGGCGCGACCGAATAGGTGAACTGCACGAACGGCGCGCCCGGCGCCAGCGCGACGAAGGCATCGCGGATCAGTTTCAGGCGCGTCAGCATCGGCTTGGTGACGAGTGGCAGGCCGGACACCACCGCCGATGCGGGAGCGCTCAACACGTTCCAGAGCGAGTCTCGCAGCGCATAGGCGTCGCCCTGCACCACCTTGGCGTGGGGATAGCGATCCCGCAGCAGCGCACAGAAGCCCGGATTATATTCGACCAGTACGAGACGCTTCTGATCGACGCCATGCTCGATCAACGCGTTGGTGATCGCACCGGTCCCGGGCCCAAGTTCGACGACCGGCTCCGAGGAATCGATGTTGACATACTGCGCCATGGTGCGCGCCAGCACCCGGCCCGAGGGCATCACCGCGCCCATGTGAAGCGGCTTCTCGATCCATGAACGAAGAAAACGAACCTCATCGTCGAGACGAGGAGGCTTCTTCAACGCACGCACGGAGGATTGCAGAGGCATGTCGCTTCCAGGCGGGGCCGCGGTCAGGCGGGAGTGTCAGCAAATAGTCGTAGAGAGGTATAGGTAGCGGGCGATACGGTCAAGCCGCAGCGTCACTGCGGGGCAGCGCGGGTACCGAAGAAGTCCTTGACCTTAGTGAAGAAACCGGCTGCTTCGGGTTGGGTTGCACCGGACGATAATTTTTCGAACTCGGCCAGCAATTCCTGCTGCTTCTTGGTCAGATTCTGCGGCGTTTCGACCACTACCTGCACGTACATGTCTCCGGTCTGACGCGAGCGGAGCACCGGCATGCCCTTTGATGCAATGCGAAAGCGGCGACCGGACTGGGTCCCGGACGGGATTTTCACCTTGGTCTTGCCCTTGTCGATGGTTGGCACCTCGAATTCGCCCCCCAGCGCCGCCGTCACCATCGAGATCGGGACCCGGCAGTGCAGATCGGCGCCATCGCGCTGAAAGAACTGATGCGTGGCCAGCGACAGGAAAATATAGAGATCGCCCGGCGGCCCGCCACGAATGCCGGCCTCGCCTTCGCCGGCGAGGCGGATGCGCGTACCGTCTTCGACGCCCTGCGGGATATTGACCGACAAGGTGCGCTCGCGCGTCACCCGGCCCGAGCCGGCGCATGAGGGGCACGGGTCTTCGATCATCTGGCCGCGGCCCTGACAGCCGGGGCAGGTCCGCTCCAGCGTGAAAAATCCCTGCGCCTGCCGCACCCGCCCCGCCCCGCCGCAGATCGAGCAGGTCTTCGGCTTGGTGCCGGCCTTGGCGCCAGTGCCCGAGCAGGATTCGCAAGTCACCGAAACTGGAATCTCGATCTGGGCGGTCTTGCCGAGGAAGGCTTCTTCCAGCGTAATTTCCATGTTGTAGCGCAGGTCGGCGCCACGCTCGCGCCCGCCGCCGCGCCCGCGCTGCCCGGCCATGCCGAACAGGTCTTCGAAAATATCCGAGAATGACGAGGCAAAGCCCGCGCCGAATCCGGCGCCGCCGCCCGCGCCTTGCTCGAAGGCTGCATGTCCGAAGCGGTCATAGGCGGCGCGCTTGTCGCCGTCTTTGAGAACTTCGTAGGCTTCGTTGATCTCCTTGAAGCGGATTTCGCTGGTGGCGTCGCCCGGATTCTTGTCCGGATGCCATTTCATCGCGAGCTTGCGGAACGCCGCCTTGAGCTTGGATTCGTCCGCGTTCCGGTCGACTTCAAGGGTTTCGTAATAGCAGCGCTTGGTGGACATCCGTCAAATCCGCCCGAAGTTCGTCCTCATTCCGAAGGAATGCGCCGTAGAAGATGCCGCCTCCGGATTAACGAAAAATGACCCCCACTCTTCGAGACGCGTCGCGTGCTCTTCAGAATGAGGGTCATGGTCGATAGCCCGTTTAAGCAGACTTCTTGTTGTTCTTGTCGTCGTCGACTTCGGTAAACTCGGCGTCGACCACATCGTCCTTGGCGGCATCCTTGGCCGCATCGCTCTCGGCCTGCTGCCGGTACATCGCCTCGCCGAGCTTCATGGAAGCCTGCGCCAGCGTGTTGGTCTTGGCCTTGATCGCCTCGGCATCGTCCCCCTTCAGCGCTTCCTTCAAATCGCTGACGGCATCTTCGATGGCGCGGCGCTCGCTCTCCTCGACCTTCGAACCATGTTCGGCCAGCGCCTTCTCGGTCGAATGCACCAGACCATCGGCATGGTTCTTGGCGTCGACCGCTTCGCGGCGCTTCTTGTCCTCGGCGGCATTGGCCTCGGCGTCCTTGACCATCTTCTGGATGTCGGCCTCCGACAGACCGCCGGATGCCTGGATCCGGATCTGCTGCTCCTTGCCGGTGGCCTTGTCCTTTGCCGACACGTTGACGATGCCGTTGGCGTCGATGTCGAAGGTCACCTCGATCTGCGGCATGCCGCGCGGCGCCGGGGGAATGCCCATCAGGTCGAACTGACCGAGAACCTTGTTGTCGGCCGCCATTTCGCGCTCGCCCTGGAACACGCGGATGGTGACGGCGTTCTGGTTGTCCTCGGCGGTCGAGAACACCTGGCTCTTCTTGGTCGGGATCGTGGTGTTGCGATCGATGATGCGGGTGAACACGCCACCCAGCGTCTCGATGCCGAGCGACAGCGGGGTCACGTCGAGCAGCAGCACGTCCTTGACGTCGCCCTGCAGCACGCCGGCCTGGATGGCAGCTCCAATGGCGACGACTTCGTCGGGATTGACGCCCTTGTGCGGCTCCTTGCCGAAGAACTGCTTCACCACTTCCTGAATCTTCGGCATGCGGGTCATGCCGCCGACCAGCACCACTTCGCCGATTTCACCGGCGGTGAGGCCGGCATCCTTCAGCGCCTTGCGGCAGGGCTCGATGGTCTTGTCGACGAGATCCTGCACCAGCGCCTCGAACTTGGCGCGCGTCAGCTTCATCGTCAGATGTTTCGGCCCGGACTGGTCAGCCGTGATGAACGGCAGATTGATTTCGGTCTGCGTGGTCGAGGACAATTCGATCTTGGCCTTTTCGGCGGCCTCTTTCAGGCGCTGCAAGGCGAGCTTGTCGTTGCGCAGGTTGATGCCCTGCTCTTTCTGGAATTCATCGGCCAGATAATTGACCAGCCGCATGTCGAAGTCTTCACCACCGAGGAAGGTGTCGCCGTTGGTCGACTTCACCTCGAACACGCCGTCACCGATTTCGAGGATCGATATGTCGAAGGTGCCGCCGCCGAGGTCGTACACCGCGATGGTGCCGGACTTGCTCTTGTCGAGACCATAGGCGAGCGCGGCCGCGGTCGGCTCGTTGATGATGCGCAGCACTTCAAGGCCGGCGATCTTGCCGGCATCCTTGGTGGCCTGGCGTTGCGCGTCGTTGAAATAGGCCGGAACGGTAATGACGGCCTGATCGACCTTCTGGCCGAGATGGGCTTCCGCGGTCTCTTTCATCTTCTGCAGAATGAAAGCGGAGATCTGCGAGGGCGAGTAGGTCTTGCCATCGGCTTCGACCCAGGCATCGCCGTTGGATGCCTTGACGATCTTGTAGGGGACAAGCTTCTTGTCCTTCTCGACCATCGGGTCGTCATAGCGGCGGCCGACGAGGCGCTTGACCGCGAAGAAGGTCCGCTCGGGATTGGTGACCGCCTGGCGCTTGGCGGGCTGGCCGACGAGGCGCTCGCCGTCATCGCTAAAAGCGACGATCGACGGGGTCGTCCGCATGCCCTCGGCGTTTTCGATGACTTTCGCTGTCTTGCCATCCATTACGGCGACGCACGAATTCGTGGTGCCGAGATCGATCCCAATGACCTTTCCCATGGTCCTCATACCCTTCTTTTTGCGGCAGGTTGGCCGGGCCCTGACGGCGCACCAATCCAAACCCCCAAACGATCAAATGCTCGCGATATTGCGACGGTGAGCCTCATATAGGAGGGGGGGCAGGCCCTGCAAGGACCGGGGCGCAACCTTGGGCATCGAAAACCCCAACCTTTGAAAGATAGTATCGGCCTCGGGCCCGGACCGGCCTGGACGCGATGCGCAAGTCTCACCCGCGGGATCGCCACCGGAGCTGGCGCGATCGGGACCCGGCAGGCGATAGGGTTAAGGGAACGGAATCGCGGCGTGGCCTGTTGCCGGATCGTCAGAACCGCTAAAAGCGGGACACCAAGACATCGCCCCCGGACGA
Source organism: uncultured Alphaproteobacteria bacterium (assembly GCA_963761395.1). Taxonomy (GTDB): domain Bacteria; phylum Pseudomonadota; class Alphaproteobacteria; order Rhizobiales; family Xanthobacteraceae; genus Bradyrhizobium. The sequence goes on from CAVXHU010000043.1 coordinate 176,564, forward strand.
GGGGCCGCGACCTGCCGACCATTGAACGGCCTCAATGCAAACCCAGTAGATTCTTCATGAAGCCCATCCGACTATTGTCCGCGGTTGCCCTGTTGGTCGCCGCCCTGTCTCCCGCCCTCGCCGCGGACCCGGTTTTTCCGCCGGGCATGCGGGTCGGCATGACGCCCCTTGTCGGCCTCTCCCGCGCCAAATCATTCGTCGGATTCGAAACCGAGGACCATAGCGTCAAGGTATTGGTGACGGAGCTTCCGGCCGAGGCCTATGGCGAGGTCATGAACGCCTTCAAGGCCAATCCTGCCGGCACCGGGGGCATAAAACCCGAGAGCATCGAGACATCAGCCGGCGTGGCCTACTATACCGCGGAAAACGCCAAGGACGGCGCGACCAATGTGCGGCGCTATTCGATGATCCTGCCGGGCGGCACGTTCTCCGGCTATGTCGCCGTCCAGGTTCCCGAGAATGCCACCAAGATCTATAGCGACGATGCGGTACGGCAGATGTTTGCCTCGGCGGCGATCCGCAAGCAAGTTCCGGTCGAGGAGCAGCTTGGGCTGTTGCCGTTCAAGATCAGCGAACTCAGCGATTTCAAGAATGTCCGCACGCTGGCGCCTGGCGCTGCCGTTATTCTCGCCGACGGCGACGAGGTAACCGGTTTTGAGCCGGCGCCCTTCATGGTGATTGGCCTCATCGGGGCCGCGCCGGCCCAGCCCGAGGATCGCGGCCGGTTTGCGCAACAGGCCGCAACGACCATTCCAGGCGTACGCGACGCGCGGATTACGATGTCGGAGCCGGTCCGCATCGACGGCATGCCCGGCTATGAAACCCGCATCGATGCGACCAGCGGCAAGGACAATACCGCCGTCACCGTGGTGCAATGGTTACGCTTCGGCGGCCCGAACTCGTTGCGGATCATTGGAAGCAGCCCCCGCGAGCAATGGACGAAAGCATTTCCACGCTTCCGCGCCGTGCGCGACGGAATTCAGCCGCGCGGGTAGCTGGCATCGCGACGGACCAACGGCCTCGGCGGATTCGATACTATGTTTCAACCGCTTTGGGTTCGGCCTTCGCGCCACCCTTGGAGACCGCGACAAGGGCCGGCCGCAACACGCGATCGCCGATCATGTAGCCGGCCTGCACGACCTGGACCACCGTTCCCGCGGGCACCGACGGATCGGGGACCTCGTACATCGCCTGCTGAAAATTCGGATCGAATTTCTCGCCCGATGGATCGAATTTCTTGACGCCGTTTTTCTCCAGCGTGTTGAGAAGCGACCGCTCGGTCAGCTCGACGCCTTCGATCAGCGCCTTCAGCCCGGGATCGGCAGCGGCCTTGGCCTCGGCCGGAACCGCATCGAGCGCGCGCTGCAGATTATCGGCGATATCGAGAATGTCGCGGGCGAAACCGGAGATGCCATAGGCTCGCGCATCGGCAACTTCGCGCGTGGTGCGCTTGCGCAGGTTTTCCATTTCCGCAAGCGTCCGCAGCATCTTGTCGCGCGATTCCGCGGCTTCCTTCGCCAGCGCCTCCGCTGAGCCTTCCTCGGGATCGTCGGGCATGATGTAGGGTTTGGAAACCACGGGCTCGCTCGACTGCTCCGGGTTCGCCGGGTCGTCCTTCTGCCGGTCGGGATCGGTCATAGACTGCCTTCTCGAAAATAGCCTGGGATGGATGGGGAGTTGCTGGCCCGGATATCGTGCTTTAAGCGCAGAAAATCAAGCGTAACCAGCCCGGTGTCGGGCAGATCATCCGCCCAGCATCCGGCTGACGATGCGCGCCGCATAGTCCACCGTCGGAATGACCCGGGCATAGTTAAGCCGCGTCGGCCCGATCACGCCGAGAACGCCGACGATATGACCCGCGGCATCGCTGTAGGGCGCGATGATCGTGGAAGAGCCGGACAGCGAAAACAGCTTGTTCTCCGACCCGATGAAAATCCGCACGCCTTCGGCGCGTTCCGCGCGTCCCAACAGATCGATCACGCCGCGCTTGGTCTCGAGATCGTCGAACAGCAATCGCACGCGTTCCAGATCTTCAAGCGCGTGCAGATCTTCCAGCAGATTGGCGTGACCGCGCACGATCAGCTGCCGGTCGTCGTTTTCGCCGCCGGACCAGCTCGCAATGCCGGCGGCGATCACCTTCTGCGTCAGCTGATCGAGTTCGGCGCGGTTTTGCGTCAATGCGGTTTCAAGTTCGAGGCGCGCTTCCGCCAGGGTGCGGCCGCGAATCCGCGCATTGAGAAAATTGGTGGCCTCCGTGAGCGCCGAGGAGGGAACCCCGGGCGGCAGCGTCAACACGCGGTTCTCGACCTGGCCGTCTTCGCCGACCAGCACCACCAGCGCCCGCTCCGGTTCCAGCCGCACGAATTCGATATGCTTCAGCCGCGAATTGGATTTTGCGGTCAGCACCACCGCCGCGGCCCGGGTCAGGCCGGAGAGCCGGGTCAACGCCTCGCCAAGGGCTGCTTCGACCGATTGCGCCTTGCCGACGGACGCAAGCTGGCTCTGGATCGACTGCCGTTCCGGTTCGGTGAGATCGCCAAGCTGCATCAAGGCATCGACGAAAAACCGCAAACCCAATTCGGTCGGCAGCCGCCCCGCCGACGTATGCGGCGCGTAGATCAGGCCAAGCTGCTCCAGATCCGACATCACGTTCCGCACCGAGGCCGGCGACAGCGGCACCGCGATCAGGCGCGAAATATTGCGCGAACCGACGGGTTCGCCGGTCGCGAGATAACTCTCGACGATTTGACGAAATATATCCCGCGAACGCTCGTTGAGCTGGGCGAGCCCGGCATTCGGCGCGATCAGGCCAATCGGATCGTGGTGGGCCACAAAAGTACTCCTCAACCGGCCCTAATTTGTCTATCTCGGAGGCCGGTTACAAGCGGGCATTAGTCCCAAGGCGGTGGCCAAGGGCCTTGCCGCTGCCCCGTCCCCCTCCTACAAGCACCGCGAGCCCTAACCCTTTTGCTGAATTTTCGGAGGATTCCCATGCGGCCAAGCCGCCGTGCGCCGGATGAACTGCGCGCCGTGTCGCTGGAACGCGGCGTGGTCAAATACGCCGAGGGTTCCTGCATGGTCAAATTCGGCGACACCCATGTGCTGGTGACGGCCACGCTGGAAGAGCGGCTGCCGCCATGGCTGAAGGGCCAGGGCCGCGGCTGGGTCACGGCCGAATACGGCATGCTGCCGCGGGCAACCCTCGAGCGCACCCGCCGCGAGGCTTCCGCCGGCAAGCAAAACGGCCGCACCGTCGAAATCCAGCGCCTGATCGGCCGCTCCTTGCGCGCAACGCTCGACCTCGAGGCGCTCGGCGAGCGCCAGATTACCGTGGACTGCGACGTGCTGCAGGCCGACGGCGGCACGCGGACGGCCTCGATCACCGGCGCATGGGTCGCATTGGCCGACTGCATCGGCTGGATGAAGGCCCGCAACATGGTGAAGGGCAACGTGCTGCGCGACAACGTGGCCGCGATCTCCTGCGGCATCTACGGCGGGACGCCGGTGCTCGACCTCGATTACGCCGAGGATTCGGAGGCCGATACCGACGCCAATTTTGTCATGACCGGCGACGGCCGCATCATCGAGGTGCAGGGCACGGCGGAAAAGACGCCGTTCTCGGAAGGTGAATTCCTGGCGCTGATGGCGCTGGCGCGCAAGGGCGTGGCGCGGCTGGTGGACTTACAGAAAATGGCCGTGGCGTGATTGGGGATCGCGCCCTCATTGGCGTAGACTGAAAAGCATATGCACCGTCGAATCACAGGCAAGCTCGTGATCGCGACCCACAACCCTGGCAAGCTCGCCGAGATGCGCGAACTGCTGGCGCCGCACGGCGTCGAGGCGGTATCGGTGGGCGAGCTTGGCCTTGGCGAGCCCGACGAGACCGGCGACACGTTTTGCGCCAATGCCCGCATCAAGGCGATCGCGGCGGCAAAGGCCGCGCAACTGCCGGCGTTTGCCGACGATTCCGGACTGGTGGTCGACGCGCTGGATGGCGCACCCGGGATTTTATCGGCGCGCTGGGCCGGCCCGAACAAGGATTTTACGGTCGCGATGACGCGCATCGAACGCCTGTTGCAGGAACGCGGCGCGACGACACCTTCGCAGCGAAGGGCGCATTTCGTTTCCGCCTTAAGCGTCGCGTGGCCCGACGATCATCTCGAAGAGGTCGAGGCGCGCGCCGACGGCACGCTGGTGTGGCCGCCGCGCGGAACCGCCGGCTTTGGTTACGATCCGATGTTCATGCCGGATGGATACGTCAGAACCTTCGGCGAAATGACCAGCATCGAGAAACACGGCCTGCCGCCGCTTGGCCTGGGGCTGTCGCATCGCGCCCGCGCATTCGTCAAGCTGGCGGAGATTTGCCTTGAGCAACGTTGACGCAATCGCCCCGCAAGCGGGGGAGGCAAAACAAGAAGCCTTCGGCGTTTACGTGCACTGGCCGTTTTGCCTCTCGAAATGTCCGTATTGCGATTTCAACAGCCATGTCCGGCATGCGCCGATCGACGAAGATCGATTTGCTCTCGCCTTCGCGCGCGAAATCGAGACCACCGCCGCGCGCACGCCAGGCCGGGAGGTATCTTCGATTTTTCTCGGCGGCGGCACGCCGTCCCTGATGCGGCCGCAAACCGTCGGGGCGATTCTGGATGCGATCGGCAAACATTGGCGGGTGGCGCCCGGCGTCGAGGTCACGCTGGAAGCCAACCCCACCAGCGTCGAGGCCACGCGCTTTAGCGGCTACCGCGCAGCCGGCGTCAACCGGGTTTCGCTCGGCGTGCAGGCGCTGGACGACGCCTCGCTGAGGGCACTGGGACGCCTGCACACCGCGCGCGAAGCGCTCGATGCGGTTGCGATCGCGCGCACCGCGTTCGAGCGTTATTCGTTCGACCTGATCTACGCCCGTCCCGACCAGACGCCTGCGATGTGGGCGGATGAACTCAAACTCGCGATCTCGGAAGCGGCCGAGCATCTGTCGCTCTACCAGCTGACGATCGAACCGGAGACGCCGTTCTTCGGCTTGCACGCCGCCGGCAAACTGAAGACGCCGGATGAAGCCACCGCGCGCGCGCTCTACGACGTCACGCAAGAGGTCTGTGCAAAGCATGGACTGCCGGCGTACGAGATTTCCAATCACGCGCGCGCAGGCGCGGAATGCAAGCATAATCTGGTTTACTGGCGCGGCGAGGAATATGCCGGCATCGGTCCCGGTGCCCATGGCCGCCTCGATATCGACGGCGTCCGGCATGCGATCGCAACCGAAAAGCGCCCCGAGGCCTGGCTGATGCGGGTCGAGGCGAACGGCCACGGTGTCACTACCGACGATCGGCTGAACAGCGAAGAGCGCGCCGATGAATTCCTGCTGATGGGCTTGCGGCTCGCCGAGGGCATCGATCCCAGGCGCTATGCGGCGCTATCGGGCCGCGCGCTCGATCCGCGCCGGATTGCGCTGCTGCGCGAAGAAGGCGCCATCATTGTCGATGAAAGCGGGCGGCTGCGCGTCACCCAGGCCGGATTTCCGGTGCTCGATGCGGTGGTGGCTGATCTGGCGGCGTAATGTTTCAACACGTCGTCCCTGCGAACGCAGCGAACGCAGGGACCCATACGGCGCGGCCCCTCGTTCGGGCGATGTGGCAGATGCCTCTGCTCTCAACAAAGCCGGTGGCTATGGGCCCCTGCTCTCGCAGGGGCGACAATCACGCGCCAAAACTCTTGGGCGATCCCGCGACCGCCACGCCGCCGCCCGATCCCACCCGCATCACCGCAAGGCCGCGCTCGTTGGTGCCATCGGGGCGGAATCGAAACAGGCCGTCGATACCGGCAAAGCCGGAAGGATTGGTCAGCACTTCCGGCGAGAACCGTTGCGGCCCCTGCGTTCTCGCCAGCGCCGCGACCAGCGCGACCGCGTCATAGGCCAAGGTCGCGGTGCGCACCGGCTCCGATCCGAATTTGGCGCGGTAGCGGCCCGAGAAACTGCGGAAGCCGGAAGGATCCGGCGCGGCGTAAAGGCCGCCCTGCAATGCCGGGCTGGCGAATACGCGTGGATTGTCCCACAGGCCGGTGCCGAGCAGCTGGATGTTTTTCAAATTCGCCCCGGCCGCGGTCAGCGCGTCGGCCACGCTCACCACCGAGTCGCCGTCGTCGGCGAGAAAAAGCGCATCGGCCTGGCCGAGCGCCTGCGCCACCGTCCGCGCCGCGGCGGCGCGGTCGGCGCCGTATTTTTCAAACGCGACGACGCGCCCGCCCCTGCGGCCGACCGCCTGCTTGAACGCGGCCTCCACCACATTGCCATAGGCATTTTCGGGCAACAGCGCAGCGAACGATCGTTTTCCGGTGCTGGCGGCGTATTCGATGATCCGGTTGACGTCGGATTCGGGGAGAAAACTCAGGAGATAGACGCCCCGCCCCGCCACACTGGAATCGGTCGAGAACGCGATCACCGAGACGCCCCGCCCGCGCGTCAACTGCGCGGCCGCCGGCACCGACGTCGCAAACAGCGGGCCCAGAATGATCTCGGCGCCTTCGTCGAGCGCCTGCTGCGCTCCTTGGCTGCGCGCCTTGCGGGTTGCCGGTATCATCCTTGATCAGAAGCTGGATATTGGGATTCTGGAATTCCGCCAGCGCCATCTCGGCGGCATTCTTCATCGATTGCGCCGCGACGCCGGCGTTGCCGCTACCCGACAGCGGCAGGATCACTCCGACCTTGACCTGCCCGGTGCCCGCCACCAGCGGCTGCTGCGGCGACCCCGAGGAGCCGGGACTGGAAAACTGGCTGAGGCTTTGCTGCACGCCGGAGCAAGCCCCGAGCAGGGGCGCGCCGAGAATCAGGCCAACCGCCGTCCGCCGGGTTGTCCCCGAAGACCGGGCCTTGGGCAGCTCCTTGGGCATATCCTTGGGATTTCGCGGGCCCACCATCGTATCTCTTCTCTTGACCGACCGAGGTCGGTCAGGATTTCAGCCTCCCGGGATCAGGAGAGGGGGATTCAGGCATATTGTCGACGAATAGTTAACCGAAACAAAAGGATTATGGCGCTCTGGAGCGTACACCGGCTGCAGAACCCTGGTTCCTCACCGGTACGCGGCCCGGTATGCCAGGCACGCACGATTGTGGCGTAAGCGCTGCGTTGCTTCTAGATTGGCACTATGCGCGCAAAAGCTGCTTCCATAAATACAGCTGAAGGCCTGCCCGGCCCCTCGGAACGGACATTTTCCGTCGCCGGCCATATCCTGACCGCGCCGAAGGCGGTTCCGGGCCTGCATCTGGTCGCGACCCCGATCGGCAATCTCGGCGATATCACCTTGCGCGCCCTGGAAACCCTGGCCGGCGTCGACATCATCGCCTGCGAGGATACCCGCATCACCCGCCGGCTGACCGAGCGCTACGCCATCACGGCCCAGCTCAAACCCTATCATGAGCACAACGCCGCGCTGGCGCGGCCGAAAATCCTGGAACGGCTGGCGCAGGGCGCCTCCATCGCACTGGTCTCGGATGCCGGTACGCCGTTGATTTCCGATCCCGGCTTCAAGCTGGTGCGCGAGGTCTGCGCGGCCGGTCATCCCGTGATCGCGCTGCCGGGACCGTCCTCGGTGCTGTCGGCGCTGTCGGTGGCGGCGCTGCCCACCGACCGGTTTTTCTTCGAAGGGTTTCTGCCGCCCAAGGAGACCGCGCGCCGCGCGCGGCTGACCGAGCTGGCGCGGATCGACGCGACGCTTGTCATGTTCGAATCCGGAAACCGCGTGCAGGACACCCTTGCCGACCTCGCCGGCATCATGGGCACGCGCGATGCCGCTGTTTGCCGCGAGATGACGAAAATGCACGAAGAGGTCCGGCGCGCGCCGGTCGCCGAACTGGCGCTTGCCTCCGACACGCTGGAGACGCGCGGCGAATTCGTGCTGGTGATCGGCCCGCCCACGGCAGGCGCGCAGATCATGGCAGAGGGCGAACTGGACGATCTCTTGCGGTCATCGCTGCAACGCGACAGCGTCAAGGATGCGGTGGCGCATGCGGTCGAACTATCCGGCCGGCCGCGCCGCGAGATCTATGCCCGCGCGCTTGAGCTTGCCAAAGAAGGCGAAAAGCAAGCCAACAAGGATATCAGCCGCAAGGATACCGATGGCGAAGACTGACGGTGTCCTGCCGCCCGATAAACTTGCAAAAATCGCTTCTCCCGCGCGGGTCGCGGCGTTTCGCACCGGGGTGTCTGCTGAAGCCCGCGCTACCGTCTATCTGATGGCGAAAGGCTATCGCATATTGGCCAAGCGTTTTCGCACCCCCTATGGCGAGATCGACATCGTGGCGCGACGGCGCAATCTGCTTGTCTTCATCGAGGTCAAGGCCCGCGCCAGCCTCGATGACGCCGCCTATGCGGTGACGCCGCGCCAGCAGGCGCGCATCATCGATGCCGCGCAAGCCTGGCTGATGGCGCATCCCGAACACGCCGATTTCGAACTCCGTTTCGACGCTGTCCTGATTGCGCCGCGGCGGCTGCCGCGCCATCTGTTGGCGGCGTTCGACGCCAGCACCTGAAACTCTTTTCCCACCAAAGCAACTTGCGGACCAGCAAATGAAATTGAACGTCGCCGTCCAGATGGACCCCATCGCGCGCATTAATATCCGCGGCGATTCAACATTCGCGCTGCTGCTGGAAGCGCAGAAGCGCGGCCACGGGCTTTCCTATTACACGCCGGACAAGCTTTCGCTGCTCGGCGAGGAAGTGGTCGCTCCCGTTCAATTGCTGACCGTACGCGACCAGCCCGATGATTATTTCACGCTCGGTGAGCCCAGGCGCGAGCCGCTGGCGGCATTCGACGTCATCCTGCTGCGGCAGGACCCGCCGTTCGATCTCGCCTACATCACGTCAACGCATTTTCTCGAACGGCTGCACCCCAAGACGCTGGTGGTGAACGATCCCGCCAGCGTGCGCAACGCGCCGGAAAAGATCTTTGTGATGGATTTCCCGCATCTGATGCCGCCGACGCTGATTTCGCGCGATCTCGACGAGATCAACGCGTTCCGCGACGCGCACGGCGCGGTGGTCATGAAACCGCTGCACGGCCATGGCGGCGCCGCGGTGTTTCGCGTCATGCCGCAGGACATGAATTTCGGTTCGCTGTTCGACATGTTTTCGGTCACCTTCAAAGAGCCTTGGGTGATCCAGCGCTTTCTTCCCGAGGTCAAACACGGCGACAAGCGCATCATCCTGGTCGACGGCGAATTCGCCGGCGCCATCAATCGCGTGCCGGCGGCGGACGATCTGCGTTCCAACATGGTCCGCGGCGGCGCCGCGCAAGCCACTGACTTGACGCCGCGCGAGCGCGAAATCTGCGCGGCGTTAGGCCCGGCGCTGCGCCAGCGCGGACTGTTGTTCGTCGGCATCGACGTCATCGACGGCAACCTCACCGAGATCAACGTGACCTCGCCGACCGGCATCCGCGCCATCGCGCGGCTCGGCGGGCCGGATGTGGCCGCGATGATTTGGGACGTGATCGAGAAGAAGCGGAGCGGAAAATAATTTTCTTCGTTTCGCTATGCAGCTGACACGCTTCAGTTGCACGCTTTTCGCGACCCTGATCTTCTTGCCAGCTGTCAAAAAGCGGGCGCAGCCTGTCTTGTGCCCGTTCGATCCGGCAGGGCCATCCGCCCGGGCGACAACGAACAAATTTTCATAAAAAACAGTGGAGGAACACGCATGACATACCATGTTTCGCGAAGGTCCCTGCTCGCGCTCGGCGCCGGCCTCGGCGCAACCGCCATGATGGGCGGCAGCGCGCTGGCGCGCGCCCCCAAGCTCGGGACGCAGTCGTCTTATTGGCTACCGGTTCAATCTGGGCGGCGCCGAAGTCACCGTGGTTTCCGACGGTCCGTTGCCGCTCGGCCCTCCCAAGGGCACCTTCATCGGCGTGCCGGATGACGAAGTAAGGAAGATGCTGAGCGACAATTTCCTGTCGCCGGACAATGTCGTGCTCGAGCAGAACTCGCCGATCGTCAACATGGGCGACAAGCTGGTGCTGTTCGACACCGGCATGGGCACGTCGAAAGCGTTCGGGCCGACCACCGGCCGCCAGCAGAAGAGCATGGCGGAAGCCGGCATCAAGCCGGACGACATCGACGCGGTGGTGTTCTCGCACGCCCATATCGATCATATCGGCGGCATCGTCGACGCCAACGACAAGCCGCTATTCCCGAACGCGCAGTTCTACATCGCCCAGAGCGATTTCGATTTCTGGACCGACGAAGGCAAGATGGGCAGCCCGCTGAAGGATTTCATGCGTTCACGCGCGCAAGAACCTGATGCCGGTGCGCGACCGGCTGGTGTTCTTCAAGGACGGCCAGGAATTCCTGCCGGGCGTTCAGGCGATGGCAGCGCCGGGGCATACCGTGGGCCACACCATGTTCATGGTGACATCGGAAGGCAAGTCCTTCGCCTTCCTCGGCGACCTCACGCCACCACGCGATCCTGCTGCTTGAAAAGCCGCGGATGGAATTCTCCTACGATACCGATCCGAAGCAGGCGGCAAACACGCGGGTGAAAATGCTGGACATGCTGGCGGCCAACAAGATTCCCGTGATGTCCTATCACTTCGCGTGGCCGGGATATGGCCACGTCGTCAAGACCGGCGACGGCTTCCACTACATCGCCGAGCCGATGAACATGCAGCTTTGACTGAAAGGCTCCCTTCCGGGGCGGCCCTTCGGCCAACCCCGGACCCGCCCAGGGTTTTCCTGTTTGTGCCCAAGGCTTTTCCCGGGTTCCACCTGCCGCGCCGGTTTTCAGCCCGCACTGCGCCAAATTGCCGTCGCAAACCACCGCGAATTTGTCACGCCGCGGTCACGAACGACGCGCGGGTCATTCGAGGATATTTCAGCCGTGACAGACCTGGCCGGGCTCGACGTGTCGATTTTCCGCGCCTTGAACGATTTCTGCGGCTGGAGCCCGACGCTCGATCGCATCGTTGTTCACCTCGAGGTGCTCAAGGGCTCGCTGTTCATGGGGATCGTCGGGGTGCTGTGGTATTGGCCCGACAAGGACATGCCGCGGCGGCGCGAAACGCTTCTCACCATGATCCTGGCGGTGGCGCTGGCGCTGGTCGTCAATCGCGTCATCTCGATGCTGCTGCCCTATCGCGATCGCCCGATGTACGGCATCGGGGCCAATGCACCGACCTTCGAATGGCACGCCGACCTCGAGCACTGGAGCAGTTTCCCGAGCGACAATGCCACGTATTTGTTTGCGATCGCCGCCAGCCTCTGGCTGATATCGCGGCGGTGGGGTGTGTTGTTCGGCGTCTTTGCCGCGTTCGCGGCGCTGGCGCGGGTCTATCTCGGCATCCACTATCCGAGCGATATCGTGGTCGGCGCGCTGATCGGGATTGCGACCAGCCTTGCGGTTAATCGTGAAGCGGTCAGGAAGGCCATCGCGGCGCCGATCCTCTCCTTCGAGACGCGCTATCCGCCCTATTTCTACGGCCTGTTCTTTCTCGCGCTCGCCGAATTGTCCGGCGGATTCCCGAACACAAGGCGCATCGGCGTCGCCATCGTCCATCTCTTCGTCGGCTACAACCGGTAGCGGACCGCCGCCTCTCATCGGGGGCAGCCCTGACGGCAGTGGGTCAGTTTGATTGCGGCAGAACTGGAAAAGCGGCGGTCCGGGGCACATATTCGGAGCATGCGAACAAGACTTCCAATCCTGCTGTCCGCGGCGCTTGTCGCGGCAGCAATTCTTTTGATGTTGCGGAACGAACTTCACGCGCGCGGGCCACAATGTGGCTTCTGGGGTGAGATGAACGCCGGGATGTCTTGCCGATGACCGATCAGCACCGCAA
>CAVXHU010000044.1:0-63501 GCA_963761395.1 uncultured Alphaproteobacteria bacterium
CCGAACGCGAATCGCGTCCTTCCCAGCCGCGATTGCACGCTTCCCTCATCTCGGCGTAGGCGAGATTGCATATCCGCATCGGCACGCCGAGCTCGCGTCCCAGTTCGGTCGCGAGCTTGACGTCCTTGGTGGCGAGCTTGAGCGCAAAGTTCGGCGGATCGTATTTGCCGGGCAGGAACTGATCGAGCAGGCCGTCGAACGTGAAGCGGCGGCCGCCGACGCCCTGGCGCACAGCTTCCCACAGTGCCACCGGGTCCATGCCGGCTTTCACGCCCATGGTGAAGGTCTCGGCGAGCGCACAGGTAATCGCATAGCCCGACATGTTGTGCACGAGCTTGGCGACCGTCGCGGTGCCGATCGGCCCGATATAGGCCGGGCGATCACCCATCGCGTCGAGGACGGCCTTGTGCCTGTCATATGCGGCCTTATCGCCGCCAACCCAGATCGCCATCTTGCGCGACGCCGCGCCGGACGGCCCCCCGCTCACCGGCGCATCGAGCATGTGCGCGCCCTTGGCGGCAAAGGCCTCGTGAATTTTTTTCACGACGCTTTGAGAGTTTGTCGACAGATCGAAGTAGGCCGCGCCCTTTTTTACGCCTTCGATCAAGCCATCGGGCCCCAACGAGACGCGCTCGACATCCGTCGGCTCGGGCAGCGAGGTAAAGATCACGTCAGACTTCTCGGCCACCGCGCGCGGCGTATCCGCCCATTCGGCGCCCGCCTGCAAATGATGGCCCGCCGATTGTCGGTGCAGGTCGTGCACCACGACCTTGTATCCGGCCTTGAGAATGTTGGTGGCCATCTTGCCACCCATGGTGCCGAGCCCGATGAAACCGACGACAACGTCATTGGCCATCGTCATTCCCCCTTGTTGCCTTCGACTAGCACCGTGTAGGCGACCTGCGCGGCGGACATCGCAGCAGGCCAGCCTGCATAGAACGCCATGTGGGTGATGACTTCGGTGATCTCTTCCTGCGTGACGCCATTGGCGATCGCGCGCGACAGATGCGACACGAGCTGCTCCGGCCGGTAGGTCGCGACCAGCGCCGCCACCGTGATGAGACTGCGGTCGCGCTTCGAGAGAGCCTTGCGCTCCCACAGGTCGCCGTAAATAACGTCGTTGGTGTAATCGACCAGTGCGGGCGTAAACGCCTTGATGCGGTCGCGTTTGGCGGAAGGCGGTGCCTTGGCCATGCGTCTCTCCCTTGTTTCTTTGAATGCCGCGCGTCGTGGCGCGGCCTTTTTGCGTTGCCGTTGAAGCGACAATCAAAGTTTCATTACCATCGCCAAACGGAAGTGTCGACCAGCGCAAATCGCCGAGCTTGGCACGCGCGGATTGCCTCGCTAGTCCAGCGACGACGCCGGAGTAGTCCGATTAAAATGATGGTTCGGCACGCCTTTGCGGACCACCGGGCCTGGGCTATGGTACGCTTGCAGACGTCCGGCAGACGTCAACAAGTCTTGGGAGTGAATCAAGAAAATCAAGATACATTTAGGGAGGAAATAAAAATGGCAATAACTCGTCGTCAAGCGCTGGCATCCGTAGGCGCCGCAGCCCTTGCAAGCGGCTTGGCCAAGCCCGCGATCGCAGCAAAAGACCCGATCCTGATCGGCTATCTTCCGGCCCTCACCGGTCCGTCGTCGTCCACCGGGGTCGGCATCAACCGCGGAATCCAGTTGGCGGTGCAGGAGATCAACGCGGCCGGCGGCGTTGACGGGCGGCAGCTCGAACTGATCACCCGCGACACCCAAAGCGATCCGACCAAGGCCGTGAACGGAGCGGCCGAGCTCACGCACGGGCAGAAGGTGAGCGCCGTCTTTGGCCCGGTCAATTCTGGCGAGTCGCTCGCGGTCGTGCCGCTGCTCGCGCGCGCGAACACGCCGCAGATCCATCCCTGCTGGGTCGATACCCTGACCGACCCAAAGAAATATCCGATGTGCTTCCGCAACGCACCCACCAACCAGCAGATCGGCGGCGCCGCGAACCACTATGTGGTGGACGTGCTCAAGCGCAAAAAGGTTGCGGTGGTCAGCGATACCACCGGCTATGGCACCGCATCGGTCAACACCTATGTCCCGATGCTCAAGGCCAAAGGCGCCGATGTCGTCTATCAGGGCAACGTCGACGCCGCCAATCCGGACCTCAAGCCTGAGCTGTTGCGCATGCAGTCGGCGGGAGCCGAAGCGATCATGCCCTGGAGCGTGAATGCCGGCTTCCTATCGCGCATCATCAATACCCGCGGGCAGATGGGATGGGACGTGCCGATCGTCGGCCAGACCACGCTCGGCTCCGGCCAGACCCAGGCCTTGCTGGAAAAGCCCGAATACTGGGCGAAGGTGTACCCTAACAATTTCCGGCCGGTTTGCTACGCCGCGGGCGGCAAGCTTTCCGATCGCACCAACGCCTTCCTCGACCGTTTGAAGAGCGCCAAGATCGACATGGGCGACACGCTCTTGTGGTGGATCGCGCTCGGCTATGACAGTCCAAGGATGATCGCCGAGGCGATGAAGAACGTCGGCACCGAGCCGGAACAGATCGTCGGCTATCTCAACAAACTCAAGGAATTTCCGGGCGTCTATGGCGACATCGCCTTTACAGCCGATAAGCACGACGGCTACCCGGACAACGAGGTGGTGATGGTCGAGGCCAATTCGCTCAAGGACGGCGCGTTCAATCTGGCTCCCGGCTACGGCGCTTGAGCCGATGGTCGAATCGATCGTCTCGACGGGACTGGCGATCGGTTGCATCTACGCACTGATCGCCATCACCTACAATGTGATGTTCTCCGCCTCGCGCGTGTTCAGCTTCACCGCTGGCACGCTCGGGATGCTCGGCGGCGTGTTGGGCTCGCTGTTCATCGCCCGCATGGGCATGCCGGTGGCCGCTGGCTTTCTCCTTGCATTGGCCGGCGGCGCGGTGCTCGGCATCGTCACCGAGATCGTTGCCGTGCGGCCAGTGCTCAAGAGCCTGGACCAGCATCTCTACGTGCTCTCCACGTTGGCGCTGGCGCTGATGATCCAGCAGTTCACCGCGATCGAATGGAGCACGGAGCCGCAGCCGTTTCCGCGGCTCTTCGACGTCGCCCGCGGCGGATTCGATCAGCAGATCTGGCTACCGATGCTCGCCTGCGCGGTGGTGATCGTCGGCCTCGAGCTGCTCTATCGCCACACCCTGATCGGCCACGCCATTCTGGCGATCGCCGAGGACAACTTTGCTGCGCGCGCACTCGGGCTGCCGGAACGCTCTTTGCGCGTGGCGAGCTTTGCGCTCGCCGGCGTGATCGGCGCGCTCGCGGGTTTTGCCGGCGGCGAAATGCTGCTGGCCTTCTTTGCCAATGCGCCGATGCTGACCTTCTATGGTTTTGTCCCGGTCGCGCTGGGCGGTATGGGCAACAACCGCGGCGCCGTGGTCGCCGGCCTCCTGCTCGGATTGTTTCAGCAAGCCGCCAACTTCCTGGTGGGCGGCATCTTCGCCTCGGTGGCGGTCTTCACGGTGTTCATCATCGTCCTGCTGGTGCGCCCCGAGGGCCTCGCCGGCGCAACTTTCCAACGACGCGTTTAATGGATACGCAAGCAACACAATTGCGCCCGAGCCGCCCGAATGTGCTCGGCTCTGTGAGCACATTCAGCGCGACGCTGCCTTTCCTGGCGCTGCTGCTTGTCGGCATCTCGCTCCCACTGTTCGGCGGCGGCTATTGGGGCGTGATCGCGACCCGCGCCTGCGTTTATTGGGTGCTGGTGTCCGGCCTCAATCTGGTCGTCGGGTTCGGCGGCCAGATCGCGATCGGCTGGGTGGCACTGCTCACGCTCGGAGCCTACACCACCAGCGTTCTCGTGGCCGGCACCGTCACGCCGGCATTGCCGCCCTATCTGGCGCTGGCGATTGCGGCCGTGGTCGGCGCCATCTTCGGCTTGATCATCGGCCTGCCGGCGCTGCGGCTGCGCACCTTCTACTTCGCCATCACGACGCTTGGCTTCGCCACCATCGTGACCCAGGTGGCGTTGGCCTGGCAGAGCGTGACCGGGGGCGGAGTCGGCGTTGCCGGACCGATCTTCCCGGAACCGTTCGCCTCCCAGTGGGGCTTCTATTATTTCTGCTTCGGCTTCGCCGCGATCTGCACATGGATGACGGCGAATATCGCGGCAAGCCGCTTCGGCCGCGCGCTCACCGCGGTCCGCGATGCGGAGGTCGCGGCAGAAGCTAGCGGCATCTCAAAATCCGCCCTGCTGGGGACGGTGTTCCTGTTCAGCGGCGCCGTCGCTGCAGTTGCCGGCGGGCTATTCGCCGCGTTGCAATCCTACATCACGCCGGACGCGTTCACGCTGGACCTGTCGATCCTGTTCTTCATCGCCATCCTGATCGGCGGGCGTGGCTCCATTCTCGGACCGCTCCTCGGCACGATTCTTTTGACCGTGCTGCCGGAATTTGCTGCGCCCCTGGTGGCGTGGTCGACATTTCTCTATGCGGTGTTGCTGCTCGTCATCGTGCTCGCGATCCCCGGCGGAATTGCCGAGATCCTGGATTTCAAGAACCGCCGCCCGCTCGAGAGCGACCGCGCAATCATCCCGCGACCCGAGCTGCTCGAACCGCTGCTCGGCGCGCCGCCCGATGCCGGCGCTTTGACGCTGGATGAGGTGGCGCTGAGTTTCGGCGGGGTGCGTGCGATCGACGGTCTCGACCTCGAGATCCGGCCCGGTCAAGTGCACGGACTGATTGGCCCCAACGGCAGCGGCAAGACCACGACACTGAACGTCATCTCGGGTTACTACGCGCCGCAGCGGGGCGCGGTCAGGCTGAACGGTGCCGCGCTGCCGGTGTTCGCGCGCCACCGGCGCGCGCACATGCGGATTGCGCGAACATTCCAGACCCCCCGCATCGTCGGCTCCGCGTCGGTGCTGCAGAACGTCATGATCGGCGGCACGATCGACGGCGAGGGCACGTTCGTCGAATCATTGCTGTCGCTGCCGCGCCATCGACGCGACGAAGCCACGTTGCGCGACACCGCCATGCTGGCTCTGGCGGCGGTCGGGCTGGAGCGGCTCGCCCCTGTGCGCGCCGACCGGCTGCAGCACAGCGAGTTGCGCTTCACGGAGATCGCTCGCGCGTTGATGCTGCGCCCGGCTTTCCTTTTGCTCGACGAGCCGGCGGCCGGACTTTCGGCCGAGGAGATCGAGCGGCTTGGCGCGCTCATCCTGGCGATCGCCCGGGCCGGTACCGGCGTGCTTGTGGTGGAACACCACCCCGATCTGATCTTCGACATCTGCCATCACGTCACCGTGCTCAATCTTGGCAAGATACTGGCGGCCGGGACTCCGGCCGAAATCCGCGCGCATCGGGAGGTGGTCAATGCTTATCTCGGCGCCTGATCCGCTCCTGGATATCGCCGGCCTCTCGACCGGCTACGGCAAGATCGGCGTGCTGCGCGGCGTCGACCTTAAGGTGGGCGCGGGCGAAGTGGTGGCCCTGCTCGGTCCAAACGGCGCCGGCAAGACTACGCTGTTGCGCGCAGTGTCAGGACTGCTGCCCTGGTCTGGACGCGTGCATTTCGGCGGTCGCGATCTCGCCGGCGCCAGTCCGCGCGATACCGTCAAGGCGGGGATTTCGCATGTCATCGAGGGACATCGGGTGTTTACCCAGCTTAGCGTGCTCAACAATCTGCTGCTGGCGGTCTACGACCTGCCGCGCCGCGAGCGCGTTTCGCGCGTCGAGGAGGCGCTCGCGCTCTTCCCCGAAATCGCAGCCAAGCGCCACGAACGCGCCGCAGCGCTGTCCGGCGGTCAGCAGCAGATCCTGGCTGTGGCGCAGGGCCTGGTGCGACGGCCGCGCCTGCTCATGCTCGACGAGCCTTCCGCCGGCCTGTCGCCGGTCCTGGTCGATCGCGTGCTGGTGGTGGTACAGCGGCTGCGCGAGGGCGGGACCGCGGTATTGCTGGTCGAGCAGTTGATCGAGAAAGCGCTGGCGCTCGCCGATCGCGTCTATGCGCTCGCGCGCGGATCGATCGTGCTGGAAGCCGAAACCAGCGAGGCTGATCTGCCTGACCGGCTGGAGCATGCCTATCTGGCAACCAGCCGTCGCTAGAGCATGATCCGGAAAAGTGGGTACCGGTTTTCCGACAAGATCATGCTCGATAAACGATCTGGAGTGCGGTAGCGGTTCGATCTAATCTCATAGCGCTCTGGATTGACACGCAGACGGAGGCCCATCTTGCCCACTGGAATCGAAATCGGCAGCGCCACGATCCACCGCATCGTCGAGCAGGAGGGTCCATTCTTCGAGGCGATGCAATTTTTCCCGACCATGACGAGGGAGCTTCTCGACGAGAACCGAGGGTGGCTGCAGCCCAGGTTCCTCGATGCCCGGGATAGACTGATGCTCTGCATCCAGAGCTACATCGTGCAGACACCTCACCACACGATCATGATCGATACCTGCGTGGGCAACCATAAGCCGCGACCGACGCGGAGCTTCTGGCACATGATGAATTCCGATCGCTACGAGAAGAACCTCGCGGCAAGCGGATTTGGCGTGAACGATATCGATTTTGTCATGTGCACGCATTTGCACACCGACCACGTCGGGTGGAACACGCGGCTTGAGAACGGCCAGTGGGTGCCGACCTTCCCGAAGGCGCGCTACGTATTCGCCGACCGCGAACTTGCTTACTGGACCAGGCGCCAGAAGGACGACCCGGCAGCGTGTCCATGGGTTACCGATTCCGTGCTCCCGATCGTGGCCGCCAATCGCGTCGATATCGTCAAGAGCGCGCACGCGTTCAATGATCTCGTTACGCTGATCCCGACGCCCGGCCACACCATCGACCACTATTCGGTGCAGGTCGGCAAGCCTGGCGCCGATGCCGTCATTACCGGCGACATGATCCACTCGCCGCTGCAAGCCCGATATCCCGAACTGGGCATGATGTCGGATTACGACTCCGGGCAGGCGGCAGAGTCGAGACGGGAATTGTTCGGCCGTTTCTGCGATACGTCTACGCTCATGTGCACGGCGCACCTTCCGTCGCCGTCCACCGCTCGCGTGGTGCGCTGGCGGGATGCGTTCGACTTCATTGACGCGTAGATCAGCTTGAGCTGGTCGGGAGCATGCTAAACTTATCGGGAGCATGCTTATCGGGTTCTCGAACAATGAAATCAGACGGGGGGAAACCAGGAACGCAGAATGGATTTCATTGAACTGGACGGCGTCGGGCTACGCTACGAACTGAGCGGCAAGGGTGACCGCACGTTGGTGCTCGTGCACGAAATGGGCGGCTCGCTCGAAAGCTGGGACGATGTCGCACCACGGCTCGCGGAATCTCGCCGCGTATTACGCTATGACACCCGCGGGGCGGGAATGTCGCAGAAGGTGCGCGGCGAGCTTGGCATCGATACGATGGCTGACGATATCACTGCGCTGCTCGACGCTCTCGGGATCGCCGGCAAGGTAGCGCTGGCGGGTGTTGCCGTCGGCGGTGCGATCGCACTTCATTTCGCCGCCCGATACCCTGAGCGCACGAGCGCCGTCGTGGTCGGCAGCCCGGCTACCGGCGTCGCGCCGGATCGCCGCGCTGCGGCCCTTGAACGCGTCGCAAAGATCGAGACCGCCGGCATGGCATTCGCCGTCGAGGATTCGATGCTGAATGGCTATGCCCCGGAGCTTCGCGGCGACATCAAGCGCTTTGAGCGATACCGGGCGCGATGGCTCGGCAATGATCCTGCAAGCTATGCGACGGTCTGGCGAATGCTGGCGGGCACGGACATGGAGGGCGAACTGACCAGGCTGCGCTGTCCCGTGCTCGTGATCGGCGGCAGTCTTGATCGCGTGCGCCCGCCGGCGCTCGCGAAAGCCGTGGCCAACGCCATCCCCGGTGCACGCTACATCGAAGTTCCGCACCGGCCACTATATGGCGGTGCAAACGCCTGATCTGATCTCCGATTGCATCGACGAGTTCCTCAGAACGGTCGGCGCCTGACCTGAACCATGTCGCTTCATCACACCAAGGTCTTCCCACATGACCGCGCAACCCTCACAGCAGATTCCCGGCGTCTATCATCGCAAGATCGGAGATATCGTCGTCACGGCCATCAGCGACGGCTATCTTGACGGCAACCTCGACGTGATGCGCAATGTCGATCTCGAAAAGGCGCATCAGGTCCTGCGGGAGGCATTCCGGCCGGCGCGGCGAACCAGCGTCAACGCCTTCCTGATCCATTCAAAGGGCCGCATGGCGATCGTCGACACCGGATCGGGCAATTATCTCCAGCCTACCGCCGGCTTCGTTCAACGCAATCTCGCGGCGGCCGGTATCGATCCGAAGTCGATCGATACGGTGTTGCTGACTCACATGCACCCGGATCACTCCGCCGGCCTGACCGACATGTCGAACGGCCAACTGCTTGTTTCCGAACGCGGAACTGGTCATGCACGAAAACGAACCGGCGCACTGGTTCGACGACGGCGCGATGACGAAGGTCGACGAGCGATCGAAGAAGCTCTATTTTCTCGCCGGCCGCGAGCAGGTCGCGCCCTACAAGAATCGCACGCGATTGTTCAGACAGGGCGAGCTTTTTCCCGGCGTGACCGCCGTGCCGAGCCTCGGGCATACGCCGGGCCACACCGCGTATCTCATCGCATCTGGCAACGATCAGTTGATGATCTGGGGCGACACGGTGCACGTGCCGGAAGTGCAAACCGCGTTTCCCGAAGCCGGCATGGCCTTCGATACCGATCTCGCCGCGGCCGCGGCTTCGCGCAAACGCATGTTCGATCGCGTCTGCGCCGACGGTATCCTGATCGCCGGGATGCACCTGCATTTTCCGGCGTTCTCGCGGCTTGCACGGCGAGGCGACGCCTACGCGCTTTATCCCGAGGCCTGGGCTCACACGCTGGATGCGATCTAGCGCCTGCACGTTGTCAATCAAAACGCCGTCCGGCGAACCAGCGAACGAGAACCCGCAAGCAAATGCAGCGACAGGCAGGTGAACGTCCGCTTTGCGCCACAAGCGGTCGTTCAGGGACTGATAAAGCCTTTTGCTATTTGCTTATCAGTCGCTGACTGACTCCACTTTATGCCACTCTTTATCGGTCAGCTAAGCGACTCCATTTTTGCATGTTCCTAGCCCGCTCAATTATTCATCTGGCTGCGCATCCCACTCTTAAGCATGCCCCGCAACTATGAAGGTGGAGCAACGCGCACGGATAGGATCAAAAGACGGAAACGGATCGGACTCGCCCGCATCTGCTACCACCTCCGGCTGACCATCGAGGATGCTGGCTTCGCAGCGAAAAATGGACAATGGCCCCGCATGGCCGTGACTGCCACCGAATCGCGTTACGATCTCGTGCGCGAGCGATCTACTCGTCATGTTCTTCTGCGCTTAAGGGCGCCGACCCGGCATCAATTCTTCAATCCAGCAGCGGATCAATGGACGCCTGGTCAGCCCAACGAAATTTCCGTTCTTTATATTGCGTGCCGTCCTTGCCTGAGAGCATGGTCAGCAGGTCGAAGACGCTGCGGCCGGATTCGATCCAAGCTCGCTCCTTGTCGTCAAAGACGATATTGCGCATCGCCAAGTCAAGTACCTCGCCCGCCTTGCCCCAGGGCACCACCGTCAACCCATCGTCATCTCCAAATATCAGGTCACCGGTATTCACCGACACACCGCCACAAATGACGGTTTCGCCGATTGCGCCCAAGGACGGCGTACCGAAGCCCGCGATGGCGGGAGCACGACCGCAGGCAAACAAAGGAATCGGGTCGGCCTGTGTCTCGATTTCGAGCAGGTCTCGCACCATGCCATCGATAACGACGGCTCTCAGGTTGTTCCGAGCTGCGTTCCAGTGGACCATGCTCCCCCAGACCGAAAGCTCGGATGGACCGCCTGCATCGACCACCAGAACATCGCCCGGATTGGCGAGCGAAAGCGCCTCGATGGTCCGGCGGGTAAATCCGGGCAAGGTGCGCACGGTCCGGGCACGTCCTGCAAAACGCAGCCCCGGTAGAAGTGATTGGATGCGTGGCGACATGCAGGCACCCCCGCCAGAATTCACGTGCTCGCTGGTCATCCGCGGATGCAGGAATTTCTCGACCAGGGCGCGGGCCGCTTCGGTGCTGCCAGAGATCGCGGTCATATCCATCACGGTAAAACCATTGCCCTCGCCGGGAGCCACAGGTCACCCATTCGAACCGGTGGTAAGGCAGTTTTAGGCTGCACAGCATATGCCGGCAAATTCCAAATTGCTTGCACTGCATTCCACATGGTTATGTAATGTCACCACGGTTTGTGTTTAAGGGGGACGCGATTGTCTCCGTTCTGGGTGGTGACGCATGAACATGCAGAGGCTCCGTGCCTTTCAGGCGATTATGAGAACCGGCTCCGTCACTTCGGCGGCTGATGATCTCAAGCTTACCCAGCCGGCGGTCAGCAAACTGCTGAAGGCTCTTGAACTCGAAGTTGGCTTTCCCCTCTTTCATCGGGCCAGTGGGCGGCTGACCCCGTCGGCCCAGGGAACGGCGTTCTACCAGCGCGCGCAGCGCATTCTGACTGATATAGAGGAACTCGCGACAATCGCGCGAAACGTTGCGGAAAACAGGCTGGGTGAAATCAGACTGGTTGCTACCTCGCTACTTTCGACAACGCTCTTCCCTCGGGCGATCGGGGAGTTTCAGAAGAAGTATCCCGATGTGTTCGTATCGCTTGAGATTATTCCGCTACGCGACGCGGATCGCTGGATCAGCGGGTTGAATTTTGATCTTGGCGTCAGCGCGCTGCCGATGGCGTGGAGTGGTTTGGGTTACGAACCTTTTCTGACGCGCGCTCCCGTCGCGGTGGTTCCAACGGCCAACCCGTTATCGTCGCGGGCCTCGCTCAGCGCGCGCGACCTGGACGGTCAACCCTTCATCCGTCTGACCCGTTCCAATCTGCTGCGATCCCAGGTGGATGCCGATTTGATCCAGTCGAACGCGCACCCCATCGTCAAGGCCGAGGTATCCACTCCCATGACGGCTTGCGCACTGGTGGCGCAGGGTGTTGGTCTCGCGGTGGTCGATGCGTATAGCCCGGTGGTTGCGAAGACGGACGGCTTCCAGATCGTCCCATGGAAGTCGTCTGGTGTGCTGACCTACGGCTTTTTTTATCCCAAAGACACCGCCAATCCGTTCGTTCCCGCCTTCAAGAAAATCCTCAGGCGCTTGGCGGTCGCCGACCAACCAAGATCGCGTACCCGGGCTGCAAATGGAAGTTGAAGCGCTTGGATTGCAGGAGTAGACAAAGCGACGAGGTATTCCAAATTATTATGAAGTCACTCTGATTTTGAATTTGCCGTGATGCCCCCATCGCCCCTACTCTCGACGAGAGTTGGCGCTGGCAGTTGAACAACCATCAGGGGGGACAGAATGGACGACGTGTCTTCAAAGCCGTATCATTCGACCGTATTTTCCGCATCGCGCCGGCGCCTGATCGTTGGCGGAGCGGCGATGGCCATCGCTGGAACCGCAGCGGCCAGGAGCGCTGCCGCGCAGACTCCGAAGACCATGCGCGTCGGCGTCCACAAGGGTGTGGTGTTCGTTCCGTCGCTGCTCCTCCAGCCAATCCTCGGGGCTGCCTGGAATGTAGAGCTGTCGTATTTCGGTTCCCCGGCGGATATGGCCAACGCCATCGTCTCGCGCAGCATCGACGTCGGCTATACCGGCGTAACCATCGCTGCGATCGCACGTTCAAAGGGGCAACCGATCGTCATGGTGGCGAGCTCGGCTGGCAAGGGCACCGCCATCATCGTCGGCACGAAAACGTCGGTTCAGAAGGTCGAGGACTTGAAGGGCAAGACGATCGGCCAGGTGGTCGGTGGAATCCAGGACGTCCAGCTGCGTGAGCAGCTCCGAATGGTGGGACTAAGCATGAAGGACGTCAATCCGATCGCTATCTCCTTCGCCGACCTCCCTGCAGCTTTGCAAAACGGCAGCATCGACGCCTTCTGCGGTGGCGAGCCGGCGTCCACCAAGACCATCGAGGATGGCTATGGCCGGCTGCTCAAGTATCCCTACGATACGCCCGTCGGCACCATCAACGCAGGTATCCTGGCGCGCGAGACCACGGTACAGGACAACCCCGACATGCTCAGGGCATTTGTCGGCGGGCATCGTGACGCTGTCATACGTCTTCGCGGCAACCTGGACGAAGCGGCCGAGCTTGCCTTCAAAAGCTGGGGGTTCCCATTGGCGACGTCGCGGAAGGCGCTCGACAATGTAGACTTGCGCTGGGCCCTTGACGATGCGTTCATGAGCGATCTGGGCAACTACATGGCGCGGATGAAGGATCTTGGTATCATTTCAGTGGTGCCCGACATCAACAAGCTGGTGGTCCGAGACTTCGCCAAGGCCTAGCTGGCTGCATCGCTTTCCCCAGAGAATCGCGATGCTCCGGCATCGGAGAAGCTGGAATTGAAGAATCTCGATCGCCTTGTGGCCTTCGGCAAAGCAGCTTGTCTGCCAGTGGCCATCGTCATCATATGGGCGTTGGTTACAGAGACAGGCTCGGTCCCAGCCTACGTGCTGCCGTCGCCGCGCACTGTTCTGGCGACGCTTGTGGATTTCTTTTTCGGCGGCTCGGAGCAGTCCTTCTCCGGCAAGTTCTTGGCGCACTTTCTGCCGAGCCTCTATCGGGTGGCAGGTGGATTCGCATGCGGGGCGGTACTCGGTATCCCCCTAGGCATTGTGCTGGGATACAATCGCAAGATCGGCGCATTCATTGAGCCGACAATCGAATTATCGCGCTCAATCCCGGGAATCTGTTGGCTTCCATTGGCGCTTATCTGGTTCGGCATCGGAACCGGCACGAGTGTGTTTCTGATCGCGCTCGGTTCGTTCTACTCGATCTTCCTCAGCACGCTCGGCGGCGTACGCTATGTGAATCCCGTTTTGCTGCGGGCCGGCAGATCGCTTGGCGCGACCGAGTCGAGCCTGCTCTACACCATCATCCTGCCGGCGGCATTTCCCTCGATCCTGAGCGGCCTGCGGCTTGGCCTCTCCTACTCCTGGATCTACATGGTTTTGGGAGAGTTCACGGGGGTCAATTACGGCCTGGGCGCCCTGCTGCTACAGTCCCGCGACACCATGGAAACATCGCTGATTATCGGGCTCATGGCCGTGATCGGGGGATTGGGCGTCATCTCCGACAGGCTCATGCTGCTCTTTATGACCAAGATACTCAGAATGGACGTCAGATGACCGGTGTCGTTGCAGCCAGTGCGCCGGTGATAACAGTGCCGCGTTCAAACGATCAGTCGGCCAAGATAAGCTTTCGCAACATCACCAAGGAGTTTGTGTCACAGGCAGGCGGTCCTGCTATGAAAGCGATCGACGGCTTGTCGCTCGACATCGCGGAAAAGGACTTCGTGTGCCTGATCGGTCCGTCGGGGTGCGGGAAAAGCACCCTGTTAAACCTGATCGCAGGGTTTGAAAAAGCGACGTCTGGTGACGTCTTGCTAGACGGTGTCAACATCACGGGCCCCGGGCCGGATCGCGGCGTGGTGTTTCAGGAAGGGGCACTGTTTCCTTGGCTGAGTGTACTCGACAATGTCTGCTACGGGCCGAAACGCCTGAAGGTGCCGCGCGAGCGCTATCTCGCGGAGGCCCATGCCATTCTCGAGGAGGTGGGGCTATCGGCGTTCGCGCAACATCTGCCAGCCGAACTTTCGGGCGGCATGAGGCAGCGCGTCGCGATCGCCCGTGCGCTCATCAATCACCCGCCGGTGCTGCTCATGGACGAACCCTTCGGTGCTCTCGATCCGCAAACACGGGTGCTCATGCAGGAAACGCTGCTTCAAATCTGGGAGCACGACAACCGAACGGTGCTTTTCATTACCCATGATGTCGAAGAGGCCCTATTCCTGGGCAGCCGCGTCGTCGTGATGAGCAGCCGGCCCGGGCGCGTGTTGGAAGATGTCCGTGCGGATCTGCCTCGGCCGCGCGACTTTTCCGTTCTCGGACACCCCGAATTTGTGAAGGTCAAGGCAGAGTTGTTCGCACTTGTCCGGGAACAGGCGATTGCAGCGGCAGCGGATTCCGCTGGCAGCACCCGAAGGACCAGGACCAAATGAATTCTTGCTCAAGCGTGCGGATAGAGACTTTCAACTGCGGCGAATAGCGGAGCCACTCGGCGTTATTTCCTTCCGGAAATGGTCAGATATTTACTCAAGTCGGGCAATCCACAAGGAGCAACTCAACACCGCCACCAACGAGCACCGGCCTAAAGCAATAAATTAGCTGAGGAAACCTTATACGCTGCCGACGGATAAGCCTTTGTTTCGAAATCTATCCAGATGGCGATTGATAAGCAATTCTGCAAAACATTATCAGTCAATAGCTGGATAGCTTTCGTCAACAGCGCCATTCACCGAGGGACGGTAACGTCAGCTTTGTGCCATGATCAGGCACGCATTTGTGGGCAGAAGGCTTCTCGCAAAGGCTTGCTGGACCAGCGACTCAAAATAGAGAATTATTCGATCAGCACATACGCCACCTAACTCACCAGGCAACCCATGTCAGCCCCGGTCACCGATAGCAATGACTCTGCACGGCCAATGTTGTTCCAGCCGCTTAAGATCCGTGGCCTGACCCTCAAGAACCGCCTGGTCGTGCCGCCTATGGTCCACTACCGCGCCGGACCCGGCAACACGTGCGGCACCTTTCACAATGTGCATCTCGGCCGCTTTGCCCTGGGAGGTTTTGGGCTTGTCTTTGTCGAGGCAACTGCCGTCGAAGAGGTTGGCCTAATCAACGAGCATGACCTTGGCATCTGGAATGATGCACAAGCGCAAAGCTTCAATCCCCTCATTGCCTTCATGAAGGGTGAGAAGACTGCGATCGGCATTCAGCTCGCCCACGGTGGGCGCAAATCGTCCTCGCAGCGAGCAATGGACGGCATGGGCCCGCTCACCCCGCAAGATATCGAGGCGGGCGCCAGGATGTGGCAGCCTGTGGGCCCCACGAGCGAGCCCGTCGCGCCGGGATGGCTTACCCCGCGCCAGCTCACTACCGAAGAGTGCAGGGCGATGGTGCGCACCTGGGCAACCGCCGCCAGAAATGCGGTCGCTGCAGGCTTCGACGTGATCGAGATCCATACCGCCCACGGCTATCTACTCGCCTCGTTTCTTTCTCCCATTTCCAACACGCGCAATGATGAATATGGCGGCGATCGCAACGGGCGCATGCGTCTGCCGCTCGAAATTGTCGAGGCAGTGCGGCGCGAAATGCCGGCAACGATGCCGTTGTTTGTCCGCGTCTCCGCCGTCGACGGCGCCCAGAACGGCTGGAATTTGGATGACACGCTCGCCTTCGCCCGGGAATTGAAGGCCCGCGGCGTCGACGTGATCGACTGCTCTTCCGGCGGCATTTCAGGCTCGGCGACCGCCGCCCAGGTCCCGCGCGGCCTCGGCTTCCAGGTGCCCTACGCCGAACGGGTCCGCAAGGAGGTGGGCATCGCGTCGATGGCGGTCGGCATCATTCTCGAAGCGCAGCAGGCTGAAGCAATCCTGGAGAATGGACAGGCCGACCTCATCGCTGTCGGTCGGCAATCTCAGTTCAATCCCAATATCGCGCAGCACTGGGCCCATGATCTCGGCATCAACCGGAAGTTCGAGGATTGGACTGCCGAATATGGATGGTGGCTTGAGAAACGAATTCGAACCATTGACGGGTTCGCCACACCGACCGGGGTCGTCAAGCGACAACCATAAGATGTCAACTCCAAGGGAGTGAAGCGTTCGCCGGTCTCCACGACGTCGTTCACTGCATGGCTTCAGCGATCTTTTCCGCCGCCATCAGGGTCGGGAAGTTGGTGTTGGCACACGGCACCACAGGGAAGATCGAAGCGTCGACCACGCGCAAACCTTGCACCCCCTTTACGCGGCCTTGCGTATCGACAACCGCCATCGGATCGTCCGGCCGGCCCATGCGGCATGAGCACGAGGCGTGCCACACGCCGATCGCTGCCTTGCGCACGAAGGCTTCCAGCGCCTCGTCGTCGCTCATGACTTCGTCGAACGTGAATCCTTCGACAACGAACGTGTCGATCATGTAACGGCGCAGCGCCGCCGGCCCATCCATCAGCGCGGCGGCAATTGCGGTGAGAATCTTGTTCTTGGCGTTGACCACGCCGATCTTGCGCACGCGGTCGGAGTACGAGGCCGGGAATGGCCTGTCGGTCACCGCCCTGAGCGGCGCGCTCATCTGCAGCGCCGCCGTCTTGCGAAAGCCGCTCATCAGGCGCTCGAGGTCGCGCCTGTCGGACAGCAGGTTGAACTCGACGATCGGCTCCATCCGCGGGTCGCGCGAGGCCAGCTTCACCTGCCCGGTCTCGGAGTAGGTCTTGTTGACGAAGGTGAGCAGCGAGGCGATCTGCGCGCCGACTGCATGCCAGGCCGACTTGCTGAGGACGGCGACGAACATGTCGCCGCTCGGTACGCCTGAAAGCCCCGAGGAGTAACGCAGCGCAACCTGGATATGGCGTCGCGTGTGCTCATTCATGCGCGCGCCAGGGCGGATGAAGGACGACAGCGCGATCGAGGGATGATCCATCAGGCGCTGGCCGACGCCCTCAAGACCCATCACGATCGGAATGCCCATCTCCTTCAGGTGCCCGACCGGGCCGATGCCGGCGCGTAGCAGATGCGCCGGGGAATGGATCGCGCCGCACGAGAGGACGACCTCGCGGCCGCGAAACTCTTGTTCCCGGCCGTCGACTTGCGCCTTCACACCGACGCAGCGCGTGCCCTCGAACAGCAGCTCCTTGACCTGCGTATCGGTCGAGATCGTCAGATTGGCGCGCCTGCGCGTTTCGCGATCGAGATAGCCCATCGCCGCCGAGACGCGTTGCTCGGCATGATTGGAGTGCGTCACCGGAAAGTAGCCTTCGACGAACTCGCCGTTCTGGTCGGGCAGGAACGTGTAGCCGGCGAGCTTGCAGGCCTCGGCAACGGCTTGCGAGTGCCGGGTCCAGTGCTCCTGCGGGATGCGTCGGACAGGGATGCGGCCATCCTTGCCGTGGAACGGCCCGTCGAAATCGAGGTCGCGCTCGACCTTCCTGAAGTAGGGCAGCACGTCCTTCCAGCTCCAGCCCGCGGCGCCGCGGGCCTCCCATTCGTCGTAGTCGGTCGGCGCGCCGCGGTTGGCCAACTGGCCGTTGATCGAGGACCCGCCGCCCAACACGCGTGCCTGCTCGTACTTGCGCAGCGGCGGGCGATCCTGCTCGGGGTTGTTGTGGCTGACGACCTGGGTCGTGACCTTGAGCTCGGTCCAGTGGAAGCGCGGATCGAAATAGGCCATGCCCGAATAGCTGTCGCGAATCTCGGGCGGCTCGTTGCCGGGCGGCGTGTCCTGGCCCGCCTCGCAGAGCAGGACCTTGTTGGCGCTCTTGGCGGAGAGCCTGTGGGCCATGACCGAGCCTGCCGAGCCACCACCAACG
The DNA here is from genome assembly GCA_963761395.1 of uncultured Alphaproteobacteria bacterium. GTDB lineage: Bacteria > Pseudomonadota > Alphaproteobacteria > Rhizobiales > Xanthobacteraceae > Bradyrhizobium. Next base: position 17,461 of record CAVXHU010000044.1, read on the forward strand.
ATGATCGTGTCGTACACTTTGGCGTTTCCCTTTGGTTTATCTTGGGAAGTTAGCGCACCTCCGTCTTCAGGTCACGACAGCTGTCGCTGGCGCTGAACCTCATCGCTTTTGCAGCGCATCCCTGTAGCCAGGTCATCAAACCACTCAATCATTCCGCGCTCACTTCCCCTTCGCCCTCTGCCGTTCAATCCAGCCCGCGCGTAAGCGCTAGGTAATTCAGGAGCCACCCCTTCACGGTTTGATAGGCATCAGCGTTTTCGCTGGAGAATTTGTATTTGTCTTTTATCTGCATCGCGAACGCTGCGGCCTGTTCGTCCGTTTGTCTCAGCTCCTTCGGAAGTGAACGCCACTCTCGAATGATGTCGTGCCTGGCGTTCACCTGGTGCATTCAGTGCCCACCCTCGGTCCGAGCCTGCCAGCAGACTTACCAATAGGACACCTTACTTTAGCACTGATTTAGTGGCGCTTCTTCGCGGTCGCCGGACCTTTTTTCGCCGGCGGGACGCTGCTGGCGGTCGGCTGACTTGAAACCGCGGCGGGGACTTCCCCAATGGTCACAATCTGGGCCCTGACGTTGGCCGGCGATGTCGGACGGGTGGAATCCTGCAATTGCTCCTCACCCAGCCCGAGCGCCTGAAGGCGCTTGGGTGAAATCTTGAAGGTGCCTGCCAGAACCTCGCGGATCGAGTTGGCCCGCCGCTGGCTGAGCGTCAAGTTGGCGTCGCGGCGGCCCGTGGCCCCGGTGTGGTCGACCACCAGGAAGGTGTAAAGTAGCAGTTTTGGATCGGACAGCGCATCCGCGATGCGTCCGATCATCTGGTAAGATTGCGGCCTGATCAGAGAAGAATCCGGATCGAACGCGACGTCGAAATTAAATTGCGGCAGCTTCAGAAGCTGCGGCGCGATCGGCGGACGCTTCGACGCCGTCGCATCGGCCCTCGACTTGATCCGATCGACGGCCTGCTGGCGCAACGCAGCTACATCGATATCGGCGCGGGTTTCGGAACCCACCAGCTGATCGACCAGGCTTGAAACCGGAGCGGCCGTCTGCGCCCGCACCGGCTGCATCGGAAACGCGAACGCGATCGATGCGACCGCCAGCAAGCCGATACCGCGGCGTTTTCTTGAAAACCGCATCAGCGGTATCCCGCCGCGCTGATCGCCTTGTTGCAGTTTGGCGTAGACTTTTTTGTCGATTCCAACAGGCACTGCAGCCCCTTGACGGGATCCTGTCGGACATCGCCGCACAAATGGTTCATTTCCCAATTGCACAGCTTCGAAAGGGTGGCGCGCGCTGAAACGCGCTGTTCGATGGCGCTGAAGGCGCGTGGGTAATCGCCCTGGCACTTCGACGAAATGCTGTCCCCGTTTCGAACGAAGCATTCCTTTAGGCGGATGGGGTCAAGATTAACGCCGCGGCAATTATCGTCGATGTCCTTGCCGCAGCTCGCGCCCAGAATCGCCGTTGCCTGCTCGAAATTCATGGTCTCCGCCGACGCCCGCAATGGAACGGCTACCAAAAAAACGAGCAGGATGATCCGGATCGGGCTCATGGGTTCACCGCACACGATGAGGGTCCGATCGTCAAGCGTTCTGACGCTTCGAGCCCTTCCGATGTGTTGCGCCGCACAAATAGCCCAAACATACGTGCCGGGGCGCTAAAGTCCTAGCCGATCGCGAATTCGCCCGTAGAGGACGACACTCTTCACGGCCACGGGCCACAATGCATGGAAGCGAATTGGCTTCGGAGCCGTCACCGGCATGTCGATCTCGGCGGTCCCGCCCTCAATCAGCCGTCTCGCCAATTGCTTTCCCATGGCGGTCGCGAGCGCGACGCCGCGGCCATTGCAACCGAGATAGATCAGCGCGCCGGAACCCGGTTCGTGTACATGCGGATAGTGATCGGCGGTCATGGCGAGGCGACTGTTCCAGCCGTGTGTCCAACGAACGTCTCGAAGCTCCGGCCAAAGTCGGGCAGCGTAGCGCTTGAGATAAGCAACCGCCGATGGATCCCTGATCCATTGCATCGGACCGCGGCCACCCATCAGCAGGCGGTTCGCCGCATCGACACGATAATAAACGGTGATATGGCCGCTTTCGTACAGCACCGATCGCGTCGGCATGATCTGTCGCGCGAGGTCGTCGGGCAGCGTCTCGGTAGCAGCGATAGAACTGAACACCGGCACGATCGTGCGGCGAAGGTCGGGCCAGAGATCATCGGTGAAACCGTTAGTAGCGATCAGCACCTTCTCGGCCCGAACCACCGCGCGCGGCGTCTCGATGCGCCATCGCCCAGCTTCGCGCCGTAACGACGTCGCCGACGTCTGGCCGTGGATGGCGGCGCCCGCGACGATAGCGGCGCGCGCGAGACCGCGCGCGTAGCTCAGGGGCTGTAGATCGCCACCGCGCCGATCCAGCATGGCGCGGACGTATCGGTCCGTTCCCGTCGCCTCCTTAACGGCGCTCCGGTCGAGCACGCTGACCGGCATGCCGCGCCGGAGGCACTGCTCTGCAGTGGCCTCGACGGCCGCTGCGTTGGTTTTGCGATAAGCGGCTCGCAGCGTGCCGTTCTGTCGCGCCTCACATGGGATTGCGAGACGGCGGATGAGATCAAGCGTGAAGGTTGGCGTGTCGTAGGCGAATGCGATCATGCGGCGGCCGAGGTCGGCGCCGAACGTTTTCTCGATCGTGTCGGGATCGAGCTTAAGCCCGGGATTGAGCTGGCCGCCATTGTTACCCGACGCACCCCAGCCCGGCTCCCGTGCTTCGAGTACGATCGCGTCGGTCCCCTGCTCCGCGAGATGCAGCGCCGTCGAAAGTCCGGCAAACCCGCCACCGACGATCGCGACCGACACGGTCCTGTCGACGTCGAGAGCCGGCGTGGGCACAGCCGGGACGGCAGTATCCGCATAAAGGCTCGGCGGCAAGGCAAGCGAATTATGAGTCACTATCGTACAATCCGGTAACTCCGCGTCACAAGGGATGCAGCACGCGGCGCAGGAAATCCTGTGTCCGCGCATGCTGCGGTTGGTCGAGCACGGACTTCGCCGCCCCCTGCTCGACGATGACGCCGCCATCGATGAACAACACCCGATCCGCCACGTCCCTGGCAAACCCCATCTCGTGCGTGACCACGACCATCGTCATGCCGTCGTCGGCAAGCTTGCGCATCACCCCGAGCACTTCGCCGACAAGTTCGGGGTCGAGCGCAGATGTCGGCTCGTCGAACAGGATCGCCTTGGGCTGCATCGCCAACGCACGAGCGATGGCGACACGCTGCTGCTGGCCCCCTGAAAGCTGCGCCGGATAGGCGTCGACCTTTTCGGCGAGGCCAACCTGCGCCAGCAGAGCGCGGCCACGCTCAAGTGCCTCGGCGCGCGGTTCGTTTTTCACGTAGATAGGTCCTTCGACGACGTTATCGATGGCTGTCCGGTGCGGAAACAGATTGAATCTCTGGAACACCATTGAAACCTGTGTCCGGATCGCAACGATCGAAGAAGCATGGCTTTCCACCCGCGCTCCCTCCACCAGAATATCGCCGGCATCATAACTTTCCAGGCCGTTGATGCAGCGCAAGATGGTCGACTTGCCGGAACCCGACGGGCCGATGATGCAGACGACTTCGCTCTTCTCGACCGAGGCAGTAATGCCTTTGAGCACCTCAACCGAACCGAAGCTCTTGTGGACATTGCGAAGCTCGATCATCGGCGGTTCGCTCGCTTCTCGAGATGCCGAACCAACAGTATGAGCGGAATGCTCATGGTCAGATACATGACGGCGACGAGCGTGAAGACGCTTGTGTTCTTGAATGTCGAGGAGGCTATCAGCTTGCCCTGCAATGCGAGTTCGGCAACGGTAATGGTCGAAGCTTGCGAAGAATCCTTCAAAAGCATGATCATGATGTTGCCGTAGGGCGGCAGCACGATGCGGACGGCCTGCGGCAACACCACACGACGCATGGTCAACCACCAGCCCATGCCAATCGCCTGCGCGGCCTCAATCTGTCCCTTGTCGATCGCCTCGATGCCGGCGCGGAAATTCTCCGCTTGATAGGCCGAATAGGCGATGCCGAGCCCAAGGATCGCAGCCTGCAGCGCGGTCATCGCGATGCCGAAGTCCGGCATTACGAAGTAGAGATAGAACAGCAGGACGATGATCGGGATGCCGCGGATCAGGTTGATCAGACTGGCGCTCAGCCCGGATAGAGCGCGCACGCCGGAAACCCGCATCATCGCCCAGATCAGACCGAGAATTGTCGACAGGATCAGCGACCCGACGGTGACGACGATCGTCAGCCATACGCCCTGCAGCAGGATAGGCAAGAACTCGGTGGCGTCACGTAGAAAATTTTGCATCCGATTCAAATCACGCGTTTCACCTGCTTGCTCATATTTGAATAGCGGTCACGCCATGCTCTTGCTGGCTAGGGCGGTTATACGAGAAAGCTTACATCTCCCTCGCCCGATCATGTTTCAGGTGCTCTTTGCTTTGAGCCCCCATTTGTCGAGAATCTTGTCGACGGCGCCATTGGCCTTGAGCTTGGCAAGCGAGGCGTTGATCTTCTGGAGCAAGTCTTGATCGCTCTTGCGGACACCGATACCAACCGTACCGACAATGGTCGGCTTGTAGGATTCAACCAGACGAACCTCCGGAAAGCTGCCCTGCTTGAGGTTGTAGGCAAGAATCGGGTAGTCGGCGAAACCGGCCTTAAGACGCCCCGTGTTCACGTCGCGCAGGATGTCCGGAATGGTGTCGTACACCTTGACCTCGGCGAACAATCCCGTCTTTTTCAGTGCATCGACAAAGGCGGTGCCGACCTGGGCCCCGACGACCTCGCCCTTCAAATCTTCCAGCGCGGTATAGTCCTTCTTGTCGGTGTTCGGCACCAGGAGACCCTCGCCGTAAGTGTAGACCGGATCCGAGAAGTCGATCACCTCCTTGCGCGCCGCTGTGGCAAACATCGCCGCCGAGATGATGTCGATCTTGTTCGACGTCAGTGATGCTATCAGCGTGGAGAATTGCATTGGCTCGATCTGGACCTGGAACCCGGCATCCTTGCCTATCTCAGTAATGAGATCGACCATCACACCTTGAATGCTGTTGGTCTTGGTATCGAGGAAGGTGAAGGGCACGCCGGTCGGGGTCGAGCCCACCTTGAGCACCTGCTGCGCCGACCCGGGCGCCGCCGCAACAACGGCGAGAGCCATAGTGGCAGCCTGAACGAGACGTTTGAAAAGCATCGTACCCTCCCACAAGTTTGACACCGGCCCGCGCATTCCCTCTATAACAAACAGGTAACTTTGCGTTTCGCCGTCCAAGCATTTTTGACAAATTAATGGTCACATCGATTGCTAGCACGCAAGAGATTTCGCTCGACTTCGGCCCCAAGTGGCGTCTGTCGTCGGTGACCGCTCCGGTCGACAGTCCATATTCTTTCCGGTCCTCTTCAGGTCCGGTTTCGCGAGCAATCGCTGCAAAGCGAAAAATAGAAGTCTGGGAAAGTTGGCATTCGCACTTGCGGCACCTATAGTTTGCTCGATCAAAAGCATTCGAGAACAGGGCGATTCATGCGCGTTTCACTCATCACCGGCGGCGGGTCCGGGATCGGAGCTGCGATCGCGCGCCGGTTGGCAGCCCGGGATGAGTGCCTGATGTTGCATGGACAAGGAGCCGACGCAGCAGGGCTCGAGCGATTGAAAGCGGTCGTAATGGACTGCCAGCGGGCCGGCGCCAACGTCGCGTGGTGCACTGGCGACCTGGCAAATGCCGGCACCGCAACCGAGCTTGTTCGCGGAACGCGCTCCGCGTTCGGGAACATCGACGTGATCGTCCATTCCGCGGGGTTTGCGGATCGACGCGATTTCATGCAGTTGCCGCGCGCGGGCCTCGAACGGTCATTCGCCGTCATAGCCACGGCGTTTCACGAACTGGCGAGCGCTGCGTTGCCGGATCTGACGCGCGGATCGCAAGGACGCGTCGTCGCCATCAGCAGTTTCGTTGCCCATCGGTTCACGCCCGATGCGACATATCCGGCGTCTGCGGCGGCCAAGGCTGCGCTTGAGGCGCTGGTGCGGTGTCTTGCAATCGAACTCGCAAGCTCAGGCGCAACGGCCAATGTCGTCATGCCCGGCTATACGCGCAAGGATGCCGGCCTGATGGGGGCGTTGGACCAGCAGAGCTGGCAACTGGCCGCCAAGGCCAATCCGCTCGCACGATTGGCCGAACCCGACCAGGTGGCCGCGTTGGTCGCCTTTTTGTTGTCGCCGGAGGCCGGACACGTGACGGGAGCCCTGTTGCCGGTCGATGGCGGCCTGACACTGATGTAGAGTCTCTGGGAGGTGGGTCGATGTCTGACAACGGCACGGGCAAGCAAGCGGACGTCGTCGTGTTGGGCGCAGGCATCGTCGGCGTGTCCGCGGCCTATGCCGCGCGGCAGCGGGGCCTGTCGGTCATCCTCGTCGATCGGCGTGAGCCGGGCAGCGAAACCTCCTATGGCAACGCTGGCATTCTCTCAAGCGGTTCGATATTGCCGCTCAACAAGCCATCGCTCTGGAGTGCGTTGCCAACTTACATGACCAACCGGCATGCGGCGCTGCGCTGGGATCCTGGCTGGGCGATTCGGAATATCGGTTGGCTCGTCCGTTTCCTTGCCAATGCGACACCGTCTGGTATCAAACCGCGGGCGACGGCTCTGCAGGGGCTGCTCGCGGCATCCTTGAAACTGCATCGGGAATGGCTCGTCAAAGCGGATGCGGCGCAGCGCATCCGTGAGACCGGCTGGCTGAAGGCGTGGCGTAGCGACGCCGTCGGCGCGGCGAAGGACGAGCAGGCCTTTCTGGCCGAATATGGCATCGCCAGCGAGCTTCTCGACCGTCAGGCGATTTCCGCGCTCGAGCCTGACATCGTGCCCGTCTACAAGGTTGGCCTCTTGCACACGCAGAGCGCCTCTGTCGACTCGCCGGGCGCCGTGGTCAAGGCCTATGCGCGGATGTTCGCGGGCTCCGGTGGTGAGATCCGTCAGTCGGAAATCACGGCGATCGTGCCTGACGGCGAGGGCTGGCGCGTGGTGCTCGCGGACGGCGGGATTTCGGCGCGCCATGTCGTGGTCGCGCTAGGGCCTTGGTCCGCGGATCTGTTGCGGCCGCTTGGTTATCATGTTCCTTTGGCCTTTGAACGCGGCTACCATCAAGAGTTCAAGCCGAACCCGGCACGTTCATTGCGGCGCCCGATCCATGACGCCGAAGGCAGCTTCCTCATGACGTCGATGGAACAGGGCATCCGCATTACCACCGGGGTCGAGCTGACCGCCCGCGATGCGCCCTCATCGTTCGCCCAACTCGATCAGGTGGTGCCGGCCGCGCGAAGCATCGTCGAATTTGGCGAGGCGGTCGGCGAGCCCTGGCGCGGGGCGCGGCCGACGCTTCCTGACAGCCTGCCGATGATCGGGCCTGCGCCACGGCATTCCGGACTGTGGCTCGCTTTCGGCAACCAGCACATCGGCTTCACGACCGGGCCTGCAACGGGAGTTGCGATCGCAGCGATGATCACGGCAACGCAGCCACCCTTCAACGCAGCGCCGTTTTCGCCCGGGCGCTACCTTTGATGGCCGACAAAAGGCAAACAAGAGGGTCGCAGTAAGCGGGAGCAAGCATGCCCTATGTTTGGGATTTCGCGATCCTCGGCAAATACAGCCACCTGTTCTGGCTCGGGCTCGGCTGGACCATCGCCTATACGATCGGCACCGTTCTTCTCGGAACATTGCTCGGTCTGGTGGTCGGCATCCTGCGCTTGAGGCGCTGGCCCGTGATCGACTGGCTTCTGCTCGCCTACATCGAACTGTTCCGCTGCACACCCCTGCTGGTTCAGATCATCTGGTTCTATTACGCTTTTCCGGTCGTCATTGGCGTGAATATTCCGGCGCATGTCGCCGCCGTCACCGTGCTGTCGCTGTATGGCGGGGCGTTCTACGCCGAGATCGTTCGCGGCAGCATTGAGAGCGTGCATCGCGGACAGTGGGACGCGGCTCGGGCCCTGGGGCTTGGGCCATGGCGCGTGCTCAGGCTGGTGATCTTGCCACAGGCGCTGAAACCGATGTTGGCCCCCTACGTCAACCAGTCGGTGACGCAGTTGAAGAACACCTCGCTGGTGTCCGTTATCGCCGTTCCGGATCTCGTCTACAACGCAACGCTGATTAACGCCGAAACCTATCGGCCGCTGGAAGTGTATACGATCGTGGCCTTGATCTACTTCGCGATCCTGTTTCCGGCCACGCTCGTTGGACGCAGGCTCGAGCGCGGCGTGACCTACGACAAGGCTTGACCGGTTCGAGAGCCGCGTCAGATATTGAGTTCGACCGGCACGTCTTCGGGCTTGACGCCGCTCAGCGACAGCCCCTTGATGAACCATTCGCGCATCTGCCCGATGCCGCGGTTGTAGTCGACCCATACGGACAGGAAATCGCGCCAGCGCTTGTCCGGCTCGCGCCGGACAGCCATGCTGCTTGGAATGGCGACTGCAGGGGTTTGCAGGATCTTGTAGGTGCCAAGGTTTGGGTTCTTGGCAATTGCGGTCAGACCGAGCACCAGCGCATTCACCACGCAATCGACCCGGCCCGACGACATCTCGAGCATGACCTCATCGCGTGACCTGAGTGACTTGATCGTCGCATTGGGCGCGAAACGGCGCGCAACGGTTTCGTTGGCGGAGCCGACGTCGACCGCAATATTGACATCGGGCTTGTTGATGTCGGCCCAGGTTTTGGCTTGCAGCCCCTTCTTGAGCATGGCGCCAAAGGGATGATGAAATACGGCGCCGCAAAAATCCACGACCAGCGCCCGCTGTGGCGTCGGGTTAAGGGCAAAGCCGAGCTCGATCTTACTCGATTGTAAGTCGAGGATCGAGTTGCCGTAGGTCGATTCGGTGTATTCAAGTTTGACGTCGAGAAGTTTCGCGATGTCGTTGGCCATCTCGATACACATTCCGGACCAGTTGCCGGTAGCAAGGTCCTTGTTGAAGTAAGGCAGTTCTCCCGGCAGCACGGCGATGCGGAGCACTTTGTTGGCGCGGATGCGATCGAGGGTGTTGTCCGGGGTTGTTTGTGCCGATGCCGGGCTTGCGAGGGCGGAGGCAAGGGCCGCACCGCTGCCGATCGCGAAGGCGTAGCGCAGCGCTTCGCGGCGGTCTTCAGAAACCTTGTTGTCGTCCACCTTGCTGTCGTCAGCTGTAGTCACGTGGGCCTCCTGCACCAATTCGGCCGAGCCTAGCGCGCACGTCGCGGCGCAGCAATAGCATGAGCTCATCCCGGCCACCGATGAAGTGATCGAGCAGGCTGTACTCCGCTCCGAGATGTCTCCTCAGGCACTTAACTGACGTCGGTACCTTGCCGAACGTCTGCTTTGCGCAGAAAAGCAGCCATTCGCTCATCGAATGTCATGGAATGCCTGGCGGCTCAAACAAAATTCGCGCAAAAGGCACCAATTAGGGGCTTTGACGGCAGCAACTGTTTGGCTCTTTATTCATTTGCGCCCCATTTTCGGGTAATCGCTGGCAACCGCTCACTGTGCTCAGCGCGCCACAGCGAGGGATCGAACGCCACAATCCACAGCAACTAGATGCCCGGGCCAAGACACACTCATCACTCCAGAGTTAGAGTTCGGGCAGAGGTCTGTGAGTTCAGTTGGTCAGGGGCAAGATATGAGACAAGCTTTACTTCTCAATCCGTTCGACTCAAACCCGGAGCCGGCACAGATCGTCAGCCGGCGAGCGACACGATCAACACCCGTCTGCTCCAACTGTCAGTCAGACGATATCATCTCTCACGCCGTAGCCCAGTGGAGTAATGAATCGCAGGAATGGCAACTGGCCAGCACCTTCGATCAACCAGCTCACTGCAACGACTGTAACGGACCTTGCGGCATTGTCTGGCTACCGCTCAATTAAGCCCCGGATATTCGTATGAGCGGCCCGAGACATAGGTGACAATTCGTACCGGACACATGGGTTACACTTTTCGCTTTTTTGCAAGCGGGAGGTGTGGATGCCGTGGAAAGCGAGTTCGGTTATGGATGAACGCCTCCGCTTTGTCGCCCGCCTCCTGGACGGGGAGGCTATGACGGACGTCTGCCGGGAATTCGGCGTATCCCGCAAGACCGGCTACAAGATTTTCGATCGCTACAAGGAGCACGGGCTGACGGCTCTGAGCGACCGGTCACGCCGACCGGTGCGCTACGCCAACCAGCTGCCGCAACAGGTCGAAAGCCTGATTGTCCGGCTGAAGGCCGACAAACCGCATTGGGGCGCGCGTAAGATCCGCGAGCTGCTGGTCCGTCGGCTCGACGGCGATATCAGGGTTCCCGCCAAAAGCACTATCCATGCGGTCCTCGATCGTCACGGCCTGGTCAAGCGCGGCGGCGGGCCGCGCCATCGCGCGCGCGGCACGCCGCTGTCGGACGGCGCCGTACCCAATGATCTGTGGTGTGCCGACTTCAAGGGCGAGTTCAAGCTGGGCAACGGCCGCTATTGTTATCCGCTGACGGTCACCGATCATGCCTCGCGTTATCTGCTTTTGTGCGAAGCGCTCGATTCGACCCGCGAAGACACAGCTTTTACGGCCTTCGAACGGATGTTCCGCGAACGCGGCCTGCCGGCCGCCATCCGCTCTGACAACGGCGTGCCCTTCGCCAGTCCCAATGCCTTGTTCAATCTCTCAAAGCTCTCAGTCTGGTGGCTTAGGCTTGGCATTGCCATCGAACGCATCAAGCCGGGCCATCCGCAACAAAACGGCCGCCATGAGCGCATGCACCTCACTCTCAAGAAGGAGGCAACCCGTCCGCCTGGCTTCAACAGCCTGCAGCAGCAGGCGCGCTTCGATGCCTTCCTCCGCGAGTTCAATGCCGAACGTCCGCACGAGGCGCTCGCCATGAGGTGCCCTGCCGAGCTCTACACCGCCTCCGCGCGCCCCTACGCCGGCCTGCCCGAACTGACCTATCCGTTCCACGATCGCGACGTCGTCATCACCGCTTGTGGCCGCCTCTGCCTGCATCGCAAGCGGGATCAACATCTCCACCGTGCTGGCCGGCCAAAAGCTCGGCATCAAGGAAGTCGACGAAGGCATTTGGCTCGTCAGCTTCATGCACTATGATCTCGGATACTTCGACCTGGAGCAGAAAACCTTGCAACCCCTCGACGACCCGTTCGGCACGAGGTTGTCACCTATGTCTTAGGTACGTTCTGTCACCGATGTGTCCGGGCCGGACACATGACTTGCTGGCGGAGAGAGTGGGATTCGAACCCACGGTACAGTTTCCCGCACACACGCTTTCCAAGCGTGCGCCTTAAGCCACTCGGCCATCTCTCCGGATGCCACTCTCTTGAAGGGCCATGACGACTTTTGCAAGGGAGCCCGGCCGCGATCGCCAAAATTTCCGCAACCGATTGAATAACCTTGATAATTTCTAGATATCGGCCCGCGCCGGCTTTTCGCTTCCGGGTGGCTTGAAGCGGAAACCGATAAAGATGACGACTGAAGAGCGCGGCAATTCAACCAGCGGAGGGCGACATCACCGTCGATTGGGGGGCTGGTGTTCTCGATCCTAATGTCCGCGATCCGTGGCCAGCACCGCCGACGCTTTCAAAAACTTCCTTCCTGAAAAGGAAGGTTAGTTGTCCCCTGTCGGGGAGGAGCAACACCGGATTATTTGTTGGTCCGCGGCCGCCGATGGGTCAGGGTATTTGTAGAGCCATTTCCAGTAGGCTTTGTTGCGTTCCAACTGGCGTATGCAGCTCTCGCGGCACTTGACGGAGCAAAATTGTTCGAAACGCCAGCTCCTTCGGATTAGCCCGAAGGGACGGCCGCAGGCTGGATTGGCGCAACGATTTTTCATGACGCGGCCTCCGCATTCATCCGGCGTATTCCGCGAATGAAGTTCTCCTGACCTTGGTAAAGGCAAAGGCGTCCGCAGTAGTGTTCACGTGCAGGGGCTCGCAGAGAGATAACTTTAGGATCTTCGTTGTCGCACACCGAACAACGAGGGACGCTATGCATGGCGACCTCCTTCTGAGGATTTAACCGCTGCTTCATCTCGCCTTCACGCTCTCGAACGATGACTGTTTCCAGTCTCAACCCCTCGCACTCCGTTATCAATTCGTCCAAGTGTTTGGCCGCGCTCATCCTTACGTATAGTCCGCTCCCAGGACCCTTGTGCGCTTCTGGAACGTACTAGCGCGCAAGCCCAATCGTCTCATTTGCTCATTCCGCCACTTTGCCGCCAAGAGCGGCGTCGAGGCATTTGGTCAAAGTTTCGCCGTCGAATGGCTTGGTCAGGAAACAGGTTGCTCCCGCCTTCAGCGCTCGCGCGCGAATGATCTCAACGGGAAAAGCCGTGATCAAAATGAACGGCACGCAATGTCCCTGGGCGCGCAAGTGGGCTTGCAGTTCGACACCGCTCATTGTTCGCATTTTGACATCTGCAATCACGCACGACGTGCCATTCAGCTGGGCCGACCGCAAGAACTCTTCGGCCGACGCAAATGGATGGACGATGTACCCGAGCGACCTCACGAGATTGCAGGTCGCGGCGCGAACGGATTCATCATCGTCGATGATCGAGATCACTGGAAGTTCGGACAAAACGGTCTTTCCTGATGGCGCGAACAGAGAGCCTATGCACCGCAGCCGCCTGACTGAACAGTGCGTCGCAAATCAGGATCGGAAAATCATACTTAGGTTTGCATGCGCGAGAGCCTACCGCTTCGCGGAAAGAAAAACGCGTCACAACAAAAAGGATAGGCGCGGTCGCCACTCTATCCAAAGCGAGCGCGCTCTAGGACTTCGCCCGACGAATTCCGAGTGTCTCGGCCATCCTCACCAAATCGGCTAACGATTTCGCGCCCATTTTCTTCATAACGTTCCCGCGGTGTATCTTCACGGTAATCTCAGCAATTCCAATCTCGGCTGCTATTTGTTTGTTCATGAGTCCGGCAGTGACCAAAGCCAGCACTTCCCGCTCCCGAGAGGTCAGGACCGCGAAACGAGCCTCCAAGCCCGAGAGTGCCTTTGCGCCAACGCGTCTCTTTCGGTCGCGCTCGATTGCCATCTCCACGGCATCAAGCATGTCTTGATCTCGGAACGGCTTGGTCAGGAAGTCGACGGCTCCGGCTTTCATCGCCTTGACCGACATTGGGACGTCGCCATGGCCCGTCATGAAGATGATCGGAATGTGAATGCCAGCCTTCACCAACTCAGCCTGAAACTCGAGGCCGCTCAGCCGGGGCAACCTGACGTCGAGGATCAGGCAACCGGCAACATCCGGAAGCTTGCTCTGCAGAAATTCGGAGGCCGAGCCGAACACCTCGACCCGCAAGCCCACCGATCGGAACAAACTCTGGAGCGCTTCGCGCATTGATGCGTCGTCGTCGATGACGAAAACGATCGGTTCCTCGGCGCGCGCGCGATCGCCAGCAGATGGTGGGCGCCCGGTCACGGCGTATTGTCCTCCTGATGCAGTGGCGAGTTGAACAGAAAGGGCATGGGCCTCTCGATCTGCCGGTCGATCGTCCACGCTCGCCGAGGACGACCAGCAGCCTCCCGCAATGCCGGCCGGGTGCTGCGCACCTACCGAGCTTGAGCCTCTTGTTGGTGCAGATCCCTTTCCGAATAAAGTGGGTTCCCAATTTTGGGATCATGCGCCAACCCTACGAAGAGGATGCCGCCTGCTCCGAGGCTGGCGGTTCCGTTCCGTCGGCTGGCAGCGTGAACTGGAAGACGGCGCCGTGCGGTGTGTGCGGCGACGCCCAGAAACGCCCGCCATGGGTCTCGATGATCGATCGGCAGATCGAGAGCCCCATGCCCATACCGTTGGATTTCGTCGTGAAGAAGGACTCGAAGATACGATCGGCGATCGCCGGGTCTATTCCCGTGCCCGTATCCTTGACAGCAACGAGCACGTCGCCCGTTTCGACGAGTTCCGAAGATATCGTCAATACCTTGGGGCGATCCATGACCGCGCTCATGGCTTCAATGCCGTTCATGATCAGATTGAGCACAACCTGCTGCAGCTGCACCCGATCCCCGAAGACCGTCCGATCGCCGGTGGACAGATCAGTGTGAAGTAAAAGATTGTGCTGCGTCAACTCGCTGCGGGTGAGCGTCAGAATTTCCTGAATGGCGCCATTGATGTCGAGCCTTCGGAATTGGGGGGCGGATTTTTTTGTCAGTGCGCGGAGGTTTTCGATAATTTCTGCCGCGCGCCTGCCGTCCTGGCTGATGTGCGACACTGCATCCCGCACTTCATCGAGATTGGGCTCGTCCCGGTTGAGCCAGCGCCGGCAGGCGTCGCCGTGGATCACAATGCCGGCCAGGGGCTGGTTGATCTCATGGGCAATGGAGGCAACGAGTTCGCCCATCGTCGTCAGCCGGCCAACGCGCGCGAGTTCTGCCTGGGCCCTCTGACGTTCGATCATGTTGTCTTTAAAAACCTGGACGGCCGCCGCCATCTCGCCGATCTCGTCGTTGCGACCAACCGCGGGTACTGCGACGGCGCTGTCGCCTTTGGCGAGCGCTGTCATGACGCTAGTCATACGAGTGATCGGCACGGCGATGCCGCGCGTGAGTAGAACGCCCATCAGTATCGCAATGATCAGCGAGGCTGCGCCGCCGAGGATCGTCACCGTGTATGCAGTCGCGAACGCCTGATTCTGCACGGCGTCACGCTTTGCCAACAGATCGCGCTCAACCCCGTCAATTTCGTCCACTTTGACGCGGATGAGGTCCATTGCGGTTTTGCCGGCCGTCAAGCCCTCCAAGGCGCGCGCATCCTCTTGCGTCTCGGGCTTCGCCATCAGCGCGATCTCCCGCTCGGCAATCGCCGAACGCCACTTCTTCGCAAACTCGCTTAGTTCATCGAGGCGGCTCTGCTGGGCAGGGTCGTGCGAGGTGAGGTCTTTTAATTTCTGGATCGCCGCAGTGTAGGTATTGCCACCCTTATGATAGGGCTCCAAAAATTTCTCGTCGCCGCTGAGCAAATAGCCGCGCACGCCGGTTTCCTGATCCACCATCGCGTCCATTGCCGAGTCTAGCGTCTCTAAGAAGTCGGTGGCTTGGACACGCATGTCTTTAGCCCATTCGATCACGCGAAGTCTGTCGTATACAACAGCGCTGCTGACACATATGACCGCGACCACGGCGGCAAATGCCGCCAGAAGCTTGCGTGAGATCGGCAAATTCGCAAAGGCCGGCACCTGATCCTCTGAAGCGTTAGACCGACCCGAATTGGCCAAGCATCATGAACGAATTATGCTGAATGCCTTTCGCGCTGCGGCTCATGCGGCTTCCTTTCCGCTGGATTGGACCATGCCTGCGCTTCCTCCAGGGACCGCTTGTCAGTTTGGTCAACAATGCGGCCGCCCCCGAGGCCACGCGAAGCTCATTGTCGCTTACGGAATTCGGGGCGTGTATGCGACTGAATGCCCCGGCCGTCCCGGTTGCAGGCCGTGAGGCATATCCCGGCCTTCAGCAATCCGGTGACGGCCTGAGGCGAACGCCGGAACCTGAGTTAGATATCGTAATGGAGATGGAACTCGTGAGGATGAGGGCGCGGCCGGACGGTATCGACCTCCCTTTTCGCTTGCAGTCGAGCCCAGGTGTTGATCGCGTCGCTTGAACACATCACCGCGCAACAGAAACGCGTGATCGCGTTGAGCGCGTCAAGGCGCCTGGTTCAGCGATCCGGGCGTCGATTTCACCTCCTCGCACGCGATCGAGCCTGTCGCCGCATTCGAGCGTGATCATCGGCATTAAATCGTCGGTGAGAGTGGGACCGGGCATGTTCGTCGGCCAGGGCAAGGGCGTTGTGCCGCTGGACGATCCGAACGCGCCGAACAAGACGCGTTGCGCCGTTCTCGATGGCGTGTCGCACTGCTATTAGAGCATGATCCGGAAAAGTGGGAACCGGTTTTCCGAAGAGATCATGCTCAAACAAAAAGATAAGACCATGATCCGATTCAACCTAATCGGATCATGGTCTAGTGCCGCTGGTTTGTTCTAATGATACCGCGTTCCGGTATTGACCGAGCGAAGCGGCCATGGTGTCGGCGGTTCGGCGATCGGCTCGCCCGTCCTCTTGTCGATTTGGATTTCCTGCAACGCCTCGACGAAATCGGCAAACCACTGCTGGATGGTGCCGGCGCGAAGTTTCGCCATCATCGCTTCCCAGCGCAGGCGCCGCTCGGTCAACGGCATCGAGAGCGCGGTCGCGATGATGCGCGCCATGCCGTCGATATCGTGGGGATTCACCAGCAGCGCCGTATCCAGTTGGTTCGCCGCGCCGGCAAATTTCGACAATACCAGCACGCCGGGATCGGCGGGGTTCTGTGCCGCGACATATTCCTTGGCGACCAGATTCATGCCGTCATGCAGCGGCGTCACGACGCCAACCTGGGCGGTGCGATAGAGGCCCGCCAGCACGGTCTGGCTAAAGCCCTTGTTGAGATAGCGGATCGGGGTCCAGTCGACTTCGCCGTGGCGGCCATTGACGTCGCTCACGAGCTTTGCGAGTTCGTTTTGCAAATTGCCATAGGCCTCGATCCCGCCCCGCGACGGGGTCGCGATCTGCAGCAGCGACACCGTGCGCGCCAGCGCCGGCTGCCGGGTCCACATCAGGTCGAAGGCGTTGATGCGGTTGATCAGCCCCTTGGAATAGTCCAGCCGATCGACGCCGATCGCCAGCTTCTCGCCGTTCAGGCTTCGCCGCAACCGCGAGACGTCGGGATGGGAGATGGCCTTGGCGGCGTGCAGGGCGAATTTTTCGACGTCGATGCCGATCGGAAATACCGCCATGCGCGTTTTGCCATAGCGCGACGTCACGACGCCGTTTTCGACCTCGAGACCGAGATCCAACGAGAGATAGCCGAGGAAATTTTCGCAATCGTCCCGGGTCTGGAATCCGATCAGATCGTAGGCCAGCATCGCCTCGATCAATTCGCGATGATGCGGCACGCCCTCGATGATGCCGCGCGCGGGCCAAGGCGTATGCAGGAAGAACCCGACCGGCCGGGTGACGCCGAGATTGCGCAATTCCGCGCCCAGCGCCAGGAAATGATAGTCCTGAATCCAGAACGCCGTCTGCGGCTTTTCAAATCGCAGCAGCGCGCGGGCCATGAAGGCGTTCACTTCGCGATAGGACAGATAGTCTGCCTGGGAAGCACGGATCAGATCGGCGCGGGAATGCAGCGCCGGCCACAGGGCCGAGTTGGCAAAACCTTCGTAATATCCGCCGTAATGCGCCGCCGGCAAATCCAGCATCGCCAGCGCGCCCGCGCCGAGCGCCTCGATTTCGGCGAACGGTTCCTTTTGGGCGCCGTCGCGGACCCGGCCACTCGAACCCACCCAAATCGCGCCGGATCGCTCCACCACCGGCAGCAAAGCGGCCGCAAGCCCGCCCGTCATGGGTTCGTTGACCGTGCCGCGCGCTACGCGATTTGAAACGACGACGAGGTTCACAGGGTCTCCTTCCTGTTTTAACGCTCGCGCATTTAACGGATGTTCATCAATATGGTTCCCGGTCACCCTTTCAACGAAATGAAACCAAATTCAGGCGGCTTTGAGCTGGAACCGGCTGATCCACTGCAGAAATTCTGCAAATAGCCGCCGGATGCAACTGAAATCGCCTGCGATTGACCGTTTGCGCGACGATGATCCAACTTCGATCACCGTCCTGCCGCAGCTTCGTCATCAAGCAGATGCGCGAGCCAGTTCCTCACGTCGCGCGGTTCGTCGAAATGGTCGGCCACGCCCTTGGCGCGCCGGCCCACCGAAAACGCAAGGCCGCCCAAATCAGGCATGATTCCGAATACCGCTTCATCGGTTACATCGTCACCGATAAAAATCGGACGGCGGCCCCTGAAAGGCTCGTGGGTCATCAGCTCGAGGACGCCCGTTGCCTTGTTGAAGCCGGAGTGCTTGATTTCACAGACGCATTTTCCCGGCAGCACCTCGATCGGCGCGTTCGGCAGATCGGCCCTGATCAGGGACACCGCCGCGTAAATCGCCTTCTCCGCATGCGGCGCCAGCCGGTAGTGCAGCGCCAGCGAATAACCCTTGTCCTCCAGCAGGATGCCCGGACTGAGTTTGGCGATGGCGGCCAGCCGCCGCTTCAATTCCTTGTCCATCGGCGGGGCATGGGTGGCAACGGCTTCGCTGTCCGCCGAGATTCGCATTTCCGCACCGTGGCCGCCGACGGCCGGAAACTGCTCGGGGGCAAAAATCAGGTCGATATCGTTCAGCGAGCGTCCGCTGACCAGCGCGAGCGCGCCGGAGGTCCGCGCCAGCAGCCGGTTGAGGGTTGTCGAGAGATCCGGCGGCACCCACACCTCGCGCGGTGTCGGCGCGAGATCGAGCAGGGTGCCGTCGATATCGAGCAAGATGGCGGATTGATCCAACCGCAGCGCTGGTTCGCGCGCCGCCGGACCCGCGGTCCGCGACGCCTTCTCCGGCGATGGAATGTCGTCTTGCAATGGCATGTCGGCCAGGTTCTGGTTCATTTCATTTCCCGATTCAGTTCATCCTACTCCACAAAGGCCAGCGGCCGTGCAACTGATTCCAGCGCCCGGCGCTCGGCCGCGATGGCGTAACGCCACGCGATAACGGCCGCGGCGATCATCAATCCCGACCCCAGCAGATAGCCCGCGAAGACGCTGCCGCGCGATCCGGTATCGATCAACGCCCCGAACAGAGCCGGGCCAACGACGCCGCCAATTCCGGTTCCGACCGCATAAAACAGCGCGATCGCCAGCGCACGGACCTCCAGCGGAAAGGTTTCGCTGACCGTGAGATATGCCGCGCTTGCTGCGGGGGAAGCGAAAAAAAAGATTACCATCCATGCAATAGTCTGGGCCTGCGCGCTCAGCACCCCGATCGAAAACAGATAGCCCGAAATCGCGAGCAGCACGCCCGACATCCCATAGGTGAACGTAATCATCGCGCGGCGTCCGAGCGTATCGAACAGCCGACCCAGCAACAGCGGCCCAAGGAAATTGCCGGCCGCGAAGGGAAGAATGTACCATCCGATCTGGCTCGCCGCGATTCCGTAGAAGTCGGTCAGGACAAGGGCAAAGGTGAAGAAGATCGCGTTGTAGAAAAACGCCTGCGCAATCATCAACGCCAATCCGACCAGCGAGCGCTGGCGATAGGTGAAGAACAGCGTGCGTGCCACTTCGCGCAGCGGGGTGTGGTCGCGCATCTTCAGTTTGATTTTCGGCCACGCATGTTGACTCGGGTCCTGCACATTTCCGATCACCGATCGCTCGATATCGGCAACGATCGCATGCGCCTGATCGGGACGGCCGTGAATCATCAGCCAGCGCGGACTTTCGGGAATCCACATCCGCATCACGAACACGACGAGGCCGAGGCAAGCGCCGGTGAGATACGCCAGCCGCCAGCCGAGATCGGGACCGATCAGGGCCGGATCGAGCAGAACGATCGCGCTGACCGCCCCCATCGCCGCGCCGATCCAGAAACTGCCGTTGATCACGAGATCGGTCCATCCGCGATAACGCGCCGGCACCAGTTCCTGGATCGTCGAATTGATCGCGGTGTATTCGCCGCCGATGCCGGCACCGGTGAGAAATCGAAACAGCGCGTAGCTCGCGACGCTCCAGGACAGCGCCGTCGCGGCGGTAGCGGCAAGATAGACCGCCAGCGTGATGAAGAACAACTTTCTGCGCCCGATCCGATCGGTGAGCCAGCCGAAGCCCAGCGCGCCGAGCACCGCGCCCGCGAGATAGGCGCTGTTGGAAAATCCGACTTCGAAATTGGTGAAATGCAGCACCGGACTTTCCTTCAGCGCACCCGAGAGAGCGCCGGCCAGCGTGACTTCCAGTCCGTCCAGAATCCAGGTGATCCCTAGCGCAAGCACGACGCGGGTGTGAAAACCGCTCCAGCGCAGACTATCGAGACGCGAGGGAATACTGGTTTCGATGACGCGATCATCGCTCCGCGGCGCAGGCGTCGTTGCTGCAGCCGTCGAAGGAATTGTCGCTTCACTCAGGCTGGCCATGCCGCATGGCTCCTCTGCTTGCCGTTTGCAACCTTCACGGAAACGGGAGCGCCGCGGTTCAATACCGACTTGCCCTGCAAGAGCTGCAAACCTGTCGGATTAAACCGGTGGGAAAATGCCTGGGAACGTCGCGTTCTAAGGCTCTCAACCATGGAATCGGCAACCTTCGTGCCAGCCACATTGATCAACGCCTTTGGGACATGTGAGTTCCCGCACTGCGACAAGGGAACCGATCGGGTCCCTCACCGTTTTTCGGCCGAAACAGTATGGAGTTGAATATGGCTGCAGCCAGGAAAACAGCGCGTGCGCGCAAAACATGCCACGCGCAAGACTGCCCGCAAAAATGCCGGCAAGACGACGGCCCGGAAGGCGAGCTCGGCGCGGAGAAAATCATCCTCTAACAAGGCTTCATCGAAGCGCTGGTCGCAACGCGTGACCCGGGAAAGCGACGCGCTCGATCTGAAGCACGGCGTCTTCACACTGCGAGATCCAAAACGAATTGCGGCTTCGCTCAAGCGCTCGGCCGAACGCAGTTCGCGCCGCAAGGCAGGCGCCTATCGCTCGGCGCTCTCGATGCTGACGTTCTATATCAACCGCGCCGGCAAGACGTTGCCGAAGACCCAACGCGACCGTCTGCAGCGCGCCAAGTCCGAGTTGAAGCATCAGTTCGGAAGGGACTAAACCCGTCATCCCGGCGAACGCCGGGATCCATACTATGCCGTGTTGTAGCGTTCGGGCACTGGGGCAGTCGTCTTTCCATAACACGAACGCCGGTGAAAATGGGTCCGGGCTCAAGGCCGGGACGACGCAGTCAATTACGCCGCGCGGATATTCGCCATGAAGCGGTCGAGCTCATCGCGCAAACGCGTGCTTTCGGTCGAAAGGGTTTTGGCGGAACTCAGGACCTCCTCGGAGGCTGACCCGGTTTCCGTCGCGCCGCGATTGACCTGCATGATATTGGCGGCGGCTTCATGGGTGCCTTGCGCGACGTTCTGAACGCTGCGCGCGATTTCCTGGGTCGCCGAGCTTTGTTGCTCGACGGCGCTGGCAATCGTCGCTGCGATGTTCGAGATCTGGGCGATGGTGCCGCCGATCTCCTTGATGGCTGCAACCAATTCCTGGGTCGCGCCCTGCATGCCGGAAATATGCGACGATATCTCGTCGGTCGCCTTCGCGGTCTGGCTGGCCAGCGATTTGACCTCGGAGGCGACGACGGCGAAACCTCGGCCGGCCTCGCCGGCGCGGGCGGCTTCGATGGTGGCATTCAGCGCCAGCAGATTGGTCTGCTCGGCAATCGCGGTGATCAGCTTGACCACGTCGCCGATTTGCTGCGCGGCGCGCGACAGTTTGCCGATACGCCCATCGGTTTGCTCCGCCTGAAGCACGGCGGCCTCCGCGATCCGGCTGGATTCGTGCACCCGTTTCCCGATTTCTTCGACCGAAGTGGAAAGCTCTTCCGTGGCGGCGGCGACCGATTGCATGTTGCTGGAGGCTTGTTCCGATGCCCCGGCGACCTGGCTGGACAGGCTCTGGGTGGTTTCCGCGGTCCGCGTCAGCGTTCCGGCAGCCTGTTCGAGCTGAACGGCGGAGGCCGACACGTTCGAGACGATGGCGCCCACGGCCGCCTCGAAATCATCGGCGAAGCGAATGAGCTCGGCGCGGCGCGCCGCACTGCTCGCCTTGTTCTGGGCGTCATGGGCTGCGGCATCGCGCTCGGCCTTTGCGATCGCCTGCATCTTGAACTCTTCCACCGCGCCCGCCATCTCGCCGACTTCATCCTTGCGCCCCAGCCCCGGCAGCACGACGTCGAAATTGCCGCCGGCGAGTTCGCGCATGGCCTTGCACATCTCGAATCATCGGCCGGGAAATTCCCTTGCCCAGCAATCAGGGCCAGTGCTGCACCGAGCAGGAAGCCGCCAGCCGCGAGCATCACAATCAGGCGCTCGGTCTCGCCGACGATCGCGTCCGACTCCGATTCAAGTCTTTGCTGATCGGAAAAAAGGTCCGCCTTCATCGCGCCTGCGCCCTGCACGATCGCGGCCGCGGAGTTGGCCATCTCGGCGGTCAGTTCATCGATTTCTTTCGAATTCTCGATCAGCTTGCTCAGGGCTTGCCGGTATTCCTCAAGCAGGGCGGAGGCCTCCTTGAGGCCCTGCACGATCTTTTCATCGGTCGACGAGATCGCGTGTAGCGAGTTTTCGAAGAACTTGAGACGCGCAAGCGCGCTGGCGGCGACCGCCTGGTCGGAATTGATGACGAAGGTATTGGCGAGCGCGGTCACAGTCTGTAATTGCGCGATCGCCTTTTTCGCGCCGAATTCGATCGCCTGAAGCTCCGCGTCGTTGGCGTTGCTGGGGAGATCGTCGAGCTTGTAACGCAGCATGTTGCCGCCGCGGGTGAGCTGGTTCTGCGTCACCAGCGCGCTGTCGCGCTTGACCTTCAAAATATCGGCGAAAATCTTGGTGAAGATGCGGAATTCCCTGGCGAGGCGGGTGATCTGTTCGAGGCGCGCCGGATTCGTGGTGCCCCGCATCGACTGGTCGATGGCGTCCTTCAGGCTTGTCTCGGCGGTCAGCGTCGCCGTGGCGTCGTCTTCTTTCCCGGTCACCACGTAATAGCGCGCCAGCGCCCGGTACGAAATCAGCTCGCGGTCGATATTGCGGGCCAGATCGGCTTCCGACACGCTGTTTCGGTAGGATGCCACGCCGGCGGAAACGCGCTCGAATCCAAGATAGGCGATGCCCATGCTGGCCGCCGAGATGACGAGTACCCCGGCAAAGCCGAGCATGATTTTTGCGCGAAATCGCAAGGTCGGGAGCTTCACGGATATCGATTGTGGCCAGACGCGCTTCAATCCCACCTCAAACCCCCCGGTTCTTTCCAATAGCCAGCAGCAGGCGGGAACGCGAGCTCCCGGATTCGATGCGCAAAGCTAGAACAGAATGGATAAGAGGCCGTAAACCATACCGCGCGGCGGTGGAAATCCACCGACCGTGAGCAAAATCAGGCCCTTTCAGGCGAGATTGCTGGATTTCCTACGCGGCACGGGCCTTGGGGGCCTCTGGCGGCGCCAAGGCCTGCCAATGCGAGGCAAGCTGCAGCTGCGGCTCGGTCAGCGTCTGCAGCTTCTCGAGCGTCATGCCCGGTATCATCTCGATCACGAACAGGCCCTGCGGCGTCACATCGATCACCGCGAGGTTGGTGTAAATGCGCCTCATCCGGCCACCAATACCGTCGATCCGTCGCGCACCCCGGCCACGGCGTCGGCGGTGGTCTTCACCTGCTTGTCGATCACGTCAAAAAGCCCCTTGGCGCAGCATTGTTGTTTGGCCTCCGTGGCTTACGCCGGGACCGAATGGGGCCGGAATAGACCATCAAGTGCGGCCCGGAGCAAAGATACGAATTTGCATGGGGTAATGCGCGATATTTGCTCCGGAGTCGTCCCGGCGGCTCGGTGTCGTCCCGGCGACCACGACTTCACAATGACTTCCGCGACGAAATTCGTAGTTGCAAAGTCCTGTCCCCGTGCTTCTAATTGGAACAATTAAAAAGCATCGGGAGGTATCAAGCGTGTCTACAGTCAAATTGACGGTGAACGGCAAGGCGGTCTCGGCCGACGTCGAGGACCGCACTCTTCTTGTCCATCTCCTGCGCGACCATCTGAATCTGACCGGAACCCATGTCGGCTGCGACACCAGCCAATGCGGCGCCTGTGTCGTGCATATCGATGGCCGGGCGGTCAAATCCTGCACGGTGCTGGTCGGACAGGCCAATGGCGCCAACGTCACCACCATCGAGGGTATCTCGAAGGGAGACGAGCTGCACCCGATGCAAGCGGCGTTCCGCGACAATCACGGGCTGCAGTGCGGCTATTGCACGCCGGGCATGATCATGTCGGCGATCGATATCGTCAACCGCCACGGTGGCCAGCTCGACGAGGATACCGTCCGGCACGAGCTGGAGGGCAATATCTGCCGCTGCACCGGCTACCACAACATCGTCAAATCGGTGCTG
Organism: uncultured Alphaproteobacteria bacterium; assembly: GCA_963761395.1. Classification (GTDB taxonomy): domain Bacteria; phylum Pseudomonadota; class Alphaproteobacteria; order Rhizobiales; family Xanthobacteraceae; genus Bradyrhizobium. The sequence goes on from CAVXHU010000044.1 coordinate 41,529, forward strand.
GACGCCGCCGGCCGCATGAAGGTTGCAATGGCGGCGGAATAATCCGCCCGATCCAGGTCTGCAAGTTCGGAACTTTCGAAATTCAAAACCGGCTGCGGTCTGCGCACTGCAAGATTTAGGCGCTGACGATGCGGTCCGACAGGGAGAGATGCGATGGGTGTTGAGGGCATTGGCGCAAGCGTAGTGCGCAAGGAAGACCGGCGTTTCATCACAGGCAAGGGCCGCTATGTCGACGACATCAAGCTGTTGGGCATGACCCATGCCCATTTCGTCCGCAGCCCGCATGCCCACGCCAGGGTCAAAAGTATCGACTCGTCGGCGGCCATGAAAATGCCCGGGGTGGTCGGCGTGCTCACGGGAAAGCAGATCGTCGATGACAAGGTCGGCAATTTGATTTGCGGCTGGGCGATTACATCGAAGGATGGCACGCCGATGAAGATGGGCGCATGGCCGGCGATGGCGCCGGAGACGGTGCGCTTCGTCGGACAGGCGGTCGCGGTGGTGATCGCCGAGACCAAGAACCAGGCGCGCGATGCGGCGGACGCCGTCGTCGTCAATTACGAAGAACTCCCGGCCGCGGCCGATATTCGCGCGGCAATCAAGCCCGGCGCGCCGCAGCTGCATCCGGAAGCGGCGGGCAACGTGATCTACGACTGGACGATCGGCGACGAGGCCGCGACGGCGGCGGCCTTCAAATCGGCGGCCAACGTGGTCTCGCTCGACATCACCAACAACCGGCTGGTGCCGAATGCGATGGAGCCGCGCGCGGCGATCGCGGAATATAACGACGCCGAAGAGCATTTCACGCTGTACACGACCTCGCAGAATCCGCATGTCGCGCGTCTGGTGCTGTCGGCATTCTACAACATCGCGCAGGAGCACAAGCTGCGGGTGGTGGCGCCCGATGTCGGCGGCGGTTTCGGCTCGAAGATCTTCATCTATCCGGAAGAGATGGTGGCGCTGTGGGCCTCCAAGAAGGTGCGGCGGCCGGTGAAGTGGACCGGCGACCGCTCCGAGGCGTTCCTGACGGACGCCCATGGTCGCGATCACCTCACCAAGGCCGAGATGGCGTTCGACAAGGACAACAAGATCACCGGGCTGCGGGTGAAGACCTACGCCAATCTCGGCGCCTACATGTCGCTGTTCTCCTCCTCGGTGCCGACCTATCTCTATGCGACACTGCTGTCGGGGCAGTACAATATCCCCAACATCTTCGCCGAGGTGATCAGCGTCTACACCAACACCGTGCCGGTCGACGCCTACCGCGGCGCGGGCCGGCCCGAAGCAAGCTTCGTGGTGGAACGGCTGATGGAAACCGCGGCGCGGCAGATGAAGGTCGATCCGGCGGAATTGCGCCGCAAGAATTTTATCACGCAGTTTCCGCACCAGACCCCGGTCATCATGGCCTACGACATCGGCGATTTCGGCGCCTCGCTCGATTCGGCGCTGAAGGCGATCGATTACGCCGGCTTCCCCGCGCGCAAGGAGAAGGCCAAGAAAGAAGGCAAGCTCCGCGGCATCGGCTTCTCCTGCTATATCGAGGCCTGCGGCATCGCGCCCTCGAAAGCGGTCGGCAGCTTGGGCGCTGGCGTCGGCCTATGGGAATCCGCGGAGGTCCGCGTCAATCCGGTCGGCACCATCGAAATCCTCACGGGATCGCACAGCCATGGCCAGGGCCATGAAACGACCTTCTGCCAGTTGGTCGCCGAGCGCCTTGGCGTTCCAATCAGCCAGGTCCAGCTCGTCCATGGCGATACCGACAAGGTACAGTTCGGCATGGGCACCTACGGCTCGCGCTCGGCCGCCGTCGGCCTCACCGCGATCCTGAAGGCCATGGAGAAGGTCGAATCCAAGGCCAAGAAAATCGCCGCGCATCAACTCGAAGCCTCCGAAGACGACATCGTCATCGAGAACGGCGAGTTCAAAGTCACCGGCACCGACAAGTCGATTGCGCTGCCGATGGTCGCGCTCGCCGCCTACACCGCGCACAATCTGCCCGATGGCATGGAGCCGGGCCTGAAGGAAGGCGCGTTCTACGATCCCACCAACTTCACCTTCCCGGCGGGCGCCTATATCTGCGAACTCGAGGTCGATTCCGGCACCGGCAAGACCTCTTTCGTCAATTTCGTCGCGGCCGACGATTTCGGCCGGATGATCAATCCGATGATCGTCGAGGGCCAGGTCCATGGCGGCCTCGCCCAGGGCATCGGCCAGGCGTTGCTCGAAGGCGCGGTCTACGACTCCAGCGGCCAGCTCGTGACCGCATCGTTCATGGACTACACCATGCCGCGCGCCGACGACCTGCCGTCGTTCAAACTGTCGCACACCACGACGCTGTGCCCGGGTAATCCGCTCGGCATCAAAGGTTGCGGCGAGGCCGGCGCGATCGGCGCATCGGCCGCCGTCATCAACGCCATCACGGATGCGATCGGCAACAACAAGCTGGAAATGCCGGCGACGCCCGACCGGGTGTGGCACGCCATCCACGGCAACGCATAAGAGGGAATGAAGCAATGTACCAGACAACCTATCATCGCCCCTCCAGCGTCGACGAAGCCGCGGCGCTATTTGCAAAAGGCTCGGAATCGAAATATCTCGCCGGCGGCCACACGCTGCTTCCGGTGATGAAGCAGCGGCTGGCCTCACCCTCCGACGTGATCGATCTCGGGAAGATCAAGGATCTCATCGGCATCGAGGTTTCCGCCGACGCGGTAACGATCAAAGCGGCGACAACGCATTACGACGTGGCCGGGAGCGGAGCTGCGCAAAAGGCGATTGCTGCGCTCGCCCATCTCGCCTCGATGATCGGCGATCCGGCCGTGCGCTATCGCGGCACCATCGGCGGCTCGATCGCCAACAACGATCCTGCCGCGGACTATCCCGCGGCGGTGCTCGCGCTCGGCGCAACGATCAAGACCAACAAGCGGAGCATTGCAGCCGACGATTTCTTCAAGGGCCTGTTCTCGACGGCGCTGGCGGACGGCGAGATCATCACCGCCGTGTCGTTCCCGATTCCGGCCAAGGCAGGGTATTCAAAATTTCCCCATCCGGCGTCGCGCTTCGCGCTGACCGGCGTGTTCGTGGTCAAGACCAAGGCCGGCGATGTCAGAGTCGCCGCCACCGGTGCATCGCAAAACGGCGTCATCCGGGTGCCCGCCATCGAGGCGGCGCTGAAGGCCAACTGGTCGCCGGGCGCGCTCGACAGCGTCAAGATTTCCGCGGACGGGCTGCTGACCGATATCCATGGCTCGTCGACCTATCGCGCCAATCTGATCAAGGTGATGGCGCAGCGCGCGGTCACCGCGGCCGGCTGATCGCGTCTAAACACAAGGCCCACGTATGCGGCGCGCAGCGATGCGCGCCGCTGTGCTTTTGGTCACATTCTCTGCAAAAGTCGCTTGCCACATCAGCCACAAGGCGAGACAATTTAGCTAATCAGCTAATTAAAAATATATCCCGGGAGCGGCCATGAAATTCGGCATTTTCTACGAGCACCAACTGCCGCGGCCGTGGAACGATGGCGACGAGCATCGGCTGTTTCAGGAGGCGCTCGATCAGGTCGAACTCGCCGACAGACTAGGCATCGACTACGCCTGGGAGGTCGAGCACCATTTTCTCGAGGAATATTCGCACTCCTCGGCGCCCGAGATATTCCTCGCGGCGTGCTCGCAGCGCACCAAGAAGATCCGTCTCGGCCACGGCATCTGCCTGATGCCGCCGAAATACAATCACCCGGCGCGGGTCGCGGAGCGCATCGCCACGCTCGATCTCGTCTCCAACGGCCGCGTCGAATTCGGCACCGGCGAGAGCGCCTCGCTGATGGAGCTCGGCGGCTTCAATGTCGGCTTCGATCCGGTCGAGAAGCGGCGGATGTGGCATGAAGGCGTCGAGCAATGCACCAACATGATGGTGATGGACCCCTATCCCGGCTTCAAGGGCGAGTTCTTCGAGATGCCGTGCCGCAATGTGGTGCCGAAACCGCTGCAGAAACCGCATCCGCCGCTGTGGGTCGCCTGCTCCAATCGCGAGACCATCAAGCTGGCGGCGCGCTACGGCATCGGCGCGCTGACCTTCGCCTTCGTCGATCCTCGCGAGGCGCGGCAATGGGTCGATGACTACTACCGCATCTTCAGGGAGGAATGCGTGCCGATCGGCCACGCGGTCAATCCCAACGTCGCGATGGTGACCGGCTTCTCGGTCCACCCGGACGAAATGGAATCGCGCCGCCGCGGTGAAGACGGCCTGCGCTTCTTCCGCTACGGCCTGGCGCATCATTATATCTTCGGCGAGCACAAGCCGGGACGCACCGACATCTGGGCCAATTTCGAAAAGGCCCGGCATGCGTTGCCGGCGGCCGGCGCCGATCACGGCATCGGCACGCCGGATCAGTTGCGCACCCATCTGCGGCACTTCGAGGAGTCAGGCGTCGACCAGACCGTGTTCATCCAGCAGGGCGGCCGCAACCAGCACAAGCACATCTGCGAAGCGCTGGAGCTGTTCGCCAGCGATGTGATGCCGGAATTTCGGCAGCGCGAAATCGAACGCGAGAAGCGAAAGCAGGAAGAGCTCGCGCCCTATATCGAGAAGGCGATGGCGCGCAAACAAATGACAAAACCGATGCGCGACGAGGAGATCCCGGTCTATGTCGCGCTCGGCCGCAAGGTTGCGGAAGAAGGCACCGGCACCGAGCGCCAGAAGCAGAACGCCAAATTATGGGCCGATGCCGCCAAGGTCACCTTAAGCGATCCCGGACGCCACGGCAGCAAAACCTCGGCAACGTCGTAGACTTTAGCGCCTCTCATCAAGGGGAACGCCAACGTGCTCGAAAAATCAGCGCCAAAATCCTCCACCCGCACCTCCGGTCCGCTGGCAGGTTTCCGCATCGTGGAATTCGCCGGCATCGGGCCCGGGCCCTTCGCCTGCATGATGCTTGCGGACATGGGCGCGGAGGTGGTGACGCTCGACCGCGTCGGCGCCAAAAAGAATCTGAAATCGGTGGCGGGGCGCGGACGGAAGGTGGTCGAACTCGACCTCAAGGACAAGGCCGCGATCGCGCAGGTGCTCGATCTCCTTGGCCATGCCGACGCGCTGATCGAGGGTTTTAGGCCCGGCGTGATGGAGCGGCTGGGGCTCGGCCCGGATGTGGTGCAGGCGCGCAACCCGCGCCTCGTCTATGGCCGCATGACCGGATGGGGCCAGGAAGGCCCGCTGGCGCAGGCCGCCGGCCATGACATCAATTACATCTCGGTCACCGGCGCGCTTGCCGCGATCGGACCTGCGGAAAAACCGGTGCCGCCGCTCAATCTGGTCGGCGATTTCGGCGGCGGCGCGCTCTACGTCGTGGTCGGCGTGCTCGCCGCACTGCTGGAGGCGTCAAAATCGGGCAAGGGACAGGTGGTCGATGCCGCGATGTGCGACGGCGCGGCGTCGCTGATGTCGATGTTCTTCGACATGGCGGCGGCGGGCCGGTGGACGGAGCAGCGCGAGAGCAATTTCCTCGACGGCGGCGCGCACTTCTACGGCGTCTATGAATGCGCCTGCGGCAAGTTCATTTCGATCGGCTCGATCGAGCCGCAGTTCTATGCGCTGCTGCGCCAGCATGCGGGGCTTTCGGACGCGGACTTCGATCATCAGATGGACCGCAAGGCATGGCCGGCGCTGAAGCAAAAGCTTGCAGGTGTTTTCAAGACCAAGACGCGCGACGAATGGTGCGGGATCATGGAGGGCACCGACGTCTGCTTCGCGCCAATCCTGACCATGAGCGAAGCGCCCGATCATCCGCACATGGCGGCGCGAAAGATTTTTGTTAAGCGCCACGGCGTCACCCAGCCCGCCCCCGCGCCGCGCTTTTCACGCACGCCATCGGCCATTCGCGAGGCGGCGACGGCGGATATTGCTGAGCTGACGAGCGAGTGGAAAAAATCGTAGGGTGGGCAGAGGCGCTCTTCGCGCCGTGCCCACCATTCAGCATTCAGATGCGAAAGCGGGTGTCCGAAATCGAGGGAAATTCGTCATTCGCATCATGGCGTTTAATTTGCAATGATCCGCCTTACTTCAACCTGACGAGACCACCATGGCGCTGCAACTGCGACCGAACTGCGAATATTGCGACAAGGACCTTCCGCCGCACTCGATGGAAGCGCGCATCTGCAGCTATGAGTGCACGTTCTGCGCGGACTGCGTCGAGAACAAGCTCCACAATGTGTGCCCGAACTGCGGCGGCGGTTTCGTGCCGCGGCCGATCCGGCCGGCGACGGAGTGGCGGCCCGGCATATCGGTCGGAAAACACCCGCCATCGGCCAAGCGCGTGCACCTGTCTTACAGTCTCGACGATCTCGCCGAGCATTCGGCCCGTATCCAGAATATTCCGCCTGGGGATCGCTGAACCAGCCCCGTCATTGCGAGCCAACGGGTCGGCGCAATGCGCCGCCCGATGACAGGCTCCGCGAAGCAATCCAGAACCCACGTGCAGACTGGATTGCTTCGTCGCCAACGCTCCTCGCAATGACGGAGAGAATCACCCAGCCGGCAGGATCGTCATTGCGGATGTCCGACGCTAACTACGGCCTGTTCGGATCGAACCGCTTTTCCAGCCCCTTCCAGCAATCCGCGTAGTCGTCCTGCAGCGTCGGGGAGTTTGCCGCGTGCGCGGTGATGCGCTGCGGATATCGCGTCTCGAACATGAAGGCCATGGTGCCCGTCAGCTTGACCGGCTTTAACTCCGAATTGCTGGCGTGATCGAACGCCTGGCGGTCCGGGCCGTGCGGCAGCATGCAATTGTGCAGGCTGATGCCGCCGGGCGTGAACCCTTCAGGTTTGGCATCGTAGACGCCGTAGATCAGCCCCATGAACTCCGACATGATGTTCATGTGATACCATGGCGGACGGAAGGTGTTCTCCGCCACCGCCCAGCGCTCCGGGAAAATGACAAGGTCGATGTTGGCGGTGCCCGCGGTTTCCGACGGCGACGTCAGCACCGTGAAGATCGACGGATCGGGATGGTCGAAACTAATGGCGCCGACCGGCGCGAAGGTCCGCAGATCGTATTTGTACGGCGCGTAATTGCCGTGCCATGCCACCACATCAACAGGCGAATGCGGCAGTTTGGTCACGAACAACGATCCGCCCCATTTCACGAACAGTTCGGTCGGCGTGTCCTTGTCTTCATAGGCCGCAACCGGGGTGAGGAAATCGCGGGCGTTGGCAAGGCAGTTGGCGCCGATCGGACCGCGCTCCGGCAGCGTGAAGGCGCCGCCGTAGTTTTCGCAGATGTAACCGCGCGCGGGACCCGACGGAATCTCGACGCGGAATTTCACGCCGCGCGGAATCACCGCGATTTCGCCGGGCTCGACGTCGATGCGGCCGAACTCGGTGATGAAACGCAAGTTGCCCTGCTGCGGCACGAACATCATCTCGCCATCGGCATTGTAGAAATGCTGATCGACCATCGATTTGGTGATGAGGTAGACATGCGCGGCCATGCCGGCCTGGGTATTGACGTCTCCCGCCGTGGTCATGGTCTGCACGCCCTGCAGGAACGTCATGTCCGCTTTCGGGATCGGCGCCGGATTCCAGCGCAATTGCGCGATCGGAAACTCGATCTCGTGACACGGCGCGGAACGCCACAGGCCGGCGTCGGCCTTGGCGAAGCGGCCGGAGTGTTTCACCGACGGCCGGATCCGGTACAGCCATGAGCGTTCATTGCTGCCGCGCGGCGCCGTGAACGGCGAGCCGGACAGCTGTTCGGCGTAGAGCCCGTAGGCGCAACGTTGCGGCGAATTGCGCCCGATCGGCAGCGCGCCGGGTAGCGCCTCGGTCTCGAAGCTGTTGCGGAAGCCGGACATATAGCCCGGCGTGATATTGACGGAGCTGCGGTTGATCGCGTCAGGCGAAGTGTTGATATTCATGGTCATCCTCCTTGCAGGGCAGCCCACATTTGAAGGTCGCGCTCGGCGGTCCAGATCACGGGATCGTCGATCCCTGAGGCTTCGTCGAATGCGCGCGAGACATTGAACGGCAGGCAGTGTTCGTAGATCGCAAAACCTTGAGAATTTTGGGTCCATCACCTCGCGGGTCGCCGCCATCGTCTCCTTGAGGTTGCGGCCCCTGGCGACCGCCGTTTCTGCGGCGCCATAGAGCGAGCTGACGAAATCGCGCGTCATCGCGATGGCTTCGCGCCCGGTTGCCAAGCCTTTAAGGGCATCGCCGCGACCCGGCGCGATCGCCTTGGGGTTGAAGGCGCGAATTTCGTTCAGCGTCGCCGGCCATTCGCGCAAATGCGCGTCGCCGCAATAGCAGGCCGAATGGTATTCGATCAGGTCGCCGGAAAACATCACTTGCGCATCCGGCACCCACGCCACGATATCGCCGGAGGTATGTCCGGCGCCGAGCGACATCAACCGCACCTCGCGTTTGCCGAGATAGATCGACATGTCGGTTTCGAAGGCAAGCGTCGGCCAGGTCAGGCCGGGGATGCTTTCGGCGTCCTGGAACAGGCGCGGAAAACGGCCATATTCCGAATCCCAATCCTGCTGGCCGCGCTCTTCGATCAGCCGGTAGGTTTCCTGCGATGCGATCACCGCTTGCGCCTTGTAGGCCGAGGCGCCGAGCACCCGCACCGCGTGATAATGCGACAGCACCACATATTTGATCGGCTTGTTAGTGACGGTGCGCACCCGCTCGATCACCTTGTTGGCCATCGCCGGCGTCGCCTGCGCGTCGAACACGAGGCAGCCGTCGTCGCCGACGATGACCGCGGAATTGGGATCGCCCTCGGCGGTGAAGGCATAGAGATCGGTGCCGATCTCGGAGAAGGTGATTTTCTTCTCCGCCATGTCGGTCGTGGATGCGAAGCCCTTCGCCATCAATTCAATTCCTTTGCGTTACTGTTGCTGCTGTTGTTGCTGATCGGCGTCCACCATCCGCCGCTGCGCCAACGCAATCGCCTCGCGCAGCACGTCGAGATCGCCGATGTGATTGGCAAGAATCAGAACCAGCGCCGCATCGAGATCGGCGCTCTGCTCGTCACTCAATCCGCGATGCGCCTCGACCACGGCGCGAAAGGCATCATCCGGCTTGGCGAAATTTGAGCTGGTAGATAATGCCATGATCGAAACCTCAATTGTGACCTGTAGCACGCGCCAATGCGGCGTCGAGCCCGGCGCGTGTCGGGTGCCGGAAACGCGCGGCGACGTAGCCGTCAGGCCGCAACAGATAGGCGGTGCCGGGTTCGGCATCGTAGCGCGCGCCAGCCAGCCTTGCGGAATCGATAAAACCATCCTGGCCGCCGATACGGATCACCCCGACACCGTCAGGAGGTTCAACCGCAACGCCATTGGCAAACTCGAGCAGCGTGAACCTCGTTCCCGCCTTGATGAAGGCTTCGGTCAAAAACGCAAGATCGCCGGCGGGCGCGGCAATCGGCGCATCGAGCATGGAAGCGCCCGGCCGCGGGCCGCCGCGCCACGCATCGCAATCGGCGGTCGAAAGCGGAGAGTCATAGATCGAGGGAACCGAGAGCCGCCCGCCATTGATCATGCGCTTGCCGAATTCGGTTTCCCTGGCCAGCGACAGCACCGCCTTTCGCAACCGCGCCTCCTGGCGGGAGCCGGGTGCCATGAAATCGGTCGAGCGGGTCGATTCCCGGATGTTCTCGTCGGCCGCTGCACTACGCTCGGTGTGATAGCTCTCGAGCAATGCTTCCGGCGACAGGCTCTTCAGCACGCGGTCAAGTTTCCACGCCAGGTTCTCGGCGTCCTCCAGACCGGAATTGGCGCCGCGGGCACCGAACGGCGAGACCTGATGCGCGGCATCGCCGGCAAAGATCACACGGTCGTGGATGAATTTCTCCATCCGACGACACTGGAATTTGTAGAGCGAGATCCATTCGAAGTCGAACTTCTCATGCCCGAGCATACGCGCGATCCGTGGCCGCACATTTTCCGGCCGCTTCTCGACCGCGGGGTCCGCATCCCGATCGAGTTGCAGATCGATCCGCCAGATGTCGTCCGGCTGCTTGTGCAAGAGCGCCGAGCGCCCGGCGTGAAATGGCGGGTCGAACCAGAACCAGCGCTCGGTCGGAAATTCGGCCGTCATCTTGACGTCGGCGATCAGAAATTGATCCTCGAACACCTGGCCCGCGAATTCTGCGCCGACCATTTGCCGCAACGACGATCGGGCGCCATCGCAGGCGACGACATAGTTCGCGCGGATCCGATATGGGCCATCCGGGGTGTCGATCGCCACTATGACATGGTCGTTGCGCTGTTCCAGCCCGATCACCTTGTTGCGCCAGCGCAGGTCGATCGCAGCAAGCTCCTGTACCCGATCCACCAGATAGGCTTCGGCATGGAATTGCTGGAGGTTGATGAAGGCAGGCCGCTTGTGCCCCTCCTCCGGCAGCAGATTGAATTGATAAAGCAGGGACGCGCCGTGAAAAATCCTGCCGACGCTCCACACCACGCCCTTGCCGACCATGCGCTGGCCTATGCCGAGCCGATCCCAGTACTCAAGGGAGCGCTTGGAAAAGCAGATCGCACGCGACCCCTCACCGATCCGGTCGGCATCGTCGAGCAGCACGACCGGCAGACCGCGCTGCGCCAGATCGATCGCGAGCGACAGCCCGACCGGCCCGGCGCCAACAGCTACCACGGGATATTGCGCCGCCTCGGTGCCGGTCCGATCCTGATCGGCGTGGCGGCGATAGCCGAAGTTGGATTTGGACTGCTGCGCCATGCGCTCAACCTGCTCTGGCCAAGGGACCCCGTCCCTACTAGGATAGTCTCACCTGCAACTACCTAAACCCCCGGCGCGTTTCGGCGTCAACTCAAATTGGAGCGATGTTTGCCAAAAGGGTTTTCAAGCGAACGCCTGCCCCGGACGCGATCCGGGGTGGCTAGCGGCTCGCGAGCAGAAAACGCGTCAAAACAAGCCTCTCGACTCGACCTGTTCAGGTTTGTGCCGTTCCGGCTGAACCGGCTGGCGGCCGAGGTCTCAGCCGCGCTCTCGAGCGAATATCAAGAGCGCTACGGGCTGGACATTCCGGAATGGCGCGTGCTGGCGACGCTCGGTTTCCGCAACGATGCGTGCAGCGCGCAATATATTGCGCATTGCACCCGAACGCACAAATCCACCATCAGCCGCGCGGTCACGGCGCTGATGAGGCGGCAACTGGTCGAACGCGTGGAAAACGCAGACGACCGCCGCGAGTACCAGCTGCGCATGACGCGGAAGGGCAAAGCGCTGTACAGGGAACTGATCCCGCGGCTGTTGCGCCGGGAGCAGGAGATCCTGTCTTGTCTCTCCCCACAGGAGCGAGGGGATTTCGCAGCGCTTGCTCGGCAAGATCGAGAACAGCCTCGGTCTGGTACAGACCAGCAGGGAAGCGAGCAAGACCGGGGCGTATTGAAGACCGAGCCTGTCCCGTCATTGCGAGGAGCAAAGCGACGAAGCAATCCATTCAATACCCTATCAAAGTCTGGATTGCTTCGAGGAGCCTGTCAGCGGGCGGCGCTTGGCGCCGACCCGTTGGCTCGCAATGACGAATGGAGCGCCTACGCCCGATCGATATGCTTCGCGATGACAGAAATTAGGTGCCGTCCAGGCCAACCGCTACTTCACGAACGAGCGTGATGGCTGCACGTGCAACGAATAGGCGTCGACCTTGTCGCTGGCGCGCGGGTAGATTTCGGTCACGATCGGATCGTGCCCGGGGATGACGCGGTCGGGATGGCCGGCAAGCCGCTTAACGATATCCCAGCCCTCGAACATGTCGCCGAGATTATAGAGGATCGGAAACGGACTGCGGCGATGCATGTTGGCATAGTAATGCGAAGCGTCCGACGCCAGCACCACCGGGCCTCGCGCAGTCTCGACCCGCACCACCTGCAGGCCGTCGGAGTGGCCGCCGACGCGATGCAGCGTCACGCCGGGCGCGACCTCGCCATCGCCGGAGTGAAAGGTGACGCGGTCGCTGAAGACGTGGCGGACCATCAGCGTGACGTGCTCCACCGAAAAAGGATGACGCAGCAGGCCGTGGCACATGCAGCGCCCGGTGGCGTAGCTCATCTCGCGGTCCTGCAGATGAAATCGCGCGTTGGGGAAGAGGTCGAGATTGCCGGCGTGGTCGTAGTGCAGATGCGTGACCACGACATCCCGGATGTCGTGGGCGAGGACGCCGAAGCGCGCCAGCGCCTCGACCGGATTGAGCGTGAGCTTGCGGCTTCGCGCCTTCGCCTCCTCGGCGTTGAAACCGGTATCGACCAGAATGTCGCGGCCGCCGCCGCGGATCAGCCAGACGAAGTAATCGAGGTCTTGAGCCGCGGTCTCGTGGGGATCCGGCTGCAGGAAATTCAGGTGCGGCGTGCGCGGCGACATCGTCGCATAGCGGATGGCGTAGATTTCGTAGGCGTTTCCCATCGGGTCCACTTTTCTCTCGAGGTGCGATGACCCGCGCAGCAAGCCACCGCCATGGCGAAAGGTCAAACCGTCTGCCCCCCGATCGGGAGCCCCCGCCATCGCTGAACCAATCCGCGGTAACAAGCGGTTTGAAGCCCCTCGGCCTGCTGCGGGATTTGAAGGTTTTGTTGCGGTCAATTATCGCGATTACCGTTTGCTTTGCAAACGGTTGACAGGCCTTGCGTGCCCGGTTTGATAATGCAGTTTGCGTGGGGTAAGGTCGCCGCGGCGCAAGCTGGAACCGGCGCCCTGTTGGTTGGACCGCCGTGGCATGAGAACCCGTCTCGCATTGCTTGTGATCTTTGCTTTGTCGGCCACCCCGATCCTCCCGTCGGTCGCTGCAGAGGCCGACCGGTTTGCGCTGGTGATCGGCAACGCGAAATATCCCGACGCCGAAGCGCCGCTGAAAGAGCCGATCAACGACGCCCGCGACGTCGCCGTGGAACTCAAGCGCAACGGCTTCAACGTCGATGTCGGAGAAAATCTGACCGGCGATGCCATGCACCGCGCCTTCGATCGCCTCTATGGACGCATCAAGCCCGGCTCCGTCGCGCTGATTTTCTTCAGCGGGTTCGGCGTCCAGTCCAGCCGCCAGAGCTACATGATCCCGGTCGACGCCCAGATCTGGACCGAAGCCGATGTCCGCCGCGACGGCTTCAGCCTGGAGACGGTGCTGGGCGAAATCAACAGTCGCGGCGCGGGTGTCAAGATCGCCCTGGTCGACGCCTCCAGGCGCAATCCATTCGAGCGCCGGTTCCGCAGTTTTTCGGCCGGCCTCGCGCCGGTGATTGCGCCGAACGGAACGCTGGTGATGTATTCGGCGGCGCTCTCTTCCGTCATCTCTGACAGTGGCCGCGATCACAGCCTGTTCGTGCAGGAGCTGCTCAAGGAAATCCGCGTTCCCGACCTGATGGCCGAAGAGACGCTCAACCGCACCCGCGTCGGCGTCACCCGCGCATCGCGCAGCGAGCAGGTGCCGTGGATTTCGTCCTCGTTGGCCGAGGATTTTTCGTTTACTCCCGGTGCAAGCGGCCGGCCGGCCGGTCCTGCGGTGGCGGCGCTTCCTCCTGCTCCTGCTCCGCGCCCGCCGCCGCCGTCGCTGCCCCCGAACCCGCGCCATTGCCGCGCTTCGACCCTGCGCCTGCCAAGCCGGTCGAGGTCTCAATTCCTCCTCCCGACAAGCCGGCGGATAACAATGACGGGTCGACGGCGGTCGCGCTTGCCGATGACCCGACCATCAAAAGCCTGACCGCCAAGCTCGCCGACAATCCCGACGATCAGAGCGCGCTCTATCGGCGCGGACAGGTCTATGCCAGCAAGGGCGCCTATGGCCTTGCCATCAAGGACTTCGATGCCTCGATCAAGCTTAATCCCAAGGACGTCGAAGCCTTCAATAACCGCTGTTGGGCGCGCACCGTCATCGGTGACCTGCAGGGTGCATTGAAGGATTGCAATGAGGCGCTTCGGTTGCGCCCGAACTTTGTCGACGCCCTCGACAGCCGCGGCCTTGTCAACCTGAAGAGCGGAATGGCCAAAAACGCCATCGCCGATTTTGACGCAGCCCTCAAGATCAATCCGAGATTGACGTCGTCGCTGTACGGGCGCGGCCTCGCCAAGCAGCGCAACGGCGCGATGTCGGAGGGCGCATTGGATATATCCAATGCCAAAGCCATGGATCCGAATATTGTCAAGGAATTCGCAAGTTACGGGGTACAGTGACGATTACTCGAGTTCGGGACGCTCATTCGTTTCAGGTCGGGCGCGTTGCGGCCTCAGAGTATGACCATCAGTAAAGCTCGTCATGCCCGGCCTTGTGCCGGGCATCCACGTCTTGGCTGCATTTAGGCAAGAATGACGTGGACGGCCGGGACGAAGCCCGGCCATGACGAAAAAAGCGAATGTATCACGGGGATGGTTTGAGCGTGCCGCTTTGATCTAATATCATCAGGCTCTAGCTACCCCTCCACCCGACCACAGCTCTGGATTGATCCGGCGATGATGCTCTCCGAATACCTCAAGCCTGCGTTAGCGGTGGTCATCGTCGTTGCGCTCGGGGGCGCATGGTACTGGATCGAGCATCGTCCGCGGCCTGAGGAAAAGGACACGCCGAGCAACGCGCTCGTCATTGTCGCGAAAGCCACCAATGCCTGTTTCTCCGACCTGGTGCGGGTCACCGGATTTATCGTGCCGCGCCGGGAGGCGGTTGTCGGGGCCGATCAGGAAGGATCCAGGGTTACCGATCTTTTCGTCCGCGAAGGCGACATGGTCACCGACAATCAGGAGCTGGCCCGGCTGACGCCGTCGCCGGCGCCGCCTGGCAGCGGCGCGAGGCCCGCATCGGCCGCCGCGATTTCGTTGCGCGCTCCGGCTGCCGGACTGGTCACCGAGGTCCGGACCGTCGTCGGCGCACCGGCCTCGCCGCAGGCCGGACCGATGTTTCGCATTTCCGTCAACAACGAAATCGAACTGGATGCCGAAGTGCCGGGCTTCCACGTGCTGAAACTCAATCCGGGCGCGACGGCGCGCATCAGCCGCGATAATGCGCCGGACCTGGTGGGACGCATCAGGCAGGTTTCGCCGCAAATCGATCGTGCCACCCAACTCGGCCACGTCAGGATATCGCTCACCAACAACCCCTCGCTCAAGGTCGGCATGTTTGCCCGCGCCAATATCGACGCCAAGCGCAGCTGCGGCGTCGCCGTTCCCCGTACCGCCATTGACCATCTGACCGTTCAAGTGGTCAAAGGAAATACGGTCGAGACGCGAAGAGTTCGGGTTGGACTGGTGTCCGACACCTCCATCGAAATCCTTGAAGGTCTCGACGTGGGCGAAATCGTCGTGGCCGATGCTGGCACCTCGTTGCATGACGGCGACCAGATCAAGACCACGTTCGCCGAGGACCTCGATCGGACGCGGGTACGCTGATGGCGCTCAATATCTCGGCATGGTCGATCCGAAACCCGCTTCCCTCCATCGTATTTTCGATCATCCTGCTGGTACTGGGCTGGGTCAGTTTTACCAAGCTCGCGGTGACGCGCCTGCCCAGCGCCGACATCCCGGTGATCTCGGTCGCGGTATCGCAATTCGGCGCGGCGCCGGCAGAGCTCGAATCGCAGGTCACCAAGACCATCGAAGACGGCGTGTCGGGCGTCGAGGGCGTGCGGCACATTTCGTCGTCGATCACTGACGGGCTGTCGCTGACGACGATCCAGTTCGCGCTCGAGACCAATACCGACCGGGCGCTGAACGACGTCAAGGACGCCGTCACCCGCGTCCGCAGCAATTTGCCGCAAAACGTCAGCGAGCCGCTGATCCAGCGGGTCGACGTGATCGGCCTGCCGATCGTCACCTATGCCGCGATCTCGCCCGGCAAGACGCCCGAGCAGCTGTCCTATTTCGTCGACGACGTCGTCAAGCGCGCGCTGCAGGGCGTGCGCAACGTCGCCCAGGTCGAGCGTATCGGCGGTGTCGAGCGCGAGATTCTGGTGTCGCTCGATCCCGACCGGCTGCAGGCCGCAGGGCTCACCGCCGTCAACGTCAGCCAAAGCCTGCGCGGCACCAATGTCGACCTTGCCGGCGGCCGGGCCGAGATCGGAAAGAACGACCAGGCGATCCGGACGCTGGCCGGCGCCAAGACGCTCAACGATCTCGCGGGAACGATGATTCCGCTGTTTGGCGGCGGCGAAGTACGGCTCGACGATCTCGGCACCGTCACCGACACCATCGCCGACCGCCGCACCTTCGCCCGCTTCAACGGCGAGCCGGTGGTGGCGCTCGGCATCAAGCGCTCGAAGGGCGCCAGCGACGTGGTCGTCGCCGCGGCGGTGCAGAAGCGCATCGATGCGCTGAAGATCGCCTATCCCGATGTCGACCTCAAGCTGATCGACACCTCGGTGGATTATACCAAGGGTAATTACGAAGCCGCGATTTCGACGCTGTTCGAAGGCGCCATTCTCGCCGTCATCATCGTGCTTTTGTTCTTGCGCGACATCAGAGCCACCATCATCGCCGCGATCTCGCTGCCGCTGTCGATCTTCCCGGCGTTCTGGGCGATGGACATTTTGGGATTTTCGCTGAACCTGGTCAGCTTCCTCGCCATTACGCTCTCCACCGGCATTCTCGTCGACGACGCCATCGTCGAGATCGAGAACATCGTGCGCCACATGCGGATGGGCAAGTCGCCCTATCGTGCGGCGCTGGAGGCCGCCGACGAAATCGGGCTGGCCGTCATCGCGATCTCACTGACCATCATCGCGATCTTCGCGCCCGCAAGCTTCATGTCCGGCATCGCCGGTCAGTTCTTCAAGCAGTTCGGCATCACGGTATCGGTGCAGGTGTTCTTCTCGCTTCTGGCCGCCCGCTTCGTCACGCCGGTGCTGGCCGCCTACTTCCTGAAGGATCATCCGCACGACGCCCCGCCGCCGCCGCGCTTGCTGCAAACCTATACCAGGCTGGTGACGTGGTCGGTCCGTCACTACTTCATCACCGTGCTGATCGGCTTCGGCATCTTCGCGGCCTCGATCTGGAGCATCACGCTGTTGCCGCAAGGTTTCCTGCCGGCGCAGGACACCGCGCGCTCGCTGCTCGCAATGGAGCTGCCGCCCGGCTCGCAGCTTGCTTTCACCGAGAAGACCACCGAGGAAATCGTCGCGCGGCTGCGCAAGCGGCCGGAGGTCAAGAACGTGTTCGTCGACGGCGGACGCGTGCCGCCGGGGACGTTCGAGGTGCGCCGCGCGGCGCTGATCATCAATTACACGCCGAAAACCGAACGCAAGATCACCCAGCGCGAGCTCGAGCTCGCGATCAGCAACGAGCTGGCAAGCGTCCCGGATATCCGGTTCTGGTTCCTCGACGAGAACGGCCTGCGCGCGATATCGCTGGTCGTTACCGGCGTGGACAGCAACATCGTCGCCAACGTCGCCAGCGAGCTGGCGACCCAGATGAAGCGAATTCCGCTGATCGCCAACGTGATTTCCGAGACCTCGCTCGACCGGCCCGAACTTCGCATCCAGCCGCGGGCGGATCTGGCGGCGCGGCTAGGGGTCTCCACCGAAAGCCTGTCGCAGACGATCCGTGTCGCCACCATCGGCGACGTCGGTCCGGCGCTTGCAAAATTCGACGCCGGCGACCGTCTGGTGCCGATCCGGGTCCAGCTCGAAGACGGCGCGCGCGGCGACCTGCCGATGCTCGAGCAGTTGCGGGTGCCGCTGGGCCTGCACGGCGAAAAGGGCGGCGTACCGCTGTCGGTGGTCGCCGACATCAAGCTCGACCAGGGCCCGACCAGCATCAACCGCTACGACCGGGAACGCCAGGCCACCGTGGCGGCCGATCTCGTCGGCTCCGCGGCACTCGGGGATGCCACCAGGAAAATCTACGAGCTGCCTGTCATGAAAAGCCTGCCGAAAGGCGTCAAGGTCAGCCCCTCGGGCGATGCCGAAAGCCTGAACGAGCTGTCGGAAGGCTTTGCCACCGCCATCACCGCCGGCCTGATGATGGTCTATGCGGTGCTGGTGCTGCTGTTCGGAACCTTCCTGCAGCCGATCACCATCCTGTTCTCGCTGCCGCTTTCGATCGGCGGCGCGATCGTGGCGCTGCTCCTGACCGGCAAGCAGCTGACGACGCCGGTGTGGATCGGAATCCTGATGCTGATGGGCATCGTCACCAAGAACGCCATCATGCTGGTGGAATTCGCGGTCGAAGCGATGCGCGAAGGCAAGCCGCGCGAGGTCGCGATCATCGACGCCGGCATGAAGCGCGCCCGCCCCATCGTCATGACCACGATCGCGATGGCCGCCGGCATGATACCCTCTGCGCTGGCGTTCGGCGCCGGCGGCGAATTCCGCTCGCCGATGGCGCTGGCCGTGATCGGCGGCCTTTTGTTCTCGACGGCGCTGTCGCTGGTGTTCGTGCCGGCGATGTTCATGTTGATGGACGATATCGGCACCATCTCGTGGCACTTCGGCAAGAAACTGCTGGCCTCGCATGCCGAGACCGAGCCTCCGCCGGCCGATCACAAGGGGCCGAAGACGGTCGCGCATTCGCCGGCGGCGGAGTAGCCACCAATGTCATCGTAGCATCCGCTGGCAAGATTTGTCGCAGTGAGCTATTCTGCGCTCATGGTTTTTACCCGCATCACCATCGATCCCGCGGTCTGCGCCGGCAAGCCCTGTATTCGCGGGCTTCGGTTTCCGGTGGCGCGCTTGCTTGGGCTGATGGCTGCCGGCGAGACGCGCGACGCGATTCTGAAGACTTACCCCTACCTCGAATCCGGCGATATCGACGAAGCGTTACGCTACGTGGCTTTCTTCGCTGCAGACGAAACGGTCGAGTTGCGAGCATAGCCTCACCCCTGCTCGTTCCGCGCCACCGCTGTCAGCCGGCCGATGTTCAGCAGCAGAATCCGGCCGCGCTGCAGGTCCAGAATGCCGTCCTTGCGCCAGAGCTGCAGCTGGCGGTTGACGCTTTCGCGCGCGGCGCCGACGAAGACGCCGAGCTGTTCCTGCGAGATGTGTACTTCAGAACCGAACTCGGTGGCCAGCGCGCAGAGCCTTCGCGCCAGCCGGACCGGCAGCGGCTGCAGCACGGATTCCTCCATTCGCTCGCTGTGCCTTCGGATCCGCTGACACAGAAGCTGTATGATCTTGATCGCGACGCGAGGCTCGCGCTCGAGATGCTCCAGAAAATCGGCCCGCCGCAGCACGAACAATTCGGTCGGCTCGCCCGCGGTCGCGTCAGCGGTGCGGCTCTGGCCGCCGAGCACCGCGACCTCGCCGAACAGCTCGCCCGGGCCCATGAAATTGAGCGTCAGCCGGCTGCCGTCGGAGGCGCCGGTCTCGATCCGGATTTGGCCGCGGCGAACCGCGAACAAGGCATCGCCGGGATCGCCTTTCCGGAACAGCGCCTCCCCGGCCCCGAGATGCTGGGTATGGCAAAGGCTCGAGATCCGCTGCAACTCGTCGGCGTCTAAATCCGCGAACATCGGATTCATCTTCAGGATGACCGCAAATTCGGCCGCCTTACTCATTGCAATGCTTTCGGAGCCAAAAATAAGGGATCGGGAAATTCGCCTGCTTCGAAGTGTGTCATAAGTAGCATAACTTTGCAGCACCACCGGATGGTCTTTGAGCTGCTTTGAGCCGTTTTTCCTTCCGGATAGGCTCGCAGCAAAGACAGACGCGCATATATGGCTGGCGTTCCCACGCGCTTGCCCGGTTTGGAATGTCGTCATGAGAGCACTGAAAATCGCCGGCGCCACCATCGCTGCCGTGATCGTCATCCTGGCGCTACTTCTGGTGATCGGGATTCCTTCCGGGTTCCTGACGTCGGAAATCCAGGCCCGGGTCGAACGCGAAACCGGATATCGGCTGACGATCGCAGGCTCCACCAGGATCGGCCTATGGCCACAGTTGAACGTGACGTTGAACGACGTCACGCTGGAGAACCCAGGGATCGCGACACCGCTAGTCGCCTGACGGTCGGCAGCGTCCAGGCCGACGTGACATTGGCGAGCGTGTGGGCGGGCCGTCCGCAGATCACCGACCTCGTGATCGGCCGCCCGGTTCTGTCGTGCCGCTGTTGCGCGAACGCATCCGAACAGCCAATGCATCCGCCAAACCGGCGGCTTCCGCCAGCGAGCGTGACGGCAATGCGCTCGCGATCGATCGCGTGACGATTACCGACGGCACCATCGTATTTTCCAACCGGCGCGACCACGTGGAAAATCGCATCGACGGCATCAACGCCGATGCGACGATCGGCAATGACCGCAACATCAAGGTTACCGGCAGCGCGCGCGCCGGCGAGCGTCCGCTCAAATTCGAGATCAAGGCGGCGATGCCGGCACCGCCGATGGAGCGGCAGAATATTCCGGTCGAACTCACCTTCGATGCGCCCGGCGTCTTGCAAGCGCCGCTGTCCGCCAAGGCCGAGGTCCGGCTCAACGGCGCGGTGGTCATGATCAACGGCCTGACCGGAACGTTCGGCGATGGCGCGTTCAGCGGATGGGCGTCGGTCGATGTCGCGAGCAAGCCTCTCGTCAAACTCGATCTCGACTTCCAGCGGCTCGACGTCGCGACGCCGAAAGCTCCGGCCGCATCGTCGCCCTCGCGGGCTTCACAGCCCTGGAGCAACGCATCGGTCGACCTGATAGGCCTGAACTATGTCGACGCCCAGATCAGGGTTTCCGCCGCCGAGCTCAACCTTGGCGATGCACATTTCGCGCCGGTTGCGATCGACGCTGCGCTTGCCAACGGCGTTCTCAAATCCGGATTTCCGAATCTCGGAGCCTATGGCGGCCAGGTCAGCGGTCAGCTGACCGTCGATGCGTCCTCGGGCAATCCGGCCTATGTGCTGTCCAGCGACCTCGTCGGCGTGCGCGCGCTGCCGCTGCTGCGGGCCGCCGCCGATTTCGACAAGCTCGACGGCAAGCTGCAGGCGAAAATCGCGGCCCGTTCCACGGGCTCAAGCCAGCGCGCCGTCCTGTCGAATGTTAGCGGAACCGTGTTCGCCAATTTCCAGGACGGCGCCATCAGAGGCCTCAACGTCGCCCGGATGATTCGCTCGCTGACCTCAGGCACGCTGTCGGGATGGCAGGAAACCCGCGAGCAGACCACCGACCTGACGCAGCTTAGTGCCTCGTTCCGCATCGAGACAGGTCAGGCGACCACCAGCGATCTCAATCTGGTGGGACCGCTGGTCAAGATGACCGGGGCGGGCACGGTCGATCTGGCCGCGAAGACGCTGGCGCTTCGGGTCGAGCCGAAGCTCGTGATGACGACCGAGGGCCAGGGCCGCAGCGGCGATCCGGTCGGACTCGGCATCCCCGTGGTGGTCGACGGCCCATGGGCGGAGCCGCGCATCTATCCTGATATGGCCGGCATCCTCGACAATCCCGATGCGGCCTACGCCAAACTCAAGGAGATGGGAAAAGGCCTGTTCGGGCCGGGCGGCGGTTTGAGCGGACTGGGCGGCAGCGGACAGGCTGATCAACTCGGCAAGCTCGGCGAAACCTTGGGCAACCTGCTGCAGCAGGGACTAAGCCAGGGCCGCAATATTCCCCCGCCGTCAGCGCCGCCCACCCCGGCCGCGCCACCGGCGCAGAACGATCCACCGCAGCCGCAGGACAGCCAGCCGATGAACGACGTGCTGCGGCAGCTGTTCAATCGGTGAAGTCCCGCTCACCGTGCACATCACTCCCACCGCCGCCGCGGCGGACCTGCAGCCGGCCCGCTCCGCGCAATATGCGGAGTTAGGCACCTTGTTGCTCAGGCCGCCGCACTTTCAAGACCGAGCTTTCGTTCCCATGCAAGCGCCTGACGCACGATGGTTTCAAGGTTGTCGTGCTTCGGAGTCCAGCCAAGCTCGGCCCGGGCGCGATCGTTCGACGCGACGAGACTGGCGGGGTCGCCGGCTCGACGCGCTTTCACGCGGACATCGAAGTCGACCCCCGAGACTCGCTTCACCGTGTCGATCACCTCAAAGACCGAATAGCCGCGGGCATAACCGACGTTGCAGGTGA
>CAVXHU010000045.1:0-53316 GCA_963761395.1 uncultured Alphaproteobacteria bacterium
CGCTGGGAGCTTTCCATCTCTGGAACCTTCTTCCCGAGCGGGAAGCCTTCCGAAGACCCCATTCGACGGCAAATGACAACCGATGGTGATCGGCTGTTGATTCACTCATCTTAGTGAGGAACTTCACGGGCACGAAAACATGCCTTGGCCAAGGGCCAAGACAGCGCCGCGTCAGTGGGCGGTTTATAAGCCCGCCCAATCGTTATTGTCAACGGTTGTTGCCAACAAATCGTCGCGTCACCGCGGACAATCTTGCACTGCGAAGAAGTCTCGATATTTAGGGACTTTGCGCCGTACTTGAGCCACAATCCTGCGACGTTCTGGCACTATGTATGCGTTGAATCGCCGGATGCCAAGTGGGGGCTGCCGGCATTCATCTACTCAAGGGATCGGCGATCATCCATGAACCCGTCGCCTTTTCCTTGCAGCCGAGAAACATCGAGAGATTTGCAGACCATTGTTGTTCGAGATTCCGGCCCGTCTTTTGGCCTTTGATTCCCGGACATCCGTGCGGCACGCCATGTTCCGCGATCACCCCTCAAGAGGGCGAACGTGGACCAGGGATGAGCGAAGGTCTCGTCGAATGTGGATGGAATTTGGGGGGACGGCGGGTTGAACCAACGGACGTCACGCGGGGGCGGCTACGGACGCGAGACCGGGATCATTGATCTTGGTCACGAGCCGCCACTTTCCGTTGATGGCTCCGAAGCCGCGGTGATCGATCGCCGCCGCGTCTCCGTGCAATGGTTTAGCGGTACCATCCTGACAGGTCTGTGCGGCGCGGCTCTCATCGGCGGCGCCGTTTTCGCGTCGCTCGACGGCGAAATGACCTTTGCCAAGGTACCGGAACGCGTCGAGGGCGCGCTGCGCGGCGCGTTCGGCGCCAACGACAAGAATGCCAGCCTGCGCAAGAGCGATCGTCTGCCGCCGCCCGGCGAGGCGACCGCCGCGCGCAATGTGGTGCGGGTTTCGACGGTCACCCGCGTCGGCAACCGCGACGTGATGCGGGTGCGGCCGTTCATCCGGATTTCCGGCAATCTGTCGATGACGACCAGCGATCTCAGCGCCAAGATCCCGCCGTTCAACGCGCAGCGGATGCTGAGCGATGTCGGCGCCGCGGTTCCCGCGGCCTCCGACGCTCAGAACACCGCCGACGCGGTGGAACCCGATGCCGAGGTTTCGTTCGTCACCAAGGACCTTGCGCCGATCCTGCCGAGGGCGAAGCTCGCTGCGGTGGTCGCGCTCGACGAGGTCCTGCTGCGGGTCCGCGATGCCTCGAACTGGCGCGGCGGCACCGGCGTGCGTTACGCGCTTGCCAATGCGACGGCCGACGCCAGCGGCGCGCAGTCGAAATTGGCGTACGCCACCGAGGGCACCGCCGCCGATCCCTATGCCGGCTTTGAGACCCGGGTGGTCCCGGAAAACGTGACGCTGCTGCCGAAGACGAAAGATCAGGCCACCGGCGGCAATCCATCCAACGAACGCGTTCACATCGTCAAGAAGGGCGATACCGTCACCTCGATCCTGCGCGATCAGGGCGCCACGCCGGAAGAGGCGAAATCCATTGCCGCGACGCTTGGCGCCCGCGGCCGCGACGGCGGACTGAAGGAAGGCCAGAAGCTTCGCATCCTGATGGCCCCGGCCGCTCCCGGTCCCGGCCAGCGGCTGCAGCCCTACCGCGTCATCGTCGCCAACGAGTCGACGGTCGAAGCGGTGGCCGCGCTGTCGGACCTCGGCAAATACGTCGCCGTCGACGTGCAGAGCATGAATACCGTCGCCGAGGCCGCCGACAATAGCGACGACGACGATGACGACGGCAGCGGTGTGCGGCTCTATCAGAGCATCTATGAGACCGCGCTGCGCAACAAGGTGCCGGCGAGCGTCATCGAGGACATGGTGCGCATCTACTCCTACGACGTCGACTTCCAGCGCAAGGTGCAGCCCGGCGACTCGTTCGACGTATTCTTTGCCGGCGAAGACGAAGGCGCCACCATTACCGAGAAGACCGAGGTGCTGTTTGCTTCGCTCACCGTCGGCGGCGAGACCAAGAAATATTATCGCTTCCAGACCCCCGATGACTCGGTGGTCGACTTCTACGACGAGACCGGCAAGAGCGCGAAGAAGTTCCTGGTGCGCAAGCCCGTCAGCAACGCGATCATGCGCTCGGGCTTCGGCAGCCGCCGCCATCCCATCCTCGGTTACGTCAAGATGCACACCGGCGTTGACTGGGCCACGCCCTACGGCACGCCGATTTTCGCTTCCGGCAACGGCGTCGTCGAGAAAGTCGGCTGGGAAGGCGGCTACGGCAAATATGTCCGCCTGAAGCACAACAACGGTTACGAGACCGCCTACGGCCATATGTCGGCCTTCGCCAAAGGCATGGAGCCCGGCAAGCGGGTGCGGCAGGGCCAGGTGATCGGCTTTGTCGGTTCGACCGGACAGTCGACGGGCGCCCACGTTCACTACGAAATCCTGGTCAATGGACGCTTCGTCGATCCGATGCGCATCAAGCTGCCGCGCGGCCGCTCGCTCGACGGCCCACTGATGGCGAGCTTCGAGAAAGAGCGCGATCGTCTCGACGCCATGATGAGCAATCGCGGCGGCGCGGCACGCGTCTCCGACGCCGCCGGCGCGCCCGGTGTGCGGCAAACCAGCAATCGCTGAAATCCGCGATGGATTTTCCGTAATACCGGACCGGCGCCGTCCCGGCCGCCCGAGGTTGGCGCCAAACGGATTGTCGAAATCGACCCGCAAAACGGAAACGTCACCGAAATTGCCGGCAATCTGCCGATCGGGCTGGCGGCCGCACCGGGCGGGCTGCCGACCAACATTCCGACCTGCGTCGGGGTCGGGGCATCCGGCACCATCTATTTCTCGTCGGACATCGAAAACGCGATCTACAAGGTGACGAAGAAATAGACGATTTGATCGCGCTGCGACGGAACTACGCCCGCGTTCCTTCGGTTGACTATGGCTCAGTGTCCCGCTCGCCGGCAGGCGGAACACTGCTTTCAGAGGGATGAAAGCGATGACGCGGCTCAATCGTGATGACGTTATCAAGGCGGTTGGCGGGGTCGACGATGTGACCATCGCCGAAATCATCGGAACCGGTGCGAGCGCCGACGAACTGGCGGAGGCTCAGGCCTGGATCGTCAACGACGATCCGTTGCTGAACGCCGGCAAGCCGCTGCCGAGCGGACGCGTTCGCGAACTCATCGATATCCTCGCGGAGCTTGCGCCGGATGAGGACGATGACAAGGTGCCCGGCCCTGTTGTCAGTGAGGCCTGACGTAAAATCTTCCGCTCCCCTTGGGAGAGCGGAAGAAAATCAGTTCAGTTTCCGTTTCGGCACCGGCGCTTCGAACTGCGCGATCTCGGCGGTCTTCGGCGCCTTGCCGTTGAAGGTCAGCACGTTTCCTTCCGCTGAAATGACGACGCGATCGCCGTCAACAACGTCGCCGGCGAGGATCATCTCCGCCAGCGGGTCCTGCAGATAGCGCTGGATCACCCGCTTCAAGGGCCGCGCGCCATAGGCGGGATCCCAGCCCTTGGCCGCAAGCCATTCGCGCGCCGCGGCATCGAGCGTGAGCGTGATCTTGCGATCCTCCAGGAGCTTCTGCAGCCGGCCGAACTGGATCTCGACGATCCGGCCCATCTCGCTCTTCTGCAGGCGGTGGAACAGGATGATCTCGTCGACGCGGTTGAGGAATTCCGGGCGGAAATGCGCGCGCACCATGCCCATCACCTGCTCGCGCACCGCCGAGGTGTCCTCGCCTTCCGGCTGGTTGACCAGGAACTCCGAGCCGAGATTCGACGTCATGATGATCAGCGTGTTGCGGAAGTCCACCGTGCGGCCCTGACCGTCGGTCAGGCGGCCGTCGTCGAGCACCTGCAGCAGCACGTTGAAGACATCGGGATGGGCTTTCTCGATCTCGTCGAACAGCACCACCTGATAAGGCCGCCGCCGCACCGCTTCCGTGAGCGCGCCGCCCTCGTCATAGCCGACATAGCCCGGGGGCGCGCCGATCAGCCGCGACACCGAATGCTTCTCCATGTATTCGGACATGTCGAGGCGTACCATCGCGGTCTCGTCGTCGAACAGGTATTCGGCGAGCGCTTTGGTCAGCTCGGTCTTGCCGACGCCGGTCGGCCCCAGGAACATGAACGAGCCCATCGGGCGGTTGGGGTCCTGCAGGCCCGCGCGAGACCGGCGCACCGCAGTCGCCACCGCATGCACGGCTTCGGCCTGGCCGACCACGCGCTTGCCGAGCATGTCTTCCATCCGCAGCAGCTTGTCCTTCTCACCCTCGAGCATCTTGTCGACGGGCACGCCGGTCCAGCGCGATACCACCTGCGCGATGTGGTTGGCCGTGACGGCCTCCTCCATCATCTCGCCGGCGTTCTCCTTGGCCTCGATCTCGGCGAGCTTCTTCTCAAGCTCGGGAATCCGCCCATAGGCCAGTTCGCCGGCGCGCTGATATTCGCCGCGGCGCTGCGCGTTGGCGAGTTCGACGCGCAACGCGTCGAGTTCGCTTTTCAGCTTCTGCGCGTTGGACAGCTTGTTCTTCTCCGCGCTCCACCGCGAGGTCAGGTCGGCCGACTTCTTTTCGAGATCGGCGAGCTCCTTTTCCAGCGTCTGCAGCCGGCTTTTCGAGCCGGCGTCGGTTTCCTTTTTCAGCGCTTCCTGCTCGATCCTCAGCCGGATGATTTCCCGGTCCAGCGAATCGAGCTCTTCCGGCTTGGAATCGACCTGCATCTTCAGCCGCGCCGCCGCCTCGTCCATCAGGTCGATCGCCTTGTCGGGGAGGAAACGGTCGGTGATGTAGCGGTTGGACAGCGTGGTCGCCGCCACCAGCGCGGAATTGGTGATGCGCACGCCGTGATGCTGTTCGTACTTGTCCTTCAGGCCGCGCAGGATCGAGATGGTGTCTTCGACGGTGGGCTCGGAGACGAAAATCGGCTGGAACCGGCGCGCCAGCGCCGCGTCCTTTTCGACGTGCTTGCGATACTCGTCCAGCGTGGTCGCGCCGATGCAATGCAGTTCGCCCCGCGCCAGTGCCGGTTTCAACAGATTGGACGCATCCATCGCACCATCGGCCTTGCCGGCGCCGATCAGGGTATGCATCTCGTCGATGAACAGGATAATGCTGCCCTCGGCCGAGGTGACCTCCTGCAACACGGCTTTCAGCCGCTCCTCGAACTCGCCGCGGTATTTTGCACCCGCAATCAGCGCGCCGAGATCGAGCGCCAGCAATTTCTTGTCCTTGAGGCTTTCCGGCACGTCGCCATTGACAATTCGCAGCGCCAGACCCTCGACGATCGCGGTCTTGCCGACGCCGGGCTCGCCGATCAGCACCGGATTGTTCTTGGTGCGGCGGGAGAGCACCTGAATGGTGCGGCGGATTTCCTCGTCGCGACCGATAACAGGGTCAAGCTTGCCGTCCCGCGCCGCCTGGGTCAGGTCGCGCGCGTATTTCTTCAGCGCGTCATAGGCATTTTCAGCCGTGGCGCTGTCGGCGGTGCGGCCCTTGCGCAAGGCTTCGATCGCCGCGTTGAGGTTTTGCGGCGTGACGCCGCCCTTTCGAAGAATGCTGCCGGCGTCGCTGTCTTTCTCCAGCGTCAACCCCAGCAACAGCCGCTCCACGGTGACAAAACTGTCGCCGGCCTTGTCGGCGGCTTTTTCCGCGGCGTCGAACGCACGCGCCAGTTCCGGCGCCAGATAAACCTGACCCGCGCCGCTTCCGGAAACCTTTGGCAGCTTGTTGAGCGCGCCCTCGGTGGCTTTCAGGATCGCGCGCGAATTGCCCCCGGCACGGTCGATCAGACCGCCGGCAAGACCCTCGCTGTCGTCCAGCAGCACTTTCAGCAGATGCAGCGGCGAAAACTGCTGGTGGCCCTCGCGCATCGCCAGCGATTGCGCCGACTGGATGAAACCGCGCGCGCGCTCGGTGTATTTTTCAATATTCATAGGTCATTCCCTCAGCCTGGCGCTCCGCCCGGAGCGCGATCAGCAAAAGTGGATACCGGTTTTGCGTCCGATCGCGCTCCAAATTTGAAGGAGCGCATGATCTGATCGCCAAACCGCCAACACTTTGGTGGATCATGCGCGAGGCACGGATACGCCATCTTCATTGGGTTTCCGCAGGCCGCGTTGACATTCCTCAACCGGCAGGCGGTCTCTTCGCCGACGCTCACGCCGGCTTGAGGCAAATGTGGGAAGAGGGTTGTGGAAACGGAAGAGGTGATTTCACAAATTCGTGTGCGGTGGCGTCCGGCCCGGGAATCTCCTAAGAAACCGGGATGTCCTCTATTCCGCCCGCGCAGATCGCCAGCATCTACCGCTATCCCGTCAAAGGCCTCTCTCCGGAGCCGCTGCCGTACGTGGCGTTGGGCATCGGCCAGACGCTTCCGGCCGACCGCCGCTACGCCATCGAAAACGGCCCCAGCGGCTTCGATGCCGCAGCGCCGGCGTGGATGCCGAAATCCCAGTTTCTAATGCTGATGCGCGACGAGCGGCTCGCCGGATTGCAGACCCATTTCGAGGACGATACCCATCTCCTGACCATCCGCGAGAACGGCAAAGTGGCCGCGCGCGGGGACCTGGAAACGGCGGAGGGCCGCGCCGCCATCG
The DNA here is from genome assembly GCA_963761395.1 of uncultured Alphaproteobacteria bacterium. Taxonomy (GTDB): domain Bacteria; phylum Pseudomonadota; class Alphaproteobacteria; order Rhizobiales; family Xanthobacteraceae; genus Bradyrhizobium. The sequence continues at coordinate 6,632 of CAVXHU010000045.1, forward strand.
AAGCGTTTTTCGCGACGAATTTCGCTCATGAACTCAAAGGGCCGCCGAAAGTCATTTCAGGCGGCGGCCACAGCTTTTCCGACGTCGCCCGGAAAGTCGTCTCCATCATCAATCTCGGCAGCGTCGCCGCCATCGAGAACATGATCGGCTTACCCGTTCATCCGCTGCGATTCCGCGCCAACCTCTACGTCAGCGGCTGGCCGGCATGGCACGAGTTCGGGCTGCTCGACCAGACCCTTGCCATCGGCGACATCAGGCTGAAGGTCGTCAAGCGGATCGTGCGCTGCGCCGCCACCAACGTCGATCCGGAAACCGCCGCACGCGACCTCGACATCCCGCACACGCTGATGCGCCGCCTCGGCCACGCCGAATGCGGCGTCTATGCCGAGGTGATCGCCGGCGGCACCATCAGCGTCGGCGATGCGATTGCGACGGAACGGCCGCAGCTGGTGCAAGCGTGACGATGCTCTCTCCGCTCCCTCGCCCCGCTCTTCGCGGGGTCGAGACGAGCGAAGCTCGCTCTTAGAGGGTTGGGGTGAGGGGCTCTTCGGCCTGCGGATACTGTGTGTGAGGCGAGCGCCGTGCCCCGCCCCTCACCCGCCGCGCGAAGAGCGCGGCGACCTCTCCCCGTAAAGAACGGGGGAGAGGTGAAGAGAGCCCGCTGCAACGCAACCCCTGCCGGTCAGCTCGTCGGCATCACATAGGCGTAAATCCGGCCGCGGGAAATCGGCGCTTCCCTGACCCGGTTGCCGTTATTGCCCGACACCACGATCGGATTACCCCCGGCGTCGATGCCGCTCACGATGCCGACATGTCCGCCGCCGCGCCGTCCCATCACGGCGATGGCACCGACCTGCGGTCCGGACACGCGCTGGCCATAGCTTGCGAACGAACGCGCCAGATCCGAGCCGGTGCCGCGATAACCTGAATGCTGCAAAACCATGTTCATGAACCGCGCGCACCACAGCCTTCCACGTCCCGTCGGATTGCCGCCGAGGTAGCGGCGCGCCTCGGCGACGACATTCGATGAACCGAACCCGCCGGACATCGACATGCTGCCTGAAGCGGTGCTCGACGGCAGGCTGGCATGGGTGTCGGCAAAGCCGCGCATCTGTATTTGCGCCACGCCGGCATCCCAACGCGATGCGCGCGCGATGTGCCGATAATGACGATAAGCGTAGTGCCGCCGGGCGTGATGGCCGGCATAACGCGCATGAACGTGCCGCGCGGCGCCGTGATGAGACCTTGCTGAAGCCGGGGTGGCTGATGCGGCGATTGCCGCCGAACACAACGCCAGCGCAACAAGCGACCGGCGCAACGCATACAACTGGACCATACTCATTCCTCTTTGACACCCCCAATCCCCGTCGGCTTGTGATGGCCGACATCCGGCGTTCGTATGCGAGTTGCGGTATGGCGAGAGCAAGACGCGATGCGGCAGTGCAAGATCGGTTTCGGGGTGATTCCGCGATCATTTCGTGACGAAAAAGAAATCGATTTCGCCTCATTGCAGCCGCGAGCATTAACTGCGATTTTCAGGCCCGGCCCAAGAAAAGGAAAATCAAAATGCCCTATGCCGTCACCAGCGACAGTGTCCGTCTCTATTTCGAGGAGGCCGGCCAGGGAACGCCGATCATCTTCCTGCACGAATTCGCGGCCGACCATACCAATTGGGAGCCGCAGATGCGCTACTTCTCGCGCGGGCACCGCTGCATTGCCTATTCCGCGCGCGGCTACACGCCCTCGGATACGCCGGAATCACCAGAGGTTTACACCTACAAACACTTTTACACCGATGCGCTCGCCGTACTCGATCATCTCGGAATTGCAAAAGCGCATTTCGTCGGGCTGTCGATGGGCTCCTATTCGTCGCTGCAGATCGGCCTCAACGCGCCGGAGCGCGCATTGTCGCTGACGCTGGCCGGCGTCGGCTCAGGCTCAAGCCTCGAAAATCTCGATGCCTTCCGCAAACAGTGCCGGGCCAATGCCGAGCAATATGAGGCGATCGGCGCGGCCGAGGTGGCGAAAGCGACGCGCGAGGCGCCGAGCCGGATTCCGTTTTTGGTGAAGGACCCGCGCGGACACGCGGATTTCTACGACGCGCTGGCGCGGCACGATGCCAAGGGCTCGGCCAACACCATGCGCAGCTTTCAAGGTGGCCGCCCCTCGATCTACACCCTGACCGAGGCCATCCGAAAAGTGCCGACCCCGGCCCTCGTCATTTGCGGCGATGAGGACGACAATTGCATCGAGCCCAGCCTGTTCCTGAAAAAGCATCTGCCGGCAGCCGGGCTGGCGTTTTTCCCGAAGTCGGGTCACGTACTCAATCTCGAGGAGCCGGCGTTGTTCAACGAAATGGTCGAGCGCTTTATCGCGCTGGTCGAAGCCGGACGCTGGCCCGCGCGCGACCCAAGGTCGATGGCGGCCCAAGCTTGATCGTCATTCCGGGGCAACGGGTCGACGCGACTGCGAACCCGGAATCTGACAGATTCCCCGATGTGCAATCCAGCGGCCTCCACAATCTGGAGGCTTCGTCGCTAGCGCGCTCCTCGGAATGACGGCTGAAGCCTACCGTATCTTCCCAGCGCGGCTGAGCAAAAACACGCCCTGCTCGCCGAACATGTTCCAGAACCACCAGGGCGCGCTGAGCCGCAGCGGGCGGCCATAGAGATCGAGCGCGACCGCGCGTTCCATCTTGACGTTGATCTCGTCGCAGAGCTGCACGAAATCCTTGATGGTGCAGAAATGAATGTTCGGCGTGTCGTACCATGTCGCCGGCAGATTTTCGGTGCGCGGCATGTGCCCGCCGACCAGCAACTGCAGCCGCATCTTCCAGAAACCGAAATTCGGAAACGACACGATGGCGCGGCGTCCGATCCGCAGCAAATTCTCCAGTACCACGCGCGGCTGCCGCGTCGCCTGCAAGGTCTGCGACAGGATCACGTAGTCGAAGGCGTCGTCGGGATAATTGACGAGGTCGGTGTCGGCATCGCCCTGCACCACCGCAAGACCCTTGGCGACGCAGCGGTTGACACCCTCGCGCGATAGTTCGATGCCGCGGCCGTCGATGCCCCGGCTCTCCAGCAATTGCAGCAGATCGCCCTCGCCGCAGCCGACGTCGAGCACCTTGGAGCCGCGCTCGACCATCTCCGCCACCAGCAGATGATCGCCGCGATAATGCCCGGTGTCTTGCGGGGCGATGCCGGTCAGCGGCAAGACCTGTTGCTGCAGGGTCATCTTGGCGGACCCACCTTGGTCAGGCCGCGTGCCGTGCCGGCGGATTGCAGGAACGCGCGGGAGATATCGAAAAACTCGGGCACGTCGAGCAGGAATGCATCATGTCCGCGGTCGGTCTCGATTTCCGCAAACGACACCCGCGCGCTGGAGGCGTTGAGCGCATGCACCAGCGCGCGCGACTCCGACGTCGGGAACAGCCAGTCGCTGGTGAACGAGACCACGCAGAACCGCGTCTGGATGCCGCGAAAGGCCTCCGCCAGCACGCCGCTATGATCGGCGGCGATGTCGAAATAGTCCATCGCCCGCGTCAGATACAGATAGCTGTTGGCATCGAACCGCTCGACAAAGGATGAGCCCTGATAGCGCAGGTAACTCTCGACCTGAAAATCCGCGTCGAACGAGAACGTCGGCAGATCGCGATCCTGCATCCGCCGGCCGAATTTCCGGTGCAGGGCGGCATCCGAGAGATAGGTGATATGCGCAGCCATCCGCGCGACGCCGAGGCCGCGATGCGGATGGGTGCCTTGTTCGAAGTAGCGCCCGTTGTGCCAATCAGGATCGGCCATCACGGCCTGCCGGCCGAGCTCGTGAAATGCGATGTTCTGGGCCGAGTGGCGGGTGCTGCAGGCAATCGCCAGCGTCGAGAACACGCGTTTGGGATAGGCCGCGGTCCACTGTAGCACCTGCATGCCGCCCATCGAGCCGCCGACGACGCAGAACAGCGTGTCGATCCCTAAGCGGTCGAGCAGCATGGCCTGCGCGCGCACCATGTCCGGAATCGTGATCATGGGAAAATCCAGACCCCACAATTTGCCGGTGGCGGGATTGGTCGATGCCGGCCCGGTCGAGCCCATGCAGCCGCCGATCACGTTGGGGCAAATGATGAAGTAGCTGTCGGTGTCGAGCGGACGGCCGGGACCGACCATGGTTTCCCACCAGCCGGGCTTGCCGGTGACCGGATGCACATTGGCGACGTGCTGATCGCCGGTCAGCGCATGGCAAACCAGAATGGCGTTGGAGCTGGTGGCGTTGAGTTCGCCATAGGTCTGATAGGCGATCTGGAATGGCGAGAGATCGATGCCGCAGTCGAGCTTCAGCGGCTGGTTCAGGCCGAACAGCGCCACCAGCGAACTCGGATGGTCGGCCTCATGCGACCGCTCGTCGGTGTGGATCGCCGGGCTTGGGATCGACTGCACGTTTACCATCTTGATACCGACCTCCTCAGGAGGTTTTACAAACCACCACGGAAATCAGGCCATAAAAAACCCGGCCTGAACATAAGTTCGACCGGGATCACATCTGTCCCCGGCCTGTTTAGCGAGTTGTTTAACGTGGCTGCAAGCCGGCCGGCTCAAATGACCACGGAACGAGCTAATACTAGTTCCCGCCGGCCATTTCGTCAAGGCAAGCCCCGGGTTAACGGATGCTAGCAGCCCTCTTGTGAGGGGCGCGCTCTTGCGCCGTCTCGAGCCATAAGGGAGAACAAGGGCCCATCCTTCGAGACGTGGCCCGCAGCCAAGTCTAAGCAGGCTGCGTATACTTGACTGCGCCACTCCTCAGGAAGAAAGCTTTCGTTGGACGTCCCTATGTCGCAATCGCCCCCCGCCCCGCCCTCGCTCGAGGTGCTGCGCAAAGAGATCGACGCCATCGACGCGCAGGTCCACGGCCTGTTGATGCAACGTGGCGACATCATCGATCGCCTGATCCAGGTGAAGCAGACCCAGGAGGTCGGCTCGGCCTTCCGCCCGGCGCGCGAGGCCGACATGATGCGCCGGCTGGTGCAGCGCCATCGCGGCATCCTGCCGCTCGACACCGTCGAGAGCATCTGGCGCGTCATCATCTCGACCTTCACCTATGTGCAGGCGCCGTTTTCGGTGCATGCCGATATCTCGCTCGGCGAATCCGCGATGCGGGATTCGGCGCGGTTTCATTTCGGATTTACCGTTCCCTACGTCTCGCATTTCAGCGCGCCGGCCGCGGTCGACGCGGTGGCGAGGTCGAAGGGCGATCTGGCGCTGGTCTCCGCCACCTCCAGCCGCACCCCGTGGTGGATCGCGTTGGAGGCCGATGGCGCGCCGAAGATCATCGCGCGGCTGCCGTTCGTCGAGCGCGCCGATCATCCGGCCGCGCTGCCGGTATTCGTGGTGTCGCGCGTCGCCGACAGCGCCATGGTGACCGAAGTCGAGATGTGGAGCGTGCGGGTGTCCGGCTGGAACGCCGAGATCGCGCGCGCGCTGTCGCCGCTGGCGGAAATCGTCGCGGTGCCGGATACCGCCTTCGACGGCGCGGCGCTATTGGTGTCGGTTGCGGGCTCGAGCAGCCTCGAAAAGATCAAGGCGGCGCTGATCGAGGCCGGTGCGTCGGTGCGCTCATCGGCTCTCGTCGGCAGCCATGCAACGCGCTATACGGTGCCCCCGAACGGGGCAGCCAAATCGTAAAAGCCGCCCCCGACTTCCGGAGTTGAAGATGTCCCGACCCGTGCCGAATCCCGGCATTCTCGATATTGCGCCCTACACGCCCGGCAAGAGCCCGGTGCCGGAGCCGGGCCGCAAGGTGTTCAAGCTGTCGGCCAACGAGACCCCGTTCGGGCCTTCACCGAAGGCGATCGAGGCCTACAAGGCGGCGGCTTCGCATCTGGAGGACTATCCGGAGGGCACATCGCGTGTGCTGCGCGAGGCGATCGGCCGCGCCTTCGGGCTCGATCCCGACCGCATCATCTGCGGCGCCGGCTCCGACGAAATTCTCAATCTGCTGGCGCACGCCTATCTCGGCCATGGCGATGAGGCGATCTCTACCACCCACGGCTTCCTGGTGTATCCGATCGCCACCAAGGCGAACGGCGCCACCAACGTGGTCGCGCCCGAGACCAATTTCACCGCGGACGTCGATGCGATCCTGAAGCTGGTCTCGCCGCGCACCAAGCTGGTGTGGCTCGCCAACCCGAACAACCCGACCGGGACCTATCTGCCGTTCGACGAGGTCAAGCGGCTGCGCGCCGGATTGCCGCCGCATGCGCTGCTGGTGCTCGATGCCGCGTACTCCGATTACGTGTCGCGCAACGACTACGAGCTCGGCATCGAACTGGTGGCGACATCAGACAACACCGTGATGACCCACACATTTTCGAAGATTCACGGCCTCGCCGCGCTGCGGGTCGGCTGGATGTTCGGCCCGGCCCATATCGTCGATGCGGTGAACCGGATTAGAGGCCCGTTCAACGTCTCGACGCCGGCGATGCTGGCGGCGGTCGCCGCCATCCAGGACACCGCGCATCAGCAGATGTCGAAGGCGCATACCGAGAAATGGCGCAACTGGCTCACCGAGGAAGTGACAAAACTCGGCCTCAAGGTGACGCCGAGCGTGGCGAATTTTGTACTGATCCATTTTCCGCTGGAGCAGGGCAAGACCTCGGCCGACGCCGACGCGTTCCTGACCAAACGCGGGCTGGTGCTGCGCGCGCTCAACAATTACGGCCTGCCGCACGCCTTGCGCATGACCATCGGCACCGAAGAGGCCAATCGCCTGGTGGTCGACGGCTTGCGCGACTTCGTGGCGCGCCAAGTGAACGCCGCGCCGCCGTTCAAAAGGATCGCGCTGATCGGCTTCGGGCTGATCGGCGGCTCGATCGCGCGAGCCGCGCGTGAACAGGGGCTGGCGGGAGAGATCGTCACCACCGCGCGCTCGGCAAAGACCCGCGCACGGGTATCGGAGCTCGGCATTACCGATTCGCGTGGTCGAGACCAATGCGCAAGCCGTCGAAGACGCCGACCTCGTCATCCTGTGCATCCCGGTCGGCGCCTGCGGCGCGGTCGCGCAGGAAATTGCAGCCCATCTCAAGCCGGGCGCAATCGTCTCAGACGTCGGCTCGGTCAAGGGCGCCGTGGTGCGCGACATGGCGCCGTATCTGCCTGCCGGCGTGCATTTCGTGCCGGCGCACCCGGTGGCCGGCACCGAGCATTCCGGCCCCGACTCCGGCTTCGCTGAACTGTTCATCAACCGCTGGTGCATCCTGACCCCGCCGGAAGGCACCGATGCGAACGCGGTCGAGAAGCTGCGCGCGTTCTGGGCCGCGCTTGGCGCCAGGGTCGAGATCATGACCCCCGACCATCACGATATGGTGCTCGCGATCACGAGCCACCTGCCGCATCTGATCGCTTATACAATCGTAGGCACAGCGGATGAGCTTGAAGGTGTCACGCAATCCGAGGTGCTGAAGTTCTCCGCCGGCGGCTTTCGGGACTTCACCCGCATCGCCGCATCCGACCCGATCATGTGGCGTGACGTGTTCCTGACCAACAAGGATGCGGTGCTGGAAATGCTCGGCACCTTCAACGAGGACCTCTCCAAGCTCACCCGCGCGATCCGCCGCGGCGACGGCGAGGCGCTGTTCGAGCATTTCACCCGCACCCGCGCGATCCGCCGCGGCATCGTCGAGATCGGCCAGGATTCCGCGGCGCCCGACTTCGGCCGTCCGCACGCGCATTTGACGAAGAAGGCGGAGTAAAGCCTATCGTCGTTCCCGCGAAAGCGGGAACCCATAACCACCGGCAGTTATGTCAGTCATAGGTGGCGCGGAGCAACTTTCTTCGCTTTGCGAATGCCAGGGGTTATGGATCCCGGCTCGCGCTCGCAAGCGCTCGCTTGGCCGGGACGACGGCCGGGGAATTTCAATACAGCGGCGGGATCTGCCCCACCTTCAGCGGGCCGAGATACACCGTGCCATCGACAAAGCGCAGCGGAAAGGCGCGCGCCTTCTTGCCTTCCAGCACCGCTTCCTTGCCGAGCGAGTTGATTCCCGCGGCGACGCCGACATTGGCGTTCTGCTTGACTATTTTGCCGAGACCGGGAATCGCGCGATCCAGCGCGCCGAACAGATTGTTGACGTCCTGTGTCTTGACGCCAGGCGCGACACGATCCAGCGTCGCCTGCGGCACGCCCTCATCGAGCATTTTTTCAATACCGAGCGCCGGAATCACCTTCTCGATACCGGCGACCGTCATCTGCAATTCGCCGTCGAGACGACCCTGGGCGCTGAGCCCGAGCGAGCCGGCCGCGACCGCGATGAGATCGCCCTGCGCAATCCGGGACTGCACGATCTCGACGTGCCCGCCGGCGGCCTGGATTTCGCGAAACCGCTGCGGCCACGGCTTTGGCGAGAAATCCTTCAGGCCGCTCAGCATGGTCCGCACGTCGGCATCGAACGGCGCGGCGAGCAGCGGATGCACCTCCTGCACGCTGCCTCCTTCGATCTTCAGCACGGTTTCGATCACGGGATGATCCGACGGCGAGCCGTCGGCAAGGCGGCCGTGCAGCTCGATATGTTTGGCGCGCGCAAGCGGTGTCTGCACCGACGTATTGACGCGATCGATCGAGGGATCGTCGAAGACGATGGAGGCGCGCTGCGGGACGTCAGGCAGTCCCACCACGCTGCTGCGGGCCTTGCTCCAGTTCACCATCATCGAGGGCGGCTGGCCCCGATCGGAAATCGTTGCGGGTGCGGTAAATTCCGCGATCAGCAATTTCGGGTCGTAGACCTGCGCCACCACAAGGATTTCGCCGAGCTTGGCTGTGATCGGCGCCTGCGTCGCGGCCTGCGCTGCGGTCTGCGACACCAGCGACACACTGGCGCCGGCGCAGCGGACTTCAAGGCGGAACGGGAAGCCGGCCACCGAGCGCCTGGCGCAGTCGAAGACCCGGCCGGCTTTCGCCTCCTGCGCGCGCCAGGCGTCGGCTGATGCATCGACCTGGGAGGCCGCATAGAACCAGAACGCGCTCCACGCCGCGGCGGCGATAACGAGCAAAATGGGCATAATGAAAAGGCGCCAAAGCGGGCGCCGGCGCGGCGCGAGGGTCATATCGGACATGCGGCGACCTTTGGCTGATGATTTTGTCAAATGTAAGCGGCCAGCCCGGGCAGCGAAAGACGCGGAATTTTGCTTCGCTTCGTTTCGAGGTTCTGGTAGCCGTGCCCGCGATGCCAGCGAAAATCCCCTCCGAAGCGGAACTGTCCAAAGGCGACCTGTGGGTGTTCGGCTACGGTTCGCTGATGTGGCGGCCGGGCTTCGAGTTCATCGAGCAGGTCCCGGCGCGGCTGATCGGCGAGCATCGGGCGCTCTGCGTCTATTCGTTCGACCATCGCGGGACGCCGGAAAAGCCCGGCCTCGTGCTCGGCCTCGATCGCGGCGGCGCCTGCCGCGGCGTCGCATTCCGGGTCCCGGCCAGGCAACGCAGCGACACCGTGGACTATCTGCGCAGCCGCGAGCAGACCACCAACGTCTATCGCGAAGTGATGCGTTCGGTCTGGCTTGAAAACGAGGCCCGGCAACGGGTCAGCGCGCTGGCCTATGTGGTCGATCGCGGTCATGTGCAATATGCCGGACGGCTCTCGCTGGTTGAGCAGCTGCGCCATGTGCTGCAGGGGCACGGACGTTCCGGAAACAATCGCGACTACGTTCTGTCCACCGTAAAGTCGATCGAGGCGCAAGGTTTTCGCGACCAGCAATTGCATCAGCTCGCGGCGATGCTGCACGATGACACGGGCCTGCATCGGGGGCTTCACCCTCCCCTGGACGGGTGAGCAAGACCGGCCCTACGCCTCCGCCGACGTCGAATTCGGCACGCGGCCGAACAATTGCGCCTGCTCGCGGCGCGCGGCCTCGACCAGCCGGTTGGTGGCATCCTCGATCGACGCCTTGATCCGCGCGATGAAATCCTTGCGCGTGAGGCCTGGCGGCAGCGGATCGAGGAATTCGACCACCAGCGTGCCGGGATAGCGCATGAAGGTCCGGCGCGGCCAGAACAGTCCGGAATTCAGCGCCACCGGAATGCAGGGCACCCCGCTATTGGCGTAGATCTGGCCCACGCCGGTCAGATAGACCGGCGGCGCGTCGACCGGGGTACGGGTGCCCTCGGGAAAAATGATCAACTGCCGGCCGCTGCGAATTTCCTTTGGCGCACGCCGCGCCATCTCCATCAGCGATCGCATGCCGCCCTTGCGATCAACGCCGATCATCTTCGCCTTCATCAGATACCAGCCGAAGAACGGAATCCAGCCCAGCTCGCGCTTGTAGATAAACAGCGGCGCGTCGAAGAACTGCATCAGCGCGAAGGTTTCCCACATCGACTGATGTTTCGAGGCGACGATCAGCGGTCCCTTCGGAATTTTCTCTAATCCCGCGATATTCGACCCTGGTGTTGCAGATCACGCGCATCAGCCAGATGCTGCTGCGCGCCCAGGCCTTGGCGACGGCCATGAAGGCCCGCGGCGGCATCAGATAGGTAGGAATTGCAACGAGAAGCCAGAACACCAACAGCGCATAGAACAGCACGTTGTAGACCAGCGAACGCAAGAAAATCGAAACCATCGAGAACCCGATCAGTTGGCCTGGGCCGTCGCCGGCCGGCGCGGAAGCGATCCGGTCGGCTGGTCCGCAAGCTCGGGCGTCAGTTCGAGACCGGCATCCGCCAGACGCACCCGCACTTCGGCGGCGACGTATTTTACATACTCCGATAGCAGCAGCCGCAATGTCGCGCCACTCGTCCACCACGGTTCGTCGCGCCATTTGTCGCCGACCACCGCGAATGGAATAAGGGCGATATCTGGCATCGCATGCGACAATTCGACGATTGCCCGCGGCATGTGGTAATTCGATGTCACCACGATCAGCGATTTGAAGCCGCGTTCGCGCGCCCAGCGCCGCGTCTCCGCCGCGTTGCTGCGGGTATTGACGGCCGAACGGTCGAGATCGACGCAGCAGTTCAGTAGCGACTGATTATCGGACAGCGAACGGGAAATGTCGCTCGCCGCGTTGGTCGGATGCACGCCCGAGATCAATAACCGCTTGCCGTACCCGCCGGCCAGCAATTCCATCGCATCGGAGACGCGCGACGAGCCGCCGGTGAACACCACGATGCCGTCGGCCTTGCGGTCGGGCTTCATCTCGGCACCGCGCAACTGTGAAAGAAACCCGACAAAGCCGATCGCCGCAGCGACGAACACAATCGCCAGCGCCGCGACGACCGCTGCGCGCAGCCAGCCCCGTGGCGCGGTGACCGGCGCATTCGCCGCGTTCGGCGATTTATCGTCGGGCTGCAGACTCATGCGATGCCAGTGATCCTCCCCCTTCACAAGTCTAGAACGTTTTTGGACGAAGTGGAGTCCGGCTGGCGCGGTATTCGTGCGGCCCGCGTCAGTCGATATCGTCCAGCGTGGCGAACAGCGTGCGCCGCGACGCCCAGGCGGTGATCGCCGCGATCAGCACGGCCTGCGCCGCCAGCGCCAGATAGCCCGACGGGCGCAGCGAAAACGTCCCCAGCAGCGCCGCGAATTGATCCCCGACCGGGGTGCCCGAGAACCAGCCGGCGATCGATTCCGAGAACCCGAAAGCCAGCATCGCCATGCCGCCGCCGATCACGCCGCCCTGCAGTCCCAGCCGCAGAAAATGCCGCAGGAACCGGTTGGCGATATAGCGGTCCCCCGCGCCAACGAAATGCAGAACTTCGACGATCGGACGGTTTGCCGCCATCGCGCCGCGCGTCGCGAACGACACCGAAATAATGGTCGCGATAATCACCAATGCGAGGATGCCGATGCCGGCGAACACGGTAGCGCCGGTCATCGACCGCATCCGCTCGATCCAGGCGCGGTGATCGTCGACGCTGGCCGACGGCGCCGCCTGCGTCACCCGGCTGCGCAGCGCGGCCAGATCGAGCGCGGTTCCGGGCTGGACCCGGGCGACGATGACGCGCGGCACCGGCAGGTCGTCGAGCGAGAGCCCGCTGCCGAGCCATGGTTCGAGCAATTTGGCGGATTCCTCCCTGGTGAAGGGCCTGATCTCGACGATGCCGGGCTGCGTGCGCATCGCTTCAGCCACCGCCGCTACGTCGCGGTCGATATCGCGACCGGCCACGGGGCGCACCTGGATGGTGATTTCGCTTGCGACTTCCGATTGCCACTCCGCCGCCGACGCGCTCACCAGCAGCACGGCGCCGGTGGTGATCGATGCCAGGAACGTCATGATGGCGACAACGGCGACCAGCGCGCGGCCGGCGATCGAGGCGCGCGGCACGATCGGCGACAGATTGCGCGCCCGCGCCGGCACCTGCGGGCGCTCGTGCCCGAGATCCACCAACGGTCCATGCTCGTCGCCGCTTCTACTCATAGATGTGCAACCGTCCCTGATGCAGCACCAGCCGCCGCGCGTCGTACTGATCCATCAGCGTGATGTCGTGGGTCGCGATGATCACCGCGGTGCCGGACTTGTTCAGTTCGATGAACAGCCGCAGCAATCGCCGCCCCAGCGTCGGATCGACGTTGCCGGTCGGCTCATCCGCCAGCAGCAGTTGCGGCCGCGAAATCACGGCGCGGGCGATCGCCGCGCGCTGCTTCTCGCCGCCGGACAGGATCGGCGGCAGGGCATCCATTCGCTCGCCGAGACCGACCCATTTCAGGAGATCGATGACCTCCTTGCGATAGCTGGATTCCTCGCGGCCCATCACCCGGAACGGCAGCGCCACGTTTTCATAAGTGGTCATGTGATCGAGCAGGCGAAAGTCCTGCAGCACGATGCCGATCCGCTTGCGCAGATCGGCGATCTCATCCTTGCCAAGCAGCGAGACGTCATGGCCGAACAGATTGACCAGGCCACGCGTCGGCCGCAGCGACAGGAACAGCAGCCTCAATAGCGAGGTCTTGCCGGCGCCGGACGGCCCGGTGAGGAACTGGAAGGAATGGGCGGGGATCAGGAAACTAAGGTCGCGCAAAATCTCCGGGCCAAGCCCGTAACGCAATCCAACATTTTCGAACCGAACCAAGCTCAGCTCCGTTCGATGTGGGGCGCGACCGGATACCTGAAACCGAAGGCCCGGAACTCGTTGGCTTCGCTGCGGCTGCGAACCCAACAAAATGGTTGTGCTTCGATTATGGTTTCCAATTCGTTAACGGTCGGCTTGTAGCATCCCGGCAGCATCATTGTGGAGATTGGCTCCATGCACATCATTTGCCCCCATTGTACAACGTCCTATGCCATTGATTTGGCTACCTTGGGCGCGGCTGGCCGTACCGTGCGTTGCTCCCGTTGCAAGGAGGTCTGGCTGGCGCGGCCGGAGGATGCGACCGAGCTCGCAGCTCCGGCACCTGCGATGGCGGCAGCCAGCGCATCGTCCGCCGGCAGCGACGCCGCCGCGGAATGGGAGGCTCTCGCGCGCCAGGACGACGGCCACGACGCGGAGACCCCTGTCGTCGACAGCCCTTCGATATCGGGCGACTGGCCGGCCTCGGCGGACGGCGAAGGCTCGCCGCGGGACATTGAGAACGACTGGCCGTCGCTGGCCCGGCACGGTGTGCAGGATACGGAGGCCGCGCGGCAACGCCTGTCCTGGTTCCGAAAGCTGTTCAGACCGCCGGCGCCGCGTCGCGCACCAGGCAAATCCTTCGTCAGCCTGCCCACGGCCTGCACCGCCATGGCCGCGCTGGTGCTGGCGCTGATCATCTGGCGCGTCGAGGTGGTGCGGCTGCTGCCGCAGACCGCCATGTTCTACAAAATGGTCGGCCTTGAGGTGAACCTGCGCGGGCTGATGTTCAAGGACGTCAAGATCACCTCCGAGACCGTGGAAGGTAAAGCGGTGCTGGTGATCGAGGGCGTGATCGTGGGCGAAGGCCGCAAGCCGGTCGAATTGCCGCGGCTGCGCTTCAGCGTCCGCGACGCGCAAGGTGCGGAGATCTATGCCTGGAACGCGGTGCTGGAGCAGGCCGTACTGAAGCCGGGCGAAAGGGCCTGGTTCAAGTCGCGACTGGCTTCGCCGCCCCCGGAAGGGCGCAATATCGATGTACGCTTCTTCAGCAAGCGCGATCTCGCCGGCGGCAATATATGAACGGGTCCGTGCGGCTTCGCTTGCGAAGAACAGGTGCTCCATGCCGCGCGTGCTGATCGCCGACGATGAAGACTCCATGCGCACGCTGGTGGCGCGCGCCATCGCCATGGACGGCCACGACACCGTCACCGCGCAAGACGGCGCCGAGGCGCTGGAAATCCTGAATCGCGACCAGGGCGCCTTCGATCTCCTGCTCACCGATATCCAGATGCCGGTCATGGACGGAATCGCGCTGGCGCTGGCGGCGGCCCGCGATTTTCCCGACCTGACGATTTTATTGATGACCGGCTTTGCCGATCAGCGCGAACGCGCATCCGGCCTCAACGCCATCGCCCATGACGTCATCACCAAGCCGTTTTCGGTGGCCGATATCCGTGCCGCGGTCGCCGGTGCGCTGGCGGCACGGAAGGCGTTAGCGCGCTGTGCCTCTCAACCCGTCATTGCCGGGCAAAGCCGTCGCGAAGGACGGCGTCGCTATCCGCTCGCCTATGATCCGGCAATCCATCTTCTTCTGACGATTCTCGTGAGATGACGGATACGCGGGTCAAGCCCGCGTATGACACTCGTCTCGGTGACGACGCCGTTGGGTTGAAAGGAAGCGCCTAATAATCCTTCAGCAGCCGCTCGATGTAATCGAGTTCGATCTGCGGACGCTGCGGATCGGCGAGGCGGCGGCGGAGTTCTTCCAGAATCCGGCGCACCCGCTGCACATCGATTTCGCCGGGAATCTTCACCGTCAGATCGTCACCGAATTCGCGCCCGTGCAGCGGCCGCCCAAGCGGATCGCTTTGGTTGCCGCCGCTCTGCTGCCTCCCTGCGCGAGTGCCCGGGCCGTCGGCCTGTCCCTCGCCCTCACCCTGCATCGCTTCAGCGAGGCTCTGGGCGCCCTTGCGCAACGCTTCCAGCGCGCGGCCTTGCGAATCCACGGCGCCATCGGCGTTGCCCTCCCCTAGCCTGCCGCTGGCATCGCCCATCGCGGAATCGGCCTCGCCGAGGCCATCCTCGCCGTCGCCCTGCTCGCCTTGCTGGCCCTGTTGGCCTTGCTCGCCGCGGCTACCCTTCTCGCCGCGCTGGCCTTGTCCCATGCCGCGCTTGGCAAGCTCCTGCTGCAGTTTCTTGAGCCGGTCGCGCAGGCCCTGCTGGTCCTGCTGCAGATCGCTCATGCTTTGATCGCCCTGCTTGCCGCGCATGCGATCGCGCCGCGAATCCTGGCCCTGCTTGAAGGTCTTGTCGCGCAACTGCTGCTGCTTGCGGATCATGTCGCCAAGTTCGTTCAGCGCCTGCTCCATGTCGCCGTCGGATTGGCCGGGCTGCGCCATCTGCAGATTTTCCAGCATCTGCTGCAGTTGCTCGAGCAATTGCCTGGCGGCGTCCTTGTCGCCGGAGCGCGACAGGCGCTCCATGCGCTCGATCATGTTGTTGAGGTCCTGCTGGCGCATCACGCGGGTGTTGGGATCGAGCGGCCGCGCCAGTTGCTGCGGATTGTTGCGCAGCTGTTCGGCGAGCTGGCGCAGGAAATTATCCAGCGCCGCGCGCAGGTTCTCGGTGAGTTTTTTGATCTCTTCGTCGCTGGCGCCGCGTTCCAGCGCCTGCTTGAGCGCATCCTGCGCGGCGCGCAGCGCCTTGTCCACATCGGTGATGTTGCCGTCCTCGATGGTGACGGCGAGCGCCCACAGGCTGGCGACGACCTCGCGCATGGCGTCGTCGGTGCGGGCGGCCTCCAATTGCCGCGCGACGCTGAAGAGCCCGAGATACTGGCCGGCTTCGGGCGTGAACAATTCCGGCGCGATCATCAGCGCCTCGAGCGCGGCATAGACCTGCGAGTTCTGATTGGCGTCGAGCGCCAGAGTGCGGCGCTGCTCGATCAGCGCCCGCGCCAGGGGCTTGGTGAACAGCCGCTCCGGAAGCCGCATGTTGAACGGTTCGCTGCGGCCCTCATTGCCGGCCTCGTCCTTTGCCGTCAGGGTCAGCGTAACGTCGGCGCCGGCATAGGGATCCTCGCTGAGATCCTTGACGGTCTGGCCGACGCCATTGCGGGTCCGCGCATTCGGAAGCACCAGCGGAAATTGCGGCGCCTCGAACAACGGCCGCGCCGCGGTCGCAGCTTTCGGCGCGTCACCGGGACGGACCGCAAAATGCGCCTGCGCTTCGGTGACGCCGTAGTCGTCCTCGATCTTGTAGGACATCTGCAGCGAGCCGCGGGCCTGACGCTCCGGATCTTTCGCAAGCGAGATGGTCGGGGCGCGGTCGGGAATGGCGCTGAATTTCCATTGCGGCTGACCGGAGGGCGCGCGGACATGCGCGGTGCCATCGCCGGCGATGGTGAAATGCCGTTCGTTGGTGCCCTTGGGCGCCTGCTCGGTCGGCTACGGCTTCGGTCACGCCGCCACCGCCGACCACATCGAGCGTGCCGCCGCTCGAGCGCACGATCAGCGTAGAGCCCGCAGGAACCGGCAAGGGTCCCGCGGCGGGGATGGCGGCTTCCTTGTTCGCCGCCGACAGAATGACTGGTGGCTTGCCGGTATAGAGCGGCGGTGTCACCCAGGCATCGACCCTGATATTGGCCGGCGACAGCACGCCGTTCCAGTCGAACGCCGCCTCGGTGCGCAGCGCGCGCTCGTCGCCCGCGGCCACATAGGCCGCGACCATCATCACCGCGACCAGCGCGCGCAGCGCCCAGGGATCATGGATCGCAAGCCGCGGCGACGGCAGGCCGGCGCGGATGCGCTTGATCGATGCCAAGGTGCGTTCGCGCTGCGCCTGCCACAATGCGTGCGCAACCGGATCCGGCGTGGCCAGCGTATCGGTCAGCGCGGTCGCCGGGCGATGGCGGATGCCGGTGCCGCGGTCGAGCCGGCCGAGGGCCTCTTCGCGGCTCGGCCAGCGAAACCTGGCAAGCGGAAACAGCACGCCCAGCGCCGACAGCACGAACAGACCGAGGCCCACGGCGCGCGCAACGAACGGCAGCGCCAGCCATAGTCCGGCCCAGGACACCACCAGAAACAGTCCGACGACAGTCAATAGCCGCGCCAAATGCGGCCAGCTTCGCTCCCACGCGATGGCATATTTTGCCCGCTGCAAGGCCTGCGTCAGCTGCAGCCGCGAAACGGCATCAGCGTCGCGTGCTGGCTCTGATGGGTCGGGGGTGGCGCCGCTCAACAAACTCTCCTGATTGCCGAAACACCACCCTACCACAACGGCGGCAGTGAGGCACCCGTTCCGGAGAGGTAACCCCCAGCCGGAAATACGCATAACACGAAGGCGTGACTGGAGAGCGGCGACCTCGTAACGTCGGCCGTCGAACCATCAGGAAAGCCCAAGGGAAACGCCATGGACAAGAAAACGCACGATAAGGGGTTGGAAATCAGGAAAGCTGTGCTGGGCGAGGCCTACGTCGCCAACGCACTCAAGAACGCCGACGATTTCAACAAGCCGTTTCAGGAACTGGTTACCGAATACTGCTGG
This sequence comes from uncultured Alphaproteobacteria bacterium, assembly GCA_963761395.1. Lineage (GTDB taxonomy): Bacteria > Pseudomonadota > Alphaproteobacteria > Rhizobiales > Xanthobacteraceae > Bradyrhizobium. Next base: position 24,206 of record CAVXHU010000045.1, read on the forward strand.
GGTGCGGTGTGGGGCCGCGAGGAACTGCCGCGCAAGACCCGCAGCATGCTCAATCTTGCCATGATCTCGATTCTCAACCGGCCCCATGAATTGCGGGTGCACATCAAGGGCGCGCTGGTCAACGGCGTGACCAAGGACGAGATTCGCGAAATCTTCATGCAGGTGGCGATCTATGCCGGCGTGCCCGCGGGCGTCGACAGCTTCCGCATCGCGCGCGAAGTGTTCGCCGAAATCGACAAGGGCTAGGATTCGGTCGGGACGAGCAGCCGAGGCACTACACCGTCATTGCGAGCCAACGGGTCGGCGCAAAGCGCCGCCCGATGACAGGCTCCGCGAAGCAATCCAGACTAACCAAGAAAGAATGGATTGCTTCGTCGCTTCGCTTCTCGCAATGACGTTCTCAAACAGACTTTAGGGATAGATCATCATGGACATCGGATTCATCGGCCTGGGGAAAATGGGCTTTCCCATGGCCCGCCGCCTGATCGAGGCCAAGCATCGGCTGGTGGTATTCGACCAGCGCAAGGAAGCCGTCGACAAATTGGTTGCGCTGGGCGCGCAGGCCGCTTCCTCACCGAAAGACGTCGCCGACCGCGCCGAGACCGTGCTGGCAAGCCTGCCGTCGCTGCAGGCCTCGCTCGAGGTCGCAACCGGCACCGGCGGCGCGATCGAAGGCAAACTGATAAAACGCTTCGTCGATCTCTCCACCGTCGGCTCGCACATGGCAGTGCGCATTCATGATCTGCTGGCGAAACGCAACATCGTGCAGCTCGACAGTCCCGTGAGCGGTGGCGTCGGCGGCGCCGAGAAGGGAACGCTTGCGGTGATGGTCTCGGGTCCCCGCGCGGATTTCGAGGCGGTGAAGCCGGCGCTCGAGGTGATCGGCAAGGTGTTCTTCATCGGCGAAAAACCCGGCTCGGCGCAGACCATGAAGCTTGCCAACAATCTGTTGTCGGCGACCGCCGTGGTCGCCACTTCCGAAGCGGTGGTGATGGGCGTCAAGTCTGGGCTCGATCCCGCCGTGATGATCGACGTGATCAATGCCGGGTCAGGCATGAACACCGCGAGCCGCGACAAGTTTCCGCGCTCGATCCTGCCGCGCACCTTCGATTTCGGATTCACTACCGGGTTGATGGTGAAGGACGTGCGGCTCTGCCTCGAGGAAGCCAAGGCCCTGGGGCTATCGATGGAGGTTGCCGAAGCGGTCGGTCGGCTGTGGGAAGTGGTGATCCGCGACATGGGCGCGGAGTCGGATTTTACCTCTGCGATCAAGCCGATCGAAAAAGCGGCGGGGGTGGTGGTGGGAGGAAAGAAGAGCTAGCTCGCTGTCGTCCCCGACGCCAACTCACAGCCACGGCGCGGGCTTGTCCATCGCGATCAACTCATCGACCTCGACGCGGGGCCGCACCACCGCGTATTGATCGTCCTTGACCAGCACTTCCGGCACCAGCGCGCGGGTGTTGTAGGTGCCGGACTGCACCGCGCCGTAGGCGCCGGCGGTCATGACCGCGAGGAGATCGCCGGACTTGGGCTCGGGCATGGTCCGTCCCAGCGCGAGATAATCGCCGCTTTCGCAGACCGGTCCAACAACGTCCGCGAGGATCATCGGCGCGCCTCCCGCTGCCAGGCGGACCGGCAGGATGTCGTGGTGCGCCTCGTACAGTGTCGGGCGGATCAAATCGTTCATCGCCGCGTCGATGATGACGAAGTTCCTGGCGTCGCCATGCTTCACATAGATCACGCGCGTGACCAGAATGCCGGCATTGCCGACGATCATCCGTCCCGGCTCGAACATCAGCGTGCAACCGAGATTGTGCGTCACCCGCTTGACCATCGCGGCATAGGCCGCGGGCGCCGGCGGCGCTTCCCGATCGGCATGATAGGGAATGCCGAGCCCGCCGCCGAAATCGACATGCGAAATGGTATGGCCATCGGCGCGCAGCGTCTGCACGAATTCGGCCAGCAGCCTGAAGGCGGCTTCCAGCGGCACCAGATCGGTGATCTGGCTGCCGATATGCATGTCGACGCCGGTGACCTGGATCCCCGGCAGCTTTGCGGCGCGGGCGTAGACCGCGCGCGCGCGGGCGAGCGGTACGCCGAACTTGTTCTCGGACTTGCCGGTCGAGATCTTCGCATGCGAGCCGGAATCGACGTCGGGATTGACCCGAACCGAGATCCGCGCAGTCCGGCCGGTCTCGCCGGCCAGCCGCGAGAGCAATTCGAGTTCGGGCTCGGATTCGACGTTGATGCAGAGAATGTCCGCGGCAAGCGCCGCGCGCAGTTCGGCCTCGGTCTTGCCGATCCCGGAAAACAAAATCTTTTCGGGCGGAATGCCGGCGGCCAGCGCACGCTTCAACTCGCCACCCGAAACCACGTCCGCGCCGGCGCCGAGTTTCGCCAGCGTGCGCAGCACCGACTGATTCGAGTTGGCCTTCATGGCGTAACACACCAGCGCCTTTTCACCGGCGAAGGCGTCGCTGAACACCCGGTAATGGCGCTCCAGGGTCGCGGTCGAGTAGCAATAGAACGGCGTGCCGACCGCATCCGCCAGCTCGATAAGATTCACCGCCTCGGCGTGAAGCACGCCGTTGCGGTAGTCGAAATGATTCATGGCGGGCTCAGTCGTTGAGGAGCGGATCGAGAACGAATGCTTTCTTGCCGCCTTTAGTGGCGGCCGGCGGCGCATCGGCTCCGTAGGACGGATTGAACACGCTTGGCTGGCTCGCGGCCGGCACGTGGTCGGCATCGGCCTGAGCGGCTGCGGCCGCGGCCGGCGATGCGGTCGGCGGCAGGTCGAGCGGGCCTTTGCGTCCGCAGCCCCCGAGCGCGAGCACGGCCGCGCTCAAAAGCATGATAGCCCATCCCCGACATGTCGGGCGGTAGTTGCGATTCACGACAAAATCCCCAATGCGGCGGCACCATACAAAGATTGCCCTGTTCTGGCGAGACCCGGACAATCGAGACTTGGACAATCGAGCTGGACAATCATGAAATTGCAGCGAAATTCTTGTGGCTCAGCCCAATTTTCGCTCTTTTTCCAGCCGCCTGAGCCAGGCTTTCGCCTGCGCAAGCACGTTCTTCGGGGCGGTCCCGCCATAACTGTTGCGGCTCTTCACCGAGGCCTCCACCGAAAGCACGCCCATGACATCAGCGGTAATCCTGGGCTCGATCGCCTGCATCTCTTGCAACGGCAGCTGGTGTAACGGCACGCCTGCTTTCGACGCCTTGGCGACGATGCGGCCGGTGACGTGATGGGCGTCGCGGAACGGCATTTTCAGCGTCCGCACCAGCCAGTCGGCAAGATCGGTCGCGGTGGCGTAGCCCTCGCCGGCGGCGGCTTTCATCCGCGCCTCGTCCGGCACGATGTCGGCGACCATTCCGGTCATCGCCCGGATTGCCAGCGACAGCGCGCCGAACGCTTCCATCGCGCCCTGCTTGTCCTCCTGCATGTCCTTTTGATAGGCCAGCGGCAGGCCTTTCATCACGATCAGCAACGCGGTGAGCGCGCCGATCACCCGGCCGGTCTTGGCGCGGACCAGTTCGGCGGCATCGGGGTTGCGCTTTTGCGGCATGATCGAAGAACCGGTCGTGAATTTGTCGGATAGTCGCACCAGTCCCACCAGCGGCGAGGTCCAGATCACGATTTCCTCGGCGAAACGCGACAGGTGCACCGAGGCGATCGCCGCCGCCGACAGGGTTTCGAGCACGAAGTCGCGGTCCGACACCGCGTCGAGCGAATTGGCCATCGGCCGGTCGAAACCCAGCGCCTTTGCGGTCGCGTCGCGATCGATCGGAAACGACGTGCCGGCCAGCGCCGCGGCGCCGAGCGGCGATTCATTGAGACGTTTGCGCGCGTCGGCAAACCGGCCACGGTCGCGCGCCGCCATCTCGACATAGGCCAAGAGGTGGTGCCCGAACGTGACCGGCTGCGCGGTCTGCAGATGGGTGAAGCCCGGCATCACGGTTGCGGCATGCTCCAGCGCCCGCGCCACCAGCGCGCGCTGGAACGCGGCCAGCGCGGCATCGGTCGCGTCGATGGTGTCGCGGATGTAGAGCCTGAAATCGGTCGCCACCTGATCGTTGCGCGAACGCGCGGTGTGCAGCCTGCCCGCGGCAGGCCCGATCAACTCGCCAAGCCGGCTCTCGACGTTCATGTGAATGTCCTCGAGCGCGCGCTTGAAATCGAACGATCCCTTGCCGATCTCTGACAAAATCGTGTCTAGACCCCCTGCGATATTTTTCGCATCGTTGGCGGTGATAATGCCTTGCGCGGCGAGCATCGCGGCGTGGGCCTTGGACGCGGCGATGTCCTGGGCATAAAGGTGACGATCGACGTCGATGGAGACGTTGATTTCCTCCATGATCGCATCGGGGCGATCCGTGAACCGGCCACCCCACATCTTGTTGCTCATGACTTGTTACTCATGACCTGCCACTCATCGTCGCGCCAGCGATCGGAACGCTGTATGGCGTTACCGGATCAACCGACTGTAATACAGGCTCTGAATAGCCGTATCTGATACAGGATGACAAACGATATGCCTGAACGACCCTCGTCCCGCCCGGCTGCCATGCGCCGGATGCCCTTCGCGATCGGGGCGGTATTGATCGGGGCGGTGATTGGATTTGCCGGGGTCTACGGGATTGGCGGGCTGCAGCGCAACGCGTCAGGCGATCCCGCCTGCCGCGGGGCGGTCGAGCTTGCGCGCAAGCTCGCGCCGCTGGCGCATGGCGAAGTGGCCGCGCTGACCCTGGCGACGGCCCCGCTGCGGCTGCCGGACCTCGCCTTCGAGGACGCCGACGGCAAGCCCAGAAAGCTCTCCGACTGGCGCGGGCGCACCGTTCTGGTGAACCTGTGGGCGACCTGGTGCGTGCCCTGCCGCAAGGAAATGCCGGCGCTGGAGAGCCTGCAAACCAGGCTCGGCGGGCCGAATTTCGAGGTGGTTGCCGTCAACATCGATACCCGCGACTCGGAAAAACCGAAGAAGTTCCTGAAAGACGCCAATCTGACCCGGCTCGGCTATTTCAATGACCAGAAAGCCAAGGTTTTTCAAGATCTTAAGGGTGTAGGTCGGGCGCTGGGGATGCCGACCTCGGTGCTGGTCGACGGCCAAGGCTGCGAGATCGGCACCATTGCCGGACCGGCGGAATGGGCCAGCGACGACGCCATCCAGCTGATCATGGCCGCCTTGAAGCCGGTAGCCGCCGGGCTTTAGGCGGTTACGTCGAGGTTGCCGCCGATGCCGGCGCCGACATTGGCCAAAGACGACGCACTTTGCTGGGCAGCGCCCAATAGCGTCAGGACCGCGGATTTCTCGGCGTCGGCGTTCGATTTCATGATGGTGGCGGCGACCTGCATCTGCATGTTCCCTGCCTGAGCAGCAAGAAGGCTGCTCACCATGCTCATCATATCCATACGCACCAGTCCCCGTCGCGCGCAGGCTACCCGGCAGGCATTAACGTTGCGTGTCCCGGACGCCGGCAATTTACCGCGTCGGGACCGGCTTGTCGCCGCGATAGTCGTAGAAGCCGCGCTGGGTCTTGCGGCCGAGCCAGCCGGCCTCGACGTATTTCACCAGCAGCGGACACGGCCGGTACTTGGAGTCCGCGAGACCCTCATGCAGCACCTGCATGATCGACAGACAGGTGTCGAGGCCGATGAAATCGGCAAGCTCCAGCGGCCCCATCGGATGGTGCGCGCCGAGCTTCATCGCGGCGTCGATCGCCTCGACGTTTCCGACCCCCTCATACAGCGTATAGATCGCCTCGTTGATCATCGGCAGCAGAATGCGGTTGACGATGAAGGCGGGAAAATCTTCCGAAACCGCGATCTGCTTGCCGAGCCGGGTGACGAATTCCTTGGCCGTGTCGAAGGTGGCGTCGTCGGTGGCGATGCCGCGGATCAGTTCGACCAGTTCCATCAGCGGCACCGGATTCATGAAGTGAATGCCGATGAAGCGCTCGGGCCGGTCGGTGGACGCGGCAAGCCGCGTGATCGAGATCGACGAGGTGTTGGAGGCGACGATGGCCTCCGGCTTCAGCACCGCGCAGACATCGTGAAAAATCTTGCGCTTGACCTCTTCCTTCTCGACCGCGGTCTCGATCACCAGGTCGCAGTCGGCGAGCCCGTCCATCGACTCGGTGGAGACGATCCGCTCCAGGGCCTGCTTGCGCGCGTCTTCGGTGATGATTTTCTTGGAGACCTGGCGCGACAGATTGCCGTTGATGGTCGCCATTCCCGACTTCAGCCGATCGGCGGAGACATCGTTGAGTACCACGTCGAACCCGGCCAGCGCCGCCACATGCGCGATGCCGTTGCCCATCTGGCCCGAGCCGATCACGCCGACCTTCTTGATCATTGCCATCTTGTCATCTCACCGGGCGATCCGGGTGTCCCCGCGCCTGCCCATCCTCATTGCATAAACACCGGAAGGAATTCACTCGTCCCGCCGGCAGCTTTAATTCTCGTTACTTCCCAAGCTTGCCGAGCGCCTCGGTCAGCTCGGGAACCGCCTGATACAGATCCGCGACCAGGCCGTAATCGGCGACCTGGAAAATCGGCGCGTCCTCATCCTTGTTGATCGCGACGATCACCTTGGAATCCTTCATGCCGGCGAGATGCTGGATCGCGCCGGAGATGCCGATGGCGACATAAAGCTCCGGCGCCACCACCTTGCCGGTCTGGCCGACCTGCCAGTCGTTCGGCGCATAACCGGCATCGACCGCGGCGCGCGACGCGCCGACGCCGGCGCCGAGCTTGTCGGCGAGCGGCTCGATATATTTGGCAAAATTCTCGCGGCTCTGCATGGCGCGGCCGCCGGAGACGATGATCCTCGCCGAGGTCAGTTCCGGACGGTCGCTCTTGGCAACCTCCTCGCCGACAAAACTGGACAGGCCGGGATCGGCCGCCGACGCGGCATTTTCCACCGACGCGCTGCCGCCTTCGCCGGCAGCGGCGAAAGTGGAAGTCCGCACCGTGATCACCTTCTTGGCGTCCTTCGATTTCACCGTCTGGATCGCGTTGCCGGCATAGATCGGCCGCTCGAAAGTATCGGGCGAAACCACCTTGATGATTTCCGACACCTGCATGACGTCGAGGAGCGCTGCGACGCGCGGCATCACGTTCTTGAAGCGCGAGGTCGCGGGCGCGACGAAGGCGTCATAGCGAGGGCGCCAGCGCCACGATCAGGGCGGCCAGCGGCTCGGCGAGGTCGTGGGCATAGGCATCGCCTTCGGCGAGCAAGACCTTCTTGACGCCGGCAAGTTTGGCGGCAGCCTCGGCCGCGGCCCTGGTACCCTCACCGCCGCCGGCGACCAGCACGTGAACCTCGCCACCCAGTTGGGTCGCAGCCGTCAGCGCCTTGTTGGTGGAGTCCTTCAGGGTTGAGCGTTCGTGTTCGGCGATCAACAGCGTGGTCATCTAGAGAACCCCGGCTTCATTCTTGAGTTTCGACACCAGTTCGGTGACGTCCTTGACCTTGACGCCTCCCTTGCGGCCGGGCGGTTCGGATGTCTTGAGGATCTCGAGATGGGCGGTGAGATCGACGCCGTAATCGGATGCGCTCTTGTCGGCGATCGGCTTCTTCTTCGCCTTCATGATGTTGGGCAGGCTGGCGTAGCGCGGCTCATTCAGCCGCAGGTCGGTGGTGACGATCGCCGGTCCCTTGAGTTTCAACGTCTGCAAGCCGCCGTCGACTTCGCGCGTCACCTTGAAATCGGCGCCGTCGACTTCGAGCTTGGAGGCAAAGGTCGCCTGCGACCATCCGAGCAGGGCGGCCAGCATCTGGCCGGTCTGGTTTGAGTCATCGTCGATCGCCTGCTTGCCGAGAATGACCAGGCCGGGCTTCTCCTCGTCGACGATGGCTTTGAGAATTTTCGCCACCGCCAGCGGTTCGACGTTCCCCTCCGCCTTGACCAGGATGCCGCGATCGGCGCCCATGGCAAGGCCGGTCCGGATGGTTTCAGCCGCCTGCGCGGGACCGATCGATACCACCACCACCTCGGTTGCCTTGCCGGCCTCTTTCAGGCGCAGGGCCTCCTCGACGGCGATTTCGTCGAACGGGTTCATCGACATCTTGACGTTGGCCAGTTCGACGCCCGATCCGTCGCTCTTGACGCGGACCTTGACGTTGTAATCGACCACCCGCTTTACCGGCACCAAAACCTTCATCGATCCTCTTTCGCTTGAATTTCAGCTTTGATCACTTGGGCGCGGAACCTAAAGGTCCGGCCAACCCCGGTCAACGCGCGAGGGCCAAAAATCGCCCCGAATGGACGCGCTTTAGCGGTTCTGGCCGGGCACCCACAGCACGTCGCCGGCGCCGTTGTCGTTCACGGAACGGCTGGCGACGAACAGGAAGTCGGACAGCCGGTTGATATACTGGATCGCGGCCTCGCTGACGGCTTCGTTGGGCTTGGCCGCGAGTTCCACCATGATCCGTTCCGCCCGGCGGCATATGGTACGCGCCAGATGCAGATGCGCCGCGGCGGGCGTGCCTCCGGGCAGCACAAAGGAGGTCAATGGCGCCAAATGCGCATTCAAAGTGTCGATGTCGCGCTCAAGCCGCTCGACCTGGCTCGACAACATCCTTAGGCGTTCCGCCTTGCCGTCGCGCAGGGGCACCGCGAGGTCGGCGCCGAGATCGAACAAATCGTTCTGGATCAGGCCCAGCATCGCATCGAGATCGCGCGCATCCGAAAGATAAAGCCGGACGATGCCGATGGCGGCGTTGGTCTCGTCGACGGTTCCATAGGCGCTGATGCGCAGATCGTATTTCGGGCGGCGTTCGCCGCTGCCGAGCGCCGTGGTGCCGTCATCGCCGGTTCGCGTGTAGATACGATTGAGGACGACCATTCGTAGCTCCAGGGTTCGGGGCCACCTCTCCCATGGGGAGAGGTCGCGAGCATCTTGCGAGCCGGCGGTCTAAAATACCAACCAACTTGTTTCCATCTAGCGCCCCATCGCCCAGACCGCGAGCATGGTGATGACGATCGCGACAAATTGCAGCAAGACCCTGAGCTGCATCAGCTTCTGGGACCGGTTCGGCGATCCGCCCCGCATCATGTTAAGCAGACCAAGCAGCAGCACCAGCGCGACAGCGGCAACCGCGACGGGAAGTATGATCGTACTCAGGAATGAGGCCATCGGCCGTACATAACACCGCCCAAGCCGGTCCGCCATCGCCCACATCGAGCCGAACCCCGGCGCGATGATCTGGCTTTTAGCCCAATAATATCAGAAGGTAGCGTGGTTCGCCGAATGAACCGGCTTCCACTGGCCAGGGTGAAATGTGAGGCAGCTCCGCTACGTCTTTCATGTCAGCATGGATGCGTTCTACACGTTTCTCGCCGATGACGGCTGGGCGATCGCCAGCCACATCTCGCTGTCGACGCTGATGGCGCTGTTTCCGTTTCTGATCGTGCTGACGTCGCTGGCCGGCTTTTTCGGGTCGAAGGAACTCGCCGATCAGGCCGCGGGGCTGATGCTGCAGGTCTGGCCGAAGCAGGTCGCCGATTCGCTGTCGGGCGAGATTCACGATGTGCTGACGACGACCCGGGGCGACGCGCTGACCATCGGTGCCGCGCTCGCGGTGTATTTTGCCTCGAACGGCGTCGAAAGCCTGCGCGTGGCGCTCAACCGCGCCTATTCGGTGATCGAACCGCGGCGCTGGTACTGGCTGCGGCTGGAATCGATCGGCTACACGCTGATCGCCGCCTTCACCGCGCTGGCGATGGCGTTCCTGATCGTGCTCGGTCCGCTGATGCTGGAGGCGGCACGCCGCCATATTCCGCTGATCGTCGAAACCAACGAGAATTTTCTCAACGTTTCGCGCTACGGCATCGCCATCACGGCGCTGATCATCGCGCTCTTCATTTTGCATGCCTGGCTTCCGGCGGGCCGCCGCGGATTTCTGCAGATCCTGCCGGGCATCATCTTCACGCTGGTGGCGTCGCTGGTGTCGGGCATCGTGTTCGGACAATATCTCGCGCGCTTCGCCAACAACTACGTCACGATGTATGCCGGCCTGGCGTCCGTCATCATCGCGCTGGTGTTTCTGTATTTCATCGCCGCGATTTTCGTCTATGGCGGCGAACTCAACGCGGCGATCATCAAGTCGCGGCTGCCGCACGGCGTGTCGCTTCAAGCAGCGCAGTCGCTAGAGCCCTTGGACTCACAGGCTTGACCAGGAAGGCATCTGCGCCGGCTGCGCGGGAAGCCGCTTCGTCATCGCCGCGGCCCGACACCCCGATGATCGCAATGCGGCCGAGCGGCGGGCTCAGCTTGCGAATTCGCCTGATGGCCTCGATGCCGTCAATGCCCGGCAACACCATGTCCATCAGCACCGCGTCGAACGCTCCTTGCGCGATCCGCTCGGTGGCGGCCTCGCCTCGTCCGATGAATTCCGCCTGATGACCGAGTTCGGTGAGAATCGCATTCAGTACGACGCGGCCGAACGGATTATCCTCGACGCTGAGAACGCGCAGCGCCCGCCCCGGATCCGACGACGCATCGGCATCCGCGCCCGAACTGGCGGCTTTCGGAGCTTTCGCGCGGGTCAAGGTCACGCTCAGCGTGAACGTGGTTCCTCCACCCCGCTGTTGCGCAACGAGGATGTCGCCACCCATTGCGCGCGCTAGCTGCTTCACCGACGACAATCCGAGCCCCGCGCCGCCGAAACGTGACGCGATGCTGACATTGGCCTGCGAGAACGGGCGAAACAGGCGTTTGATCTCGTTGAGCGTGAGCCCGATCCCGCTGTCGGAAATCGAAAAGGCGACGCCGACCTTGCCGCTTGCGCCGCGCATCGGCGTCACTGCCAGCGCGACGCCGCCTCGCTCGGTGAACTTCACCGCGTTGTCGATCAGGTTTTCCAGCGCGGCGCGCAGCCGAACGGGATCGCCGACCACATGCGCCGGCAGCTTCTCCGAGATATCGACTTGGGATTGCAGGCCTTTCGCCGCCGCCCTGCCGGCAAGGGAATCGCCGGCGTTACGCGCCAGCGCCCGCAGATCGAAGAAATCCTTCCGCACGCCGGCCGCCGCCCTGCCGCCTTTCGCGGCGTCGACGAACAATGTCGCGAGGCTGGCGAGATGCTCCGCGCCCGCCTTGATGGTATCGACCCAGCGCCGCTCGCGCTCGTCGAGGTCGGACGTCGCCAAGAGGTCGCTGATGGCAAGAATTCCGGTGAGCGGGGTGCGGACCTCGTGGGCGAACGCGGCGAGCGCCGCCTCGACCATGCCGGGCTCGGCCGCCATGGCAGTGCGTTTGCGGGCCTTGCCCGCGGCAACGGCTGAAGCGCGTTTTTTCGGCGGCCGCCGTTTCGGCGGCCGCGCTGCTGCGCTGTGAGCGCGATTTTGGCGCCATGATTCCCCTGACCCTGGCCGGCCCCACCATGCCATGACCGGGCGCCGGGAGTCACGCCGACGGGCGTTTTTCGCTCTAACGCTCGGCCCGCGGCAATCCCGGCCACAATCAGGGCAGGCCGACCAGGCGGCGGATGTCCTCAGGCGTCGCGCCAGCGGCGCGGAGCTCGCGCAAGCCCGTGGCCTGCGTCGACTTCGAGAGTTTTCGTCCCTCGCCGTCGAGGATGAGGCGGTGGTGCCGGTAGGCCGGTTGCGGCAAGCCGAGCAGCCGCTGCAGCAGCCGGTGGACGCTGGTCGACCAGAACAGATCCTCACCCCGCACCACCTCGGTCACGCCCTGCAAGGCGTCGTCGATCACCACCGAGAGATGATAGCTGGTCGGCGTCTCCTTGCGCGCGAGGACGACGTCGCCCCAGGCTTGCGGCCGCGCGGCTACCGTGCCGGTTTCGCCGTCGGGACCTTCACCGTGCTCGATCCAGCCGAGATCACCGGCGCGCGCGCATGCCGCCGCCATATCGAGCCGCAGCGCCGAGGGGGCATCGGATTCGAGCAATCGCGCGCGCTCATCGGGCGAAAGCAACTTCGCCGCGCCGGGATAGAGCGGCGCCCCGTCGGGGTCGCGCGGCCATGGCGCGTGTGCCTCGCGTTGCGCCACCAGCCTTGCAATCTCGGCGCGGCTTTCGAAACTCGGATAGACCAGACCCTGGACTGAGAGCTTGTCGATCGCTTCGCGATAGTCGGCGAGATGCTCGGACTGCCGCCGCACCGGGGTTTCCCATGTCAGGCCGAGCCAGGCCAGGTCTTCATAGATCGCGGTCTCGAACTCCGGCTTGCAGCGCGTCGTGTCGATATCCTCGATGCGCAGCAGCAATCGGCCGCCTGACTGGCGCGCCAGATCAAATTCAGCAACGCCGAAAAAGCGTGGCCGAGATGCAGATAGCCGTTCGGGCTCGGCGCGAAGCGGAAGACAGGCGGCGGCATTGATCTCTTTCGCGGGACATGATGGTTTTAAGTCGCAATGCTCGTCCACCTCAACACCCAGGCCGACCTCGAAGACGCCATCCACATGCTGCTCAAGCAGGACCCGCGGCTCAAACCGATATTTGAGATCGCGGGCATGCCGGCGCTGCGGCGGCGCGCGCCCGGTTATGCCGGCCTGGCCGCCATCATCTGCGGCCAGCAACTGTCGACCGCGAGCGCGGCGGCGATCTGGGCTCGCGTCAGCGCCGCGTTCGATCCGTTTCACCATGACACGCTGCGAAAGGCGCGCGCCGGCCGGCTGGGCCGGCTCGGCCTGTCGGCGGCGAAGATCAAAACCCTGAAAAATCTCGCGCGCGAGATCGCATCGGAGCGGCTCAACCTCGAGGTACTGGCGAATGAGGACGCCGACGCCGCGCACAATACGCTGACGTCGCTGCACGGCATCGGTCCGTGGACCGCCGACGTCTACCTGCTGTTTTGTCTCGGCCATGGCGACGCCTGGCCCGCCGGCGATCTCGCCGTGCAGGAAGCGGTGAAAATAGGACTGGGCTTGAAGACCCGGCCGACCGCCAAGCAGATGGCGCCGCTGGCGGAGCCCTGGCGTCCGCTGCGCGGCGCCGCGGCGCATCTGTGGTGGAGCTATTACAGGGCGATGAAAAAGCGCGAGGGTGTGATTGGCGCACAGGACAAAGCGAACGCTGTTTTAAACAAGATACCTGTTGCAAAACCGTCATCGGCAAAAGCAAAGATCGGGGCAGGAAAACTGCCGGGATCGAAAAAATGAAATCCACCGACTTCATCGTTGCACGCAATGATCTGCAGCAATGCAAATTCATCGAGACGCAGCTGCCTGACGCCGCCACCCTGCCCGATGAGGCACTGCTGATCAAGATCGATCGCTTCGCGTTAACAGCCAACAACATCACTTACGCCGTTCTCGGCGACCAGTTGAAATACTGGCAGCTGTTTCCGGCGCCCGAAAATTTCGGCAACATTCCGGTATGGGGATTCGGCGAGGTGATCGCCTCGAAGCATCCGGCCATTTCCGAAGGCGAACGCCTGTTCGGCTATTTTCCGATGGCGACGCATCTGGTGATCGAGGCCGCAGACGTCGGCAAGCGCGGCCTGCGTGACGCCGCCGCGCATCGCCAGGGCGTGGCGCCGGTCTACAACGCCTATGCGCGCATTAGCGGAGAGGCCGCCTTCGCCGGGCGCCAGGGCGATTATCAGGCACTGCTTCGGCCGCTGTTCATGCTGTCGTTTCTGGTCGACGATTTTCTCGCCGAGAATGAATTTTACGGCGCGCGGAGCGTGATGCTCTCCAGCGCATCCAGCAAGACCGCGTTCGGTCTGGCGCACCTCCTGCATACGCTGCGCAAGGATATCCGGGTGATCGGGCTGACCTCGCCGGCCAATACCGATTTCGTCAGATCGCTCGGCTGCTACGACGAGGTGGTGACCTATGACCGCGTGACCTCGCTGCCGTCGGATTCACCAGTCGCGTTCGTGGACATGGCGGGCAACAGCGACTTGCGCGCGACGCTGCATCGGCATTTCGGCGATCGGATGAAATACTCCGGACGTATCGGGCTTACGCACCGCAGCTCATCGCCTGACGAACCGGCGCTGCCGGGCGCCAAGCCGGCCTGGTTCTTCGCGCCCGACCAGATTCGCAAACGCGCGAGGGAATGGGGACCCGGCGGCATCGACACGCGGTTCAGCGCGGCCTGGTCGGGTTTTGCTCCGATGCTGGATCGATGGCTCAAGATCATCGAAGGCCGCGGGCCGCCCGCGGTGAAACAGGTTTACCTTGATACGCTAGGCGGTCGCGTCCCGCCGGATCAGGGCCACATCCTGTCGCTGGCGACATAGCGGAGTTCTTTTTCCAACCCTTTCTGCGCCATCGCAAAGGGTATAGGTTTCACCGCACCAGGGAATGCCGCGAAGACGGCTGGGTGTGAGAAACGCGCATGCTGGATAAAACCGATGATATTTCGATCGCCGCCGAAAACTGGCTGGCGCAATTCGAAAACGCGCTTGCGAAGCCCGACGACTTCCGGCTGAAAACGCTGTTTCACCCGGACAGCTATTGGCGCGATGTGCTGGCGCTGAGCTGGAACCTGCAGACCATCAACGGCGCCGACGCCATCCTGAGAGCGTTGAAAGCCGACGCCGGCCGCGCTCAGCCTGCCGGTTTCAGGATCGATCCCGATCGCGCCGCCCCGCGCCGGGTGAGCCGTGCCGGCACCCATACCATCGAAGCGATCTTCAAATTTGAAACCGCGGAGGGGCGCGGCAGCGGAATTCTGCGATTGATTCCGGATGCCGACGACGGCAACCGGCTGAAAGCCTGGACGCTGCTGACCGCACTCGATGAACTCAAGGGTTTCGAGGAGCAGCAGGGGATATCGCGGCCCCGGGGCCAATCCTATTCGCGGGATTTTCGCGGGCCGAACTGGCTCGACCTGCGCAAGGCCGCGGCCGAATATACCGAGCGGGATCCCGACGTGCTGGTGGTCGGCGGCGGACAGGCCGGACTTTCGATCGCGGCGCGGTGCAAGCAATTGCAGATCGATACGCTGATCGTCGACCGCGAGGCGCGGATCGGCGACAACTGGCGCAACCGCTACCATGCGCTGACGCTGCACAATCAGGTGCAGGTCAACCACCTGCCCTACATGCCGTTCCCGCCGAACTGGCCGGTCTATATCCCCAAGGACAAGCTCGCCAACTGGTTCGAGGCCTATGTCGATGCCATGGAGCTGAACTACTGGACCGGCACCGAATTCGAGAGCGGCGCCTACGACGAAGCGAAAGGGCGCTGGTCGGTGGTGTTGCGCCGGACCGACGGCAGCAAGCGCGACGATTGCATCCGCGGCATGTCGTGCTGGCCACCGGCGTCAGCGGCATTCCGAATTTGCCGGATATTCCCAGCCTGAAAAATTTCGCCGGCACGGTTCTGCATTCCAGCCAGTATGGCGACGGCGAAACGTGGAAGGGCAAACGCGCGCTGGTGATCGGCACCGGCAACAGCGGCCACGATATCGCGCAGGACCTGCATTCGAGCGGCGTTGAGGTCACGCTGGTTCAGCGCAGCCCGACCTTGATCACCAATATCGAACCCTCGGCGCAACTGGCCTATGCGATCTATAACGAAGGCACGCTGGAGGATAATGACCTGATCGCGACCTCGATGCCGTTGCCGCTCGCGAAAAAAAGCCACCAGTCCATTACGGACTTGTCGAAGGAACTGGACAAGGACCTGCTCGATGGCCTGCAGCGCAAGGGTTTCAAGCTCGACTACGGCGAGGACGGCACCGGCTGGCAGTTCAAATACCTCACCCGTGGCGGCGGCTATTATTTCAATGTCGGCTGCTCCGATCTGGTCGTGCGCGGCGAGATCGGCCTGAGGCAATTTTCGGATATCGAATGCTTTGTCGCCGAGGGCGCGCGGATGAAGGGCGGCGAGACGCTTGCCGCCGACCTGATCGTGCTGGCGACCGGCTACAAGGGCCAGCAACATCTGGTGCGCAAACTGTTCGGCGACGCGGTCGCCGAGCGCGTCGGCCCGATCTGGGGTTTTGGCGAGGATCAGGAATTGCGCAACATGTATACGCGCACCGCGCCAGCCGGGTCTTTGGTTCATCGCCGGCAGCCTGGCGCAATGCCGGATCAATTCGAAATATCTGGCGCTGCAGATCAAGGCGATCGAGGAAGGGTTGCTGCCGCGCGTTACACGAGCGGCAACCGCCGACGCGGCCTTCGCGTGAATTGCATCCCGTCATTCCGGGATGGTCCGAAGGACCAGACCTCAGATGTGCAATTGCACATCGGGGAATCTCGAGATTCCGGGTTCGCGCTTCGCGCGCCCCGGAATGACGATTTAAAAACAATTCTAGGGGGGAATCACACATGCCGACCATTCTCGGCTCGGGCGAGCACCGCTACCGCGTGGTGGAGAACTGGGCGAAGCTGCCGGAGGGATGGAATCTCACCGACGTCGCTTCCGTCGCGGTCGACAGCAAGGACCGCATCTATGTTTTCAATCGCGGCGCCCATCCGATGGTCGTGCTCGACCGCGAGGGCAATTTCATCACTAGCTGGGGCGAAGGTCTGTTCCACCGGGCGCATGGGCTGCATATCGACACCGAGGACAATCTCTATTGCACCGACGACGGCGACCACACGGTGCGCAAGTGCTCGACCGACGGCAAGGTTAAGCTGACCATCGGCATCCCGAACAAGCCGGCGCCGTTCATGAGCGGCGAGCCGTTCCATCGCTGCACCCACACCGCGCTGTCGCCGAAGGGCGAGATTTACGTCTCCGACGGTTACGGCAATGCCTGCGTGCACAAATACACCCCCGACGGCAGACTGATCAAAACCTGGGGCGAGCCCGGCACCGATCCCGGCCAGTTCAACATCGTCCACAACATCGTCACCGACGCTGATGGTTGGGTCTACGTGGCGGACCGCGAGAACCACCGCGTCCAGGTGTTCGACGGCAACGGCAAATACGAGACGCAGTGGAATAATCTGCATCGGCCCTGCGCGCTGCATTGCTGCGGCGGCAGGCAGCCGAATTTCATCATTGGCGAACTCGGTCCGGGCATGCCGGTCAACCGCAAGGTGCCAAATCTGGGCCCGCGCCTGAGCATCGTGGACGCAAAAGGAAAGCGCATCGCGCGGCTCGGCGGCGAAAATGGTCCCGGGCTCGAGACCGGCAAATTCCTGGCGCCGCACGGCATCGCGCTGGATTCGAAGGGCGACATCTATGTCGGCGAAGTCGGCGTCACCAACTGGAAGACCAGCTTTCCGGACACGCCAATGCCGCCCGAGGTCGGCGTGGTTCGCTGCCTGCAGAAGCTGGAACGGGTTTAACCCTTCATTCCGCCTTGAGGTTGGCCGCCTTGATGATCGGCCACCAGCGTTCAGCCTCGGCTTTCTGAAGAGCGCGCAAGGCTTCCGGCGACTGCTGGGCGAGCGGGGTGATCTGGATGCCGAGCTCCTCGAAGCGCTGTTTCACCGCGGGATCGGCGAGCAGCTGCACCATGGTGGCATTCAGCTTTGCGATGATCTCCTTCGGCGTACCCTTGGGCACCCAAAGCCCGTACCACAGCGAAGCAAAGAAGCCTGACAGGCCCGCCTCGTCCGCGGTCGGAATATCCGGCGACGACGGCAGCCGCGTCCTGCCGGTGATGGCATACGGCTTGACGCTGCCGGCGCCGACCAGCGATTTGAAATTCGACGACGGCTCGATCATGAAATCGATCTGTTCCGCCAGCAGATCCTGCATCGCCGGGCCATTGCCGCGATACGGCACGAATTGAAATTTCGTGCCGGTCTGCTTCTGGAACGAAATTCCGGTGAGATGGCCTGTCGCGCCGACGCCGGCGATGCCGACCGATGCCTTGTCCGGATTGGCCTTGAGCCAGGCAATCAGACCCTTCAAATCGTCGGCCGGCAGGCTCTTCTTGCCGACGATCAAAAGCGGTTCGCTGCCGATCTGGATGATCGGCTCCAGATCCTTCAACAGATCGAATTGAAGCGCGTAGAGGCCGCCGGTGAGCATGTGGGTGGTCGAGGTGCCGATGCTCAGCGTGTAGCCGTCGGCGGCCGAGCGAACGGCGCGGCCGACGCCGATGCTGCCGGCTGCCCCCGCAATGTTCTCGATGATCACGGGTTGACCGAGAACTCCCCGCATCTTCTCGGCCAGGAATCGCGCCAACGTGTCGGTTGCGCCCCCGGCCGGGAACGGCACGATCATGGTCACCGCACGCGTTGGATAATTCTGCGCGGCGGCGATGCCGGTCCATCCCAGACCAAGCAGCACCGCGACGATGACCGTCAGCAATCTACGCATGGGGCTCCTCCACGGTCGGCATAAGCAACGATGTTTATCGTATATTCGTTTTTCCGGTGCGCTGATCAGATATCGCCGACGGCCTCGCGGCGGCGTTGTTCGGATTCCTCCGCATAGCGCCGCATCGCGTGGGCTTCGGTTAAAATTCCGATCGGCCGGCCTTCGCCGCCGGTTTCGACCACCGCGAGCGATTCCGCTTCCGCGGCGTCAAACACGGCAATGGCTTCCTGGATGTTCATGACGGGATGCAGCACCACGTCCCGGTGATGAAGGATGCCGATGAGACCTTTCGCCATCTCGATATCCGGCGCATGCGCTTCGGGCACCAGCACCAACCCGGCGTAGCCGCCCGCGGCGTCGACCGCGACCACCTGGGTCTTCGATCCCAGCGGAAATTTGCCGCGAAATTCTTCGATTTCCATGTCGGCGTTCACGGTGGTCACGTCCGCCCGCATCAGACGCCGCACCGTGAGATCGCGGATCCAGCCCACATCGGCAGCACTGCGGATGGTTTCGCCGCGCAGGTGGAATCGCCAGGTCGCGAACGAGTAGCCGAACAGTTCGCGGGTGATCTGGGTCGAGATGATGACCGCGACCAGCACGGCGGTGGTAAGCCAGAGATCGCCGGTGGATTCCAGCGCGATGAACGACATCGTCAGCGGCCCGCCGATCACGGAGGCCGACAATGCGCTCATGCCGACGATCGCATAGACGTTGGGATCGAGGTTGAGACCCGGCCAGATCATGTTGAGGCCGGCAGCGAACAGGTGACCGCCGAGCGCGCCCAGAAACAGCGTGGCGAAAAACAATCCGCCGCGGAAGCCGCTGCCCAGCGAGATGACGGAGGCACTTGCCTTCAGCACGAAGACGGCCGCAATGACCGCCATGGGCATCGAAACAAACCCGGCGAAATGCAGCGCGCCATGGCCCGAGGACATCACTTGCGGCGTCAGCAATGCGAGCAGACCCACGGCGAGACCGCCCAGCGCCGGGCGCAGCGGCAGCCAGATTCCGGACTTCGACAGCAGCGTCTCACAGAGCGCCACGCCGCGCATGATGGCGATGCCAAACAGCGCCGCCAGAATCCCGAGCAGCGTGGCGATGGCAAGATCGTGCCCGAGTACATTGCCGACCGGGCCGACGCCGACGCCGAGCGACAGCTCGCCGAATGCGTGGGCGACAAAATAGCCCGCCACCGCGGCGACGCCGACCGGCGCCAGACTGGCCGGCGTATAACCCCCGATCACAAGCTCAAAGGCATAAAAGGCGCCGGCGAGCGGCGCTCCAAACGCGCCGGCGATCGCGGCCGCGGCGCCGCAGCCGACGATGATGCGCTGATCGGCGCGGCGCAGGTGAAAGCCGCGGCCCAGTGAGGCGCCGAGACCGCTGGCAAGCTGGGTGTATCCGGCTTCAAGCCCGACCGAAGCGCCGACGCCGGAGGACCACACCGTCTGCAACGCCACGATGATACTGCCGCGAAACGACATCCGCCCGCCATGCAGGGCATTGGCCTCGATTGGATCGATCTCACGCCCCGGCCGCCATCGTTGCAGCAGCAGGAATGCCACTCCCAGCAGCAAGCCGCCGAGGCTCGGAACCAGCAAGGCGCGCAGCGGCTCGATGCTGATCTGGCTTGAAAGACGTTCCCCCATGTGAAGGTTGAACAGCAGCACGTGCAGCCCTTCGACCGCAGCGCTCATCGCCGCCACCACCAATCCGGCGATGGTTCCGACCAGCGCCGCAAGAACGACCAGGCTCGTTTCGTGCGCGCGAACGAATGCCCGCAGCCGGCGCGGCGCCTCGAGATAACGGGACGTGGTGACCATTTTTGCAGCGACCGATTGCGGCCGAAAAGTGCCGCCCGCCCGGTTTAGCGGTGTTGGGGCCGATCGTGCAATCCCGATGCGCACGGGCGCGGCGGCGGATAAGCGCGCGAACGCTCTTCACAATCCCGTCACGCTGCATGTAGTATGTCAACTCACGCTGCTTCGCAGCTTATATGGAGGCCGGGAGCGTTACTTGAACGCACATGTCTCGCAAGGCGGTTGGCCGGTACTGGTGCTGAATGCGGACTTCCGGCCGCTCAGTTATTATCCACTGTCTCTCTGGTCGTGGCAGGACGCGATCAAGGCGGTGTTTCTCGATCGCGTCAACATCGTCGAGCACTACGACCGCGCGGTGCGCAGCCCCTCGTTCGAGATTCAGCTGCCGAGCGTGGTGTCGCTGAAATCCTTCGTCAAGCCGACCACGCATCCCGCCTTCACCCGGTTCAACGTGTTCCTGCGCGACCGCTTCATCTGCCAGTATTGCTCGACCAATGACGACCTCACCTTCGATCACATCATCCCGCGCAGCAAGGGCGGCCAGACCACATGGGAAAATGTGGTCGCCGCCTGTTCGCCGTGCAATCTGCGCAAGGGCAACCTGACGCCGCAGCAGGCGCGGATGTTTCCAAGCCAATTCCCGTTCGCGCCGACGGTGCACCAGCTGCATCGCAACGGCCGGCTGTTCCCGCCGAACTATCTGCACGACAGCTGGCTCGATTATTTATACTGGGATACCGAACTCGATCCGTAACAGGCAACGATCCTGCTTGCGGCCGCCTTGGGTTATCGGGCAAGCAGCTCCAGCGTCGTTGGATCTGGCCTGCCGCCATAGAATTTGGCGATGGCATCTGCGAATACCGCATCGGACGCGACCGCGCCGAACAACGTCATCGACGAACAGAATTTAAGGTCGTCAGGACTGCCGAGTATCTCCCGGATGGTTCGGCCCTCGACAGCGTTGACCAGCGCGGTGCACTCGGCAAGCCGGGGACCCAAAACGCCGTGCCCGAGATAGGCGACGGCCTCCTCGCGGGAGGAAATCGCAAATCGCCGGGCCATCGGGCTATGGCCGAGACCGGCAAGCTGGGGGAAAATGAACCACATCCAGTGACTTTGCTTCCGGCCTTGGCGCAGTTCAGCAACAACACGCGGGTAGACCGGCGCTTGCGCATCGACAAAGCGCTGGAGATCGAAGGGATCGGTCATGGCGCCCGCCTGCCTCCGGGTTGGCCCACGCGTTCGGCGAGCCGGTCGAGAAGCGTCCGCTGGCTTTGGAGGATCTTCGCGTGGGCGAGCGGCAGATCGAACCATTCGGCGCGGTCGATCTCCGGAAAGGTCTGCATCCTTCCAGCTTTCGGCGGCCACTCGATTTCGAAGCTGTTGCTTTTGATGGTCTGAACGTTGATGTCGCCCTCGACGGCAAAGGCAATGACCCGTTTGCCGCCACGCTGGCGAATTTCGCCAAGCGGTTCCAATGGCCCGGCGGGAGCAACCCCGGTTTCTTCCGTGAACTCTCGACGGGCGGCGACGCTGGCGTCCTCACCTGGATTCATTTCGCCTTTCGGGATCGACCATGCGCCATCGTCCTTGCGGCGCCAGTAAGGTCCGCCCGGATGCACCAAAAGGACTTCCAGTTTCGGCCCCACGCGCCGATACATCAGGATGCCCGCGCTCGACGCCGACCGAGGACCTGAAATCACCTGGCGTTCTTTCCCGGCGCATCCCCTTGAACGGCTCGCTGTCGCGCCTGCTCTCTTCCTCGGATACCGTTCAGGCCCGGAATGGAACGGAACCGGGCAAAAATTGTTCCTCTTCCGGGCTGTTGCAACTTAACGGGATCACGGCCGATGAGCAGAGCCTTCGTCAAGGATGCGGAATATCTGGAAGAGCTACCGGAGCGGCCGGTCTCGGAGCATCCCAACGACGTCACCGAGGCAGGCCTGGCGCAGATCGAACACGCCCTCCAGGCGGCCAGCGAGGCCTACGCCAGGGCGCAAGCATCGGCTGATCGCGCGGCCCTTGCGGCTGCACGACGAGACCTTCGCTATTGGACCTCGCGGCGCGCGACGGCCCGTGTCGTACCGGCCCCGGCCGACCACTCTGAGGTGCGGTTCGGCGCGGCCGTGACGATCATGCGCGACGACGGCCGGGAGCAGACATTCCGGATTGTCGGCGAGGACGAGGCCGATCCTGCCCAAGGCTCGATCTCCCATGTCTCGCCGCTGGCAAGAGCGATGTTCGGTAAACGCGTGGGCGATGTCGTTCGGGCCGGCGCCGGCGAAGCCGAGATCATTCGGATCCAGTGACCCGTCCTCTCCAAAAGCGCCAAGCCGTGCTGATGGCTGCGCCGCAGCATCCGGTTACGCCGGATGGCCGGTACTCCGTCGTCCGCGGAAAACTCTGGCGAATGGCCAATCCGAATCTTGCGCCTGCGAAAAAAGCCGCCCTCGTGAACGAATTGATGAAGGCGCGCAGCGCGGTGCGGTTGGCCAAACTTGCGGGCCGTCAGATCGAGGAGGCGGCGGCGCATCACGCTGTCGTGCGCGAAATGGTTCCGGCTTGAGGGCCAGCCGGCGTCGCGGAGAATCTTCATGAGGATAGCGCGTCGGAAAACTGAAATATTTGTGAAGGCATCCGATCTCATCACGTCATACAAATCATGCTCCGGGAGACTTTCAAGACGCCCGTTTGCGACATAAGATCGTTGCCTGCTTCGCCTGCGCCTGTTCGCTGAAATCTGCGGGACACGCGCACGCCGATTGGCCAGGAGATTCTCCATGCCCTCTTTGACTGAATGGAAGGTGCCGCCGGCGAACCAGCCCCGCCCGGGCGACTACAGTTTCGATCTCGATCGCGTGCTTTCTTCGGTGGTCGGCCTGCATTCGATCATCCCCGCCGACGCCTTCAGCGCGGACACGCTGGGCACCGAGCGCGCCGGCAATGGCGTCGTGATCGACGACGGACTGGTGCTGACCATCGGTTATCTGATCACCGAGGCCGAAGCGGTCTGGCTGCATCTTGGCGACGGCCGCGTGGTGGAAGGCCATGCGCTTGGCGTCGATACCGTGAGCGGCTTCGGCCTGGTGCAGGCGCTTGGCCATATCGACCTCGATCCCCTGCCGCTTGGTTCCTCTAGCGCCGCCCAAATCGGCGACCGCGTCGTGGTCGGCGGCGCAGGTGGGCGCACGCGGTCGGTCGCCAGCCATATCGCCGCCAAGCAGGAGTTCGCCGGTTACTGGGAATATCTGCTGGACGAGGCGATCTTTACCTATCCGGCCCATCCCAATTGGGGCGGCACCGGAATGATCTCGAACCGCGGCGAGTTGATCGGCATCGGCTCGCTCCAGCTCGAGCGCGAACGCGAGGGCAAGGCCGAGCATGTCAACATGATCGTGCCGATCGACCTGCTCAAGCCGGTGCTCGACGATCTCAAGAAGTTCGGCCGCGTCAACAAGCCGGCGCGCCCCTGGCTCGGGATGTATACCACCGAGATCGACAGCAAGGTCGTGGTGATCGGCATTTCCGCGAAAGGTCCGGCGGCGCGGGCCGAACTCAAGGCCGGCGACATCATCCTGGCCGTGAAGGGCGAAAGGGTTTCAAGTCAGACCGCCTTCTACCGAAAGCTCTGGGCGCTCGGCGCTGCCGGCGTCGACGTGCCGCTCACGGTGTACCACGAAGGCGTCACCTTCGATGTGGTGTTGACCTCGACCGATCGCGCCAAGCTGCTCAAGGGGCCGCGGCTGCATTAGACCGCCAGAGCCTGATTCAACTGAGTTGAAACAGGCTCTGGCGTTTTCCTTTTGTTTGAGCATGATCTCCGGGCAAACGCTTCGCGTTTGTCCCGAGGGAAAACCGGTTTCCACTTTTCCGGATCATGCTCTGGCGGAGGCTTGCGATGAGCGAGGCCGTGGTGGACGACATCGTGGCCGTGCTGCCGCCATTGCTGCAATCGCTCGAAGCGCTCGGCTTCATTGCGCGCCATCTCAATCCGCCGGATTTCGATTCGGTCATGGAGGCCGCCGGCACGCCGGATCAGGCGTTGCAGGCGGTCCGTGCGCGGCTGGCCGATTGGCCGGAGGAATTCGCGGCTATAAGGACCGCGTTGGAAACGGCGAGCGACGCAACGCTCGCGGCGTTCGAGGGTTTGCGCGCGGTACAGCATGGCAATGGCGACCTGGTTGCGGTGTTTCGCGCGCTGCGTCACGCCCCGCGCGCGCAGGAGGCGCTGTATCCCCTTGCCGCAAAACTGCCGCCGGTCTCCAGCTTCTTCGTCGATCCCGCCTTGCGCGAAGACGCCGAGCTGCTCGCGCGCCTCGCACAGCCGGCAAACGCCAACACCGGGATCCTTCACGACCACAATGAGCCCGGCAGCCGCGGCGGCTTCTCGCTCTACGTGCCGGAATATTACACCCCCGACCGGGCCTGGCCGCTGGTGATGGCGCTGCATGGCGGCAGCGGCAACGGCCGCGGCTTCCTGTGGAGCTGGCTGCGCGACGCGCGCAGCCACGGCGCAATCCTGGTCGCACCGACCGCGACCGGCGGCACCTGGGCATTGATGGGGGAAGATACCGACAGCCCCAACCTCGCCCGTATTCTCGAATTGGTACGAAGCCGCTGGAACGTCGATTCCACAAAACTGCTGCTGACCGGGATGAGCGACGGCGGCACGTTCTGCTATGTCACCGGGCTCGAGAGCGCATCCCCGTTTACCCATCTGGCGCCGGTTGCCGCCACCTTCCATCCGCTGATGGCGGAAATGGCCGATGCCCAGAGATTGCGCGGCTTGCCGGTCTATCTCGTGCATGGCCGGCTCGACTGGATGTTCCCGGTGCAGGTGGCGCGGCAGACGCGAGAGGTGTTGTCGGCGGCGGGCGCCGATGTGACCTACCGCGAGATTGACGATCTCAGCCATTGCTATCCGCGCGAGATGAACGCGGAGATGCTGAACTGGCTAAGCGGTGAGCGATGATTGATGTACACGTAGCCTCTCCGCGAGTCGTCCCGGCGAACGCCGGGACCCAACCACCGGCGTCGCCGCTGAGGTTTGGAGTTTCCGCTCGCACGAATTCTCTTGAACGTCGGCGGTTATGGATCCCGGATCGCGCTCGCGGAGCCTTCGACGGCCCGGCGAACGCGGAGCAACCACGGCTCGCCGTGAGCAGTTCGGAGTCGCTCCACCACTTCTTGACGTCGCGATCAGGATCTGATCGTGCTCGTGATCGGTCATCGGCGGCAAGGGCCGGACCCGTTGGCTCACTTGTCCGGGGCGACGAGGGGAACCATCGCCCCCCGACCGCGTTGTCTGCGTTCACCGGAGGTTTGCCATGCGCGTTTTTCTCGGAATGATTTTGGGTGCGCTGCTGCTGGTCGCGGGCGTCTACGCCTACGATTCGCAATCAACCTCGACGGTCGCGAACGGTCAGGCTGCATCGGCCAACCGCACCATCGTGAACTGGGACGTCGCGGCGACCGACTGGAATCAGCTGAAGCGGCGCGCGCAGGACGACTGGATCAAGCTGTCGTCGAAGTAATCGCACCAGGCGTTCATCCTGCAAAGCCGGGCGCCTTCGCTTTTGGCGAGGGCGCTCTTGCTATATGCCGCAGCTATTTCTGCGCCGCCAACTTGCGCGCATCGGCGATGACCTGCTCGAACTCCGCCATGGTCAAAATGCCCGGCACCCGAAACTTGCCGACGATAAAGGACGGCGTGCCTCTAAATCCGAACGCACTGGCCTGATCGTTGTTGCGCGCGAGGATCGCGTCGATCGCCTTGGCATTTGTGGCGAGGTCGCGCGCGGCACGATCGACATCGATGCCGGCGCCGGCGAGCAGCTCACGGATGCGCGGCTCGGTCAGCTTCGAGTTGACGCCGATCAGCGCCTCATGCGCCTGAACATATTTTTGCTGGAATTTACTCGCCAGCGCCATCCGCGCCGCGATTACCGAGACCGGCCCCAGGATCGGCCAGTCCTTCAACACCAGCCGGACCTTGCCGTCGTCCTGCACCACCTGGCGCAGTTCGGGTTCGATCTTGCGGCAATACGGGCACTGGTAGTCGAAATACTCCACGATCGTAATGTCGCCTTCGTCATTTCCAGCCGCCGGAATATCCGGATCGCGCAACACCAGCGCTTCCGTCAGCACCGTCTCGTCGTCGCTTTGCCCCAGTGCCGATCCCGGCGCGATCCCAAGGCCGAGCATGACAGCGCTTGCGCCGAGCAGACCAAGCGTCTGTCGCCGGGTGCGTTCCAGGTTCGGCCGGGCTGGGTCGATCGATTTGTTCATGTCTGATCTCCAGGGTCGGCGCTAACCCTGTCAATTCAAGATAACGACAGGTTACGCGCCAACATATAGAGCGCCACCACAATAATGACAGCGGCGAACACGATGTTGAGGGCGCCGCGCCGCGCCGACGCCAGCCGCGCCAACCGCGTGCCGATCAATCCGCCGCCGATCCCGCCCGCCACGAACAATCCCGCCAGCCCCCATGAAATCAATCCGGACCAGGCGTAACTCGCCGCCGTGGTCAGGCCGAACGCCGTCACCGCGACCAGCGACGAACTGACCGCGTTGATGATCGACATGCCCGTCGCCAGCATCAGCGCCGGCACGATCAAAAATCCGCCGCCGATACCGAAAAAGCCGGACAGCGTCCCGGTCGCAACACCGAGCCCGACAATGGCGGGCATGTTGGTCCAGCTCATCTGCACGTCGGGCAGGCCGATCCGCGCTCGCGTCTTCAGCATCAGCACGGCGATCACCAGCATCAACAGCGCGAACAGCGCCAGCAGCTTTTGGCCGTCGAGCATTTTGCCGAAGATCGAGCCCAGGAACGCGCCGATGATCCCCGCCGCCGCGAATGTGAGCGCGCACGACCACCGCACGGTGCCGCCGCGCGCATGGTTCGACAAATTGACCGCGGCGTTGGCCGCCACCGCGATGGCGCTGGTGCCGATCGCCACATGGGCGTCGGGCACGCCGACCAAATAGACCATCAGCGGCACCGCGAGGATCGACCCGCCGCCGCCGACCAGGCCAAGCGAAAATCCGACCAGCGCTCCCGATGCCAGTCCCAGCACGCCCTGCATTACGGAAATCATTAAGACCGAAACCTCGCTTGCAGGGCGCGACCCTAGAAGGAATTTCCGCAAATCTCTATGGCGACAGCATAAAAACTGCAACCAGGCATGTACTCATAAACTGGTTTTGGTTGAAAACCGCTGGCAGTGTCCGCCATGCGATGTTTTGCGGACTCAAATCGGACATCGGCTGAGGTCCGAGAAGTGCCATGAACAGACTAACTCCAGCCTGGCTGCTGTGGGAGCGAATGCTCGAGGAAGAAACGCAGCATTTCCCTGGTTGCATCCGGTCCTCGCGGATCAGTGTAGGAGCCGGCAGGGCTGCCTCCCGACCATGCGTGTCCAGCTCCGTGGATGTTCCAGTGCTCAAGGATTTCGCGCCCCCTCGCGTCGGTATGGATCGTGCGGGTATAGGCATGCCCTCCGGGTACCCGCCCGCGATGCACCTTCTTTTGCGTGCTCGTCGTTCTCATGGACTGCTCAAGAATTTGATCGGCGTTGTTTGGATGCACCGTAATGTCGCGATCGCCGTGAAAAACAATGGTCGGGACAGATGGCCCGTCGGCTAGAATTACCCTGTCATCGGACCCGCCACCTTGTCGCATGGCGACAAACGCAGAGGGAAGGTCAATGGCGGCCCCACAGGCGAGGCCGGAATGTACGCCGATCGCCGCGTACAGATCGTTGTACGTTGCTCCCATGATAGCAGCAGCCGCCGCTCCGGCTGACAGTCCACCAATGTAGACGCGCTTTGGATCAACCGAATAGTCGCGCATGATTTGGCGAGTGATGCCCGCGATAAGCGAAGGTTCACCCCTGCCCCGCTGCTGGTCGGCTGTGCGAAACCAGTTCCAGCATTTCGCCTGGTTTGCCTCGCTGCGCTGTGCAGGATAGACCACAAAGCATGTTTGTTCTTCTGCGATAAAGTTCATCCTCGTACCGGCGGCGAAATCGTCTGGCGACTGGGTGCAGCCGTGTAGCATGACGACCAAAGGAAGCGGTTGCCCCCGATAACGGCTGGGAATGAAGAGCCTGTAGGCACGGCTTCCCGCCGGATTGCTGTAGCTACCATCGATGAACCTTGCGCCCTCCGGCACGATGTCCGGCGTGGACAGCGGGGCGCGCTTAATCACACCTCGCAGTCCGAGCCCACGAGCGCTCCTTTGTGCGATCGAGCAACGCGCGGCGCATGCGCGGTTGAGCGGATGTGGCCCGCGCCAAGTGGGGACTATCCGTCTCCTCAATAGTATTGGCCTTCGCGTCAATGATTGGCGGCTCGCGTCCCGTAAGAGCGATGCGACCGGTGGGGCGCAATGTCGCGTCTGGCGCGCTCTCACCGCGAAGCATGCGCTGAAGGAGCGCGGTGGCCTCGACGAGTTGGCCCGCGCGCGTGAGGCGTGTGGCTTCGCGAACGATGTCCTGTTTCAGCATCGCCTTCACCGCGTCCTGTCGGCGAGAGCGGCCTTGACGGCCGGCGGGGCATGCAAAGCTCCCAGCACGGAGACTGAGGCAATTGTGGCGCGAGCAAGCTCGGGCGTGACGTCTTGGGCGATACTGGCAAGGCCCAGAACGTTGATGTGCAGCATCTCACCGGCGCGCCGCGCCGCTTCGAGATCCTCGCGGCTGTAGTTCCGCAGACCGAGGTCCAGACTTTTTCGGGCCGTGGACTGCTTGACTACGTCTGCGTGACGTTCGAGTTGGTTGCGGATTGCCGTTCGAATGAAATCGGTACGGTTCGAATAGAATCCTTCCTGCACCATTAAATCGACGTGACCAAGGTCGACATAACCAAGATTGATCGTGATTTTTTCGCTGTCAGCGGGCTTTGATCGGAGTTCGTGGACATTGTCGGCCATGATTATTACCATCCCATAACCATCTATATGGATGGTATATGGATGTCTACGAGGGCCTGTCAAGTGCGCACTCGCGCCAGAAGCGATCCAGCCAATGACCGTTTTGGGTCATTCGCGTCGATTTTGGTATGTCCGCGGTTCG
>CAVXHU010000046.1:0-22215 GCA_963761395.1 uncultured Alphaproteobacteria bacterium
CGCGCCCGCGTCTGCGCTTCTGCTACCCCTCCCCCATCTTGATCCGCGGCGGCGGATAGATCACCATTGCGGCTTCGCCAACCAAAGACCCCAAAAAGGGCGAGGAAACGCATGAACAAGCCTCCCGGTTTCGGACTGATCGAGCGCGCGCGGGCGCTGGCGCCGCTGATCGAGCGGGAGGCCGACGAGATCGAGCGGACCCGGCGTCTCACCCAGCCGGTGGTTTCCGCCCTGATCGAGAACGGGCTTTATCGGGTGCTGCTTGCCGCAAAGCGTCGGCGGCGCCGAGGCGCCGCCCGAAATCTTCATGCAGATGCTCGAGGAAGTGGCCAAGGCCGACGCCTCGACGGCGTGGTGCCTCGGCCAGTGCGCCGTCTGCGCCATGACGGCGGCCTATCTCGATGCCGACGCTGCGCGCGAGATTTTTGGCGCGCCAGACGGCATCCTCGCCTGGGGCGCGATTGCCCACGAGGTGCAGGTCGTTCCCGGCGGCTATCGCGCCACCGCGCGCTGGGATTTTGCCAGCGGCGGCCGTCAGGCGAGCTGGCTCGGCGCCCATGTCAGGGTCGCCGAGGCCGACGGCACGCCGCGGCGCAAGCCCAATGGCGCGCCGGAAATACGCACGATTCTGTTTCCGGCGGCGAGCGCCACCATGTACGACGTCTGGGACGTGATCGGCCTCAACGGCACCGGCACCGACTCTTATTCGGTCGACAATCTGTTCATCCCGGAAAAATTCGCAGCACTGCGCGACGATCCCGCCGCGCTGCGCGAACAAGGCCCGCTCTACAAGCTTACCACTTACACCATGTTCGGGCTGGGCTTCGCCGCGGTCTCGCTCGGCGTCGCGCGCGCCACGCTCGACGCCGCGATCGATCTGGCGCGCGGCAAGGCGTCGATCGGCATCAAGGCGATGCGCGAGAACAATGCCGTTCAGGCGGCAATCGGCCGCACCGAGGGCAATTGGCGCGCGGCGCACGCCTATCTCTATGCGACGGCCGCAGACGTCTGGCGCGATCTGACGCGCCCGGGGGGCGAAATGACGGAAGAACACCGCATGGCGCTTCGCCTGGCGTCGACCTGGACCATTCATCAGGCGGCCGCGGTGGTGGACGCCGCCTATCACATGGCCGGCGCCACCGCCGTGTTCAGCGCCAACAGGTTCGAGCGCCGCTTCCGCGACATGCACGCCATCGCCCAGCAGATCCAGGCCCGCGACACCCACTACGAAGACGTCGGCAAGGCGATCCTCGGTACCGGGACCGTGCCGCGGGGTACCGGTATTGCAGACCCCTCGTTCGCCGCGCCCGCGAAGAACGGCTAGCGCAAAACCGGCTTCTACTTTCGATTGCATTCTATGGCGGGCGGGCCCGCGGCAATGCGGCCACGATTACTCAGTTGTTAAGCACTTTCTGGCAGTTTCCGGGAAATCCTCCTCTCGCGGAGCTTCGGTTTCCCCCATGTTCAAACTTCGATCGATCGCGGCCCGCCTGATCTTTGTGATTTCGCTGACCGTCGCGGTGGCCTGCGCTATCCTCGGGACCTTTTCGATTATTCAGCAGCGCTCGTTGACCCGGCTCGCGCTCGACCAGCAGCTCAAGCTGCAATATGACAGCGTGATGGCCGCCCTCGACTATGAGGGGCGCGCGGCGCTGGCGGTCAGCGCCGTCATCGCGACCCTACCTCCGGTGGCGGACGCCATCGCCAAGGGCGACCGCGACGCGCTGATGGCGCTGCTTGCGGGCTCCATGAAGGCGTTGGAGGCGCAGGGAATTCCCCTGATCAGTTTCCACACCCCGCCGGCGACCGCCTTCTTCCGTGTTCACGCGCCGAAGGTCTTCGGCGAGGACATCTCGGCGCGGCGCAAGACCGTGGTGGAGTCGAACAAGACCGGCAAGCCGATTGTGGGCGTCGAACCCGGGCGGGAGTTGCTCAGCGTTTTCGCGATGACGCCGATCATGCGTGACGGCAAAAGCCTCGCGGTTGCCGACATCGGCGTTTCCTTTGGCAAGCAATTCGTCGATAGCGCCAAACAGCGCTTCGGCGTCGATCTCGCCGTGTATCGCTTCGATGGCAAGGGTTTCGCAAATATCGCATCGACCCTTGGCGGCAGTGTGGTCGCCACCCCGGACGAACTTAAAAGCGCTTTCGACGGCAGCACTCTGCGTCGCGACGCCACATTCAACGGTCATCCGGCTGCACTCTATCTCGGGCAAATCAGGAACTATGCCGGGCAGCCGGTCGCGGTGATCGAGCTGGTCAAGGATACCACCGAATATGAAGCGGCGGCGGCGAGTTCGCAGCGCAATCTCATTCTCGGCACCATCGTCATTCTTGCCGGCGCCGTTTTAATGGCGTTCCTGCTCGGTCGCGGCCTGTCGCGCCCGCTGGCCGCGATCACCGCGGTGATGAATCGTCTCTCCAGCGGCGATACCGATGTGACGATTCCCGGCGGCGACCGCAAGGACGAGCTCGGCACCATGGCGGTGGTCGTCGACGTGTTCCGCCGCGGCATGATCGAGGCCCGCACGTTGCGCGAGGCGCAGGAGGCCGCCAAACAGCAGACCGAACTCGAGAAGAAGGCGTTGCAACGCCAGATGGCCGACCGCTTCGAAGCCGACGTCAAGAGCGTGGTCGGCGCCGTCGCGCAAGCGACGCAGGATATGCAGCGCGTGGCGGGCGAGATCACGAGAAGCGTCAATGGTACCTCGGAGCGGGCAGCGGCCGCTGCGATCGCGTCGGGGGAGGCATCGACCAGTGTCGGCACGGTCGCCGCCGCCACCGAAGAGCTTGCCTCTTCCGTGGCCGAGATCGGCCGTCAGGTCACCCATTCCAGCGGCGTCGCCGATGCCGCCGTGGTCAAGGCCGGGCAAACCACGGAAATGGTCGGCAGCCTTGCCGCCGCCGGCGAAAAGATCGGCGACGTGCTCAGGCTGATCGGCGCGATCGCCAGCCAGACCAATCTTTTGGCGCTCAACGCGACCATCGAGGCGGCGCGTGCCGGAGAGGCCGGCAGGGGCTTCGCCGTGGTCGCGTCCGAAGTCAAGGAACTCGCCAGCCAGACCGCGAAGGCGACCGAGGAGATCGCCGGACAGGTCACCGCGATCCAATCCGCCACCGGCGATTGCGTCATCGCGATCGGCGGCATCAGCGACACCATCCGGGAGATCAGCGGGATCGCCACCACCATCGCTGCTGCCGTCGAGGAACAGGATTCGGCGACGCGCGAGATTGCGCGGAGCGTGCAACAGGCCGCCGCCGGCACCAGCGAAGTCTCGCTCAACGTCGCCGGCGCAAGCCAGGCCGCCGACCAGTCGCGGCTGCTGGCCGACAACGTTCTCGTCGCCTCCGGCGAACTCAGCCAGCACGCCACCGCTTTGCTCGACAGCGTCGACACCTTCCTGGCCGGCCTCCGCGACGCCGCCTAGGCGTCCGCCGTTCGACAAGTCCGATACGGCGCCGCGAAGCGCGGCATACGCGCATGAACTCCCTTGAACGTGGAACCCGCGTGCGCCGATGCGCGTTGCGAGATTTGGCAACCCGCAACGTTGAGGGAGACGATCATGCCGCGCGGCGACAAATCCAGCTATACCGGCAAACAAAAGCGTCAGGCCGAACACATCGAGGAAGCATACGAGCATCGCGGCGTCGGCAGAAAGGAAGCCGAACGGCGCGCCTGGGCGACGGTCAACAAGGAAACCGGCGGCGGCAACAAGAGCGGCTCGGGACGCGGCGTGCCCGATACCAACGTATCCTCGAAACGCGGCGGCAGGATTGGCGGACCGCGCGGCGGCAAGGCTTCCGCAGGCCGTCCGGCCGCGGCGCGATCGCGCTCGGCAAAAAAGGCGGCCGCGACACGCAAGCGAAACGCCATGGCGCGGTCGGGAGCGCGCAAAGCCGCGCGGAAGAAATAGCTCTCAGGCGACCAGCGCGGCCGTGTCAGCCGCGGGCGCGACGAGATCTGCGCCGCACTGCGCCTTCAAAAGTCCGACGATCTCGGCGTTGGGCCGTGCGCGGCTGAACAGAAATCCCTGTCCCTCGTGACAGCCCTCCGAGCGCAGGCAGCTCAACTCGGCCTCGGTCTCGACGCCTTCGGCGGTAATGGTCACGCCGAGGCCGATGCCGAGGCTGATGATCGAGCGCACGATCGCCTGGGCGTCGCGATTGGCGCCGAGGTCGCGCACGAACGACTGGTCGATCTTGATCTTGTCGAACGGAAAGCTCCTGAGATAGCTCAGACTGGAATAGCCGGTGCCGAAATCGTCCATCGAGATGCGCACGCCAAGCGCGCGCAGTGCGTGCAGCGTCGCAAGCACCTGGCTGCTCTTTTCCAGGAGCAGGGTCTCGGTGATTTCCAGCTCCAGCCGCTTTGCCGGCAGTCCGGATTGCTTCAGCGCGTCCATCACCACCGACAAGAGATTGCCGACCCGAAACTGCAATGGCGACAGGTTGACCGCGACGCGGACGTCGCCGGGCCAGCGCGCCGCGTCCATGCAGGCGCGGCGCAGCATCAGGCCGCCGAGCGGATTGATCAGGCCGGTCTCTTCTGCGACGGGAATGAATTCGGCCGGCGAGATCATGCCGCGTTCGGAATGCGGCCAGCGCACCAGCGCCTCGAGGCCGGTGATGCGCCCGGTCGCAAGATCGATCAGCGGCTGATAATAGGGCCGCAGCACATCGTTCTGGATCGCGCCGCGCAGATCGATCTCGATCTTGCGGCGGCTCTGGGCGCGCGCGTCCATCTCGGCCTCGAAAAAACTGAAAGTGCCGCGCGAGTCGTTCTTGGCGCGGGATAGCGCCATGTCGGCGTTCTTGAGAAGCTTCTCGGATTCATCACCGTCACCGGGCGCCATGGCGATGCCGATGCTGGCGCCGATGACGACGGAATGGCCATCAAGCAGATAGGGCTCGCCGATCGTCTCCAGCAGCCGCCTCGAAAGCAACACGGCATCCTCGGGGCGCGTCAGCCCGCTCTGGACAATCGCGAATTCGTCGGAGTTGAGACGGGCAAGGGTATCTTCCTCGCGCAACGTCGATCGCAGACGCTTGGCGACGCCGCGCAGCAGCTTGTCGCCGATGCCGTGGCCAAGCGTATCGTTGACCGCCTTGAAGTTGTCGAGGCCGAGCACCAGCAGCGCGACCTTCTCGGCGCTGCGCCGCGTGTGCGGCAGGATCTCATCCATGTGCTGGCGAAGCAAGTTGCGGTTCGGCAGCCCGGTCAAACCGTCGTGCTGGGCCATAAAGGCGAGCCGCGCCTCGGCGCGCTTGCGCTCGGTGATATCCATCAGCGCCAGCAGCACCGCGGGCTGGTCGCCATAGACCAGGTGACGCGAATAGATCGCCAGATCGATCAGCGTTCCGTCGGCCCTGACGTGCTTCCAGGTTCGCGCCGTCTGTTCATCGCTCGAGCGGTCGCCGGCCCACGGCAGTTCGGTTTCGAAGGCCTGGACGCTGCGGATGGTGAGCTTCTCGAACTCGGCGCGGCTATAGCCGTAGTGCTCGACCGCGGCGTCGTTGACGCCAAGGATGCGCTCGTCATCCAGCGCGCAGACGATCATCGGAACGGGATTGCTGTCGAACAGCAGCCGAAACGAGGCCTCGCGCTGCTTCAGCTCGGTGATATCGACGCGCAGGCCGATGATGCCACCGTCCTCGGTCAGCCGCTCCTCGATCAGGATGCAGCGGCCGTCGGCAAGGACCTGCTCGTGGCGGTCGCCGGGCTGATAAAGCTTGGCGAGCCGTTCGGCGATCCACTCCTCCTCGCGGCCTATCGCCTCCGGATAATCGCCGCGCTCGACGCCGACGCGGATGGTATCCGCCAGCCGCGCGCCCGGCTTGAAAAGATCCGAGCTGCGGTTGTAGATCTCGGAATACTTCCTGTTCCAGAGAATGTAGCGGCCATCGGCGTCGAGAAACACGATGCCCTGCGGCAGGATGTCGATCGCCTCGCGCAGCCGCTCGTGCGATTTTCGCGCCTCGGCAATCGCGACCTCGGCCTCGGCGCGCTTGCGCACGATCTCGCCGATCTCGGTTGAAACCCGCCGGCTGCTGCCCAAAAGCTTCGGACTGGGCTTGGCCGGCCGGCCGGGGATGCGGGTGATCGCCGCATGCTTCCGTCTTTTTGCTGTCTTGGGCCGGATTTTCGGCATTGTTACGCCCCACTCGCATTCTGCGTCCTACTGTTCTCCGATAAGTATCTGAAAAAATGGTATCACTTGCCCGCGGCGCGCTTCGATCGCCCAGGCTCGACCCGGGGCAATGGCGACTTCGATTGCCTGATTATGAGGCTCATTCGCGAACAACCGCGCAACGAAGGTCGTCTTGCACCACGTAATTGGCGGCGCCGACGAACGCGCGAGCGGGAAATCTTGTCTGCGCGATGGCGAAGTTTTGACGGACGTGGTGATTGCACAATGAATGCGCGAATTGCCCTGATAGGCGCACGAAATCTCGCCAATGCCCGACAAGGTTATCGAACGGTTAAGACGGCGGCGATCCGTCAGGGCACCGCCCGAGGTTTGACGCGATCGGGCGGCTCCGGCCTCGGCCAATTGCCCTTTAGGCCGCGCGCACCGTGTCAAGAAACTTGCCGACCTCCAGCTTGAGGCGATTGCTTTCCCCGGACAACGACTGAGCCGCGGCAAGAACTTGCGCGGAAGCCGAACCGGTCCCGCGCGCGCCCTTGTTCACATCGACAATGTTGGTGGCAACCTCGGAGGTACCTTGTGCGGCCTGCTCGACATTGCGGGCGATCTCCTGCGTTGCGCCGCCCTGCTGGTCGACGGAGGTCGCGATCATTGCCGCAATTTCCGAAATCCGGCCGATCGTGGTTCCAATTTGTTTGATCGCCAGAACCAAGTCCTGGGTTGCAACCTGCATCCCGGCGATTTGACTGCCGATTTCATTGGTTGCTTTCGCAGTCTGCGCGGCGAGCGCCTTCACTTCCTGCGCCACAACCGCAAAGCCGCGTCCGGATTCGCCCGCGCGAGCTGCCTCGATCGTGGCGTTCAGCGCCAGCAAATTGGTCTGTTCCGCGATCGTCGTGATGAGATTGACCACGTCGCCGATCCGCAACGCTGCCTTCGATAGTTCGTTGATTCGCGTGTCGGTGACCTCCGCCTGCTTGACGGCTTCGCCGGCGATCCGGTTCGACTCCTGGACTTGCCGGCTGATTTCGGCAATCGAGGCCGCCATCTCTTCCGTCGCTGCGGCAACCGATTTGACATTGGACGAGGCTTCTTCGGAAGCAGCTTCCACTCTGCCGGAGAGCTGCTGCGTCTGCTCGGCATTTCTGGTCAAAGTGGTGGCCGAGGCTTCCAACTCCATGGAAGCCGAGGATACCGTGCGCACAATCTCGCCGACCGCGGTCTCGAATTCGTCAGCGAGCTTCCGCATCTCCGCTCTTCGCTGAGCCCGCGCCTGTTTTTCCGTTTCCGATCGTTCCGCGCGCAGCCGGTTGGATTCGAGCATCTTGCCCTTGAAGACCTGCAGCGCTTCGGCCATGTCGGCAATCTCGTCCGAGCCGCCGGTCGCGATCTCCACATCGAGATCGCCCGCGGCAATGGATTTCATGCTGTTCTGGAGACGTACAAGGCGACGTACGACTCCGCGGCCAGCGTAGTGCCAGCCAATGCCGAGCGCGGTGGCAAGGCTGACAAGCGCCAGGCAAATGAGGATGATCCGGCCCTGGCGGATCTCCGCCTCGGATTCACGAACCGCGGCGGCGGCCGCCGCCTCGCTGCGCGTTTCCAGGCTTGCGACTTCCTTTTCAAACTCCTGGGCGAGCGCGCGATTTTCCATCACCACATTGGCGCCCGTCTTCGCGGCACTCAACTCTCTCTGCTTGAGCTCGAAAACATTGCCGCTATCCTTGCCGGTCTTGACCAGTTGATCGACGAGTTTCGACGTCTCCGAATCCTTCAAGGCGGCCGCGGCCCTTGCAAGGCGGCCGGCGGTCGATGTGAACCGGTCCTTGACCGGCGGCAGCAGATCGGCGGACGGCAGATCGGCCGCTTCAACGAGGATACCCAGTATGAGGTTGGATTCGGCGCGCAATTCCAGAATTGCTTGCAGGGACGCCAGTTCGTTATCAGCGAGCGCCGCCAGCGTCTTCTGAGCGAGGTCCAGGTCCTTCTTGTCCGCCGCGGTCTGCAGGCCGATCGTCAGGGTGAACCCGGCGTCGTCGGCCATCGGCGATAGTTTCTCGGCGAGCTTCTGGTGGGATTTCCGCAGGCCGGCGACAAGCGCGTCCCGGGAGGCGGCAATCGTCTGGCGCTCGGTCACTGATTGCATCAGCCGGTCGAGATTCTCGAGCATGCGATCGGCGGTCTTGTTGAGCCTTGCCGCATCCTCCGCGGCGAGTGCGCCGATGGTCTGCGTGAGTTCCTGGCGGGCAGCCGTCAGAACCTTGAGGGCGCGCTCGCGCTCCGTAGGATCTGTTGCGGCGAGCAGGCGCGGCGCGGCGGCGGCGACTTCACCGGCGGCCCTCGCGACCTTGGAAGCGCGCGTGATCTCGGGCAGGCTCTTTTCGGCAATTGCGCCGAGCGAACGTCCAAGGCTGTCGTAGGAGATGATCGCGCTGCTGCTCGCCAACACGGTGAGCGCGGCGACCACCCCAAAGGCTGTAAATAATCGACCGCGAAGGCCAAGGTGATACCACGACGTCGCAGTCTTCATCGTCAATCTCCAGGAAGCAATTGTGCGGCGAGCAGCTTGGGCCTTCCTTTGCGGTGCTGTATGGCCTCTTGTGGTTACGTTCCGGACTTCTCGAGGCGATCGACCGCCTTGAAGCTGCCGTCCGGCTGGATCACGGTCAGGAACACTTGATCCGAGCCCCGGTTGCTTGAGGGGCTGTAGGCGAGCTTGAAGCCGCCGAGATCGAAGGTGCCGGTTTTTTGCACGGCGTCGATCAGGGCTTGCCGGGTGGGGTCGCCACCGACCTTTTCGAGCGCCGCGATGATCGCACGGCCGACAAGGTAACCCTCGAGCGAGACGAAGCCCGGCTGAGCGTCGGGGGCGCTCGCCTTGAGCGACGCCTGGTAGCGTCCAACCACGGGGATTGCGGTGTCTTTCGGAAAAGGAACGACCTGCGTGACCACGACGCCGGCACCCACCGGACCGAGCTCCTTTGCAAGCGCGTCGGAGCCGACAAAAGAGATATTCACAAAGGTGGGGTCAAACTTGATCTGCCTGGCCACTTTGATGAACTCGGCCGCCGGCTTGTAAGGGCTGATCATGATGACCGCATGCGGCTCGACCTTCCTGATGGCCAGCAGCGCGGCCTTGACGGCCACCGTGTTGCGCTCGAAGGTTCCCTCCCCCGCGAGCTGCATCTGCCGCTTGTCGAGCGCCTTCTTGACGCCGGCAAGGCCTGCCTGACCGAAGGCATCGTCCTGGTACATGATCGCAATCCTGGAGGCGCCGAGGTCCTTGGTCAGATGTTCGACCATGGCTTCGGTTTCCTGGAAGTAGCTGGCGCGAATATTCATCACCAGGGGTTTGTAGGGCTCCCGCAGGAACTCGGCGCCGGTAAAGGCCCCGATGAAGGGGGCGCCTGCCGCGGTCGCGATCGGCTGGGTGGCGGCCGCCGTCGGCGTGCCAACCGCACCGGCGATCGCGAACACCTTGTCTTCCTCAAGCAGCTTCTTGACCGCTTCAATGGACTTGGTCGGCTCGTACCCGTCGTCGATGCTCTTGAGTTCGAGCTTCCGTCCCTTGACGCCGCCGGCCTTGTTTATTTCGGCGAAGGCCGCTTCGAGACCCATTTTCATGCCTTGGCCCAACGCCGATGCGGGGCCTTCAAGCGCCGTTGCCTGGCCGAACACGATCTTGTCCGCAGAGACACCATCTTCCGCGGATGCAGGAATAGCGGTCGCCAGCAAGGCAGCCAACACGACGGGAAGCGTGTTGAGTGGAGAGGCTCGCATATCGAACGTTCCTTTGCACGCGGGGTACTGTCGACCGGATTTTACCGGCCCGGAATGTCGGGCGCCGTGTGGCGGGAAGGCATCACGACATGGATTTTTGATATTGTGATCCCGATACCTTCAGAATTTGTTAATTCCGCGTTCACCTTATTGCCCGGGGGCACGAGTCAATGGCGGTCTTCAGGGCAGGCCTGACGCTTTTCCTGCTGGCGCAGGCAACGAGCCCTTTGGGCGCGGCGGAAATCAGTTTCTTCTGCACGGATGCGCTAGCCCCGTCGATGCGAGAACTCGTTCCGGAATTCGAAAAGGCTAGCGGTCATCATGTCAAGACCACCATCGCAAACGCCGGGACTATCGCCGCCCGCTTGCAAAGCGGTGAACCCGCGGATCTCGGGATTGTGCTCCCGCCGGCATGGGATCGCTTAAGACAGGACGGCCGGATCGATCCAGCTATACGCATCATCCTCGGCAAGGTTGGACTCGGAGCCTTCGTCAGAAGAGGTGGTGAGAGACCGGACATTAGTACCGTCGATGCGTTCAAGCGCGCGATCTTGAATGCGAGAAGCATTGCGGTGCGCGATCCCGCGCAGCGCTCGCCCGTTGGCACCTACATGCTCGCGCTGTTCGACCGCCTGATGCCGTCCGAGGTGATCAAGCCCAAGCTCGTGCTGACGACGCGCCCCCCATACCAGGAGGTGATCAAGGGCGAAGCCGATCTCGGCTTTTCCACTGACGAGATCGCGGCAGAGCCTCGGGCCGAGCTGGTCGGGCCTCTGCCAGCGGAAATTCAGACCTACATCGTCTTCACCGCGGCCATTCCAGTCGGCAGCGGGCAACGGGCAGCTACAGACGAGTTGTTGCACTTCCTGGCCTCGGAGTCTTCGAAGGCCACGCTGCGATCGAAAGGCATCGATCCTGATTGATGCCGCCGCGCGGCAGGCGCGCGTGTGCTCCAGCAGGTGTCGCCGTTGGGTTGGTCATGCATCATCAATTGCAACGTTATTCCGGCAAGCCGGTGGCGCGGAGCGCCTCGCTTAGCGAGGCGGCAAGTGTCGGCGCGCAATCAACACCGGCAAATTGCCGGCTGTACCGGAATGCAGGTTGTAATTCCAAAACCCGCGCCGCTGCGGCCTTGGCTTCTTCGAGCCGCCCGAGTTTCGAAAGCGGCGCCGCCAGCAGCATATAGGAGATGCTGTGCGCCGGATTGGACTGCACTGCCTTGCGGGCGGCATTGGCGGCCTCCTCATAGCGCCCGTCGTGGAAATACCCAAGTGCCAATGAGTGGAAGGCGGCGAAGGCCCAGGGATCGAACGGACTCAGGCGCATGCCGCGCTCGCCCCATTCGATCGCCCGCCCGACTTCTCCGGTCCATGCCAGAATTACGCTGCCAAGGATATATGTCAGGGCCGAAGAGGGGCTAACGGCGAGGGCTGCCTCGAATGCGGCGAATGCGGCGGCATGGTCGTGCCCGTCCATGCCGATGGAAAATCCGGCGAAGGTCAGAGCGAGCGCATCGTCCTGGCCATGCACAATGGTGGCCTGAGCATGGCGGATCGAGGCTGCCCGGTTTTCTTCATGAAGCCCGGCGCGCAGAAAGAGGCAATGATGGCACATCGCGACAAAGGCGTGGGCCAACGCATAAGCGGGATCCAGTGCGAGCGCGGATCCCAAAAGCGGCAGCGCCTTTGTCACGCGCTCGGGCATTCCGGAATAGACGTCGGATTGAGACCGCAAGACAAGATCATAGGCGTCGAGGTTATCGGGCCGCTTGCGGCTGACACGCTCGACTTCGGCCCGACGCAGGCTTGGCTCGATCGCGCCCACGACCGATAACGCGATCTCGTCTTGAAGGGCGAAAATATCATCGAACTTGCGGTCATAGCGCTCGGCCCAGACATGCGCTCCGGTTGCGGCGTCGATGAGCTGCCCGGTGATGCGCACACGATCTGCGGCCTTGCGCACGCTGCCCTCAAGCACATAGCGCACGCCTAGCTCGCGGCCGACCTGTGTCACCTCGACCGCCCGGCCCTTGTAGGTGAAAGTCGAATTGCGGGCGATGACGAAGAGCCACTTGATGCGCGAGAGGCCGGTGATGATGTCGTCCACCATACCGTCGGCAAAATATTCCTGCTCTGGATCGCCGCTCAAATTTGAAAATGGAAGCACCGCGACGGACGGCTTGTCGGGCACCGCAAGCGGCGGCGACATTTGCGGCTTTGCGTCGGCGGATGGATTACCCGGCGAAACCACCGGCCCGACATAACGGTAGCCACGGCGGGGCAAAGTCTCAATCCAATTCGCACCGCCGGCTGCTTCCTCAAAAACCCGGCGCAATGCTGCGATCTGAACCGTCAGGTTGCTGTCTTCGATCGCAAGTCCTGGCCATGCGGCCTCGATCAATGCATCTTTGGAAACAGGTTCGCCCGCCCGCTCCAGAAGCAGCCGCAGCAAGCGCAACCGCGCGTTGGCCGAGCGCGGTCGGTTCGGCACCGTAGAACAGTATGTTGGAGTCCGCGTCGAGGCGGAAGGGTCCAAATTTATGGATCGTCGTCATTGGCTGAGCGGATACCATTCGGAAACATTTTACAATATTTTCGGAACGAATTCACGACCTTCAGGTGGGGCGGGAGCATGTTGCCGCGGTTGCAGCGCATGACGAAGCGCCAAATCATGGAGGACCATCGTGATGAAGCCAAAAGCGATTATTCGAATGCCGGGCGAGGGTAAAGAAGTCACGTTGGCCGGCCAGCCGATGGCATTCCTCGTAACTGGAGAGGACTCGAAGCACACATGTATGTTTGATTGGACACTTCCGGCTGGCTTCTCCACCGGTCTCCACGTTCATCGTGTCCAGGAAGAGACCTTCTACGTGCTGGAGGGCGAATGCGAGTGGCAGGTGGATGGCCAACTGGTCCGCGCCAAACCCGGAACCTACCTGTTCATTCCGCCGGGCGTGCCTCACAACATCGGTAATGCCACCGACAAGCCCGCGAGGATGCTCATGACCGTATCACCGCCGGGCCATGAACATTATTTCGAAGAGCTTGCGAAAGTGGCGGCAGGAGGCCAGGCAGATGCCAATGTCATCGCGGAATTGAGAAGCCGCTACGACACCGACCAGCTATCGGCGCTAAAAATAACCTAGCGATGATCGGTAGCTTGATGTTGATAGTATGCCGCCATGGTCCAATCGTGGCGGCCTTTCAATTCCGGACGGGCGTTATCAAGACCGGGATGACGCCCGGGCGCGGGAAATCGCGGTTAATCTTAGACCCGACCGGTCGCGAGTGCCTGGCCGCGTGAGATCAAGCAATTGCGATTGGCGGCTTATCCCCGGTTGCTGATTTCGTGCTACGCTTGATCCGATGAACCCTCGCCTGATTCTTGTTCCCCTCCTGATATCCGCCACTGTTGCCAGCGCCACCGCATGGGCACAGGACAAGGGCAGCGTCGATCCAAATCCGCTGCCGCCGCTGGCCAATCCCAACGATCCCAAACTGGGCGCAAAGGAACTGTTCGGCCGCAAGGTCCTCCCCGCCGCGATGCCGACGCGCGTGGTCGGCTTCTACGCCAAGGGCTGCATCGCGGGGGCGGAAGCGCTGCCGATCAATGGCGAGACCTGGCAGGTGATGCGGTTGTCGCGCAATCGCTATTGGGCGCATCCTAACATGGTCGCGCTGCTCAAGCGATTGGCGGACAAGGCACACAAGGAGGCGGGATGGCCGGGGATACTGGTCGGCGACATGTCGCAGCCGCGCGGCGGTCCGATGATCACCGGGCACGCCAGCCATCAAGTGGGCCTCGATGCCGATATCTGGCTGACGCCGATGCCGAACCGGCAATTGTCCCGCAACGAGCGCGAGGAAATGTCCGCGGTCATGATGGTTCGTTCCGACCGGCTCGACGTCGATCCGAGCGTGTGGACCCCGAACCATCTCCGTGTGATCCGCGCCGCGGCGCAGGAGCCGAGCGTGCAACGCATCTTCGTCAACGCCGCGATCAAGAAAGCGCTGTGCCGCGAAGCCAGGGGCGACCGCAGCTGGCTCGCCAAGGTGCGGCCGATGTACGGCCACGATTATCACTTCCATATCCGCATCAAATGTCCTGCCGGCAGCAGCGAATGCAAGGGCCAGCCGGAGCCATCGGCAAGCGAGGGCTGCAAGGCCGGCGATCTCGCCTACTGGTTCAAGGATTCAGTCATCCACCCCAAGCCGCCGAAAGTGCCGCCGAAGCCGAGACCGCCGATGACGCTCGCGCAATTGCCGGCCGCCTGCCGCCAGATTTTGGCCGCGCCGGACGCCAGGCAGTAGTCAACCGCGGCGCAAGGCGATTTCATTCGCCCGAAAAATACGCTAATGTCAGGCGTCGCCGTGCCGCAAGCACCGGCGGAATTTTTGGGACAGCGGTCCCGGCTTCTCATTTCACCATCTGTCGGCAGGTGCGTGGCATGGTCGCGCACGGCCCAATATTGTGAGGACCGTCATGCGCATCAGTGCACGCAACCAGATCAAGGGCACCGTCCTCGAAGTCAAGAAGGGCGCGACCACCTCGCATATCCGCGTCGATATCGGCAATGGCCAGATCGTCACCTCCTCGATCACCAATGAGGCGGTCGATGAACTC
Source organism: uncultured Alphaproteobacteria bacterium (assembly GCA_963761395.1). GTDB lineage: Bacteria > Pseudomonadota > Alphaproteobacteria > Rhizobiales > Xanthobacteraceae > Bradyrhizobium. The sequence goes on from CAVXHU010000046.1 coordinate 14,550, forward strand.
GGCATCAAGGCCAAAGATAAAGTGACCGTCGTGGTCAAGGCCTCCGACGTCATGATCGCGGTGGACTGATGATGCGCGCGCCTGCCGATGGCGCCTGAACGCAGGCCTGCCATCGTGCCGGCTTCCGAATGAGCGGGAAGCTCCCGCCTCTGGAGCCATCGTAGCGGCGCAGAGCCTTTCCCTCACCGTAGCGATGCTGTAGACTTTATAGCGCGATGTCCGGACGGATCGTAAATCCTTTCGGATTGCCGGAACGGCGCTTCCGCCTGTCGCATTCCACTCTTCACCAACGCTTGATTTGCGCGCGCAATACGCCGCAAACACGTATGGAGCGCCATGATGCATCGTCTGTCCGTCTATGTCGTCGCCCTTTCGATCCTGTGCGGATCGGCCTGGTCGCCCGCGCTTGCCCAGGACAACAGCCTCACCGTGTTTGCCGCGGCTTCGATGAAGAACGCGCTCGACGACATCGACGCCGCCTATACCGCGAAAACCGGCATCAAGATCCTCGCCAGCTATGCCGCGAGTTCGGCGCTGGCCAAACAGATCGAACAGGGCGCCCCGGCGGATATTTTTGTATCCGCCGACACCGACTGGATGGACTACGCGACAGCCAGAAAGACCATCAATGAACCGACCCGGGTCAATCTGCTCGGCAACAGCATCGTCCTGATTGCACCGAAGGATTCAAAGATCGACAACGTGACCATCGGAAAAGGCTTCGATCTGGCAAAACTCGCCGGCGACGGCAAGATAGCCACCGGCGACGTGAAGGCGGTTCCGGTCGGCAAATACGCCAAGGCAGCGCTGGAGAAACTCGGTGCATGGCAGGCGGCGGCGCCGAAATTCGCGATGGCGGAGAGCGTGCGCGCGGCGCTGACGCTGGTGGCGCGCGGCGAAGCCGCACTCGGAATTGTCTATGCGACGGATGCCAGGGTCGAACCCGGCGTCAAGATCGTCGGCACCTTCCCGGCGGATTCCCACCCCGCCATCATCTATCCGGTCGCGGCGACGACGACCGCAAGAGCGGAAGCCGCCGGCTATCTCGCCTTCCTGCGCTCCTCGGTGGCGAAGACGATTTTGGAAAAATATGGCTTCACTTTCCTGATCCGTCCGACCTCCTGATTTCAGCGTGTTCGATATCTCGCCAACGGAATGGACCGCGATCCAGCTTTCGCTGCGGGTTGCCACGGTTGCGACGCTGGTGGCGACGCCGCTTGGGATCGGCGTGGCGTGGCTGCTGGCACGACGCGATTTCTGGGGCAAACCGGTCGTCGATGCGCTGGTTTACCTGCCGCTGGTGCTGCCGCCGGTGGTCACCGGTTATCTGCTGCTGCTGACCTTCGGGCGACGCGGCCTGGTCGGCGCGTGGCTCGCGGACCATCTCGGCATCGTGTTCGCGTTTCGCTGGACCGGCGCGGCGCTGGCCTGCGGTATCATGTCGTTTCCATTGCTGGTGCGGCCGATCCGCTTGTCGATCGAAGCGGTGGACCGAAGGCTGGAGCAGGCCGCGGCAACGCTCGGCGCAGCGCCCTGGCGGGTGTTCCTGACCGTCACGCTGCCGCTGGCGCTGCCGGGTGTGCTGGCCGGGATGGTGCTCGGCTTCGCCAAGGCGATCGGCGAATTCGGCGCGACCATTACTTTCGTATCGAATATTCCGGGCGAAACCCAGACCATTTCCTCGGCGATCTATTCGCTGATCCAGACGCCGGATGGCGATCCCGCGGCGCTGCGGCTGGTGGTGGTCTCCATTGTCATCGCTCTTGCCGCGCTGATCGCCTCCGAATGGTTCGCGCGGCGCGCGTTGCGACGCCTGCACGGGAATTGATCATGCTGCGCGTCGACGTCTCAAAACAGCTCGGCGAATTCTCGCTTCAAGCCAGCTTCGCCAGCGAGGGCCGCGTTACCGGGCTGTTCGGCGCCTCGGGCGCCGGCAAGACCTCGTTGATCAACATGATCGCGGGATTGCTGCGGCCCGATCGCGGCACCATCGCCATCGACACCGAGACGCTCGACCACACCGCCGAGCGCGTGCACGTCCCGGCGCATCGCCGCCGGATCGGCTATGTGTTCCAGGATGCACGGCTGTTTCCGCATCTCGATGTGGGCGAGAATCTCGACTACGGGCGGCGAATGAACCGCCTTGCCGACGATGCCGCTCAGCGCGCGCGCGTCACCGATCTCTTGGATATCGGCAGCTTGCTCAATCGCCGTCCCGGCCAACTGTCCGGCGGCGAGCGCCAGCGCGTGGCGCTTGGACGGGCGCTGCTGGCGCAGCCGAGATTGCTGCTGCTGGATGAGCCGCTGGGGTCGCTCGATGAGGAGCGCAAGGTCGAAATCCTGCCCTACCTCGTGCGCCTGCGCGACGAAGCCGGCATACCGATGGTCTACGTCAGCCACGACGCCGGCGAAATGCGCCAGCTGGCGACGCAAATCGTGATGCTCCGCCGTGGGCGCGTGATCGCCTTCGGCGGAGCCGAGGTACTGCCGGCGGCATAGCGTTCTTCATGGTAACGAGGTGCACTTGCGTCTTCTCGAACCATGAAAGACCGCAATAGACTCCTCATCCTTCCAGATGCGGCCAAGAGGGCCGTGCCCTTAGGAGTCCACGCCCTAAATCCCCGCCACCGACGACCATATCTCGGACAGCTTGCGCTTCAATGAACCCATCCGCGTCGAGGGTGCTGCGTCTTCCTCTTCTTCGGGCAGGCGAAGGCCGACCACATTGACCCTGCCGCCGCTGATGCTGCGCGCCACCAGCACGATGGAGTCGAGCGCCAGCGTTGCGCCTTCCTTCGGCGCATGATCGAGATGAACGTCGAAATAATCGGCCAGCGTCAGTTTTGCCTGCTCCGCATCCACGGTCACGCCATAGGTTGCGGCGATGTCTCCCAGCGTAACTTCGCCGGACACGGTAAAATCCCCGAGCAGATGCGGATCGGGCACCGTGCTCGGCAGCATGTCGACAAAGAAGCGATCCAGCGATTCGGCTTTTTCCGGCGGCGCCAGCAGGTAGATATAGTCGCCGGGCAGAACCGGATCGGCCTCCGTGGGCGAGAGGATGTGCTGATCGCGGATCACCAGCGTCGGCTTCGACCAGGATGGAATGAGGCCGCGCCGGAAATACAGGCTCTTCGGACGAACGGAATAACCGACCAGCTGCTGCTCGAGCTGGCCGGGCAGATCGAGCTCGACCCGGCGCGGACCGCGATCGGCGCGCGGCAGCGCCACATGCAGCCGCCGCGCTGCGGCGGCCAGCGTCCAGCCCTGCAGCAGCAGCGAGATGATGACGACGACAAAGGCGACGTCGAAATAGAGATAGGCCTTCGATAGTCCGACCAGCATCGGGATCGAGGCCAGAAAGATCGCGACCGCGCCGCGCAGGCCGGTCCAGGCGATAAAGATCTTCTCCCGCCAGTTGAAGCGAAACGGCGCGAGGCAGAGAAACACCGCGAGCGGCCGCGCCACCAGCATCAGCACCAGCGCCACGATCACGGCCGGAACCACGCTGCTCACCAGCCGCTGCGGCGAGACCAGCAGGCCGAGCAGGACGAACATCACGATCTGCGCCAGCCAGGTCGCGGCGTCGAGAAACGTCACCACCGAATTGTGCGCGCGGGTCGGCCGGTTGCCGATGATGATGCCGGCGAGATACACGGCCAGAAATCCCGACCCGTGCACGATCTGCGCGCCGCCGAAAATCACCAGCGCGGCGGTGGCGACAAAAGGCGCGTGCAGGCCCTGCGGCAGCGCCACCCGATTGAGCGCCAGCACCACCAGCCGGCCGCCGATGATGCCGACGATGGCGCCGAGCACGGCCTCGCGGGCGAGTTCCAGCGCCACATGCCACGCCGAGCTTTCGCCGATCGAAATGAACTCGACCAGCATCAGCGTGAGAAATACCGCGAACGGATCGTTGGTGCCGGATTCGGCCTCCAGCGTCGCGCCGACCCGGGGACGCAGCCGCAAGCCCTGCGCATGCACCAGCAGAAACACCGCCGCCGCATCGGTCGAGGCCACCACCGCGCCCACCAGCAGCGCCTCGGTCCAGTTCAGGTCGAGCGCATATCTGGCGACCGGTGCGGTGATCAGCGCCGTCAGCAGCACGCCGATCGTCGCCAGCACCATCGATGGCGCCAGCACCGCGCGGATGCTTTGAAACCGGGTTCGCAAGCCGCCATCGAACAGGATCAGCGCCAGCGCCACCGAGCCCACCAGATAGGTGGTGCGCACGTCGTCGAACCGCAGCTGGCCCGGGCCGGAATCGCCGGCCACCATGCCGATCAAGAGAAACACCAGCAGCAGCGGCGCGCCGAAGCGCAGCGCCAGCAGGCTCGACAGAATGCCGGCCATCACCAGAACCGCGCCAAGAAGAATGGCTATGCTGACCGAATCGAGAGAGGCCATGAGCTTCGCAAACCCTCGCAAATCCTTGCAATTGCATCCTTATCGTCGCCACAGTTCAACGCCAACCCATTTCTGTCCCCAGCGGCAATGTGCCCGTTTTGCCGGCTTTAACTCGCTGGCATGCGCGTCGCGATGGCGCCGGCGCCGCGGTTATGGGAATCTGCCGGATATTCGAATCAAGTTTTTCCGATGATCTGCCATGAGATGAGATTTTGACGATGGACCCGAATGACATCACCGAATTCCTGCACTCCGCCGCGCGTTCGGTCGGCGCAGAGGTCACATCGCCCTGGTTCTATCTGCAGCTGGGGCTGATCCTGGCCGGCGCCGGGATCGCCTACGGCGCCGGCGCTGCCATTCGCTCGCGGATCGACATGACCTCGCTCGCCATGGGCTGGCCGGCGCCGCTGCGGCTGTTCATGCGCGTGCTGGTCGGCAGCGCCTCGACGGCGGTGTTCGCGGTGGAGATGACGCTGGCGCGCACGGTGATGCTGACGTCGACCTGGCCCAGCCGCAGCTATCTGCTCGCGGTGGCCGCCAACCTTGCCTTTGCATGGCTGATCATCCGGCTCGTTACATCCGTCATTCGCAACCCCTTTATCGTCCGACTGGTGTCGTTGTCGGCATGGCTGGTAGCGGCCTTGAGCATTCTCGGACAGCTTGAGCCGACCATCGAAGCGCTCGACTCGGTCTCGATCGTGCTTGGAGGCCTGCGGCTGACGCCGCTGCTCTTGATCAAGCTCGCCGTGCTGCTGGCCGTGGCGCTGTGGCTGACCAACATCGCCAGCAATTTCGCGGAAAGCCGGATCACGCGATCCAGCGACCTGACGCCGTCGATCCAGGTGCTGCTGGTCAAGATGATCCGGCTGGCCCTGATGGTGTTTGCCGTCGCGGTCGTGATGAGCGCGGTCGGCATCAACCTCTCGGCGCTGGCGATCTTCTCCGGCGCGGCCGGCGTCGGCATCGGCTTCGGCTTGCAGAAGATCGTCGCCAATTTCATCAGCGGCATCATCCTGCTGGCGGATAAATCGGTGAAGCCGGGCGACCTCGTCACCATCGGCGACAGCACGGGACGCATCAGCGCGATGAAAACCCGCTATATTTCAGTCGCCGCCGGCGACGGCCGCGAATTCCTGATTCCCAACGAAGACCTGGTGACGCAGAAGGTCGTCAACTGGACCTACACCGACAAGAACACGCTGGTGAAGGTCAATTTCGGCACCAATTACGACGCCGATCCGCGGCTGGTCTGCAAACTGGCCGCGGACGTCGCGGCAGCGATCCCGCGCGCCATCAAGGGCAAGCCGCCGAACTGCATCCTCGTGGAGTTCACCGAGGCCGGCATGAAATTTTCCCTGACCTTCTGGATCGCCGATCCCGACGGAATGGACAATGTGAAGAGCGAGGCGATGCTGTCGCTGTGGGATGTCTTCAAGCGCGAGGGCATCCGCGTGCCCTATCCGGTGCGCGAAATCCGCATCCGCGGCGGCGCGTTGCCGGTCGAGACCACGGTGGAGGTTCCGAGCTGATGCGATGGGCTTTGCTGCCGAATTCCCTCGGGAATCGCTGCGGTTCCGGCCGAGTCAACCGTGGCTTGCTACTCACAGCCCCGATCATTAAATTGGGGCTGCAAATCATCACTTCCCGCCCAGACATGATCGGCCCATGAGCTATATCGAAGCCTCCGATACCTCCCTACGCAAAACCGGGCAGATCAAGCTGCATGGGCCGAGCGGGTTCGCCGGCATGCGCAAGGCCGGCGCGCTGGTGGCCAAATGCCTCGATGAACTCACCGATATCATCAAGCCGGGCGTGCCGACCTCGCGGATCGACGATTTCGTCCGCGACTTCGCCTTCAGCCATGGCGCCTACCCCGCTACCCTGATGTATCGCGGCTATCGCTATTCGACCTGTACCTCGATCAACCACGTGGTCTGCCACGGCATGCCCGGCGACCGGCTGCTGAAGGAAGGCGACATCGTCAACATCGACGTCACCTTCATCGTCGAGGGCTGGTACGGCAATTCCAGCCGGATGTACGCGGTGGGCCCGATCGCCCGCAAGGCCGAACGGCTGATCGAGGTGACCTATGAGGCCATGATGCGCGGCATCGCCGCGGTAAAACCCGGCGCCACCACCGGCGACATCGGCCACGCCATTCAAAGTTTCGTCGAGCCGCAGGGCATGAGCGTGGTGCGCGACTTCTGCGGCCACGGCCTCGGCCGCATGTTCCACGACGAGCCCAACATCATCCATATCGGCCGGCCCGGCGAAGGCGTGGTGCTCAAGCCCGGCATGTTCTTCACCATCGAACCGATGATCAATCTCGGCAAGCCGCATGTGAAGATCCTGTCCGACGGCTGGACCGCTGTGACGCGCGACCGCTCGCTGTCGGCGCAATTCGAGCATTCGGTCGGCGTCACCGCAAATGGCTTCGAAATCTTCACGCTGTCGCAGCGCCACGCCGAGAAGCCGCCCGTAGCGGCGTAATTTTCGTCACGGTTAGCCGTCAACTGACAATTCGCGGTTGCAAAACCTGGCCGACACGGCATGTTTAGTGCCGATGCCCGCGAAAACCAGCGATGCACAAGATCAGTCTGCCGAGACGCCGCATTATCTCGGCCATCGCGAGCGGCTGCGCGAGCGCTTTCATGGCGCCGGGCCCGACGCCTTGAGCGATTACGAGTTGCTGGAGATGGTGCTGTTCGCCGCCCAGCCCCGGCGCGACATGAAGCCGCTGGCCAAATCGTTGCTCAAGACATTCGGCTCGTTCGCCGAAGTCATTCACGCCCCCGAGGCACGGCTGCGTGAGGTCAAGGGTGTAGGCGACGTCACGATCAACGGATTAAAACTGATCGCGGCCGCCGCAAGCCGCATCGCCAAGGGCGAGTTGAAGCGGCGCACCATGCTGTCGTCATGGAATGACGTGATCGACTATTGCCGGACCAGCATGGCGTTCGCCGACAAGGAGCAGTTTCGCATCCTGTTTCTCGACAAGCGCAACCAGTTGATATCAGACGAGGTGCAGCAGACTGGCACCGTGGACCACACGCCGGTCTATCCGCGCGAGGTGATCAAGCGCGCGCTGGAATTATCGGCCACCGCGGTTCTGCTGGTGCACAACCACCCCTCCGGCGATCCGACGCCGTCGCAGGCCGATATCCAGATGACCCGCGCGATCATCGACATCGCCACCCCGCTCGGCATCGCCGTGCACGACCACATCATCGTCGGCAAGAACGGCCATGCCAGCATGAAG
>CAVXHU010000047.1:0-27806 GCA_963761395.1 uncultured Alphaproteobacteria bacterium
GCCGCTGCCGCGACCGGATCAACAGCGCCACCATGATGGTGATGTTGAGCGCATTCCACCCAAGCCCGTTCAGGAACGCCGCGGCGTAGGAGCCGGTGGCGTCGAAGATCACGCCGGACACCCAGCCGCCGAACGACATGCCGACCACCGATGCAAGAATCACAATGCCGACGCGGGTCGCAGCTTCGCGCGCCGGCATCGATTCACGGACGATGATGGCGTAGCTCGGCACGATGCCGCCCTGGAACAGCCCGAACATCGCGGAGATGACGTAGAGCGAACTGAGGCTGTCGAAAAACAGATAGAACAACAGCGCAAAGCCCTGCGCCACCGATCCGATCAGCAGCGTCCGGATGCCGCCGATCTTGTCGGCCAAAAATCCCGAACCGATGCGGCTGATCACTCCGAACGCCATCATCAGCGACAGCATCTCGGCGCCGCGCGCCACGCCGTAGCCGAGATCGCCGCAATAGGCGACGATGTGGACCTGCGGCATCGCCATCGCCACGCAACAGGAAATGCTGGCGATGCACAGCATCGCCGTCACGGTATTGGTCGAGAGCCGCAGATCGACCCGCGGCGGCGGCGCGTTGGCGTGACTGCGCTGCGTCGCCCGGCCGATCTGGGCGCGCAGCAGCAACAGCATGATCGTCATCGCCACCGCGCAGAAAATGCCGATGGCGATGTGGGTGGTGCGCCAGCCGGCCGACTGCACTCCCCAATTGACCAGCGGCGGCCAGATCGTGCCGCCGACATAATTGCCGCTGGCGACAATGGTCACCGCCAGCCCGCGATAGCGCTCGAACCAGTGCGAGGCCTCCGCCATCAGCGGCCCGAACGTCGCCGAGGTCCCCAGCCCAATCAGGACATGCACCGCGATGAATTGCCACAGCGTGGTCGAAAGTCCGGCGAGGACATAGGCCAGCCCGAGAAAGCTGATGCTGAGCGCCATCGCCGCGACGATGCCGAAGCGATCGGTGATCTTGCCGGTGGCGACGCCGCCGAGGCCGAAGCCGAGCATGTTGAGGGTAAAGGCCAGCGACACCGCGCCGCGCGTCGCTCCGAATTCGGCCTGCACCACCGGCAGCACGACCACCACCGACCACATGCCGACGCTGCCGATCGAGCCGATCACCAGCGCGAGCGCAAGCCGCATCCACGCCTGACCGGAGTCCGGGGTGAAAAGGGGCGAGTTTTTCGATGAATCGGAGGGAGCGTGCACGTCGGCAACTTCGTCGCCCGGGGCGTTCGGGTCAAGCAACATGGCGCGATATTGGGCATGCAGATGCGCTGCAACAGACTGCTCCCTTCACCTCTCCCCGCGTGCGGGGAGAGGTCGGCTCGCATCGCCAGATCGCGAGACGGGTGAGGGGCGATCCGCAGAGCCGGGACTAAAATTCAATCGACGCCTGCAAGAGCCCCTCACCCAACCCTCCAAGAGCGAGCTTCGCTCGTCTCGACCCCGCGAAGAGCGGGACGAGGGAGAAAGCGCCCGTTAACGCTTTCCTAACCATAAACTGGGCAAAAATTGCCCAGTGAAGTTTGAGTGTCGTCGAACGCGTAAGACGGGGGAGTACCCGTGGACGCCAGTGCGGTGCCTCACTTTCGAAACGGTGGTCTTTCGGCCGCCGCGCAGACGTTTGGCGCCCGCGACCGGCATGCGCGGGGGGAAGCAGCAACCATGGTCGACGTCACGGCGGGTCAGGGCGGAGCGGCACCGGGGACCAGATTTCCGAGTATCGGTGAAATCGGCACCATCCTGAGGCGCGGCGATCTCGCCCTCGCATTCGGCATCCTCACCATCCTGGTGGTGCTGATCCTTCCCCTGCCCTCGATCGTGCTCGATCTTTTTCTGGCGATCTCGATCACGCTGTCGATCCTGATCCTGATGACGTCGCTGTTCATCCAGGCGCCGCTGGAATTCTCGTCGTTCCCGACCATCCTCTTGATTTCGACCATGCTGCGGCTGTCGCTCAACCTGGCTTCGACGCGGCTGATCCTGTCGAAGGGACATGAGGGCACGGCGGCTGCCGGCCACGTCATCGAGGCGTTCGGCAATTTCGTGATGGGCGGCAATTTCGTGATCGGAATTATCGTCTTCGCGATTCTGGTGATCGTGAATTTCGTCGTCATCACCAAGGGTTCGGGGCGCATCGCGGAAGTGGCCGCCCGCTTCCACCTCGACGCCATGCCGGGCAAGCAGATGGCGATCGACGCCGATCTCTCCGCCGGCCTGATCGACGAGAAGGCCGCGAAGGAGCGCCGCAAGGCGCTGGAAGACGAAAGCGGCTTCTTCGGCGCCATGGACGGTGCCTCGAAATTCGTGCGCGGCGACGCGGTCGCGGGCCTTTTGGTGGTGTTCATCAACATCATCGGCGGCATCATCATCGGCGTGGCCCAGCAAGGCCTCAGTTTCGGCGAAGCGGCGCACACCTACACGCTGCTGACCGTCGGCGATGGCCTCGTCACGCAAGTGCCGGCGCTGATCGTCTCCACCGCGGCGGGCTTGTTGGTCTCGAAAGCGGGCGTCAGCGGCGCCGCCGACAAGGCGCTGATGAAGCAGCTTTCCGGCTATCCGCAGGCGCTGGGCATGTCGGCCGCCGTCATGCTGGTGCTGGCGGTACTGCCGGGCATTCCGATGATTCCTTTCCTTGCGCTCGGCGGCGGTGCGGCGGCCCTGGCGCTTTCAGCGCGCAAACGCAATCGCGCCACCTCGGCGGCGGAGGCAATCGCAGCCGCCGCTCCCGCGGCCGCCGCTGCCGCGAGCGCCGCTGCGGAAGAGCCGATTGCAACGGCGCTGAAGATCGACGATCTCAAGATCGAGCTCGGCTATGCGCTGCTGCCGCTGGTCAATGGCCCTGACGGTACCGACCGCCTGACCGAGCAGATCAAGGCGCTGCGCCGCTCGCTTGCGATCGAGATGGGCTTTGTGATGCCGGCGGTGCGCATTCTCGACAATGTGCAGCTGGAAGCGAACACCTACATCATCAAGATCAAGGAGGTCGACGCCGGCACCGGCAAGATCTGGCCGAACCAGTTCATGGTCATGGACCCCGCCGGAAACCAGGTCGGCGTGCCCGGCATTCACACCATCGAGCCGACCTTCGGATTGCCGGCGACCTGGGTCGAAGCCAGCCTGAAGGAGGAGGCTTCGCTGAAGGGCTACACGGTGGTCGACGCCGCGACCGTGCTCTCGACCCACCTCACCGAGCTTCTCAAGAACAACATGTCGGACCTGTTGTCCTATGGCGAGGTGCAAAAGCTCCTGAAGGATCTGCCGAAGGAACAGGGCGAACTGGTCAAGGACATCGTGCCGAGCCAGGTCACCATTTCCGGCATTCAGCGCGTGCTGCAGCTCTTGCTCGCCGAGCGTATCTCGATCCGCGATCTCTCCACCATTCTCGAAGGCATCGCCGACGCGCTGGCGTTCTCGCGCAATCCCGCGACGATGGTCGAACATGTTCGCGCCCGGCTGGCGCGGCAGATTTGCGCGCAAAATACATCGCAGAACGGCTACCTGCCGCTGATCGCGCTGTCGGCAAAATGGGAGCAGGCGTTTGCCGAGTCGCTGATCGGCCAGGGCGAGGAACGCAGCCTCGCGATGCAGCCATCAAAACTGTCCGAGTTCATGACCGTGGTGCGCGACCGCTTCGAACAGGCGGCCCGCGAAGGCGAGGCGCCGGTATTGGTGACCTCGGCGGCGATCCGGCCGTTCGTTCGTTCGCTGGTCGAGCGCTTCAGGCAGCAAACCACCGTTCTGTCGCAGGCGGAAATCCATCCGCGCGCGCGGCTGAAGACGGTCGGAAGCGTCTAGCTCCGATCGCTGCGCTGGCCACGCGGCTTTTTCGCCACAGGCAAACGATTTCTCGTTGACACGATTGGGCGCAATTCTGCGCCCGCGAGGTGCGCTAAAATCATAACCTACTGTAATAATTAAGTAATTCCTATTTACGCGCGTTCCAGCCGGAAACGCCTGATCGCGGGCGTTCAAGTCTTTTCACTGCCTTGTGATGGCCTCTTAGGGACCTAAAGCCGAATCCCTACGTTTGATGCCTTGAGAAGTTGAACCTGTCGGCACACCTAACAGACAAATACGCAGGACAGGAAGGCGGCAGGAGGCTTCCATGAACCATTCGATCTACAGCGCAGATCGCTCGACCCACCTCAAGATCGTGGTCGTGGCGCTTGTCGCGGGTATCGCAGTGGCGGGCTTCGGCATCTCGGTTCGCAGCAATTCGGACGACTACGCTCAGACTGCACGCGTCATGAAGGCCGGCAAGGCTGTGACGATTACCAGTTCGGACACATCGACGGTTCGCTAAAGGAATTTAAGGAATTCACGCGGCTCTTTACCAGCCCCCCAAAGTCGCCACGTGGATAATTAGAAGACCCCAACTACCCCAAGTTGACTACCGAAAACGCCCGCTCCCCACGGGCGTTTTCTTTTTGTGGGATTCGAACTTGCGGGGTTTCAACGCACCGGCGAAGGCGCGGGTGCGGCCGGCGGAACGGTCTCGATCAGCTTGCCGGTAAAGACCGGCGCCGAGTGCGGTTTGCCGTCGGGCGACCCGCCGGCCTGCTCGACCGTCACCGCGTAGGTCGCTGTGTTGATCAGCTCGGGATCATAGGACGCCAGTACCGGACGCGCGGTGAAGTCGCCGCTGCCGATCACGCCCAGCGAGCGCGGCTGCGGCAGCTTGTCGGAGATCAGCCACAGCTCAAAACTCTTGCCGGGTTCGGCGGAGGCGCCGACCTTGCGTACCCAGAAGTTCTTGGTCGCCCCGTCAACCGTGAGAATGAAGCCGGGCGAGCCGCCATCCTTTTGCAGCACGGCGACATATTGGGCGGACGGCGCCGGCGCAGGCGGGGTCTTTACCTCAACCACCTGCGTCCGCGGTTTGGGGCGAATCCGCTCGGGAAGCAAATCCGGCTGATAAACCCCGACCGCAATCATGGCGACCAGTGCGGCCGCGATCGCTGTCGTCAACGTCGCAACATTGCGCCAGCGCCGGGCCTCGCCGGACAAGCGGATGACATTGGAACTGTCGACGACTGTGGCCGGTTCGCTGACTTCAGGAGCGACCGGCTGCGGCGCGTCGGGAAGCAGCAGCGGCGCCTGCGGTTCGGCAAGTCCCGTTGCCGTCCTGATCTTGTCCCAGAGTTCAGGCCGCGGCTCGACCGACCCGACCATCTGGTTGAGAACACCGAGCTTGTGCTCCCACGCCTCGACCATTGCGGTGAAATCCTTGTCGACGGACATCATGGCCTCGACCAGGGCCCGCTCCTCGGCATCGAGAGTGCCGAGTGCATATTCCGCGGCGAGCGCGATATGGTCGTCGCTGTGGGCCATCATCTAAAGTCCAAGACACTCCCGGATGTCCATCATGCTGCGGCGCAGCCAGGTCTTCACCGTATTCACCGGCGTCTCGAACTTCGCCGCCAGTTGCTCGCGGCTCCAGCCGTTGTAATAGGCCAACAGCACAAGCTTTTGCCGATCGGGCTCCAGACGGCCAACGCATTCCAGCAACCGCTTCAATTCTTCGGTCATCTCCCGGCGCGCCAGCGGATCCGGGCTGTCGGCAGCCACTTCCATCGCCGTCGGTTCCTCTTCGATCGAGAGTTCGGTCCGTTTGCGCACGACGTCGATGGCCCGGTTTCGGGCGATGGACGTCATCCACGTGATCGGCGACGACAGACCGGGATTGAACTGTCCGGCACTGTTCCAGATCTTGACGTAAGCTTCCTGAATGACCTCCTCCGCGAGATCCTGCCGACGCAAGATACGCAGCACCACGCCAAAGAGTTTCGCCCGCGTGGCGGCGTAAAGCCGCTCAAAAGCGGCCTCATCGCCCTTCGCGACGGCGGCAATCAGCCAGACCAGCTCAGCCGGCGTCAGCATTCAGCGTCCCCAAAATCGCGATGCCCCATCGCTTTTGTACACACCTCAAGCGGCAGTCGAGAGCCGTCGTATCATATCTTGCGCCAAACCGGTCCACCAAGTCGCCGGTGGCCGGCCTGTGGACACTCTGACTCAAGAAAAACCCGGACCTCGCGGCCCGGGTTGTGATGATGCCTTGCTGGTGAGGTAAGGAGGCGCGTCAGGCAATGGCCCCGATGCGCGCCCGCATCAGGCCGATGCTGTCGAGATCGGCCTGTTCCCGGGCGCTTTCCTCGGCGCGCTCGCGCGCCTGATCGCGTTCGTCCAGGAGCTCGACTTTCTTGAGCTCCTCGAACGCCTCGCTCAGCAGGCTCTTGGCGTCTTCAAGCTGGATACGCAGTTCGTCGGCGGACCGGGTCAGATTCTCCCGCCGCTGGATCGCCGCCTTGGCGTAGGTCGGATAGGCGAAGTGCGCGGGATCGTTGATCCCGGCGCGCTCCTGCTCGCTGTGGATCTCGCGCTCCAGGTCGACCGACATGCGCTGGAAGTCGGCGATCATGCCTTCAATCTGGGCGACCCTTCGGCGCTTCTCGTCGACCTGAAACTTCTTCAGCCGGATTAGCGTTTCACGTGACTTCATCGACTCATACTCCCCAGAAGTCCCGATCTGAAAGCGGGACAGAACCGGCATCCCCCAGGGGCCCCACCGGCATCGCTACTTGTGTGGCGGGGATGATGGCCTGACAAAGTTAGCGTTCCGTTTCCAAAGTTCCGAGGATTTGCTCAAGTTGCCGGTAACCTTCATCCAGGCCGGTCACCTCGTCCTTGGCCTGGCGCAGGAAGCCCTCGAGCGGCTCATGCAGCCGGATCGCCTCATCGACCTCGGCGCTGGAACCCGCCCGGTAGGCCCCAAGCCGGATCAGTTCCTCCATGTCGGCATAGGTCGTCATCACCTGGCGCCCCCTGGTAATGACCGGCAGATAGGCCGGATCGGCTGATTTCGGCATGGTGCGGGATACCGATTTGAGGATGTTGATGGCCGGAAAACGTCCACGCTCGGCGATCGCACGCTCCATCACCACATGGCCATCCAGAATGCCCCGCACCGCGTCGGCGATCGGCTCGTTGTGGTCGTCGCCGTCCACCAGCACCGTGAAGATGCCGGTGATGGTGCCGATGCCGATGCCCGGACCGGCGCGCTCGAGCAGCTTCGGCAATTCGGTGAACACGGTCGGCGTATAGCCCTTGGCGGTCGGCGGCTCGCCGGCCGACAGGCCGATCTCGCGCTGCGACATCGCGAAACGCGTGACCGAATCCATCAGGCACAGCACATCCTTGTCTTCATCGCGGAAGTATTCGGCGATCGCCAGCGTCAAGTAAGCCGCCTGCCGCCGCATTAACGCGGGTTCGTCCGAAGTGGCCACCACCACCACCGAGCGCGCCAGCCCCTCTTCTCCCAGGTCATCCTGCAGGAATTCCTGCACCTCGCGCCCGCGTTCGCCGACGAGACCGATTACCGTGATATCGGCGTCGACATTGCGCGCCAGCATCGACAGCAATACCGACTTGCCGACGCCGGAGCCGGCGAAGATGCCGAGCCGCTGGCCGCGGCAACAGGTCACAAAGGTATTGAGCGCTCGCACGCCGAGATCGAGCGGCGCGCCGACGCGCTTGCGCGAATGCGCCGGCGGCGGCGCGTTGCGATAGGGCATCGGCGACGGCCCTTGCGGCAAAGGCCCCTTGCCGTCGATCGGTTCCCCCATCGCGTTGAGGACGCGGCCGAGCCACAACGGCGAAGGCCGCGACTTGGCTAGCGGCATTGGCGATCACGGCGCGACAGCCGCGCCTGACACCCTCGAGGCCGGCGAACGGCATCACCACCGCGTTGTTGCCGGTGAAGCCGATGACCTCCGACGGGATGAAGCGGTTGCCGCCGGTCTCGATCACGATACGGGCGCCGACCGACATCGCGTGAATGGGCCCCGCGATCTCGACCATCAGGCCGCGCACGCCGACCACGCGGCCATAAATGTTGACGCCGTCGATGTCGGTGATCTGCTCGGCGAGCGCCTTCATTGCGAAAACCTTAAGTTTCCGCGCATTTCGAGCCCGCCCTTAACTTCGTGTTTACCCGCATCGTTAATCATTACGTCACTGTCTTTGGTGACTGAGAGCGCGCTTGCCATCAGAACGAAGGTGAGTCGCGAGAGTCGGTTAGGCCTGGCTCTTAAAGTGAGACTTGAACGAGAACGGATACAAAAACCTGCTTCACCGCAATATCTTATGGCAATTCGACAAAAATTGCACGGATAGAGCTTGCGGATAAGAATCAGATTTTGTTAACCATATGTCGTCAGGATTCGAATCAGTTGTTCAAAGGCGTTTTGAGTGCCGCAAGTGCGGCCGACCTGACGCCCGGAGCGGCGACGATAGGGGACTGGCATGCGCGTTCTGCTGATAGAAGATGACAGCGCCGTCGCGCAGTCGATTGAGTTGATGCTGAAGTCCGAGAGTTTCAACGTCTATACGACGGACCTCGGGGAAGAAGGCGTCGATCTCGGAAAACTTTACGACTACGACATTATCCTGCTCGACCTCAACCTGCCCGACATGTCCGGTTACGACGTGCTCAAGCAGCTTCGGGTGTCGAAGATCAAAACACCCATTCTGATCCTCTCCGGCCTTGCCGGCATCGAGGACAAGGTCAAGGGTCTCGGCGTCGGCGCCGACGACTACATGACCAAACCCTTCCACAAGGACGAACTGGTTGCGCGCATCCATGCGATCGTGCGCCGCTCCAAGGGCCACGCCCAGTCGGTGATCCAGACCGGCGATCTCGTGGTCAATCTCGACACCAAGACGGTCGAGGTCGGCGGCCAGCGCGTGCATCTGACGGGCAAGGAATACCAGATGCTGGAGCTGCTCTCGCTGCGCAAGGGCACCACGCTGACCAAGGAAATGTTCCTCAACCATCTCTATGGCGGCATGGACGAGCCGGAACTGAAGATCATCGACGTCTTCATCTGCAAGCTGCGCAAGAAGCTCGCCAACGCCTCCGAGGGCCGCAATTTCATCGAGACCGTCTGGGGCCGCGGCTACGTGCTGCGCGAGCCGCATGAGGTCGAGGAGCGCATCCCCGCCTGATCCCGTTTAGTGCGGAGCCTGTAAGGCTCACTCCTCCCTGACTGGACCCCGCCGCAAATGGCGGGGTTTTTGTTTTTGAGGCAAGTTCGTCGCTTGCCGGCGTCGGCAGGGGACCGACCAGCCAAATTGCGAGAATGTGTTTGCCGCGGCACCCCGAAGCCGCGGGCTTCAGGAATTTGCCGTACGCCTTGAGCCGGACTCGACGAGAGTGAGTTTGGTCGATGGCAGGCCGGCTTTCAAAAGTCCGGCGCGGTAATGGGCGATGTCAGCCGGCGTTTTCCAACGGAAATTCCTGAGATGCCGTTCAACGGTAAAGCCTGGGAAGCTGCTTAGTAGAACTTCTCCCGCCTTTGCCGCTTCCTCGGTTCGTCCCGATTGCGCGAGAGCCGCCGACCGTACTGCGAGCACCTGAAGATGATTGGGATTCATATACAAGGCTTCACGCGCCCAGGACAACGAAGCATCGTATTGTCCCAGAAGGTAGTGGCTGAAGGTGTTCAAGGCCGCCCATTTATATCTGGGGTCGCTGTTACCGCGCTGCATGGCCGTTGAAAACAGTTCGATTGCCTGTCGATGCTCGCCGATGACGAGGTGACATATTCCGAGTACGCCGCAGGCACCCATGTCGTACGGGTTCAACTTAACCGCCTTTTTTGCGGCCTCCATTGCAGCCTCGTAGTTCCCCTCCATCGCGTGCACATAGGACAAAATCGAAAATGCGAATGACGAACGAGGATCGAGCCGAACACTGCTTTCTGCCAGGTTCATCGCCTCGGTCCACAATTCGCGCGTACTCCTGATCCATCCATACTGCACGCCCTGAACCAGGATGGTGGCGAGATAGGCGCGAGCGATTGAAAGCGCCGGATCAAGCACGATGGCCTCCCGGAACAGACCAATCGAAGCTTCGAAATCTGCTTTTGTTTGCTGATAATAGTGAGAAAGCCCCCTCAGAAACCGATCCCATGCAGTTAAATCGGTGGACGATGACCGGGCGGGGGCAGAAGCTTCAGCACGATATATCTCCGGAGCCAATGCAGCGGACAGACTCGTGGTGATTTCATCCTGCATCGCGAAGAGATCGCCCATGTCCCTGTCATATCGACCGGTCCATAATTGCTCGCCGCTCTCTGGCGCTATCAGTTCGGCGGTTACGCGAATCTTGGTTCCGGCACGTCGTACCGAACCCTGGATCAGGTATGTCGCGTCAATCTCCCGTGCGATGAGCCGCGCGCTCAGATTCTTGCCTTTGAACGAGAAAGTCGAATTTCTGCTCAGGACCCGGTAAAACGATTGCAGCGAAAGCGCGTGGATCAGGTCCTCGGTGAGTCCGTCCGAAAAATATTCGTCGGCACTGTCACTGCGGTTCGCGAAGGGAAGCACCCCCACGATCGCCGTTCGATATTGAGCGGGCAGGTTTGATGTTTCCCTGGGCTCCCGACCGGCGTCGGACCCGGACGGCTTCCAAGTCCAGACATTTATCGGCTCGGCGATGTTCTTGAGACGGTGATTGCCGGAGTCGACAAAGGTGGCGCTGAGGTGCTTGCTGGCCTCGCCGTAGGCCTTCCCTGAGACTGCCACGCCGCCGGGGACGGCAACGGTTTCGAGGCGGACGGCAATGTTCACATCGTCCCCGAACACCTCGTCTTCGTCGGCCATCACATCTCCCATGTGGACGCCGAGACGGAACTGCATGACCCGATCCGCGGGTAGATGGCCGTTCCGTTCTGCCATCAACGTTTGCATCGCGATCGCGGACTCTGATGGCCCCCACGATGCTCGGGAACTCCAGCAAGAAACCGTCGCCGGTGTTCTTCACAATTCGACCGCCATGATTGAGAATTACCGGGTATACCGCGCTGCGATGGGCCTTGAACGCGGCGTGCGTACCTGCCTCGTCGGCGCCCATCATTCGCGAGTAACCGGCGACGTCAGCGCAGACTATGGCAGCCAGGCGTCTCTCCATCCCCTATCGCTCCCGAACTGCGGCTACCGGCGCAGGTATTTGGCTGGCCGAATCCAATTGTCTTAAAACACCTGTCGCAGTCGGAAGCCAGATCACATTGATCCGACGAAAGTATGTCGAAGTCTTCGTCAGCAAGCTGTGCAAGAAACTCGCCGACGCTTCAAAACGCCGCAGCTTCATCGAGACTGTCGGAGGTCGTCAATCAGAGGATGCTATTTTCAGCTGCGGAGGCCCGGCGCCTCGTGGCCGGTGCGCGCCACATACTCGGTGTAGCCGCCGCCGTACTGGTGAACACCTTCCGGCGTCAGCTCCAGCACCCGATTGGACAATGCTGCCAGGAAGTGCCGGTCGTGCGAGACGAACAGCATGGTGCCCTCGAACCCGGACAGCGCTGCGATCAGCATTTCCTTGGTCGCCATGTCCAGGTGGTTGGTGGGCTCGTCCAGCACCAGCAGGTTCGGCGGATCGTAGAGCATCTTCGCCATCACCAATCGAGCCTTCTCTCCGCCCGACAGCACGCGGCATTTCTTCTCGACGTCGTCGCCGGAAAACCCGAAGCAGCCGGCCAGCGCGCGCAGCGAGCCCTGGCCTGCTTGCGGGAACGAGTCCTCCAGCGACTGGAACACCGTGCGCTCGCCGTCCAGCAAATCCATGGCGTGCTGCGCGAAGTAGCCCATCTTCACGCTGCCACCCAGCGCGACCGTGCCGTCGTCCGGCTCGGTGGAGCCCGCCACCAGCTTCAGCAGCGTCGATTTGCCCGCGCCGTTGATGCCCATCACGCACCAGCGCTCCCTGCGGCGCACCTGGAAGTCCAGGCCCTGGTAGATGCTTCGGCTGCCATAGCCTTTGTGCACCTTCTTCAGGCTCACCACATCCTCCCCGGAGCGCGGCGCCGGCAGAAAATCGAACGCCACGGCCTGGCGGCGCCGGGGCGGCTCCACCCGCTCGATCTTCTCGAGTTTCTTCACCCGGCTCTGCACCTGGGCGGCGTGCGAGGCGCGCGCCTTGAATCGCTCGATGAAATTGATTTCCTTGGCGAGCATCGCCTGCTGACGCTCGAACTGGGCCTGCTGCTGTTTCTCGCTCAACGCGCGTTGTTGCTCGTAGAACTCGTAGTTGCCCGAATACGTCGTCAGCGCGCCGCCGTCGATCTCCACCACCTTGGTGATGATGCGGTTCATGAATTCGCGGTCATGCGAGGTCATCAGCAGCGCGCCCTCATAACCCTTGAGGAACTGCTCCAGCCAGATCAGGCTCTCCAGATCGAGGTGGTTGCTTGGCTCGTCCAGCAGCATGGCGTCGGGGCGCATCAGGAGGATGCGCCCCAGCGCCACGCGCATCTTCCAGCCACCCGACAGCGCGCCGACGTCCCCCTCCATCATCTCCTGGCTGAAGCTCAGGCCCGCGAGAACTTCGCGCGCCCGGCCCTCCAGGGCGTAGCCGTCCAGCTCCTCGAAGCGCCCTTGCACCTCACCGTAGCGCGCGATGATATCGTCCATATCGTCAGCGCGGTCGGGGTCCGCCATCGCGGCCTCCAACTCCTTCAGCTCGGTCGCCACGGCGCTTACGGGACCGGCGCCGTCCATCACCTCCGACACCGCGCTGCGGCCCGACATCTCGCCTACGTCCTGGCTGAAATAGCCGATGGTGACGCCGCGATCGACGGCCACCTGGCCCTCGTCGGGGAGCTCCTGGCCCGTGATCATCCGGAACAGCGTGGTCTTGCCGGCCCCGTTAGGACCTACGAGGCCGACCTTTTCCCCCTTCAGAAGCGCCGCGGAGGCCTCGATAAAAAGAATCTGGTGGCCGATCTGTTTGCTGATGTTGTCGAGTCGGATCATGTGCACCTGAGCATGGTTAGACGCGGCCGCTCTTATGCCATCTGGCGCGTCCGCGGAAGGGTGTTCGGAGTCGTCAGGCCACACGTTCTCCGGCAGAGAAGAAGGAACCCCGCCGCAAATGGCAGGATTTTGGGGATTGAACCGGCTGTTCGCGTGCGTCGATCGACATATCGTGCCACCGTGTTGCCGGACGACTCGGGGGCTCCTGAATGATCCTTCAATCGCTGGCCGGACTACCGGCGTTTCTGGTCTACTTCTGTACGGCCATTGTTGCCGTCGTCGCCTATCTCTTCATCTACACCCGCGTCACGCCGCACGATGAATTCCAGCTGATCCGCGACAACGATCCGGCGGCCGCGATTGCGCTCGGCTTAAGCCTGCTCGGTTTCGTGCTGCCGGTGGTCAGCGCCATCGCCCACTCGGCCAATGTCGTGGATTGCCTGATCTGGAGCGCGATCGCGCTGATCGTTCAAATCGCCGTCTACTTTGTCGTCAAGATACCGGTGCCGAACCTGTCGGCGAAGATCGCGGCGGGCGAACTGGCCCCCGCGATCTGGCTCGGGCTGGCGTCGCTCGCCGCAGGCGCGCTCAACGCCGCCTCGATGATCTATTGATCATGGCAGAGCAGCCGAACATGGAATTTGGCAGGCGCAAGTCTGCGGCGATTCAGACCGCCGCCCCGGTGAAGCGCTCCAGCCATGTGGCGCTCCTCTTGATGGGGACCTTTGCCATCGGCGGCGGCGCCTATGGCTTTATGCCAAGGGAGAATTGCGAGACCCGACCGGGAATGGCAGCGCCGTCGGGGCTCCAAACCAACACCGAATGCCCGCCGCGCGGATCTTCATCCAGCGGCGGCCGCGGCTGGTCGGGCGGGTCGTCGCGCAGCAACTTCTTCAGCAGCGATTCCTCGTCAAGCCGCTCGCCGTCCGGCACTTTGTCCGATTCCGGTTCGGGCGGCGTCACGCGCGGCGGTTTCGGCTCGTTTGCGCGCGCGTTCACGTCGCATTTTTCCGGCGGCGGTTGACCAACCGGCGGCGTGCCGCACTGTGAAGCAATTGGCTTTCGCCTGCTTCGTCGCCTCTGGCCGGCTCGACCTCAATTTTGACAGGACGGTCCGGCAACGGCGAGCCGGGCACTCGAGCGATGCGTTTTCAACGGATCCTTCAATCGGCTCCTCCGGTTGACGCGCAACGATTTGCGCGCGACGCTGAACTCGTTCAACCCAGCTGCGCCACGGGCACCGCAGAGTGCAAATTTCAGGGAGGTATCATGTCCGGTAAATCATGCGTGATATTCACGGCAGCGCTGCTCTGCTCGGGGCTTCCCGCACTCAGCCAGGAGTTGCCCGATGGACCGGGCAAGCAATTGGCCGCGGCCAACTGCAATAGCTGCCACACTTTATTGAGCCGCGTCGGCGCAGGCTACACGCCGGAGGGCTGGCGAACTGTGCTGCGGATGATGGCTAACCAAGGCGCTACCGTGCCGGCGGATCAGGTTGAGCCGCTCAGGGAATACCTGACCAAGAGCTTCCCGGAAAAGGGGAAGCCTGCCGGTGCGGTCATCCCGGGGCCCGCGGACGTTTCGTTCAAGGAGTGGCAGGCGCCCACGCCCGGATCGCGGCCGCACGACCCCTTGGCGGCGAGCGACGGCTCGCTCTGGTACACGGGCCAACTGGCCAATGTGCTCGGTCGGCTCGATCCGAAGACCGGCGAAATCAAGGAATTTCCGCTCAAGACCCCGCACTCCGGACCGCATGGCCTGACGGAGGATAAAGACGGCAACATCTGGTACACCGGAAATACCGGATCGTTGATCGGAAAGCTTGACCCGAAGACGGGGGCGGTCACCGAGCACCAAACTCCGGAGCCGGGCGATCCGCACACGCTGATCTTCGACAACAGCGGAATCCTGTGGTTCACGATGCAGAACCTCAACCGGATCGGGCGTCTCGATCCGAACACCGGCCAGATAAAACTGCTCACGCCACCGACCGCGAACGCACGCCCCTACGGCATGGCGTTGAATTCAAAAGGCACCGTGTTCTTCGTGGAGTTTGGTACCAACAAGGTGGGCAGCGTCGATCCGAAGACGATGGAATTTCGCGAGTACCCGCTGCCGGACGCGGCGTCCCGCCCACGGCGCCTCACGATCACCAGTGACGATGTCGTTTGGTACTCCGACTACTCGCGCGGTTATCTGGGTCGTCTCGATCCTGCGACCGGAAAGGTGACCGAATGGCAATCTCCGAGCGGACCGAAATCCGAGCCCTACGGCATCTCGGCGATCAACGATATCATCTGGTACAGTGAGTCCGGATCGACCCCGAACACCGTCGTGCGCTTCGATCCCAAAACCGAGAAATTCCAGAGCTGGGCGATCCCGGGCGGCGGAAACATCGTGCGCAACACGTCCGTCACGCGCGACGGCAACTTCTTGCTGGCCAACAGCCTCGTGAACGGCATTACGTTGGTCACAATAAAGAAGTGAGCCGGACCGCCGGTCTGTTGGCATCTCGAGGCGCGCACCCATCGTGCAAGCGCCGATTGCAGCACGTTGCTGTGAACCGACCGGCTTTCGCTTGCTTCATTGCCGCCAATTTGAGAGACACTCGCTCGTTCCGGATCAGTCCTTTCAATAGCGCAGGGCCTGCAACATGAAACGCTCCCGCCGTGTGGTCTTGACCATGATGGGTACCGCGGCGATCGGCGCGGTATCGATGGGCTTTGTGCGCCGAAGCGACTGCGGGCCAGGAGGCCTCTCACAGCTGACACGCGGCCCGGATGGCCGACTGATCGAGAATTGCCGCGTGACCTATGGCGGCTTCGGCGGCGCGCCGCATCGATTTCACGGGCACGGTCACGGCCATGGTGGCGGCTAGCGCGCCGTCAGCCGAAATGCGCTAACATCATTCCATGCAGCGCATTATTTGTCCCGAGCGCGACGACTGGCGCACCACCGCCGAGGAAACCGGGTTTGATTTTCACACCATCGATGGCGAGCGCTATTGGGACGAACGGGCCTATTATGCGTTCACACTGGATGAGATCGAGCATCAGATCGAAGCCCCTACCGGTGAAATCGAGGCGATGTGCCTCGAACTTGTCGCCGATGCAATCGACGACGAAAACACTCTGCGCCGACTAAAAATACCGGAGGCCTTCTGGCCGCTGATCTCGGAAAGCTGGTACCGCAATGAGGCCAGCCTCTATGGCCGGCTGGATCTCAGCTTTGACGGGCGCGGTCCTGCGAAGCTGCTGGAATATAACGCGGATACGCCGACATCGATTTTCGAGGCGGCGGTGTTTCAGTGGACCTGGCTGGAGCAGGCGATCGAGCGGCATATCATTGCCTCGCATGCCGACCAGTTCAATTCGATCCACGAGCGCCTGATCGACACCTGGAAAAAGCTCGGTGAGGGACGCCACCTGCATCTTTCGGGAACGACCGAGAGCACCGAGGATGCCGGCACGCTGGCCTATCTCGAGGACACGGCGAGGCAGGCCGGCCTTGCGACCACGTTGATCGATATCGAGGACATCGGATGGCGCGATGACGGCGGCTTCGTCGATCTCGATGACCGCGGAATCGAGTTTGCGTTCAAACTGTATCCCTGGGAATGGATGTTTCACGATGCGTTCGGCGCGCGGCTTGCAAAAGCGCCGACGCGCTGGATCGAGCCGCCCTGGAAAGCCATCCTGTCCAACAAGGGCATTCTCCCGTTGCTGTGGGAGATGTTTCCGGATCACCCCAATCTGTTGCCCGCTTATTTCGAGGACGATCCAAACGCCGCGGAGCTCGGCGCCTCCTTCGTGCGCAAGCCGCTCTATTCCCGCGAAGGCGCCAACGTGACGCTGGTCAGCAATGGCGTTACGGTCGTGGACCAGGAGGGGCCGTATGGCGCCGAGGGCTTTATTCGCCAGGCCTTCGCACCGCTGCCGAATTTTTCCAGCCAATATCCGGTGCTTGGCAGCTGGCTGGTCGATCACACCCCGTGCGGGCTATCGATCCGCGAGGACGAGAATCCGATCACCGGCAATACGTCGCGGTTCTTGCCGCACGCAATCCTGTGAGAGCTTGCTGGGGTCTGATCCAGCTTCGCCGGATCAGACCCGTCGCTTACCGGTATCCACTTTTCGGAATCATGGCTCTAGTCTAGCGCGCCGCCGAGGCGACCACCTTCAAGGCGTGCGGCCTGACAGCCGCGACACCGGCGCGCGCGGTTCGGGCGGCGTTGGGGAGGTAGAGCCCGCGCAGATCCGGATAGGGCTTGAAGGCGTCGGATATCCCGACCACGGATTCGGCTGCTCCCAACGCCAACACGCCGTCAGGTTCGAGCACCTTGGCGAGGCGTTCGAAGATGCCGGATTTGGCTTCCTGCTCGAAATAGATCAGGACGTTGCGGCAGAAAACCACGTCGAAGGTTCCGAGATGAGAAAAGTCCTGCAGCAGGTTCAGTTGCCGGTGCTGCACCATGGCGCGGATGTCGGCATTGAGGTGCCACAGCTCTCCGACTTGCGTGAAATACTTGACCAGCATCTGAATCGGCAAGCCGCGCTGGACCTCGAACTGGCTGAAGATGCCGGCTCTGGATTTTTCAAGGACACCTAGCGACAGATCGGTGGCAAGAATTTCGACCCGCCACCCCGCCAGCGCCGCGCCGAATTCCTTCAGGCACATCGCGATCGAATACGGCTCCTGTCCGGTGGAGGAAGCCGCACACCAGATGCGCAGCGAACCGCGGCTGGCGCGCGCCTGCAGCAGCGCGGGAAGTATCGTCTGGCGCAGATGGTCGAACGGAATCTTGTCGCGGAAAAAGAACGTCTCGTTGGTGGTCATCGCCTCGACCACTTCCACCGTTAGCGGCTCGGATCCGCCCTTTATTTTCGCAACCAGATCGGCGATCCCGGGCAGACCGGCCCTTCGCGCCAGCGGGATCAACCTGCTCTCAACCAGGTATTGCTTGTCGGCAGACAGGTCCAGGCCGGATCGTTCTCTCAGAAGCTTACGCAAAAACTCATAGTCCGACGGCGTCACGAACGATCTCCCGAAAACAATCGAACCAATTTCGGCGCGATCTGATTAAGCGGCAGGACAGCCGCGCAAATGCCGGCATTGGCGGCTGCGCCCGGCATTCCCCACACCACACTCGAAGCTTCGTCCTGCGCGATCACGTTGCCGCCGGCCGCGACGATCTCCTTGCCGCCGCGCATCCCGTCCGAGCCCATCCCGGTGAGTACGACCGCCAGAATGCCGCCCTGCCAAACATCGATCGCCGAGGTGAACAACGGATCGACGGCGGGCCTGCAAAAATTGACCGGCGGTCCGTCGTCGAGAGCGATCACGACATCGGCGCCGTGGCGCGCGACGCGCATGTGGCGACCGCCCTGCGCGAGATAGATCTGGCCGGCCTTGACGATCTCGCCGTCGACGGCTTCGTGCGCCGGCCGATGGCTCGAGCGCGCCAAATGCTCGGCAAGGATCGTCGTAAACGTCGGCGGCATGTGCTGCGTGATCAGCACGGGAAAGCGGTCGATGACAGGACCGAGGTCGGTGACCAGCGTCATCAACGCCTGCGGGCCGCCGGTCGATGAACCGATCAAAAGCGCGCGCGGCGCCTGCGTGCTGAACGCGCGGCGCATCAACTGCGGCTGCGCAACCGGCGCCAGCGGCTGCCGGGGCAATGGTTCACGCGGCGCCAGCGGGGGACTTGGTGTAGCTGCGCGGCGGACCTTGGCGCCGAGATGGCGAATTTTCTGAATGAGGTCGTGGCGAAAGATTTCGGCGGCGGCCGGTTCGCGGGTGCTTTCAGGCTTGGGGATATAGTCCGATGCACCGAGCGATAGCGCCTTGAAACTGATCTCCGCGTTGCGCCGGGTCAGGGTCGAAGCCATGATGATGATGAGGTCACGTTTCTTCGCCAGCAGCAGGGGCAGCGCGGAAATGCCGTCGAGCTCCGGCATTTCGATATCGAGCACGGCAACATCGGGATTGACGCGCTCGATCTGGTTGACGGCGTCAAGGCCGGTGCGCAGCGATGCCGCGACAACCATGTCCGGTTCGGATCCGATCCAGCGCGCGATCAACCCTCTGATAACGACGGAGTCATCGACCACCATCACCCGCAACGGCTCTTGCCGCGCCGGATTCGGGGTCGAGGAACTTGCCAACGCAACACTCATTATTCACCAGATACGGCTCAAGCGGCACTATTGAAGCGATAACGCCGAGGGCCGTTCAGCCGCCGGATAACGCAGATCAGATCAGGCCAACTTCCTGGAACTTCGCCGTGACGATGTCCTTGTCGAACGGCTTCATGATGTACTCGTTGGCCCCGGCGTGAAGCGCACGCGCGATGTGCGCGACATCGTTTTCGGTGGTGCAGAACACCACCTTGGGATGGTCGCCGCCGGGCATGCGGCGCAGATTGCCGAGGAATTCATAGCCGTCCATGATCGGCATGTTCCAGTCGAGCAGGATCGCGTCGGGCAATCCGCGCTTGCAGACTTCCAGCGCCTTCTCGCCGTCCTCGGCTTCGATGATCTGGAAATCCAGACCTTCCAGGATGCGCCTTGCGACTTTTCGAATGACGCTTGAGTCATCGACCACCAGACATGTTCTCATTTTAGCCTCTACTTCTTCCAGATCCCGAAAGGGACGTTTCCATTAAGTTATGCCGTACCCGCCGCCGGTCCTTACGCCGCCATCATGTCGGGCACGATTTCGAGGACGCGATCGACGTCGAGCACGACCATGAGCTGGCCGTCGAGGCGATGCACGCCGCCGGCGAGCTTGGCCATGCGGGGATCGAGGTTGACGGGGTTTTCCTCGCAGCCCTCATCGGAGAGCTTGAGCACTTCGCCGATCTGGTCGATCAGCAGGCCATAGGATTCGCCGCGCAGGTCGACGCCGACCGCCATCGGCGGCTTGCCGTCGTCGTTCCTGGGCAGGCCGAGGCGGGCGCGCATGTCCACCACCGTGACGATGCGGCCGCGCAGATTGAGCACGCCGGCGATCTCGCCGGATGACAGCGGCACCCGCGTCAGCCGCTCCGGCATGAACACGTCCTGCACCCGCGAGATCGGCAGGCCGAACAGTTGGCCGCCGATCACGGCGGTGACGTATTCGGCCATGGTGCCCCCGGCGGTTTGGGTCTTGCTGGTCATGCTTGCTTCCCTGATGCCGTCCGGCTGAACTTGTCTCATGCCGCCGCCGCCCGGTTCATCTCGGAGGTCTGTTCCTTCAGCGCCGCGATCAGGCCGGGACGGTCGAACTTGGCGACGTAATCGTGGAAGCCGGCCTGCCGCCCGCGCTCGATCGCCGCCGGCGACACCATCGAGGACAGCGCGATGATCGGCATCGCGCTCAAATGCGCATCGGCCCGGATCGTCTCGGCGAACTCGAACCCGTTCATGTCGGGCATTTCGATGTCGGTCAGCACCAC
The DNA here is from genome assembly GCA_963761395.1 of uncultured Alphaproteobacteria bacterium. GTDB lineage: Bacteria > Pseudomonadota > Alphaproteobacteria > Rhizobiales > Xanthobacteraceae > Bradyrhizobium. The sequence goes on from CAVXHU010000047.1 coordinate 20,271, forward strand.
GTCGAACAGCTGGCCCGAGCGCAGCGCCATCAGGCCCTCCTGGGCGTTGGGGGCGACCCGCACCCTGTAGCCCGCCGCCTTCAACACCGGCGCCAGCATGTTGCGGAAGAACGCGGAGTTGTCGACCAAGAGCACCGATTGCGCCGATGCCGAGGGCCGCATTTCCTTGCGGCTGAACCAGTCGGCGAACGCCATCGGCAGGAAGTGGCCGACGTCGATCACTTCGGTGGCCTGGCCCTTGATCACGGCGGAGCCCAAGATGCCTGCCTCTCCGCCGGCGACCTCGATGTTGAGCCGTTCCTCGACGATGTCGATGATCTCATCGACCACCAGGCCCATCGAGCGGCCGTCGTCGGCGAACACCAGGATCGGCTGGGCGCCCGAGGTGGCGACGTTGACGCCCGCCATCTGCACCAGCGGCATCAGCTGATCGCGGTATTGCACCATATAGCGGCCGTTGGAGAACTCGATCTTGTCGGTGGCGATCTCTTCCAGCCGGGTCACCAGCCCGAGCGGTACCGCCTTGGGCTGCGCGGAACCGGCGCGGAACACCAGAAGCGACGTCAGTTGTTCGGCGGCGCTGGCGCGCATCGCCGCGTTCTCCTCGGCGATCTCGTGGGAGGCCGCGACCGAGGTACCGAGCGCTTTGGCAATGCCGTTGGGATCGATGATCATGATGACGGCGCCATCGCCCAGGATGGTGTTGCCGGAGAACATGTCGATGTGGCGCAGTTTGGTCGACATCGGCTTGACCACGATTTCCTCGGTGTGGAACACGCCGTCGACCACGATGCCGAAGGTCTGGGGGCCTACCTGCGTCACCACGATGAAGCCGTTTTCCGGATCGGAGGAGGAGCCGTCGTCGATCTTGAGCAGCTTCTTCAGGTGCATCAGCGGCAACAGCTTGTTGCGCAGCCGCAACACCGCGGTGTCCTTGATGCGCTCGATGCGGTGCTCGGAATTGGCGCGCGCCCGCACCAGTTCGACCACCGCCAGCTGCGGGATGGCAAAGCGGTCGCCGGCGGCTTCCACGATCAGCGCCGAGACGATGGCCAGCGTCAGCGGGATCTTGATGGTGACGGACGAGCCTTCGCCGGCCACCGACTTGACGTCGATGGTGCCGCCGATCTGGTCGATATTGGTGCGCACCACATCCATGCCGACGCCACGGCCGGACACGCTGGTGACGGAGGCGGCGGTCGAGAAGCCGGGCGCGAAGATGAATTTGTGGATCTGGCGCTTCCGTCATCTTCTCCAGCTCAGCCTCGGTGACGAGCCCGGAGGCGACCGCCTTGGCCTTGATCTTCTCGGTGTTGAGCCCGCGGCCATTGTCGGCGATGCAGATGATGATGTGGCCGCCTTCGTGATAGGCCGAGAGCCGGATGGTGCCCTGCTCCGGCTTGCCGGCGGCCAAGCGCTCGGCCGGCGTCTCCAGCCCGTGATCGGCCGAGTTGCGCACCATATGGGTCAGGGGATCCTTGATCAGGTCGAGCACCTGGCGGTCGAGTTCGGTGTCGGCGCCGTGCATCTCCAGTTCGATCTGCTTGCCGAGTTCGCCTGAGAGATCGCGCACGATCCGCGGCAGCTTCTGCCAGGCGTTGCCGATCGGCTGCATCCGCGTCTTCATGACGCCTTCCTGCAGCTCGGCGGTGACGTTGGACAGCCGCTGCAGCGGCACCTTGAACTCGGTATCCTCGTTGCGCCGGGAGATCTCCAGCAGCTGATTGCGGGTCAGAACCAGTTCCGACACCATCGTCATCAGATGTTCCAGCGTATCCACATTCACCCGGATCGACTGGTTGGCGACGCGATCGCCATCGGCGGTTTCCGACTCGGCAATGGTTTTTTTGAAGGCCGGCTTTGCCGGTTTCGGTGACGCGGCGCGCTGCTGAGGGGCGGCCGCCGGCTCGGGCGGCGGAGCAACTTCCGTCGCGGTTTCGCGGAAAGCGCGCTCCAGCTCATCCAGCGACACTTCGCCCGGACGCAATTGCCGCTGCAGTACCTGTGGCACCAACGTGCCTCGCGCGGGCTCGACGGGAGCCGCTCGACGCGACCGGCGCAGCCGGCGCTGACGCGACCGGCGCAGCCGGCGCTGACATCGCTTGCATCCCGCGCTCGACCATCTGCTCAAGCTTGACGATCAGATCCTGATCGGTGCCTTCCGGCTCGGCCTCGGTGGCCTCGAGCCGTGCGAGAATCTCCTTGATGCGGTCGATGCTGCTCAGGATCAGGGTGACGGCTTCGGCCGTGACCGGCATTCCGTCACGGAATTTGCCCATCAGGGTTTCGCCGGCATGGGCCAGCGCTTCCAGCCGCGGCAGCCCCAGAAAGCCGCAGGTGCCCTTGATGGTGTGAACCAGGCGGAAGATGTTATCGAGAATCCTGGCGTTGTTCGGGTCCTGTTCGAACCGCACCAATTGATTGTCGACGGTATCCAGACTTTCGCTGGTTTCCGTCAGGAACTCCCGCAACAGATCGTCCATGAAACAGGCCTTCGAACGCAGGGGCGCGCGAGTTCGACGCGCCTTACAGAGTTCGGCCAGCATCTGCGCAAAGCGTTTAATATTGGTTGAGTAATTGGAAAAGAACGGGCTCAACAAAGAGATAAGACGGCTTCATCGAATCCGGCGGCAGCGGTAAACGTTGGAACCATACTTCGCCACAAAGAGATAAGACGGCTTCATTGAATCCGGCGGCAGCCGGTAAACCGTTGGTTAACCATATCTCGCCGCCTGCAAACTTCAGGAAGCGGTCACCACCACCGCATCGCCCTCGGGTGCGAGCACCACATTCAGTCCGCAGGCCTGCGCCAAAAGCCGCGTGTAATAGGGCTGCACCGCGTGGGCATCGACGGCCGAGGTCGTGCCTGACCTCAAGAGATCGGCGATATTTTGCGGCATGCGGGCGTTCAGCCCGCTGGCGGCGACGCGAAAGCCCATCGCCTCGCCCTCGCCCACCGGATCGATCGTGAGCACGCCGCCGCGCGGTATCGTCTGCTGCGCGATCACCATCATGTTGAGAAGCAGTTTGACCCTGTTTTTCGGAAGCAATATGCGCGGCAAATTCCACGCGATCGTGGTCTTGCCGTCCTCGAGATGACCCCGCGCCATGGTCTGCGCGTCGCCGAGGTCGATCTGCGCGCCCGACGATCCCGCAGCGCCAAACGCCAGCCGGCAGAACTGCAATCGCGCCGAGGCGGTCTTGGCGCTCTTGCGGATCAAATCGAGGGCGAATTCGCGATCGTCCGGCTTGGGATTGTCGTCGAGGACCTCAAGCCCATTGACGATCGCGCCCACCGGACTGATGAGATCGTGGCAAACCCGCGAACACAGCAGCGCCGCGAGTTCGAGGGCGTCGGGGGCGGGACCGGGAGACGAGGTGCCAGACATCAGATGTTCCTGGAAATCCGCGAAAGCGCGGACGCGGCGAATCAAGCATGCTTGCTGGCTTGATACACTGCGGACGCGCGTGCTGCCAACACAAGGCAGCTCAGGTGGAAAGACGAGCTGCATATGAGGCACGCCAATGAATGAGGCACGTTCCTCCGGACCCGTGATCGATCGCGATAGCGCGGCCGCGCTGATGGAACCCCTGACCGAGCTGGTGGTCCGCGCCGGCGCCGCCATTCTCAGCCTCGACCGCGCTGCCATGAAGATCGACGGCAAGGCCGACGGTTCGCCGGTGACGGAAGCCGATCTCGTCGCCGACCGGATCATTGCCGAAGGTCTGGCGTGGCTGATCCCGGAGGTTCCGGCACTATCGGAGGAATGCGCGCATCTGGCGAAGCCACCTTACGGCGGCAGCTTCTTCCTGATCGATCCGCTCGATGGCACCAAGGAATTTGTCGCCGGCCGCAACGAGTTTACGGTCAATCTGGCGCTGGTGACCAACGGAACGCCTGTCTTGGGGATCATCGGCGCACCGGCGCTCGGATTGATATGGAGGGGGCTGGTGGGCCGAGGCGCCGAGCGGCTGACGACCGGCAGAGGGTCCGCGGCCGAGCCGATCCATACCCGCCCCCTCCCCAAACGCGGCGAGCCCTGGATCGCAGCAGTCAGCCGCTCGCACGGCGATATCAGGACCGAAGCCTTCATTGATGCGAGACCCGGCGCAATCCGCCAAAAGCTTGGCTCGGCGGTCAAATTCGGCCGGGTGGCGGAGGGCGGCGCCGATATCTATCCCCGCCTCTCCCCGACTTCCGAATGGGATATCGCCGCGGGACATGCCGTCGTCACCGCGGCCGGCGGCAAGATCACCGATGCGCAAGGCGCCGGCTTGACGTTCGGTGCGGGACGCCACGGCTTCACCGTGCCGGAATTCATCGCCTGGGGCGATCCTGCGGCGGCGGGGTGAAGCGTCGGACTTGTCAGCCCGGATCGAGCGAGAGCGCAATCCGGGTGATCGAAAGCGACATCGGAACTCGGATTTCGGCTTCGCTCATCCGGGCCACGAATGACGGGCTATCTACTGCGCCAGGCCCTGCTCCAGCTGCGGCCAGCGCTGGTTCGCCTCGCGCAAAAAACGCGCGGGATCGGCGGCAAAGGCATCCCGGCTTTCCTCGCGGCCGAACAGATAAAGCCGTTGTCCCGAGATCAGCCAAAACCGGGGGTTTCCGGCAAAGGTGACGCCGCGGGCCAGATCGGTCGGGTCGTAGCCGCCGAACCGGGGACCGTAAATATCGGGATGGGCGACAAAGGACGCGCGGTTGCCCTCGTTGCGGAAACGCCAGACCGCGCCCGATTCGGAGGCCTCAAAGGCCTCCCGGCCGATCAGCGGGCGGGCGTCGACGAAATAGGCGACGGGGTCGAAGCCCTCGATGGCAAGACCGGTATAACGGTTCGCGACTACCCGCTCGGTGGTCGTGGCCAGGGCCGGATACGGAAAGCAGGGCCAAGCACGCTGCCAGTCCAAGGCTTGCCAGCAAAGAAATAAGGGCTATTCCGGGGCGAAAACCCATTCCTGAACGACTGCCGTTTCTTTCCTGCCGTTGTGCCGTCATAGTTGATGCCGATAACATCCGAGTCGGGGGACACTGGGCGCAACCTAAAGCCGTGCGTGTTGGCATCAGGTTAAGGTGGCGGCCAGGATTTCGATGCCAGGGGTTCTTTGATGAATTTCGCCTTACGCTTTGCCGCGGTGACGCTCGCCGCGCTGATGTGCTGGACCGTGCCCGCTTCCTCGCAGCAAGGGCCGCCGCCGGAAGTACCTCCGCCGCACCGCCAGCCCAGCCCCTATACCTACGGGCCGGACGAACTGCTCGGCGCCGGGCACAAGTTCTTCGGCAACGTATCGCGCGGGCTTGCCTCCGTGATCGAACGCGCGGTCAGCCAATGGGGCCTGCCGAACGGCTATATCCTGGGCGAGGAAGGCTCGGGCGCCTTTGTCGCGGGATTGAGGTACGGCGAAGGCACGCTCTACACCAAGAATGCCGGCGATCTCAGGGTCTACTGGCAGGGACCGTCGGTCGGCTTCGACTGGGGCGGCGACGGCGCGCGCACCATGACGCTGGTCTACAATCTTCCGGCGACGAATGCGATCTACCAGCGCTTCGCCGGCATCGACGGCTCCGCCTATATCATCGGCGGCTTCGGGATGACCGCGCTGACCGCCAACAGCATCGTGCTGGTGCCGATCCGCTCCGGCATCGGGTTACGGCTCGGCGCCAATATCGGCTATCTCAAATATACCCCGCGCGCGACCTGGAACCCGTTCTGACGCCACTCCACCGAGGCCAGCGCAGCTCCGGTTACGGTTTCACGTTAACGCGGCATCAGGCTGGCGTTTACCCTGTTCCCCATGGCATTGTGATCAACCGTTTTCTGGTGGGGAGTGACCGCTGATGATCGAACCGATCATGTATCTGGCGATCGGTTTTCTGATCTCGATGCTGTTCGGGCTGATGATCGTGCCGCTGGTGCATAACCGCGCGGTGCGGCTGACGACCCGGCGGCTCGAGGCGGCGACGCCGCTGTCGATGGCCGAAATCCAGGCCGACAAGGACCAGCTGCGCGCGGAATTCGCGATGTCGGCGCGGCGGCTGGAGATGAGCGTCGATCAGCTCAAGCACAAGACCACCAGCCAGCTCGCCGAACTCGGCAAGAAATCCGATGCGATCAATCGCATGAAGATCGAGCTCGGCGAAAAGAACGCCACGATCTTTTCGCTGGAAGCGCGCGAGAAGGCGATCAAGGAGCAGTTGCGCGCCACCGAAGAGGAATTCACCGCCAGGACCGAATCGGTGCGCGACGCCGGGCAGGCGCTAAAGGACAAGCAAAGCGAGCTCGCCAGGATCAATGCCGAATTGTCCGACCGTTCGATGATGGCGGAGAGCCGCCAGGTCGAGCTGATGGCGGTGCGCGCCCAGATCGACGACCTCAAGGGCCGCGTCAGCGACGCCGAAAAGGAATTCGCCACGACGCAGTCGCGGCTCGAACAGGAGCGCCGCGAATCCGAGAAGGCGACGCGCGAGCTTGCCGAGGCGCGCAGCCGCGTCGAGAATTTGAGCCAGCGCGTCACCGATCTCGATCGCCAGCTGATCATCCAGGTCAAGGAAGCCGAGATGCTCGGCAACCGCGTCAACGACCTGGAAGCGCGGCTGGCCACCCAAGGCAAGCTGCTGGCCGAGCGCGAATATGAAAACAACCAGCTGCGGCAGGCGAACGCGGCGGCGGAACGCATGGCAGGCGAATTGCACGCCGAAATCGCAGCCTTGAGCGGGGGCGGCAGATCGCCGGCGATCGAAAAGCTGCGCAACGAGAAGGCGGCGGCCGAGGAGCAGCTGCGGATTGCGCGCGACGAGCGCGCCAAGCTGCAGCGCGACCTCAACGCGATCCAGCAGCAGGCCGAAAGCGCATGGGCGACCGAGCGCATGGAAAACGCGCTGCTGCGCGAACGCATCAACGATATCGCAGCCGAGGTGGCAAACCTCGCGATGCAGCTGGAAGGGCCGAATTCGCCGATCGAGGCCATGCTGGACGCGGAACCGGCGATCCCGGCGAAGGCGGCACGCCCGGCCAATGGCGCAACCGCCAGCGGCGGCGTCCCCGAGGGCGGCGGCGGCACCCTGGCCGAGCGCATCCGCGCGCTGCAGTCCCACGCCTCCCGGGCGCGCCAGCCGGGGTGAGGTTTCAGATGATTTATAAGTGCCGTCGACATTGCGGCAACGGAGGCGGGCTCCCTCTCCCCGCGCTTGCGGGGAGAGGGTTGGGGTGAGGGGCTGCAGGTCTATCGTCAGGCCGTAACCCCTCACCCGATTTGCGGAGTTTATCATCGGGCGGCGCTTGCGCCGACCCGTTGGCAAATCGACCTCTCCCCATGGGAGAGGTGGCACTGAGCGGCCGGTGCAATTTGATCCGATTAGCTTGACACTGATGCCCCGCACTTCGTAAATCGCGGGCTACTGACGACGTGCATCGCCTGATCCGACGCCGATTTACCGGCCTTTGATCGGTGCACGAAAATCCCGGACGCATAGCTCAGCGGGAGAGCGTTCCCTTCACACGGGAGAGGTCCAAGGTTCGATCCCTTGTGCGTCCA
>CAVXHU010000048.1:0-16592 GCA_963761395.1 uncultured Alphaproteobacteria bacterium
TGGTTTTCTTTGCAATGACCGGCGCGGGGCGGGCATGAGAACCGGCACGTAAATTGATGCCGGCCGCGGCTTCACGTGCATGCAACGATGCTGCTCACGTTCGCGGCAAGGCCCTACCCCGCGGTTCCGATTTGTCGCTACCGTCACAATTTTGCAACAGACTGTGCGCCGCCGGTCCTCGCCGGAGACGAGGCTGAATCGACCACCCCCGCAGCCGCCCCGAGCAAGAAGGGCCAAGGGATCACAGGGAGATGGTTGCCTGCCAAAGAGTTGGGCAAATCCTGGCGCTTTTTCCCTACTTACGCGGAAGTCTAAAGTAGCCCAGTATTGAGGCACTCATTCCTCGCACGCGTGACAACGAACGAATGTTAGTTCCGACGCCTACCGGCCTGCATTCCGGCGAAACGCCGCTGCTTCAGACGGTCGGGTTGACCAAGCGCTACGGCGATTTTCTCGCAAACGAATTGATTGATATCGAGGTCTGGCCGCAGCAAATCCATGCGCTGCTCGGCGAAAACGGCGCCGGAAAATCGACGCTGGTCAAAACCATCTACGGATTGATTCAGCCGAGCGACGGTGAAATGCGCTGGCGCGGCGAGAAAATGGTTCTCTCCGGACCGTCGGAAGCCCGCGCGCGCGGCATCGGCATGGTGTTCCAGCATTTCTCGCTGTTCGACAATCTCACCGTCGCCGAAAACGTGGCACTGGGCCTCGACGGCAAGGAATCGTTCAAGGACATGTCCGCCCGCCTGCGAGGATGTATCCAATGTTTACGGGCTTCCGCTCGATCCGAAGCGGGAAGTGTGGCGGCTGTCGGTGGGTGAGCGCCAGCGCATCGAAATCGTCCGGGCGCTGATGCAAAATCCCAAATTCCTGATCCTCGACGAGCCAACCGCGGTACTGACCCCGCAGGAAGCCGATCAGCTGTTCGTCGTGCTGGATCGCCTGAAGGCCGAGGGCCGTGCGATCCTCTACATCAGCCACAAGCTGGAAGAGGTGAAGCGGCTTTGCGACACCGCCACCATCCTGCGCGGCGGCAGGAAGATCTCGACCTGCAACCCCCAACTCGAAACCGCAGCCTCGCTCGCGCGCATGATGGTCGGTGCCGACATCAAGCAAGTCAAAGCCGCCGCCGGCCGGCAAACCACGGTGCCACGGCTTGTCGTCAACGATCTCAGCCTCGAGCCCGACGATCCGCACGGCGTAAGGCTCAAGCACATCTCGCTCGAGCTGAAAGGTGGCGAAATCCTGGGCATCGCCGGCGTCGCCGGCAACGGACAGGACGAGCTTTTCGCAGCACTTTCGGGCGAACGGCTGGCGCAGGACCCCGGCACGGTGGTGATCGACGGTCAAGCCGCCGGACATCTTTCCATCACGCAGCGACGCAAGCTCGGCGCGGCTTTCGTGCCCGAAGAACGCCTCGGTCACGCCGCCGCGCCGCGCATGAAGCTTTCGGAAAATGCCTTGCTGACGGGCCACGCCGCCAGCGGAATGGTCCAGCATGGTTTCATCAACACCGCCGCGACGCTAGCGACGGTCGACCGCGCGACCGAAGCGTTCGACGTGCGCAAGGCAAAGCGCGACCCCGAAGCGGCCAGCCTGTCAGGCGGCAACTTGCAAAAATTCATCGTCGGCCGCGAAATACTGCGTAACCCCGCCGTCCTTGTCGTCAGCCAGCCGACCTGGGGCGTCGACGCGGGTGCTGCCGCCGTGATCCGCCAGGCCCTGCTCGATCTCGCCGCGGGCGGCGCCGCCGTGCTCGTGACCAGCCAGGACCTCGATGAACTCACTGAGATCACCGACCGGATCGCGGTGATCTTCCATGGCCGCCTCTCCGAACCGCTGGCGACCGCGGATGCCAGCCGCGAGAAGCTCGGCCTGCTGATGGGCGGAAGCAGTCTGGCGCGAGAGGAAGCGGCTCATGCAGTTGGTGCTTGAAAAGCGGGTCGAGCGATCGAACACGATCGCGCTGGTTTCGCCGCTGATCGCGATCGGTTTGACGATTGTGACCATGAGCATCCTGTTTGCCATCCTTGGCAAAAATCCGATCTCCGCGCTTGGCGTCTACTTCATCGATCCCCTGACCGACAGCTATTCGCTGCAGGAACTCGTGGTAAAGGCGACGCCGCTGGTCATGATCGCCATCGGCTTGTCGCTCTGCTATCTCGCCAATGTCTGGAACATCGGGGCTGAGGGACAGTTTCTGGTCGGCGCCGTCGCCGGCAGCTGGCTCGCCGTGAAAACCCATGGCACCGACGCCGGACATTGGGTACTGCCCGCGATGCTGCTGCTCGGCGCGGTGGCGGGTGCGCTGTATGCCCTGATACCGGCGATCTGCAAAGTCAGGTTCGGTGCCAGCGAAATTCTCACCAGCCTGATGCTGGTATATGTGGCGGACCTGTTTCTCGACTATCTCGTCCGCGGTCCGTGGCGCGATCCGGCCGGGTTCAATTTCCCGACCACCGCGGAGTTCGATCCGGTCGCAACCGTGCCGGTCCTGATCGAAGGCGGCCGCCTGCATCTTGGCGCGATCATTGCCCTTTTGGTCGTTGCCGCCGCAGCCGTGCTGCTGGGGCGCACGATCAAGGGCTTTGAAATTCGCGTCGTCGGCGCAGCGCCCCGCGCGGCGCGCTTCGGCGGCTTCAATTCCAACCGGTTGATCCTTCTGACGTTCGCGGTCTCCGGCGCGCTGGCCGGACTTGCGGGAATTATCGAGGTTGCCGGGCCGGTCGGGCACCTTCAGCCGGGCATTTCGCCCGGTTATGGCTTCACCGCGATCATCGTCGCGTTTCTCGGGCGCCTGAACCCAATTGGAATATTAATTGCAGGTCTTTTCCTCGCACTCACCTTCATCGGCGGCGAGCAGGCCCAGATCGCAATGAAAATCCCGTTGGACGTCACAAAGGTATTTCAGGGCATCCTGCTGTTCTACGTGCTCGCCTGCGATTCCCTCATTCTCTACCGCTTCCGGCTGATTTTCCCGTCACGAAAGGTGTCCAGTGGGGCTGCTTGAGGCCATCATTCTTGCGGTGCTCGCGGCATCGACGCCGCTGTTGATCGCGGCCACCGGGGAACTCGTGACCGAGCGCGCCGGCGTGCTCAACCTCGGCGTCGAGGGCATGATGATCGTGGGCGCGGCTTGCGGATTCGGCGGCGCCTGGCTCACCGGCTCGACCATCATCGGCGCGCTCTGCGGGATGGCCGCGGGCACGTTGCTGTCGCTGATCTTCGCGATGATGACGCTGGGCCTCGCGGTCAACCAGGTCGCCACCGGTCTTGCGCTCACGATCCTCGGCATCGGCCTGTCCGGCCTGATCGGCGCCGGCTTCGTCGGCGAGAGAATAACGACGGCTCCGCATCTCTACATCCCGGGCCTTACCGATATTCCGCTGATAGGGCGCATCCTGTTCGGCGAGGATGCTTTCGTCTATCTATCGCTGGCGCTGGTGATCGGCGTCTGGCTGTTTCTCTACCGGACGCGGGCGGGATTGGTGCTGCGGGCCTGCGGCGACAATCACGTTTCGGCCCATGCGCTGGGATATCCCGTGCTGCGGATACGAATGTTCGCCGTGATGTTCGGCGGCGCCTGCGCCGGCCTTGCCGGAGCCTATCTGCCGCTGGCCTATACGCCGTTCTTCATCCCGGGCATGACGGCCGGCCGCGGCTGGATCGCGCTCGCGCTCGTGGTGTTCTCGTCATGGCGGCCGGGCCGGCTGGTGATCGGCGCCTACCTGTTCGGCGCCGTGACGATCCTGCAATTGCACGCGCAAGGCGCGGGCCTCGGTATTCCCATCGCAGTTCATGTCGGCATTGCCGTATCTCGCAACCGTCATCGTTCTCGTTCTGATTTCGCGCGCGAGAACCGGCGGCTCGACCGCGCCGGCAGCCTTGGGAACGGTGTTCGTGCCCGATCGATAAATACCCGAAGCGTGCGCGACGGGGCGCGTGCGCATCGGGACGACAGTCCACCCCTTAGTGTCAGGAGAAACCCATGAGAAAGATTCTCATTGCGGCAACGGCAGTGATGCTCACTGCCGGAGCAAGCCTGTTCGGCGCGTCCGCCGCCGACAAGCTGAAAGTCGGCTTTATCTATCTTGGTCCGGTCGGCGATTTCGGCTGGACCTACCAGCATGAACTCGCACGCCAGGCACTGGTCAAGGAATTCGGCGACAAGATCGAGACCACCTATCTCGAAAACGTCAGCGAGGGCCCCGATGCCGAGCGCTCCATCGAACAGCTGGTGCGCGCCGGCAACAAATTGATCTTCACCACCTCGTTCGGCTACATGGATCCGACGCTGAAGGTAGCGAAGAAATATCCCAACGTGCATTTCGAGCACGCCACCGGCTTCAAGCGCGACAAGAACATGTCGATTTATAACGGCCGGTTCTACGAGGGGCGCTACATCCAGGGCGTTATCGCCGGCAAGATGTCGAAAGCCGGCGTGCTCGGTTACATCGGCTCGTTCCCGATCCCGGAAGTCGTCATGGGCATCAACGCCACCATCCTTGGCGCGCAGACGATCAACCCCAACATCAAGGTCAAGATCATCTGGGCGAACACGTGGTTCGATCCCGGCAAGGAGGCTGACGCCGCCAAGGCGCTGCTCGACCAGGGCGCCGACGTCATCATGCAGCACACCGACAGTCCGGCCGCGATGCAGATCGCATCCGAGCGCGGCAAGCTGGCGTTCGGCCAGGATTCCGAAATGATCAAGTTCGGACCGAAGGCGCAGCTCACCTCGATCATGGACAACTGGGCGCCCTATTACATCGACCGCGTCAAGGCCGAACTCGACGGCAAGTGGGCCTCGGAAGATACCTGGGGCGGGCTGAAATCGAAAATGGTTGTGATGGCGCCCTACACCAACATGCCCGACGATGTGAAGAAACTGGCGATGGATACCGAAGCCGCCATCATCGCAGGCAAGCTGTTTCCGTTCAAATGCCCTGTGGTGGGCCAGGACGGCAAGCCGGTGGAGTGCAAGGGCGGCGACCATCTCGACGATGGCCAGGTGCTCGGCATGAACTTCTACGTCAAGGGTATCGACGACAAGGTTCCCGGCAAGTAAGGCCGGGCAGTTGGTCCTTTACCTCTCCCCGCAGACGCGGGGAGATCGGATCGCCCCGGCGATGCGCAGCATCGTCCGGTGCGATCCGGGTGAGGGGCGAGGCACTTCACTTGCAGCATTGGCGCAGCCCAACGGCTGCCGTTTTCAGAGAAAAACTTACCTCGGGGTCGGGGAGCAAGAGCCCCTCACCCCAACCCTCTCCCCGCAAGAGCGGGGCGAGGGAGCGCACCGACCCTCGCGGCGCGATTTAAGACTAAATAAAAAGATTTACCCCGCCTGCATCGCGCGCGCGGCGGCGCTGTGGCGGCGGATCAGATCGGATACGTCGAGCCCGGGGATCGCGCCATCGGTCACCACCCAGTTGCCGCCGACCATGACCCGGTCGGCGCGATGCGCACCGCACAGCACCAGTGCGGCAAGCGGATCGCCGTGGCCGGAGAAACGCAATTCGTCGAGCTTGAACAACGCCAGATCGGCGGCTTTCCCTATTCGCGATCTCGCCGAGTTCGGGACGGCCGACGCAGGCCGCCGATCCCCTGGTAGCCCAGCGCAGCGCGTCCTTGTGGCTGACGCGGCCGACGCCGTAGCGCGCGCGCTGCAACAGGAATGCGGCGCGTACCTCCTGCATCAGATTGGATTCGTCGTTGGAGGCCGAGCCATCGACGCCCAGGCCGATCGCCACCCCCGCCTCTTCCATGTCGCAGACCGGGCAGCAACCGGACGCCAGCAGCTGGTTGCTGCAGGCGCAATGGCTGATGGTGGTGCCGGCTTTGCCCAGCCGCTTCATCTCCGCCGCGTTGAAATGAACGCCATGAGCCAGCCAGGTCCGCGCGTTGAGCCAGCCGCATTGCTCGAGATAATCGAGCGGCCGGCAGCCATACATCTGCTCGCAGAATTTGTTCTCGTCTTCTACTTCCGCCAGATGGGTATGCAGGCGAACGTCGAGTTTTTCTGCAAGCGCCGCGGTCGCGCGCATCAGCGACGTCGTCACCGAAAACGGCGAGCATGGCGCCAGCGCGATCTGCACCATGGCGTCCTCGCCGCGCTGATGATGTTTTGCGACGACGCGTTCGCTGTCGGCCAGGATGGTGTCCTCATCCTGCACCACGCTATCAGGCGGCAGCCCGCCGTCGCGCTGCGACCGGTTCATGGAGCCGCGGGTCAGCAGCACGCGCACGCCGAGCCGCCTGGCGACGGCGACTTCGATATCGACGGCATCCTCCAGCCCGGCGGGAAAGACGTAATGATGATCGGTCGTGGTGGTGCAGCCGGACAGCAGCAGTTCCGACATCGCCACGGTGACGCCGAGGTCGAGGGCTTCGGGCGTCAGCCGCGCCCACACCGGGTAGAGCGCCTGCAGCCAGGGAAACAATTCGCGGTCGAGCGCCGCCGGCAGCGCTCGCGTCAGCGTCTGGTAAAAATGATGATGGGTGTTGATCAGCCCCGGCAGCACCACATGGTCGCCGGCCTCAAAGGACGCCGCCGATGTCGTCGGCTGGCCGCCTTTCGGCACCAGTTCGACGATCCTGCCGTTCTGGACCACGATGCCGCGTTCCGCGCCATCGGCGAGAATGGCCAGGGGGTCCTTGATCCAGATCGCCTTCGTTTGATCCATGGCCTGCGGCATCTCCGGTAAAGTAAGGTGCATGAAGCGTTGCCGCCTTTGCCCTGCAATTCAAAGACCAGCCCGATCCATGGGAGAATTGGCGTCGGTCTTGCAGGACTTGATACAGGGAGTAGCATCTCGTTGAAAGCTCTAGCGTATCCATGGATTTGAACACCATCATCGAGGTTGCTCACCCCAAGACGCGGGAGCAACTGCCCGTTTGGACGGCAGGCGATGCCTGGCTCGCGGGCGGGACCTGGTTGTTCTCGGAACCCCAGGTCCATCTGACGCGGCTGATCGATCTCAGCGATCTCAAATGGCCGGCGCTGACGATCGGCGCGACCGAGCTGACGATCGCGGCGACCTGCACGGTCGCGCAGCTTGACGCGCTGGCATGCCCGCCGGATTGGCTCGCCGCGCCGCTGATCAATCAATGCTGCCGCGCGTTTCTCGCCTCCTTCAAGATATGGAAGACCGCAACCGTCGGCGGCAATCTCTGCATGTCGTTGCCGGCCGGGCCGATGATCTCGCTGACCTCGGCGCTCGACGGCGTCTGCACGATCTGGAAGGCTGACGGCAGCGAGCAGAAAATCGACGTCGCCGACTTCGTCACCGGCGACCAGCGCAACGTGCTGGCGCCGGGCGATCTGCTGCGGCAGATCGATATTCCGCTCGCGGCGCTGAAGCGGCGCGCGGCGTTCCGCCAGATATCGCTGACGCCGGTCGGCCGGTCGGCGGCGCTGTTGATCGGCAGCATCGGTAGCGAGGGCGGCCTGGCGCTGACGGTGACGGCATCGACGGCGCGGCCGGTTCAATTGTCCTTTGCCGGGATTCCCCAAGCCAGGGAATTGCGTGAAGCGATCCTGCATCGCATCCCCGACGCGCTCTATCATGACGACATCCACGGCAAGCCGGCATGGCGCAAGCACATGACGCTGCGTCTTGCCGAGGAAATTCGCTGCGAATTGCAAGGCGTGGCGTGACCATGACCTTTGAGATCAACGGCAAGCAATTTTCGGAAAGCCCGCGCGCCGGACAATGTCTGCGGACTTTCTTGCGCGAGCTCGGGCATTTCGGCGTCAAGAAGGGTTGCGACGCCGGCGACTGCGGCGCCTGCACGGTGCTGATCGACGGCGAGCCGGTGCACAGCTGCCTGATTCCCGCCTTTCGCGCCGACGGCCATGCCGTCACCACCATCGAGGGGCTCGCGGCCGATGGTGGCACGCATCCGATGCAGCAGGCGTTTCTCGATGCGCAGGCGTTTCAGTGCGGGTTCTGCACCGCCGGCATGATCCTGACCTGCGCATCGCTGAACCAGGCGCAGCGGCAGGATCTCGGCGCATCGCTGAAGGGCAATCTATGCCGCTGCACCGGCTATCGCGCCATCGAAGATGCGCTTAACGGCAAAAACAATATCGAAGACGCCGCCGCGGGCACCGCATTCGGCCGCAGCCTGCCGGCCCCGGCGGGACCGCAGGTGGTGCGGGGCGCGGCGCGCTACACCTTCGATACGTCAATCGAAGGCATGCTGCACATCAAGATGCTGCGCTCGCCGCATCCGCACGCCAAAATCATCTCGATCGACAAGACGGCGGCCCTGGCCGTTCCCGGCGTGCATGCGGTGCTGACCTTCGAAGACGCGCCGGATCGGCTGTTCTCCACCGCGCGGCACGAAAAGGCCTGGATGGACCCGGACGACACCCGCGTGCTGGACAATGTCGTGCGCTTCATCGGACAAAAGGTCGCCGCCGTGGTCGCGGAGACCGAGGCCGCCGCGGAAGAAGGCTGCCGCCGCCTCAAGGTCGACTACGACATTTTGCCTGCTGTGATCGACCCGGCGCAGGCGATCGCAGCGGGCGCGCCCTTGATCCACGGCGACAAGACAGGGGAACAGCGGGTCGCCAACGCGCAACGCAATATCGTGGCGGAAACCCACGGCGAGTACGGCGATGTCGCGGCGGCGCTTGCGCAAGCCGCCGTCACCTACGAGGGAACGTTCACCACCCAGCGTGTCCAGCACGCCGCGCTGGAAACCCATGGCGGCCTTGCCTGGATCGATCCGGCCGGCATCCTCAACGTCCGTTCCAGCACCCAGACGCCGTTCCTGACGCGACGCGCGCTGGCGGATATTTTTGATCTCGCACCTGACAAGGTCCGGGTGTTCTGCGAACGGGTCGGCGGCGGCTTCGGCGGCAAGCAGGAAATGTTCGTCGAGGATATTCTGGCGCTCGCCGCCATCAAGACCGGACGCCCGGTCAAGTTTGAGCTCACCCGCGAAGAACAATTCATCGCAACCTCCACGCGGCATCCGATGCGCATCACCGTGAAGGCGGGCGCCGACAAGGACGGCAAACTGACGGCGCTGCAGCTCGACGTGCTCTCGAACACCGGCGCCTACGGCAATCATGCCGGGCCGGTGCTGTTGCATGCCTGCGGCGAGTCGATCGGCGTCTATAACTGCCCGAACAAGAAGGTCGATGCCGTCGTCGCCTATACCAACACCGTGCCGTCAGGGGCTTTTCGGGGTTATGGCCTGCCGCAAACGCTGCTCGCGGTGGAAGCCGCGATCGACGAACTGGCCAGGGGGCTAGGCATCAGTCCTTATGAAATTCGCCGCCGCAACATCGTCAAACCGGGCGATCCGATGCGCTCGCCTGCCGGGCGCCGGGCATACCGACGTGCTCTATGGCAGCTACGGGCTCGATCAATGCCTCGATCTGGTCGAGCGCGCGATGCAGGCCGAAGCACCGAACCTCGACACTCTCCGCCGACTGGCTGATCGGCGACGGCATTGCGCTGACCATGATCGATACCGTGCCGCCGGACGGGCATATCGCCGATGCCAGGATTTCGCTGCGCGAGGACGGCGGCTTCGAGCTCACCGTCGGCACGGCAGAGTTCGGCAACGGCACCTCAACGGTGCATCGCCAGATCGCCGCGACCGCGCTCGCGACCACCGTCGATCAGATCCGCCTGCGGCAATCCGATACGGCGCATGGCGGCCACGACACCGGCGCCTATGGCAGCACCGGCACCTTTGTCGCCGGGCGCGCGACGCAGGCGGCGTCGGAAAATCTCGCCGACGATCTCAAGGCTTTTGCTTGCCGAGGCGACCGGGACAAATCCCGGCTCCTGCGTCCTCGAGAATGATTCCGTCATCTGCGGCAAGCAACGCTTCTCGTTTGCTCAGCTTGCGGAGATGGCGCGCGGGCAAGGAAAAACGCTTCATGCCACCGGCACCTCGGAAGGCACGCCGCGGTCGGTGGCGTTCAATGTGCAGGGCTTTCGCGTCGCCGTGAACAAGGGCACCGGCGAAATCAAGATCCTGAAAAGCGTGCACGCCGCCGATGCCGGCCGCGTCGCCAATCCGATGCAGTGCCGCGGACAGATCGAGGGCGGGGTGGCGCAGTCGCTCGGCGCCACGCTGTACGAGGAGATGGTGATCGATGATGCCGGCCGCGTGGTCAATCCGAAATTCCGCGACTATCACCTGCCGTCGTTTGCCGATATTCCGCGCACCGAGGTGTTTTTCGCCGATACCACGGACACGCTGGGGCCGATGGGCGCCAAATCGATGAGCGAAAGTCCGTACAATCCGGTGGCCGCAGCCCTCGGCAATGCGCTCACCGATGCCACCGGCATCCGCTTCACCGCCGTGCCGTTCAAGCCGGACCGGTTGTGGCCGGTGTTGGCTGAGAAGTTTGGCGAGAAGACTTGATCGTGCGGCAACGTTCATCTTAACCTCCCCCGCCCTTCCGGGGAGAGGTCGCGAGCACTCGCGAGCGGGCGAGCCTTGCGGCAATGCGCTAATACGAACGACGATCTCCGGCAGCGCGACCCGGAGGTCGTCATTCGGCGGACGTGGTGCCAGGCCCGCTCACCCGAAGCCTCCGCTGCGCTCCGGCTTCGACCTCTCCCCGCAAAGAGCGGGGCGAGGTTCGAAAGATCACCCCCGCCCCACCGTGCATTCGATCTGGCCGTGCGGCTCGTCGGTCGGCAGGAAGACGTCGTTGTTGTTGTCGAGCCCGAATGCCGAGAGGTTCATCAGGATGAAGTGCATGTTCGGACACGCCATGCTGATCTCGGAAATTTCCGGCACCGCCGCAAGCGCCGCCTCGCCCATCCGGTACAGGCTGTCCTGCACGCTCGCGCTATAGGTGGTGCCGAACACCTCCAATAGCGTCGCGAGGATTTTTGCATTGGCGGCGGGATAGCTCGCGGGCTTCGCCGACCATTTCCATGACGCCACCATGCTGGTGGCGCACATCCGGTCGTTGGTCTCCGGGATCGTCGTATAGGAATCCTTGAGGTAGCCCGCCCAGCCCGACTGGGTCGACTTCATGAACGTAAAGCCGTCGATACCCGAGGTGAGCGTCGATCCCTTGCGTGTTGCGTTCACCTCGACCGTGGGCTTGCCGTTGCCGTCGAGCACGAAACTGTGGGGATGCGGCTTGCCGCCGAAACTCAAGCGGTTCCATTTTGTCTCGTGCGCGGTGATAGCAACCGAGGCCAGCTGCGGGTAGCTGTCGAGATATTTCTTCGCCAGCACCTGACAGAATTCTTCCGTGGACAGGCCGGTATTCTCGCGGGCGACGATGTTGACGACGTTCTTGATGGTATCGGTCGACACCGATCCGGAATTGTCGGCTTCGGTATAGGTGCGGGCGAAATCGCCCTCCATCATCGCCTTGACGTTGAGCTGGCTGACCTCGTGCCGTTCGCCGTCGCGATGAATTCGCATGACGCGGACCCGGCCTTTTCCATATCTGTTCTTGATGAGCGGCACGCGAGAGACCTCCAATTCAGCCGGCAAATTCCAAGGAATTTCGTTTAGCTCCGGTCTGGCCCGATATTGAGCAACGTTCGTACCATCGGGCAAGCGTGGAAACGCGTCATGTCGCAATCTTCGGCATCCTTGCCGCGCCTTTCATCGCCGCGGTCTCATGTCGCGCAACGCGTCACCATGCGGAACAGCGTTCAACTCCCCCGGTACGTCGCGTAACTCCAGGGCGTGACCAGCAGCGGCACGTGGAGATGGCCTTCGGGCTCGCTCACCGAAAACCGCAAGGGAATCGAATCGAGAAACGGCGGATCGGATGTCACCACATGCCGCCTGGTAAAGTAGTCCCCGACGCTGAACGTCAGTTCGTAACGGCCGATCGGCACCGGCCGGCCGCCAATCAACGGCCGATCGGTGCGGCCATCCGCGTTGGTGATCGCGCGCGTCACGACGCGGCTGGCGCCGAGCTCGGATAGCTCGACCAGTTCGATCGCCATCCCCGCCGCCGGCCTGCCGCCATGGGTATCGAGCACATGGGTCGACAGGCGCCCATGCACCTGCAACCGGTCGTCCGACAGCACCAGCTGATCGACCCGCAGCGCCGCGATCCGGCAGATTTCCTCGATCGACTTCTGCGTTTCGGTCCTCGCATCGTTCGGCAGGCGACGCTCGAAATCGCGCAGGATGGAATCTTTGGTGTGGCGACGAACGCAGACGATGTAGGGAAAGCCGAACTTGGAACGGTAGGCGTTGTTGACGCGCTCGAATGCCACATATTCGGCATCCGACAGCCGATCCAGCCCGACGCTGTTCTGTTCGGCGCTGGATTCGGCGGTGAGGCCCGCGGCGCGCTGGGTCTTGTCGGCGAGATCGGGATGCGCCTTGATCAGAGCCAGCCGAAGTTCGGACGGCGCGCGATCGACCGCAGCTTTCATGGCGTCGAACAGCTGGTTGACGCCGGCGAACGGCCGCATCGATGCGGTCTGCTCGGCAATCCACGGCGAGTGCTCAAAAATATTCGCAAGCGCGGCGACAAAGTCGTCCTTGCTGCAGGCGTTCAGTTCCGAGAGCGTTTTTTGCGACATTCCACCCTGACCTAGCCGATATCGGGCGCATTCGCGGCAAGATGCGCGAGGTTGGCGTGCCAGTGCTGCGCGATCTGAAGCCGCGTCGGCACCCACACGCGCTCATGACCCTTGATGTAATCGAGAAACCGCATCAGCGACGCCGCGCGGCCGGGACGGCCAACCACGCGGCAATGCAGGCCTATCGACATCATCTTCGGCGAGGTTTCGCCTTCCGCATACAGCACGTCGAAACTGTCCTTGAGGTAGGTGAAGAACTGGTCGCCGCCGCCGAATCCCTGCGCATTGACAAAGCGCATGTCGTTGGCATCGAGGCTATAGGGAATGATCAGATGCGGCCCCGCCGGCCCCTTGATCCAGTATGGCAGATCGTCGGCATAGGAGTCGCAGGAATACAGGAAGCCGCCGGCTTCCATCACCAGCTTCACGGTGTTGATGGATGTGCGGCCCGTGTACCAGCCGAGCGGGCGTTGCCCGGTGACCTCGGTGTGGACGCGGATCGCGTCCGCGATCGCAGCCCGCTCGTCGGCCTCCGACATGTCCTTGTGCTCGACCCACTTCAGACTGTGGCTGGCAATGTCCCAGCCGGCCTCCTTCATGGCCGCGACAACTTGCGGATTTCGTTTCAACGCGGTCGCAACACCAAATACCGTCGTCGGCAGCTTGCGCTCGGTGAAAATCCGCCACAGCCGCCAGAAGCCGGCGCGCGAACCATATTCGAACATCGATTCGATATTGGCGTGGCGCTGCCCCGGCCACGGCTTTGTGCCCAAAACGTCGGACAGGAACGCCTCCGACGCGCGGTCGCCGTGCAGAATGTTGTTTTCGCCGCCCTCTTCGAAGTTCACGACGAACTGCACGGCGATCCGCGCGTTACCCGGCCAGCGCGGATCGGGCGGGTTACGGCCGTAGCCATGAAGATCCCGGGGATATCTCGCTTCGGCCACCTAGACTTCCTCGAAACGAATCTTCTGCGCGCCCTTCCACAACACGGTCTTGCCGAACGCAGCCAAATTCTCCAGGCCCGAGGTCAGGGTGATAAAATGATTGCCCGCGAGTTGTCCCATCTTGCTGGCGAAGTGCACCCCGCCATAGGCCAGCAGAATCTCGGTTTCGCTGATGCCGCCGGGATAGAGGATGATCTGCCCGGGCGCGGGATAGCTGGTGTGGTTCTCGTAGGAGACGCCGAAATCGAGATCGCCGAGCGGCATCCAGACCCCCTCGCCGCTCCAGCGTACATGAATGGCCTGGCTCTCGAACGGCATTGCCTTACGGAAAGCCGCGCAGGTCCTGGGCGCCAACTCTTCCTCGAAACGGGCGGGGAATGTGAAGTCGCCGGCGTAGACAATGAGTTGGCTCATGCAAAATTCTCGTAATGGCGTACGAAGAAAGCTTTGGGCGAAACTGATTGCAGCGGAAGCACCCGGAAGCAAGGACCGTTCCAGCCGATGGCCAAAGTCTAGGGCCTTTTGCAACGCTCGGCAAAGGCCTTCGCCGCCGCCAGGTGCTCGTCGCTCTGGAAGAAAGCTCGAGGCCTATTCGCCCGGTCGCTTTCTTTCATAGGACCAGCCGAAAATCCCGCTTCGTTGTACCTCCGGCTCCGGAGCCGGCACGTCCCTGGTTTCGGCCTGCGGCGGCGGCGGTGGCGGCCCTGGCAAAGTCTCGCACTTCATCGAATAGACCAGCTTGCCGTCTTCCGTGCGCCCGATCGGGGCGCAATTGTCGATACGGGCGGTCGCGCCTTTGGGCAACAATTTCGTTTGCGCCCACGCAGGCGACGCGATCAAGAGAATGGCAAATACGAGCATCTTCATCAGCTTCTCTCGCGAGACATGCACCGTTCGGCCTCCATTGAACCGGATTGACAAAAAGAAGTCCACCGCAGTTGTCGGCTTCGAGCAGCGAGCTGTCCGGCTCTATTCGCCTGTTCAATATTTAGCCGGCCACTGAACGCAGATTAAATATTAAAGCCGGCGGCATGCCGCGACCGGCTTTTGCTTGGGGTCAAAGCGCTTTGCCGAAGGCGCAAGTTCACGCGTCGAGAATGGCCACCGCCCGGGTCCAGCCCGCCGACGCCCGTTCGATCTTGACCGGGAAGCACGACACGGTGAAACCGGTCGACGGCAATTGCTCGAGATGGTGCAGCTTTTCAATGTGGCAATAGCCGATGTGGCGTCCGGCCTTGTGCCCTTCCCAAATCAGACTGGCGTCTTTGGTTTCGGCGTATTTCTTCGCGGTATAGACGAACGGCGCATCCCAGCTCCAGCCGTCGGTGCCGGTCAGCCGCACGCCGCGCTCGAGCAGATACATCGTCGCCTCATAGCCCATGCCGCAGCCGGAAGCGACGTAATCTGGCCTACCGTATTTGGCGCCCGCGCTGGTATTGACCACCACGATCTCCAGCGGCGAAAGCATATGGCCGATGCGCTTGAGCTCGTTTTCGACATCCCTGGCAGTCGCCACATAACCGTCCGGCAAATGCCGAAAATCCAGTTTCACGCCCGGCTGCAGACACCATTCCAGCGGCACTTCGTCGATGGTCCAGGAACGCTCGCCGCGGTTCATGGTGGGGTGAAAATGCCAGGGCGCGTCGAGATGGGTACCGTTGTGGGTCGAGAGCTGCACCTGCTCGACCGCCCAGCCCTGCCCGTCCGGCAAATCCTCGGCCTTCAACCCTTCAAAGAACTGCAGCATACGCGGAAGACCCTGCTGGTGATCGATGTACTGGATCGTGGGATGTCCTCCCGGCGGATCGGCCGGCACGTCGTTTTGCAGCGGCACGGAAATATCGATCAGTCGTCTGGCCATAGGCGTTTCCTCGAAAGGGTTCTGTTTATTGTTGCGGCGTGTCGGGCCTCAGGCATCCTGGCGCTCGACCTTGTTCTTCAAAACCCCGATCTTCTCGACGTCAAGTTCGATGGTATCGCCGTGCTCGAGATACCAGCCAAGTTCAAGTCCGCAGCCATTGCCGACGGTGCCTGACCCGATGAATTCGCCGGGCATCAAGGTTTCATCCTTGGTGACGTGGGCAATGATCTCCTCGAATGGAAACAGCATTCCTTCGGTGACGCCTTGCGAGCGCATCTTGCCGTTGACGCGGGCTTCCACCTTGAGCTTGTAGGGATCGCCGATCTCATCGGGTGTCACGATCCAGGGGCCCATGACGTTGCCGCCGTCAAAACTCTTGCCTTTGGCGGGGCCGAGGCGGCCTTCCATCTCGATGCGCTGGGCGTCCCGCGCCGAGAAATCGTTGAAGATGGTGTAGCCGAAGATGTGATCCCCGGCCTTCGACGCTGGGATATTCGCGCCCTTGTTCTTGGTGATGATGCCGAATTCGAGCTCGTAATCCATCACCTTGCTGTAGCGCGGCCACTTCACCGTGGTGTTGGTGCCGCGCACGCTGAAGCGGTTGGTGATGTAATAGATCGGCTGCTTGCGATAGACCTCGGGCAACTCACCGAGCGGCTCGGCATTGAGCCGCGCCAGTTCCGCCATGTCGTTCCTTGCGCGGGCGGCAAGCTTGAGCTGGCCGCGCGGCGCCTGCAGGATATGCAGCGGGAACGACATGCCGTCGCGCATTTGCCGGGGCTCGGGGATCGGCGCGAGGACCTCGGCGGCGGCGACATCAATCGAAAGAGTGTCGTCCTTGCCGCCCTTGTCGAACAGCTTCCGGGCTTGATCCAGCGCTGAAGGACCGGCATCGATCAGCTGTAACATCGACGCGAAGGCCGGATTGCCTTTGCCGTCGCGGTCGGCGGCCGTCGCCAGATCGAACAGCCGCAAGTCATTGCTATGGACCAGGCCGATCTTTTCCCGGCCGCCGGATCGAAACGTCGCAAGTTTCACGATCGTCTCCTCTTGTGTTTTTGGTAAAGTATGACCTCGCGATGTCCGTTGTCGAGAGGCGGCTACTGAAATGCCGATCGAGCGGCCATTGAGCCGGTCTCGCCATCGATCCGTAGTCGATTGCAAATCAGACCGGCTTGATGCCGGCTTTGGCCGCGTGCTATTTCGGTGGGACTTCCATCCGGCGCGCTAACGCGCTAGTGC
>CAVXHU010000049.1:0-38543 GCA_963761395.1 uncultured Alphaproteobacteria bacterium
AAAGGGGGAGGGTTGGGGTGGGGGTCCCACCACCCGATTTGCCGCCGGACGATGCTTCGCATCGCCGAGGGAACGCGCATCCAGTCCGGGTCTGCCATGCGGCATTGCACCTCAAATTGCGCCGGGTCGCATTGCGTTGCACAAAATTGACATTATATGGGGCTATAGTGTCGGATGCCCGACGTAAGGGCATTCCCGCTAGGTGATCCAAGTCGACGTTCCCGGCATTTTGGCCGCCGGGTGCGCAAAGGGGTCACACCATTTCACCCCATTGCGAAGGATGCATGCCATGGCAAATCCGAACGATCCTTTCTCCGCCTCGATCATTCCTTTCGAAGTCCCCGAGCAGATGCGTGCGTTCGCCGAAAAGGGCGTATCGCAGGCTCGCGACAGCTACGCCAAGTTCAAGGATGTCGCCGAGAGTCATAACGGCACCATCGAGGCGGTGTTCACCAGCGCCAACAAGGGCGCCAGCGAATACTCCGCCAAGCTGATGGAAATGATGAAGGCCAACACCACCGCGACGCTGGACTTCGCGCAGGAGCTGTTGGGCGTCAAGTCGCCCTCGGAGGCGGTCGAGCTGTGGACCTCTCACGTCCGCAAACAGTACGAGGCGTTGACCGCCCAGGCCAAGGAGCTTGCCGAATTGAGCCAGAAGGTTGCGACGGAAACCGTCGAGCCGATCAAGGCCAATGCCTCGAAGCTGTTCAAGCCGGCCGCCTGATCGATCCCGTTCCAAAAAAAGCCCGGGCGGTGAGCCCGGGCTTTTTGTTTTGAGGCGCCTCTTTGGTGCGCGCGGATGGCGCCGATGGTATCGCCGCCGGCCTTGCCAAAGCGAGGCGTTGCACCTAGTTTCCGCAGCGTTCGGCGACCCTTTTTTGGGGCCGACAAGCGATGCAGTTGTAGCTCAGTTGGTTAGAGCGCCTGTCTGTGGAACAGGAGGTCGGTGGTTCGAGCCCACCCAACTGTACCACTCGTCGTCAAACCAACATTGCGGCCGTTATTGTAGGGGCTTACCCTTGGCGGACCCAATGGAAGTAAAGCGTCGGTTGGCTGCTATCTTTGCGGCTGACGTTGAGGGCTACAGCCGCCTCATGGGAGCCGATGAGGTCGCTACCCTGGATGCCCTTACCGCGCGCAGGGAAATCCTGGATGGGCTGATCACGACCAGCGGAGGCCGTATCGCCAACACGGCGGGTGACAGCGTGCTGGCCGAGTTTGGCAGCGCGGTTGATGCCGTCCGCTGTGCCATGGAGGCTCAGGGTGCCTTGGCCAACGCCAACTTAACGCTTCCTGAGAACCGCCACATCAACTTCCGCATCGGGGTGCATGTCGGTGACGTGATGGTCCGCGCCGGTGATCTGTTCGGTGATGGGGTGAACATCGCCGCCCGATTGCAGACGCTCGCGAGGGCTGGTGGGCTCTGTGTCTCCGGTGTGACCTATGATCAGGTGCGGAAAATCTTGCCGCTGGAGTTCACAGACCTTGGCGCGCAGGCAGTCAAGAACATCGAGGAGCCAATACGCGCCTATGAGGTTCGGGCGCAAAGCGAGGCAGCGTCTTCAGACTTGAAAGACGTTTCGTCTCTCGGTGATCGTAAACCGCTCGCGCTGCCCGACAAACCCTCCATCGCGGTACTGCCGTTCCAAAACATGAGCGGTGATCCTGAGCAGGAATACTTTGCAGATGGAATGGTTGAAGAAATTATTACTGCCCTCTCTCGAAACAAAGAGCTTTTTGTCATCGCTCGGAACTCCAGCTTCACGTTCAAGGGCAAAGCTGTCGATATCAAGCAGGTCGCTCGGGATTTAGGGGTCCGGTATGTTCTAGAGGGGAGCGTTCGGAAATCCGGCAATCGTATCAGAATAACGGGCCAGTTGATTGATGCAGCTTCTGGCGCACATCTGTGGGCAGACCGATATGACGGAGCACTTGAGGACGTCTTTGAGCTGCAGGATCAGGTAGCTGCCAGCGTGGCTGGCGCAATCGCCCCCAGCGTGACCCAAGCTGAAATGGAACGTGCCAAACGAAAACCCACCAGCAGTCTCGATGCGTACGACTACTATTTGCGCGCGCAGGCGGCACATTGGCAATTCACAAAGGAAGCCACGTATCAAGCAATTGGTCTCTACGAGCAGGCTATTGCCCTGGACCCGCAATTTGCACCAGCTTACGCACGATTGGCGTCGACGCTGGCCACCCGCACGCTTTGGGGGTGGAGCACCGATCCAGCCGCGGACTTAGCTCAAGCAACAGCGTATGCCAAAAGCGCTTTACGCTTGGACAGACACGACGCGAATGTATTGGCGCTGTCAGGACATGCACTCACCGCAGCAACAAAAGAAGTTGAATTGGCCGACAGTCTTTTGGAGGAAGCACTTCGCCTCGATCCAAACCAAATGTTGGGATGGTTGTATGGTGGATATGCGAAAATGGTCCTGGGCGACCACCGAACAGCCATTCACCACTATCAACGTGCATTGAGGCAAAGCCCGTTGGATCCCCGTAACTATCAAGCAAAAAGTGGGCTGGCTTTCGCCTATTTCTTTCTTGGTAACTATGAGGAGGGGCTCAAGTGCGCAACGGATGCGTTGCGTCATCACCCAGACCATCTGCCAAGTCTGCACGTCGCAATGGCTTGTCATGCACGGTCGGGCAACATCGAAGCTGCGCAAAAAGTCTGGCAGCAGCTTGCTCTTCTCTCTCCATCTGAACGCGTGTCCGGGACACGAACGCGAGCTGCGTTTAGAGATCAAGACATTGGGAAGTTGGAGGAAGCCTATCGCCTCGCCGGAATGCCGGAATGAGGACGACACGCCACCTCGCGGCTATTCTGGCGGCGGGGATTTTTGCCTGAAGACGCGACCTTGGTCCTATGTCTTCGTCAAGCCGGCCCTGCTTCGAGCGGTGACAGATGCACGCTTTGCGCTCCGGCGCGATTTCGCCGCCGCCATTTTCCACATCTGGCCGCGGGAGTCTAAGTGTCGATCGTCTCGTCCGGCAGGTGATGCTCATGCCATACAGCATTGAGAATGCCGAAAGCGCATGCGAAGGCGACTCCCAGAATCCAGGTAAAGTACCACATGCTCCCTCCTCAATAGAGATTGTGCGAATTGCGTTCGATTTGGCTCGCGGTCACCGCCCCGCGCAGGGCCCTGAACACAATCGATGTGTAGACGAGTACGACAGGCAGGAAGATCAGCGTCGCCAGCAGCATCACGAACAGCGTGAGCTGGCTCGACGATGCATCCCACACGGTCAAGCTTGCCATCGGCGCGATATTCGACGGCATCAGGAACGGGAACATGCTTACGCCCGCGGTCGCGATGATGCCAAGAATGCCGAGCGCGCTGGCAATGAAGGCAAGTCCGCCTCTCTGAACCATGGTGAAGAGCAATGCGAGCAGCGGACCAAATATGCCGAGGCAAGGCGCTACGATCATCCAAGGATGCGCTGCGTAGTTGGCGAGCCATTGGCCCGGCTTGCGGACGACCGTCTTCATAAGGGGATTCGACGGCCCGTCGCCCATCACCGTGCTGGTGATGGCGTAACCCTCAATTCCGAGCCACACCCACAGGCCAGCCAAGACAAATAAAACGACCGTGAGTACGGCGCCAATCTTGACGAACTCCCGCGCACGCTGCCGAACCCGGTCGTCCGTCTTCAGCGACAGATAGACCGCGCCGTGGGTGGCAAGCATTGCGGCGGAGACGAGGCCGCACAGCAACCCGAATGGATTGAGCAGTTCGAATAATCCGCTTCCCTCGTAGAGAGCCCGCAGATCGGAGTCGATGCGGAAGGGAACGCCCTGCAACAAATTACCGAACGCCACCCCGAATACCACACTCGGCACCAGCCCGCCCGCGAACAGGGCGTAGTCCCAGAAGGTCCGCCAGCGCGTATCGGCGACCTTGTTGCGGAACTCGAACCCGACCGGACGCAGGATGAGCGTCGCGAGAACCAGAAACATCGCGATGTAGAAGCCCGAGAACGACGTGGCATAAACCGGCGGCCATGCCGCGAACACCGCGCCGCCACCGAGGATCAGCCAGACCTGATTGCCGTCCCAGAACGGTCCGATGGCATTGATCGTGACGCGCCGTTCGATGTCGGTACGCGCGACGTAGGGCAGCAGCATCGCCACGCCGAGATCGAAACCGTCCATGATGGCGAAGCCGATCAGCAACACGCCCAGAAGCAGCCACCAAATGAGCCGAAGGATTTCGTAGTCGACCGGGATCGTCGTCATGGCGCCTACCTCGTTCCGCGGGGCAGCGCTGCAGGTCGCATCGCTGGTTCCGGCAGTCCCAGCGCGCCGACCGGTCCCATGCGGATGTATCTGAGCATCAGCATGATATCGACTACGAGAAGGGACGAATAAAACAAGACGAAGCCGGTAAGGCGTGAACAATACCTGCGCGGTTGACACCGAAGACACGGCAAGAAACGTCGGCAGCACCCCGTCGATCGCCCACGGCTGTCGGCCGTATTCGGCGACGATCCAGCCGAGTTCCGCCGCGATCCAGGGAAGCGGCAGCGACCAGAGCATCATGCGCAACAGCCATCGGCGCGAAAAATTGTAATGTGACGCGTCCCAGAACGCGACCGCGAACAGCGCGATGAAATAAAAGCCGAGCGCCACCATGATGCGGAAGCTCCAGAACAGCGGCCCGACGCTGGGAACAGTGTCGCCGGCGGCGCGCGCAATGGTCGCGGCATCTGCAGTACGCGGATCCACGACATAGCGCTTCAGCAGGAGGGCGTATCCCAGGTCTGCCGCGTGCTCGCGGAGCTGTTGCCTTGCCTGGGAGTCGGCGCGGTTCTGCTTGATTTTCTCGAGCGCTCCATAGGCGATCAGGCCGTTGCGGATTCTCTCTTCGGCGTGCGCAACCAGGTCATTGATTCCTGGTATCGGCTGGTCGAATGAGCGTGTTGCGATGACGCCGAGCATCCAGGGTATCTTGACGGCGTATTTGACCTCGCGGCTCTGCGTATCTGGAATGCCGAAAACGTTGAAATCCGGCCGGGGCCGGCTCGGTTTCCCACATGCCCTCGATGACGGCGAGCTTCATTTTCTGGTTCTCGGATACGGTGTAACCGCTTTCGTCGCCGAGAACGACCACGCACAGCGCTGCAGTAAGGCCGAACGCCGATCCGACGATGATCGACCGTTTCGAGAACGCCTGAAATCGATTGGAGAGCAGATAATAGGACGAAATAGCAACCACGAACATCGAGCCGGTGACGTAGCCGGCGCCTACCGTATGCACGAATTTAGCCTGGCCGACCGAGTTGAAGATCAGATCCCAGAACGACGTCAGCTCCATCCGCATGGTTTCGGGGTTAAAGACGGCGCCCGTCGGATGCTGCATCCACCCGTTGGCGATGAGGATCCATAAGGCCGAGAAGTTGGAGCCGATCGCGACCAGCCACGTCACCGCCAGATGTCCGAGCTTCGACAGCCGATCCCAACCGAAGAAGAACAGACCAACGAAAGTTGACTCGAGAAAGAAGGCCATCAGGCCTTCGATCGCCAAAGGGGCGCCAAAAATATCGCCGACGTAGTGCGAGTAGTAGGCCCAATTGGTTCCGAACTGAAATTCCATGGTTATGCCGGTGGCAACTCCCATGGCGAAATTGATGCCGAACAATTTCCCCCAGAACTTCGTCGCGTCACGCCAGATTTCCCGCCCTGTCATCACGTACACGCTTTCCATGATGGCAAGCAGGAACGACAACCCCAGCGTCAGTGGCACAAACAGGAAATGATAGAGAGCCGTTACAGCGAATTGTAGTCGCGCAAGGCCGACGGGATCAAAATCGAGCACGTCGTTGTCCCCCTTCATTTGGCAACGGCACGGAGGGACCGATCAGGCGTGAGACCGTGGTCGAGTCGACGACCATCCGCCCGTTGCTCGAAAACAGAAAAGCGCCGACAGCTGCGATTGCCATCAGCTTGACGACCAGCACCAGCACGATTGCCTTTGCGAGAGGAGTTGGCGGTCGCGCGCCCGCAGCGAGGAAAGCGGCAAGTGACGATAGGACGGCGTTCATCGATAGCCTCGCAAGAAAACGTCGCGCTACCACGTTGGACGACACTACCTCACCGCAGATATGCCGAGCCATACGCGGTGCGACAGCCGCTATATTGCAGTGCCGCACGACTAGTAAGAGATCAGGCAGGTCGGGAGTTTGATTCAAATCAAGCCGACGACAGCTCATGCTCCGACCAAGGGGGTTTGTTTATTTCGAGCTTACCGATCTTGGCCTTCACAAGCACGCCATTCCCAGGGTCGACTTCCGTTCTGGGTCGGGTCAAGTGCGACCGGGTCGAGCCGACAGCACGGCCGGCCATGTCCGCTATAGCGCCGAAAGCGGAAATAAGTTCTGAGCATCAGTGGCTCCGCCATAGGCTTTGGCGGGGTTGATGGCGACGCGCTGGGCTCACGGTGATGCCGGAAAACACCCTCTCGGCGTCAACCGCGAAATCGAGACCCCGGTGTGCAATCGTCCAATCGCGCTTGGCGGGGGTCGACAGTTCACTGGATTTGGTTCCGTCCTACTCGCCTGCTTGCGAATCTCCCGCCATTCACCCACAATTCGCAAAAGCAACGCTTCGGGGGATTCATGTTTGCTGTCCGGTCCAGGAAATTCCAGCTCGGCTTGATGTTCGCAACGGCGCTGTCGGCTTCGATGCTGCCGAGCGCAGGCCAGGCTTACACCCAGGAGGAGGAGCAAGCGTGCAGCGGCGATGCGTTTCGCCTTTGCGGCCCCGAGATTCCGGATGTCGATCGCGTCACGGCCTGCATGATCAGGAACAAATCGCAGCTTACGCCCGGCTGCCGGGTGTATTTCAGGGAGCCGGAGGCCGAGGTCACACCGGTCGCCTCGGGGAGGCCTCTCAGCATCAGGCCGGCATCCTCGCAAAAGTCTGTCAGCGCCAAGCCGCGCAAACCGAAGAAATCGGCAAAGGCAGGCGCGAACTGAGCGCGCGCCCTCGGATGTGCAATGGCACATCCGGGAATGACGCGCCCGTCAGACCATGATCCGATTAGGTTGAATCGGATCATGGTCTTATCTCTTTGTTTGAGCATGATCTCTTCGGAAAACCGGTTCCCACTTTTCCGGATCATGCTCTAGCATTTCAAGCCTCCGCCCGCGCGACAACCTGACGCCTTGCGGCAGCGCCGCCCATCAACATCTCCCTCGGGGTGAGGAGAGATTCAGTGAGCAAACAAGCCAAGATGGAGCTTGACCGGCATTTTGCCTGGTTTGAAGGCAGGCTCCCACCGCGGCTGGCCCGATTTGTTGGCTGGCTGCGCAAGCCATCTTCGCGGTTGGTCCGGATTCCGCTCGCGTTTCTGCTGATCGCCGGCGGCATTTTCAGCTTTTTGCCGGTGCTTGGACTGTGGATGCTGCCGCTCGGACTCCTTTTGTTCGCGCAAGACGTGCCGATCCTGCAAAAGCCGATGGCGCGGATGCTCGGCTGGGTTGAGCGCAAATGGATCGAGCGTCAGCGCGCAAAAAGCGCGCAATGACTCCCTTGCGCGCCTTTTCGATTCAATTTCCGGCTCTGCTGCAGCGCATGGTGTGACTCAAAAGCCAACCTCGCTGATTAATCAGGGGCTTCGCCACAATTGGCAGTAAATTTTTCTTTCACGAATCAGCGCGCTGATTCATTTTCGGCTTCTGGGGTCAATCTGGAGGCCAAGGTATGAACGTCATTGTTTTCGCATCGCGTAAAGGCGGCACGGGAAAAAGTACCCTGGCTGCCCATCTCGCTGCGCATGTCCATAAGGCAACAAAGCCATGTTTGCTTATTGATGCCGATCCGCAGGGGTCGTTGACCCTGTGGCACAAGCTACGCGGCACCAACGAGCCTGCAATCAAAACCGCTGTCAATTCCGTCAGCGGGATCGTCAGCGCCGCCAAGCGCGACGGCATCGAATGGGTATTTATCGATACGCCACCGAACATGTCGGGCGTCGTGGAAGACGCCATCAGGAATGCCACGATGGTGATCATTCCGGCGCGGCCGGGGGTATTCGACGTCAACGCCGTGCAGGAAACGATTCAGTCCTGCCGCGCCGCGCGCAAGCCCTATGCGGTTGTGCTCAACGGCGCGCCGGCGCGCAGGGACGAGGTCGAAAGCCCGATCGTCACCATCGCGCGTGAATCGCTGGCCAAGTTCCGGGCGCCGGTATGGGGCGGCCAGATCACCAATCGCGCCGATCTCCTGATGGCGCTCAGTCACGGCGAAGGCGCGCGGGAGTATTATGCCGAAGGCCGCGCCGCCGCGGAAATCAGCCGGCTGTGGGCTGCGATCGAACGCTCGGTGAAGGCGATCCGCGGCAATGCGTCTGCGAGCGGCGCGATGCACAGGCAAGCGGCGTAGTTTCGCCGCACTGCCAGACTGACAAAGAGCGCGCGGGCTCCGCGCGTTTTTCTGTGTTGACCTCATCCTTCGAGACGCGCGCGAAGAGCGCGCTCCTCCAGCGACAACGGCGAAGCCGTTGCGCAGCGATGAGGGCGGTATTTGTCGGGCCTTTAAGCCACCATCAGCACGTAGAAGACGATCACCGGCGACAGGCTCAGGATCACCGACCAAATGCCGAGCGCCCAAAGAATGTCCTCGGTGGTAAAACCCCGTTGTTCAGGGATTGGATTTTGTTCAGGCAATGGATAGTTTTGTGTATTCACGACGCCCCCGCGTTTCCTGTTCTCGCGGTGATTGATACGCGTCGAATTTTAAAAAGCCGGCCGCAATTTCGCTCGCATTTGATCACAGGTGCTACGGTGGATTAACCACGGCAGGCGCGCCCCGCGTACCGTCAGCTTCCCATCAGCAGGCGGAAAGCCAGCACCGGCGTCAGGCCGAGCAGCGCCGCCCACAGGCCGAATGACGATACCAGAAGAAGATCCTGCACGCCCTCGGATCGCTCGGAAGTCGGATAGCTGACGGATTGAATGGGTCGAGTGGACATTGTTTTCCCCGTGCTTTTTGTTCAAGGGGGATTCAATAAGCCTCAAATTTTAAAGGCGAGGCCGCCACATCGTTCGAATTGCCAACGGCGGCGACACCGCGCATTAACCAGATCGAACTGCCGATATCGCGCTATCCGTCACCGCCGCGTCGCTTGTCTCAAAGCAGCGGCTTATCTATCGAAGCTCGCCCATTCATGGCTTCATTGAAGAGCGATGCACCATTGAGCGCGACGCTGGCGTCGATAAAGATGTGCTCTATGCGGACTGTACGGATTATTGCAGTGCCATCGGCGCGCGTCCGGTAGCGTTGCACGAATTGTCGGAAAACCTTTCGACGCTTTATCCTTCAGCGACTCCGTCACGCCGCAGGCTCCCCAATGGGAAGCAGAGGCCATGCTATCGCGGCGTGCGGTTGTCGAATGATCGCGCCGCGATCACCTATCGGCTCGACATGAACTTGATTGGACTGTTTGACGCCGGCGAGCAAGAGACGCTTATGCTCGACGCCACGGGTTGGCCTGTTCCCCGCAATGGTGCCGACGAAGCCGAGAGAGGTAAGCTGCATTGAGCCGCGTTAGGCCGTGAACCCATAATTGCCCGGGCGGAAGGCTTGCCGGAGTCCGTTATGCACCGATAGCGACCAAATTCCGCAGCGCAGCGAAATGTCGCGATGTGCCAACAGGCGACAGTTCCTCAGAGTGCACGAAATTATCGCGACTGTGACATCGAAGTCACATTCCGAGCAGTGGGGCTGACCTATAATTGATTCTGGCGCACGCCGATATGTGGGGTTTTTATGAAGAAATTTGCTCTCGCTGTTTTCGTTTTGGCTGGCAGCGGAATACACGCATCGGCTGCCGATATGGCTGTCAAAGCAATACCTGCAGCTCCCGCAGCAGGTTCGTCTTGGACAGGTTGGTATGTCGGCGTGAATGCTGGCTACTCGACCCAAGACAATCATGTGTCTCTCGGTGGAGACCCATTGCTTACCGCGCCTTTCTTGAATGATCCCACACGAACTTTCGGTCCTTTTCCTTTCGATACACGGACTTCAGGTTTCTTGGGGGGTGGACAAATTGGGGCCAACTATCAGGTTTCACCGCTGTGGGTGTTAGGCGTTGAAGCGGACATTATGGGAGGGAACGTTCGTGGCCGCTACAGCAACACAAATGCTGTTCCGGTAATGGACGCCGGTCTCCCTCCTCCTGCTGCTCCTGCAACGTTCACAAGCGTCAATGAGTACGAAAAGAAGCTTGTTTACCTTGGTACCGTTCGAGGTCGGGTCGGCTGGTTAGCCACGCCGGGTCTTTTGCTCTACGCTACCGGCGGTCTCGCTTATGGCGAAGTTGACACGTCGGCAGTCGCGAACATCTTCGTGACCAACAGTCAATTCGGGGGCGGGACCCGAACCTCAATCAACACTGGAATGAACTCGGAAACGAAGTTCGGATGGACCGCGGGCTTCGGTGGCGAGTGGCGGTTTTCGGGTAACTGGTCGCTCAAGGGTGAGTACCTCTATTACGACCTCGGAACCACGACGGTTAACGCCAATTTCCAGGGCAATCTGTTTGGTGGGCCGCCGATCTTTACTTCTTTCTCTTCACGGATGGACGGCCATTTTGTGCGCCTCGGGGTAAACTACAGCTTTAGTTCGCCAGTAGTTGCCAAGTACTGAAGCAATCGCTCTTGCCTCCCACGCATCCCAGAAATCCATCTATCGAAAAGCCCCGGCATCGTCCGGGGCTTTTTGTGCGTATCGAAGTTGGCGTCCTACGTCCGTTCCGGGTCAATCGCGACCGGTTGAGCCAGCAGCCCTAAGCAGAAGTGGAGCAGGGGAAGGGTGCTACGCCCGGGTTGGCCGACCCGTGGCGGTAGGTAAGCGGTCAACTGTGCTGCATGACGCCACGCGATGATCGTCTGTGCCTGCGGTGGATAGCAGCGTTTCTCCGTTCGATTTCCAGATCGAGATGTGCGGCGAGGCCGGCGCTCACTTGCGTCATCGGCAGCCTTAACTCCGCGCTGTCGATCAATCCCGTACGCCACAGCCAATACTTGATCGGCGCCGGGCTTGGTTCGGAAAACAGCAATCGGGTGAGATCGGCGACCGATCGCCAATGAGACAGCGCGGCATCGCGCTCGCCCGCCACCACCAATTCCCGAATCCTTGCAAATGTTTCGGTTTCGACATGCGCGGACGCCAGAATGCCGCCGTCGGCGCCGTCGATCAGCGCTTCATGAAATTGGGCGTCTTCGCCGGTGAGCACGGCAAAGCCTGCGGGGCGGCGGCGCAACAGGTCGAGCGACTGGTCCCGGTCCGCCGAGCAGTCCTTTAATCCGACGATATTGGGATGCCCGGCCAGCCGCAGCAACTCCTCGTTGCCGAGATTGACGCCGGTCCGGTAGGGGATGTTGTAGAGCATCAACGGGTGCGCAGCGCGATCGGCAAGCGCGCTGAAGTGAAGCTGCAGGCCGCGCTGCGATGGCCGCGAGTAATACGGGCAGGAAATCAGGTAGCCGTCGATCGGCCACGCCGCCGTCTCGCCCAGCGTGTCCAGTAATGCGCGGGTGTTGCTGCCGGACAGGCCGAGGCAGACCGGAAGATTCCTGGGTCCGCCGATTTCATCCCGGACCGTGAACACCAGCCGTTCGAGTTCTTCGCGCTCGAGGGTGAGACTTTCCCCGGTTGTGGCGGCAAGCACCAGCCCGTTGACGGGAAGGGCCGCGTAATGCCGCGTCAGCCGCCGCAGCGACGCCTCGTCGAGCTCGCCATCGCGAAACGGGGTGACAAGCGGCAGCCAGAGGCCATGCAAGAAAGTTCGAAGGCCGGAAGATCGAAGGTCGGAAGATCGAAGATCAGTCATTGGTCCATCTCCTGAAGGGATTGAGCCGGAGACGGGACAATAAAAAACCCCGTCCAGACGGCGGGGTTTGCGGATCGGTTTGGGCGAGAAGTCTATCGCGCGCGTCGATCTGAAGTCCCCGGAAGGGGAGCTTTTTTCGACAGCGCGACACACAGATTTGTGATCATTTGCAGATGATGATGGCCGACGCCGAACCTGTCAACGGGCAGCATTCCGCGCCCAGCGCGTGGCTCACGAAAAAAAGCCGGGCTCGTAAGAGCCCGGCTTGAGGTATTGGCCACGTGAGGCCGACACAATCACCTTCCAAGAGGGATTACTGAACTTTCGCGCCACTGGAGGAGGGGGACAAATGCGCAACGCGAACGCTCAGCGTGCAAACAGTATGGTCCGCGTTAGCACCTTGCAGCAACCACCCGCGCCGCATGTCAGTCATGCGGAGATCGGGGGCCGGTGGTGTCCCGAATTCGAAGCTCGCCGCATCGCTGTGTTCGAATCACGGATGCGAACCAATAGAAAAGAAAACTCAATTTCCCCGGCGCTCCAGTGCAGAACTTCTCCGAAGGGCCACCGCGACGGCGAAGAGAACTTCCGAAACCCCAGAGAGCGACCAGAGCGAGAAGATCACGACGGCCAGCGCTGCGCCTTGCTCACCACGAAGTCGCGGAACACCTGCACCCGCGCTACCGTCTTCAACTCCTCGGGATAGACGAAATAGGTGTCGAGCTGGATCGAGTCCGATTCGCCGAACAGCTGCACCAGTCGGGTATTTTCCTCGACCAGATAGTCCGGCAGCGCCGCGATACCGAGACCCTGCTGGCAGGCGCGCACCAGGCCGAGGATGTTGTTGACCTTGAAGTACGCCTCGCGCGGGCCGGAGCCGTTGCGGCCAGCCTCGATCAGCCAGTTGCGGTTCTGCAGATGCGGCGCGACCTGTCCGTCGCTCAGCATGATGATGCGATGGGCATCGAGTTCATCGAGCGTGCGGGGGGTGCCGAAGCGCTTGATGTATTCCGGCGAGCAATAGGCATGGAAGCCCATCGCGAACAGCTTGCGCTGGATCAGGTCCGGTTGCGTCGGCTTGCGGGTGCGGATCGCAACGTCGGCCTCGCGCATCGACAGATCAAGTTCATCGTCGGTGACGATCAGCGAAATCCGGATCTCCGGATAAAGTGCGGTGAATTCGCCGAGCCGCGGAATCAGCCAGTTGATGCCCACGCCCTGGGTGGTGTTGATCTTGAGGTCGCCGCTCGGCCGCTCGCGGCTGTCGGTGAGCTTGGCGCGCGCCGCCTGCAGCTGCATAAAGACGTCGTGCGCGGTGCGAAACAACAGGTCGCCCTGCTCGGTGAGAATGAGGCCGCGCGCATGGCGATGGAACAGCGACACTGAAAGCTCCTGCTCCAGTGCGCTGACCTGCCTGGAGACGGCCGATTGCGACAGCCCAAGCTGCTCGCCGGCATGCGTGAAGCTGCCCGCTTCCGCCGCCGCGTGAAACACCTTCAGCTTGTCCCAATCCATATCGGTAAATCCGTCCCGGGTTCGTGCCATGATTATTCCGCCGCCGCGCGTTCGTTGGCGCGCAAAGCCAGAAAGCGTTCAGCTTCAAGGGCGGCCATGCAGCCAAGGCCCGCGGCCGTGACTGCCTGCCGGTAGGTTTCATCGGCGACGTCGCCGGCGGCGAATACGCCGGGCACCGAGGTCGCGGTCGAATTCGGCGCCACTTCGACATAGCCCGACCGTTTCAGCTTGATCTGGCCGACGATCAGTTCGGTCGCGGGCGCGTGGCCGATCGCGATGAAGACGCCGTCCGCCGGCAGTTCGGTCAGCGCGCCGGTTCTGACATTCTTCAACCGGACATGGGTGACCTTGCCTGGGTTTTCGGTGCCGCAGATTTCATCGATGGCGCTGTCCCAGACCACTTTGATCTTGGGATTCTTGAACAGGCGCTCCTGCAGGATGCGCTCGGCGCGAAAGTGATCGCGGCGATGCACGATGGTGACTTGGGATGCGAAGTTGGTGAGAAACATCGCTTCCTCGACCGCGGTGTTGCCGCCGCCGACCACGATGACCTCCTTGCCGCGATAGAAAAATCCGTCGCAGGTCGCGCACGCCGACACGCCGAAGCCCTTGAATTTTTCTTCCGACGGCGTGCCGAGCCAGCGCGCCTGCGCGCCGGTGGCGAGAATGACGGTTTCGGCGAGATAGACGTCGCCGCTGTCGCAGGTCAGCCGGAACGGCCGCTGCGCGAGCTCGACCTTGGTGACGAGGTCGGTGACGATTTTGGTCCCGACATGAGCGGCCTGCTTCTCCATCTGCTCCATCAGCCACGGGCCCTGGATGACGTCGGCGAAACCCGGATAGTTTTCCACGTCGGTGGTGATGGTGAGCTGGCCGCCGGGCTGGATGCCCTGAATCAGCACGGGTTCAAGCATGGCGCGGGCGGCGTAGATCGCGGCGGTGTAACCGGCCGGGCCGGAACCAATGATGACGACCTTGGCGTGGATGGGGGCAGGCATAGGCAGATCTCTTAAGGGAAATTCGGTCAGTGCTTGAGCGAAATAGGCCCGGAAAGGGCGTCGCGGCGGCGCCGAAAGGGTCAAATCCGAGTCTAGGATATCTGGCAAGCTATGCAAGAATTGCAATCCATATAAGCGAATTTTCCCCTCGGATGCGATAAATGGCGCAGCGCACGCGCAATAAAATTGCGCAAGGTGCCCGTGCTGCGCTAAGACTGTTGCGATACACCCCGCAAGCTCTGTCAGCCCAGGACCTGGACCCGCGTGTCGAAGAACCTTGACGAAATCGACCTTAAAATCCTCAGCGAAATCCAGGCCGACGGCCGAATCACCAACGTTGAATTGGCCAAACGCGTCGGCATCTCTCCGCCGCCCTGCCTGCGGCGGGTGCGAACGCTCGAGGAAGAAGGTTATATCCAGGGTTACCGCGGATTATTGGATCCGCGCCGGCTCGGGTTTGACGTCACGGTGTTCGCGTCGGTGCACCTGTCCAGTCAGGCCGATGCGGACTTGCGCGCGTTCGAGGATTTCGTGCGCGGCGAGCCCTTGGTGCGGGAATGCTGGATGTTGTCGGGCGAGGTCGACTTCATTTTGAAGTGCGTGGCGCCCGATATGGCGACGTTTCAGGACTTCGTCACGAATCTGACCGCGGCGCCGCATGTGCGCAATGTCAGGACATCGCTGGTGCTGCACAATTCCAAATACGAGGCCGCGGTGCCGCTCGAAGTGAAGGTGCCGGGCTGACCTCGGTCGTCATTCCCCGACGCGCCAATTGGCGCATTGCAGGGCGCGTGTCAGCACGAACCCGGAGATCTCGAGATTTCGCGATGTGCAATTGCACATCTGAGGTCCACTGCCCGCATCTCACCCTCAGCGCTTGCTTCGCATCGCATCGAGGCTCCACGGCGCACCGCCGGCGCCACACGGAATAGCAGCATCTCGACGGTGTTTTAGATGCGTGCCTTGCAATGTCGGGGCAGAAACGGGGGAGGACGCAATGGCGTCACACGAGGAACCACGACTTATTTTTCCAGGCCTTGCTCCTCTCTATCAGCGCTTTTCTCCGTTTTCTTACGCCTTCATGCGCTTCGCTGCCGGCGCGATTCTGTTGCCGCACGGAATACAGAAAGTGCTGACCGTTCCAATTTCCAGGTTTGCGCCCAACATTGCCGCCAAAGGGCTGCCGTTTGCGGAGGGCCTGGCCTATCTGACCTACTTTGCAGAGACGGTCGCGGCTGCCTGCCTGGCCATTGGGCTCTTCACCCGGATCGCGGCAGCCATCGTCGGAATCGAGATGCTGGTCATTGTGCTGTTTTTCCAATGGCAGTTCGGGTACTTCTGGACGGTTCGCGGATATGAATACGCGTTGCTGTGGCTGCTGCTATGCATCGCCATCTTTTTCAAGGGCGGCGGCCGCTATTCGATCGATCGATTGATCGGCAAGGAGTTTTGACTTCGATACCTCGCTGAAGCCTGATTCCAACTAATTTGAATCAGGCTCCAGCGTTTTCTTTTTGTTTGAGCATCATCGCTCGGAAAACCGGTTCCCGCTTTTCCGGATCAGGCTTCTAGCGTCGCGCGTGCCCAAATCCGCGAACGTCCGCGTCCGGTTGCCGCATGCCGACGGCGCGCAGGAAAGCGTCGAGGCTGAGCGGCCCGCCGCCCGCCGCGACCAGATAGAGACAGCTGAAACAGAGCATGATGGCGAGCGTTCCTCCGTTGAGCACCGGGAAAAAGCCCTTCGGAAAGTGTCCCAGGAAATAGGCGAACGCCATCTCGCCTGACAGGATGAAAGCAGCGGGCCGGGTCAACAGACCCAGCAGCAACATCCCGCCGAGAACCAGTTCGATGGTGCCGGCGAAGCCGTACAGCGAGAAC
Source organism: uncultured Alphaproteobacteria bacterium (assembly GCA_963761395.1). Classification (GTDB taxonomy): domain Bacteria; phylum Pseudomonadota; class Alphaproteobacteria; order Rhizobiales; family Xanthobacteraceae; genus Bradyrhizobium. Next base: position 16,238 of record CAVXHU010000049.1, read on the forward strand.
GGCGCAACGTCAGCGAACATTGGAACGGGCGGAAACTTGAAAAGCTTCGCGACCCCGTACTGGAACAGCGAAAGGCCGGTGATGAATCTAAAAAGGCTCAAGACGTAGGGCTGATAGGCTGCGCCGACACGGTCTGGGCTCATGGTGTCCTCCGAGGAAGCCCCCGACAGCCCCAACGTAGCAACGACAAAGGCAACCACTGGTTCACAGGGAAAGCGTGCGATCAGCAGTCCGTGATGCCGCCTTCAGGTTCCACGCTCTACTTCGCCGAGGTTCCATCATCGCCGTCGGCGAAGGCATGGCAGAGGATCACGGCGTTGGGTCAGCATGAAGCAGACGCAAGCGTATGGAAGCCGCCATCAACTCTGCTTGCCGATGATCGCATCGAGGCTCCACGGGCCGCCGCCGGCGAAGGAAAGATACAAAAACGTGAAACAGAGGCTGACGGCGAGATCGCCTTCATTCAAAATCGGAAAGAAGCTGTTCGGAAAATGTTCGATGAAATAAGCCGCCGCCATTTCGCCGGAAAGGATAAATGCCACGGGCCGGGTGAACAGGCCAAGAACGAGCAAGGTGCCGCCGACCAGTTCGAATATCCCGGCGATGCTAAACAGCGAAAGCCACTTCAAATCCTTGAATATTTCAACGGCCGGCCAGCCCAACAGCTTTGCCAATCCGTATTGAAGCAGGACCAGGCCGACGACAATCCGCAATACGCTCAGGATACGGGGCGCCCAAACGGTGCTGGGTTTCATGGCTCAATCTCCCCAAGGCGGCTTCTAAATGTGACCGTCTTTGACCCGGCGTCAAACAATCATTTGCGTCCCATCTGGGCATCGACGCTCCACGGGCCGGCGCCGGCGAACGTGAAATAGAGAAAAACGAAGCAATAGAGCGCGGCGAGTTCACCGCCGTTCAATACCGGGTAGAATCCCCTGCTGGCATGCGCCATGAAATAGGCGGCCGCCGTGAAGCCCGAGAGAATGAAGGCGACCGGCCGTGTCAACAGGCCGATCGTGAACAGGATGCCTCCGATCAATTCGATCAGGCCACCCATCCCGGCCAGCGAGCCGATGTGAACGTTCGCGAAGCCTGGAACCATGGGAAAGCCGAGAATCTTTCCGGTGCCATGCTCGAGCAATTCCAGTCCAGCGAAAACGCGGAGAACGCTGAGGACGCTGAACGCGCGCGGCGCCCGGATTGTGGAGAGGCTGTTCGGAATCATGGCGCGGTTCGCTTCGATCGGTTGATTATAACGTATAACTATCGCGAGGGAGGATGTATTGCCGGGCGCGATACGCTGCCAACTCACAATGTTGTCAGCGCGGTGTGATCGGTGCTCGTTCGTTTCTGCCCGGTCAGGCCGATGCCGTTTTGCGCGCGTGCGAGGATTTCGCGTGCGGGGAATCCGATTCGGCATCCGTCGGATGATCATTTGGCTTCATCATCCGATCGAGGCTCCACGGGCCCGGCCCCGAGAAAACGAAATAGATGAGAACGAAGCTGAAGAGAGATGCGAGCTCGCCGTTGTTCAGGATCGGATGGAATCCCCTCGGGGCGCTCACCATGAAATAGGCGACCGCCGCAAGGCCCGAAAGAATGAACGCCACCGGCCTCGTGAACAAGCCGACGGTAAAGAGCGCACCCCCGATCAGTTCGATAAGCCCGCTCGCTCCAACGAGCGAATTGATTTGGACGCTGGCGAAACTCGGAACCGCAGGAAAGCCGAGGATTTTGGCTGTGCCGTGTGCAAACAACAGCAGCCCGGCGTAAATGCGCAGCACGCTCAAAACGCGTGGCGCCCATGCCGCAAGAAGATTTTCCATGGCCGAATCCAATATAGTTATAAGACATAATTATTATAAAATGTCATCTACGATGAAAATAGTCCGGCGCCAACTCACAAAACCGTTAGCGCCGCGCGATTGGCGCGATACAGGAGCCGCCGGCGCACAAAAAAGGCCGCCCAGAGGCGGCCTTTTTGAAGCCTTGACGGAATTACGCTAAGAGCATGATCCGGAAAAGTGGGAACCGGTTTTCCGAAGAGATCATGCTCAAACAAAGAGATAAGACCATGATCCGATTCAACCTAATCGGATCATGGTCTAACGCCATTCGACCTTGGTGATCTCGTAGGCCTTGGCGCCGCCGGGGGCGACGACCTCCACCGAGGCGCCCTTCTTCTTGCCGATCAGCGCGCGCGCCAGAGGCGAGGTGATGGAGATGCGGCCCTTCTTGGCGTCGGCTTCCGGCTCGCCGACGATCTGCCACACCGCCTTCTTGTCGGTGTCCTCGTCGACCAGCGTCACGGTGGCGCCGAACTTGATGGTGTCGCCGGAGAGCTTGCTGATGTCGATAATATCGGCGCGCGCAAGCTTGTCCTCCAACTCGGCGATCCGGCCTTCGTTGTGGGACTGCTCTTCCTTCGCGGCGTGATACTCCGAGTTCTCCGAAAGGTCGCCATGCGAGCGCGCCTCGGCGATATGCTCGATGATGCGCGGACGCTCCACCGACTGGCGCTGCTTCAATTCGACCTCGAGGGCGGCATAACCGCCGGCGGTCATCGGAACCTTTTCCATCATCCGTCTTCGTCCTTCACCTTCATGCGGACCAATCCGCGGCACGCACAAACGTCGAAACAGAATACCCTCATGACCGGCGAGTTCCAGTCACAAGGGCTGCATTGCCGATCCATTGCCGGGCGTAAAGCCCGCCAATTGATCAGGTTTCGGAAAAATAACTCTGCAGCGTGCGGACCTCAAGGTCCCCGCCCAGATAGGCGCGGATGCCCTGCGCGGCTGCCACGGCACCCGAAAGAGTGGTGTAATATGGCACTTTATGCAAGAGGGCAGCACGTCGCAAGGAGCGGCTGTCGGCCATCGCCTGCGGTCCTTCGGTGGTATTGAAGACCAGCTGGATATCGCCGTTAATGATGGCGTCGACGATATGCGGCCGTCCCTCCAGCACCTTGTTCACCTTTTCGGTCGGGATGCCGCTGTCGGTGAGGAAACGTTGCGTGCCCGAGGTGGCCATCACCTTGAAGCCGACCGAGGATAACAGCCGCACCGCGTCCGCGATCCGGGTCTTGTCGATGTCGCGGACCGAGACGAACACCGTGCCCTTGCGCGGCACGCGGGTGCCGCCGCCGAGCTGGCTCTTGGCGAACGCCACTTCGAACGAGCGGTCGATCCCCATCACCTCGCCGGTCGATCGCATCTCCGGACCAAGCACGGTATCGACGCCGGGGAAGCGGGCAAACGGGAATACCAACTCCTTGACGCCGACATGGCCGAGCTTGCGCTTCTTCAAATTGAAGTCCGCGAGCTTTTCGCCGGCCATCAGCCTGGCGGCGATCTTCGCCACCGGCATGCCGATCACCTTGGCGACGAACGGCACCGTGCGCGAGGCCCGCGGATTGACTTCGAGCACGTAGATGTCGCCGTCCTTGATGGCGTACTGCACGTTCATCAGTCCGACCACGTCGAGGCCGAGCGCGAGTTCGCGGGTTTGCCGCTCCAGTTCGGAAATCATCTGGGCGTCGAGCGAATGCGGCGGCAGCGAACAGGCGGAGTCGCCGGAGTGGATGCCGGCTTCCTCGATGTGCTCCATGATGCCGACGATGAAGGTGTCCTTGCCGTCGCACAGGCAGTCGACGTCGATCTCGATGGCGTCGGACAGATAGCGGTCGAACAGCAGCGGATTGGTGCCGAGCACGGTATTGATCTGGCCGGTCTTGTCGTTCGGATAGCGCGCCTTGACGTCGCCCGGCACCAGCTCCGGCAAGGTGCCGAGCAGGTAATCGCTGAGCTGGGTTTCCTCGCGGATGATCTGCATCGCGCGGCCGCCGAGCACGTAGGATGGACGGACCACCAGCGGCAGCCCGAGATCGGCGGCCACCAGCCGCGCCTGCTCGACCGAATAGGCGATGCCGTTTTTCGGTTGCTTCAGCCGCAGCTTGTCGAGCACGCGCTTGAAGCGGTCGCGGTCTTCGGCCAGATCGATGGCGTCGGGCGAGGTGCCGAGGATCGGCACATCGGCCGCCTCCAGCGCGCGCGCGAGTTTCAGCGGCGTCTGGCCGCCGAACTGCACGATCACGCCGTGCAGCGTGCCGTTCTGTCTTTCGGTATCGATGATTTCAAGCACGTCTTCGGCGGTAAGCGGCTCGAAGTACAATCGATCGGCGGTGTCGTAGTCGGTCGACACCGTCTCCGGATTGCAGTTGATCATGATGGTTTCATAACCGACGTCGTGCAGCGCGAAGCAGGCGTGGCAGCAACAATAGTCGAACTCGATGCCCTGGCCGATGCGGTTGGGTCCGCCGCCGAGAATGATGACCTTGCTCTTGTCGGAGGGGGCGCTCTCGTCGGCGAGCACGCCCGCGAACGGCGATTCGTAGGTCGAATACATGTAGGCGGTCGGCGAGGCGAACTCCGCCGCGCAGGTGTCGATGCGCTTGAAGACCGGGCGAACCCCAAGCGCGTGGCGGCGCGCCGTCACTTCGGCCTCGGTGGTCTGCGTCAATACCGCAAGCCGCGCATCCGAAAAGCCCATCGCTTTCAGGGTCCGCATCCCGAATGCATTGGCGGGCAGGCCGTTGTTCTTGATCTTGCTCTCCATCTCGACGATGCCGCGCATTTCCGCCAGGAACCACGGATCGATCTTGCAGGAGGTGAAGATCTCGTCATTGGTCCAGCCGAGCCGCATCGCCTGCGCCACTTGCAAGAGCCGGTCCGGCGTCGGCGTGCCCAGCGCGGCGCGGATGGCGTTCTTGTCGTCGCTGCGGCCGAGGCCTTCGATCTCGATCTCGTCGAGCCCGGTCAGCCCGGTTTCGAGGCCGCGCAACGCCTTTTGCAGGCTCTCCTGGAAGGTGCGGCCGATCGCCATCACTTCGCCGACCGACTTCATCGAGGTGGTCAGGGTGGTGGAGGCGCCGGGAAACTTCTCGAACGCAAAGCGCGGAATTTTGGTGACGACGTAATCGATGGTCGGCTCGAAGGAGGCCGGTGTCGCCCCGCCGGTGATGTCGTTGGCGATCTCGTCGAGCGTGTAGCCGACGGCAAGCTTGGCGGCGACTTTTGCAATTGGAAAGCCGGTAGCCTTTGAGGCGAGCGCGGAAGAGCGCGAGACCCGCGGATTCATCTCGATCACGACCATGCGCCCGTCGGCCGGATTGACGCCGAACTGCACGTTGGAGCCGCCGGTCTCCACCCCGATCTCGCGCAGCACCGCCAGCGAGGCGTCGCGCATGATCTGGTATTCCTTGTCGGTCAGCGTCAGCGCCGGCGCCACCGTGATGGAATCGCCGGTATGCACGCCCATCGGATCGAGGTTCTCGATCGAGCAGACGATGATGCAATTGTCTTTTTTGTCGCGCACCACCTCCATCTCGAACTCTTTCCAGCCCAGCACCAATTCCTCGATCAGGACTTCGTCGGTGGGGGAGGCGTCGATGCCGCGCTCGACGACCTCGATGAACTCGGCCTTGGTGTAGGCGATGCCGCCGCCGGTGCCGCCCATGGTAAAGGACGGCCGGATGATCGCGGGCAGCCCGATGTCGTCGAGCGCACGCAGCGCGTCCGGCAAGTTCTTGATCTGCACCGAGCGCGGCGTTTCCAGCCCGATCCGGGTCATGGCCTGGCGGAAACGGCCGCGATCTTCCGCCTTGTCGATGGCGTCAGCGGTCGCGCCGATCATCTCGACATCGAACTTCGCCAGCGTGCCCTGCCGGCGCAGCGACAGCGCGCAGTTGAGCGCGGTCTGTCCGCCCATGGTGGGCAGCAGCGCGAATCCGCCGGCAACGACGTGGCGTTCCTTCTCGATGATCTTGGCGACGATTTCCGGCGTGATCGGCTCGATATAGGTGGCGTCAGCCAATTCCGGGTCGGTCATGATCGTGGCCGGATTGGAATTGACCAGCACGATCCGGTAGCCCTCCTCCTTTAGCGTCTTGACCGCCTGGGTGCCGGAATAATCGAATTCGCAGGCCTGGCCGATCACAATGGGGCCGGCGCCGATGATCAGAATGGTGGAGATGTCGGTTCTTTTGGGCATTGCGGCTCAATAGTGGATCGGACAAGGATTTGCGACAGCCAACGGAATTTGCGGTCCTGAAGCCCTCTCCCCGTTGGGGAGAGGGTTGGGTGAGGGGGCTCTGCCGTGAGTAAACAAGCGCGCGCTCTGCGGCGTCAGATGACCGAAGCAGAGAAGGTGATGTGGAACAAGCTGCGCGATCGGCGGCTCGACGGCGTCAAGTTCAAACGGCAGAAGCCGATCGCTGACTATATCGTCGATTTTGTTGCCTTGGATTTGAAACTCGTCGTCGAAATCGATGGTGGGCAACACGCAGAAAGGGCCGTGCAGGATGCGGCGCGGACCAAGGTACTCGAGGAATCCGGGTATCACGTCGTAAGATTTTGGAATCATGACGTTTTGGGAAACATCGAAGGCGTTCTTGAGGCGCTTATTCAAGAGCTAAACATCTCCCGCTGATCCCCCTCACCCCAACCCTCTCCCCACTGGGGAGAGGGGGCAGACTGCGTTCTGCTGCTAAAGCAAGGCACAAAAAAAGGGCGCGCATGCCGCGCGTCCCTCGAGCCAAGAGCGCGATCAGCAAAAATGGAAACCGGTTTTGCGTCCGACCGCGCTCTCAATTGTACAGGAGCACATGATCTTTTCGCCAAACCGCCTGCATTTTGGCGGATCATGCGCTGGCGCCAGGTTGCCCTCGCGCGCGGGTGGTCTTTAGACCAGATTCCGCAACCGCGAAAGGGTCTTAGAGGCCCCATCAACCGGCATTTTAGGCTGTTTGTGCGGTTGGGGCCCGCCTTCGTCGGAACCGGCTTGCCAACCGTAGCTACGGAGTAGGGAAGGCTGGAGGCCCTGGCCTGGATTTGAACAAGGATAAGCGGGGTGAAGCATCAGAACGCCTGCCGCGCGACGAAGGTCATTCGCCACGGATTGTGCCCGATATTGGTACGCGCGCGCGAGGCGGTAAATCCGGCTGCCGCAAGCTTCGCGATCATCTCGGCTTCGCTGTAACGCTGCAGGCCGATGCGCGCGCGCAATTGCCGATAGTCCGATAGCGCGGTGCTGATCAGTCCGATCAGGGCATCTCTGAGAAAGCCGTGGGTCAGCGCGAAGCGTAACAGCGCAATCACGTCCCTGATCATGCCGACCTCGGGGCGCAAAATATCGCCCAAGACCAGACGGCCGCCCGGCTTCAAAAGCCGCCGGATCACCGCGAAGGCCGAATTGAGTTCGCCCGGCGTCATGTACTGGACCACCGAATTCATCACCACGAGGTCGACCGACTTCTCGTCCATTTTCCGCAAGTCATCCAGCGAACGCACCCTGATCTTGGTGTTGGGGGCGAAACGCGCGATCAACCGGCCGCGGACGCCGGGCGCGGGCTCCGCCAGATAAAGCTTGCCGCAGGCCTCCGCGACGCGCGCTGCGGACAGTGCTTCGCCGCAGGCATAATCCACTACCACCGCGTCGGGCGAGGAGATGTAGCCAACAATATCCCGCGCCACGACCTGGAAGTGCAGGTCGCGATGCAGCTTGCTCGCATAAATCGTATGCGTGGAATCGTAATAATCGATCCAGTCTTCCATGGTCTTCAGGGGTCCGGCAAAACAGGGGTTCCGGTCGCGGAACCGGTGCCTATATGACGCGTTAGGTGGTCCGGCGGCCAGTGTCCAATGCCGTCAGCGTCCGGTTTCCTAACAGGAAGGTGCATCGTGAGCAAAACCAGATCCGACAAAGTCTCCCCCGATCTAGATACGCCGACCGATCTGCCGCAGGCCGCGGTGGACAAGATTTCGGCGTCGCTCAACACGCTGCTGGCTGACGCCTTCGCGCTTTACGTGAAGACCAAGAATTTTCACTGGCACGTCAGCGGCCGGCATTTCCACGATTATCATCTGATGCTCGACGAGCAATCGGACGCGATTTTCGCCACCACCGATCAATTGGCCGAGCGGGTTCGCAAGCTGGGCGGCACCACCTTGCGCTCGATCGGGCAGATCGGGAAAGCGCAGACCATCAAAGACAACAATGAGAGCTACGTGCCGCCGCGCGAGATGCTGCGCGAATTGATGGAAGACAACAAGCACATCGCTGCCGCCATGCGCAAAGCCCACAAGCTCTGCGACGATCACTCGGATTCCGGCACCGCCGGACTGCTCGAAACCTTCATCGACGAAACCGAGCGCCGGACCTGGTTCCTGTTCGAGGCCAGCCGCCAGGAAGGCAGCAACGCGGCGTGAGGCGATCCGTCATTGCGAGGAGCGCCAGCGACGAAGCAATCCAGCTTCGTTGCGGCAATGGATTGCTTCGCGGAGCCTGTCATCGGGCGCGCATTCGCGCGACCCGTTCGCTCGCAATGACGGCAAACAGGTTCGATAGCGTCGTCTTGGTTAATCTTCGGTTAGGCGCCTGTACGAATGCCGACGGAAATCACGATCGGCTTTTTAAAATTCTGCGTTTACCAGAACCTCCGCAGCGACACAGCCTATTCGTTCCGCTCGAGACGGCATGGCCGATTTGATTCATTCACGCACCACGCAGCAGATCACGGCGTCGGGCTTGGCCGGGCTCTTCGGTCTGTTCGCCGGCCTTTGCGCTGTTTTTGCCGGTTGCGTCACCATAAGCGATTGGCACTCCGAGACCACGCAAGCGCGCTGGCCGGTGGTATCGGCGCTGGTCGAGCGGGCCGACGTCGTCGCTTCGGCGCGAACGCCAAAGGACGGCGGCGGAACGGTGTGGAAGCTTCGCTACCGCGTGCGCTACGAGCAAAACGGCGAAGCGCTGATGGCAACGCTGACATCGCGCACCGCATTTTCGGAAACCGACGCCGCAAAGCTGCAGGCCTGGGCGGCGCAGCACCGCAAGGGCAGTCATATCGATGTCCGGGTTGATCCATCGCAGGCAAATCAGGCGGCTTTTGCTTCGACAGAGCTATCCGACGCGACCGACCGAACACGCACCGATTTTATATTGTTCGCGATTGCCGCGTTCGCTTCCGCCGGCCTGCTGGCGCTGGCTAAATATTTGAGAACGCGGGAGGCACGCGCCGCGCCGGCCACCGGTTTCGATGGCGTCTCACGCGGAGGGCTCGGGATCGGGCTTGTCTTTGCGGCGATGGGTCTGCTGCTGGTCGGTATCGTCATCCATGGCGCGGTCCATGCAGATCCGTTTACTGCGGACAGTTTGATGGGTGTGCCGGCCGGCTTGATGTTCGTCTTCGCCGGAATTTTTATGGCCTTGCCGCCTGAATACAAGCAATGGCGCAACTTGATGGCGACGCTGCTGATCACCTGCTTTGCGCTCACCTTCGATTGGGTCGCCTTCGGACCCGGCGAACGCAGGTTCAGCGGCAGCTTTTCGTTCGGCATTGCGGCGACAGGGTTTCAACCCGGCGAACTGTTTGGGCGCGCATCGTTTGGCGTCTGCGCTGTCATTCTTGATATCTGGGCGATCGCGATGTGGATCGGCCAGTGTCGGCGGAACGTTCGGATCATCGACAGGCGCTGTCGAACGAGGGGGGCAGCTTGCGCCGTGCCCAACACGAGCAAGGTGAGTCGAACAGCTAATATCGGCCGAATTCGCGCGACCCGGGGAGCCCCCTGACCAGCGGGCCCTTGTCTCCCATCACCGGATCGGTCTTCGGCAGCCTGACCGCCGGAATGGTTTTCAGCGCCTTCGCGTGATTTTCAGGCGTCGGCAGCGTGACCTGCATCCTGGGGCCGGGCGGATAGGCCCCGATCACGCAAAAATCCCGGCTCGCGGAAAGGCACTGATGCCCGGTGCCGGCGGGGAGGATGGCGACGTCGCCCGCCGCGATCTCGATTTCCTTGCCGCGGTTACCGCCGAAGCGTATCCGCGCATGGCCGCGCGCAACACCCAGCGCTTCGTGAACCGTGGCGTGGTAGTGCAGATAATCGTAGACGCCGTTGCGCCACATGTCGCCCCAGCCATTGGCGCCGAACAATCCCTCGATGGTCTTTTCGGGATGGCCGTTGTCGACGTCGACGGCGCCCTTGTAGACCAGAAACGGCAGCGGGTTGTTCGGGACGATGCCGTCGTCGGCAAAGGTGAAGCTGAGCGGCTCGATGTCCGCGCTGACAACCGACATGATCATTCTCCCGCACACAAGATAGGCGTGGATTCAACTGACGTCAGCGGTACGCGTTCCCACGGATGGCTCGGCAACAGCGATGAAAGGATTCTGCTGTCATGCCCGGACTTGATCCGGGCATCCATCTTCTGAAAAGCGATGGATTGCCGGGTCAAGCCCGGCAATGACGAATTTGCCGTCATTGCAATGACCGCAGAGTTACCCGCTCTTGTTCGCGCGCATCAAATCGGCAAACCGCTTGAACAGGTAATGCGAGTCGCGCGGGCCGGGCGAGGCCTCCGGGTGATACTGCACCGAGAACACCGGCTTGCCGTCGAGCTGGATGCCGCAATTGGAGCCGTCGAACAGCGAGATGTGGGTTTGCGTCGCGCCTTTGGGCAAGCGTCGCCTGATCCACCGCGAAACCATGGTTCATCGAGGTGATTTCCACCTTGCCGGTGGTCTCGTCCTTGACCGGATGATTGGCGCCGTGATGGCCCTGATGCATCTTCCTGGTTTTGGCGCCGACCGCCAGGCCCAGCATCTGATGGCCCAGGCAAATACCAAACGTCGGCGTACCCGAATTGATGACCTCCTGGATCACCGGCACGGCGTATTTGCCGGTCGCCGCGGGATCGCCGGGGCCGTTCGACAGAAACACGCCGTCGGGCTTCATCGCCAGGATATCTTCGGCCGATGTGGTCGCCGGCACCACCGTGACCTTGCAGCCCTGGCCCGCCAACAGCCGCAGGATGTTGCGCTTGATGCCGTAGTCGATGGCGACGACGTTGAACTCGGGCTCGGTTTGCCGGCCAAAGCCTTTTTCCCACGCCCACGGCGTTTCGTCCCAGGTGAAGCGCTGGCCCGAGGTCACCATCGGCACCAGGTCCATGCCTTCGAGGCCGGGCCATTCGCGCGCCTCTTCCTTCAGCCCGTGCAGGTCGAACTGGCCGTCCTTGGCGTGCGCGATGACGGCGTTCGGCATGCCCTTGCCGCGGATCAGCGCGGTCAGCGCGCGGGTGTCGATGCCGGACAGGCCGATGATGCCGCGCGCCTTCAGCCACTGGTCGAGATGGCGCGTGGCGCGGTAGCTCGAGGGGTCGGTGATGGCGGAGCGCAGGATCACGCCGCGCGCGCCCGGCGTCGCCGCCATGTTCACCGTTTCGATGTCCTCTTCGTTGGTCCCGACGTTGCCGATATGCGGGAAGGTGAAGGTGATGAGCTGCCCGGCATAGGAGGGATCGGTGAGGATCTCCTCATAGCCGGTCATCGCGGTGTTGAAGCAGACTTCGCCGACCGCATGGCCTTCCGCACCGAGGCCAAAACCTTCCAGCACGGTGCCATCGGCAAGCACGAGGAGCGCGGTCGGTTTGTGATCCGGCCAGGCTGAAGCGTTTTCCGTTGTTGTCATGAGCGCATTACATAGACGTCGCATGCGCGTGCGTCAAAGCCGGGGGTAGCGGATTCACATGCGGTTCCCCGCATATTTGACAGGCGGCGCCGGGCTTTTAATCTGCAACTTGCCGCTATCAGCCGATTTTCATCGAATTTTTCCGATCCCGGAGCCGAGCATGGACAATACGATGCCGATTTTGCTCGTTCCGGGGCTGGTGTCGTCGCCGCGGATCTATGCGCCGGTGGCGCCGGCGCTGTGGCGATTCGGGCCGGTGACGGTCGCCAACCACATCCGCGACGACAATATGGGCGCGATCGCACGGAGGATTTTGGCCGAGGCGCCGCCGCGCTTCGCGCTGGCCGGGCATTCCATGGGCGGCTACATCGCGTTCGAAATCATGCGGCAGGCGCCGCAGCGGGTGGCAAAACTGGCGCTGATCAATACCCAGGCGCGGCCCGATACGCCGGAGGCGACCGCCCGCCGCCGCGGCCAGATCGCGCGGGCGCAATCGGGCGAATATCGCGCCGTGCTCGACGATCTGTTTGCCGGTTTCGTGCATCCGTCGCGGCGCGAGGATGCAGCTTTACGCAAGCTGGTGCACGACATGGGCGACGATGTCGGCGCAGACGCCTTCGTCCGCCAGCAAACCGCTATCATGAGCCGGCCGGACTCGCGGCCGATGCTGGCGTGGATCAAGTGTCCAACGCTGGTCCTGACCGGCGACGAGGACAACACTGTCCCGAATTCGCTCTCGGTGGAGATGGCCGACGGCATCCCCGGCGCGAAACTGGTGATCCTTGCCGCTTGTGGCCATCTCCCGCAGCCGGAACAGCCGCAGGCGACCGCCGACGCCCTGGTCGAATGGCTGCGGAACTGAGTTGTTTCCGCGCAGGGACGGCCTAGATCAAGAGCGCTGACGGTTTTAAAGGGACACAACGATGCTGCGCGACGACATCAACAATGCGGTCAAGGACGCGATGCGGGCCAAGGACGAGCGCAGGCTTTCCACGCTGCGCATGGTCAACTCGACCATCAAGAATGCCGACATCGCAGCGCGCGGGGAGGGCAAGCCGCCGCTCGAGCGATGCCGACCTGCTGGGCGTGTTCCAGAAAATGATAAAACAGCGCCAGGAATCCGTCGAGCTGTACGACAAGGGCGGCCGCGCCGAACTCGCCGCGCAGGAGCGCGAGGAGATCGCGATCATCTCCGCGTATTTGCCGAAGCAGATGTCGGAAGCCGACGTCAAGGCGGCGATATCAGCCGCGGTCGCCGAGACCGGCGCTGCAGGGATGAAGGATATGGGCAAGGTGATCGCGGCGTTGAAGGCGAAATACGCCGGGCAGATGGATTTCGGCAAGGCCAGCGGCATGGTGAAATCGGCGCTGACGGGGTGATGATGACCTTTGCTGTCGTCCCCGCGAACGCGGGGACCCATAACCACCGGCCTTTATTGTTGCAAAAGGCGACTACCCCAGTGCCAAAACGCAAGGCCGCGGCGTATGGGTCCCCGCGTTCGCGGGGACGACGCTTGTGATGTTCGCAGGGTGTGAGAAATAAGGGCCATTCATGCTCACCGAAACCACCGACTACGCCAAACTGTATCGCGAGTTCCGCTGGGACATCCCGGCGCGGTTCAATATCGCGACCGCGTGCTGCGATCGCCATGCCGATGGCTCTGGCCGGCTGGCGCTGATCTATGTCGATGAGGACGGCGGTACGCAGCGCACCTCGTTCGACGAAATCCGGTCGCTGTCCTGCGCTTTCGCCAATCTGCTGAAGGCCGACGGTCTTGTGCGCGGCGACCGCGTCGCGGTGTTTTTGTCGCAATCGCTGGAATTGCCGATCGTGCATCTGGCGGCGTTCCGCTCCGGCCTGGTGTCGGTGCCGCTGTTCACGCTGTTCGGCGAGGACGCGCTGGAGTTTCGTCTAGCGAACTCCGGCGCCAGGGCCATCGTCACCGACGAAAGCGGATGGGAGAAGCTTTCGAAAATCCGCGACCGGCTGCCCTATCTGCAAGACATCTACGTCACCAGCGACGCCGTCCACGCCGGCGCCAAATCGTTCTGGTCGTCGATCGAAACGGCGTCCGAAGAATTCGCCACCGCCGATACCTCCGCCGACGATCCCGCCATCATCATCTACACCTCGGGCACGACAGGAAATCCGAAAGGTGCGCTGCACGCCCATCGCGTGCTGCTCGGGCACCTGCCGAACGTCGAGATGGTGCATGATTTCCTGCCCAAGCCTGATGACGTGATGTGGACGCCGGCCGACTGGGCGTGGATCGGCGGATTGTTCGATGCGCTGTTTCCGGCCTGGTATCACGGCGTGCCCGTGGTCGGGCATCGCGCCAGGAAATTCGAGCCGCAGGCGGCGATGCAGCTGATGGCCGATCATGGCGTGCGCAACGTGTTCCTGCCGCCGACCGCGTTGAAGCTGATGCGGCAGGCGGAGGTCAAACATCCTGGCGTGAAACTGCGCAGCATGCTGACCGGTGGCGAATCGCTCGGCGCCGAACTGCTGGACTGGGTGCGCGCGACCTTCGGCATCGATGCCCACGAGGTTTACGGCCAGACCGAATGCAATCTGGTGGTCGGCAGCAACGCAAAACTGTTTCCGATCCAGCCGGGATCGATGGGACGCGCAACGCCGGGTTTCGACGTCCGTATCGTCAACGAGCATGGGCGAGGAATTGCCGCGCGGAAGCCGCGGCATCATCGGCGTGCGCCAGCCTAATCCCTGCACCATGATCGAATACTGGCGCAATCCGGAAGCGTCAGCGAAGAAATATGCCGGCGGATTCCTGCTCACCGGCGACCTCGGCATTCAGGATGAAGACGGTTATTTCTGGTATGTCAGCCGCGAGGATGACGTGATCACGTCAGCCGGTTATCGCGTCGGGCCCTCGGAGATCGAGCACACGCTGATGAAGCATCCGGCGGTGGCGATGTCGGCGGTGGTCGGCATTCCCGATCCGATCCGCACCGAAGCGATCAAGGCATGGATCGTGTTGCGGCCGGGTTTTAGCCCAAGCGATGCGCTGGCGCGCGAGATCCAGGATTTTGTCAAAGTGCAGCTCGCCGCGCACGAATATCCGCGGTTTGTGCAGTTCACGGAGAGCTTGCCGATGACCGCTACCGGAAAGGTGCTGCGGCGCGAGTTAAGGTCGCTGGGGTGAGTTCGTATACCGCCGTCGTTGCCGGGCTTGACCCGGCAATCCATCTACTTCGAAAGCGCCTTTTGTGAAGATCGATGGATACGCGGGTCAAGCCCGCGTATGACGATCGAGTATGTTGAACCGCTACGGCGTCGCAATCCCCAACTTCTTCAGCGCCTCCAGCATCCGCCGCGGCGGCTCCATCTTGATGACCAGCGCCTCGCCGGTCTCCAGCAGGCTCTTCAGGCTGGAGAGGATCGCGGGCCAGCCCTGACGGCCGCCGGAGAGGATGTCGTCGTCGATCGGCCGGTCGTGCGCCTGGATCAGCGTGAGTTTTACGGCATCGCCCGCCGGCTCGATCTCGTAGGTCACAAGCGTTGGGCCGAGTTTTTCGACCAGCGCCGGCCAGTTCACGTTCCAGGTGATGGTGAGCCTGCGCGGGGGAACGCACTCGATCACTTCACCGCTGATATGAACCGAACCGTCCGGCGCGCGGGCGACGAAGGCGCCGCCGACCTTGAGCTCGGCTTCCACCGCAAAGCCGGAAAAATACTTCCGCGAAAACTCCGCCGTGGTCAGCGCCTGCCAGACCTTCTCGGGCGTGGAGGCGATGTAGATGGTGTAGACGATCGCCGGCTTGAACTTGTCGATGTTCATTCGACCCCCTCGATAGCGAGCGCGGCGGGAGGAATCGCCAGCGCGGTGCCGGATTCCGGCAGCATGCTGGTGACGTAGACAAACTCAGGCTTACGCATCAATTTTCTCCGACCCATGAATTAGCGATTTATGCCGCGCCTTGCTGCGCGCTCTCGGCTTCGTACCAGGGTGCGTGCAGCACCTTGCCGGTTTCCAGATAGCTCTTGAGGCTCGACAGCACCAACGGCCAGCCGCGGCTGACGCTCTCGAGCGCCTTGCTGCCGGGCTCGAACGTGTCGTGAACAATGGTGAGCTTCACCTGATCCTTCTGCGGTTCAAGTTCGAAGGTAACGCGCGACGGCGGTTCGGCTTCCATGCCGTCATGGGCCGCGCGAAACGAGTAGGCGAGTCGCCGGGGCGGATCGTATTCGAGCACTTTGCCGGTAACGTCCTTTGCTTCACGCTTGAGCTTGAGCGCGAACGGCGCGCCGATCGTCCAGTCCGATACCACGCGGTTGCCGACCCAGTATTGCTCCGACATTTTTTCGTCGGTCAGCGCCTTAAACACCTGCTCAGGCGTCGAGGCGATGTAGATGACATAGACGAATTCCGGTTTACTCATCACGTTTCTCCAGTTGCCGTTTCAATTCGCTGAGTGCGGCAAGCTTGCCGCGTTCGAATTTTTTGATCCACCGCTCGCCGATCTGATGGATCGGCACCGGATTGAGATAGTGCAGCTTCTCGCGGCCATGCCTGAATGTGGTGACGAGGTTGGCCGCCTCGAGAATTGCAAGGTGTTTGGTGACGGCCTGCCTGGACATGGCGAGACCGTCGCAGAGTTCGTTCAGGGTCTGTCCGTTTCTTAAGTGAAGCCTGTCCAGCAGCGACCGTCTTGACGCATCGGCCAGCGCTTTGAAAACCTCATCCATGGCCGGACATAATAGGCAACCAAATGGTTGCATGTCAAGGCGTGTTTTTCGCCGCTGGCGGTATCGACCGGCGTGCTGGTTTGGAAGGTGTCGTCGGCCTCGAGAATCCGAACTCAGACCCGCCGCACCATCGCCGGCGTCAGGTCTTTGAGCGACGGCGCGCCGAGCTGCGCCATGGCGGTGCGGGTCTCGGCGCGCAGGATGGCAAGCACGCGCTCGACGCCGGGCTGACCGAAGGCGCCAAGTCCCCACAGATAGGGCCGGCCGATACAGACGGCTTGCGCACCCAAGGCCAACGCCTTGACGATGTCGCTGCCGCGGCGAAAGCCGCTGTCGACCAGCACCGGCATGCGGCCGCCGACCGCGCCTACGATTTCCGGCAGCACGTCGATGGTGGCGCTGACGCCGTCTTCCACACGCCCGCCATGGTTCGAAACCACGATGGCATCGATACCCGCATCGGCGGCGAGCTTGGCGTCCTCGAAGGCAAGAATGCCCTTGAGCACGAGCTTGACCTTGACCGTATCACGCAGCCGCTTGATCAGGTCCCAGGTCAGGTTGGTGACGACCGTGCTGCTGACGCCGCCCAGATCGATTCCGCTAAAATTCGGCTTGCGCGAGAGGTAGGTGTTGAGGCCATGACAGCTTCCGCACTCGCGCGTGTCGGTGCGTCGCAGTCTGACGAAGGTCTCCCATTTCGCCGGTGACCTCACATCGAGGGTCACCGCGATCGCCGGCGCGCCGGCAGCCTCCGCTCGCCGCACCAGACCCTCGGCAATTTCCCAGCGCTGCGTGGTATAGAGCTGAAACCACACCGGGGCGCCGCGCGCCTCGATGGCGTCCTCGATCGAGGTCGTCGCCACGGTAGATAGAATTTGCAGGTGGTTGCCTGCTTTCGCCGCCTTGGCGACGGCGATCTCGGCATCGGGATGAAACGCGCGGTTGCTGCCGGCCGGCGCAATCACGATCGGGCTGTCGTATTTTGTGCCGAGGATCTCGGCGCTGATGTCGACCTTGCTGACGTCGACCAGCCGCCGCGGCCGCAACTCGAATTTTCGAAAACCTTCGCGATTGGCGCGCAAGGTCACCTCGTCATCGACGCCGGTGGCCATGTAGCCGAAATGCGCCGGCGGAACGTTCTTCTTCATGACCGGCTCGAAGTCGAAAACGTCCAGCGCCTGCGTGGGGTCGGCAATCAGCTTGTCGAGCTCGCGCGGGGCCCAGTCCACGGGATCGGATGGCCGTAGCCCTTCCGCCAGGGCGTCACGCGCGAACAACGGGCTCGCCGCCAGAAATTGCAGCAAGCGGCGACGGCTGACGATGTCAATATGATGCGGCGACATGGGTGCCCCCTCAAAAGAAAAGATAGTCGCTCAATTCGGTCGACTAAGCGAGTGCAATCCGGGCGCGCTTCGCTATGATCTTGCCGCCAAAACCAGCCAACGCAGATTGGCTTTTACAAATTGGGTGGAAAAAACATGACCGGTCATCTCAAACTGGCAACCTGGCTCTGGATTTTCTTTGTTGCGTTCGGCACCGGCGCATATGCCGAGCCACAGGTGATCGGGGCGCCGCCCGAGGCCTCCAACATGAGGCTGGTCGGCACCAACGACCTGCAGGCGCGCAGCGCCTATCAGCCCACCATCCATCATCAGGGCGACCGCTGGATTGCCTATATCGGACATCACGGCGGCACCGACGATATTCCGGCACCGGTCAATCCGCAGACCGGAAAGGCCGAGCCGAACGGCACGTCGATCGTCGACGTCACCGATCCCGCGCAACCGAAATATCTGCACCACATTCCGGGGCAAGAGGGGAAATATGAGGCCGGCGGCGCGCAGATGGTGCGCATCTGCGACGGCAAGGCGCTGCCCAAAGGCGATCGCAACGCGGTTTACATGCTGCGCACTTTTGGGGGCGAAGCGCATGAGATATGGAACGTGGCGGACCCCGCCAATCCGACTCTGGTCACCCGGATCGGGGGCCTGAAGGACACCCACAAGAGCTGGTGGGAGTGCGAGACCGGCATTGCCTTTCTGGTATCGGGCGCGCCCGACTGGCGCACGCGCCGCATGACGCAAGTCTATGACCTCAGCGATCCCGCGCACCCCGTGAAGATCCGGGATTTCGGGCTTCCCGGTCAGGAGCCGGGCGCAACCGGCGCGGTGCCGACCGAACTGCACGGGCCGATCTCGACCGGCCCGCAAGGCAACCGCATCTATTTCGGATACGGCACCAACAAGGGCGGCTTCCTGCAGATCGTCGATCGCGACAAGCTGATCAACGGACCAAAGGAGCCGACGGCGGATAATCTTCGTCTTCCGGAAATCTCCCGGCTGGCAATGTCCGCCTTCAACGGCGCCCATACCGTATTTCCGATGAAGGGAATGCCGATTGCCGAATTCGCAAACGACAAGGACGGCAAGACCCGCGACATCGTGATGATCGTCGATGAGGCGATTTTGAACGAATGCAACGAACCGCGGCAGATGGTCTGGTTCGCCGACGTCACCGTCGAGAACCGCCCGATGATGATTTCAAGCTTCACGGTGCCGGAGGCGAGCGGTTCGTTCTGCGAACGGGGCGGGCGGTTCGGCTCGCACTCCTCCAACGAAAGCATGGCGCCGGTCTTCTACAAGAAGATGGCATTCATCGCGTTCTTCAATGCCGGGGTGCGGGCGCTCGACATCAGAGATCCCTATCATCCAAGGGAAGTCGGCTATTTCATCCCCTCGATCACGGCGGCGACCGACAAGCGCTGCGTCACCATCGACGACAAGGACCGCTGCAAGGTCGCGATCCAGACCAATAATGTCGAAACCGACGAGCGCGGCTATATCTACATCGTCGATCGCGCCAACACCGGCCTGCATATTCTGGAGCTGAGCGGCGCCGCACGCGCCGTGGCCGGCTTGCCATGATGAGGTGACGCCAGATGCGCAGGGTGCTGTTGATCGCGTTTGCGGCTGCGATTTGCGCGCTGCCCGGCGGCGCCGGTGAGCAACATGCCCGCTCGGAGATCGAGGGCTGGCAGGAAATCGCCTGGCCATTTCCGCGCGATGGTTGGCCGGCCGGGCGCGCGTTCCGTTGCGCCACCGAAGTCCTGCGGGGGCGAACTAGAGGTCTATGTGCGGCCGAAGATCGGCTTCTGCAATTGCGACAGCGGCGTCGCCGATGACGACGAAGTCGATCGGGTCACCGATCTCGATCTCATCAGCCAGCGCTTCGCCTCGCTTGAGCCGGGCCGGGTGATCCGGATTGCCGACATGCCCGGACGCCTGAGGAGCTACGATCTGCAGATGTCCGACGGCTCGCGGCATGCCGCCGTCGGCATCGCGGTGTCGCGGCGCTGCGACCTGCTGGTGGCCGTGGCGCAAGGCAAAGGCAACGCGCCGGGCGTCCAGCGCGTGGCGCTGGGCTTTCTTGGCTCAAACGACATGACGCACTGGATGGCGTCGGCGATGGATGGGCATTGAGGCGGCGCGCGTTATTTACCTCGCCCCGCTCGCGGGGAGAGGTCGAAATTCTCGCATCGCGAGAATTTCGGGTGAGGGGAACTCACCGTGGGCACTTCGACTTGAGAGTTTGCGGAAGCAGCCCCTCACCCCAACCCTCTAAGAGCGAGCTTCGCTCGTCTCGACCCCGCGAAGAGCGGGGAGAGGGAGAAGAGGGCGGCTTCCGCGAGCGCTTCCATCATGCATAATAGAGAGATCATTTCGTCACGGGTCCCCACATGTCCCTCAACCTCTATCTCGCCTTTGTCGCCGCCTGCATCGCGCTGGCGCTGCTGCCGGGTCCGGTGGTGACGCTGGTGATCGCCAACGGCCTGCGGCATGGCACCCGCGCGGCGCTGACCAATATCGCAGGCGTCCAGGCCGGCCTCACCATCGTGATCGGCATCGTTGCCATCGGGCTGACCTCGCTGATGGCGACCATGGGCTACTGGTTCGACTGGGTGCGCTTTGCCGGTGCCGCCTATCTGGTCTGGCTCGGCGTCAAGCTGATCCGCGCGCCGGTCATGGGCGTCAACGCCGATGCGCCGCCGCCCCCGCCGCGCGGCGGGTTTTTCCTGCAGGGTTTTGTGGTGCTGCTCTCCAATCCCAAAGTGCTGGTGTTCTTCGGCGCGTTCATTCCGCAGTTCATGGACATGAGCAAGGACCATTTCTCGCAAGTGGCGCTGCTCGGCGTCACCTTCATGATCACGGGTGCGATCACCAATTCGATCTACGCGTTGTTGGCCGGCCGCGCGCGGTTGTTCTTCTCGGCGCGGCGGACGCGGCTGTTGTCGCGCATTTCCGGCGGCTTCATGATCGGCGGCGGCGTCTGGCTGGCCTTGACGCGCGCGCGGTGAAGTGCTTGACGCGCAGCTAAATCAGCCGTTGCGCGCGCAACGTGGCTTCGATCTCGCGGAAGATGCGCGCGAGCCGGTCCGCCCATTGCCGCTGGCCGGCCTGATCGGCAATCAGGTCCTGGCGAATTTCGATGCCTGAATTCATCAAGCCGCGCGCCTCGCCGTGAACGGGAATGGTGTAGTCGGTCTCGTCGCTGACCGCATAGGGTTCGTTGTCGCCGACCACCAGATCGGGCTCGTCGCGCAACAGTTTTATTAGCAGCGGCGGCAGTTTGGTGTCGCGATGATAGAGCGTGCCGATGTGCCATGGCCTCGTGATCCCGGCGTAAACCGGCGTAAAGCTATGGAGTGACACCAGCACCGTCGGAACGGAATCGCGCAGCCGCCGGCGGATGACCTCGGCGATGCGGCGATGGTAGGGATCGAAGATCGACCGGCGCCGCAACTCCGCCGCTTCGCGCGCAAGCCCTTCGTTGCCGGGAATGACGGTAGCTTCGCTGATCAGCGGGATTGAGCTCGGCGCGCCCGGCGGGCGATTGCAGTCGATCACCAGCCGCGAGTAGCGCTGCGCGATCAGATGCGCGTCCAGATGCTGCGATAACGCATCCGCAACGCCGGCGATGCCGGGATCCCAGGCGATATGCCGCGTCCGCTCGCTGGCCGGCAGGCCGAGATCGCCGAGGATGCGCGGGATCGTGCGGCCGTAATGATCCGATGTCAGCAGGAACGGCGAGCGGCCTTCCGCATTATCTTCATGAACCGGCGGAACATCGTCGCTTCCGAGGAGTAATGATGTGCGGGCTGGGCTGTCCAAGGCCATTTTTCCTCAATTTTGCCTATCGAGGCAGCATACCGATTTAGCAATAAGCAGGGATTTGTATAGATTAGATCGCCCAAAATCACGATGATTACGCCGACGATGCCCCTGCTCACGATCCATCACAAGACCGAATATCGCTATGCGCACCCGGTGGCGTTCGGCGAACATCGCATCATGCTGCGCCCGCGCGACGGCCACGATCTGCGCGTGATTTCCAACCATCTCGCGATCGTGCCGGAGCCGATGTCGCTGCGCTGGATCCACGACGTGTTCGGCAACAGCGTCGCGATAGCGACCTTCGACGAGCGCGCCGAAACCCTGTCGTTCGTCAACACCGCCACCGTCGAGCACAATCCCGCCGAGGAGTTTGCGCTTACGCCCGACGATCCCGCCTATTTCTATCCGTTTCTCTACGACGACGAGGAGTTTCCCGATCTCGTTCAATTCATCACGCCGCAATATGGCGATCCCAACGGCGAACTCTCCGCGTGGGCGCGGAATTTTCTCGATGCGGAAGGACCGACCCCGACCTTCAATATTCTCAGCGGCATGACCTACGGCATCCGCAAGGCCTTCAGCTACCGCAAGCGGCACGAGCACGGCACCCAGCATCCGCTCGATACGCTGCAGACCAGGTCCGGCACCTGCCGCGACTACGCGCTGTTCATGATCGAGGCGCTGCGGCGGCTCGGCATCGCCGCGCGCTTCGTGTCGGGATACATCGCCATTCCCGGCGATCGGGCGCACGGCTATGTCGGCGGCGGCTCGACCCATGCCTGGGTGCAGGTCTATCTGCCGAGCGCCGGCTGGATCGAGTTCGATCCCACCAACGGCATCGTCGGCACCCGCGACCTCGTTCGTGTCGCGGTGGCGCGCGACCCGCGCCAGGCCGTCCC